>CAVZAE010000005.1:242500-885345 GCA_963773195.1 uncultured beta proteobacterium
ACAACACTTCCGGGGTGGGTCAACACCCCCTTGATGCTCCGGAGCGGTGGATCCGTCGCTCCGTGCGATGGCCGCCTGGTATCCGCGGGCCGGCGCCCCCGCGCTGCTAGTAGAATTCGTCAGGCGCGCCGGCAGTTGGCCACTCTTTCGACCGGGCCGAAAGCGGCCTCCCTCTCTTCCGTGCCGCGCACCGTCCTCATCGTCAAGCTGGCCGCGATCGGCGACGTCGTCATGGCGTTGCCGATGATCACGGCCCTTCGCGCGCAGGATCCCGCGACACACATCACGTGGCTTTGCGGCACCACGGTCGCGCCGCTGCTCGAGCGCGTCGAAGGCATCGACGAGCTCGTCACCATCGACGACGTCGCGGTGCTCGCGGGCAATCAGGCTCGCAAGGCGCAGGCGGTGATCGCCGGCTGGTCGGCGTTGTCCGGACGCCGTTTCGACCTCGTGCTGACGGCGCATTCGGACCCGCGCTACCGCATGCTCGCGGCGCGCGTGCGCGCGCGCGAGCGCCGCTGGCTTGGCGAGCGCCGGCCACGGCCGCGATTGGTCCCCGGCCGATATCACGGCGATGAGTACGTGCGGCTCGTGACCGACGTCGACGACGGCACCGCGGTGCGCTACGCGGCGCCTGCGCTGCGGGCGACACTCGATGCGGCGGTCGCCGAGCGGCTGGCCGCGATCGACGCGCGGCGGCTCATCGCGCTCGCACCCGGGGGCGCGAGCAACCCGGCGCGCGACAATCCGCTGCGACGCTGGCCGCTCGAGCGCTACGTCGAGCTTGCGCGTCTCCTGACTGCGAATGGCGACGCTGTGCTGCTCACGGGCGGCGACGACGACCGGTGGGTACGCGCAGCGTTCGAAGGCGTCGGGGTCATCGACATCGTGGGTGCGACGACCCTTCCGGGGCTCGCGGCGCTCTTCGCCCGCTGCGCCGCGGTCGTCACGCACGACTCCGGACCGCTGCACATCGCGCGACTGGTCGACGCGCCCGTCGTCGGGCTGTTCGGCCCCACGGCGCCCTCGAGCGTCGTGCGCGGCGCGGAACGACTGATCGCACTCTGGCCCGGCGTCGCACTGCCCTGCGCACCCTGCTATGACGGCCAGGAGTTCGCCGCGTGCGCGTCGAACCGCTGCCTGCAACGGATCGCGCCGGCCGACGTCGCCGCCTCGATTGCCGCGCTCCGCGCGCGCTAGGATTCGGACGATGCGGGTCGCCCTCGTCCACGACTGGCTCGACACCTGGGGCGGCGGCGAGGCCGTGCTGGCGGAGCTCCTGCGCGTCTTTCCCGGTGCCGACGTCTACACGCTCGTCGACTTCCTCGGGCCCGCCGAACGCGCGCGCCTCGGCGACGTTCGTGTCGTCGACACCATGCTCGGCGCCATCCCCGGCTCCCGGCGGTGGTTCCGCTACGCGGCCGTCGTGCGGCCGGAGCTGATCGAGCGCTTCGATCTCTCCGCCTACGACGTCGTCGTATCGGACTCGCACGCGATCGCGAAAGGCGCCCGTACCGGCCCGGGCCAGGTGCATGTCTGCTACTGCCACACGCCCGCGCGCTTCGCGTGGACGATGGCCGCCACGTACTCGGAGCGCGCCAGCGCTGCCGCGGCGTGGCGCCGACCCGTTATCGAGTATCTTCTCGCGCGCTTTCGACGCTGGGACCGCGCGGCGTCGCGGCGCGTCGATCGTTTCCTCGCCAATTCGCGTCATATCGCGGCCGAGATCTCCCGTTGCTATGGCCGCGAGGCCCTGGTCGTCCATCCTCCCGTCGATGTCGAGCGGTTCGTGCGAGCCGCCGGCGCGCGCGGCAGCGATTTGCCCCGAGCCGACTACGTGACGGTGTCGCGCCTCGTCCCGTACAAGCGGATCGACGTGCTGACCGAGGCCTTCCGCCTGCTGCCGGAACGCCGCCTGATCGTTGTCGGCGACGGACCCGAGCGCCAACGCCTCGAAGACCTTGCTGTGCCCAACGTCGAATTCGTCGGCGCGAAAGACGATGCGGCGACCGCTCGCCTCGTGGCTGGCGCCCGCGCATTCCTGTTCGCCGCCCTCGAGGACTTCGGCATCGCGCCGGTCGAGGCGCAGGCCGCGGGCACGCCCGTGATCGCCTACGGGCGCGGCGGAGTGCGCGAATCGATCCGCGGTCTCGACGATCGCGTGCCGACCGGTGTGTTCTTCGACGCGCAGACGCCTCCGGCCGTTGCCAGCGCGGTCCGGGAGTTCGAGACGGCCACGGAACGAATCAGCGCTGCCGCCTGCCGCGAGAACGCGGTGCGATTTTCGGGCGCGCGCTTCCGCGACGAGATCGCCCGCGCCGTGGACGAAGCCTGCGCCGCGCGCGCCCGCGCCGTCGCTGCCGCCGCCTAGATCGCCTCGCATGCGCCGCAACCTGCTCAAGGAGCATTCGAGCCGCCTCGAATGGGCGCTCCAGTTCGCCGACCCGCTGTTCGTCGTGATAGTCGGCGTGATCGCCTACCACTCGAAATTCGATAGCTGGGACCTTGAGGCGCGTTACGTGACGGCGTTGCTGGGCGTCGCGCTCATCGCGTTCGCCGTGTTCTCGACGCTCCGCTTGCACCAGTCGCAGCGCGGGGTGAGCTTCGCCGAGGAACTGCGCAGCTTGTTCATCGCATACCTCGTGATCGGGGCTATCGGGATCGTCTTCCTCTTCCTCACCAAGACCGGCTCGGAGTTCTCGCGCGAATGGGCGCTCGTGTGGATCACCGGAGGATTTCTTGCGCACGCGGCCTCGCGCGGCGCGGTGCGCATCGTGCTGCGGGCGCTACGCCGCCGCGGCCGCAACCTGCGGCACGTCGTCATCGCCGGCGCGGGTCCGCACGGGCGCGAGATTGCGGCGCGGCTCAAGGCCGCACCGTGGAGCGGCCTCAGCGTCCGGGGCTTCTACGACGACTCGTGCGCCGAAGGGGCCGTTGACGGCCTTCCGGTCCTGGGCGGCGTCGATCGCATCGCCCACGATTGCGCGCTCGAAGATGCCCCCGACCAGGTCTGGATCGCGCTCCCGCTGCGCGCCGAGGATCGCATCCGCGAAGTGCTGGAGGCGCTGCGCCAGACGACGGCCGTCGTGCGCTTCGTCCCCGATATCCAGAGCTTCCATCTCCTGCACCACTCGGTCACGGAAGTTGTCGGACTGCCCGTGCTGAATCTCACCGATTCGCCGCACACGGGCATCGACTCGACGTGGAAGACGCTCGAGGATTACCTGCTCGGCACGGCCTTCGCGATCGTGACGCTGCCGCTGTGCATCGCGATCGCGATCGGCGTCAAGCTGTCATCGCCCGGGCCGGTTCTCTACCGGCAGGAGCGCGTGACCTGGAACGGCCACCGGTTCCACATGCTCAAGTTCCGGTCGATGCCGCTGGGCGCCGAGGCCGAGTCAGGCCCCGTGTGGTCGCGCAACAGCGAAGTGCGGGCGACCCGCTTCGGCGCGTTTCTGCGTCGCTTCAGCCTGGACGAGCTGCCGCAGCTCGTCAATGTGCTTCGCGGCCAGATGTCCCTGGTCGGGCCGCGCCCCGAACGGCCGGAATTCGTCCGCGAGTTCCGGCAGCGCGTGCCGGGCTACATGCAGAAGCACCTCGTGAGGGCCGGCATCACCGGCTGGGCGCAGGTGAACGATCTTCGCGGCGACACCGATCTCGAGCAGCGGATACAATACGACCTGTACTACATCGACAACTGGTCGCTCTGGTTCGACCTGCGGATCCTCGCACTGACGCTGTGGCATATCCTGACGAGCCGCCACGCTCACTAGCGGCGGACCCGCCTGTCCCGGTGGCAGCGGTCGCGCCGCCGGTCCCGGCGCCGGTCGCGGGCGCGCCCTCTCCGACGCCTACCGCCGATCGCCGCGCGATGTTCGTCGTGTTCGCGCTGCTCGCCGCCGCATTAGTCGTGCTCCTGGCGGGCTACCTCGTCATCACGATTCCCGGCGCGTGGTTCGGCGCCGCCAGTCCGAAGACGTTCGATGCGCGCAAGCTGGCCATCGCGGTCGGCACGGGCGGGATCGACGAGGACAGCCTGGCGGTCGTCCCCTCCGACGCCACGGGTACCATCATCATCACCGCGACGGTGTCGATCCCGGCCGGCGACTACCGCGGCGTCGCGTGGCGCGTCACCGGCCTTCCGCCCGGCACCGAGGCGCGGCTGCTCTGGCGCAGCGAGGCCAAGCCCGGACGCACGTTCACGCTCGCGATCCCGCAGGAGGCGGACCGGCTAGCCCCGATCGTCGTGTCGCGCGACACGAACTGGATCGGCCCGCTGAACGGGATCGCCCTCGCGCTCAGGCTGCCGACGCCCGAGCAAGTACGTATCCTGGGTGTCACCATCGATCCGATGACGCTTTCCTCGCAGCTCGCGGGGCGCATACGCGACTGGACGACGTTCGAGCCGTGGAGCGGCGCTTCGATCAACACCGTTGTCGGCGGTGCGGACCTGCAGGAGCTGCCGCTGCCGGTGCTGCTCGGGCTCGCCGTGCTGATCGCAACCGCTGCCGCCGTCGCGCTCGCGCGCTGGCGCCCGCGATGGATCGGCGCGGGGTTGCCGCTTGCCCTTGTCGTCATGTTCGTCGCCGCGTGGCTGTTGCTCGACCTCCGCTGGCAATGGAACCTCGCCCGGCAGGTCGCGGTGACCGCCCGGACGTACGCCGGCAAGGACTGGCGCGAGAAGCACGTCGCGGCCGAAGACGGACGGCTGTTCGAGTTCATCGAGAAGGTGCGCGCGAAGCTGCCCGCCCCACCCGCGCGCGTCTTCATGGCGGCGGAAGCCCACTATTTCCGTGGCCGCGGCGCGTATCACCTCTATCCGTACAACGTCTACTTCGATCCGTGGACGAATACCTTGCCGCGGTCGTCGCAGTTGCGATCCGGCGACTATCTCGTCGTCTACCAGCGCCGGGGCATCCAGTTCGATGCGGCGCAAGGCCTGTTGCGCTGGGACGGGAATCCGGCGATCGCTGCCGAGCCGCTCGTCGTCGAACCGGGCGCAGCGCTGTTCAGGATTCGCTGACATGGGGATCGTCACGTTCGCCGCGGGACTGCTGCTGCCATGTCTTCTCGGTATCGCGGTGCTTGCAGCGATCCGCGACACGAGGCGTTCGCTCGATGCGCCCGGTGAGATCGCCTGGATCGTCGGCGCCGGTTATCTGGCCGGAGCCTTCCTGCTGACTCTCTGGATGCGCGTGCTCTCGCTTGCCGGTATCCCGTTCGGGGCGGCTGTCATCGGCTTGCCGCTCGCGCTCGCGACGCTCGCGCTCGCCTACGTCGCTTCGCGCCGCCACGGGCAGATCGCGACCAGGGCCGCGTTCTCGAGCGCGATGCGTTCGCTCGTCACGCCGCCGGACGTGACCGACGCAACGCGACTCGCGTGGCGACTGCTCGTCGCCTGGATGGCGATTCGCTACGCGTTGCTCGCGTTGGAAGTGTCGTGGCAGCCGCTGTACCCGTGGGACGCGTGGATCCAGTGGGCGACCAAGGCGCGTGTCTGGTACGAGGAGGGTGCGATCGTTCCGTTCGCGCGTAGCGCGGCCTGGTTCGCCGCCGGCGGCAGCGTCTGGTTCGACGCCTCCCCCGAATATCCGTCGACCGTTCCGCTTCTGCAGGTGTGGACATGCATCGCGCTCGGCCGCTGGGACGACGTGCTGATGAACTGGCCTTGGTGGCAGTTCTCGGTCGCGCTCACGCTCGCGGTCTACGGTGCCCTGCGCGAGCAGGAGGTTCCGGCGCTTTCCGCCCTCATCGGCGCTTTCCTCGTCGCCTCGCTGCCGCTCGCCAACGTGCACGTGGCGCTGGCGGGCTACGCGGACCTGCCCATGGCGGCCTATTACACAGGCGCGGTGCTCGCGTTCCTCCGCTGGGTGCGGTCGCGTTCGCTGCGCGACGGGGCCGTTGCGTTGCTCCTGGCCGTCGCCTGCACGCAAATCAAGATTCCCGGACTCGCCTGGGCGCTGACGATCGCGCCCGGCATCGTCGTCGCCCTCTGGCCGCGGCGCGGGCCGCGCTACGTCCTGATTGGACTCGCCGTGGCGTTGTTCGCGCTGGCCGTGCTCGCGCAGACGGACCCTGTCGTGCTGGGCTATCGCCTGCACCTCGACTTCGACCCGGCGTGGCGCGCGCTGCTCGAGACGCACTTCCTGCTCGCCAACTGGCATCTGCTCTGGTATGCGGCGCTCGCGGCGGCGTTCCTCGCCTGGCGGCAACTCGCATCGCCGAGGCTGGCGCCGCTCACCGCGGTCGCCGCTGCGGGCGCGCTGTTCCTGGTCGTGGTCTTCAGCTTCACCAATGCGCGGTTTTGGGTCACCGAGCAGACAACGATCAATCGCGCGACGCTGCACGTGGCGCCTCTCGCCGCGGTGTTCGTTGTACTCGCGTTCCGCGCTTTCGCCGCGCGCTTCGCGGCCGCACATCCGCCGGCCAACGCGCAACCTCCGGCGATCGGCGCGGCGAGCCCCGTCGCGCCACCCGCGGCGTAGTACGCTCGCGCCCACCTGCCGATGCTCGAGCTGCCGGGCGTTACTCTCCTGTGCGCGGACACGGCGAATCACGCGCTCGCGCTGCGCGCGCTCGCGAAGTCGATGGAGCAGGCACGCTTCGGACGCGTCGCGTTCCTGACCGATGCGCTGCCCGAAGGCATCGTCGCCCCCGCCAGCGTCGAAGTCACCACGATTCCACCTCTTGTCTCGCGCGATGCGTACTCGCAGCTCGTGCTTAAGGGCCTCCGGCCTTTCGTCGATACGCCCCACGTTCTCGTGATCCAGTGGGACGGCTACGTAGTCAATGCCGAAGCGTGGGACCCGACCTTCCTCGACTGCGACTACGTCGGCGCGAAGTGGTACTGGCACGAGGCGGGTTCGCGCGTGGGTAACGGCGGCTTCTCGCTGCGCTCGCGCAAGCTCCTGGCAGCGCTCGAGGATCCGCGGATTTCGCTCGTCGACGCCGAGGACACGACGATCGGCCGCACGTTCCGGCCCCTGCTCGAACGCGAGCACGGGATCCGCTTCGCCGACGAGGCCCAGGCCGACCGTTTCTCGTTCGAAGCCGCCTATCCGATCGGACAGCCCTTCGGTTTTCACGGCTTGTTCAACTTCTGCCGGACCGTGCCGCCGGCCGAGATCGCGGCGCTCGCGCCTACATTCTCCGACGCCATTGCGCGCTCGCCGCAACTCCTCTCGCTCCTCCGCAATTGCGTCGCCTTGGGGCAATGGGACGCGGTGCGCGCGATCGGCGCGCGGATCCTGGCCGCAACGCCGTCGAACGACGAAGTCACGGCGATCCTCGCGGGCGCTCTGCGGACCGCGGCCCAGCTCCCGGTCGCCGGCCGCAACGATCCCTGCCCTTGCGGCAGCGGCAAGCGCTACAAGCACTGCCACGGCGCGTTCGGGGCGACGGGCGTGGCGACGGCGGTCACCGATCCCGACGTGCTCGTCCGCGACGCGATGACAGCGCACCAGCGAGGCGATCTCGATACCGCCGAACGCGGCTATCGAGCGGCGCTGGCGCTCGCGCCGGAGCATCCGATGGCGACGCACTTCCTGGGCGCCGCGCTCTACCAGCGCGGACGCGTCAGCGAAGCGTTGCCTCTGCTCGAGGCTGCCGTGGCGGCCGTGCCCGAGGAGGCCGAGTTCCACAACAATCTGGGCCTCGCGCTTGCGGCGGCGGACCGGATGGAGGAAGCAATCGCCGCGCATCGGCAAGCGCTCGAGCTCAATCCCGAATAT
The DNA here is from genome assembly GCA_963773195.1 of uncultured beta proteobacterium. Classification (GTDB taxonomy): domain Bacteria; phylum Pseudomonadota; class Gammaproteobacteria; order Burkholderiales; family Casimicrobiaceae; genus CAIWHR01. The sequence continues at coordinate 250,231 of CAVZAE010000005.1, forward strand.
TCGATCGGGTGGAACAATCTCGGGCTTGCGTTGCAAGCCGCGAATCGGCTCCCCGAAGCCATCGACGCGTTCCGCCGGTCGATTGCCCTCGCGCCCGAGTTCGCGCAAGCGCACTGGAACCTGGGCCTCGCGCTGCTCGCGGACGAGCAGTTTGCCGAAGGATTCCGTGAATACGAGTGGCGCGACCGCGCGCCCGAGTTCGCGCAGCTCGTGCGGTCGTGGCCCGGGCCGCGCTGGGACGGGTCGTCGCCCGCCGGTCGCACGCTACTCGTGACAACCGAGCAGGGTTTGGGCGATTCGATCCAGTTCGTGCGCTTCGCGGCGCCGCTCGCCCTGCAGGGGGCGCGAGTGCTGCTGTGCGCTCAGGCGCCCCTCGTGCGACTGCTCTCGAGCGCCCCCGGCGTCGCGCAGGTCTCCGGCTGTGACGCCGGATTGCCCAGCTACGATGCGCACGTGTCGTTGATCGCCCTCGCGGGCGCCCTCGGCGTGACAACGGAAACCATCCCGGCGAGTGTGCCCTATCTGGCCGCCGATCCCGAGCGCCGCGCGGAGGTTGTGCGAGCGCTCGCCGCCTGGAGCGGCGTGCGCCGGATCGGCGTCGCATGGTCGGGCAGCCGCGACAACACGCTCAACCGCCGCCGCTCGATCCCGCTGGCCACGCTCTCGCGGCTCTTCGCCCTCCCCGGCTGCGCGTGGTTCTCGCTTCAGCGCAGCCTCGACGAAGGCGAGATCGCAGGACTGCCGGCAGCGCAGGCGCTTCACCGCCTGCCGATGCGCGAGAACTTCGACGGCATGGCGGCGCTGGTTGCGGAGCTCGATCTCGTGATCAGCGTCGACACGAGCATCGCGCACCTCGCGGGCGCGCTCGCACGGCCGACGTTCGTGCTGCTCGCGTCCGCCGCCGACTGGCGATGGCACCCGGGCCGGACCGCGAGCCCGTGGTATCCGACGGCCCGCCTGTTCCGTCAGTCCCGGGCTGGTGATTGGGACACCGTGATCCGCGACGTGACCGCCGCACTCGCGGATTCTGTGGTCAGCGCCTGACCAGCCGTTCGAGCGCGTCGGCGAAGGCCCGCACCGGCGCGGCGTCGCCGAACACCGCTGGCGCGCCTTCGCGCACGCGCGCGGCTTGCGCCTCGCAATAGTCACGATCGCGCGCGAGCTGTACCGCGGTTCGGACGTAATCGTCGTCGTCGCGCGCGACAAGGTCGGGAACGCCCGCGAGCGCGAGCATCCCCGCGCTCTGCCGCCCGCGCATGAATTGTCCCGGCAACGTGACGACGGGAAGTCCCGCGGCCAAAGCGTCGAGGCTCGTGTTACCACCGGACCACCGCAGCGTGTCGAGCATCGCGTCGCAGACTGCGTTGATGCGGAGGTAGTCGTCGTGGCCACATTGCCGCAGGATGATCACGCGGTCGTCGGCGCGCACGCCCTCGCGCGCGAGCGCCTCGGCGAGGCGCGCGCGGTACCGGGCTGTGAGCGCCGGGTGCCGCCCTTCGAAGACGACGAGCCTGGCCGTCGGCGCCGCCGCCAGGACGCGCGCGAAGAGCTCGTCGTTGTCGGGATGGATCTTGAAGAGCGACTGCGGGCAGAGGAGGAGTGGCACACCTTCCGGCAAGCCGTAGCGGACCCGTGTCGCGCCCTCCGGCAACGCCGGCTGGGCATACTCGGTGCCGATACCGGGAAGCGGAATCAGCGGCTCGATGTAGTGTGCCGCCGCGCCTTCGGGTTCCATTGCAGCGCACGTCAAGTACGCGTCGATCGTCGCGTGTCCCGTCGTGACGGGATGTCCCCAGCCGGCGCACTGGACCGGCGCCAGGCGCAACGCGGCCAGCGCGAAGGTTGTCGCGTGCATCCCGAGCTCCGGGTAGACGAGCGCGTCGAGCGCGTCGGCGCGGATGATCGCCGCGATTGCCGAAGGAACGAGTGCCGTGCCCGGGAACGTGCGGACGCGGTCGACGTGCGGTGCGAGCGCCTTCAGGAACGGTGTCGCGTCGCGTCGCAGGTGATAGACGAAGATCTCGAAGCGCGTGCGATCGAGTCCCGCCATCCAGCTGCGGAAGTATCGGCCGCACGTGCCGTCATTGAAGAACGACGACGCGAAACCGATACGCAAACGCTTGCCGGTGATCGAGCGTGGCGGAGGTATCCGCCATTCGGGTCCGACGGCGTCGATGGCGCGCGCCATGAGCGAGGCGAAACGCGCCTGCAGCTCGCGATCGTCCTCACCCTGGTACGCGAGCAGGAAGTTCGTCCAGCGCAAGTCATCGACAACGTCGGCGAACGCGCGCCCGGTGACCAGCGCGGGTAGCTCGGCTTCGAGCGCCGTAAGCCCATCGGCGTAGCGCCCGCGCTCGGCCGCGACGGCTGGCGCATCGGCATAGACCATCGGCAGAGTGAGCCGCTCGCCGAAGGCTGCCCGCAGAAGCTGCGGCTCGTGCGAGCGCGCCCTTGCGTAGACGCTGCGCGCGGCGTCGAGGTCGTCGCGCTCGGCCAGCGTGCCGGCGAGCGACAACAGGATCCCGGTATCCCCCGGAGTGGCCGCGTCGATCCGCCCGTAAAGCTCGATCGCCTCGTCGACATGGCCGCGCTGGCGCGCGATCGCCGCAAGCGCCCGCAGCGTGCGCACGTCCGGCCGCAGCGCCAGCGAGCGCCGGAACGCGTCGGTCGCGCCGGTCTCGTCACCCAGGTCGAGCAGGAGCGCACCCAAGTTGCTCCACGCGAGCGCGTAGTCCGGTTGCGCGGCCACCGCATGGCGTGCGGCGTCCGCGGCCTCGTCCATCCGTCCGCCGCTGCGCAGCGCGTTGGCGAGGTTGTTCCAGGCGCGCGCGTAGACGGGGTCGAGCCCGACCGCGATCCTGAGCGCCTCGATCGACCCCGCGACGTCGCCCCTGTCGGCAAGCAGGATGCCAAGCGCGTTGCGGAGGCGCGCATCGCGGGGAAAACGGCCGACCGCGAGCTCCAGATCCACGATCGCACCGCGCGTGTCACCCGACGCTTCGCGGGCCTGCGCGCGAAGCTGCAGCGCCGCCCTGCATTCATCGGGCGTCGCGCCCACGGTCGCCAGCACGGCACTGAGCAGCGGCACGGCCTCGTTCGGCCGGCCGCCGCGGAGCAATGCCTCCGCCTGCGCGAGCCGCACGTCAGGCACGGGCCGCTTCCTCCGCCTTCGCCAGCGCGTCCGGAGCCTTTGCCGCCAGGGCAACGGCATAAGCGCGCTCGAGCGCGCGCGTGTGCGCCGGCATATCGGTCAGCGCCGACTGCGATAGACCCGTCCGGATCGCGGCGCGAACTTCGCGCATGAAGCCTGCATCCGTCGCCAGGCGCTCCGCGATCGCGACGTACTCGCTGCCGCTTTCGGCAACGGTCGCGGTGACGCCCAGGTTTGCGAGGATCGAATAAGACGTTCGCTCCGCGTGACGCCGGCCCACGAGCGTAACCACGGGCACGCCCATGTCGAGCGCCTCCAGGGTGCCGTTGACGCCGCCGTAGGGCATCGGGTCGAGCACGAAATCGATGAGCGCGTAGCGCGCCTGGTTCTCGGCGTCATCGCGTCCTTGCGGCAGGAACAGCGCGCGCTCGGCACCGATGTCCGCCGCGGCCAGCAGCCGTTCGAAGCTCGCGCGAAGTCCCGGATTGACGGGAGAGAATACGAGGCGCGCGCGCGGAATCCGCGCCAGCACCTCCCGCCACAGCGCGAGGCAGCGGCGCGAGAGCTTAAGCGGGTTCACGAACGCGCCGATCAGCACCGCATTGGTAGCGATGCCGAGCGACCCCCGATGGAAGGGGTGGTTCGCTGCCGCCGCGACGTGCCGGTACGGGTACACGCATCCGTCCATCGGCAAGAGCGTCTCGAGCAGAAAGGCCTGGCTCGCGGGGAGGTCCGCGTAGCCGTCGGTCAGCTTGAAGTCGACCGCGCGCAGGCCCAGGCTGCCGGCCGAGGCGACGTGCGTGATCTGCACGCGCGCCGGCCTGCGAGCGAGGGCTCCGGGCCGTGCGCCTTGCGTGTGGGTCGACAGGTCGACCAGCACATCGAGATCGTCAGCGGCGATCGTGCGCGCAGTGTCGTCGACGGTGTCGTGCGCGACGACGCGAAAATGGTCGGCGAGCCCGCGAAACCGCGCGGTCCATTCGTCGTTGACCTCGGAGAGCGCGTAGAAGAAGAGCTCGAACCGCTTCCGGTCATGATGCTCGACCGCCGCCCACGCCATCTTGCCCATCACGTGATTGCGCAGGTCTCCGGACAGGTAACCGATGCGCAGGCGTCCGGGCCGGCGCACGGCTGGCACCGGCAGCGGCTCGCCGTACGCGCGACGGGCCGCCTCGTCGTAGACTTCCGCCAGATGCAAGAGCAACGAAGGCTCGACATCGAAGTAAAGCAGAAGAAACAGCAGCTCCTCGAGCGCATCGACCCGCTCGGCCTCGCTTTGCGGCGCAAAGCGGTCGTGCCGGATGCCCCCGAGGTAGCGATCGAGCTTCGCAAAATCGCCCCGATGCTGGCAGGCGACCAGCGCCTGCACGGCCAGCGGCAGCGCATCGGGACAGCGCTCCTCGAAACGCCCGAAGTTGGTCAGAAACGCGTCTATCCGGCCGGCCGCGAGCAGGACTTCTCCCAGGTTTTTGTAGGCGGCGACGTTGCCGGGGTCCACCGCCAGCACTTCGCCATAGGCGGCGATCGCGGCCTCAGTCATCTGCTGTTCCTGGAACAGCACGCCGAGGTTGAAATGCGCGGCGAAGAAATCGGGACGGAACAGGAGCGCCCGCTGATAGGCACGCGCCGCTTCGGGAAACTGACGCTGCATCTGCAGCGCTACGCCGTGGTTGTAGTGTGTCTCGCCGTCGGTCATGTCGACGTTGAGCGCCTGCGCGAACGCCGCGGCCGCCGCGACTCCATCGCGCCGCGCGAGATGCGCTCGCCCCAGCGCGCGCAGGAGGCCCGCGTCGAACGGTGTCATCGCGAGACCTTCGTCGCACAGTGCGACGGCCGCTTCGCAGTCGCCCTCGACGACAGCGGCGTTCGCCGCGGCGATCCGAGCGTCGACATACCGGGGCGCGGCGGTCAGCGCCGCCGCGAAGGCGGCGCGGGCGTCAGCGCTCGCGCGATCGCGCAACGCGATCCCCGACAGGTAGTGGGCAGGCGCGAAGCCGGGTTGCAGCTCGAGCACTTTCGCGTAGCCGGCGACCGCGCCGGCACCGTCGCCCGCCTGGTGTGCGCGAACGGCATCGGTCCACAATGCAGTGAGTGCGGCGCCGTCGACCGTACAGTCTGCCGCCCCGTCGCGCGCTTCGTGCAGCGCCGCGAGCGCCCCGATGAGCGCTTTCGCGTCGTCGAAGTTGCGGTCGACGAGCGGGGCGGCGTGCGGCGCGTGCACCGTCGACAACGTCCAGATGGTCCGCGCGGGACGCTGAGCGAGGAGGGACCCCGCTGCAGCCTCCATGCCGGCCAGGTCGATGAGGACATCGGCGTCCTGCGCGGCGATCGCGTTCGTCGCGGCAGTATCCGGCGGTGCGGGAAGCACGAGACCGACCGCATTCTGCGGCAACGGAGACGCAGGAACGCCTAGCACCGCCAGGGTGACCCTGAAGGCGTCGCGCGGCAGTCCGGCGATCGCGCGGAGCGCGCCGGATTCGATTGCATTGGCTGGCACGACGACAACCACGCGCGTATGCGTCCCCGCGACGCGTCGCGGCCACGCGGTTGGGGCGACGGGCGCGAGCGATGCCGCGCACCATTCGGCATAGCGCGAGGCGAAGTCGGCAGCTGCCGCCGTGTCGGTACCTGCGCTGGCGACGGCGATCCGGCGGAGCGCGTCGAGATCCCCCGGGCCGGCGTGCCGCGTGCGCAGCATCGCGACGAGCGCCGCACGCTCGGCTGCGGACATTCCGCTGTCCGCCGTCGCGTGCTCGAGCGCGAGCGCGCCGAGCAGCAGCGGTGCGGGGACGAGGGCCTCCGGCGCGCGCGCGAATCGCGCAACGAGGCGCGCGCGCTGCTCGGTTGCCGGCATGCGGTCGAGCGCGAGCGCGAGCGGTCCTGCGAGCGTCGGCACAGCAGCGAGCGTAGGCTCATCATCCAACGCACGCGCGATCTCGTCGGCGACCGCAGGATCGGAGGCAAGTCGCGCGATGCCAAGGATCAACCGGGCGCGCACGTTGCCGGGTGCAAGCGTTAGAACCCGCTCTGCCGCGTCGCGGGCACCGGCGTCGTCTCCCGTGGCGAGCAACGCTTCGGAAATCGCCTGCGAGGGCGCAAGAAACGCCGGGTCGACGCGCGCCGCTTCCTGCCAGGCTCCGACCGCCTCAGGCAGACGGCCCAGTTGCCAGAGCGCCTCGCCCAGCACGAAATGAGGATCGGCCGCACGCGGGTCGGCGCGGCTCGCGCGCCGGAAACACAACAGCGCGTCGACCGGCCGCCCCTCGCGCTGGTGCGCGCGGCCACGCGCGATCCAGTCGGCCACCTCGCTTGCGGCGCTCATCTCGACGTGCCGGCAACGGCGCTGCCGCGCTCCGCGGCCCGCATGCGCGTCCACTCGAGCGGCAGCATCCGCGACGCCTGCCGAGCGCACGTCGCGATCGCTGCATCGTAGTGCGCGAGCGTGGGCTCGGCCATGGCGGAGAGCGTGGGTTGCGGAACGCTGCGCGCTCGATCGGCGGCGCGAGCGAGCTCGGCCGCATGCTCGGGTGCGACGATTGCGGCAATGCGTGCGAGCATCCGCCCAGCATCGCGCCACTCCTCATCCGTCCACGCCCAGCCCGCACCGGTCCCTTCGAGGCGCTCGGCCAGCGCGCCGAATGGAGGGACGACGACGGGGCAGCCCGCCGCCCATGCCTCCGACAGCGTGAAGCTGAAGGTTTCGGGGCCCGCCGACGGGTACGCCACGAGGCGCACCCGATAATGTGCGAGGAGTTCCGGCAGGTCGCGCGGATCGTAGCGACCGTGCACCGTCAACACCGCGTCTTCGCTTTGCCACGGCCCGTGCTGCACGTCCATGTAACCGATGAGCACGAACCGGACGCGCGAGCCCATCGAGCGAACGAGCTCGACCAGCTGCTCGAGCCTGCGCGCCCCCTTGTCGGGACCCACGGCACCTAATATGGCGACCGTGGGTATGCCGTCGTCGGGGAGCAGCAGCATCCGCCCGCTCGAGGGGAGGGTCGTATGCGCGTCGTCATCCTCCGATCCTTCGCTCGCCATGGCCCAGTTGCCAGGCGCACCGTGCGGAATCACGTCGATCGTGCGATCGGGGTAGTACTTCGCGAGCGTCGCGGCGGTAAAGCGTGATGGCGCGACCAGGAAGGCCGCGCGCGCCAGCAGCGCCCGGTGCCGCGCGCGCCACGCGACGATGTCGATCCCGGCGAGGGACGGCTGCGCGGCGAGGCAGCGCGTGCAGAACCCGGCGTCCGTCTGTGCCCCGCAATACATCCCGTCGGTACCCAGGAACAGAATCGTCGGACACGCGAAGTTGAAGTCGTGCACCGTGTAGCCGTAGGGGAGGTCAAGGGCTGCCAGCGCCTCGAGAATCCCGTCGCGACAGCCCGTGATGTTGTGCAGATGGATGACGTCGACGCCGAACGAAGCACACAGTCCGCCGACGAACGCGGGCCACGCTTCTCCCTCCTCCCGCACGAGCTCGAATGTCCGCACGCTATCGCCTGTCGCATGGACCTCGACCTGCCAGCGCGCGCCGACGGCAATCGCGAGATGGTGTCGGTACCGGGCCCGAGATGCGTCGATCAGAGCGCGCGCATGATGTTCCGTGCCACCGCCGTGGCCATGGATCACGTGCAGAACGCCGCGCAATGACGAGAGTTCGAGGGCGCTCGCGGGCATGCGAAGGACTATGGTCTGTTCGCGCTAGTCGCGGACGATGCGCACGAGCTCGGACGTCGAGTGCCAGTCCATGCCGCACGTGTACCGCGGAAGCCGCCATCGGTTGCTCTGCGCGTGGATCGGCTCGGGTCGTCCGGTGAACGCCGCCGTCGTCCCGTGCTGCTCGCCGTGGCGAGGCAGGTAGTCGTTCGCCGCGTAGTCGCTCGGATCACCGTACGGATAGGCGAAGAACGCGGTCCCGGGATTGGGCGCCCGGGCCGCGATGAATTCGCGCGCGACGCGCACCTGCCGGTCCGCCTCCGCGAACGTCTCGACGTGGCGAAAGGAGCCGGATCGTCCGTCGCGCTCGGCCACGGGCGTCACCGAGGGGCTCACGTGATCCCAGCCGTGGTTGCCGATGTCGAAGCGCCCGCTCGTGACGGCTGCCGCCCACCAATGATCGCCAATCCACTGATGACCCAGCATCTCGCGGTCGGCGATCTGGCGACGCGCCTCCGGCGACGCGATCACGAACGACGTCGCGTGAACGGCATCGCCCGTCAGCCGCTCGTGCTGCTCGAGCACCGTGCGCACCGACGCCTGCGGGCCGTGATGAGGATGCACGAGATCAATGAAGTCGAAATCGAGCCCGTCGTCGAGCGTCAACGCGGCAACTCGCTCCGGCAGCCGGCCCCCTTGACCTGCGAGGAGCGCGTCGACGATCTCGCGCAGTGGCACGAGCAGGACTCCCTGGGCGCGGAGCTCATGCAGGTCCTGTCCCAGCGCCACCAGGTTGTTGGTCGCGTAATCGTTGCCCGCGACGTTGCCCGAATGATAGGTGAGGACGTACGCGCGCATCTCAGAAGGGCGGCAGCGCCGCGATCTGCGCAATCAGCCGCTGTCGCTCGCCTTCGGGAATCGGCCGCGTCCAATGCACGAGCAGGTGCGGCGGCCCCGCCGGTTCGAACCCCGCGTTGAGGTCATGCTGCCACTGCTTCGGGTCGCCGCAGGTGCTGAAGACCGCCGGACGGTCGACGAGCAACGGAAACGTTGCACGAAGGATCATCTCGCCTATCCCGCCCGCGCGCTTCCACTGCACCGCGTCGTCGGCCGCAGCGCGCGCGTAGGCATCGCGATCGGCGCACAGTCCGCCGCACAGCCACGCCGTCGTCTCCCACGCCGTGTAATGCACGTAACCCGCGACCTGCGGCGCGCCCCGGGTATCGCGGCCGAACGCGATGAAGTGCCGCGGAAACGTCGGAATCGGATGCCCGAACGAGCGCAGGAACAGGGCTCCGGCCCGGGGCTCCGCGTCATCGACTTCCTCGATCCAGATCGTCATGGGCGTCAATCGTCACGCGGCGCACTGGCGACCGCATCGTCGCGCACGGCTTGCGCGTCACACTCACGCCAGCGGTGCGCGATGCGCACGAGCCCGAACTCACGACTCGATCCGGTCACGACAAGCGGCTTCTCGAGCGTATCGAACATGCGGACGCCTTCGGGATCGAGCACGTGAGCACGGACGAAATACTTGCCGGGTAGAAGCGGCAGCGCCGGGAACTCGAGCGCGAACGCGAAGCGATCGGCTGCGAGTTGCCGCGGCACGACACCGTCCATGTCGGTCGCCACGCCGTAGACGGGCGTGCCATCCGCACGCACGAAGCCGATCAGAACGACCGGCGGCCGCTCGTCCGGCGAGTCGACGATGCCACGGACCGCGAGGGAGGCGCCCGCAGCGACCGTGTCGGCCGGCGCGAGGTCGAACGAGCGCACGCGGTAGTAGCCCGCCGCGCCCGCTTCCGTGGCACCCTGCGGCGGCCGCTGGATCGCTGCGCGCTTCTCCTCGTGGTAGGCGAGATACGCTTGCGTCACATCGGCCGCCGGACCCAGCTGCTCGGCGCGGCCGTCGCGGAGCCAGATCGCGTTGCGGCAGAGTTTCTGCACGTGATACAGGCTGTGGGAGCACATGAGGAGCGTGCCGCCCCGCGCGAGATACTGCTCCATCCAGGTCACGCACTTCTTCTGGAACGATTCGTCGCCGACGGCGAGTACCTCGTCCGTGATCAGGATGTCGGGAGCGAGCGTTGTCGCCACGGCGAACCCGAGCCGCACGACCATGCCCGACGAGTAGTGCTTGATCGGCTCGTCGATGTGCGCGCCGATGTCCGCGAAGGCGATGATCTCGTCGCGCTTCGCGGCGATCTCCGCTGCCGTGAGCCCGAGGAGCGTCGCCGCGAGATCGATGTTCGCTCGCCCCGTGTATTCGGGATGGAACCCCGAGCCGAGCTCGAGCAGCGCGCCGATGCGCCCGTGCACCGCGACCGTCCCGCGCGTGGGCCGGATCACGCCTGCGATGATCTTGAGGAGCGTCGACTTGCCGGCGCCGTTCTCGCCGATCACGCCAAGCGACTCGCCCCGCGCGAGTTCGAGCGAGATTCCGTCGAGCGCGCAAAACGATTGCGCCGCAGGCCGCCCGCGCAGGAGATCGAATACGAGTCCGATCCGGCCTCCGCGCGCGTCGAGCTTCGCGTAGTCCTTGCCGACGCCGTCGAGACGCAGGAGTGCGGTCATGCACGACCCTTCGCGCTGACGCGCTCCGGGGCTATTCGCGCTCGGGAGCGGCCCTTCGCGCTCGTGCACGACGCTTCGCGCTCATCCCCCCGCCTCATACGAAGTCCTCGAAGTACGGCGAAAGGCGGCGGAACATCCACCGCCCCGCGAAGAAGAGCAGCAGCGCGACGACGAGCGCAACCACATCGCCCGGACGCGGCGCGATACGTCCTTCGAGCAGCGCGTCGCGCAGCCTTTCGACCAGCCAGCCGAACGGATTCGCGGCGACCCATGGCCGCACCCCGTCGGGCACCAGCGCGAGCGGATAGAGGATCGGCGTGAGATACATGAGCACGGTCAGGAGCGGCGCCAGGATGTGCTCGACATCGCGCACGAAGACCTGCAGCGCGGAGAGTGCGAGCGCGATCCCGGTCACCCCTATGGCGAGGATCGCCCAGACGGGGAGCGCGAGGACGAGCCCCTCGAAGCGCACCGGCTCGCCGAAGGCCGACAGGACGAGCAGCACGACGAGGTAACCTGCGAATTGCAGCGCGAACGTCGCGGCGACCGACGCGTAGACGACGAGTTCGTGCGGGAACGCGACCTTGCGGATAAGCGCACCGTACGCCGGAATGGCGACCGTCGCCCGCACGAGGCCCTCCTGCGCCGCAAGCCACGGCCACAGCGCGACCGCGACGAACAGAAGGAAACTCTTCCCGTCGAACGCCACGGTGCGGAATATCCGCGTGAACACGAGGTGATAAACGGCGAGCATCATGAGCGGCTGGACGAACGCCCACAGGAGCGCGCTCGTGCTGCCCAGGTACCGCGAGCGGAGCTCGCGCCGGAAGAAGTTGACAAAGAGCGCGCGATTGCGCGAGACCAGCGTGCCGTGCGCGCGCGGTGCGGCCGTCATGGCGCGAGGATAGCAAGAACCGACGCCGCCTTCTGCGGCGGCGCCGAGCGGCGGCTTACGGGTTTGCCTTAGGCGGCGGGCGCAGCGCCTCGATCGCCGGCGGGTTGTACGAGATTTCCTTGCCCCCGCCCGCTGAGGCGTACACGGCGGCCCGCGCGGCGTCGATCTGCGCCTTTTTCATGTCAGCCAGGATCGCACTCTTGACCTCTTCGAACGGCCGCGGTACCGACGCCGTGCGCTCGTCGAGCCGCACGATCCATGTGCCGTCGCGGGTATGGATCACGTCCGAAACGTCGCCCTTCTTCTTGATCGCGAAGACGCCCCGGGCCAGCGTTGGATCGAGATCGGCTTGCGCAAGCGGCCCCTTGCGGCCACGATTCTCGCGCGTCGCCGGGTCGTCGGACGCGGTCGAGGCCAGATCACCGATGTCGGCGCCGCCCTTGATCTTCACCAGCTCCGCCTGGGCGCGCCGCTCCGCGCCTTCGGCGCCATCCTTCGCAGCCGAGAAGAAAAGCGTGGTGATCATCACGGTTTCCGGCGTCGAGTACTTCCCCTTGTCGACCTCGTAGAGTTCGCGCGCCCGCCGCTCGAACACCGGCTGCCGGAGCTCGAAGTCGCGAGCCGCCGCGTCCTCCGCGGAAGCGATGAGCGCGGAGGCAAGGATGCGATCCTCCTCCTGCGGCGCTCGCGTCGACGTCATCGGATCGGCGACGAGCTTCTTCTGCTTCGCTTCGAGCGCAAGCTCGCGTGTGATCAGCATCCGCGCGAGCAGGTTGTAGTTGCGGCGCAGGTTCGACGCGAATTCATCGCGATCCTTCTCCGGGATGCGGAGGAGCTCGGCGTCCCAATCGGCACGCGTGATGACGACATCGCCGCGCTGAGCGAGCACCGTGTCGGGCGCATCGGCGGCGCCGGCGGCGACGCAGGCCAGGAGCCCCAGTGCGGGTACCCACGCGCGGATTCGCGGGAGAGCGGATATGACAGTCATGCGAAACACCTGTGTCATGCGCATCTTGTCGATTCGGCGCAGGGATCGGGCGCAGTACAAAAACGAAGCCCCGCATGGCGCGGGGCTTGAGCAGCGAAGCACGCTCGCTGCGTCAGGGGCTATCTTGGGATAAACCAGTTGATGACCATGTTGCACGTGCTCGTTGTGCAAGACCAATTGCCCGCTGCATCCGTATTCCTGACGTTGATGTAGTAGGTCGTCCCGGGCGTAAGGGTTATGCCCGCGGGCTGGGCAACCGTCACCGCAGTCATAAAGCTGACGCTGATGCCCGTCTGCTTCGCGGGAAGCGTCGTGCCATACGTTCCACTGAAATCGCAGGCCGTAGTCGAAAGTACGGCATATCGCGAAGCCGAGCGATCGACGTATTCGTTCATGTTGACCCGGCCTGCCGTGGAAGTGTTCGAAGGCGGTGTGCCCGCGGGAACAGTAAATCGCAGGACCAGGGCCGCTTGGGCTGGGAATCCCGTGGAGTTTGAAGTATAGATGCTGGCATTGCTCCACGGCAGGTCGATGACGGCCGTGCCTGCGGGGAAACCCGAGCACGAAATCGACCCGCCGCCGCCGCCGCCGCCGCCCGGTGCGGGGACACTCGTCGTCACCGACTTCGTGTCGCACGTGGTGGGGCTCGTGCAGGCAACGACCAGCCAAGTGTAGGTGACCGCCGATGTACCGGTGTTGGCCGCGAGCGTGTCGGTCGGATTTGCCGTTGTCGGGTTCGTGGGCGCACCGGCCGTCGGCGCCGTGCGGGTCCACGAGTAGGTCACGCCTGCGTTCGGCACACAACCCGCACCCAGGACGACGTTACCGCCCGCGCTTGTCATCGGCGTGGGCACTGTAACCGCCGCGGGCGCACAAACCGGTGGCGCGGTTGGCGCGTCGCTCCACGTAACGGTCACCATGGATTGGCCGGACAGCGATGCGGACGTCGCGTTCACCTGGTACAGGCACGATATTTTCTGTCCCGCCACGATCCCGTTCGGCTTGTTGATGTTCGTCGTTACCGATGTCGGCTGCGATGGAGCGTTGCACGTGCTGTCGCTGAACGGGCCGCTGACGAGGCTCCATAGGTAACCGCTCGCTACCGGTGTGCAGGTTGCGGTCAGCGCGGTGCCCACCGCTGTCGTCGGCGTGGTCAGGCCGCTGATCGAGCAGGCGAGCTTCCCGCAGGTCAGCGTGAAGCTGCCGCCGGAACCCGTGATCTGGAAGCCGGCGCAGTTCGGATCGTTGTAGGTGAGCGTGGCGGCCGACGCGGGCAACGCCGTTGCGCTGAGGAACACCGCGGCGGTGAGGCCAAGGAGCGTTCGTAAGAATGACTTTGTCATGGTAATGCTCCACAGGACCGGCGCGCCGCTCGGCTTCAGGTCCCTTGCAAAATTTACACCATTATAGCCGACCGGCCCCCCTTTTTTAAGGCCGATTCGCACCCAACAATGGCCGGAGAAGCCTTGCGTCAGCGGCGCTTATCGGCGCCGGCCGCGTACGACGCAATGACGAGGCAGCAATGCAGTCCGGGGGCGAGAAACGGCACCCCGAACGAAAAGAAGGGCGGGAACGAATCCCGCCCTTCCATGACTTCCGTCCGATCGCCTTATTGAATTAGCGACGTGGTCTTGTGCTTGAAGCTCGCACCGTAGGCCGACTGCAGGAATGACGTCGGGGCCGTGGTGTCAGTCGGGTTCACACTAACCGTCGGAATCTGGCCATTGAAGTACGTCATGGTCGCGAATCCCACGACTGGCAGGCCGTTGAAGGTCTGGTTCGTCGTCGAGACCAACCTGTGCGCCGACAGCGGAATCGGGGTAACGACGCCACCGGCGGCGAGGAGGTTGAGGCGGCCCCAGCCATCCTGGAACGGCGTGTTGATGTTGCGGCTGTTGGTCGACGCGAACAGATTCGAGTTATTCCACGTGACGATGTTCGCTTCCCAGCACAGCGCGGACTTCGGGCTGCCCGGAGGCGGCGGCGAGAATCCCGGCGGGGGTCCGGAGGTCGATTGCTCCTCGCGGTCCCAGAACGCGATGTCGACGTCGTCGCAGGCGCCCAGCGGTCCGGCAAAGTTCCGCTGGAACAGCGCGGTCGGTGTGCCCGTGCCCGTGCTGACGTAATAGCGCTTGGTCGGATAGGTCAGGACCCAGTCGGTGAGCGAAGCCGTGCCGCTGTCGAGAACGTATTCGTTCATCACGTTGTCGTGCATCAGCGCGGCGCTGACCGCGTCGATGCCCGTGTTCCAGCCTGAAATGACAACCGCACCGGCGGCGTACGTCTCGGCCTGGTGGGTGGTCGGAGAGGTGTCCAGCTGGGCCTGCAGCGTCGGATCGATCGTTCCAGCGGGCGCCCAGATCGGCCCCGTACCAGGTGCGCGGAACGCTTCGAGCGCCACCGCGTCGTAGCCCGTCTCGGCGGAGGCGTTGACGTTGATGATCGTCATCGTCCCGAACAGGCCACCCGTACCCTGCACAATATTGGTGACGGTGGCATCCGTAATGTCGATCGGGATGTTCGTGCACGGGGGAACGCCGCTGCTGTTATGCGTAATGCCCGAGGCCGTCGAGCCGATGACGTCGCCCATCTCGATGATTTCGACGTAGCCTTCACGCGAGCGGTCGAGAGAGGTGTCGGCACCGTCCGTATTCGTGCCGCTGTACGCGTAGTTGACGAAAGGCGTCGGGCTCGATGCAGAGCTTGAAACCGTGGGAACCGTACACGACTTGTCGAACGTGACGATACCGCCGCCGTCGTCCGTCGGAATGATGCCCGCGGTCCACACGTCGTTGTGCGACAGGTAGAGGTTGAAGTCCAGCACTTCACGGGAGTCCTTGCCTTCCAGGAAGCGGACCTTGACGGCCTTCGCCGACGCCGTCGAATTCACGACCGACAGCAGCGAGTTGAACTGCGGGTTCACGAAGACCGTGCCAGCCCGCGTCCGCACCGTGTAGTACGGATAGATCAGGACCTGGCCCAGACCGTCCGGGTTGACGTGAACCGCCTCCGCGGTGCCCGTCACGCCCAGCGCGCTTACACCCGCGATCGCGGCGTACAGCGACTTCTTGTTGAACGTGTTCATGGTTGGTGGTGACTCCTGTGTTTGCGATTGCGTTCCAAAGTGATCACTTTAAAACCGACGGCCGTTGAATCTTATTACACTTTACCCTGCTTGCCAAAGGATTTATCTCTTTACCGGCAATGCCGAAAAGCCCCCTTGTGGAAAATTTGCAACGGCTCGCCGATCGCGCTTCCGCTACCAAACGAGCCAAGCTTGTCCCTCATCGATCACCCAGCGTTCCTCGAGTGGCGTGCCGATTCCCTTCATGAGTCGATGATCGTAGGTCACGAACATCTTGACCTTGCATGTCGCGCCATCGCACTCGACCTTTTCGACCTTCGCCTCCCGATAACCGGTTCTCGCCTGCTGCTTGAACGACGCGAGCGAAACAATGCCTTTCGACGCCGGTGAGAGGAACGTATAAGCCTGGTCGAGGTTGCCATCGATCATGGCTGCCCAGCGGGCCTTGGCACGTTCCGTCACCGCCGCCTGCTTCGCCTCGGGTGACGAGTCCTTCGAGAGGCCGCCGACGCTCGCACAGCCGGCCAAGGCCACCAGAAGCACCGCGGCGCTTTCTCGCACACCCATGCTGCCGTTGCGGACGCGCCGCCGCCCGATACTCTGCAGAACCATCTGGATTGCCCCTGGAAACGTGGGTGAAACGCCGCAGTGCGTGTGCTCGGAGGACCGCCGTTCACTTACCCCTTCGCCCTGCGGCGCCGCAATCCTCGAAGGAAGCCTAACCAATGACCCCCGCATCGTCAACGCCGATTCCGGGGGAATTCATTGCCCTAATTTTCCGTTGCACTGCTGCAACAGTAATTTGTCGGGGTTTGGAGACGTTTCAGTGTCGCCGTGCGGCGACGGTATCGAAAAATCACTTTTAGAATGAAGGGAATATACGGCCCGACGGGGTCAAAGTGCTATTGAAAACATCCAGCGATTCGTCGAGTTTCTGCATCTTCTTGCGGAGGTCGTCGATCGCGTTCTTGAGGTCGAGTTCGGTCTCGATCATCCGCGGGGTGATGAACACGACGAGCTCGGTCCGGTTGTTGGTAAGCGTCTGATCGCCGAAGAGGCCGCCTATAACGGGAATGCGCGAGAGCAGCGGCAGCCCCTGCGACGAATTCTTCCGCGCCTCGTTGATGAGGCCGCCCATCACGAGCGTCTGGCCCGATTGCACGGAGACCAGCGATTGCACCGAGCGCGTGTTGATCGGCGGCGCATCGCACGGGTTCGCGGTGTTGCCCGGGATGCTCACCTCGACCTGCACGTCGAGCGTGACGAGCCCGCCCTGGTTGATGTGCGGGGTCACCTGCATCAGCACGCCGGTGTCGATGTATTGCGACGTCGTCGTGACGACGTTGGTCGTGCTGCCCACGATGCTCTGCTGGCAGATCGGAATCCGGTCGCCCGCCTTGATCGTCGCCTTCTGATTGTCGAGCGCCGAGAGGTGCGGGTTCGCGAGCACCTTCGTGTTGCCGTAGGTGTCGAGCAAGTGCAGCGCGGCCTGGATGCCGCCCGGGAAGTTCGAGTTGTTGATGAGGTAGAAGAAGCCTTGCGCGAGCGCCAGCGGCGGGTTCACCGCCGCGGCTCCGACGGCGGCAACCAAAGGCACGGCCGGATTGATTGGCGACAGACCTCCTCCGCCATTCACGTTGCCACCGGAACCGCGCCCCGACGGCGCGGCGCCCTTGAACAGCCAGTCAACGCCGAACTCGAGTGTATCGGTCAGCGTCACCTCGGCCATCGTCACGTCGATCAGCACCTGCCGCGCGGGGACGTCGAGCTTCTTCAGCGCTGCTTCGATGATCCGGTATTCCTGCGCCGTCGCGATGATCAGGAGCGTGTTCTGATCCTTGTCCGCGACGACCTGGATATTGCGCACGACACCGAGGCCCTCGCCGGTGCGCGCGCCGGCAGGCCCGCTGGTCGGCGTGGTCGAGCCCGGGGGCTGCGGCGCGGGGGTGGTCGTCACGTTGATCGTCGGCTGCGTGATCGAGGGCTGCGCCTGGAACGACGGCGGGTTTACGATCGTGCCGGCAGGGGTGCCAGGCGCAAGCGTCGGTGCGGGCGCTGCGGACGCGGGGGGTGCGCGACCGGTGAACGCCTGTGTCAGGAGCGGGCCGAGTTTCTCGGCGCGCTGGTTCTGCAGGTTGTAGACGTAGAAACTCGGACCGTCGCCGGTGCCGGCCTGATCGAGTCGCACGATCCACTTCTTGAATTCGTCGAGATACGCGGGTTGCGGCGTGATCACGAGGAGAGCGTTCAGCCGCTCGATCGGGATGATCCGCAGGATTCCGGAGAGCGGGCTCGTCGCCTTGTCGCCGACCGCCTTGTCGAGCTCCGCCGCCACCGTCTTCACGTCGGCGTATTGCAGCGTGAACACGCCGACCGACATGCCCGCCATCCAGTCGATATCGAACATGTCGATCGTTTCCATCAGGTGCCTCAACTCGATCTCGGTGCCGGACAGGATCAGCATGTTGCGCAGCTCGTCCGGGCGCACGGCGCTCGCGTCCCGCGCGAACGGCTCGAGGATGCGCACCATTTCACGCACGCCGATGTAGCGCAGCGGCACGATCTGCACGGTGAACCCCGGCGGCAGCGCGCGCTGCGAATTGCCGAGCTGCGGCGTCAGGTTGCCGCGCACCGCCGCGGCCTGCGGGACGATCTTGTAGATCCCGCTTTCCTTCACCATTGCCGCACCGTTCATCCGCAGCAGCATCTCGAGGGTCGCCGGCAGCGACTCGCGCGGGATCCCGGTCGTCGTGCGCAACGTCACAGTGCCGCCGACCGACGCGTCGATGGTGTAAGCCTCGCCAAGCGTGTCGCCCAGGATGCTGCGGACGACCTCGCGCAAGTCGGCGCCTTCGAAGTTGAGCACGATGCTGTTGCCGGTCGCCTGCACGGGTTGCCCGGGCGGCATCGCGCCCCCTTGCTGCTGGCCTTTCACGAGCACGCCGGTACCCTTGAAGATCCGCGCGCGCTCTTCGGCAGAGGGAAGTCCGGGCTCCTGCGCGCGCTGCGCGGCGTCGGCGAGCTGGGGCGACATCCCCTGCGTCGCCTTCATCGGCGTCGTCTTCATCGTCGATCCCGGGCCCTGCGGGTCCGGAGCCGGTTGCTGGGATGCGCACGCGGCGAGCACGAGCGGCAGCGCGCGGACGAGCGCGCGGCGGTAGGTGAACGGGGTGGGCATCGTTGAGGTCCGGATCACTAGGGATCGGTTAGGAGGTCATTTCGGAGTGGTCAGGCTCGGGCGGGGCTGCTGGTACTGGCGGTACATCTCCGCCCAGCGCGGATCGGGCGCAGGCGCCGCTTGCGCCGCGCCGGTGGCGGCGGCCGGGGCCTGCACCGGCGTCGGTTGGACGTTCTGCGGTACCGGGTTGCCGTCGGGCGTCGAGGTCTGCTGCTGAATGGCCGCTTGCGCGGCGCGCGCGGCGCGCCGGCGCTCGGCGAGCGAGGCATCGGCGGCCGTCTGCGCTTGCGGCTGCTGGACGGCGGCGGCTGGAGCGGGTCCTGGCGCGGGCGGCGGCGGGGGCGCACCTGCCGGCGGTACCGGCGCAGGAAACGCGGGCTGCACGGTGGGTCGCGGGTTCGGCGCGACCCGCAGCACGAGCTCCTCCGAATCGTTGCCCAGCGCGAGGCGCACGCGGTCGGCCTTCACCTCGGCCACGAGAATTCCGTTGATCGTCTCGCCCTGGATCACGCGCCGTGCCTTGCCCCCGGCGTTCTCGCGCAGGAAGGCGGTGTTCTTGCCGCCGACGACCATCGTGCCCGTCAGCGCGAATTGGCCCTTCTGCATCGCTGACCGGGTCGCGTCGGCCGCGACCACTGGCGCGGGCCGGCGCGTGGGATTGAAGAGCGTCCGTTGCACGGTCTCTGCGCGCGCCGCCGTTCCGCCCGCGATCTGATATTCGGGCAGAAGCGAGGTGACGACGGGGCGCGGTTCGACCGGCGCCTCGGCTGGAGGTGCGCGGCGGATCGTCCGTCCGAAATCCGTCTCCCAGGCAATGAACACGACGGCGATCAGCAGCGGCACCGACCACCAGAGCGAGGCGCGGGCGCGGATAGCGAGTTCGTTCATCGCGAGTCCTCCTGCCTATTTCTTCGGCGGCTCGGTGAAATCGAAGCCGACGACGTCGAGCTGCACGTTGACTTCGGGGTCCTGTCCCGGCGCCGGCCGGAAGCCGCGGAACGCGTTCAGCGGCCGCAGTGACAGGTTCTCAACCACCAGATACGGCTGCTGCGTCTCGAGCGCGTAGAGAATCTTCTGCAGATTCGGCGTCGACGCGAAGAACTGCACGTTGAGCCCGATCTGCCGGTAACGGCCGTCGTCCTTCGGCGCCTGGTTCTGGCTCGTCGTGATGCGCCCGCCGTTGCCCTCGACCGCCGCGCGCACGAGCTCCTGCAACTCAGCCCCTGCGAGGTTCGCCGCCGAGTTCTTGAGGAAAAAGCGGCGCGCGTCCTTCTCGCGCATCGCGTCGAGCGCCTTGCGATATTCGGGCGCCTGCGCCGCGACGCGCCGGTAGGTCTCGAGACGGTCGGTGAGCTGCGCGATCGCGTTGTTGTAGTGCTGGTGCAGGAGCACGACCGGCAGCAGCAGCACCGTGAGCACCAGAAGCGTCGCGACGACGAAGAGCGCAACAGCGAGCGTGCGCTGCTGCTTCGTGGGGAGGCGTTCGATCGCAGCGGCAATCATTCCGAATTCCCCGCAGGCGGCGGAGCGCCGGGAATGGTGGACGACAGCACCTGCTCGCCGTTCACGACCGTGGTCGGCGGCCCGCCCGCCGAGGGCGGCTGAACCGAGCCCGGAGGTGGCGGGATGTCGCGCGGGACCATCATGCCGGGCGGCGCCTCGGGCTGCGGAGGCGCCACGACACCGCTCGGCATCGGCGCACGCGGCTGCGGCGCCGGCGCAGGCGGCGCGGCTGGTGGCGTCGTCGCGGCAGGAGCCGCAGCGGTGGGCGCAGGCGCCGCCGTGCCTGGCGCCACGGGCGCTTTACCAGGCGCGGGAGACGCTGCCGCAGCAGGAGCAGGCGCTGCCGGCGGCGAAGCCGGGGCCACGTTGCTCGCAATCTGCACGGGCTGCGGCGGCGCGACCGGTGCCACCTGCGCGCCGAGGTCGAAGATCTCGCCCGGGCCGGGCTGGATCTTCGTCGTCGGCGACCGCGGCGCTGCCTCGACGAATGCCTTGGAGTCCTCAAGGAGCGTCACGAGGCGCCCGGCGTTGGCGCTCTCTCCCCGCAGGAGCAACTCGCGCTTCGGCTCCTTGCTGCCCTTGGAGCTGCGCACGTCGAGCTGTGTCAGCCACGTATCGTCGGGCAGGAGCTTGGTCACATCCTCGAGTACCTGGACCGAGCTCGGGAAGCCGTACTTCCGGCCGAGGACGTAGTTGTAGTCGTTGGTCGCCGTCTCGAGCTGATTGCGTAGCGCACTTGCGGCGTCGGCCTGCACCCGCGCCTGCTCGGTCGTCTGGGTCAGCGCGATCACATACGCGCGCTTCTGCCACATTGGCAGCACGATCGCGACGAGCGCGACGAGTGCGCACGCCGCAAGCGGCGCCCAGACGCGCCACTGCCGCCACCACGCGACCGCCGGACGCTCCGCGACGGGGAGGAGATTGAGCCGCGAGCGGCCGGTCGTCGCGGGACCTTCGTCACCAGGTGCGTCGGGCGTGACCGCGGCGACCGTCGCCCCGAAGCTCTCCGCGCGCTTCTTCGCCTCGGCCACCGTCGTGCGCAGCGCGGCGGCCCAGTCGACGCGGATCTCGCCACGCTGCGCGTCGCGGCCGATCACCGCCGCGTCGAACCACAGCTCGTCGGGCTTGAACGGCGTGTGGCGATCGAGATCGTAGGCGAGCGTTTGCTTCAAATCCGGCTCGACGGCCGCGGGCAGCACCAGGCGCTTGCGCAGTACTTGGCCCGGCGCCAATGCGACCACGACCTTCGGCGCCCCCGACCCGGCGCTCCACGGCACTTTGGGCAGGCCGTCGATCGCAGCGCGGCCGGCTTGCTGTACCGCCGTCGCATCGCCCTGAAGCGGAATCCGCGCCGAAGCCAAGTAGGCAAGCGTGCCGTCGGTCGCGCGCGGCTCCCACAGCACGGCCGTATCCGGCCCGAACGCAAGCACGGGACGCAGGAGCTTGCGCTTGACTGCCGCGCGCGGCGCGGCGGGCACGAGGGGAGCGAGCTCGCGCGTCCACCACGCCCAGAGCGCAGGCAAGCCGAGCGCGAGCGCCAGATCGCGCAGGCGCCGCTCCAGATTAGCGAGGTTGGCCATTGGTATTGAGCGCGGGGTAAGCCCCCGCCGTTGGATTCGCGGCGGCGTCGGCGACGGCCGTCGGCGGCAGCGGCGGGCGCGCGCCTTCCTGCCAGAGGTACGCGATCACGGGCCGTCGCGGATCGACCGAAAGGCGCAGCACTGCGTCGCGAACGAAGGTTACACCATCGGGCATCACCGCCTGGGCCCTGATGCGAAAGACAGGCACCGCACCGCTCGCGAAGCCCTGCGCCTGGGGCAGCGGGGGTACGGGCAGCTTGTTCGCGAGCGCGTCGTTGCGCTGCGCGATGAAGGCATCCACGATCTCGGGCGTCATGTTCGGAATCGCGAGCAGCACGTCGCGCGAGGCGGTCGCGGTGTTGACGCCGGGCTGGCGCGCGTAGACGGTGACGCTATCTGCGATGCGTGCGACGAGCTCCGGTGTGACGCCCAGCACGCGTGCGAGCTCGCCCACGGTGTCGAACGGCGCGTTCGCCGGCGCGTAGCTCTTGCCGGCCGCGCGGTAGTCGGCCTCCTCGGCGCCGTTGGGCCGCTTAAGATCGTCGGGGTCTTTCCAGTCGAGAATCGCGGCGAGCACGGAGTCGGCCGCCGTCGGATCCAGACCGCCGATCGTTACCAGCAAGCCGTGGAGCAGGAGATCGTTGGCAGTGTTGAGGTCGATGCGGGCGGACTCGTCAGTCGCCCAGGTCGTAATGTTCACTTCGCCTTCGGCCCACGTGCGCGGCACGCCATCGGCCTGCCAGACGTCGGGCAGGTTGCGGGGGCGCGACAGCTCGTAGGCAGCGCGTTCGACCGCGCCGTCGGCCGCCACTCGCGCCTGCGCGAGCGACAGAGCATTGCGCGCCGCGACGGCTTCGCCGTGCATGCTGAACGCGAAGCCGCTTGCGATCACCGTGAGGAGGACTGTGAGCCACAGCACCGCGATGAGGGCAATGCCCCGCTGTGCGCGCCGGCGGTGGGTGACTCGCGGCATCAAGCCCCCACGCACCGGTTACGTGCCGGGTCATAGGCCGCGCATGCCGATTCCGGCGCCCGCCGCGGCTCTACGAGAAGCGGCGGCCACGGAGCCCCCTTCTCGGGCTTGACCTCGATCTTGACCAGCAAGGGCAGCCGCTGCTTGTCGTCCCAGCGGTCACGCCAGGTCGGCGCATCCGCATCGGTCGCATTCTCGTCGCGCCCGAAATAGGAAATGGTGAGCTCGGCGATCCCGTCCGCGAGCACCGAGCGCTCGGCGTCGGCGGAGAACTGCGGGTTCTCGAGGGCCGTCGGATCGGGATACGTGCGCTGGAGCACCAGCCGCGACTTGTCCCCATCCTTCGCGACCGCGAGCCGGAAGAACCACGCGCCGCCTTCCTGGACGCGCGGCGGCAGCGCCGCGGCATAGCGGATCTCGTCGTGCTCGCCGGAGAACATGAGAGGCATCTCGACGACCTTCTTCAACCGGAGCGGCAACTCCGCCGTGAGCTGCTCGCGCAGGAATTCCTGCGCCTGGCGCATCGACGCAACGTCGCCGGCCTTCTTCTCGCCGCCATCCCAGCTCCGCGCCGCCATCGACAGCGACCCTGTCAGCAGGGCCGCGATAATGGCGAGAAGCGCGAGCGCGATCACGAGCTCGAGCAGCGAGAACCCGGCCGCGCGCGAACTCATCGCGTGTCCTTCGCACCGAGTCTTGTCGTTGCGAGCGACAGCGTGCGCCGCCCACCGGTTGGCGCGGCAAACGCGACGTCGACGCTTACGCGGAAGAGCCGCATCGGCAACGTATCGGAGCCACGCTCCGTATCGGGATTGACCCCCTGTGGCGCGTACGGCACGACCTGCGCCGTCCACTCGATGCGGCCGTCGTCGAACGTGCCCTGCGTGGTTCCCTCGCGCAGCGGCTGCGCGGAAGCTGTCTCGGCGAGGACGCTCTCGGCGACCAGCACCGCGCGGCTGTAATCGTCGGCGGCGGCCGCATTGCTGAGGCCTCCCGAAAACAGCTGGAACAGCGCGGTGCCGACGAGGGCGAGGATCGCGAAGGCGACCAGCACCTCGAGCAGCGAGAAGCCGCGCAGAGCTTGCCCCCGACCTGATCGGGGGCGGGGACCCAGAGGCATTCGACGCAAGACACTGGATTCCCGCGTTCGCGGGAATGACGGCAGTCTACGAAGGCGCGAACGCATCGCCGCGCTAGTCCAGTATCGCCACGCGACCCGTCAGCCAGTCGACGTCGACTTCGAACTTGCGCTCGCCCGCGGCGAGCGTGACGCGACCGCCGGTGGACCCACCATCCGGATAAAAGCGGATCGCGCCCGTGTGCTCGCTGATGATGTCGTTCTGCGCAGTAAAGAGCTTGAGTTCGAGGCCCCGCGGCAGCGCGTAAACGTGCGTGTCACGCTCGATCTGGAATGTTCGTTGCTCAAGGTCGATCAGGAGCCGCGTGTCGCTGCGCGTGGCGACGGCGTCGTCGCGTGCCATCCTGAGGCCGGCCGCGACCTTGCGCGCGGAACTCTTGAGCTCGGTCGTCGACACGCCGGGGCCCAGGATCGGAATGGCGATCGCAGCGATGATCGCCATCAGCGCGAGGACGACGAGCAGCTCGATCAGGGTGAACCCCGGTCGCGCCGGACGCGCGAGCAACCGCCATCGCCGCGCGGTGCGCATCACCGTCGGAACGAAGCGCGGCGTGCTCACTGCTGAGAGCTCGAGATGTCCTTGTTGGCCCCCTCGCCGCCTTCCTTGCCGTCGGCGCCGAGCGAAATGATCTCGTACGGGGCGCCGTTCCCGGCCGGCGCTGCGTACTTGTATTCGTTGCCCCACGGATCCTTCGGCACCGACTGCTTCTTCCAGTAGGGCCCGTTCCAGTTGGACACGCCGGAGGGCGCGCTGACGAGCGCCTGCAGCCCTTCCTGCGTGGTCGGATATCGTCCGATCTCGAGCTTGTAGAGGTCGAGCGTCTGGCTGATCTGGCCGATCTCGATCTTCGCCGCATCGGCCTTGGCCTTCTCACCGCGGCCGAGATAGTTGCCGGCAACGACGCTCATGATGACCGCGAGCAGCACGAGCACCACCAGGATTTCGATCAGCGTCATCCCGCGCTGTTTCAGGCGTCGGATCGGGTTCGATGTCATGGCCATACCTCAAAGGTTTCGCTCCGCCTCGCGAAGGGACGCGCCGCGGGAGAGTTAGACATGCGTCATTGCACGAGTTCGCTCATGCCCATCACGCCGATCAGGATCGAGAACACGATGGCCCCGATCATCACGGCGAGCGACAGGATCAGCGCGGGCTCGAGCACCGCGAGGAAGCGCTTGATCGCCATCGCCACCTCGCGGTCGTAGATCTCGGCGACGCGGTTCAGCATCTCTTCGAGCCGGCCGGATTCCTCGCCGACCAGGATCATCTGCACGGCGAGTTTCGGATAGATGCCGGTGTCGCCGAGCGGCCGGGCGAAACCCTTGCCTTCGCGCAGTCGCGCGACCACCCCGTCGAGTGCATTCGCGAGCACGCTGTTGCCGAGCGTGTCGCGGACGATGGCAAGCCCCGACAGGAGCGTCACCCCGTTCGCGAGCAGCGTCGAAAGCGTCCGCGCGAAGCGCGCCGTCTCGACCTTGGTGATCACGTCGCCAAGAAGCGGCGCGCGCAGCAAGCGCGCATCCCAGCGACCGCGGACGACAGGATCGCGCAGCCGGCGGCGCATCCAGATCGCACAAAGCACCACGAAGGCGGCGATCGCCCACCACCATTGCTTGACGAACGTGCCCAGGAAGATCACGACCTGGGTCGGCAGCGGCAGCGCCTTCCCGGCTTGCGCAAACGTCTGCTCGAACTGCGGCACCACATAGGCCAGGATCAGCATCAGCGACAGCACGGCGACGGAGACCAGGATCGTCGGATAGATGAGCGCGGACACGACGCTCTCGCGGAGCTCCTTGTTGCGCTCCATCGTGTCAGCGAGGCGCGAGAGCACCGTGCCGAGCGCGCCGCCCGCTTCGCCCGCCCGGATGATGTTCACGTAGAAGCGGCCGAACACCTCGCGCCGCGCATCGAGTGCCTGCGAGAGCGCCTTGCCGCCGCGCACGTCGTCGCGAATGCCCTGCAGCAGCGTCGCCACCGGAGGGGCATCGGCGAGGCTGATCAGTATCTCGAGCGCGCGGTCGAGTGGAAGGCCCGCCCGAAGGAGCGTCGCCAGCTCGCGGGTGAGCGCGAGCACGTTGTCGCGCGTGACCGACTTGGCTGCAAACAACCGGCGACGCGAACGCGGTGCGCCGGCGGCCGCCGCAGCAGCGCCGTTGCCGCCGACCGCGCCCCCCGCTGCGCGCGCGACCTGCATCGGCATCAGGCCCTGGTCGCGCAGCCGGTCGACGATCTCGGACTCGTTCGCCGCCTCGAGCTCGCCGACGGCCACCGTGCCCGACGCATTGACGGCCTTGTACCGATAGATCGGCATGTCAGGACTCTCGGGTCACGCGAAGCACTTCCTCGAACGTCGTGATCCCGCGCACCGCCTTGCGCAGGCCGTCCTCGTACATCGTCACCATGCCTTCCTTGATCGCCTCGTTGCGAAGCTCCGACGAGATCGCGTGCTTCATGACCATGCTGCGCAGCGGGTCGGTCATCGGCAGCATCTCGAGAATGCAGATGCGCCCCGAGTAGCCGGTTTGCGCGCACTCCGGGCAGCCCTTCGGATGAAAGAGCGTGATGTCCTTGGTCTTCGTGAACCGCGTCAGGCCAAATTGCTCGACCACTTCGGGCAACGCGGTGTAGGGCTCCTTGCAGTCCTCGCACAGCGTGCGCACGAGGCGCTGGGCGAGGATGCCGATCACCGTCGATGTGAGGAGGTAATCCTCGACGCCCATGTCGAGCAGCCGGTTGACGGTCGACGCGGCGTCGTTGGTGTGGATCGTCGAGAGGACGAGGTGGCCCGTCAGCGCCGACTGCACGGCGATCTCGGCAGTTTCGAGGTCGCGCACCTCGCCGATCATGATGACGTCAGGGTCCTGCCGCACGATCGAGCGCAGCGCATTCGCGAATGTGAGCTCGATCTGCGGCTTCACCTGGATCTGGTTGATCCCCACCATCTGGTACTCGACCGGGTCCTCGACGGTCAGGATCTTGACGTCGGGCTGGTTCAACTTCTCGAGCGCCGTGTAGAGCGTCGTCGTCTTGCCCGATCCCGTGGGGCCGGTCACGAGCAGGATGCCATGCGGTTGCAGGAGGACGTCGAGGAACATCTTGAGCGTGTCCGCCTCGAAGCCCAGCCGCTTGAAGTCGAGCGGCACGCCGCCCTTGTCCAGGATCCGCATCACGACGGATTCGCCGTGCATCGTCGGCACCGTCGACACGCGCAGGTCGATCTCCTTGCCCTGTACCCGGAGTCGGATGCGGCCGTCCTGCGGCAGCCGCCGCTCGGCGATATCGAGGTTCGCCATGATCTTGACGCGCGAGATCACCGCGGCGGAGAAGCGGCGCGGGGGCGATTCTTCTTCGTGCAGCACGCCGTCGATCCGGTAGCGGACGATGAGCCGGTTCTCGAACGGCTCGATATGGATATCGGACGCGCGCGCGTCGAGCGCATTGGTGATGATGAGCGAGACGAGCCGGATCACGGGTGCTTCGGCCGCGAGATCCTTGAGCTGCTGGACGTCGGCGTCGAACGAGAGGTCGTCGCTGCGCTGCTCGACATCGCCGACGATTTGTCCCACCGCCGTCCGCCCTGCGCCATACAGGCGCTCGAGCGCGGCGTCGAGCTCGGTCGGGATCGCGACGAGCGGCTTGACCTCGCGGCCGGTGACCATCCGGAACGCGCCGATGGTGTAGGCGTCCGTCGGATCGGCCATCGCAAGTGCGAGCTCCCGCTCGTCCTCCCGGACCGGCAGCGCACGCGACTCACGCAGGAAGCGCGCCGAAATACGCTCTTCGAGGATGGGGAATTCGGGATAGCCGGCCGCATCGACGAGCGGCAATCCCAGCTGGACCGCGAGCGCTTCCGTCACGTCGCGTTGCGCGCAGACGCCGAGCGTGACGAGGAGCGCGCCCAGCTTCTCGCCGCTTTCCTGCTGCACGCGCAACGCCCGGTCGAGTCCCGCGGCATCCAACTTGCCACGCTCGATCAGGATTTCGCCAATGCGTTTGCGACCCGATGTATCCACGCTGAACTTCGCCCCGGAAGCCTCGAAAAAAGCGGTAGATGATACCATGACGGACCGGCAAAAATCGCCGCTCGCCCGTACAAATCAAGGCCTTGCGTGTGTCATCGACTACACACTGTCGCCGTCCCACGACGTCGGCGCGCTCGTGTGTCGCCGTCCCCCGACGCTCATTTTCGTTGTCGGCTGCAGATTGAAGATCACGTCATCCGCTACTGTGACCTTCCGCCGTCGTGCGTCGTGCCCAACCCTGATCCTGACACTCGCAACATGGGATTTGTTCCGTTCGATGTGTAACGGAGGAGTGTCTCCGTAGCCCGACGACACGCTGCATTGCCATGTCTGTCCCGAAGCTCATCGCGTTCTACCTGCCGCAATTCCACCCCATCCCGGAGAACGACGCGTGGTGGGGCGCGGGGTTCACGGAGTGGCGCAACGTCGCGCGTGCGCGGCCGAAGTTCAAGGGTCACGAGCAGCCGCGCCTTCCGGCGGACCTGGGATTCTGCGATCTGCGCGTACGCGAGACGCGCGCGGCACAGGCCGAGCTCGCGCGCAAGCACGGAATCCACGGTTTCTGCTACTACTACTATTGGTTCAGCGGCCGCCGGCTGCTCGAGCGCCCGCTGACTGAAGTCCTTGCAAGCGGTGAACCCGACTTCCCGTTCTGCATCTGCTGGGCGAACCATCCGTGGAACCGCCGTTGGGACGGTACCCCGGACGACGTGCTGATGCCGCTCGAGTACCGGCCGGGTGACGACCGCAGCTTCATCCGCGACGTGATCCCGTTATTTCGCGATCCACGTTACATCCGCATTGGCGAGCGGCCCCTGCTTGTCGTATCGCGTCCGCAGGACATTCCGGCGATCCGTTCGTGGGTCGAGGCGTGGCGCGAGGAATGCGCCGCCGAGCGCGTCGCAGCGCCGTACCTTTGCCTCGTTCAGGATGCGGACGGCGCGGATCCGCGCAATCACTTGTTCGACGCGGCCATCGAGTTTCCGCCGCACGGGCTCGTCCTGTCCGACGTAACCTCCGACATCCCCGATCTCGACAAATCGTTCGCGGGTCGCGTCTGGGACTACGTGTCCGGTGCGAAGTGGGCGATCGCGAGGCCGCTGCCGCCGTATCCGTTCTTCCGCGGTGTGATGACGGGCTGGGACAATACGCCACGGCTGCCGAACAACGGGCAGATCTTCGTCAACGCGCACCCAGCGAATTACCAGCGCTGGCTCGCGGCGCTCGTCGCGCAGGCGCGCGCCAAACCCGTCGAGGAGGAGCGCGTCGTGTTCATCAACGCGTGGAACGAGTGGGCGGAGGGCGCGTATCTCGAGCCCGACCTGCAGTACGGGCGGCAATTTCTCGATGCGACGCACCGCGCGCTCGACGGCGGATAGCTTGGAGCACCACAGTCCCGAGGTTTCCATCGTTGTCTGCAGCATCGACGCTGGCAAGTTCGCGCGCGTGTCGGCCAACTACCGTTTGCTGTTTGCCGGCCGTACGATCGAGATCGTCGGCATCCACAACGCGCGATCGCTTGCTGAAGGCTACAACCGCGGCATCGCGCAATCGCGCGGTGCCAGGCTAATCCTTTCGCACGACGACATCGAGATCCTTTCGCCCGATTTCGCTGCGCGCGTTGACCGGCATCTCGCCGACTTCGATCTCGTCGGCATCGCGGGCACGACGTGCCTGATCGAAGGCAAGTGGGCCGCGGCCGGCGACCCGTACGTGTTCACGCTGATCACGTCGCCCGATCCGGAGTCGGGGGGCTACGCGACGATGATGCTCGGCGGCGGACCGCTGATCGTGCCCGGAATTCAGGCGATCGACGGCGTGTTCATGGCGATGCGGCGCGACGTAGCGGCGGCGATTCCCTTCGACGCCGACGAGTTCGACGGCTTCCACCTCTACGATCTCGACTTCAGTTTCCGCGCACAGCGCGCGGGCTTCCGGCTCGCGGTGTGCCGCGACATCGTGCTGATTCATGAATCGACGGGCACCTACGACGCGGCGTGGGAGGACTACAAGCAGCGGTTCGAGGGCAAGCACCTTGGCGTCCTCGCCACCGTGGGGCAGCCTCGGATCGGCGCACGCGCGTCGTTCACGGCTTCGACGCGCGATGAAATCCTGCGTCGCTGCGAGCCGGTGCGGCTCGCGGATATCGCGGCACGCATCGGGCGTGCCAACGCCGATCTCTAGATCGCCCGAGGTGCCCGGCGGGCTTGCACCGGCTGCCCGCCGAGAACTGCTCGTCGGATCGCAGCCTGAAGCAGGATCTCGTGCGGCTCGACGGGCGCGACGTGCTCGACCGCCTGAGCGCGATGCCCGTCTACGCGTGGAGCCCGAAGGGTCGCAACGCACATCTCCGTCACTACGGGCCGATGGCCCAGGACTTTCACGCCGCGTTCGCGCTCGGCGATGACGATACGATGATCGGCATGCAGGACGCCGACGGGGTCGCGCTCGCCGCGATCCAGGGGCTCGACGCGAAGCTCAGGGAGCGCGACGCGACGATCACGGAGCTGCGCGAACGGTTGTCGAGCCTCGAATCGCTGCACGCCGAGCTGGCCGCGCTCAGGTCCGCCGTCGCCGACGTTGCGCGGTCCAGGTCGGCCGCGACCCCGCCCGACTAGGGCGCCATCGACGCCTTAGCGTGCCGCTGCGAACGCCTTCTCCGCGAGCACGACGGTCGCTGCGATGTCCTCTACCGAGTGCGCGATCGACACGAAGCCGGCCTCGTACGCCGAGGGTGCGAAGTAGACGCCTGCATCCAGCATCGCATGGAAGAAGCGGTTGAAGCGCCCCTTGTCGCAGGCCATCACTGCGTCGTAGCTGTCGGGCACGCGCTCCGCGAAATAGAGGCCGAACATGCCGCCAACCGACTGCGCACAGAAGGCAACGCCCGTGCGCTTTGCAGCCGTGTTCAGTCCGTCGGTCAGCGCCTTCGCCCGTACAGATAGCGCCTCAAAAAAGCCCGGGGCCTGGACTTCCTTCAGCGTCGCGAGCCCCGCCGCGACCGCGAGCGGGTTGCCCGAAAGCGTTCCCGCCTGATAGACCGGTCCGAGCGGCGCGATCCTTTCCATGATCGTGCGCCTGCCGCCGAAAGCACCCACCGGCATCCCGCCGCCGATGACCTTGCCGAGTGTCGTGAGATCGGGCGTGATCCCATAGAGGCCCTGCACGCCGCGCGGATGCACGCGGAAGCCGGTCATCACCTCGTCGAAGATCAGCACTGAGCCGTGCTTGTCGCAGACGGCGCGTAACCCTTGCAGGAAACCGGACCTCGGCATGATCAGGTTCATGTTGCCGGCGATCGGCTCGACGATGATGCACGCGATGTCGGCGCCGTCCTTCGCGAACGCCGCTTCGACGGCGGCCAGGTCGTTGTAGGACAGCACGATCGTTTCGTTCGCAATTGCGGGAGGCACGCCGGCCGAGGACGGCTGGCCGAACGTGAGCGCGCCGGAGCCTGCTTTCACGAGCAGGCTGTCGCCATGGCCGTGGTAGCAGCCTTCGAACTTCACGATCTTGCTGCGTCCTGTGTAGCCACGTGCGAGCCGGAGTGCCGACATCGTCGCCTCGGTTCCCGACGAGACGAGCCGCACCAGCTCGATCGACGGCAGGAGCCGCGCGAGCGTCTCGGCCATCTCGATCTCGATCGCCGTCGGCGCGCCGAATGACAGGCCCTTGGGCGCAATGTCAACGACAGCCTGCACCACCGCGGGATGCGCGTGGCCCAGGATCGCCGGCCCCCACGAGCCGACATAGTCGATGTAGCGCTTGCCGTCGGCGTCCCAGACGTAAGCGCCCTGCCCGCGCTCGAGGAACCGCGGCGTGCCGCCGACCGAGCGGAAGGCGCGAACCGGCGAATTGACGCCCGCGGGAATGGTGCGCTGTGCGCGCGCGAAGAGGTCGTCGTTCCTGCTCACGTCAGTGGACCGGGACGACGTAGCCCGTCGACGAGGGAAAGCGAACGGCGATCGCCCGCGCCGCCGCCTCGACGTCAGGCGCGTCGAAGACGGCCGTGATCACCGCGACGGCGTCGGCTCCAGCGCCCAGCAGCGTGGAGGTGTTGTCCGCAGTAACCCCGCCGATCGCAATCACCGGAACGTCGAAGGAGCGCGCGGCCCCGAGGAGTTCGAGTTCGGCGCGTCGCGCATTCGGCTTCACCGTCGAAGCGAAGAAGCTGCCGAACGCAATATAGTCGGCTCCGGCCGCCACCGCCTCCCGCGCACGCTCGAGATCGTTGTAACAGGAGGCGCCGACCAGCCGATCGGGACCCACGATCTCCCGTGCGGCGATGATCGACGTGTCGCCTTCTCCAACGTGAACGCCATCGGCGCCGATCTCCGCGGCGAGCGCCGCGTCATCGTTGACGATCAGCAGGCCGCCGCGCAGCGCGTGCACGCGAGCAAGAGCCTGCGCCTGCGTACGTCGGAGCGCGGCGTCCGCCGCCTTGTTGCGGTACTGGATGGCCGCGGCGCCACCCGCAAGAGCCGCGGCGACTCGCGCGGTCAGATCGGTGGTGTCAGCGAGATCGGGGGTGACCGCGTAGAGCCCCGCGATTCGGCGCACGCGGGCGCGGCGGCGCGCGAGCGCGTCGTCAATGCGTGCTGCCAGCATCGGCGGCACGCGGCGCTTCAGGCTCGTCGGTCGGGGCGCTCGTGTCGTCGCGCGCCCAGAACAGACGATCGGGCAGGAACTGACCCATGCCGGGCCGGTAGGCTTTCTTGAGCGCGTGCCACGTGTAGTCCTGCGCCTCCCGCACGGCCTCCTGCAGTTCGAGGCCGTTCGCGAGCATCGCGGCGATCGCCGCCGCCAGCGTACAACCCGAGCCGTGATAGCTGCCGGGCAGACGAGTCCACGTGTCGGTGCGCACGACGCCGTCCTTGCCGTACAGTCTATTGACGACCTGCGGCGTCGCTTCGTGCGTGCCGGTGATGAGCACGTACTCGGCGCCGAGCTCGATCAGCTTGTGCGCGCAGGTGGCGAGCGACGCGTCGTCGTCATCGTCGGCCTCGATGAGCCGGCGCGCTTCGAGCGTGTTGGGCGTGAGGATCGTCGCCTGCGGCAGCAGGAGCTCGCGGATCGCGCCGATCATCGACTCGGTCGCGAGCTCGTCGCCGCGGCCCGATGCGAGCACCGGATCCAGGACCAGCGGAACGTCGGGATAGTCGGAGACGATCTCCGCGATGGCGGCGATGTTCTCGACGCTGCCGAGCACGCCGATCTTGAACGCGTCGACGGGCACGTCCTCGAGCAGGCAGCGCGCCTGATCGGTAACCCACTCCGCGTCGAGCGCCTGCAAGCCCTCGATGCCCAGCGTGTCCTGCACGGTGATCGCGGTGACGACCGAGAGCGGATGGCAGCCCATGCTCGCAAGCGTGAGCAGGTCGGCCTGCAGCCCGGCGCCGCCTGAAGGGTCCGACGCCGCAAACGTGAGGACGAGCGGCGGAAAGTCGGATTCGCGGTCGGAAGGCATGGCGCGTGACGCGCGGAACGGGTCGCGCGAGGGACGCGCGGCTTGCTAAAATGTGTAATTCTACTCCAACCCGCCTTTGCTGATGAAAAAGTACATGTGCCTGATTTGCGGCTGGATCTACGACGAAGCCGCGGGCGCCCCGGACGAAGGCATCCCGCCGGGAACAAAGTGGGAGGATGTGCCGCCGAACTGGACCTGCCCCGAATGCGGGGCGCGGAAGGAAGACTTCGAGATGGTGGAGTTCTGAGATGCGGATCCTGCACACGATGCTGCGCGTTGGCGACCTTCAACGATCGATCGACTTCTATACCGGCGTGATGGGCATGCAGCTCTTGCGCACGACGGATCGTCCCGAGCAGAAATACACGCTCGCGTTCGTCGGCTACGGCGACGAGTCGCAGGGTGCGGTGCTCGAGCTCACGTACAACTATGGCGTCGACCGCTACGACCTGGGGGCCGGATTCGGCCATGTCGCGATCGCCGTGCCGGACGCGGCGGCCGCTTGCTCTGCGGTCAAAAGCAATGGCGGGACGGTGACGCGCGAGGCAGGGCCCGTCAAGGGCGGATCAACGGTGATCGCGTTCGTGCAGGACCCTGACGGCTACAAGATCGAGCTGATCGAAACGAAGCGCTAGCCGGCTCGCCGCATCCGCGCGCGCCGACACGGGCGCCAATGCGCATGTCACGACGCGCCGGTCCGCAGCAGCTCTTTGATGTCGTGCGCGAACACGTCGGGCCCTTGCCCATAGCCGACGTAGACCCGCAGCTTGCCGTTCGGATCGAACATGAAGGTGCCCGCGGAATGATCCACCGTGTATGCGCCCGGCGTCTGACCCGGCTGCTTCTGATAGATCACCTTGAATTCCTTCGCCGTGCGGGCTGTGGCGTCGGCATCGCCGTAGAGGCCGACGAAGCGCGGATCGAAGGCCGGTACGTACTTCGAGAGGAGCTCGGGTGTGTCGCGCTCGGGGTCGACGGTGACGAACAGCACCTGCACGCGGTCGGCGTCAGGTCCCAGCCGTTTCATCGCCTCGGCCAGCTCGGCGAGCGTGGTCGGGCAGACGTCGGGGCATTGCGTGTACCCGAAGAACAGCACCACCGCCTTGCCCCGGTAGTCGGCGAGCGTGCGCACCTTGCCCGTCGGGTCGGTGAGCTTGAAGTCGCGGCCGAAGGTGGTGCCCGTCACGTCGGACGCCATGAACTTCGGTGCGTCGGGACTGCATGCCGCCGTCGCCAACAGCACCGCAGCGACAAGCAGGACGCGGAGCATCGTGCGGATCACCGCCAGTAGTGATCGGCGAGCAGCACCGAGAACAGCGCCGCGAGGTACCACACCGAATACTTGAACGTCGCGCGCGCGAGCTCCGGGCTGTAATCGCGGTAGAGGCGAATCGCGTAGACGAGGAACATCGCCCCCAGCGCCAGCGCGCCCGTCAGGTAGACGTAGCCGCTCATGCGGATCGTGAACGGCAAGAGCGTGACCGCGACCAGCGCGATCGTGTAGAGCACGATCATGAGCTGCGTGTAGCGGCGGCCGTGCGTGACCGGCAGCATCGGCAGGCCGGCGCGCGCATAGTCCTTCTCCCGGTAGAGCGCCAACGACCAGAAGTGCGGCGGCGTCCACACGAAGATGATGAGGAACAGCAGGAGCGCCTCGGGCGGCACGTCGTTCGTAACCGCCGCCCACCCCAGCACCGGCGGCATCGCGCCGGACGCGCCGCCGATCACGATGTTCTGCGGCGTCGCGGGCTTGAGCAACACCGTGTAGATGATCGCGTAGCCGACGAACGTGGCCAGCGTGAGCCACATCGTCAGCGGATTCACGAAGCGGTGGAGAAGAAAAAGGCCGAGGCCGCCGACCAGTGTAGCGAACAAGAGCGTCGACCGCGACGAGAGCTCGCCCGACGGCAGCGGCCGGCGGCGCGTGCGCGCCATCAGCGCGTCGACCTTCTGCTCGACGAGGCAGTTGATAGCCGCGGCCGCACCGGCAACGAGTGCGATGCCGACCGTGCCGAAGACGAATGGCACCACGGGAGGCAGGTCCGGCACCGCGAGGAACATGCCGATCATCGCGACGAACACGATCAGCGACACGACGCGTGGCTTCGCGAGCGAGAGGAACTGCCGGAACCGGACTTCGGCGAGCGCGAGCGTGGTCATCGCAACGAGTGGGTCGCCAACGCGGCGAGCACCGCGCGGAATGATCGATTTTAGCCGATGCCCGACGCCTTGAGGAGCCGCGCCAGATCGTTGGCGAGCCCCCTGATATCCGGGTCGGCCGGGTAGGCAAGCACGAGGTTGCCGCGCGGGTCGATCAGCCAGATCCCGCGGTCGGGTCCTGGCAATGCGGCGAGCGCCGTCGGCGACACCCGAGCGACGACGAGGCCGGGTTCGCCCACGAGTCCGTCGGGTGGGACAGGAGCATCGCCGGCCATGAGCCACACGCGCACGACCCGATCCTGCTCCCGGCCCTGCATCGTGCGCGCCTGCCGTGTCGCGTACAGCGTCCGCTCGCACGGAACGTCGCAACCCGACGTGCCGCCCGCAAGCAGGACCCAGCGGCCGCGCAGGTCCGCGAGCCGGAACGGCGTGCCGTCCGCGGCGAGACCCTCGATCCCGGGCGCCGCCGCCGTGGTCAGCAACGTTCCGTAGTTGACCTGGGCCTTGCGCGGAAAGAAGTAGTAGATCGCGTATGCGGCGAACGTCGGCGCGA
Source organism: uncultured beta proteobacterium (assembly GCA_963773195.1). Classification (GTDB taxonomy): domain Bacteria; phylum Pseudomonadota; class Gammaproteobacteria; order Burkholderiales; family Casimicrobiaceae; genus CAIWHR01. The sequence continues at coordinate 286,158 of CAVZAE010000005.1, forward strand.
TGGCGATCAAGCCAATCAGCACGATCGTGCGGCCGCCGCGCGCCCTGCGCGACGCGTCCGACTTCGCGCGCTCAGTCATGAGGTCGAGGCGCGTGGCGCCGGAATTGCACCACGATCCAGAAGACAACCGCCAGCGCCGCGAAGAGGTACCACTGCACCTGGTAGATGCGGTGTTTCTCGACGCCGAAATCGGGCGCGGGCCACTCGCGCACGAGGCCGTCGTCGGGCACCGGTGCCTGCGTCGCTTCGATCATCACCGGCAGGGCCGCAACGCCGGTCGCCGCGGCAAAACGCTCGGGATCCAGGTTCTGCCACACCGGGCCTGCCGGCGGCGATGCCGCAAGCTCGAAAAACCCCGATGAGGGAATCGCGATCCGCCCGACAACGCTCACGCGCCCGCGCGGAGGCGCGACCGCTGGCGTCGTCGCACGCGACGCGCCGACGGGCGTCCAGCCCCGGTTCACCAGCACGACGCGGCCATCGACCAGCGCGAGCGGGGTCACGACGTGATAGCCCGCGTGCCCGTCGTGCACGCGATTGTCGAGCAGCACCTGATGCTGCGCGTTGTATTCGCCCGACACGACGACGCTCCGATAGCGAAGCGCGCTCCAGTCGGTCGCAGCCGTCGCCGTCGGCAACTCGATCGACGCCATGGCGGTCGCCGCGTCGAATTGGTCCCGCAGCGCCTCCTTCTCGTGCATCCGGCGCCCCTGCCAGTTGCCGGCGGACACGAATAGCGCCACCGCGGCAATCGCGGCGAGCGCAGGCAGCGCACGTGGACGGAACCGGGAGGGCATCGCGGCGTCTGACAGCGTAGGTGCGGTTGGCATTGCCCCGCGTCCCGCCTACACTCTCGCCCGCATGAAGATCTTCGTCATCGCCGCGCTCGTCGCCGTCGTCGCGAGCCTCTTCTCGGCGCTCTATTATCTCTACCGCGACCGCGGGCATGGCACGCGGATGATCCGCATGCTGACCGTGCGCGTCGCGCTCTCGGCTACGCTCGTTGCGTTCCTCGTCATCTCGTACTGGATGGGCTGGATCGCACCGACCGGTCTTCGGTAGAGGAGCCGGCGCGCCTTCGCCGGGCAGCTTCGTCAGAGCCAATACACGAGGACGAAGAGCAGCAGCCAGACGACGTCGACGAAGTGCCAGTACCACTCGGCAGCCTCGAACGCGAAATGGTGACTGGCCGTGAAATGCCCGCGCAGCGACCGCGCGAGCATCACCGATAGCATGATGGCGCCGATGGTCACATGCGCGCCGTGAAAGCCCGTCAGCATGAAAAACGTCGAGCCGTAGACGCCGCTTGACAGGCGGAGGTTCAGCGAGCTGTACGCGTGGAGGTACTCTTCGATCTGGAAGCCCAGGAACGTGAAGCCCAGCAGGATCGTGACCAACAGCAGGATATTGAACAGCTTGCGGTTGCCGGCCTTGAGCGCGTGGTGCGCGATCGTGATCGTGAAGCCGGACGAGAGGAGGATGATCGTGTTGAGGAGCGGGATCCCGATCGCCGCCATCGGCGTGAACAGCTCGTGCTTGTAGGGGCCGTCGGTGGGCCAGCCGCCGGTGTACTCCGGCCAGAGGAGCTTCGAAGTCAGGCCTCCGAGGTCGGGCACCGAGACGTTGCGGACATAGAACAACGCTCCGAAGAACGCGCCGAAGAACATCACTTCGGAGAAGATGAACCAGCTCATGCTCCAGCGGAACGAGAGATCGACACGCTTGTTGTACAGATGTCCTTCCGATTCGCCGATGACCTTGCCGAACCAGCCGAACATCATGACCAGCAGCACGCAGAAGCCCGCAAGCACCATCCACGGTCCGGCGGCGACCGAGTTGAACCAGAACGCGGCGCCCATTCCCATGAGCAGGAGCGCGACCGATCCGACGACGGGCCAGTGGGACGGCTGCGGAACGAAGTAGTACGGTTTGGCAGTTGTGGTCATAAAACCTCTGGCTGGACCTGGGGCGCGCGGATGAGCACGCGCCCCAACCTGGATCAGGAATTCCCTTCCACCTCGAAGAAGGTGTAGGACAGCGTGATCGTGCCGATGTCCGCCGGCAGCGACGGATCAACGACGAAAACCACGGGCATCTGCCGCCGCTCTCCGGGCTGCAACGTCTGCTTCGCGAAGCAGAAGCACTCGAGCTTCCGGAAGTATTGCGCCGCTTGCTGCGGGCCGTAGCTCGGGATCGCCTGGCCCGTCAGCGGGCGGTCGGTCGGGTTCTCGATTTCGTACACGACCTGCCGGACCTCGCCCGGGTGCACGGCGACGACGGTCTCGAGCGGCCGGAACGTCCACGGCAGCTGGCGCACGTTCGAATCGAGCTCGATCCGCACGGCGCGCGAGGCATCGACCTGCGTGTTCGCCGGCGCGTCAGGCTGCGCGATGTTGCGGAGCCCGGTCGCCTCGCAGATCTTCTCGTAGAACGGAACGAGTGCAAAGCCGAACCCGAACATCGCGACGACGATGACGCAGAGCTTGATCAGGAGCGTCCGGTTGTCCCGGCGCGGATCGCGGGCGTCGTTCATCTCGCTAGCGGCGCAGGTTCCGCCCGATTGCGAATACGAGGAACACGAGCACGGCAGCTCCGACCACGCCGACGCCGACGATCGGACCACCGAAGGCATGCGCGACGATGATGCCGACGAAAAACGTCACGGCGATCGACGCGAACACGAGCGCCGTCCGCAGGTTCGCGGCTTTGCGTTCGTCGGTGGTGTGCCTGGTCGTCTCCACTTGATCTTGCGGATCGCGCGGCTTCATCCGCGCGACCCGGTCCATGTCATTTAACTACGGGGGGCGTCTCGAACGTGTGATACGGCGCCGGCGACGGCACAGTCCACTCCAGCGTCGTCGCGCCATCCCACGGCTTCGCCGGCGCCTTCGCGCCGCGGCCGGTCACGCATTTCAGCACGCAGTACAGGAAGACGAGCTGCGACACGCCGAAGCCGAACGCGCCGATCGACGAGACCATGTTCCAGTCCGCGAACTGCTGCGCGTAGTCCGGAATCCGCCGCGGCATTCCCGCGAGACCGAGAAAGTGCATCGGGAAGAACGCGATGTTGAAGAAGACGAACGACATCCAGAAGTGCACTTTGCTCACGCGCTCGTCGTACATCGTGCCCGTCCACTTCGGGATCCAGTAGTAGATGCCGCCGAAGAACGCGAAGAGGCTGCCCGCGACCATCACGTAGTGAAAATGCGCAACGACGTAGTAGGTGTCCTGGAGCTGCACGTCGATCGGCATGATCGACAGCACGAGGCCGGTGAAGCCGCCCAGCGTGAAGAGGAACAGGAACCCGATCGCGAACAGCATCGGCGTTTCGAACGTCATCGAGCCGCGCCACATCGTCGCGAGCCAGTTGAACACCTTGACCCCGGTCGGCACCGCGATCAGCATCGTCGCGTACATGTAGAACAGGATGCCGGCGGTCGGGAGCCCGGTCGTGAACATGTGGTGCGCCCAGACGACGAACGACAGGATCGCGATACCTGCGACCGCGTAGACCATCGACGCGTAGCCGAACAGCGGCTTGCGCGAGAACGTCGGCAGGATCTCCGAGATGATGCCGAAGGCCGGCAGGATGATGATGTACACCTCGGGGTGCCCGAAGAACCAGAACACGTGCTGGAACAGCACCGGATCGCCCCCGCCGGCCGCGTTGAAGAACGTCGTGCCGAAATGGCGATCAGTGAGCAGCATCGTCACCGCGCCGGCGAGCACCGGCATCACCGCGATCAGCAGGTAGGCGGTGATGAGCCAGGTCCAGACAAAAAGCGGCATCCGCATGAGCGTCATGCCCGGCGCGCGCAGGTTCAGGATCGTCGTGATGATGTTGATCGAGCCCATGATCGATGACGCGCCCAGGATGTGGATCGCGAAGATCGTGAGGTCCATCCCCATGCCGTTCTGGATCGTCAGCGGCGGATAGAGGGTCCAGCCTGCGGATGCGGCGCCGCCGGGAACAAACAAGGAGGTCATGAGCAGGATCGCCCCGGGCGGCAGGAGCCAGAAGCTCCAGTTGTTCATGCGCGCGAACGCCATGTCCGGCGCGCCGATCATCAGCGGAATCTGCCAGTTCGCGAAGCCCACGGCCGCCGGCATGATGGCGCCGAACACCATGATGAGCCCGTGCAGCGTCGTCATCGAGTTGAAGAACTCGGGGTTGACGATCTGAAGGCCGGGCTCGAACAGCTCGGCCCGGATCACCATCGCCATCGTGCCGCCGACCATGAACATCACGAACGAGAACCACAGGTACATCGTGCCGATGTCCTTGTGGTTGGTCGTCGTGATCCAGCGCATGATCCCCGTCGGGTGATGCGCGTGGTCGTCGGGCGCGTGGCTGCCGACGGGCGGTTCGTGAACGATGCTGCTCATCGTGCGTCTCCGATCGATGTTGCCGCGCGGCCTATTTGCGCGTGGCGCGAACAGCGGACGGCTGCACCGCCTCGCCGGTGTGGTTGCCCCAGCTGTTGCGCGTATACGTGATGACCGATGCGAGGTCGGTATCGGACAGCTGCTTGAATCCCACCATCGCCGTCGGCTTGCCGTCGCGCTCGACGCCGTTCAATTCGGTCGCGATCTGGGCTGCCGCGGGTCCGTTGACCACGGGCGAGGCATCGAGCGCCGGGAACGAACCCGGAACGCCCTTGCCGGTCGCCTGGTGGCACGCGGCGCAATTCGCGAGATAGACCTTTTCGCCCCGGGCGACCAGATCCTTGAGCTCCCACACCTTGTTCGGGTCCTCGGCCGCCGCGGCGAGCTGCTTCTTCTGATCGGCGACCCACGCCGCGTAGTCCTCCTTCGACTTGACCTCGACGACGATCGGCATGAAGCCGTGCTCCTTGCCGCAGAGCTCCGCGCACTGGCCGCGATACGTTCCCGTCTTCTGCGCCCTGAACCAGGAGTCGCGGACGAAGCCCGGGATCGCGTCCTGCTTGACGCCGAACGCCGGCACCCACCAGGCATGCAGCACATCACCGGCGGTGATCAACACCCGCACCTTGGTGTCGACCGGCACGACGAGGGGACGATCGACCTCGAGCAGATAGTGCTCGCCCTTGGGCTCCTTGTTCTCGATCTGCGCCATCGGCGTCGCGAGGTTCGAGTAGAAACTGATCCCTTCCTGCAGGTAGTCGTAGTTCCACTTCCACTGGTAGCCAGTGACCTTGATCGTGAGCCCGGGCTCGGACGTGTCTTTGAGCGCGAGGATCGATTTGGTCGCGGGGAACGCCATGAACAGCAGGATCAGGAAGGGAATGACCGTCCAGACGATCTCGACGATCGCGTTCTCGTGGAACGGATGGGCCTCGTGGCCCAGCGACTTCCGATGGCGGAAGATCGAATAGAACATCACGCCGAACACGCCGACGAAGATGACGACGCACACCCAGAAGATGTAGACGTGCAGGTCGAACATCTGCTGCGCGATCGGGGTCACCGGCGGCTGAAAGTTCCAGTCGGGCACGGCGAGCGCCGCACCGGGTGCCGCGCACGCTCCGGCCACCGCCATCCGGAGGAGCCGGCGGCCGGCGTCGTGTTCGTTGCCCAGCATGTCTTCCCTCGATTGCGTCATTCGTTGTGCCGGCCGTGCGCGGCCGCCACCACGGTAATCGGCGGCGACCGGCCTCGGCCGGAGATTGGCCCTGCGACGACGGCGCGGCAGCCCGTCGGCCGCATAGGGCGGCGGGACGCTATTTTATCGTCTTACGGCCGGGGCCGGGTGAATGACCTGCGCCGTTTGCGGCGGCGGCCCGAAGAACGTTTCCCGGGTGAAGTAGGTGTAGGTCGCCTCGAACGCCCCGATGGCCATCAGCACCATCAGCACCAGCGGCGGGACCAGGATCACGTAGACCATGGCCAGCCGCTCCCACATCATGTGCATGAAGACGGCGACGATCAGCCCCGCCTTCATCAGCATGAACGTGATGATCAGGAACCACCGCAGATAGCCCTGAACGTGGAAGTAGTCGACCGCGTACGACATGGCCGAAAGAACGAACAGCAATCCCCAGATCTTGAAATAGATTCCGAGGGGGTGCTGCTGTCCCACCTCGTGATGCACAGCCGCGGCCGCGGCCTGTTGGTGTCCCGCGGCCGGAAGGTGATGCGCTTCTGCATGTGCCATGGTTGCTCTTACCAAAGATAGAACACGGCGAAGATGAACACCCACACCAGATCGACGAAGTGCCAGTACAGCCCCATGGTTTCGACGATCTCGTAGTTGCCTTTCCGGCCGGTCAGGAAGCCCGGCCGCTGGCGATCGAGCGAGCCACGGATCACCTTGACCGCGACGATGATGAGAAAGATCACGCCGATCGACACGTGCGTGCCGTGGAAGCCGGTGATCATGAAGAAGCTCGAGCCGAACTGCGCGGCGCCCATCGGGTTGCCCCATGGGCGCACGCCTTCTTCGAGAATCAGCTTGCTCCACTCGAACGCCTGCATGCCGACGAACGTGGCGCCCAGAGCCGCGGTGGCCAGCAGCAGCCAGAACGTCACGAGGCGGTTCTTGCGATAGCCGTAGTTGACGGCCAGCGCCATCGTACCGCTGCTGCTGATCAGCACGAAGGTCATGATCGCGATCAGGATCAGCGGGATGGGGTGGCCGCCGAAATTGAGCGCGAAGACTTCGCTCGGATTGGGCCAGGTCGCCTGCGTCGACATCCGCACGGTCATGTACGAGATCAGGAACGAGCTGAAGATGAACGTGTCGGAGAGCAGGAAGATCCACATCATCGCCTTGCCCCAGGGGACGTTCTTGAACGCCCGCTGGTCCGAGGACCAGTCGGCGATGACCCCCTGCAGGCCAGGCTGCAGGGTCTCTACCGTACCCGTCGGCGCCGGTTGATTCATGGGAAGCGGGCCCTTTCAGTCGTGGGAATGCAGGAGCACGGCGAACAGGACCACCCACACGGCGAACAGGTAGTCCCAGTAAACGGTGCAGAGCTCGACGCTCAATCGAATCCTCTCGGCGTCGGCGCTGCGGTAGGTCCTGTAGGTGGTGCGGGCCCAGACGAACAGCCCGCCCAGCAGATGCAGGCCGTGGACCGCGGTGAGCAGATAGAAGAAGGCGTAGGCCGGATTGGCGGCCACGAAGTAGCCCGCCGCGTCCATCTGTTGCCAGGCCCAGAGCTGCCCGGCCAGAAATCCGAAGCTGAGCACGCCGGCCGCGACCAGGCCGTGCACCACGCCGTCGCGCGACCCCATGCGCGCGGCGGAGCGCGTCCAGTGCATCGCGACGCTCGCGAGCACGAGCACCCCGGTGTTGAGCCACAGCACGCGGGGAACGGGCAACCGGGTCCAGTCGTCGCCCAGCTGCCGCATGTGATACGCGCTGATCAGCAGCGCGAAGAGCGACGTCGCGACCGCGAGGAAGACGCCAAGCCCTACCTTGATGTTGATGAGCGGCAGCGAGCCGTCGGAGCCGTCGCCGCGGCTCGGCACGGTGCCGTGCTGCTCGACCCATGGGGTGACGTTGACCGTCTGGCGGGCGAGCCACCAGACGACGATGGCCATGATCCCGACCAGGACCAGGAGCGCGTAGGTCAAGGGCTACGCTCCCTTGGCAGCCGTGAGCCTCGCAGCGGCCGGCGGCTGGTTCTGCGGGATGAAGTCCTCGGGCGCGCCCGGCACGCTGTAGTCGTACGCCCAACGGTACACGATGGGCAGCGTCGGCCCGAAGTTGCCGTGCTTGGGCGGGGTGTCCGGCGTCTGCCACTCGAGCGTCGTCGCGCGCCAAGGGTTGCCGCCGGATGGCTTGCCCCTGAAGTAGCTCCAGACCAGGTTGTAGAGGAACAGGATCTGCGCTGTGCCGACGACCAGCGCCGCGATCGTGATCGCCTCGTTGAGCGAATGCGCCGACGCGGGAATGAAGTCGGTATTGCCGAGCGCGTAATAGCGGCGCGGCACGCCGAGGAAGCCCAGGTAGTGCATCGGGTAGTAGATCGCGTAGGTTCCGAGGAACGTGATCCAGAAGTGCCACTTGCCGAGGGTGTCGTTCAGCATCCGGCCGGTAACCTTCGGATACCAGTGGTAGATCGCGCCCATCACGACCAGGATCGGCGAAACCGCCATCACCATGTGGAAGTGGGCGACGACGAACATCGTGTCGGACAGCGGCAGGTCGACCGGCACGTTGCCGAGGAACAGGCCCGTGAGGCCGCCGTTGATGAACGTGAAGACGAAGCCGATCGCGAACAGCATCGGCACGGTCAGGTGGATGTTCCCGCGCCACAACGTCAGCACCCAGTTGTACACCTTGAGCGCCGTCGGCACCGCGATGATCAGCGTGGTGGTCGCGAAGAAGAAGCCGAAGTAGGGATTCATCCCGCTCACGTACATGTGGTGCGCCCACACGATGAAGCTCAGGCCGCCAATCGCGAGGATGGCCCAGACCATCATCCGGTAGCCGAAGATGTTCTTGCGCGCGTTGACCGCGATCAGGTCGGAGACGATGCCGAAGGCCGGCAGCGCGACGATGTAGACCTCGGGATGACCGAAGAACCAGAACAGGTGCTGGAACAGGATCGGGCTGCCGCCGTTGTAGTCCTTGAGGTGCTGGCCCTGCGAAACCAGCGCCGGCATGAAGAAGCTCGTGTGCAGCGTCTGGTCCAGGATCATCATAATCGCGCTCACGAACAACGCCGGGAAGGCGAGCAGCGCGAGGACCGTGGCCATGAAGATGCCCCACACCGTCAGCGGCATCCGCATCAGCGTCATGCCGCGCGTGCGCGCCTGGAGCACGGTCACCACGTAGTTAAGCCCGCCCATCGTGAAGCCGATGATGAAGAACGCGAGCGAGACGAGCATCAGGACGATGCCCCAGCTGGCGCCCGGGGTGCCGGTCAGGATCGCCTGCGGCGGATAGAGCGTCCAGCCCGCGCCGGTGGGGCCGCCCGGCACGAAGAAGCTCGCGACCAGGAGCAGCACGGCGAACAGGTAGACCCAGTAGCTCACCATGTTGACGAACGGGAACACCATGTCGCGGGCGCCCACCATCAACGGGATCAGGTAGTTGCCGAAGCCGCCCAGGAACAGCGCGGTGAGCAGGTAGATCACCATGATCATGCCGTGCATGGTGACGAACTGCAGGTAGTTGCCCGGCGCGATGAACGAGAAGCTGTGGGGAAATCCGAGCTGCAGCCGCATGATGCCCGACAGCACGAGCGCGATGAGTCCCACTCCAATCGCGGTCAGCGCGTACTGGACGGCGATGACCTTCGCGTCCTGGCTCCAGATGTACTTGCCGATGAACGTTTTCGGATGGTAGAGCTCGGGCTCCTCGACTTCGGCCGGTCGGACGAACGCCGATTCGTCGTGCGCAACGTAGGTCATCGCTTGATCCTCTTCGCCACTTCGCCTCCCGACTTCGCTCGACCAGGCCTCATTTCAGCGTGTTGATATAGGCCACGAGATTCCGGATGGCGGCCTCGTCTGGCAGGTTCGCCGCCATCGACGCCATCTGCTGACCATAGAGGTCCCCTGAGGGGCCGCCGCGGATGCCTTGATGGAAGTTCTTGAGCTGCGTCACGAGATACCAATCGCTCATGCCCTTGAGGCGCGGCGCGTTCGTGGCCTGCGCGCCCAGCCCGCCCGCACCATGGCAGGCAGCGCAGGTGTCGTACAGCCGTTGACCGTCGCCCGCATTGCCGTTCACCGTCTGCGGCGCCGGATTGTCCGGCAGCGTCCTGATGTAAGCGACGACATTGTCGATGGCCGCCGCGTCGGGCAGCGTCGCCGCCATCGGGGCCATCATCTTACCAAACGTGTCGCGGTCCTGCGTCCCGCGAAGGCCGTGTTTGAAGTTCTCGAGCTCCCGCTTCAGGTACCACGACCCCTGGCCTGCGAGCTTGGGCGCGTTCATCGCCGGATTGCCCTCGCCGCTCGCGCCGTGACACGCGGAGCACACCGCGTAGGCCGCCGCGCCCGCCGTCGCATCGCCGCCCTTGACGGCCATCGTCTGCGCGAATGTCGGCTTGCCGTCGAGCCATGCCTGGAACGCGGGCAACTCATCGACGACGACCTTGCCGCGCATCGTGAAGTGGGCGATGCCGCAGAGCTCTTCGCAGAGGATGTCGTAGGTGCCCGTCCGCGTCGGCGTGAACCAGACGTAAGTGACGAGCCCAGGCACCAGGTCCATCTTGACGCGGAACTGCGGGACGGTGAAATCGTGGAGGACGTCGATCGAGCGAAGCAGCGCCTTCAGCGGCTTGCCGGCGGGGATGTGAAGCTCGGGGCTCGTGATCAGGACATCGTCCTTGCCGTGCGGATCGTCGGGATTGATGCCGAACGGGTTCTCGTCGCTCACGAAGCGCGCGTCGGCGGTGCCGAGCACGCCGTCCTTGCCGGGGAAGCGATACGTCCAGTACCACTGCTTGCCCACGACCTCGAACTCCGAGGCGTCTTTCGGCACTTCGACGAATTTCGCCCAGACGAGGAGGCCGGGGGCGAGCATCGCCGCGACCCCGATCGTGGTCAGACCAATGAGCCAGGTCTCGAGCTTCTTGTTCTCGGGTTCGTAATGCGCGGTATGGCCCTTGCGCTGGCGATAGCGCCACACGCAGTAGGCCATGAACAGATTGACGGTGACGAACACGAATCCGGTGACCCAGAACGTGATCGTCACGGTGTCGTCGATCATCCCCCAGTTGGAGGCGATCGGCGTGAAGTACCAGGGACTCAGATAGTGGAAAAGAACGGAGCCTACGACCAGCAGGATTAGAGCGATTGCAAATACCATAGGTGGAAGGCCCCGGTTGACTTCAGCGTTGCGCGGACGGCGCGTCGGACGCCGCCCCGTAGTGCCCTTGTCCTATTCCTCTTGCAGCGTCCCGTTCTCGCCTTTTGGGGCATGCGGATGCCTGCGCCGGACGGGCTTGAACGGATTGATGAAATGGGTGTTGACCGCGACGAGCTCGGCTTCCGGATGCTTGCCACGCATGTGCGAGCGGATCACGTGGCCCTGCTCCTTGCGCGTATAAACGAGGATCAGGTACTTCCCGGTTTCGATATCGTGGCGGAACTTCTTGAGGTCTCTGTTCTGGGTCGCGATGCCGGTGAGGCCGCCTTCCCACGCGCCGAACATCGTGACCACCGCGACGATCAGTACGAACACGATCTTGGGTACACCGGGGCCGAACGGCTCGAAGAACAGGAGCAGCGCGGCGCCGATCAGCCCGGCGATGAACCCGAGCGCCGCCCCGATGAAGCCGTCGCGGACGATGTCGAGCGTCTCCAGGTAGTTGCTCGAGTGGATGTGCTGCTCCGCGAGGCCGGACTCGTCCTTGCTGATCACGTGAATAAAGAAGTCCTTCACGCCGAGCCCGTGCAGATCGTCGGTAATCCGACGCGTGCTATCCAGCGTGGGCGTGAGGTAGTAGAGGCAGTTCATGCTTCCTCCAAGTCGACGCGGGGCTCTTGACCGAGCTCTTTTGCCGTTCCGGCACGTTTCGCCCAAAAATGTACCACACGGACGCGGGCCGTCGACACCATCGGCCCCACTCTATTGTGTTCGCCGCGCAACAGTCGGGTGGGCACACGAGGCGTGACGCGGCCGTCAGACCGCGAGGCCCAGCATGCGGAGCGACGCGCGGTCGAGCGGAACGGGCGGTGCGGCACGGGCATTTTTGGCCAGGTCGGCGACGAGCGGCGCCGGCAGACGCTGCGCAAGCGCGTGGACGTTGGCGTCGATCTCACGCATGTCGGGATCGATCCGGTTCGCGACCCAGCCGGCGAGCCGCAGGCCGCGCGCATCGATCGCCAAGGCCGACAGGAGCGCGTGATTGAGGCAACCGAGCCGCATCCCGACCACGAGCAGCACGGGCACCTCGAGGCGAGCGGCGATGTCCAGAATATCGGCCCTGGCAGCGAGCGGAACGAGCACGCCGCCGGCGCTTTCGACCACCGCGACGTCGGCGCGCCCCGCAAGGCGGCTGTAAGCTGCTTCGATTGCGCCCAGGTCGATCGCGATTCCCGCGGCAGCAGCCGCGAGATGCGGCGCAATCGGCGGTTCGAACCCATAAGGATTGACATCGGCCAGTGGTGCGTCGACGTTGCCCGCTGCCCGCAGCGCCAGCACATCCTCGTTCAGCGTGGCGCCGGGCTCGATCCCCGCCGCAACCGGCTTCATCCCGACCGCCCGGAGTCCGAGGGCGACCGCGCCCCGCAACACCGCCACCGCAACCCGCGTCTTGCCGACGCCGGTATCGGTCCCCGCGATGAACAGGCCGCGCATCACCGGCGCGTCCGGGGCTCGCGCTCGAACGACACGATCGCATGTCCCTCGGCTGTTCGCCGCGGGGCCGACTTCCAGGCGTGGCCGTAGATCACCTCGTACGACGCAGGCAGCTGCCCGTCCGCGGTCCGTCCCGGTAACCTCTCGAGGGCGGCCAGCGCGCGTTCGAAGCGCCGGCGACCCGTCAGCGTGCGCCGCCGGCCGGCGGTCGCATTGGTGCCCCCGATCGCATGGAGATCGCGAAGCAGCGACCGCGCATCCGGGTAAGTCACGGTCATCATCTCCATCTGCATCACAGGATCGGCGAACCCCGCGCCCACGAGCAGGTCGCCGACATCGTGCATGTCGACGAAGCGCCCGACGTGCGGCAGCGCATCGGCGCCCAGGAACGCCGCCCGCAACTCCTTGAGTGTGTCGGGTCCGAACGTCGTGAACGTTGCCAGCCCGCCCACGTCGAGGACGCGATGGAATTCGGCGATCGCGCGCCCGAGGTCCGGCACCCATTGCAGGGTCAGATTGCTCCAGACCAGGCCGAAGGCGCGGGCGGTGAACGGGAGCGCGCCGGCGTCGGCGCAGACGAACCACGGCGCGTCGTTGCGCGCGCCGCCAATCGGGCGGAGCAGGCGCTCGATGAGGGATCGGCGCGATGCCGAGCGCTCGCGGGCGACGGAGAGCATCGGCAGCGCCACATCGAGCGCGACCCGGCGGGCCGCGGGATAGCGGGACGCGAGCTCCGGCAGCGCTTCGCCGGTGCCGCAACCCGCATCGAGAATGGCCGCCGGCGCGAGCCGCACAAGTTCGAGACGCTCCATCATGCGAGCACCGACCTCGCGCTGCAGCACGGCCGCGGAGTCGTAGGTGGACGCCGCGCGCGCAAAATGGCGGCGCACCGCGTGCGGGTCAAGCGCGAACGGGTCGGGCCCGCGCGGCGGCTCAGCGCTCATCGAGAAACGCGGTGAGCACGCCGCCAAACGCCTCGGGGTGCGACAGGAATGGAGCATGCGCTGCCGCTTCGATCGCCGCGAGGCGGCCGTTCGGCACAGCCGCGGCAAGCCAGCGGCAGGCGGAGACCGGAACCAACGTATCTCGCGTTCCCGCAACAACGAGCGCGGGCGGTGCGAGCTCGCCGACCCGAGGGCGGAGATCGGTGGTCGCGAGCAATGCGAGCGCTTCGCGCAGCGCAGAACGCGCCGGATCGCCGCGCGCGAAGAGCTCGCGACGCATCGCCGCGAGCGCCGAGGGACCGTGTTCACTGCCGCGCATCTGCAGCGTGAGAAAGCGTAACACCGTGGCGCGCCAGCCTGCTTCGAGCTCGGCTGCGAATCGTTCGAGCGTCGCGCGCGCCATCGCGCAACTCCAGTCCTCGCCTTCGACGAAGCGCGGCGTCGTCGCAACGAGGACGAGGCGCGCGATCCGATCCGGCCGCGCGAAAGCCCAGGCCATCGCAAGCTGCCCGCCAAGCGACCAGCCGACGACCGTGAGCGGCTCGCGTTCCGCGGCAAAGCGTCGCTCCAGCGCGTCCACCACGGCGTCTGCCGTGAACGGCATGAGCGGCGCGCTGCGCCCGTGACCCGGCAGATCCACCGCATGGACCCGATGTCGCCGCGCAAGCGAAGTCGGAAGCCTGCCCCAGATACCCGAGTGCAGCGCCCAGCCGTGGAGCAGCACGAGTGGCGGGCCCTGCCCCGCCACTTCGACGTGCAGGCTGTGGTTCATCCGACACGGGCATCGGCCGCCTCTGCGGCGAGCAGGGCGAGCGCGTCCACGAGCGCGTCGACGTCCGCCTCGGAATGTGCGGCGGAGAGCGAAACACGCAGCCGCGCCGTCCCCTGCGGAACCGTCGGCGGACGGATCGCGGGCACCCAGAAGCCGCGCTCCCAGAGGGCCTGCGCGAGCCGGATGACCGTCTGGTTGTCGCCGATGACGATCGGCTGGATGGGCGTAGGCGACTCCGACAGCGCGTACGGCAAGTCGCGCACTCGTGCGCGAAACCGCGCGATCAGGCGGCTCAAATGCGCGCGGCGCGGCGCACCGTCGCGCACCAGCGCGAGACTCGCGCGCAGCGTGTCGGCAAGGAGCGCGGGCGCCGCAGTCGTGTAGATGTACGAGCGGGCGGATTGCTCGAGCGTCGCGATTACCGCCGGATGCGCGGCGACGAACGCCCCGGCCACCCCCGCCGCCTTGCCGAGCGTCCCCATGACCACGACCCGCTCCGAAGCGAGCCCGAAGTGCGCGAGCGTGCCGCGGCCCTCGCCCAGCACGCCGAATCCGTGTGCGTCGTCGACGACCAGCCACGCGTCGAACTCGTCGGCCAGCGCGAGCAGCGCCGGCAGTGGCGCGACGTCGCCCTCCATGCTGAACACCGCGTCGGTCGCGATCAGCTTCCGCCGCGCGGTCGACGCGGCGAGCCGGCCGCGCAGGCCGGCGACGTCGCCGTGAGCATAGCGAACGAAGTCGGCGTGCGACAGCAGCGCACCGTCGTTCAGGCAAGCGTGATTGAGGCGATCGGCGAAGATCGCGTCGCCGCGCCCGGCGAGCGCTGTCAGGATCGCCAGGTTCGCGAGATAGCCGGAGGACAACGTGAGCGCCCGCGCGCCGGCGCAGGGCGCGACGAAGGCAGCGAGTTCTGCTTCGAGCGCGGCGTGCGCGGTGCTGTGCCCCGCCAGGAGATGCGATGCGCCGGCGCCGACGCCCCAACGCATCGCGCCGTCGCGCGCGGCAGCCGTCAGCACCGGGTCGTTCGCGAGCCCCAGGTAGTCGTTGCTCGCGAAGGCGACGACCTCGCGCCCGTCGACGACGACGCGCGGACCTTGCGGCGTGCTGACGATCCGACGGCTGCGCTCGAGTCCCGCGGTAGCGCGGGCGGCGAGATCGCGCTCGAGCGAGTCGATGAGCGCGGAGGACACCCTAGGGCCTCTTCACGCTATGGGCGGGCCCTGGGCGTCGGGCAGGTCCAGCGGCGCGAGGCCGAGCTTCGCGAACAGCGCGCGATCGGCCTCGATCTCGGGGTTGCCGGTCGTGAGGAGCCTGTCGCCGTAGAAGATCGAGTTCGCGCCGGCGAGGAAGCACAGCGCCTGCACGGCATCGCCGAGCTCGCGCCGCCCGGCCGAGAGCCGCACCATCGCCTTCGGCATGGTCACCCGTGCGATGGCGATCGTGCGGACGAATTCGAGCGGATCGAGGGCGGGCTCGCCCCCGAGGCGGGCGTGGAGCGGCGTGCCTTCGACCTGCACGAGGTGGTTGATCGGGACCGATTCCGGATAGGGGTCGAGGCTTGCGACTTGTGCGATCAGGCCAGCCCGCTGCGCGCGGGTCTCCCCCATGCCGACGATGCCGCCGCAGCAGACGCGCAATCCTGCCTCGCGCACGCGCGCGAGCGTGTCGAGCCTGTCGTCGTAGCCGCGCGTGGTGATCACTTCGCCGTAGAACTCCGGTGCGGTGTCGAGGTTGTGGTTGTAGTAGTCGAGCCCCGCATTGCGCAGCGCCTCGGCCTGCCCGTCCTTGAGCAGCCCGAGCGTGCAGCACGTCTCGAGGCCGAGCGCCTTGACGCCGCGGACCATCTCGAGCACCGGCGCCAGGTCGCGATCCTTCGGTCCGCGCCACGCCGCGCCCATGCAGAAACGTGTCGCGCCGTGCGCTTTCGCCGCCTGCGCCGCCGCGAGGACGGTGTCGAGATCGGCGAGCGCCTCGTCGACCACGGGCGTGTGATAGCGCTTCGCTTGTGGACAATAGGCGCAATCCTCGGGGCAGCCGCCCGTCTTGATCGAGAGCAGAGTCGAGAGCTGCACCGTGTTCGGCGCGTGGTGGTCGCGGTGGACCTGCTGGGCGCGAAAGATGAGCTCGGAGAACGGCAAGGCATACAGCGCAAGCACGGCCTCGACGCTCCATCGCTGCGGAGTTGCCGTCTGCGCCTGCCGCGGCGGAACGATCATGCTTTCGACGGATGGCATCGCGCGGGCTCTTCGCGTTAGCGTTCGGCGTTCGATCGAGACCGGCTCAATGCGCCCTCAGTGGGCGTTCTGCCGGCGCGCCGAGTGTCGGGGGCCGACCTTCCCTTGTCAAATTTTCGAATCAAAACGCTTGACTGCGGCATGCGTACGCTGCAGCAGCTCAGGTCTTCCTGGACGCAGCGCCTGCTGCACGTGGCTCGCCTTGCGCTGCCCCAGCGGTGCGCGCTGTGCGTCGCGCCCGCCGCGGACGGGCTCCTGTGCAACGCGTGCGCGGGCGAGCTGCCTCGCGTCACCATCGCCTGTCCGGCCTGTGCGCTCCCGGCAGCCCATGGCTTCTGCGGCGCGTGCCTCGCGAGACCGCCGCCGTGGTCCCGCGCGACGGCGGCGTTCGTCTACGCGTTTCCCGTCGACCGCCTACTCGTCGGGCTCAAGTATGGCGGACAGCTCGCACTCGCCGATTGGGCCGGCGCGTCGCTCGCATCGCGCGTCGAGGCAACGCTTGCCGCACGGGGAGGCGCTGCGCCGCCGCACTGCGTCAGCGCGTTGCCGCTTACGAGCGCCCGACAGCGCGAGCGCGGCTTCAATCAAGCGGGCGAGATCGCCCGCCGCGTCGCCCGCCTGCTCGCACTGCCGCTTCGGGCGCCGCTCGAGCGCGTCTCGGGCGCGATACCGCAGACCGCGCTTGCGTGGCGGGAGCGGGCGCACAACGTCCGCGGCGCCTTTGTCGTTCGCGACGACGTCCGCGGCGCGCGGATCGCCTTGGTCGACGACGTCATGACGACCGGCGCGACGCTCGCGGAGGCGACGCGCACGCTCCTGCGCGCCGGCGCCGCCGACGTGGAATGCTGGGTCGTCGCGCGGACGCTGCCGCCCGGCTCGAGCCATGGGGCGAGGTGATAGGCTCGTCCGATGTTCGCCGTCGTCCTTGTCCATCCCGAGATCCCTCCCAACACCGGCAACGTGATCCGGCTCACTGCGAATACCGCGACCGAGCTCCATCTGGTCGAGCCGCTCGGCTTTCGGATGGACGACCGCGAGCTCCGACGCGCGGGACTCGACTATCACGAGTACGCGCGGGTGCGGGTGCACCGCGATTTCGCCGCCTGCCGCGCAGCGCTCGGCGGCGATCCTCGTCGCTGGTTCGCGTTCACCACGAGTGCCGGCGCATCGCTCTACGACGCACGCTTCGCTGCGGGCGACGTGCTCGTCTTCGGCTGCGAGACCGCCGGGTTGCCGACCGAGATCCTGACGGAGTTCGCGCCGGGCGCGCGTCTCAAGATCCCGATGCGGCCGGGCGTGCGCAGCCTCAACCTGTCGAATGCCGTCGCGGTCGCCGTCTACGAAGCGTGGCGCCAGGCGGCATTCGCGGGCGCCGGCTGACGCGCTATTTCGCCGCCGTCGCGGTGCCGCTTCCCATGCCGAGCGCGTTCATCATGAAGCGCAGCTCGTAATCGCGATCGATAACGCGCTGTTGCTGCGTCTTGCCGGTGCCGTGGCCGCTGTCGAAGTCCATGTACAGCAGGAAAGGCGACATCTGTCCCGCGTTGTTCTGCACTTCGGCCACGAACTTCTTCGCGTGGAGCGGATCGACGCGCGAATCGTACTCGCCAGCGACGACGAGCGTCTCGGGCAGGTTCACTCCGCTCCGCACGTTGTGGTACGGCGAGTAGCGCAGGATCCAGCGGAAGTCGGCTGCCTGGTCCGGATCGCCGTACTCGGCAATCCAGTACCGCGCGATCAGGAACTTGTGGAAGCGGACCATGTCGAGCAGCGGCACCTGACAGATCGTGGCGCGGAACAGGTCGGGGCGCTGCGTGAGCACCGCGCCGACCATGAGTCCACCGTTGCTGCCGCCTTCGAGCGCGAGCCTGGCCGGTTGCGTGTACTTCTCGGCGACCAGCCATTCGGCGACGGCGATGACGTCGTCGAATGTGTTCTGCTTGCGTGCGAACATCGCCTGCTCGTGCCAGGTCTCGCCGTACTCGGAGCCGCCACGCACGCCCGCTTCGACGTAAATGCCGCCACGGCTCACGAACGGATACCAGCCCCCCAGGTAGTAGGGCTCGACCGCGATGTTGAAGCCGCCGTAGGCAGCGAGGAGGGTCGGGTTGGCGCCGTTCTGCACGACGTCCTTCCGGTGGACGATGAACACCGGAATCTTCGCGCCGTCCTTCGCGGTGACGTAGACCCGCTTCGAGACGAACGCGGAGGTGTCGAAGGGCGTCTCGTCCTGCCACACCTGCTTCCACGCGAACGCGGGTGCAGCAAGCGCATAGAGAGACGACGGCGCCGTATGCGAGGCGAGCGCGGCGTAGGGCGTGTCGGCGCCGAGATCGTAGTCCAGGTCGACGACGCTGCCGAACACAGGCGGCTCGAGCTCGCGCTGACGCGCCCCGTCGAGCCCGTGCAGCACGAGCCGCGACACGACATCGGCGTGTTCGCGGACGACAATGGCGGCGCGCGTGACGGCGACATCGTCCATCACCGTCGAGCCCTCGGGGACCAGCGTCGTCCAGTCGGCGTACTCGGGATTCGCATAGCTCGCCGCCATCAGTTTCCAGTTCGGCGCGTCGCGGTTGGTGCGGAAGTAGATGCGGTCGCGGCGGAAGATCGCGTCGGCGTGGAATTTGTCGCTCGTGTAGATCGTCCGCGGCGCCGCGGTCGAGTCGACGGGACGGATCTTGATCGTGTTCGACCAGAAATCGCCGGTTTCGAACACGGTGACCGGAGCGTCTTCGGGCTCGTAGACGTCGCACCAGTTCTTCGCGTCGTCCATCGCGATCAGGAGCTCGTCGGTCGCACGCTCCGCGCCGAGCTTGTGCCGATAGCAGCGATGCGGCTCCTGTTTCGCGTCGCCCTCGGCGGTCCGCGGCGAGATGAACGCGAACGCTTCGTCGCGCGCCCAGTGGAACTGGCGGATGCCGGTCAGGATCGGGCCGATCTGGGCGGCCGAGGTCGTGTCGACGATGCGGAAGTCCTGGATCTCGGAACCGCGCGCGTAGATGCCGACCGCCGCGCGCGTCGCCTCGCGATTCGGGACGACAGCACCGATCTTGGTCTTGCCCGAGGGATCGATCGCCATCGGGTCGACCAGAAGCATCTCGCGCCCGTCGACTCGCGTGTAGAGCTTGGCCTGCGGCTCACCACGCTTCGCGCGCTTGAAGAACTCGCGCCCGTTTTTGAAAAACGGACGCTCCGTGTGGTCGCGGTCGTACCAGCGCGCGATTTCCTCCTTCATTCCGGCGATCGGCGGCGCGGCGCGATCGAGATAGGCGAGCGTCGCCGCATGCTGGGCGCGGCTCCACGCGAGCACCGTCGGATCCTTGCCGTCCTCGAGCCAGCGGTAGCGATCGGTCAGCGTCACGCCGTGCAGCGTCTCGACCACCGGCCGCGCCGGGGTCGCCGGCGGAAAGAACGGCGCCTCGGCCGCCTGACTCGCTCCGGCCATTAACGCGGCCGCGACTGCGATTTGCGCGGCAAGCAGGGCCGCGCCAGTCTTGCGCATGACATCTCCCGTCGAGGATTCATTCTGTTTCGGTCCGCGGCTCGCGCCGCAGCAGCGCGAGCACGGCGTCGCGCGGCGCCAGTTTTTCATAGAGAACGCGGTAGACGGCGTCCGCAATCGGCATGTCGAGCCCGTGATGAACGGCGAGGCGGCGGACGGCACGGGCGGCCGCCACGCCTTCTGCGACATGGCCGAGCTCGGTCAGGATCTGCGGCAGCGCATCGCCGCGGGCGAGCGCGAGACCCACGCGCCGGTTGCGCGAAAGATCGCCGGTACACGTGAGGACCAGGTCGCCCAGGCCCGCGAGGCCCATCAGCGTGTCGCGGCGCCCGCCGAGCGCACTCGACAACCGACCTGTCTCGGCGAGGCCGCGCGTGATCAGCGCCGCGCGCGCATTGTGGCCGAAGCCAAGACCATCGCTCGCCCCGGCCGCAATCGCGAGCACGTTCTTGACCGCGCCGCCCACTTCCACACCCGCGAGATCGTCGCTTTCGTAGGCGCGCATCGTGTCGCCACGGAGGAGCTCGCCGACTTTCGTCGCGAGCGAGGGCTTGGTCGCTGCGACCGCGACCGCCGTCGGCAAGCCGCGCGCGACCTCCTCGGCGAAGCTCGGGCCCGACACCACGCCGACCGGCGAAGGCCAGCGCGACTCCAGCACTTGATGGCCGAGCGCGACGCCCGCCGGCCACACAGCGCTCGCCGGAACCTCGAGAAACCCTTTGGATACCCAGACGAGCGGGGCGTGCGCGTGCACGCGCAGCAGGGCGTCGGCCAATTCCGGTAGCGCGGCCATTGGCGTCGCCGCGATCAGCAGATCGCTCTGCGCGACCGCCGCGAGATCGCCACTCACGCAGAGCGCTTTCGGCAGGGCAACGCCCGGCAGGTAACGTTCGTTGCGGCGCGCGTGCGCGAGCGTTCGCGCACTGTCGGCATCACGCGCCCAGAGCGTGACGGTCGCGTCGCCGCGCCGGGCGAGATGCGCGGCGAGCGCGGTTCCCCACGCCCCGGCTCCCAGCACCGCGACTCTCGTCGTCATTGCATTCTCGACGCCAGGGCCGCGATGAAGTGCAGCGGTCGCGCCGTGCTAGAGGCCGAACACCTGCGTAATGCGGACGAACCCCGTCTGGCCGTCGCGATGGCGGACCTTGACCCATCCGGGCATCGACGCCGCGGCCGCGGACGGCGCCAGCTCGGCCAGGTCGAGAAGCACGTTCTGCTCGGCGCGGAAGACGAGTGGCGCGTTGTCGTCGGGATTCGCTCGCACCTCAGCCAGCGTCGCCCGCACGACGAGCGTGCGACGGTCGCCCAGCGATTTCCGCTCGACCCAGCCGATCGTCCCACCGGCGTCGCGCACCTTCGTCCATCCTTCGACCGGCACGATGACTTCGAGTGGCGTGTCGCGGCCCAGGACGAAAAGCGGTTTCGCCTTCGCCGACGGCGCATCGTAGACCACGGTGGCGGGATCCGATGTCGACTTGAAATCCGCCGCCGCGGCGCCGCCCGCAAGCGCGATCGCGGTCGTGGCGAGCGCGATGCGAGCCCGCATGGCGCGCTCAGTTCGCCACGGTGGCGGGCATCGGCTGCTGCGCCTGGGTGAGCTGCTGCTGGTAGAGCGCCTCGAAGTTGATCGGCGCCAGATGCACCGGCGGAAAGCCGGCGCGCCCGACCGCATCCGCGAGCGTCTCGCGCAGGTAAGGGAACAGGACCGTCGGGCAGTTGATCGCGATGATGGGCTGCAAATGTTCGGGTGGAATGCCGTGAATGCGGAAGATGCCCGCCTGCGACGCCTCGACCAGGAACAGCGTCTTATCGCCGGTCTTCGCGGTCAGCGTGACGGTGAGCACGCACTCGTAGACGTCGGGATCGATCTGCTCGCCGCGCGTGCGCAGTCCGACCTCGACATGCGGTTGCTCCTGCTGTTTGAACGACTGCGGCGACCCGGGGCATTCGAGCGACAGGTCCTTGACATAGACCTTTTCGATGGTGAAGACGACCCCCTCGGGGGCGGTTTGCGGAATATCGGCCATGGGGCGGTTCCTTCGGGGGCGGTCAAACAGGCGATTTTACTCGACCGCAGCGAGCCAAAGCCAGCGCGGGCGGCAATCACCCCGGGCGGCGCCGGGGATGTCCCGAGCAATGGCGCAAGCCCCCCCGTGCGGTCGAGCGCGACCAGGTCTTCGTAACCGCCGATGTGGACATCGCCCACGTAGATCTGCGGCACGGTGCGCCGCCCGGTTCGCTCCATCATCGCCGTGCGCAGCGACGGCTCGAGGTCTACCCGGATCTTCTCGATGGCCGTCACTCCCTTGGCGTTCAGGTAGCGCTCCGCTCGGATGCAGTACGGGCAAGACCCCGTGGTGTACATCGTGATCGTGGGCGTGGCGTCGGCCACCTACTTCTCCACTGGCAGCCCGTCCTTCTTCCACGCGGCAAAGCCGCCGTCCAGGCTGTAGATGGCCTTGAATCCGGCCTTCGCAAGCGCGCCCGCCGCCATCCGGCTGCGGCGCCCGATCTCGCAGTACGCGATGACGGGTCGCGACACGTACTTGGCGAGTTCGCCGACCCTGCCGGACAACTGCGAGAGCGGGATATGGATCGCCGATGGGACCTGGCCCCCTTCGTAGGTCTTGGGCTCGCGCACGTCGAGCAACAACGCGTTCTGACGGTTGATGAGCTGGGTGGCCTCGACGGTGTTGACGTTCTTCACCGCTGAAAACCGAGGCGCGATCCACTGCCAGGCGAGCATCCCGCCCGACATCACAAAGACGAGGATCAGCATCCAGTTTTCCTGCAGGAACGGCATGGCCAAGCTCCGAAGCGACGAAGGTAAAATGATAGCGCACCGCGGTGGCTCGACCGGCGCGTGCATAGACCCTCGCCATGCCCGCCGCTACCCCTGCCGTTCGTCCCGTCGTTTTGCTGATCCTCGATGGCTTCGGCTGTCGCGCCGATGCGCCCGACAACGCGATCACCCGCGCGCGGATGCCGAACTGGGACCGGTTGCTCGCGAGCTGTCCTCACACGTCGATCGACGCGTCCGAGCAGGACGTCGGCCTGCCCGAAGGCCAGATGGGCAATTCCGAAGTCGGGCACCTCAACATCGGCGCCGGACGCGTCGTCTACCAGGATTTCACGCGGATCGACCGCGCGATCGCCGATGGCGAATTCGCGTCGAATCCAGTTCTCGCGAGCGCCATCGCCGCCGCGAAGGCCGCAGGGTCGTGCGTGCACCTGCTGGGGCTGCTCTCGCCCGGGGGCGTCCATAGCCACGAGCGCCAGCTTGCGGCGATGGTCGCGCTGGCTTCGGCCGGTGGCGCGCCGCGGGTGGCAGTGCACGCTTTCCTCGACGGTCGCGACACGCCTCCCAAGAGCGCCGCGGCGTCGCTCGCGTTCATGGCGGACATCTGCGCACAGCATGCCGGCGCGCGCATTGCATCGATCTGCGGGCGCTACTACGCCATGGATCGCGACAAGCGCTGGGAGCGTGTGGCGGTCGCCTACGACCTCATCGTCGATGGCGCGGCGCCGTTCCGGGCCGCGACGCCGGAGGCGGCGCTTGCCGCGGCATACGCGCGCGGCGAGACCGACGAGTTCGTGCAGCCGACGGTGGTCGCCGACGCGGCGGCACCACCCGCAACGATGAGCGACGGCGATGTCGTCGTCTTCATGAACTTCCGCGCGGACCGCGCCCGCGAGCTGACGCGCGCGCTGACCGAACCTGCGTTCGACGGTTTTGCTCGGAAGCGCGTGCCGCGCCTCGCGGATTTTGTCTGCCTGACGAGCTACGGCGATGAGTTTGCGCGCCTCAAGGTTGCGTTCGCGCCGCAGTCGGTGGCGAACGGCTTCGGCGAGTACCTGGCCCGGCTGGGACTCGCGCAACTCCGCATCGCCGAGACCGAGAAATACGCGCACGTGACGTACTTCTTCAGCGGCGGCGTCGAAGCCGTCTATCCCGGCGAGGACCGTATCCTTGTCCCCTCGCCCAAGGTGGCCACCTACGACCTGCGCCCCGAGATGAGTGCGATCGAGGTCACGGATCGCCTCGTGGCGGCAATCAAGAGCGGCAAGTACGACGCGATCGTCTGCAACTTCGCAAACAGCGATATGGTCGGCCATACCGGCGATTTCGACGCCGCCAAACGTGCGGTGGAAGCGCTCGATACCTGTATCGGTCGCGTGGTCGCCGCAACGCGGGCGGCCGGCAGTGAGGTGCTGATCACTGCCGACCATGGCAACGCCGAGCAGATGTACGACCCGGAAACGCGGCAGCCCCACACTGCGCATACACTGAATCGCGTGCCGTGCGTCTACGCGGGACGCGCCGCGACGATGCGCGAAGGCGGCGCGTTGCGCGACATCGCCCCCACGTTGCTCGCGATGATGGGATTGCCCGCGCCGCCGGAAATGACCGGGCACGCGCTTCTCGCCTTTCGGTAACAAACCGTAACCCCAGCGGGCGGAACTTGACGCCGTTGGCGTTGCCCGAAACGTTGGGGGTGGAGCCGTCGTCAACGGGCCGGCCTACCTCTCGGGGTCCCCGAGGGTGGGCGGCGTTGTACCGTCAGTCCGCGATTCGTCGACGCCGGGCGGCGGGCATTGCATCAAGGTATTGATTTTCGAAGCAATCGCCCCGAAACTGGCCGCTCGGAGGGACCTGATGTAGCGAGCCGTCCGGGCGTATAATCCGCGGCTTGAATTCCGACGGCGTTATGCCGCGTTTTGCGGCCAGCAGAGGATGGGACGATGGGACACTGGAAGAAAGCGGGACTGATCGGGTTGGGCGCAGTGCTTGGCGTCCTGCTTTCGCTCAATTTCTCCGCGATCGCGCAACGCGACGCGCGGATGCCGATCCCCTACGAGGACTTGCAGCTGCTCTCCGCGGTCTTCGGCAAGATCAAGTCTGACTACGTCGAGCCCGTGTCCGACGACAAGCTGATCAAGGAAGCGATCAATGGGATGGTGCATGGGCTCGACCCGCACTCCGATTTTCTCGACGCCGAAGCGTTCAAGGACCTGCAGATCTCGACGCAGGGGAAGTTCGGCGGGCTCGGCATCGAGGTGGGCGTCGAGGACGGTATTGTCCGCGTCGTCTCCCCGATCGAGGACACGCCTGCGTTCCGCGCCGGGATCAAGGCGGGCGATCTGATCGTCAAGATCGACAACGACGCGACGCGCGGCATGCCGCTGTCGAAGGCGGTCGAGAAGATGCGCGGCAAGCCCGGCACTGACGTCACGCTAACCGTCGTACGCAAGGATGCCGAGGGTCCGCTCACGTTCACGCTGACCCGCGAGGAAATCAACGTCAAGAGCGTCCGCGCGAAGATGCTCGAGCCCGGCTACGGGTACATCCGCGTCCGCCAGTTCCAGGACCGCACTGCCGACGATCTCGCCAAGGCGCTGCGCGACTTCTACAAGCAGGGCGAGTTGAAGGGCCTCGTGCTTGACCTTCGCAGCGACCCGGGCGGGCTCTTGAACCAGGCAGTCGCCGTGTCGGCGGCCTTCCTGCCGAAGGATGCGCTCGTCGTCTACACGGACGGCCGCACGTCCGAGGCCCGGATGCGGCTCTCCGCGCGTCGCGAGGACTACACGCGCCGCGGTGAAGATCCGCTCAAGGATCTCCCCGCCGGCGTGAAGAAGGTCCCGATCGCCGTGCTCGTCGACGGCGGCACGGCGTCGGCGTCGGAAATCGTCGCCGGTGCGCTGCAGGATCACAAGCGGGCTACGGTGCTGGGCGCGCAGACGTTTGGCAAGGGCTCGGTACAGACGATCCTTCCGCTCGGCAACAACGCGGGGCTCAAGCTCACCACGGCGCGCTACTACACGCCGTCCGGCCGGTCGATCCAGGCGAAGGGCATCGAGCCCGACATCGCGGTCGACGATGGCCGCGCATCGCCGCTCGTCAAGGAAGCGAACCTCCAGGGCCATCTGGAAGGCGCCGCGGCCGCCGCCAAGGCTGACGCCAAGGCGCTCGACGCAGTGAAGGCACTGGACAAGACCGCCGCTGCCGCCAAGAACACCGAGAAGACTGAGCCCGCTCAGCCGCGGTTCGAGTTCGGCGCCGCCGACGACTTCCAGCTCGCGCAGGCGCTGCATCATCTGAAGGGCGAACCGGTAGTGGCGTCGGCCAAGGCCGTGGCGCAGGTCAAGCCCGAGTAAAGGCTTCTCCGTTTTCCCGCGAGACGCCCGGCCCCGCCCGGGCGTTTTCGCTTCGAGCCCCGGCATAATGTCGCGCCGATGGACGACACCCAACTGCTCCGTTATAGCCGGCACATCCTGCTGCCCGAGCTCGGGATCGACGCGCAGGAAAAGTTCGCGGACGCACACGCGCTGATTGTGGGCGCCGGCGGCCTCGGCGCACCTGCCGCGCAGTTTCTCGCCGCCGCGGGGATCGGCACGCTCACGCTCTGCGACCCCGACGCGGTCGATCTCACGAACCTGCAACGGCAGATCCTCTTTGCCACGGCCGACGTCGGCACGCGCAAGGTCGATGCCGCGAAAGCGCGCCTTGCCGCCGTCAATCCCGACGTCCGCATCGAGACGGTGCCGGCACGGGTTGGAGCCGCCGAGCTCGCGCCGCTCGTCGCGCGGGCCGACGTCGTGCTCGATTGCAGCGACAACTTCGCGACCCGGCACGCGGTGAACCGGGCGTGCGTCGTGGCGCGGAAACCGCTCGTGTCCGGGGCCGCGATTCGCTTCGACGGCCAGGTCGCCGTGTTCGACACGAGGACGCCCGGCGCGCCGTGCTACCACTGCTTGTTCGGCGAAGGCGAGGCCCTCGAGGAGACGAGGTGCGCCATCATGGGCGTGTTCGCTCCGCTCGTCGGCATCATCGGGGCGACCCAGGCCGCCGAGGCACTGAAGCTCGTTGCAGGCGTCGGCGAGACGATCGCCGGCCGCCTGCTGATCCTGGATGCGCAGTCGATGCGCTGGCGCGACGTGCGCGTCACACGCGACGCGAACTGCCCGGTGTGCGGCCACTCGTGACGACGACGCGCAGGCTCGGATGGAGCGCGATGGTGGCACTCGTCGCATGGGTCGCGGCGACGCACGCGGCGCCGCTCCCCGGAGAGCCCACGTTGCCGACCGCGCAGTGGAAAGCGATCCAGCGGGTGATCGAGGATCAGCTGCGCGCCCTCAAGGCAGGCGATGCAGCCAAGGCGTTCTCGTTCGCCTCCCCCGGCATCCGGACTCAATTCGAGACGCCGGACAGCTTCATTGCGATGGTGCGCTCGGGCTACGACGCCCTGCTCGTCGCGCGCTACACCGAATTCCTCCAAGGCGCGGTCATCGACGGCCGCGTGATCCAGCCGCTGCGGCTCGTCGCTCCCGACAACACCGTGCTGGTGGCGCTCTACACCATGGAAAAGCAGAAGGACGGCCGCTGGAGGATCGCGGGCTGCGTGCTCGCGCCGTCGACCGTCCAGGCCGCGCATCTCGGGAGCGGGCTCAACCGAAGAGGAACCGGCGTTCGAGGTCCCAGCTCTCCTGCGGCATCCGCTTGAAGCCGCTCTTCGCGAACAGCTGCCAGCGGCCCAGCACGTACGCGACGAGCACCGCCGCCTCCGCATTGGGGTCGCCCGGCCACGCGTTCGCCGCCTGCGCGATGCGCAGTGCCTGCCGGAGCGACGCCTCGATCCGGTCGTAGAGCTGGTTCATTCGCGCCTGCAGTCGCTCGTCCTCGTTGACGAGCGCATCGCCGATCAAGACCCGCGTCATGCCGGGGTTCTTCTCGGCGAAGCCCAAGAGCACGCCGACGATCTGCTGCGCCTGCGCGGCACCGTCGGTCGTCTCGGCCGCTATCTTGTTGACGAGGGTGAACAGCGTCGTCTCGATGAATTCGATCAGCCCTTCGAACATCTGCGCCTTGCTCGCGAAATGACGGTAGAGCGCCGCTTCGGACACCTCGAGCTTCGCCGCGAGCGCAGCCGTCGTCACCTTTTCGCCGCGCGGATTCTCGAGCATCGCCGCGAGCGTCTGCAGGATCTGCAGTCGGCGTTCCCCGTGGCGCGCCGCCATCGTCGCCCTCGCTAGCGCGCCGCCCGCGCGTGGACGGCGGGCGTGCCGTCGGCACGGATCATGGTGCCGACGCCCTCGTTGGTCAGCACCTCGAGCAGGAGCGCATGCTCGACGCGACCGTCGATCACGTGCGAGCTCGCGACCCCGTTCCTTACCGCGTCGAGCGCGGAGCCGATCTTGGGCAGCATCCCGCCACTGATCGTCCCGTCGGCGAACAGCGCGTCGATCTCGCGCGCGGTGAGCCCGGTGAGCAGGCTGCCTTCCTTGTCGAGTACCCCGACGGTGTTGGTCATCAGCACGAGCTTCTCCGCGCGGAGCGTCTCGGCGAGCCTGCCCGCGACCAGGTCGGCGTTGATGTTGTACGCCTCGCCTTCCGAGCCGACGCCGATCGGCGCCACCACCGGAATGAAGTCGCGGGAGTCGAGAAGCTGGATGATCTCCGGATCAATCCGTTCGATCTCGCCCACGAGGCCGATGTCGACCATCTCGCCATGGTTGGTCTCGCTCGGCAGCAGCATCTTGCGCGCATGGATGAAGGCGCCGTCCTGCCCCGTCAGGCCCACCGCCTTGCCGCCGTGCTGGTTGATGAGACCGACGATCTCCTGGTTCAACTCCCCCAGCACCATCTCGACGACGTTCATCACCTTCTCGTCGGTGACGCGCATCCCTTGTCGGAATTCGCTCGCGATGCCCATTTTCTTGAGCAGATCGCCGATCTGCGGGCCGCCGCCGTGAACGATCACCGGGTTCATGCCCACGAGCTTCAGCATCACGACGTCCCGCGCGAAGCCGGCCTTGAGCGCGGGCTCGGTCATCGCGTTGCCGCCGTACTTGATGACGATGACCTTGTCGTGGAAGCGCTGGATGTACGGCAGCGCCTCGGCCAGGATCTGCGCCTTCATGGCGGCGTTGACGGCGTCGAGGGGCATCGGGCGGGAGGACCGGAAGGCGCGGTTTGGCCGGTTCGGGCCTGCGTCGATTGTACCGGAACCGCGCGACGGGGCTCGTCGCATGCCCGTTCCGCTTGCCGCAGCGAGCAAGTGAGCCCCCACTGGGAAAGAGCGTGCCGTACGTCGAGCGCCGGCCTAGGGCCCGGCATTTTTGCTATCGTTCGCCCATGTCGTACTGCCCCGCATTCGATTCGCCTTCGCATCGCTCACCGTGAGGCTCGCGATCGTCCGCCAGCGCTACGCCCCCGCCGGGGGCGCCGAGCGCTTCTTCGAGGGGGCGCTCGAAGCGCTTCTGGAACGCAATGTCGCAATCTCGCTCTACACCCGTTCCTGGCCGCAGACGAAGCTCCAGCTGATCGAGCCCGTCATCTGCAACCCGTGGTATGCCGGCGCCTTCCTGCGCGAGTGGGGCTTCGCGCGGTCGGCCTGCCGTGCGATCGCCCGCTCGAAGGCGAACCTCGTCGAGTCGCACGAGCGGTTGCTCTGCTGCGATATCTACCGAGCCCGCGACGGCGTGTACGCGGTGTGGCAGGACGAGCGCATGAAGGGCGCCGGGACGCTCGCCCGGCTCCGCCTCGCGCTGTCGCCCTACCACCGCTACATGCGCGACGTCGAGAAGCGGCTCTTCGCGAGCCCGTGGCTGCAGGCCGTCATCTGCAATTCGCGGATGGTGAAGGATGAAATCCGCGACCGCTTCGGCCTGCCCGAATCGAAGCTCCACGTCGTGTACAACGCCGTCGACAGCGACGTCTTTCACCCGCAGCTGCGAGAGCAGCGGACGGTGGTACGCGAACGATATCGCATCGGCGAAGGCGCCACCGTGTTCCTGCTCGCGGGCTCGGGCTACGAGCACAGCGGCGCCGGCGCCGCGATCGAGGCGCTCGCCGAGCTTCCGCCAAGCGCCCACTTGATGATCGCCGGTCGCGAGCGGCACGCGCGCCGTTACCGCGAACTCGCGAGCGCAATGGGCGTCGGCGAGCGCGTCACCGTCGCCGTGGGCGACCAGGACCTCCGCGGCTGCTACGGCGCGGCGGACGCCTTCGTGTTGCCGACGCTCTACGATCCGTCGCCGGAATCGACGCTCGAGGCGATGGCCTGCGAGCTGCCCGTTGTCACGAGCACGAAGTCGGGCGCGGCGGAGCTCGTGGTCGCGAATGATGCCGGCCTCGTCTGCCCCGCGGGCGACATCGCCGGACTTGCGGCGCAGATGCGCACGCTGCTCGAGCCCACGACTCGCGCCCGGCTGGGTGCGAATGCGCGGCGCGCGGTGCTGCCGCTGTCGCCATCGGCGATCACGCTGCAGCTCGTGCTCCTCTATCGCGATCTGCTCGCGGCCACGGTGCACGCGAAGACCGCCGGCAAGGCATTCCGACGCATCGCCGCGGAGCCGCCGTCGACGACTGCGCCGACGTCGACCGGCGTAAGGCCAGCGCGTGCGAAACCGGCAACTATCGCGATACCCTCGCCGTCCGACTCCGCGTCGCCGGCGCCGCCGGCAGCTCCGGATGCGCCGCCATCCGCCACGCCGGCGGCGAACCCCGTACCACGGGACACGCCCTCGCATTGAGTTACGAGCTCGCGCGATGAGCCCGCGGCAGGCCTTGCGGCGAGTGGCCGACGGGTTTGTCGGCACCGCGCTCGATCGCGCCGTCCGGCGCGCACGCGCGGGTCCGCGCCGTGACTTCCTGCTGTGCTGGAATCGCGGGCTGGGCGATGTCGCGCTGTGCCTCGTTCCCATTTTCGCTCGCATCCGGCGCGAGGTCCGTGACGCGCGCATCACGGTCGTCACGCGCCCGGAGCTCGAGGAACCGTTTCGGATGACGGACGCCGACCAGGTTGTCACGGTCCCGGGGCTCGCGCGCGACACCAAGCTTTCCCTCGCCGACCTCGTGCGGGCCGGCCTCGACCCCGAGCGCTTCGCCCACGTGTTCTCGGACCCCGACGTCAACCGGTGGCTGTCCGGCCGGCGAACGGAGTTCCCGCCGAAGCTGCATTGGGATGCCGCGTGGGATGCGCTCGCGGATCGCAGGCTGCCTGCGTCGTCCGACCGCATCCGCATCGGCGCCCAGCCCAGCACCGAGACGAGCGCGTACTACAGCTACGGCAAGGACTGGGACCCCGAGAAATGGCGTGCGTTGTTCGCTCGCACCGGCGAGCTTGGACGACGCGTCGAGTGGCTGCTCTTCGGCGAGATGCCGGAGCCGCGCTACGACGGCGCGAATGTGATCGACCTGCGCGGGCGCACGAGCTATCTCGAGCTCGCGTCGCTGATCAAGAACCGGTGCCGCGTGCTGATCGTGCCGGACAGCGGCCCGCTCGCCACGGCGTACTACCTTGACGCGCGCTTCGCGCTCGACATCATTTCGCTCTGGTCGGATCCCCGACAGGGCGTGCTGCTTCAGGGCTGCCCGTCGCCCAATCCGCTTTTGCGCCACCTGCCGCTTGTGGGGCCCGGCGAGGAGGCTCGCCACATTCCCGTAGACGCCGTCGCGGGCGAATTGCGCGCCGCGCTCGAGAGCATCGCCTGACTATCGGCGGCGCGGTCCGCGCAGCGGCACGGGCTCCGCGCGGGGAGTCTCGCCAAGGGGGTGCGCCGCCACGATCGGCTTGACGGGCGCGCCCGCCGGCGGCGAGTACTCCGGAATCCAGCTCTTGAGGCGCGCGCGGACCTCGGCGTCGTCCGCGGCGCGATCGCGCTCGCACCACGCGACCATCTGACCGACCGCATCGCGATTGGCCGCTCGCGCCTGCGCGATCCTGAGCTTCGGGTGCGGCGTCGGCAGCGTCGCCTCCCCGGAGGCCAGCGGCTCCTCGTAGAGCTTCTCGCCCGGGCGCAAGCCGGTGAAGACGATCGGGATCCGATCGGGGTCTGCGCCGGAGAGGCGGATCATGTCGTGCGCGAGGTCGACGATGCGCATGGGCTCGCCCATGTCGAGCACGAGGATCTCGCCGCCCTTTCCCTGCAGGCCCGCCTGCAACAGGAGCTGGGTCGCCTCCGACGACGACATGAAGAAGCGCGTGATGTCGGGATGCGTCACCGTCACCGGCCCGCCGCGGGCGATCTGCTCGGAGAATCGCGGGATCACGCTGCCGGCGCTGCCGAACACGTTGCCGAAACGGACCAGCACGAACTGCGTGCCGCTCCCCTGCAGGCTCTGGCAGACGATCTCCGCGAGCCGCTTCGACGCGCCCATCACGTTCGTCGGATTGACGGCCTTGTCGGTCGAGACGAACACGAACTTCTCGACCTTGGCGCCGATCGCCGCGCGGGCAAGCACCCACGTGCCGTAAGCGTTGTTCAGCACCGCCTGCCACGCGTTGGTCTCCTCCATCAGCGGCACGTGCTTGTACGCGCCCGCGTGGAAGATGACGCTCGGGCGCTCGCGCGCGAGCACGAGGTCGACGAGCGCCGCGTGCTTCACGTCGCCGACGACCGCCGCCACCGGCAGCTGGGGAAAGGCGTCGGCGAGCGACATCCGGATCTCGTAGAGCGAAGCCTCGGAGAGGTCGAACAGCACGAGCTTCGCCGGGCGGAAACGCGCAATCTGGCGGCAAAGCTCCGCGCCGATCGAGCCGCCCGCCCCCGTGACCATGGCCACACGGTTGCCGAGCCACTCGGCCAGTCCTTCGCTGTCGAGCTCGATCGGGTCGCGCCCAAGGAGATCATCAAGCTCGATGGTGCGGAGCGTGCTCAGCTGCGAGTGGCCGCCGATGAGCTCCTCGTAGGAAGGCACCGTCAGCGCGGCGAGCCCGTTCGCCGCGCAGATCTCGGCCACGCGGCGGCGGACGCCGTGCCTCTCGGACGGCAGCGCGATGATGATCCTGCGCACGCCGTACTTGCGCGCCCAGGCCGGCAATTCGGCAATCGGCCCCAGCACGCTCACATCGCGCAGGAGCCGGCCTTGTTTCGCCGGGTCGTCGTCGAGCAGGCCTACGACGCGCCACTGCCGGCTGCGCGCGAGTTCCTCGGTGAGGCGTGCGCCGGCGTCACCCGCGCCGACGACGAGCACCGGCTCGCCCAGCGCGAGCAGCGGACTGTAGAGACGGTGCTCCTTCCAGATGCGATAGGCAAAGCGGTCGCCTGCCATCACGAAGATGAGGACGATCGGATAGAAGATGAGCACGCTGCGGGGGACCACCGCTTGCAGTCGGAGCATCACAAGGACGAGCGGGATCAGGAGCGCGCCCGCACCCGCCGCGAGCACGATCCGCTGCAAGTCGGGCATGCTCGCGAAGCGCCACAGGCCGCGGTAGAGGCCGAACGCGAGGAAGATCGCGCCCTGCAACGGCACGATCCACGCGAGCGTCCAGATCATGTCGGGGTAGTACGGCTCGCTGAATCCCAGGTTGAACCGGAGCCAGTAGATCGCGCCCCAGGCCACGGCTGCGGCGCAGAGATCGTGCAGGAAGGCGAGCCAGGCGCGCCAGTTGTAGGACCGCGGCATCACGTTCTAGCGTCTCGGACGCTTCCAATGATAATCAATAGCTGCGAAAAACGCCGCCATCCCCAAGGCCCAGGCGCCCAGTGCCCAAGTGCCGAATCCCGGCGCGTACGCCAGCGCGACGATCGCGGTCGCGGCCGTGCCTGCCATCAGGAGGCCGTAGACGGCAAGCGTTCCCCCGTGCCCCGCTCCGAGTTGGTGAAGCCGCTGGTAGTAATGCGTGCGATGCGCCTCGAGCACGCTTTCGCCCCGCAGCAGACGCGCCACCAGCGTCGTCGACGCGTCAGCCACGAACGGAAGGAACACGAGGAGCGGAAACCACCAGGGCCATGTACCGCTCCGACAGCCGGCGATGCCGAACGTTGCGGCGAGCAAGCCGAGCGGGACCGCGCCGACGTCTCCCATGAATGCCCGGGCCGGCGGTGCGTTGAGCGCGAGAAAGGGAATCGCGGCCGACGCAAGGGCCACATAGGGTTGCGCCGGGTCCCCGGCCATCGCCGCCGCCATCGCGTAGGCGGCGAAACCCGCGATCGCCATCAGCGCCGCGAGGCCATCGCTGCCATCCATGAAGTTGAAGAGGTTTGCGGACCAGACGATCACGATGCTTGCCGCGATGACCGCGACAAGCCAGGGCGCCCACGCCGCAGGCGACCCGAGGATCGCCACGGCGACGCCGACCGCAGCGGTCGCGTGCACCGCCAGGCGCGGCAGGGGGGGCACGCTGCGCCAGTCGTCGACGAGCGAGACAACGGCGACCGCCGCCCAGGCGGCGAGCCAGGCGGGCGTGGCAACCCCGACGACGGGCGGGCACATCAGTGCCACCGGGATGAAGCCCGCCCAGATTGCGAGGCCGCCCACTCTCGGCACCGGCCGATCGTGCAGCGAACGGCCCGTCGGCGTCGCCGCGGGCAACCTCCGCGCGGAGCGCCGAAGGGCCAGCGCAGCGCACCCCGCAAGGCCCAGTGAAAGCGCGCCGGCCAGGATTGGCGGCAACCCCGTGTCAGGCAAGGCTCGCCTCCGCGGTCTGGACAGACCGAAGGGACCGTGAGTAAGGGTCTCGACAGCAGGAAAACCCCCGAAAATCGCCCGGGTCCGCGCCCGGAACCGCCGCGCGCGATGAAAACTGCCTATTTCCACGCTCGATCATGATGTTAGCCCGCGTTTTTCATCTTGAATTCGGGCCCTGTTCCGAACGATTGTCCGAGGCGGGGCACCCCCTTCCTGTCGCGTTTTAGCAACAGGGCCACAAAGCCTCCGGCGTCATCGGGAGTTTGCCTTGCCACGGGTGCGACCGCTTTGGCACAATGAATCCAACTTCTCGAACCCGCTGAGAAGGTTCCGATGGCAAGAGCTGAACCGCGCCGTTTGCTTGCCAATTTTATCCGTTAGAGGAGAGAGTTCATGAACAAAAAGCTCGTCGCCCTGGCCGTCGCAGGCGTACTTGCCGCCCCGCTGGCGCAAGCGCAGACGGCAAACGTCACGCTGTACGGCCGGGTCAACCTCGATGTCGAGGGTGTGAAAGGCACGATCTACAACAACAACGTCCAACAGCCTGCCACCTGCAACAAGACCCTCAACTTGGGCGGGTGCATCACCCAAAACCCGGCCCAGTATCGGATGGGTACGAACTCGTCGCGCTTCGGTCTGCGCGGCACGGAATCGCTCGGTGGTGGCCTCAACGCAATCTTCCAGGTCGAGTCGTCGATCAACCCGGCGCAGTCGGGCGGTACGCTGGCCGGTCGTGAATCGTACGTCGGTCTGCAAGGCGGCTGGGGCACGTTCAAGATGGGCCGCTTCCTGACTCCGTACGACGACATCCACCCGATCTTCGGTAACGTCCCGACGCTGACGACGTCTATCCTGTCGACCGCCTCGCTGTGGGCGCAGGGCTTCCAGCCGACAAGCGGCGGCGGCTTCGACGATCGCGTCGCGAACTCGATCCGTTGGGACTCGGCGAACCTGTCCGGCTTCACGCTCGAAATCCAGTATGGCGCGCAAGGCAACAACTACGCGCAACCGGGCTCTCCGACGACGACGCCGAACACGCCGCACGCGAGCATCCTGAGCGGCGGGGTCTTCTACAACAACGGCCCGCTGCAAGTGGGCGTCGCGGGGACCGGCAACTGGGGCGTTCGCGGCCGTCAGAATGTCTTAGTGATTTCGCCCACGCCCGCGGGCACGTCGACCACGGGCGACCAGCTCAACGACTACGCGTTCTCGGTCGCTGCCTCGTACTCGTTCACGATCCTGCGCGTCGGCGCCGTGTACGAGCGGCTGAAGTACGACTCCCCGCTGGCCACGGGCGGCGATCTCACGCGCAACATGTGGGGCGCGAGCCTCACCGGCAACATCGGCCCGGGCCAGGCGTATGCCTTCTACGGCCAGGCCCAAAACGTGAGCGGCAGCGCAACGGATGGCGCGCGGGTCGCGGGCATGGTCAAGGGTCCGGACTCGAAGGCGAACCAGTGGGAAATCAGCTACACGTATCCGCTGTCGAAGCGCACGCTGATGTACGCCGGCTATGTACGTATCGGCAACGAGAACAACGCCGCGTACAACTTCAACATCAACCCGTACAACCCGGTCAGCTCGACCGACTCGTCGTACGCCACGCCGGGTGGCAAGCCGCAAGGCCTCGTGTTCGGCTTGGTCCACTTCTTCTAAGATCCGGCAAGCCGAAGTACCCACGCAACTGCAGCAGATTCGAAGTGATCACGCGGGCGCCTCCGGGCGCCCGTTTTTTTGGCATCGCCGGACGGTGCGACGGCCCGGCGCTACAATCGACGGGATGCTCGACGATTTCGTCATCGGCTTCGATCGCGCGCTGCGCGCGCTGTCGGGGCTCGCCGTCTCGGCGCGGCCGACGCCCGGCGCGAACCTCGCCGATGTGGACCTTCCACCGGCCGAGCGGCGTCACGCTGCCGGGCTCATGCGGGTCAATCACACCGGAGAGATCTGTGCGCAGGCCCTGTATGCCGCGCAGGCGTTGACTGCGCGCGATCCGGCGATACGCGCGCAGTTTGCGCGAGCAGCGCGTGAGGAGGAGGAGCATCTCGCCTGGACTCGGCAGCGGCTCGCCGAGCTGTCCGATCGACCCTCGTGGCTCAATCCGCTCTGGTACGGTGGCGCCTTCGCGATCGGCATGGCCGCCGGCGTCGCGAGCGACCGCATCAATCTCGGATTCGTCGTCGAGACCGAGCGCCAGGTCGAGGATCATCTGACGGGCCACATCGAGCAGCTCCCGCCGGCCGATGCGAAGAGCCGCGCGATCGTGGAGCAGATGCGCGACGACGAGGCGCGCCACGGCGCGATGGCGCAGGCCGCCGGCGCCGTCGAGCTGCCATTCCCCATGCGTTACGCCATGCGCGCCGCGGCGGACGTGATGCGCGCGGTCGCTTACCGCATCTAGCGCGTCACGGCGGTGCTTTCCGCCATGCCCGCAGCGCCTTGAGGCGCGCCGCGCGTACCGCCTTCGCGATCGCCCCATCCGGCTCTGCGCGTGCCGGCCTTGCGCGCCGCACGTTGCGCGCAACCGCCGCGGCATCGACCCGCTTGACGACGACGAGAGCGGCGCGGACGTACGCGGCGGCCGCATAGTCCCCGGCACGTCCGGGAAGCGACATCGCGTCGCACTCGCATGCCTCGAGCAGCGTATCGAGACGCTCGGGGCGGCGGAGCGCATCCGCGGCGAGCAGGAGATCGAGAAGTGCCGCGGGCGCGAGCTCGCGGGCCGCGTGCACCCGGCCATGCCAGCGTGCGACGAGCTGGCCGGCGTCGCGACATTCCGCCGGCACGCGCAGACGTGCCGACAACCGCTCCGCGAGCCGGATGCTCCGCACCTCGTGTCCCGCGTGATTCGGCCACGACCGCCGCGGCGTCGCGCCCTTGCCGAGGTCGTGGACCAGCGCCCCATAGCGAACCGGCAGCGCGAACCCCTTGCCAGCCGCGTAATCGAGCGCGCGCGCGACATGCACGCCCGCGTCGATCTCCGGGTGGTCCTGCACGCGCTGCGGGACACCGAAAAGCGCATCGACTTCCGGCAGGAGCACAGGCAGTGCGCCGCACTCGCGCAGCACCGCGAGCAGCCGCGACGGGTGCGGCTCCATGAGCCCTGTGGCAAGCTCGTGCCAGACGCGCTCCGGCGCGAGCGTCGAGAGCTCGCCGGTCGCCACGAGCGCGCGGAGCAGCGCCTCGGTTTCCGGCGCCACCATGAAACCGAATCGCGCGGCGAACCGTGCGACCCTGAGCACGCGCAGCGGATCCTCGGCGAACGCCGCAGAAACGTGGCGCAACACGCCGGCCTCGAGGTCGGCCGCACCCCCGAACGGATCGATCAGCACCCCGTCCTCGCCGCGCGCCATTGCGTTGATCGTGAGGTCGCGCCGCTCGAGATCCTGCTCGAGCGTCACTTCCGGCGAGGCGAAAAACTCGAAGCCCCGATAGCCGCGCCCGTGCTTGCGCTCGGTGCGCGCGAGCGCGTATTCCTCGCGCGACTCGGGATGGAGGAACACAGGGAAGTCGCGACCAACCGGTTTGTAGCCGGAGGCGACCAGCATCTCGGGCGTCGCGCCTACGACGACCCAGTCGCGGTCGCCGGCGGGCCGGCCCAGGAGCTCGTCGCGCACCGATCCGCCGACGCGATACACCTTGACGGGTTGCGAGACACGCGCCATGCGCGCCATCGCGTCAGCGTCCTCCCTGCGCACGATAGGTCTCGTAGCGGCTATGCTCGGCGGCGGGCCCGAGGTACGTCGGCGCGATGGTGGCAAGCGATGCGGGTGTCACACCGAACAACGGCGGAAACGCGCAGTCGCAGACGCTGTCCACGGCCATGGACGCGAGGTTGTCGCGGCTCATCGGCGTGCCCGGCAAGAGCTCGAGCAGCCGGGCCTGCAGCCGCCCCGCGGCGTCGCCCAGCTCCAGGATGGGGCGCTCGTACCCGGTGAGCTTGCCAACGAAGCCCACGAGCTCGCGCAGTGTGTAGATGTCGGGCCCACAGAGCGGATACCGCCGCCCGATCGTCGCATCGTCCCCGAGCGCGTGGACGAAGGCCTGCGCGACATCGCGCACGTATACGGGCTGGAACCGCGTGCGCGCACGTGCGAGCGCCATCAGCGGCAGATGCCGCATGAGCGAAGCGAAAAGATTGAGAAAGCGGTCTTCGCGTCCGAAGATCACCGAGGGCTCGAAGATGGTCCACTCGAGCCCCGAGCCGATCACCAGCGCCTCGGCTTCGCCCTTGCTGCGGAGATACCGCGACGGGCCTGCCGGATCCGCGTTCAAGGCGCTCATATGCAGGAGCCGCCGCACGCCCGCGGCACGACAGGCGGCGATCACCTTGGCGGCGAGCTCGACGTGCGCGCGCGCGAACGTGGCGCGACCCGCCTCGTTCAGGATACCGACGAGGTTGACGATGGCGGACGCGCCCTTGGCGAGCCTCGCGAGCGTGGGCGGATCGTGGATGTCGGCATTGACGACATCCACGGTCGGCAACAGGATCAGGTGGCGTGCATCCTCGCGGCGGCGAGTGGGAACGACCGCCGGATAGTCGTCTCCCACGAGGCCCGCGACCAGATGGCGGCCGACAAAGCCGCTGCCGCCCAGGACGAGCACGGGGCCGTTGGCCACGTCAGGGGCCCTTCGCCGTCACCGTCTCACCGCTGTCGCCGGCAGCTGCGGTGGCGCCACGCGGCGTGACAGTGCCGAGGCGTGCGCCAAGCGTGACGTAGGGCAGCTCGAGCTCCCGCGCGTAGAACATCGCGTTGACGAGCACCTTCTTCACATAGTCGCGCGTCTCGTTGAACGGGATCGACTCCACCCAGATCGCGCCCTCGAGCGGGGCGCCGTTGCGCCATGCCTGAGCGCGACTCGGCCCGGCGTTGTACGCGGCCGCCGCAAGCGCCGGCATCCCGTCGAGGCGGTCCTGGCAGTACTTGAAGTAGAACGCGCCGAACTGAGTATTGGTCGCAACGTCCGCGATCTGCTCCGACCGATAGTCGCTTCGCCCGAGCTGCTTCGCGACCCAGCGCGCCGTCGGCGGCATGAGCTGCATGAGCCCGACGGCGCCGGCCGCGGACACGATGTCCGGCGCGAAGCGCGATTCCTGGCGCGCGACGCCGTAGAGAAGTGCCGGGTCGGCGTCCTGGCCGCGCGCAGCGGCGGTGAAATGCTCGCGGAACGGCATCAGGTAACGAAGCTCGAAGTCGTGGCGCGCGGTCGTTCGCTCCGCCGTGTTGATCGCACGGTCGTAGAGGCCCACATTCCGCGCATAGTCGGCGGCGACGAGCAGCGCCTCGTCGTCCCGCCCGCGCACCACGTAGTTCCATTCCCGCTGGGATTCAGGCCGCAGGTCGAGCTCGGCCAGTTTCACCGCGCGGCGAATGCCAGGTTGCGCGCCGAAGGCCGCGAGCGAGGCGGACGTCGGATGTGCCGGCTCGCTCACCGGCTCGATGCGCCGGCCCTGCGCCTCGGCGGCCAAGGAAGCCATAGAACGTGAACTCGGCGGCCAGGCCCGTATAGAGCGCCTGCGCCTCGTCGTCATGCCCCGCCGCCGCCAGCGCCCGCGCTTTCCAATAGCGCCATGCCGGCTCCTGACTCAACGCGGGCGGCATCGCCGCGATCGCCGCCAGCACATCGCTCCACGCGCCGGCGCGCAGCGCCGCGCGCACTCGCCAGGTATGCTGGCCGTCGTTGAAAGCCGCGCCGGCCGCTTCGCGATACCACTCGTTGGCGAGCGGATGGAGCTGCCGGGCCGCGTGGTAAGCGATCCTGGCGTTGCCATAGCGGCGGTCCGCTTCGGGCAGCCGCCCGCGCTGCTTTTCCCACGCGGGACGTGCGAGCGCCGCGTCGCTGCGTGCCGCACGCTCGAGCGCATACAACGCGAGATCGCGTCCTCCGGGTGTCGTCCAGGCGAACTCGCCCTTCGCGAGCGCGCGGGCCGGATCGTGATCGACCCGCGCGAGATCGCGGGCGGCGATACGGGCCTGGCCCGGAAGCGCGTCGCCGATCTCCCGGGCGAGCCGCACGTTCCCGTTCTCCGCCGCAAGCCGAAAGCGCACGCGCCGATCGGCCGTCGACAACGTCCCAGCCGTGATCAGCGCGGAGAACAGCGGCTCGCAGGCCTCGGGAGTCGACAGCCCGGTGAACCAGAGCGGCTTGGCGCCCGCGAGCACCGCGTCACCCTCGCGCTGCCATCGAAGCTGGATCGCGTAGCACGCGATCTCCGTGTCCTCGCCGGCCGGCGGTGGATAGAGGGCACCGAACGCGGCCCAGTCGCCGCGCTTGCCGAGCGCCTTCAGCGCATCGACGCGCAGCCGGTCGCCGAGCGGCGAATCGGGCCACTTGACGACGAACGCCTGCACGTCGTCGACCGCGACGGCGTCGATCCTGAGCGTGAGCCCCCAGTAGTCGACATACGACTCCAGCGGATGCCCTGCGAGCTTGGCGGCAAGTGCGTCGTAGCGCGTCCGCTGCCCCCGGTCGAACGCGACCTTCGCGGCGATGAAGTCGATATCCGCCGGCTCGGGCGCGGCGAATGCAGGCACAACCGCGAGCGCGGCGAGGCCGATGGCGAGGCGAGCGAAGGACAGGATCACGGGAGACATTGTCCGCGACGCGGGTGCTCTTGGGCAACCTTCTGTCACCCTGCGACACCTCGCCGTCAGACTCTCGGACGATGCCCGGGTTCGCGGTAAGATTCACGCATCGCGGGCTTTTCGCGTGCCGTGTGCGGCGGAAGCGCCTTCGCGGCCGCGCCGCACCGGGGGGGAGTGATGGCACAACGCAAGGGCGCGCCTCAGGTCGGCGTCGTCATGGGCAGCGACAGCGACTGGGAGATTCTCCGGCACGCGGCCGCACAACTCGACGCGCTCGGGATCGCCTTCGAGGCACGCGTGCTCTCGGCGCACCGGATGCCCGACGACATGTTCGAATACGCCGAGGATGCGCTTCCGCGCGGGCTGCGTTGCATCATCGCCGGCGCGGGAGGCGCCGCTCATCTGCCCGGCATGCTGGCCGCGAAGACTACGGTGCCCGTGCTCGGCGTGCCGGTCCCGTCGAAGTACCTGCGCGGCGAGGATTCACTCTACTCGATCGTGCAGATGCCGAAGGGCATTCCCGTCGCGACGTTCGCGATCGGCGAGGCCGGCGCAGCGAATGCCGGGCTGTTCGCCGCTGCGCTGATCGCCGCGACCGACCCTACCGTGGCGAAGCGCCTTGCGGCGTTCCGCGCGAAGCAGACCGCCGCGGCGCGCGCGATGCGGCTGCCGCCCGAGGGCAACAAGTCGGGATCGTGAGCTCCGCGATCGCGCCGGGCGCCTGGCTCGGATTGCTGGGCGGCGGTCAGCTCGGCCGGATGTTCTGCATGGCCGCACAAAGCCTGGGCTACAAGATCATCGTGCTCGATCCGGGCGCTGCGGGCCCTGCTGCCAGCGTCGCGGATCGGCATCTCAAGGCGGACTACCAGGACCCCGACGCCCTGGCCGAGCTCGCCCGCGTGGCGGCGGCCG
This sequence comes from uncultured beta proteobacterium, assembly GCA_963773195.1. Lineage (GTDB taxonomy): Bacteria > Pseudomonadota > Gammaproteobacteria > Burkholderiales > Casimicrobiaceae > CAIWHR01. The sequence goes on from CAVZAE010000005.1 coordinate 327,772, forward strand.
CCACCACCGAATTCGAGAACGTGCCCGCGGGCGCGCTCGACTATCTCGCGCGCTCGATGCGCGTGTCGCCGGCGGCCGCGAGCGTCGCAATCGCGCAGGACCGCATCAGCGAAAAGACGTTCCTCGCGGGGCAGGGCTTCGCGGTCGCGCCGTTCGCCGTGCTGCGTACCGAGGCGGACGCCCGCACCGCGGATCCGGCGCTCGTTCCCGGCATCGTCAAAAGCGCGCGCCTGGGCTACGACGGCAAGGGCCAGATTCGCGTGCGGGCGCCCGCGGATGTCGTCACGGCATGGGGCGAGATGGGCGGCGCGCCCTGCGTCCTCGAACGCCGGCTCGAGCTCGCATGCGAGGTGTCGGTGATCGTCGCGCGCGACGAGCGCGGCGAAGCAGTCGCGTGGCCCGTCGCCGAGAACCAGCATCGCGACGGGATTCTCGACGTCTCGATCGTGCCGGCGCGGGTTTCCGCCGAGCTTGCGGCGAAGGCGCTGGACACGGCGACGACGATCGCCGCTCGGCTCAACTACTGCGGTGTGCTCTGCGTCGAGATGTTCGTCGCGACGGATGGTGCGCTGCTGGTCAACGAGATCGCGCCCCGCCCGCACAACAGCGGCCACTGGACGATCGACGCGGCCGTGACGTCGCAGTTCGAGCAGCAGGCGCGGGCGCTTGCCGGGCTGCCGCTCGGAGCGACGCGCCAGCGCGAGCCCGCGGTGATGGTCAACCTGCTGGGCGATCTCTGGTTTGCCGATCGCGACGCGGCCACCCCGCGCGAGCCCGACTGGTCGCGCGTGCTGCGTCATCCGCAGGCGAAACTCCATCTCTATGGAAAAGCCGAGCCCCGGCGAGGCCGGAAGATGGGTCACGCCACCTGTCTCGGTTCGACACCCGAGCACGCCCTTGCGACCGCGCGCGAGATCAAGCGCGACCTCGGCATTCCCGGCGCCGACCTGCTCTGACGACGCCATGAGCGGAGGACCTCTGGCGGGGCTCCGGGTTCTCGACCTCACGCGCCTCCTGCCCGGGCCGGTGTGCACGCTTTATCTGGCGGATCTCGGCGCCGACGTCGTCAAGATCGAGGACACGGGCGCCGGCGATTACGCGCGCAATCTCGGGAATCGCCCGGGAACGGTGTCGGCGTTCTTTCGTGCAGTGAACCGCAACAAGCGCAGCGCGGCGATCGACCTCAAGCACCCGCAGGGACGCGCCGCGTTCTTCGCGCTCGCGCAGCGTGCGGACGCGATCGTCGAGAGCTTTCGTCCTGGCGTCGTCGCCGGTCTCGGCGTCGACTACGCGACGATCGCAGCGCAGAACCCGCGCATCGTCTATGCGTCTATTTCGGGCTACGGGCAGGAGGGTCCGCGCGCGCAAGCCGCGGGCCACGACATCAACTATCTCGGCTACGCAGGGGTGCTCGACCAGACCGGCGTCCGCGACGGACCGCCGGCGCTTTGCAATCTGCAGATCGCCGATCTCCTGGGCGGCGCCGCGACGGCGGCGATCGCGATCCTGGCGGCGCTCGTCGGCGCGCAGCGCACAGGGCAGGGCAGCCATGTCGACGTCGCAATGGCCGATGCCTCCCTTGCGCACAACATCTTCGCACTGCAGGCGCTTGACCAATGGGGGCGCACATTGCCGCGCGGCGAAGATCTGCTCACCGGCGGCGTCCCCTGCTATGGCGTCTACGGCACGCAGGACGGCCGCTGGCTCGCGGTCGGCGCGCTGGAAGACAAATTCTGGCGGCGGCTTTGCGCTACGATCGATCGCTCCGATCTCGCGCCGCTGGCGTTCGCGCCGGGCGACGAGGGATCGCGCGTGCGCCGCGAGCTTGATACGATCTTCGGCGCCGCGCCGCTCGCGCATTGGAGAGAACGTTTCGCCGGCGTCGACTGCTGCGTGACACCGATCCTCACGCTCGACGAAGCGCTCGAGGATCCGCAGTTCACCGCGCGCGGGATGGTCGTGCGACAGCCGGATGGATCCCGCCAGTACGCGCCGCCGTTCAAGATATCCGGTTGCGAGTTCTCCGTCGCCCGCGAGGCGCCGGCACAGGGCGAGCACACGATCGAGGTGCTCCGCGATGCGGGCTACGACGACGCGGCGATCGCGGGGCTGACCGCGGCGGGCACGATCAGGGCCGCACGGTAAGCGTCGGCAGCGCCGCGGCCTGAGGTCCATTCATGGTCGGCAGGTGCTTGCCATAGCGATCGCAGCAGCGCAGGATTTTGCCTCCGGGTGCTGGCGCATATCGGTTTACCGCTCCCCCGGCTAATCTCCACGGAGGAACGCCATGGTGCCGCACCGCCCCCTGCGCCTGTTCATCAGTTCCATCCTGCTCATCACATCGACGCTTGCGTGCGCAACGGCTCCGCGTACGTTCGTCGCGTCATTCGGCGACGACACACATCCGTGCTCCATCGCCCAGCCGTGCCGCGGGTTTGTCGTGGCGGTCTCCAAGACAAATCCGGGCGGCGAGGTGATCGTGCTCGACTCGGCCGGCTACGGCACCGTGACGATCAGCAAGTCAGTCTCGATCATCGCGCCACCGGGTATCTACGCCGGAATCAGCGTCGGTGCGGGCGACGGCATCACGATCAACGCACCCGGCGCGACCGTCGTGCTGCGCGGGCTGTCGATCAACGGCCAGGGAGGAGCGAATGGCATCCTGGTGCAGCAGGCCGCACGCGTTCGCGTCGAGAGTTGCGTCGTCTCGAACATGGGAGCGCAAGGCATCTACCACCAGGCCAATAACGCGGAAGTGATCGTGCTCGACACGATTGCGCGCGACAACGGAGACGGCGGGATCGCGCTGGTTGCCTTCAACGCGTCGATCGTGCTCGACCACGTGCGCAGCGAGCACAATGTCAACGCCGGCTTCTACATTGCGCCCGTAGTGCCAGCTCTCTTTGCCAAGGCGACGATTACCGACAGCCTCTTCGCCAACAACGGCGGCAACGGCATCTGGGCCGATTCCGTTGGCTCCGCGCAAACGTGGGTGACGGTGGAGCGAACCACGGTGACGGGCAATCTCGGCGGCGGAATCAACGCGACGTCGGCTGCTTCCGATTCGGTCGTGTTCCTTACGGTGATACGCAGCACGTTCACCGGGAATCAACCGTTCGGAATTCATGCGTTGGGCATTGTGCCCGGCTTCGTGGCCGGTGATTTCGCCGAGAACTCCGTCGGCGCCGACGGGATTAATATCGATGGCACCGGCTCCCATGGCGACGTGAGCGGCAACATGGGCAAGTTGATTTGCGATAACGGCGCGCACCTGACATCGTTCGGGGACAATCGCCTGGGCGGGCTCAGTCTGGGTGCATGCAGTTTGTTCCACGCGAACCAATTTTAGGTCGCTGTGTTGGGCTACTGCGCCGTGCCCACGACGCGCGTCTTTCGCTTGGCAGACGGCGGCGCCTCCGGCCGCGTCGCGCCCAGCGGTAACTCTGCGACACGCGCGTACTCCGGATCGGTGAAGCGACATCCTGCGGCGGCGTAGTCGGCGGCCATCGCCGTCGCGTCCGCCCCCCAGAACAGCGCATCGCCAAGCGCGAGCGTCGGCACGCCGAAGACGCCGCGCGCGATCGCTTCATCGGTGTTTCTGCGCAATTCGTTCTTTACCTCCTGCGTCGCGATCAATCGGTCCGCATCGGGCAACGCGAGGTCGTGGACAAGCTCTGCCCATTCGATTGGCAGGTCGGGCAGCCGGCCGTCGCGCCAGACGAAACGGAATATTCGGTGCACAGCGTCTGCCGAGCAGTCGCACGCGATCGCGAGTCGCAGCAGCGGCAGCGGATTGAACGGATGCTCGTGCGGGAACTTGAGCGCAATGCCGAGCTTCCGCGCCTGCCACACGCAGAAGCGGTAGGTGAACGTGCGCTTCGCCGGAATCTCGGCCGGGCCTTTCTGCCCGTTCGCGGAGAGCACCGCGGCGAAAAGCACGGGGCGATAGCGGATCACGATCCGCGGCGCCAGCGTTCCAAGCTGCTCGCTCTGGAGATACGCGAACGGCGAGACGAAGTCGAAATACCAGTCGGCGATCATCGGGACTCCGTCGGGCCGAAACGCGCGCGGCGCGCCGGCAGCTCGGCCATGACCGCGCGTCGTGCGTCGTGGCCGAGCACGCTCCACGCGGCGATCTCGTCGAGCGTACGGAAGCAGCCACGGCAGAAGCCGGCGTGCACATCCATCTCGCAGATGCTTACGCAGGGCGTGACGATCGGCACCGCCGCACTCGGAGTTGCAGCCTCGCTCACGGCGCCACCGACTGCGGCGATTTGGCGTCGAGCGCGCGAGCGACGCGCGATACCGGAGCACGGCCCAGCGCGTCCGAGATGAAGCGACCCGCGGCGCGCAGCTTCGCCATGTCGACGCCCGTCTCGATGCCGAGACCCTCGAGCAGGTAGAGCACGTCCTCGCTCGCGAGGTTGCCGGTCGCGCCCTTCGCGTACGGACAGCCGCCGAGCCCCGCAACCGAGCAATCGAACGTCGAGATCCCCATTTCCATCGCCGCGTACACGTTGGCGAGCGCCTGGCCGTAGGTGTCGTGAAAGTGCCCGGCGAGCTCGCCCACGGGGACGCGCTCGGCCACCTTCAACACGAGTGCCTGCGTCTTACCGGCCGTGCCCACACCGATCGTGTCGCCCAGCGAGACCTCGTAGGCGCCCATGCGATGGAGCGCTTCCGCCACGTCGGCGACCTTCGCCGACGCCACTTCGCCTTCGTACGGGCATCCGAGCACGCACGAGATGTAGCCGCGCACGCGCACTCCGTTCGCGGCCGCCGCGGCGAACACCGGCTGCGCACGCTCTAGGCTCTCGGCGATCGTGCAGTTGATGTTCTTCCTCGAGAATGTCTCCGACGCAGCGACGAACACGGCGACCTCGTCGGCGTTCGCGGCGAGCGCCGCTTCGAAGCCTTTGAGGTTGGGGGTGAGCACTGGATATCGGACACCCTCCTTGCGCCGGATGCCGGCCATCACCGCCGCCGCATCGGCCATCTGCGGAACCCATTTGGCCGAGACGAACGCGGTCGCCTCAACTGCCGGAAAGCCCGCGTCCGACAACCGGTCGATCAGCGCGATCTTGGTCTCCGTCGGGACGGTCGCCTTCTCGTTCTGCAGGCCGTCGCGCGGACCGACCTCGACCAGCCGCACGCGGCGCGGCAGCTTCGCTTGGGTTCCAGGGGGCGCAGTCATGTCCTCAGTAGCCGCGATGCCGGTCGACGATGCCGGTAATGGTCTCGCCCCGCTCCAGCCGTCGGATCTTGGCCGCGACTTGGGCGACCGACTCCCGAATCAGCGTCACGGCGGAGACGTGCGGCGTCACCGTGATCCGCGGATGATGCCAGAACACGTGCTCCGGCGGCAGCGGCTCCACGCGGAAGACGTCGAGCGTCGCGCTTGCGAGGTACTTCTCGTCGAGGAGCGCAATCAGGTCGGCGTCGACGACGATCTCGCCGCGTGCCATGTTGATCACGTGCGCGCCGTGCGGAAGCTGCGACAGCGCGGCGCGGTCGAGCAACCCGCTCGTTTGCGGTGTCAGCGGCAGCGTGCAGACAAGGGCACGCGAGGCCGCCAGGAACGACGCGAATTCGTCGCGACCGTAGGCGGCAACGCCGGGCAGCGCCTTGCGGCTGCGGCTCCAACCCGCAAGCGGGAATCCGAACGGTGCGAGCGCCGCCGCGATCGCCCGGCCGAGCACACCGCAGCCCAGGAGACCCACGCCGAATTCCGTCTTCGGGAGGCGCTCCCGTGGATGCCATCGGGCCTCTCGTTGCTGGGCGGCGTAGACGTCGGCTTCGCGGTAGGCGCGCAGCACCGCCAGCGTCGCGTACTCAGCCATCTGTTCGGCCATGCCTGCGTCCTCGAGCCGGATCACCGGCACACCACGCGGCAATGTTGGCACCGCAAGCAGCGCGTCGACGCCCGCACCTAGGTTGAAGATCGCCTTGGTCGGCTGGACCCGTACAAAGAGGTCGTCGGGAGGTCGCCAGACACACGCGTACGCGGGATCGGGCGGACCGTCGGGCCATACGGCGATTGCAGCCTCGGGCAACGCCTCCGCAAGTGCATTTCGCCACGCGTCGGCAGCGCGCCCGGGCATTTGCAGCAGGAGATCCACCGGCGTCGAGTCACGCCTCGTCGAGGTCGACCAAGGCCGCGCCCTCGGCGACGCGGTCGCCGGCGCGGTAGTGGACCGCCGCGACGACGCCCGTCGCCGGTGCGACGATCGTGTGCTCCATCTTCATCGCCTCGAGGATCACGAGCGGCGCGCCGCGCGCGACCTTGTCGCCTGGCTTGACAGGCACGGCGACGACAGTGCCGGACATCGGCGCGGTCAGATGCCCGCCGCGTTGCTCCTCTTCGCCCGCATGCGCGAGCGGGTCAGCGAGCACGAGCTTCCGGTGCAGGCCGCGGCAGAATACATGCCGCTCCTCGCCGTTGCGCACGACGGTTGCGTGGAACTCCGCGCCGCCAGCCGCGATATCGAGGCGGCGATCGTGCGCCTCGACCGTCGCCACGATCTCGCCCGACGGCAGCGTGACCCGCCATGGCGCGCCATCGCCACGCACCTCGACCTCGTGGCGCGCCTCGCCCTCGGTGAAGGTGTACGCGATCGCATGCCGATCGGTGCCGGGCCACCACGAATCGACGGCGTGCCAGGGCGAGTGCGGATCGCTCGACGCCGCGGCCTCGGCGCCGCACGATCTGGAGACCGCCAACGTCTCGGCCAGCGCCGCAGCGACGAGAACATCGTCCGGCATCGGTGGCGCCGGCGGGAACAACGTCGCGTGGTGCCGCGCGATGAGACCTGTGTCGATGCGACCGCTCGCGAACGCGTCGTGCGCGACCACGCGCGAAAGAAAAGCGACGTTGGTGGCCACACCCACGATCTCATACGCAGCGAGCGCTTCGGATAGCTTCCGCAGTGCCGCGGGGCGATCCTCGCCGTGGACGATGAGCTTGGCGATCATCGGATCGTAGTACGGCGTGATTTCGTCGCCCGCGCACACGCCGGTGTCGACCCGCACGTCCACGTCCGTTGGCGGTGCTGCCAGGTGCACGAGCCTGCCGATCGACGGCAGAAATCCGCGCTCGGGATCCTCGGCGTAGATGCGCGCCTCGATGGCGTGACCGGCGATCGCAAGCTGGTCCTGTGTCCTCGGCAGCGGCTCGCCCGCGGCCACGCGCAATTGCCACTCGACCAGGTCGCAGCCCGTGATCATCTCGGTGACCGGGTGCTCGACCTGCAGCCGCGTGTTCATTTCCATGAAGTAGAACGCGCCGTCGCGAGCGAACGATTCCGCCGCGATGAATTCGACGGTGCCCGCGCCGACGTAGCCTATTGCCTTGGCCGCTGCGACGGCAGCCTCGCCCATCGCACGCCGCTGCTCGGGCTTCATTCCCGGCGCCGGCGCTTCCTCCAGCACCTTCTGATGACGACGCTGCACCGAGCAGTCGCGCTCGAACAGGTATACCGCGTTGCCAAGCGTATCCGCGAAGACCTGGATCTCGATGTGGCGCGACGCGGTCAGATATTTCTCGAGCAGCACGCGGTCGTCGCCGAACGCCGATTGCGCCTCGCGTTGCGCCGATGCGAGCGCCGCGACGAACCCGTCGGGCGCGTCGACGATCTTCATCCCCTTGCCGCCGCCGCCCGCCGTCGCCTTGATCAGCACGGGGTAACCGATCGTTGCCGCCTCCGCCGCAAGCAGCGTCGGATTCTGGTCGTCGCCGTGATAGCCGGGGACGAGCGGAACCCTTGCCCCGCCCATGATCCGCTTCGCCGCCGACTTGGAGCCCATCGCGGCGATCGCCGCGGGCGGCGGGCCGATGAACACGACGCCCGCGCGCGCGCATGCCGCAGCGAAGAGCTCGTTCTCCGAGAGGAAGCCGTAACCCGGATGGATGGCCTGCGCGCCGGACTTCTTCGCGATGGCGATGATCGCGTCGCCGTCGAGGTAGCTCTCGCGCGGTGGCGGCGGGCCCAGCCGGTAGGCTTCGTCGCAGGCCTCGACGTGGAGCGCGTGCGCATCGGCGTCCGAGTACACGGCCACGGTGCGAATGCCCATGCGCCGCGCCGTGCGGGCGACCCGGCACGCGATTTCGCCGCGGTTCGCGATCAGGATCTTGTCAAACATCGGCCGATCCTCTCGCCGCCCCGCCGTTGCTGCGGCCGGTCAGCTTGCGCAACAGCGCGCGGATCACGCGCGCGAGCTTTGCGATCAGCCAGATCGTGAATGCAACGAGCAGGACCAGCACGACCAGCGCGGCGATCGGATACGCGAAGACGAGCCACAAGACCGTCCCTACCGCGAGATCCTCGCCGAACGACGCGGCCCAGTTCGAGAACGGCTCGGGCGACGTGTTGATCACCGCGCGGCTTCCGGCCTTGGCGAAATGACTGCCGGCTGCGAGCGAGCCACCGAGGATCGCCGCGGCGAGCGTCGCGGCCGCCGACGAGTCTCCGAACACCGATGCCGCGAGTGCCGCGCCGGCCGGAATCCGGATGAACGTGTGGACGACGTCCCACGCGGTATCGACGCCCGGGATCTTGTCGGCGAAGAACTCGACGCAGAACATGAAGCCCGCGGCCGCGAGCACCCACGGATGCGCCAGCGCGGCGAGACCCCCCGGCAGCTCGATCCAGTGGAGGTAGCCGAGTCCGCCCAGCACGAACAGCACCGCATACAACCGGATGCCGGACGCCCAGCCCACTGCGGCAGCGAGCGCGACGAGCTGCCAGGTATCGAAATGTTCGAGGCCGGGAAGGGTCACGGGATCAGGTCGCGCCGCCGTCGGGCGCCCATGCGGCACGCCGCTTGCCCAAGAACGCGGCGACGCCTTCCTTGGCTTCGGGTGAAGCGCGGACCTTCGCGATCCGTGCCGCCGTGTCCGCAATGACGCCGTCGTCGATGGGTCGGTGTGCGACCGCCCGGATCAGCGCCTTCGACTCGGCCTGGGCGTGGGGTCCCGCGAGGAACAGCGCACCCAGGAGCTCGTTGACGCGGTTGTCGAGCTCGCCCGGGAGCACGAGGTCATGCACGAGCCCGATCCGGTAGGCCTCCGCCGCTTCGAAGCGCTCGGCCGTGAGGAAATAGCGTCGCGCCATGCGCCCGCCGATGGCCTCGACGACGTACGGGCTGATCGTCGCCGGGATCATACCGAGCCTCGCTTCCGACAGCGCGAAGGTCGCCTGCTGCGAGGCGATCGCGATGTCGCAGCACGCAACGAGGCCGACGCCGCCCCCGAACGCCGCGCCGTGGACCCGCGCGATCGTCGGCTTGGGCATGCGGTAGAGCGTGCGCAGCATGTGGGCGAGCGCCATCGCGTCGGCCAGGTTCTCGGCATGGCCGTAACCCGCCATGCGCTTCATCCAGTTGAGATCGGCGCCGGCACAGAAGCTCGGACCCGCGCCCAGCAGCACGACGGCGCGCACATCGTCGTCGCGCTCGAGCGCCGCCAACGCGCGGGTGGTCTCGGCGATCAAGGTTTCGTCGAACGCGTTGTGCACCTCGGGCCGGGCGAGCACGAGGAGTCCGACGCCATTGCGGACCTCGAGCTCGAGCGAGGTGTACTTCACGGTCCGGCGCGCCGGTTTGGTCGCGCTCGACCGCTTCGCCCTGGGCTTTGTCGTCGCCATTTTCCCCTCACATCCGGAACAGGCCGAACGTCGTCGCCTCGATCGGCCGGTTGAGCGACGCCGAGATCGCGAGCCCCAGCACGCGGCGCGTGTCCGCCGGATCGATGATCCCGTCGTCCCACAGCCGCGCGCTGGCGAAATAGGGATGCCCTTCCATCTCGTACTGGGCGCGGATCGGCGCGCGGAACGCTTCCTCCTCCTCGACGCTCCACGTCTTGCCGGAGGCCTCGATCGCATCGCGGCGCACCGTCGCGAGCACCGTCGCCGCCTGCTCGCCCCCCATGACCGAGATTCGTGCGTTCGGCCACATCCACAGGAAGCGCGGCGAGAACGCGCGGCCGCACATTCCGTAGTTGCCCGCGCCATAGCTGCCGCCGATGATCACCGTGAACTTCGGTACCTGCGCACATGAAACCGCGGTCACCATCTTGGCGCCGTCGCGCGCGATGCCCCCCGCCTCGTATTTCTGGCCGACCATGAAGCCCGTCACGTTCTGCAGGAACACGAGCGGGATCTTGCGCTGCGCGCAGAGCTCGATGAAGTGCGAGCCCTTCAACGCCGACTCGGAGAAGAGGATCCCGTTGTTGGCGACGATGCCGACTGGGTAACCGAGGATCCGCGCGAAACCGGTGACGAGCGTCGTCCCGTAGCGGGCCTTGAACTCGTCGAAGTCGCTCGCATCGACGATCCGCGCGACGACCTCCCGCACGTCATACGGCTTGCGGATGTCGGCGTTGATCACGCCGTAGAGTTCGTCGGCGGCATACTTCGGTTGCAGCGGTGCGGCAACCTCGAGGTCAACGTGCTTCGGCCGGTTCAGGTGCCCGACGATCCGCCGTGCGAGCGCGAGCGCATGATGATCGTTGAGCGCGAGGTGGTCGGCCACGCCGGACACGCGTGTATGAACGTCGGCGCCACCCAGCTCCTCGGCGGAAACGATCTCGCCCGTCGCCGCCTTCACCAGCGGGGGACCGCCGAGGAAGATCGTCCCCTGGTTCCTGACGATGATCGATTCGTCGGCCATCGCCGGAACGTAGGCGCCGCCCGCAGTGCACGAGCCCATGACGACGGCGATCTGGGGAATCCCGAGCGCCGACATCGTCGCCTGGTTGTAAAAGATGCGGCCGAAGTGGTCGCGGTCCGGAAACACGTCGACCTGGTTCGGCAGGTTCGCGCCGCCCGAGTCGACGAGGTAGACACACGGCAGCCGGTTCTCGCGCGCGATCTCCTGCGCCCGCACGTGCTTTTTCACTGTGATCGGGTAGTACGTGCCGCCTTTGACGGTCGCATCGTTGCAGACAATCACGCATTCGCGGCCGGCGATGCGCCCGATACCGGTGATGATGCCGGCCGCCGCGATGTTGTCCCCGTACATCCCGTGCGCGGCGAGCTGCGAGAACTCGAGGAACGGCGAGCCCGGGTCGACCAGCGCACCCACGCGATCGCGCGGCAGGAGCTTGCCGCGCGCTGTATGCTTCGCGCGCGGTCCCGCGCCGCCGCCCTGCTCGACTGCCGCAATCTTCGCCCGCAGGTCGGCGACCAGCGCTGCCATCGCGTCGCGGTTCCGCGCGAAGGTCGCCTCGCGTGGATCGAGCTTCGATGCGATGACGGGCATGGCGGCGGTCAGGCCACGGACGGCAGCGGATGCCCGGGCATGAGCTTGTACGGATGCGCCCAGTGCGGCTCGGATTGTATCCGCCCGAGCCATGCGCGGATGTTGGGATGCGCGGCCCAGTCGACGCCGATCTCGTCGTCGAAGTAGAGGTACCCGCACAACGACAGATCGGCAATCGTCAGCCGGTCGGCCGCCACGTACGCGCGCCCGGCAAGATGCGCGTCGAGGACGCCCCAGGCGGCTTCCGCGCGCTTGCGGAAGACGTCGAGCACGGCGGGATCGGGATCCTTCGTGAACGTGCGCAGAAAGCGGTACGTCGCCGTATAACTCGTGAGCTTGTGGTTATCCCACAGGAGCCAGCGCAGGATCTCGCGGCGCTCCGCGGCGTCCGCGGGACCGAATGCACCGAGCGCCTCGGCGAGATAGTCCAGGATGACGCCCGACTGCGCGAGGCGGACGCCGCGATGCTCGAGCACCGGCGCCTCGCCCATCACGTTGATCTGGCGGTATTCGGGCGTTCGGGTCTCGCCGGCGAAATAATCGACGAAACGCGGCGCCCAGTCGGCGCCCGCCAGCGCGAGCGCGAGCGCCGGCTTGTAGCAGTTGCCCGATTGCGCGAAGCAGTAGAGCGTGAATTCGGCCATGATCGTCAGAACCCTCCGGTGGCAAGCCACCGATCGATCTGGTCGAAGCGGTCGAGTCCCCAGAACGGCTCGCCGTCGACGAAGACGAACGGTGAGCCGAACACGCCGCGCGCGATGGCCAGGTCGACCTCGCGCTTCAACGCATCCTTGACCGCCGTATCGTCGATGGCCGCCCGTGCGCCCGCGGCATCGACGCCCTCCTTCGCCGCCACGGCGATCGCGTTGTCGGGCGCGGAAATGTCGACGTCGTCGACCCAGTACGCGCGGAGGAGCGCTTGCGCGGTTCGCGTCGCACGCGCGGGATCAATGCCCTTCTGCCAGACGACGACGCGCGCGGCCGCCTGGGTGGGAATCGGAAACCGCGACGGCATGCGAAACTCGGCGATGCCGTGGAAGCGCGCGCTCCGCTCCATGTCGCGTCTCGAGTACGGTCCCTTGAGCGGAATGTCGACCAACGGCGCCGTCCCCGCATGCTTGAACACGACGCCGAGCAGGATCGGCCGCCAGTCCACATCGCGGCCATGCTTCGCGGCCAACGCCTCGATCCTCCGCGAGGCGAGGTAGCCGTACGGCGACGAGAAATCGAAGTAGAACTCGAGCGGTGCTGGCACCTGGGCCTCCCCCGTCAACCCGCGAGCGCGCGGCCGATGACGAGCCGCTGGATCTCGCTCGTTCCCTCGTAGATCTGGCACACGCGCACGTCGCGGTAGATGCGCTCGACCGGAAAGTCGTTGACGTAGCCGTAGCCGCCGTGCACCTGGATTGCGGCCGAGCAGACGCGCTCGGCCATCTCCGAGGCAAAGAGCTTGGCCATCGACGCCTCCTTGAGGCAGGGTCGACCGGCATCGCGCAACGCCGCGGCATGCCAGACCATCTGTCGCGCAACCTCGATCTCGGTCGCCATGTCGGCAAGCTTGAAGTTGATCGCTTGGTGACCGGTGAGCGGCGTCCCGAAGCTCGTCCGTTCCCGCGCGTAGGCCAGCGCTGCTTCGAGGGCCGCGCGCGCCATCCCCACGGCCTGCGCGGCGATGCCGATGCGGCCGGCTTCAAGGTTCGACAGCGCGATCCGGTAGCCTTCGCCCTCGCGGCCGAGCAGATTTGCTGCTGGCACGCGACAGTTTTCGAACAGGATCTGCGCGGTGTCGGACGCGCGTTGCCCGAGCTTGTCCTCGACGCGCGCGACGATGTAGCCGGGCGACTTCGTGTCGACGACGAAACCCGAGATACCCTTCTTGCCCGCTGCCTTGTCGGTGACGGCGAACACGACGGCGATGTCGGCGTTCTTGCCGGTCGTGATGAACTGCTTGACGCCGTTCAGCACATAGTGATCGCCGGAACGGTCCGCGCGCGTGGCGATCGCGCCGGCGTCGGAGCCGACGTGCGGCTCCGTCAGGCAGAAACAGCCGAGCCACTCGCCGCGCGCGAGCGACTTCAGGTACTGCTCCTTCTGCGCGTCGGTGCCGAACGCGGCGATCGGCCCGCATACCACCGAGTTCTGCACGCTGACGATCGTCGAGGTCGCGCCATCACCCGCCGCGATTTCCTCGAGCGTGACGGCGAGCGACACGTAATCGAGTCCCGCGCCCCCCCAACGCTCGGGCGTCACCACGCCCATTGCCCCGAGCTCGCCCAGCGCCCGGAGCTCGTCACGCGGGAAGTGGCCTTCGCGGTCCCAACGCGCTGCCGCCGGCGCAAGGCGTTCCGCGGCGAACGCGCGCATCGTGTCGCGTATCAGCGCTTGCGTCTCCGAGAGCAGCATGCCGTCAGTGCGGGGAGGCGGCCGGCGCTCCGTCCGTCCGCGCAGGCCAGTTGATGATGAAAACACCGGACACGACGAGCGCCGCGCCGACGATCATCGACGGAAGGAGCGGTTCGTTCAGGAGCAGGACTGCGAACGTGATCGCGGCGATCGGCACCAGGTTCACGAACACCGACGTGCGGGCCGGCCCGATCGCGTGCACGCCGTCATAGAACCAGATGTAGGCGAGCGCCGTGCCCAAAAGACCCAGGAATAGCAGGGAAAGCCAGCCACGCTGATTCGCCGCCGGTACGGCGAAGTCGCCGGTCGCAACGCACAGCAGGACGAGCAGCGCGGTGCCAACGAGTGCCGCATAGGTGGTGGCCGCGAGCGGCGAAAGCTCGGTCAAGAGGCGCCTGCCCAGCAGCGTGTACGCGGCCCAGGCCAGCACACCGCCGAACAGCGCCGCTTCGCCGATGCCCGCATGGCCCTGGAACATCACCAACGGGTTGCCGCGACCGAGCTCGATCGCGACGCCGAGGAGCGCGACGGCGATGCCGGCACTCTTCCGGAGCGTCAACGGCTCGTGCATGAACAGCGCGCCGCCGACTAGCGTGGCCGCCGGCACTGTCGCGACGATCAACGACCCGCGCGAAGCCGGCACGCTTTGCATCCCGTAGAGGAAAAGCACGTTGTAGAGAACGACGCCGGTGACGCCAAGCAGGCAGACGCCGAGCGCCTGGACGCGCGACAGCCGCGGCAGGCCGCGCTCGAGCATGAACGACAGCGCGACGAGCGCGGTCGTCGCGATCACATAGCGCCACAGCGCCGCAGTGAAGGTCGGCATCTCCTGCGCCACGACGCGCGCCGCGATGAACGATCCGCCCCACACGAGCGCAACCACGGTGAGCTTCGCGTAGACCGGCAGCGGCGCAGCGACAGGAGTCATCCGCGCGTATCCAGCGCGAGCCTCGCGGCCAGCGCGGCGAAGATTCCTGCCATCACCCGCTTCGACCCGCGCTCGAATCCCGGCCGCGCGTCGAGCCATCGCCGGACGCCCGCTGCAGCCAAGACGCAGCAAGCGTCGAACGACGTCACGATGACGAGTTGGGTCGCGCCGAGCACGAGGCTCTGGCCGAGCACGCTGCCGTGCGCCGGATCGACGAACTGCGGGAAGAGCGCGAGCTGGAACAGCGCGACCTTGGGATTGAGCACCCCCGTGACCAGGCCGTCGCGATAGAGGCGTCCCATCGGCACCGCGCGCGGTGCAGGCCCGGCAGAGATCGCGGCGGCCGGCGCGCGCCACGTCTGCCAGGCAAGCCACGCGAGATACAAGGCGCCCGCCCAACGCACCGCATCGTAGGCCGCCGGGACCGTCGCGAGCAGCGCGGAGAGCCCGAGCGCCGCCGCGATGACATGGAACGCGAGTCCCGTACCGGTGCCGGCCAACGACGCCAATCCGGCCGCGCGGCCCTGGGCCAGCGTCCGCGACACGAGATAGAGCAGGTTCGGGCCGGGCGTCGCGGCCAGCGCCGCGCAGGCCACGCAAAAGAGGAGCCAGGTGGAGAGCGGGACCATCGTCAGACCAGTTCGATGGCCATCGCGGTCGCCTCGCCGCCGCCGATACAGAGCGCAGCCACACCGCGCTTCTTGCCGTGCTTGCGCAGCGCGCCCAAGAGCGTGACGACGATCCGCGCCCCCGACGCGCCGATCGGGTGGCCGAGGGCGCAGGCGCCGCCGTGGACGTTGACCTTCTCGTGCGGGATCTCGTGCTCCTTCATCGCCGCCATCGTCACGACGGCGAACGCCTCGTTGATCTCGAAGAGGTCGACGTCCTGCGTCTTCCAGCCCGTCTTCGCATAGAGCTTCGCGATCGCACCGACGGGCGCCGTGGTGAACAGGCCCGGTTCCTGCGCGTGCGAGGCATGAGCGACGATGACGGCGAGCGGTTTCAATCCGCGCTTCTCCGCCGTCGACCGGCGCATCAGCACGAGCGCGGCCGCGCCGTCCGAGATCGAGCTCGAGTTCGCCGCGGTGACGGTGCCGTCCTTGCGGAACGCGGGCTTGAGCGTCGGGATCTTGTCGGGCGATGCCTTCGCCGGCTGCTCGTCGTTTGCGATGACGACTTCGCCCTTGCGCCCGGCGACGGTGACCGGCGCGATCTCCCACGCAAACGTCCCGTCGTTGTTCGCGGCGAGCGCACGCGCGAGCGAAGCGACGGCAAACGCGTCCTGCGCTTCGCGCGTGAAGTTCATCCTGGTCGCGCAGTCCTCGGCGAACGCGCCCATCAGGCGGCCCTTGTCGTAGGCGTCCTCGAGGCCGTCCAAGAACATGTGGTCCTGTGCGACCTGGTGCCCCATCCGGTAGCCGGAACGCGCCTTCGGCAGCAGGTACGGCGCGTTCGACATCGACTCCATCCCTCCCGCGACCATGATCTCGTTCGTGCCCGCGGCGATCAGATCGTGCGCAAGCATCGTCGCCTTCATCGCCGAGCCGCACATCTTGTTGACGGTTGTGCAGCCGACGGCGACCGGAAGGCCGGCCTTGATGGACGCCTGCCGCGCCGGCGCCTGGCCCTGGCCTGCCGGCAGCACGTTGCCCATGATCACTTCCTGCACGTCCGCAGGCGCGATGCCAGCACGCTCGACCGCGGCCTTGATTGCGACGGCGCCCAGTTCGCTCGCGGCGAGCGACGCGAAGTCGCCCAAAAGACCGCCGGTCGGCGTGCGGGCCGCACCGACGATGACAATCGGATCGT
Source organism: uncultured beta proteobacterium (assembly GCA_963773195.1). Classification (GTDB taxonomy): domain Bacteria; phylum Pseudomonadota; class Gammaproteobacteria; order Burkholderiales; family Casimicrobiaceae; genus CAIWHR01. The sequence goes on from CAVZAE010000005.1 coordinate 344,168, forward strand.
TCAACATGGTCGTTCCTCTTCAGGACGATGCACGCTTCGCCGGCCGACGCGGCCGCGCGACGAGCTCGCCGCCGCAGTTCGGACAGCGTCCGTCCATCGTATCCGCGCAGCGCGCGCAGAACGTGCATTCGTAGCTGCATATCCGCGCATCCGGCGCGTCGGCCGGCAGCGGCGCCCGGCACTTCTCGCACGCAGCCTTGAGCTCGAGCGCCATCATTTGGTCTCGTGGAAGAGCTCGCGTCCGATCAGCATGCGCCGGATCTCGGACGTGCCGGCGCCGATCTCGTAGAGCTTTGCGTCGCGCCACAGGCGGCCGGTCGGGTAGTCGTTGATGTAGCCGTTGCCGCCGAGCGCCTGGATCGCCTCGCCCGCCATCCACGTCGCCTTCTCGGACGCGTAGAGGATCGCGCCGGCGGCGTCCTTCCGGCGTGCGCCGGTCGCGCCGCCGCGATCGCAGGGCCTGGCCGACCGCGTAGACATAGGCGCGGCAGGCGATCATCGTCGTGTACATGTCGGCGAGCTTGCCCTGCATCAGCTGGAACTCGCCGATCGGCTGGCCGAACTGCTGCGCGCTCGTGCACGTAGGGCAGGACGACGTCCATGCAGGCCGCCATGATGCCGAGCGGGCCGCCCGAGAGCACTGCGCGCTCGTAGTCGAGACCGCTCATCAGCACGTTGACGCCCGCCGCCTTCCTCGCCCAGCACGTTCTCGGCCGGCACCTCGCAGTTCTCGAAGACGAGCTCGCACGGTGTTCGAGCCGCGCATCCCGAGCTTGTCGAGCTTCTGCGCCGATCGAGAATCCCTTCATGCCCTTCTCGATCGATGAACGCGGTGATGCCCGCGCGGGCCGGCGTCGGGATCGGTCTTGGCGTAGACGACCAGCGTGTCGCGTCGGGGCCGTTGGTGATCCACATCTTGGTGCCGTTCAGCACGTAGCGGTCGCCCTTGCAGTCGGCGCGCAGCTTCATGCTGACACGACGTCGGAGCCGGCGTTCGGCTCGCTCATCGCCAGCGCGCCGACGTGCTCGCCGCGACACCAGCTTGGGCAGGTACTTCTGCTTCTGCGCGTGCGCTGCCGTTGCGCTTGGATCTGGTTGACGCACAGGTTCGAATGCGCACCGTACGACAGGCCGACCGACGCCGAGCGCGCGGCAGATCTCCTCCATCGCGACGATGTGCGCGAGGTAGCCCATCGCCGTGCCGCCGTACTCCTCCTCGACCGTGATGCCGAGCAGGCCGAGGTCGCCGATCTTCCGCCAGAGGTCCATCGGGAACTGGTTCGACGCGGTCGATGTCGGCGGCGCGCGGCGCGATCTCGTCGGCGGCGAACTGGTGCACCGTCTCGCGCAGCATGCGTCGATCGTCTCGCCGAGATCGAACTCGAGGCCGGGATGTCCATCGTCAGTCCTTAGATCCGTTCGTCGGCGCCCGTGCATCACCATCAGCGTCTGCTGCATCAACGCGACGAGCGTGCGTCTTCCGCCCTGTTCGGCGTGCACCTCGCCGCGCGTCACGGCAAGCGTGCGCCCGGGCTTCACGACGAAGCCCTCGGCGATGAGGCACTCGCCCGCGGCCGGTGCGAGCAGATTGAGCTTGAATTCGATGGTCAACACTGAAGAATTCTCGGGAAACAGCGTGAAGGCAGCGTACCCGCCGGCGGAATCGACGATCGCCGCGACGACGCCCGCATGCACGTAGCCGTGCTGCTGCGCGACTTCCGCGCGCGGCACAAGCGTGATCACGCAGTATCCGGGTTCGACCGCTCCGAGTTCCGCGCCGAGGGTCTTCATCGCGCCCTGCCGCGCGAAGCTCGCGCGCACCCGCGCCGCGTAGTCGGCAACGAGCGGCACAAAGGGCCTCTCTGGCGCGGCGACGGGGGCGGCATGAACCACAATGGCGAGTCCCGTGGCAGGGAATTAATGACTCTACGTGACGTTTACGTAAACGTCAACTCGGCCGTGCCGCTACCCGCCGCCCCGCGCCGGCCTGAGCCGCCGCCGGCAATCCCGCTCCAGGGCGGCAATCTCGGTCAGCACCGCGTCGATGTCCTCCCGCTGCTGCAGGAGCATCGCGCGACGGTGCTCGAGCATCTGCACGAACTTGACGAGCTGCGGGCGCTCGTTGCCCGCCGCCGCGTAGATGTCGAACAGCTCTCGGATTTCGGACAGCGCGAGGCCGAGGCGCTTGCCGCGCAGGATGAGCTTGATCCGGGTCCGCTCGCGGTCGCCATAGATGCGGGTCTGGCCCCGACGCGCGGGCGCGAGCAAGCCTTCGTCTTCGTAGAAGCGGATCGCCCGCGTGGTCAGCGCGAACTCCTGGGCCAGCGCGGAGATCGAGTACGTCGGTCCGCTCGGAGGGGCTTTGCGTGCTCCCGCGCCGGCGGCGAGTTCGGGCTTCGCGCGAGCGGCCGTGGCGTGAACAGGCATCGTTGGAAAGCGGAGCGGACCTGCGAAGAGCGGGCCACGATACCATACTCGCTTGACATCACTCGGCGATTCTCCGACGATGCTGCGTTGCACAAAACAGGTGCAAACCTCTCGCACCGGGACGCCATTTCCGCCATGACCGCCGCGATGCCCGCCGTGCTCGACTACCCGTCCCCGACGCCCCCCGCGCCGGGCACGACGATCGAGGTCGCGCCGCGGATTCATTGGCTGCGGATGCCGTTGCCGTTCGCGCTCGACCACATCAACCTGTGGCTGCTCGAGGACGACGACGGCTTCACGCTGGTCGACTGCGGCTACGGCGACGCGGCGACGCGCGCCCTCTGGGAAGGGCATTTCGAGACAATCCTGGCTTCGCGCCCGTTGCGGCGGATCGTGGCGACGCACTGCCATCCCGACCATGTCGGAAATGCGGCGTGGCTCGCGGCGCGCGCGGCGGCGCCGGTCGCCATGACATGCGCCGAATTCCTCACCGCGCATGCGCTCGCCGACGCGCGCGGCGGTTACGGGCCGGCGCCGACGATCGAGCTCTTTCGCCGCCATGGGATGGCGGCCGAGCACGAGGCGGCTTTCGCTGCGCGCGGCAATCCGTATCGACGCGGAGTGCCGGAGCTGCCGATGTCGTTCGACCGAATGCTCGACGGCGACACGCGCACCATGGGCAGTTCCACATGGACCGTCGTCGAGGGCCACGGCCATTCGCCCGAGCACGCTTCGTTGTACTCGCGAGAGCGCGAGGTGCTGATCTCGGGCGACATGCTCCTGCCCAGGATCAGCACCAATGTGAGCGTCTGGGCGCCCGAGCCCGACGGGGACCCGCTCGGACGATTCCTTGATTCGCTCTCCGCATTCGAATCGCTTCCCCCCGACACGCTGGTGCTGCCGTCCCACGGGCTGCCGTTCCGCGGAATTCCGGTGCGCGTCGCGCAGCTGCGAACGCACCACGACGCGCGCCTGTCCGAGCTCGCGGCCGCCGTGGCGGCGGCGCCGGCGGCGGTCAGCGCCGCCGATGTAGTCCCGGTGCTGTTCCGGCGCGAGCTCGACTTGCAGCAACGCTATTTCGCCATGGGCGAGGCCATCGCCCACCTGAACCGCCTGTGGCACCGGCGCCGGTTGATCCGCGCCGTCGCCCCGGACGGCGCTATCCGATTCGCACCACCTTCCATTTGACACCCGCACGCTCGAAAGCACAGAACATGTCCACTTCCACCAAAGCACCCGCTCCCGCCACCGCGCCCGCCGGATACGACCCCGTCGCGCTCGCCAAATCGCTCGCCTCGGCCGCCGACAAGAGCGCCAAGCTGATGGGCGACTTCGCCACGCACCATGCCAAGGCCGGTTCCTCGCTCGTCACGGACGAGCTCGGTATCGGCAAGGCGTTCATGGAGATGGCCTCGAAGCTGCTCGCGAATCCCTACAAGCTCGCCGAGACGCAGATGAATCTGTGGTGGGATTACGTGAACCTCTGGCAGGCCTCGACGTTGCAAACTCCTGGGGGCGCCGGCCACGCCCGTTGCGGCGCCCAAGCAGGGCGACAAGCGCTTCCGCCACGAGGACTGGGAGGAGCACTTCCTGTTCGATTACATCAAGCAGGGTTACCTGATCACCGCCCACTGGCTGCACGAGACCGTCGCGAGCGTCGAAGGACTGGACGACGCGACCAGGCGCAAGGTCGACTTCTTTACGCGCCAGTACATCGACGCGCTCGCGCCGTCGAACTTCGCGCTGACCAATCCCGAGGTGTTCCGCGAGACGATCGCGAGCGGCGGCCAGAACCTCGTGCGCGGGCTCAACAACCTGCTCGACGATATCGAGCGCGGCAACGGCCAGCTCAAGATCTCGATGACCGACACCAAGGCCTTCGAGCTCGGCGTCAACATCGCGACCACGCCCGGCAAGGTCGTCTTCGAGAACGACCTGATGCAGCTGATCCAGTACGAGCCCACGACGAAAAAGGTCGCGAAGCGGCCGCTGCTCGTAATGCCGCCGTGGATCAACAAGTACTACATCATGGACCTGCGCGAGAAGAACTCGCTGATCAAGTGGGCCGTCGATCAGGGCATCACGGTGTTCGTGATCAGCTGGGTCAATCCGGACGAGAAGCTCGCGCACAAGGATTTCGAGGATTACCTGCGCGATGGGCCGCTGGCCGCGCTCGGCGCGATCGAGAAGGCGACGGGCGAGACCGAGGTCAACGCGCTCGGTTACTGCCTCGGCGGCACGCTGCTCGCGGCGACGCTTGCCTACATGGCGGCGAAGAAGGACAAGCGGATCGCCAGCGCGACGTTCATGACGGCGCTCGATCGACTTCGACCGCGTCGGGCGAGCTCGAGCGTGTTCATCGACGAGGACCAGATCACCTCCTCGAGCGCAAGATGACCGAGCGCGGCTATCTCGAAGGCTCGGAGATGGCCGACGACGTTCAACATGCTGCGCGCCAACGACCTGATCTGGTCGTTCGTCATCAACAACTACCTGCTGGGCCGCGACCCGTTCCCGTTCGACCTCTTGCACTGGAACCAGGACGCGACGCGCATGCCGGCGACGATGCACAGCTTCTATCTGCGCAACATGTACCTGAAGAACCTGCTGCGCGAGCCCGGCGGCATCACGCTTCGGCGGCGTGCCGATCGACCTCTCGAAGGTGACCGTGCCCATGTATTTCGTCTCGGCGATGGAGGATCACATCGCGCCGTGGAAGGCCACCTACGCGGGCACGCAGCTGACCGCGGGCAAAGTGCGCTTCGTCGCTGTCGGGTTCGGGTCACATCGCGGGCATGATCAATCCACCCGCTGCGAACAAGTACGGTTACTGGACCAACGACAAGCTGCGCGGCCAACGGCCGACGAATGGCTTGCCGGCGCGAAGCAGCACGAAGGTTCGTGGTGGAACGACTGGGCGAAATGGCTCGCCGCCCATCGTGGCAAGGAGGTTCCGGCGCGCATTCCCGGCAAGGGCAAGCTCAAGGTCATCGAGCCGGCGCCGGGGACGTACGCCCGCATCCGTGCCGACGGCCGTTGAATCGGACGCGGCTTTCGCTATAGTGCTCTCATGATGCCGTCACGGAGAGTCCGATGAATCGCTTCACTTCAGATGTGGTCACTCAGGCAGCCGCGCTCGTCGCTGCGGCGATCCTCACCGGCACAGTCTATGCACAGGCGCCGGCCGCTGCACCGTCGGCTGCGCCCGCCGCCCGGTGCACCGATTGCGGCGTGGTGCAATCGGTGTGGTTTACCGAGGAGAAGGGCAAGACCAGTCGGCGTCGGAATGGTCGCCGGTGGCGTCCTTGGCGGCGTGCTCGGTCACCAGATTGGCGGCGGAACCGGCAAGACCGTCGCCACCATCGCGGGCGCTGCCGGCGGTGCCTACGTCGGCAACAAGGTCGAGCAGAACCGGAACACGAAGGGCATGTGGAACGTGTCCATCAAGATGGATGGCGGCCAGCAGCGGACCTTCGTTTACACCAACCAGCCGACGGTGCAGCAAGGCGACCGCGTCAAGTTGCTCGACGGCGGCCGTCGTCTCGCGCTGGTCGCGAGCTGACGCCGACCGTCGCGGCCGCACGAGCGGTCACAGCTTTACTGCTTCGCCGGACCGCCTTGGCCCTCGCCGCTCTTGCGTTCGCCTTTTTCGGCTGAGCCCTTAGGCTGATGCTCGGCGCGACCCTCGCGCTGTACTGCCTGGCCGCCTTGTGCGGCCTGTGGCGGCGGCGCGCCGTGCGGGCCTGGCGCGACCATCGCTGGCGCTGCGCCGGGGGGCGGCACCGTCGCGCGCTCGCGTGAGCCGGTTTCGCGTGACAGGGTTTGTGGCGACGGACCCCCGGTGGAACGGTCGCGGCCGGAGGACGCTGCCGCGCAGCTTCGCCACGCGCGGTCGGCGATGGGGATGGGGAACCGGGAGTCACCATTTCGGGCGACGCTGCCGGTTGCGGCGTGCGCGTGCGCGTCGTCGTAGGCGGTGGTTGCGGAGCGTTGGTCGTGGCGGCCGGGTATGTCGAGCCGGGCGCAGGGATCCTTCCCCGAGCCGTCCCGGTTGGATCGGCCCCTGGCGCCGGTGCAGGCGTCGTCGTCGGCCGGGTCATCGTGCGCCCCGGTACGGGCGCGGCGACTGCAGGCGGCGCAGCGGGCTGTCGCGCTCCCGCTTCGACACCGAGCCGTCCTTGACGCGACACCGGGTAGTACGTGGAAGCCGGCTGCGGCGTCCCCGCCGTGCCGGGACGAGGGCCGAGATGGGGTGAACTTGCCGGCACCGGCGGCGCCGCCGCAAGCACGGGCGCCGCTCGCATCTGCTGCGAGGCGACCGGCACGAGATGGTCGCGCACCATGAGCCGACCGTTGAGCGTCGTTCCGGCGACCGCGCTCACGGCGCCCGGTACGACGACATTACGAAATTGCGTCGGTGGCGCGGTCGGGCGTACGGTGACGTTGACCGCATACGGGCGGTTGTACGACGCCCAACAGTTGTACGAGCACCGGCGCCACCACGGATGCAACGGCTCGCCCCAGCCCAGTGGCACCCAGCCATAAACGGGCGAGCCGAAGTTTGCTGACACGGCCCAGCCGGGGCCGCCTACCCATCCGACCAGCGCGGGCGCCCAGACCGGACGCGCGACGTAGGCGCCGGGGCACCAGCCCCAGCGGCCGCCCACATACGCCCAGCGCCCATAGTGGAACGGTGCATAGCCCCATGGCGCGGAGTCGACCCAGGTCATGCCCCAGCCACCGACGTTCGCCCAGTACCCGTTCTGGTAGGGAGCCCAGCCGGTGGGGACGGAAGTGGGATACCACACCGGTCCGTATTCCGGCGTGCTCTGCCATGTGCCGTATTGGTCGAGATCGGCGGCGCCGACCATCTGGCGCGAGACATACTCGTTGCCTCGCGGCCGGTCGTAGCGATGGTCGCGGCTCGCGCTCCACGCGTCGAATCCGTCCTGGCCCGTGCCGTTGACGACGTTGGCGGCGGTCGCATCGGCACCGGTAACGATCGCCGTTTGTCCCGGCAGGGCCTGCTGCGCGCCGTTCGCGAGCATGACCACCGCTTCGCCTTCGCGCACGGTGACCGATGTCGATTGCTGGTCCGGCAGGACGTCGATGCGATACAGTCCGACGCGCGTCAACTGGATCTGCGTGTTCGGCGCATCGATATACGCGGAGTCGCCCGGATCGAGCACGCGCAAGCGCACGACCACGCGACCTTGCGCGATGAAGAGCGCGATCTTGTTCTCGTCAAGTCGCGACACGTGCAGATTGGTGTCGCCGGCGAGACGAAACTGCCCGCCGCCATAGTCCACCTCGGCCCTGCCGTCGCCGCCGCCGACCCACAGGTTGTCGCCAGAGGTGACGGGATAATTGACTCCCACCGGCTGCCATTCGCTTGGCCGATCATCCGGCGACAGATAGAGCTGCCCGCCAACGTCGGCAATGCGACCCACCCGTCCGGGCAGATCGTCCTGTGCGCGCGCGATCGGCGCGAAACCCGCGGTCACGATGGCCGCGACCAGCAGGACCCTCAGGGCGGCAGAATGTCTCGGCATGGCGTTCCCCTTGTGCATGATCCCACAACGGGCGGGCCCGCGGCGACGTTGACGATCCGCCCCGCCGCGCGTCGGCCGTCTCCGGCCGTTTGCATTAGAATGCGTAACCCACTGTTTCGCTTCTGCGTCGTTCCCCACGGAGACTCGCCATGCGAACCTTGAAGCGCTCACTCCTGGCCGGTGCCGTTGCGCTCGCCGTCTCGGTCCCCGCCGCCGCGCAGTTCTCGAACGCGATCTTCTTCGGCGATAGCCTGATCGATGCGGGCTCGTTCAAGCCCGTGCTTCCGCCGGGTACCGGATTGTTCACAACGAATCCGGGTCCCATCTGGGTGACGCCGTTCGGACAGACCTTTGGCTTCACTGTCACGCCGGCCAATCAGGGCGGCAGCGACTACGCCTACGGCGGCGCGCGCGTGACGGAGACACCGGGGTTTCCACCGACGCCTCCGGTCGGATCCGCCGTTCCGATCGCAACGCAGATTTCGAACTTCCTCGCGAAGGGTCCCGCGGATCCGAACGCGATCTACGCCATCGACGGGGGCGCCAACGACATCTTCACGCAGTTGACTGCGCTCCAGATGGGCGCGATCACGCCGGCGGATGTGCAGGCCAACGTCTCGCTCGCGGCAACGCAGCTCGCCGCACAGATCACGAAGCTCTCCGCCGCCGGTGCCAAGTACATCGTCGTCTGGAACGTGCCCGACATCGGCAAGTCGCCGTTCGGATTGAGCCAGGGGGCAGCGGGCGCCGCGCAGATCACGGCGATCTCGAACCTGTTCAACACGACGCTCTTCGCGGCGCTCAATGCGACGGGCGTGTCAACGATCCGCTTCAACGCATTCGGCCTGCTGAACGAGATCGCCGCCAATCCCGGCGCGTACGGCTTCACCAACGCTACGGTGCCCGCGTGCGGGACCGTGTCCTCGCTCGTGTGCACGCCGGCAAACCTGGTGGCGCCCAACGCGGCGCAGTCCTTCGTCTTCGCCGACGGCGTGCACCCGACGACGGGCGCGCACGCGCTCATCGCGCAGGCCATCGTGTCGATGATCACGGGACCGCAGCAGATGGCCGCGCTGGGCGATGCGCCGTTTCGCGTGGAAGACGCGAACTACCGGGCGCTCGACGGCCGGATGTGGTCGAGCCTCGACTCTCCGCGGCCGATGAGGAAACTCGAGGCGTGGGTCGCCTACGACTACGGCAGCATCGACATGAACGCGGGGCCGACCAACAGCACCGGCCACGCGAACACGGTCGCGGTCGGCGGCGACATGAAGCTCTCCGAGCGCGCGCTCGCGGGGATGATGTTCGGCTACACCGACACTCGTGGCGACTTCGGCGGGCCGGGCGGCGGCTTCACATTGCGGCAACCGGTGTTCACGCTCTATGCCGGCTATGGCGAGGGCCCGTGGTACGTCGGCGCTACGGCGGGTGCGGGTTCCCTCGATTATGACGTCAACCGCAACATCGACCTCGGCACGGCCGTGCGCAACGAGAGCGGCACGGCGAACGGCTACGAATACACGTTACGAGCGCTCGGCGGGTACTGGTTCAAATACCAGGATCTGCTGCACGGACCGTACGCGCGTGTAACGTACACGAAGGCGATCGTCCACCAGTTCTCCGAGACCGGCTCGGACAGCCTGGGACTCACCTACGGCCAGCAGGACAACGACCAGCTCTTGTGGAGCGTCGGCTGGCAGATCGCCGGCAAGTGGGGCACGGTCCGGCCGTGGGCGCGCGCGACGTGGGAATACGATTCGCTCAACAACGATCGCACCGTGACAGCGTCGTCGAACACCCTCGGCGGCACGTACACGGTTCCCGCGTTCAAGCCCGACAACAACTACGCGCTCTTCAATGTCGGCGCGGCGACCGACTTTGGCGGCGTGACCGGCTATCTGTCGGGGTCGGCCACGGCTGGCAAGGGCGACGGCAACTACTGGGCCGTCACCGTCGGACTCCGGATGCCCATCTGATCGGCGCAAAGCGCCGGGAGGGACCGCTCACAGGCGGCTCTTCTTGTGGGTTGCCTCAGGCCGGACGCCGCGGCTTGCGCGGCGCATGGCGGAAGAGCGCGTCGTAAAGCGGGCGCGGCAGCACGCGCAACACGCACCCCACGATCGCCATCGGCCAGGGCACGATGCAGAAGCGCCGGCGGCGCGCGATCGCGCGCGCGATCGATCGTGCCGCGCGGTCAGCGCTGACGATGAACGGCATCCGGTAGGGATTGCCGGCGGTCATCGGTGTCTTGACGTAGCCGGGGCAGATGGTCACCACGGCGACGCCGGTTCCCACCAGCTCGACGCGCAGGCTCTCGAGGTACGTGATCGCGGCCGACTTCGACGCTGAATACGCGCCAGCCCCCGGAAGTCCGCGCAGCCCGGCGACACTCGCGATACCGACGAGAGTCCCGCGACCGGCCGCGCGCATCGGCGCGATGAACGGCGCGAATGTGTGGACGATTCCCGTCACGTTGACGTCGAGAATCTCGTGAAACACGGCCGCGTCCGCGGTCTGCTCCGTAAGCGTGCCACGCGAGATCCCGGCATTCGCGATTACGACGTCGGGCGTCCCGAAGCGCTCGGTGAAAGCGGCCGCGGCGCGCGCGAGAAGCTCGGCATCGCGAACGTCGCCCTCGTACGCGACCGCGCGTTCCGCGGGCAGCTCCGCGACGAGCGCGTCGAGCCGCTCGCGCCTTCGCGCGAACAGGCCGACGGCGGCCCCCTCGGCGGCGTAGTAGCGGGCGAGCGCGGCCCCGATGCCGCTCGACGCGCCCGTGATGAAGACGGCGGCTGCGATCGCCCTCAGCCCTTCGGACGCTCGGCGCGCGCCTTGGCGATGAGCGCGTCCATCACCGGAATCATGGCCGCGTGCGAGCCGACCTTCTCGGTCGACACGATGAATTTCCCGTCGATGATGATCGTCGGCACCGACTGAATGTTGTAGGCCTTCGCCGTCTGCAGCGAACGGTTCATCTTGCCCGACATCGCGAACGAGTTGTACATGTCCTCGACCTTCTTGCGGTCGATGCCGTGCGCGGCCGCCCAGTCGAAGAACGTCTTCTCGTTCCACATGGGTGCGCCCTTGCCGTGGATCTCCTTGAACATCTCGGGGGAGAGGCGACTTTCTTCGCCGAGCGCATCGAGCGTGTAGTACTCCTTCCCGAGCGGTACCCATTTGTCCTGGAAGCTGACCGGGACGCGACGGAACGCGACATCCGCCGGCAGCGTCTTGAGCCAGTTCTGCAGGATGGGCTCGAACTCGCCGCAGTGCGGGCAGCCGTACGAGAAGAACTCGATGACCTCGATCTTCTTCCCCGTCTCCACGGGCACCGGATTCTTGAGGCGAAGATAGTCGCGTCCTTCCTCCGGCGTCGTCGTCTGCGCAGCGGCGGGCAGCGCGGCGACCAAAAGAAGAGCTGCGGCGAGTCGCGGCGCGCTGCCGCGCAGGGTCGAAAGCCAGTGCATTGTTGCGGTCTCCTTGTTGCGCGGCCGGAAGCGGCCGCGTGCGTCACCCGGATTGGTCAGGCCACGGCAGCGCGAGTTCCCGGGACAGCCGCACTAGTATTTGATGACCGCGACGTCGAAGCCACGCTTGCCGAGCTCGCCCTTGATGCGGTTGAGCTCGTCGGTGTTGTCGTAGGGGCCGAGACGCACGCGGTAGCGCATCCCCTTGTCCGCAACCGACGAGGACTGCACCTCGGCTTCCCAGCCGGCCAGGGCCAGGCGGGCCTTGAGATTCTCGGCGTCCGATTCCTGGCTGAACGATCCCGCCTGCAGCCAGAAGCGATCCCCCGCTTTCTGCGCACGCGCGGTATCGGTGGCCGGCCGCTCGTCGGCCTTAGCCTGCGTCTTGTCGGGGGCCTTGTCGGGCGTTGCCGAGCGCTCGACCGTCGCGCGGTCGGTCGTCGGCTTCTCCGCCGGTTTGACGGGAACCTTCGGCTCCTCGATGCCCGGCAGGATCTTGTAGAAATCGAAGCGTGGCTTTTCGGGTGCGGCCGGTTCGGCCCGCGCGGTTCGCCCGGGCTCGCGCGCCGTCTCCTTGATCGGTGCCGCCGGCTGGTAGGGGTTGCCGGACTTCATGACGTAGAACGCAACCGCAGCCGCAAGCGACAGTCCGAGCGCGAGGCCGATGAACAGGCCGAGCAGCGTGCCGCCGGCGCGCGAATGGCGAGTGGAGCGCGCGTTCGCCGCGGGCCGGCGCGGAAGCGGGCGAGATCTTGTCTTCATCCGACGTTGGTACCGGTCATGGGCTCACATCGCGTCGGGTGCGGTCAATCCAAGCACGGTTAGCGCGTTGCGCAGCACCTGGCCCGTCGCCGCGACGAGCGCCAAGCGAGCGCGCCGGATTCGCGGATCGTCGACCAGGAATCGCTCGGCATTATAGTAACTGTGGAATTCGGCGGCCAATTCCCGCACGTAGGTCGCGACGAGATGCGGCGCGATATCACGCGCGGCGGCGGCGAGCTCGGCCGGGAAGTCGGCCAGGCGCCGCAGGAGCGCGTCCTCGTACGCGCTGCCGAGCGGCGACAGGTCGGCGCCGGCGAGCGTCGCCGCAGCCGACGCCTGCTCAATGCCCGCCTGCTTCATCACCGACGCGACGCGCGCGTGCGCGTACTGCACGTAGTAGACCGGATTCTCCTCGGTCTGCGAGCGCGCGAGGTCGATGTCGAACGTGAACTCGGTGTCGGCCTTCCGCGCTGCAAGGAAGAAGCGCACCGCGTCGCGGCCGACCTCGTCGATCAGGTCGCGCACCGACACCGAAGTGCCCGCGCGCTTGCTTAGCTTGACCTCCTCGCCCCCTTTTATGACCCTGACCATCTTGTGAATCACGTAGTCCGGATAGCCCGGCGCGATGCCCATCTGCAGCGCCTGCAGCCCGGCGCGGACCCGGGTGATGGTGCTGTGGTGATCTCCTCCCTGCACGTCGATCGCGCGCACGAAACCGCGTTCCCACTTCGTGACGTGGTAGGCGACATCCGGCACGAAATACGTGTAGCCGCCGTCGGACTTGCGCATCACGCGGTCCTTGTCGTCGCCGAAGGCCGTGGTCCGCAGCCAGAGAGCGCCGCCTTCCTCGAACGTCTGCCCCGAGGCCACCAGACGCGCGACCGTGGCCTCGACGCGGCCCGACGTGTAGAGCGAGCTCTCGAGGTAGTAGTTGTCGAAGCGCACGCCGAACGCCTGCAAGTCGCGATCCTGCTCCTTGCGCAGCTCGGCGACCGCGAAATGGCGGATCGACTCGAGGTCGCCCAGGTCGCTGCCCACCTCGTCGAGATAGCGCTGTGCGAGCTCACGGATGTACTCGCCGCGGTAGCCGTCCTCGGGAAACGTCGCGTGCTCGCCCAGAAGCTCCCGCGCGCGCGCGCGCACCGAGACTGCAAGGTTCTCGATCTGCTGACCCGCGTCGTTGTAGTAGTACTCGCGCGTGACGGCAGCACCCTGCCAGTCGAGCAGCGTCGCGATGACGTCGCCCAGTGCCGCCTGCCGGCCGTGGCCGACGTGCAGCGGTCCCGTCGGGTTCGCCGATACGAATTCCACCATCACCCGCTCACCTGCACGCACGTTCGACCGGCCGAACCGTTCGCACTCGTCGAGAATCCGCGAGACGATCGCGGTCCGCGCAGTGGGCGTCAGGAAGAGATTGATGAAGCCGGCACCCGCGATCTCCGTCTTGGCCACGAGGGGAGAGGACGGCAACGCGGCGACGATCGCCTGGGCCAGCTCGCGCGGATTGCGCTTCATCGCCTTCGCGTGCTGGAGCGCGACGTTCGTCGCGTAGTCGCCGTGCGCCGCCTGCTTCGGGCGCTCGACGGTGATCGGCATTGCCGCGTGCTCGGGTGCGACGGCCGCCACGCCCTTGGCGAGCCACGCTCCGAGTTGGGAGGGAAGGTCGATCACTGCCGGTCGCATCACGAAAACCGCGAATCGAGTGGCGCGCGAGGTCGCCGCTGCAATTCGCGGAAGGCACAATTATAGACGACGCAGCAGTTCTCTCGCGTGCGAACCTCAGGCGAACCCCGGCGGATCGACATCGAGAGCCCACCGCACGCGCCGTGGGGCGAGCGCTTCGATCGCCTCGCGCCACGACGGCAGGATCCGCTGCAAAGCACCGCGATCGGAGCTCTGCGCCAGGACCTGGCCGCGCTCCATGCCCGCACGCCGCGCCAGCATCGCCGGCACTGGCGGGAACACCTCGACTTGAGGTGCATCGCGCGAGAGCGCTCGTCCTGCCCGACGCACGTCGTCGAGAAACGCGTCGACGGCTTCGCGGCTCGGTGCTTCCGCAGTGACGAGCGCCAGATGCGCGAACGGAGGCAGCCCGGCAGCACGCCTCTCGGCCATCAGCGTGCCGGCGAACGCGCCGTAGTCGTTGGCGGCAAGCGCGCGATAGAGTGGATGCGACGGAAAGTCGGTCTGGACGATCACTTCACCGGGCAGCGCGGCGCGTCCCGCGCGTCCCGCCACCTGGAAGAGAAGCGCCGCGAGACGCTCGGTTGCGCGGAAATCGGCGCTGTAGAGCGCGTTGTCGGCGCCGAGCACGCCGACGAGCGTGAGCCGCGGAAAGTCGTGTCCCTTCGCCAGCATCTGGGTGCCGACGAGGATGTCGATTTCGCCCGCATCCACCCGCTCGCGCACTTCTGCGAATGCGCCTCGCGGCCGCGTCGTATCGCGGTCGATCCGGGCGATCCGGGCGTTGGGGTGGAGCGCCGCCAGCGCGCGTTCGAGGCGCTCGGTACCGAATCCTCGCGGCACGAGGTCGACGTTGCCGCAGTCCGGACACCCGGCTGGAATCGCCTGCGTCACGCCGCAATGGTGGCAGCGCAGCCGGCCATCCTCCCGATGCACGACGAGGCGGGCACTGCAGTGCGGGCAACCGGCCTGCCATCCGCACGCCGCGCACAAGAGCGAGCGGCGCATAGCCGCGACGATTGATGAAGACGAGTGACTGCTCGCCGCGCGCGAGCCGCCGCGCGAGCGCCTCGCGTAACCGCGGTCCAATGCCTTCGTGCACAGCCGCTTCGCGGTGGGGTGCGAGTGCGACGGGCGGCGCACCCGCCGCTGCGATTGCGCGTCGCGACAGCGTGAGCCTCTGGTAGCGACCGCGCTTCACCTGATGCAAGGTCTCGAGCGAAGGCGTCGCGCTGCCGAGCACGATGGGCACGCCGCGTTGGCGTGCGCGCCAGACCGCCACGTCGCGGCCGTGATAGCGCACGCCCTCCTGCTGCTTGTACGAGGGATCATGTTCCTCGTCGACGACGATGAGGCCGAGCCGGGCATCGGCGCGAACACGGCGAGGCGCGTGCCGAGCACGAGATCGGGCTCGCCCAGTGCGGCTGCCGCCCATGCGCGTCGACGCGCCGCCGCCGGCAGTCGGCTGTGCAGCGTCACGGTGCGATCGGCCGGGCAGCGCGCGCGCGACACGTGCCTCGAGTTGCGGCGTCAGGTTGATCTCGGGCACGAGCAGGAGCGCCTGGCGCCCGGCGGCAATGGATGCCGCCGCCGCCGCAAGGTAGACCTCGGTCTTGCCGCTGCCCGTGACGCCGTCGAGAACGAACGGCGCGAAGGACCCGTGTGCGGCGACGATCGCGGTGGCGGCGCTCACCTGATCCGCGTTGAGATCGACGGCGGGTTGAGTGGGCTGTGCAGCCGCGTTCGCGGTGGCTCCGGTTGCGGCCGTCACCCGCGGCGTGACGCCGCGGGAGCGCCCCAGCGGAGGCACCATCTGAGCGAGCGCGAGGCCGAGAGGCTCCTGGTAGTAACTCGCGACAAATCGACCAAGGTCGAGCAGATCGTCCGGCAGCGGCAGCAGGTCGGCGATCTCGCCGATGGGGCGCAGGCGCTCCCCCGCGACTGCAGATGCCTCCGTGATCTCCACGACGACCCCGGCGAGCAGCCGACGGCCGAGGCTGATTCGGACAATCGATCCTCGCTTGAGCGCAAGCCCCGCGGGCACCCAGTAGTCGAATGCGGCTGATGCTGCGACGGGCACCGCGACGCGCGCGATCGTCATCGCGGAAGCCCGGAACGCGTCAACAGCTCGGGCGACTTGTAGTGTTCGAAACTCTCATTGGCCGCGGCAGCAAACGCAGCCAAGTCCTTAATTTGCAAGACACGCAAGAAACGGCCCACCGATCTGTGGATAAGACTGTGCGTAAGTGATCGCTCGCGCACCGCCTCTTGTTCGTCGCCCCTCACCACGACGGGGAGGCCCCTCGGAGCGGCTGCTTTTTACGTTTGTATTTCAGTAAATTACGTTGCGCTTCCCCGTGGTGCAGCAGGGGCAAATTCGAGGCGCGTCGGCGGCCACCGAAATGTGCATAAGTAACCGGGCAACCTCGGAACGGCGCTTCTTGTCAAGGCCCGCGACAGATTTTTCTGATCAAACTGTGGGCTACGCGCAACACGGCGCTCACGCTGCGGCCCGGATTGCGCGAGACTCGGAATGCACCGTGTCGACGAGTACCGCGACGTGCTCGGGCGGGGTCTCGGGGAGGATCCCATGCCCCAGGTTGAACACGTGCCCCGCCGCGGGGCCGGCGGCGCGCACGACGGCGGCCGCTTCGCGCCGCACAGTCTCCGGATCCGTGAGGAGGACCAGCGGATCCAGGTTGCCCTGCAACGCGACCCGGGCGCCGACGCGCCGCCGAGCCTCGGCCAGGTCCACGGTCCAGTCGAGGCCGACCGCGTTGGCGCCGGACGCGGCAAGCTCGTCGAGCCATGCGCCGCCGCCCTTGGTGAAGACGATCGTCGGCACTCGCCGGCCGGACGGACCGGGCGCAGCGCGGCGAGCACCGTTCGCATCGGGGCCAGCGAATACTTGCGGAACGCGTCGGCGGACAGCAGGCCGCCCCATGTGTCGAAGATCATCACGGCGTCCGCGCCCGCCGCGATCTGTTCGCCGAGATAGACGGCGGTCGCTTCCGCATTGACAGCGACGAGACGGGCGAGCAGATCCGGCCGCGCGTACGCCATCGTTCGCACCGTCGGAAAATCCGCGCGGGCGCCACCCTCGATCATGTAGCACGCAAGCGTGAACGGGCTGCCCGCGAAGCCGATCAGCGGAACGCCGCCCTCCCAGTGCCCGCTTGATGCCGCGCACCGCGTCGAAGACATAGGCGAGGCGTCCCATGTCGGGCACGGCGAGCTCCCGGATCGACGCTTCGTCCGCCGTCTTGTGCGCGAAGCGCGGACCCTCGCCTTCGGCGAAGCCGAGACCCAGGCCCATGGCGTCGGGCACCGTAAGGATGTCGGAGAACAGGATCGCCGCATCGAGCGGGAATCGCTCGAGCGGCTGCAGCGTCACCTCGGTCGCGAGGTCGGGCGATTGCGCGAGGGCAAGGAAGCTGCCCGCCTTCGCCCGGGTTCGCTGATACTCGGGCAGGTAGCGTCCGGCCTGGCGCATGAGCCACACCGGCGTCCACGGCGTCGGCTCGCGGCGGAGCGCGCGCAGGAAGGTGTCGTTGGCGAATTCCGGCATCGCGCGAGGGTAGCGGCCCGTCTCGGACTGGGCAAGCTCCGCGCTGCGAGCCTCTTGCTCTTTCACCGGGCCGCGACCAGCGCGCGTCCTGTCAGCCGTTCGAGGATCGCGAGCGGCGACCGCTCGGGCGCGACCAGTGCGGAGAGCGGCAGATGGATCGTCTGCTCGAGCATGTACTGGCCCGAGACCGCGGCATGCATCACCTGATCGGAGAAGCAGATCCACGTAGTGCCGGGCGCGAACGTTGCAACCTCCTGCGCGCAGCCCTTCTGATATCCGAGATCCGCCTTGGCGCCGTCGTGGAGCCCGAGCATCAGATGATCGTACTCGCTGCGGCGCCCCTTGGTGGCACGGAGAGCGGCAAGCAACAATGACGTCCCCGGCAGCGGCGGAGCGATCTTCGGGAGAAAGGTCTTGGCCATCTGCTCGAACGGCTCGCCGATGCGCCAGACCCGCGGCTCCGTCGGATGAACGTTCGTGAACACGCGCAGGATCCGCTCGCCATGGTTAGGTCGCGACGGGAACGCGTCGACGTGCAACCGCGAATCGTCCTTGCGCCACGATACGGCGCGGCCGACGGCGGGCTGCGGTCGGTAGCTCGTCCGCGCACGCTTGACCCAGGGCGCGTAGGCGGGGAAAAGCGCGCTCACGAGATCGGCAGCCTGCGCCGCGAAGCGGGCAACCATCGCCGCAAGTTCTGCAAGATCGGCGGCGCTACCCTGCGCGCCCTTGATCGCGTCGCCCTCGAGGCTGATGTTCTTCGCGCGCCCGTCCGACCATTGCGGCGAGAGGAACCGTCGTTCACCCACGGTGAGCGCGAAACCAAGATTGGGCAGGACCAGCACGGCGCCGCCTTCGATCGCGTGCGCAAGCTGGCGCTGCGCGTCGGGTGCGAGGGACGGTCGCCAGTTGGCGAGTGGGAGCGAGACGAGCGCCGACATCAGCGCGGGAGCTCGGACGCTCCCATCAGGAACTCGTCGACCGCGCGGGCGCATTGCCGGCCTTCGCGAATCGCCCAGACGACGAGCGACTGGCCGCGCCGCATGTCGCCGGCCGCAAACACCTTGGACACCGACGTCCGATAATCATCGGTGTTCGCCTTGACGTTGGTGCGCGCATCGCGCGCGACGCCGAGTTGCGCAAGCAGGCTCGCCGCCGCCGGCCCGAGGAAACCCATCGCCAGGAGCACCAGGTCCGCCCGGAGCTCGAATTCGCTCCCGGGCACCTCGGCCATTTTCATCTGCCCGTCGGCGCCGCGCTGCCAATCGACGCGCACGGCAACGAGCTTCTCGACCTTGCCGTGCCTTCCTTCGAACCGCTTCGTGGCGACCGCCCAGTCGCGCGCGCAGCCTTCCTCGTGGGAGCTCGAGGTGCGCAGCTTGATCGGCCAGTACGGCCACGTGAGCGGCTTGTTCTCGTGCTCGGGTGGCTCCGGCAGGAGCTCGAACTGCGTGATCGACGCCGCACCCTGGCGATTCGACGTGCCAACGCAGTCCGATCCCGTATCCCCGCCGCCGATGACGATCACATGCTTGCCCTTCGCGAGGATCTGGTCGCGCACCGTGTCGCCGGCGACGACCTTGTTCTGCTGCGGCAGGAAATCCATCGCGAAATGCACGCCGTCGAGGTCGCGCCCCGGCACCGGCAGGTCGCGCGACGCTTCCGCACCGCCCGCGATCACGACCGCATCGAAGTCGGCGAGGAGGTCCTCGGCCGAGACGTCGTTGCCCGCCTCGACACCTGCGCGGAACGTCACGCCTTCCGCCTCCATCTGCGCCATCCGGCGGTCGATCAGGTGCTTTTCCATCTTGAAATCCGGAATGCCGTAACGCAGCAGTCCGCCGACGCGATCCGCCTTCTCGAGCACGTCTACGGCGTGCCCCGCGCGCGCGAGCTGCTGCGCGCAGGCGAGGCCGGCGGGTCCGGACCCGATCACCGCGACGCGCTTGCCGGTTTTCGCGAGCGCCGGCTGCGGCACGACCCAACCCTCGTGCCAGCCCCGGTCGATGATGAAGTGCTCGATCGATTTGATGCCCACCGGATTGCGGTTGATGTTGAGCGTGCAGGACTCCTCGCACGGCGCGGGGCAGACCCGTCCCGTGAACTCCGGGAAGTTGTTCGTCGAGTGCAGCACGTCGAGCGCCATGCGCCATTGCTGCCGGTAGACCAGGTCGTTCCAGTCGGGAATGATGTTGTTGATCGGGCAGCCCGTCATGCAGAACGGGATGCCGCAATCCATGCACCGCGCGCCCTGTTTCGACGCCTCGTCGTCCTTGAGCGCGACGATGAACTCGCGGTAGTTGCGCACCCGCTCGGCGGGAGGCAGTGCGACCTCCTGGATCCGCTCGAGCTCCATGAAGCCTGTGATCTTGCCCATTACGCCGCCGCCTTCTGCCGGCTCGGCGTTGCCACGTGTGCCGGGTGTTCCTTCGCGTAGAGCTCGGTCAACGCGCGGCGGTATTCGTGCGGGAACACCTTCACGAATTTCGCACGGGCGTGGTCCCAATGGTCGAGGAGCGCGAGCGCGAGCGCGCTGCCGGTGAAGCGCAGGTGGCGCTCGATCAGCTCGCGCAGCCGCGATTCGTCCGACCTGCCGCCGTGACGCAGCCGTCCCTTGCCGGCCGCCGCCAGCTCGCGGTCGGCCTTCGCCTCCGCCGCCTCGGACAACACGGGTTCGAGCGCGACCATCGCCGCGTTGCAGCGTGTCGCAAACGTGCCGTCTTCGTCGTAGACGTACGCAATGCCGCCGCTCATCCCTGCCGCGAAATTGCGTCCGGTTCGACCGAGGACGGCCACAGTGCCGCCGGTCATGTACTCGCACCCGTGGTCGCCCGTGCCCTCGACCACCGCGATCGCGCCCGAGTTGCGAACGCAGAAGCGCTCGCCGGCGACGCCGCGATAGAACGCCTCGCCGTCAATGGCACCGTACATCACGGTATTGCCGACGACGATGTTGTCCTCGGCTTTCGCGGGACACGTCGGATCGGGATAAACGATGATGCGTCCGCCGGACAGGCCCTTGCCGACGTAGTCGTTGGTCGCGCCCTGCAGCTCGAAGGTGACGCCACGCGCGAGAAATGCGCCGAAGCTCTGGCCCGCGGTGCCTTCGAAGGCAATGTGGATCGTGTCGTCGGGAAGTCCCGCGTGGCCATAGCGAGTCGCGATGGCGCCGGACAGCATCGCTCCCACCGACCGGTTGGCGTTGCGGATCTTGTAGGTGAGGCGCACCGGCTCCTTGCGGTCGAGCGCCGGCGTCGCCGCGGCGATCAGCGCGTGATCGAGGGCCTGAGCCAGCTTGTGATCCTGGTCCTCGCAGCGGAAGCGCGCAACCTCGGGCGGCATCGGCGGCTGGTAGAACACGCGCGAGAAGTCGAGGCCCTTGGCCTTCCAGTGCTCGATGCCGTGGCGCAGGTCGAGCAGGTCCGAGCGTCCGATCAGCTGATCGAACTTCCGGATCCCGAGCTTCGCCATCAGCTCGCGCGCCTCTTCGGCGACGAAGAAGAAATAGTTGACGACGTGCTCCGGCTTGCCCGTGAACTTCTTGCGCAACTCGGGATCCTGCGTGGCGACGCCGACCGGGCAGGTGTTGAGATGGCATTTGCGCATCATCACGCAGCCGGCGGTGACGAGCGGCGCGGTCGAGAAACCGAACTCGTCGGCGCCGAGCATCGCGCCGATCACGACGTCGCGCCCGGTCTTGATCTGCCCGTCGACCTGCACGGCGATGCGCCCGCGCAGCCGGTTCAACACGAGCGTCTGCTGCGTCTCGGCCAACCCGAGCTCCCAGGGCGTCCCGGCGTGCTTGATCGAGGACACCGGGGAAGCGCCCGTGCCGCCATCGTGACCGGCGATCGTCACGTGGTCCGCCTTTGCCTTCGCGACGCCGGCGGCGACCGTCCCGACGCCCACCTCGGAGACGAGCTTGACCGAAATCGACGCGCGCGGATTGGCGTTCTTCAGGTCGTGAATGAGTTGCGCCAGATCCTCGATCGAATAGATGTCATGGTGCGGCGGCGGCGAGATCAGGCCGACGCCCGGCACCGAGAAGCGCAGCGTTGCGATGTATTCGGAGACCTTGTGCCCTGGCAGCTGCCCCCCTTCGCCCGGCTTGGCGCCCTGCGCCATCTTGATCTGGATCTGGTCGGCCGACGACAGGTACTCGGCCGTCACTCCGAAGCGGGCGGAGGCCACCTGCTTGATCTTCGAACGCAGCGAATCGCCTTCCTTCAACGGAATGTCGACGACCGCCGATTCGATCCTGGAGCGCAGCGTTTCACCTGCCTTGATCAGCGCGTAGCGATGGAAGTCTTCGCCGCCTTCGCCGGTGTTGGACTTGCCGCCGATGCGGTTCATCGCGACCGCGAGCGTCGTGTGCGCCTCGGTCGAGATCGAGCCCAGGCTCATCGCACCGGTCGCGAAACGCTTGACGATCGCGGCGGCCGGTTCGACCTCGTCGAGCGGAATCGGCGCGGCCGCGAAACGGAACTCGAAAAGTCCGCGCAAGGTCAGCATCCGCCGCGACTGGTCGTTGATCAGCGCGGCATAGTCCTTGTACGTCGCGAAGCTGCCGGAGCGCGCCGCGTGCTGCAGCTTGGCGATCGAGTCCGGCGTCCACATGTGCTCCTCGCCACGCACGCGATACGCGTAATCACCGCCCGCGTCGAGCGCCGCGCGCAAGAGCGGATCGTTGCCGAATGCGGCTGCATGCAGCCGCGCGGCTTCGAGCGCGATTTCCGGGAGGCCGATGCCCTCGACGTTGCTCGCGGTGCCGGTGAAGTACTTGTCGACGAACTCGCGCACGAGGCCTACCGCCTCGAAGATCTGCGCGCCGCAGTAGGACTGGTACGTGGAGATGCCCATCTTCGACATCACCTTGTAGAGCCCCTTGCTGATCGCCTTGATGTAGCGGTGCGCGGACTCCTGGGGTGATACACCGGGGACGACGTCGGCGAGCGACCCCAGCGTCTCGAGCGCCAGGTAGGGATGGATCGCCTCCGCGCCATAGCCCGCGAGCAGCGCGAAGTGGTGGACCTCGCGCGCCGAGCCCGTCTCGACGACCAGGCCCGTGCTCGTCCGCAAACCCTTGCGCACGAGGTGTTGGTGCACCGCCGCGGTCGCGAGCAACGCGGGGATCGGCAGAAGGTCGGCGGACAGCTTCCGGTCCGAGACGATCAGGATGTTGTAGCCGAGACGGATCGCGTCCTCCGCCTCTGCGCATAGGGACGCGAGCGCGGCCTCCATGCCGTTCGCGCCCCACGCGGCGGGATAGCAGATGTCGAGCTCCCACGCCTTGAACGACCCGCCGGTGAAGAGCTCGATGTGGCGGATCTTTTCCATCTCCTCGCACGTGAGCACCGGCTGCTGCGCTTCGAGGCGCATCGGCGGGTTCGTCTCGTCGATGCCGAGCAGATTGGGCCGCGGACCGATGAACGTGACGAGGCTCATCACGAGCTCCTCGCGGATCGGGTCGATCGGCGGGTTCGTGACTTGCGCGAACAGCTGCTTGAAGTAGCCGTAGAGGACCTTCGGCCGGTCCGAGAGCACCGGGAGCGCGGCGTCGTTGCCCATCGAACCGACCGCTTCCTCGCCGTTCGCGGCCATCGGCGCAAGAATCACCTTCAGGTCTTCCTGGGTGTAGCCGAAGGCCTGCTGCCGGTCGAGCAGCGCGACCTCCGTTGGAATCGGCGGCGCCGGATCGGGCAGACTGTCGAGCGCGATGCGGGAACGCTCGATCCACTGTCGATACGGCTTCGCGGAGGCGAGCGTGCGCTTCAACTCTTCGTCGTCGACGATGCGTCCCGCCACGGTATCGACGAGCAGCATCTTGCCGGGCTGGAGCCGCCATTTCTTGATGATCTTGCGCTCGGGGATGTCGAGCACGCCGACCTCGGAGGCCATCACCACGTGGTCGTCGTCGGTGACGATGTAGCGCGCGGGCCGCAGCCCGTTGCGGTCCAGCGTCGCGCCGATCTGCCGGCCGTCGGTGAACGCCATCGCCGCCGGGCCGTCCCATGGCTCCATCAGCGCGGCGTGATATTCGTAAAACGCGCGGCGATCCTCGTCCATCAGCGGATTGCCCGCCCAGGCCTCGGGGATCATCAGCATCATCGCGTGCGCGAGCGGATAGCCGCCCATCACAAGCAGCTCGAGCGCGTTGTCGAACGAGGCAGAATCGGATTGGCCGTCGTAGATCAGCGGCCAGATCTTGTCGAGGTCGTCGCCCAGGATCGTGCTGGCAATGCCTTGCTGTCGAGCGCGGATCCAGTTGACGTTGCCGCGCAGCGTGTTGATCTCGCCGTTGTGGCAAACGAGGCGGAAGGGATGCGCGAGATCCCACGTGGGGAACGTGTTGGTCGAAAACCGCTGGTGCACCATCGCGAGCGCGGTGACCATGCTCTCGTCCTTGAGGTCGCGGTAGTAGTCGCCGACCTGGTGCGCGAGCAGCATTCCCTTGTAGACCAGCGTGCGCGTCGACATCGACGGCACGTAGAACTCCTTGCCGTGGCGCAGCTTGAGCGCCTGGATCGCGTGGCCCGACTTCTTGCGGATGATGTAGAGCTTGCGCTCGAGCGCGTCCTGGTCCATCCCGTTCGAGCCGCGCGCGATGAACACCTGCCGGATGATCGGCTCGACTTCCTTCGTCCGCACGGAGAGGCCGCGGTTGTCCGTCGGGACATCGCGCCAGCCGAGCAGGATCTGCCCTTCGCCCGCGACCGCACGCTCGATTTCCTGCTCGCACGCCATGCGCGATGCCGGCTCCTTCGGCAGGAACACCATGCCGACGCCGTATTGGCCGACCGCGGGAAGCGTGAGGCCCTGACGGCCGCACGCGCGCCGCAGGAACGCGTCGGGAAGCTGGATCAGGATGCCGGCTCCGTCGCCCTGCAGCGGGTCGGCGCCGGTCGCGCCCCGGTGCGTCAGGTTCTTGAGGATCGAAAGCCCCTGCGTGACGATCGCGTGCGTCTTCTGGCCCTTGATGTGGGCGATGAAGCCGAGCCCGCACGCGTCGCGCTCGTTCGCCGGGTCGTAGAGGCCCTGGCGCCCCGGGGGCAGCAGCGATCGATCCGAACCGTCTTCCACGTTGACCTCACCCCATTTCATGGCCTTTGACAGGCGAAAACAAACCCCGCGCTGTGATTTCGCGGCGCGGCTCGCGATATTTTTGATGTTAGACCCGATGCTGCAATGCGACAAGGCAAAACCGGCGCCGCCGTCCCCCGCCTGCCGCGGGCGCGCAACAGTACCCGCTGGACGGTCGCCCTGAACCGGGCAAAAGGCTTGCGCCGGTGGCTCTCTTAGGCTTTAATCTGAACAAAGTGGGCTAGATGCTTGTTGCAGCTTCCAAAAACATCGGCCCGGGTCGCCATCTTTAGGACAACATCATCAGGGATCACACCATGACGGATAACCGCCTGTCCCCCGCCTGCCTGCGGGCCCTCGCCGGCTTTGCCGCCCTGGTGGGTGTGCTGGCCCTTTCCGCCTGCGGCGGCGGGAGCGGGGCGCCGAACAACCCCTACGCCCCGGGCCCGGCGACGCCGGGACCGCTGACGGTACTGCCGAACGCGGCAACCGCCTATTCAGGAATCCCGACAACGCTGACGGTCAGCGGCGGCACGGCCCCCTACCGGGCGTTCTCGAGCGACGCGTCAGTGCTGCCGGTCACGCAAGCGGTCTCGGGCGACACGGTGCTCCTGCTCGCGAACAATGTCGGCGCCGATACGACTGTGACCGTCACGGTCCAGGATTCCGCGGGCAACGCGGCTCCCGCGACGGTCAGCGTGAAGGCGGCGCCGCTTCTCGCCAATGGGATTACGATCACCCCGAACGGCGATTGTGCGGTCGGCGCCAGCACGCTTTGCTCGGGCGGCACCGGCACGGCCACGGTCGTGGTGGCAGCCGCGGGGGGCGGCGGCATCGCGGGTCGGCAGGTCCGCTTCGAAGTCATCTTCGGCGCGTACCAGCTCCAGACCTCGAACCCGGCGCTGCCGCTCGCGTCCACGATCACCGTCGTCACCGACTCGAGCGGTACCGCTGTCGCTGGCATCGCCGTCAACGTGAACGCCCCGACGCAGGTCGCATCGATCCGCGCGACCGATGTCACGTCGGGCAATCAGCTCACCGGTCAGTTCCTGATCCAGGAAGTGACCGACGGCAGCCAGATCCTGTCCGTCATTCCCACCGGCACCGTGACCATCGACGGCCCATCGGCCACCGAATGCTCGACGGGCGTCGCCGTGGTCTATCACATCTACGGCGGCACGCCGCCTTATAAGGTAGACGCGACGTTCGCCGGAGTCGTCACGCTCGCCGGCGTCCCGGTCACGACGAACGGGGGCAGCTTCACGGCGACGACCAATGGCGCCTGCTTCCAGAACATGCAATACGCGATCAGCGATGCCACCGGGCGCACGATCCCAGGCGGCTCGTCGCCGCTGCTGACGAATGAATTGGGCAAGGCCACGACGGGCGGGACGCCGAGTCCGATAACCGTCAGCCCGCCCCCCGTCCTCACTCCTGCCAACACCTGCACTGGCCAGACGTACACGTTCACCATCGTCGGCGGCACGGCCCCGTTCAACCTCGCGTTCGTGCCGAACGTCGGCACGGCGACTCCGAATCCCGTGACAACGTCGCCGTTTACTTTCAGCGTAACGGGATTGACCAACGCGAGCGGCCTGCATACGATCAACATCACCGACGCAAGCACGCCGCAGCTCACGGCGTCCACGTCGGTCACCTGCCAGTGATCGGACGCTAGCTCTTGAACGCACCCGAACGGCGCCCTCGCGGCGCCGTTCGTGTTTCAAGATCCTAGAGCGCGATTACCGCGCGCAGCGTGGCTTCGTCGACGCCGGTCCGCACGATTGCGCGACCGAGCGCTTCAAGCAGCACGAAGCGCAGCACGCCGCCCGTGGCCTTCTTGTCGCGGCCCATGAGCTCGAGCCATCGTGCGACCGGAATCGGCGGCGGCCTCTGCGGCAGACGAGCGCGACCGAGCAGGCGCTCGATACGGGATGCGTCGGGTGCGGCGAGCCCGCTCACGCGGCGCGACAGCTCGGCCGCGAGCACCATCCCGACCGCCACCGCCTCGCCGTGCAGCCATTCGCCGTAGCCCGCCGCGGCCTCGATCGCATGGCCGAAGGTGTGGCCGAAATTCAGTACCGCACGCGCGCCCGACTCACGCTCGTCCGAGGCGACGACCTCCGCCTTGATCCGGCAGCTCTCGCTGACCGCGTGCGCGAGCGTCGCGGAATCGCGCGCCAGAAGCGCGTCCATGTTCGCTTCGAGCCATTCGAAGAATGCGCGCTCGCGAATCGCACCGTATTTGATGACTTCGGCGACCCCGGCGCAGAACTCGCGATCCGGAAGTGTTGCCAGGCAATCGGTGTCGATGAGCACGGCGCGCGGCTGGTAAAAGGCGCCGATCATGTTCTTGCCCAGCGGATGGTTGACCCCGGTCTTGCCGCCCACTGACGAGTCGACCTGCGCAAGGAGCGTCGTCGGTACCTGGACGAACGGCATGCCGCGCTGGTAGATCGCCGCCACGAACCCGGCGAGGTCGCCGACCACGCCACCCCCAAGGGCAACAAGGGTGGTCGAGCGATCGGCCCTGAGCTCGAGCAGCCGCGTGAGCATGTGGTCGGCGGTCTGCCATGATTTGTGCGCTTCGCCGTCCGGGACGAGCAGCATCTCGGCGTCGATGCCCGCCGCGCCCAGGTTCTCGCGCAACGGAGCGAGCCAGTGCGTAGCGACGACCGGGTTGCTGACGATGATGACGCGCGGTGCCGGCAGGCGCGGCGCGAGGAGGCGTCCCGCATCGCGCAGCGCGCCGGCACCGATATGAATCGGATAACTCCGTTCGCCGAGGTCGACCTCGAATGTGCGCATCGGCGTTCGCTCAGTCGGATCGCTCGAAAGGCTGCCCGGCCTCGACCTCGAGCGCGAACGCGATCACGCGCTCGCGATCCGAGTCGATCACGCGATCGGCGACCTCCCGATAGAGCGCATCGCGCTGCGCGTAGAGCTCGGTGAGCCGGGCGAAAGGGTCGGCGGCGTTGAGCAGCGGTCGGTGACGGCTGCGGCGCGTGCGCTCGCGGAGCGTCGACGGTTCGGCATGCAGATAAAGCACCGTGCCGTTCGCCTTCAGTCGCTCACGGTTCGCGGCCCGAATCACGACGCCGCCGCCGGTCGCAAGCACGATGCCGCTACGCAGGACAAGCTCGGAGAGCGTCGCTTCCTCGCGATCGCGGAACGTCGCCTCGCCTTCGATCTCGAAAATCATCGGGATCGTGACGCCGAGCCGCTGCTCGAGCTCGGCATCGGCGTCGACGAAGAAGAGGCCCAGCCGCCGCGCGAGGGTACGCCCGAGCGTCGACTTGCCCGCACCCGGCAGTCCGACGAGAAAGAGATTGCTGCGACGAAGTTGCACCGCAGCATTGTAAGGGAATTCACCGGGCTCCTCCCCGGCGAGAAGCCAAGCGACGCTCGTTCCCCGGCCTCCGCGTGCCGCGATCCGACTACGACGTGGTGTCGGCGGGAACGCTCGCGCGGCAACGCGCGCTTCGCGTCCTGGCTTCGCCCACTTCGCTCGCGTCTACTTCACCGTACTGAGCGACTCCTTCACGACGCGCGGCGTGAGGAAGATCAAGAGCTCCTGCTTTTGGCTGTTGCGTCCGGTCGTCTTGAACAGGTAGCCCAGCACGGGAATGTCGCCCAGCACCGGCACCTTGGTGACGTCATTGGTGATCGTTTCCTCGAATATGCCGCCGATCACCGCGGTATCGCCGTTGTTGATGTGGATCTGCGTGACGACGTTCCGCGTGTCGATCGACGGGACCCGGAAGCCACCGCCCAGGTCGACGAACTGGCCGACGTTGTCCTTGCGCACTTCGACCGTCATGATGATCCGGTTGTCGGGCGTGATCTGCGGGGTCACTTCGAGCCGCAACACGGCCTTCTTGAACGCGACCGTCGCGGGCGAGTTTGCGCTGCCGGGCGTCACGTACGGGATTTCGGTTCCCTGCTCGATAGCCGCCTTCTGGTTGTCGGCGGTCACCACACGCGGGCTCGAGATCACCTTGCCGCGCGTATCCGCCTCGAGCGCCGAGAGCTCGAGGTTGATCAGGTTGCCGCTGCCCAAGTTGATCAGCGTCAGCGCGAGCTGGCCCGCAGGATTGATCACGGGCAGGTTGACGTTCAGCTGCGGCGAATCCGAGTAGCCGGCCGTCGCGATGCCCGAGGCAAGCTCGAACGGCGTCTGCGTGCGGGTGTCACGGGTCAGCTGATCACCCTGCAATTTCACGACCGGTTGCGTCGACAGGCTGCCGCCCTGCCCGCCGGCGTAGTTGCGGAACGTGAACCCCGTCTGCGCGCCGAAGCGCACGCCGAGCTGCTTGCTGAATGTGTCGCTCGCGATGACGATCCGCGCCTCGATCATCACCTGCCGGATCGGCGTATCGAGCTGCCGGATGAGCTTGCGGACTTCCTCGAGGCGCGCCGCGGTATCGGAGACGATCACGATGTTCGTGCGCGGGTCTCCGATGACCACGCCGCGCTCCGAAATGATCGAGCCCTGGCCGCCGGTCGTCGCCGTCTGGCCGGCGCCCGCGCCGAAGCGCTGCTGCCGGTTGCTCGCGAGGAACTTCTCGAAGTCCGTCACCTTCATGTAGTTGAGCTGGAACGTCTCGGTCACCAGCGGCTCGAGCTGGCTGATCTGCATCGCGTTCTCGAGCTGCTGCTTCTCCTTGAGCGCGAGCTCTTCGCGCGGCGCGATCAGAACGACGTTGCCGTTCTTGCGCATGTCGAGGCCCTTCGTCTGCATGATGATGTCGAGGGCCTGGTCCCACGGGATGTCCTTCAAGCGCAGCGTCAGGCTGCCGCTGACCGTGTCGCTCGTGATGATGTTGAGCCCGGTGAAATCGGCGATGACCTGCAGCACCGCGCGCACTTCGACGTTCTGGAAGTTGAGCGAAAGCTTCTCGCCCTTGTAGCCCATCCTGGCGCCCTGGACGAGCTTGTTCGGATCCTCCTGGACGGCGCGGACTTCGATGATGAACTTGTTATCGGTCTGGTAGGCGGAATGCTCCCACAAGCCCTTCGGCTCGATCACCATCCGCGTGTTGCCGCCCTGGTTGAACGTCTCGACCGCGGTGATCGGCGTCCCGAAGTCCACGACGTCGAGGCGGCGCTCGAGGTTGCGCGGCAGGTTTGTCTTGATGAAATCGACGATCAGGTTCCGGCCCTGCTGGCGGATGTCGATTCCGGTGCCGTTGTCGGAAAGGTCGACGACGACGCGCCCTTCGCCGTTCGGGCCGCGACGGAAGTCGACGTCACGCAGCGCGTGCGCGACGTCGCCCGGACGCGCCTCCGCGAACCGCTCGACGACCTGGGTCTTCGCATCGACCCGTTCGCTCTGGTCGAACAGCGTCACAATGACCGCGTTCCCCTCGACCTGCGTCGAGAACGTCTGCGGCTTGTTCAGATTGAACACCACGCGCGTGCGGTTGCCCGCCTGCACCACGTTCAGGCTGCGCACCGCGGCGTCGTCGAGCGTCCGCTGCGAGCTCCCGAGGCCGTTGCCCGTGTCGAGGAAGTCGAGCGCGATCCGCGGCGGGCTCGCGATCGCGAAGCCTGCGGGTGGATTGGCCGGCGGCGCCTTCAGCGTGAACCGGACGATCGTGTTGCCCGAGCTCCCTTTCGACACGGTCATCGCATCGATCGAGTTCGTCCCTTGCGCGAACGCCGCGCCGGTGACGGCGAGCGCGAACGCGCCTGCGAGCCACGCGGCCGCGAAACGGGCCGTTCGCCCGCGGACCCCTGGGGTGTTGCGCCGGTCGAACGCGTTCATTTTCTTCGCTCCCTTGGATTTGCTGCAGCTTCCGGCTGCAGGAGCTGCAACGTGCTGGACCGCTCGGTCCAGTCGCCCGCTCCGTCTTGCACCAGTTCTTTCAAGCGGATCTCGCCGTCGGAGACGCCGATGACCACGCCGTAGTTCTGTCCGAGATAGTTGCCTTGCCGTACCTGGTAGAGGTCCTTCTCCGGCGTACGCACGAGCGCGTACATCGTCCTGCCGCGCTCGAGGGTCCCGACCATATTGAGTGCCTCGAGCGGATAGGCCTCGAGCGGTTCCTTGCGCCGTGCGAGGTCGGGCGCGAGCTTGCTCGCGCCCTTCTGCGGCTCGATCTTGCGCGGCTTGAAGGGGTCCGGCAGGTCGAACGCGTTGTACGCGAACGGCTCGTACGGCTTCATCTGCGGCAGCGGGTCGAGCTTGCCCTTGACGCCCTGCCCCTGCGCCGCCATCCACGCGCGCAGATCCTGGTGGCTTTCGCCGCCGCATCCCGCGAGCGCGACGACGGCGCTCACCGCAATCGTCACCCAGCGCTTCATTTCTTGCCCTTCTGCTTCGCGTCTTTCGCGTCCTTGGCCGCCTTGCGCTGCTTCGCGATTTCCTCCTCGTCGAGGTAGCGGAAGGTCTTCGCGACGGCGTCCATCGACAGCATGCCCTTGTCGTTATTGACGACGACGTCGTTCAGCGTGACGATCCGCGGCAGTTGCGCGACGTCGCTCGCGAACGCTCCCATGTCATGGTAGTTGCCGGTTATCCGGATGTTGATCGGCAGCTCGGCGTAGAAGTCCGCCATCTTCTCCGTCGTGGCGGGCTTGAAGAGCTCGAACTGCAGGCCGCGACCGAGCCCGGCCTGGTTGATGTCGGTGAGGAGCGCGTCCATTTCGGATTTGTTCGGCAGCTGCTTCAGAAGCGCGCCGAACGACTGCTCGATCTCCTTGAGCTGCTGCACGTAAAGCTGGAAGTTGATCGCCTTGGCCTTCTTCTGCGCGTACTGCTCCTTGAGCTTCGCCTCGTCCTGCCGAGCCTTGTCGAGTGCGTCGTACTGGTCCTTCCAGTCGAGGACAGCACCGCCCGCCAGGATCGCGAGGAAGAGCGCGACCAGCGCAAGCGCCTTGGGCAGCATCGGCCAATTGCCGATGTCTCGGATATTGAGCCGCCGGAGATCGTCGAGATTCATGCCGCGCCTCCCTTCGCCGGCGGCGTCGGCGCGCCCTTGGCCGGCGGCGCCGACGGCGTTGTGGGCGTAGTCCCGGCCGGCTTGAATTCGGGCGGCGGCGCCGCGCGCTTGATCATGAACGTCAGCGTGAACTCGTTGATCCGCAGCGAACTATCCTTGCTGCCCGGCGGCACAATGGATTTGATCTCCACGAGCTCGGGCTGCGTGAGCCAGGGCGACGACTCGACGTTGCGCATCAAGGTCGAGACGCGGGCGTTCGACTGCGCATAGCCGATTACCGTGACCTTGGGCCCGACCTGACGCAGCGAGCGCAGATAGATACCGTCAGGCAGCTGCCGGACCATCTGGTCGAGCAGATGGACGGCCTCGGTGCGATTGGTCTGCAGCGTTTCCACGACCTGCTTGCGCGAGAGCAGCGCCTGCGTCTGCTCGCGCAGCCGGTCGATTTCCTTGATCTGCTCGTCGAGCTTCGCGATCTCGTCCTTGAGCAGCTTGTTGCGGCTGATCTGGTTGTCGATCTGGCTCGCGAAGATGACGTGGACGAGGCCGACCACGGCCAAGCCCAGGATCGCGAGTCCCATCGCGATCGAGACGAACTGGCGTTGCCGCGCCTGGCGCTTCTGCTCGCGGTGCGGCAGGAGGTTGATGCGAATCATTCGAAGCTCCGCATCGCGAGGCCCGTGGCGATCAGCAGCAGCGGGGCGTCCTGGGCGAGCTGCCGAGGCCGGATGACATCGGCGACCGCCATCGTCCCGAACGGGTTGGCGATCACCGTCGCGACGCCAGCGCGCTTGGCGACGAGCTCGTCGAGGCCGGGGAGGAGCGCGCCGCCGCCGGCGAGCACGATCTGGTCGACCTGGTTGTACGAGGTCGACGTAAAGAAGAACTGCAGCGCCCGGGTGACCTCGAGGGCCAGCGTTTCCATGAACGGCTGGAGCACATCGGCGTCATAGTTCTCCGGCAGCCCCTGGTTCTTCTTGGCTGACTCGGCCTCCTCGGGCGAGAGGTTGAACGCGCGCTGGATGTCGTAGGTCAACTGGTTGCCGCCGAACGCCTGGTCGCGGGAGAACAGGAACTGGTCGTTGCGGAGGACATAGAAGTGGGTGACGTGGGCGCCGATGTCGACCAGGGCGACGTTCTGATCGCGGCCGTTCGCCGGCAGCGATGGGGCAATCAGCCGAAACGCCTCCTGCGTCGCGTAGCTCTCGACGTCCATCACCCGCGGCTTGAGCCCGGCGGCCTCGGCAATGGCGACCCGATCCTCGACCTTTTCCTTGCGCGAAGCTGCGATCAGAATCTCGACTTCGTCCGGGTTGTTGGGTGCCGGCCCGAGGATCTGGAAGTCGAGGTTGACCTCGTCGAGCGCGAAGGGGATGTACTGGTTGGCCTCGGCCTCCACGGTGAACTCGAGGTCCTCTTCCTTCTGGCCTGACGGCACGATGATCTTCTTGGTAATCACCATGGCGGCAGGCAGGGCAAGTGCGACGTTCCGATTGCGACTCCCAAGGCGTTTCCACGCCCGCTTGAGTCCGTCGGAGACTTGGTCCAGGTTGCCGATGTTGCCGTCGGTGACCACGTCCTTGGGAAGCGCCTCGATGACGTACCGCTCGAGCCGCCGGACGCCCTTCCCGGCGTCGGACAGCTCGACCAGCTTGACGGAGGTCGAGCTGACGTCGACACCGATCAGCGCCGGTGACTTCACGGTAAAGACGTCGAGGGCAGAAGCGAGCTTTTCAGCAATCATCGGCGAGGCCTCAATGCTCACAAGTTACATTAAAGGTTGGCAGCAAGTATGAATATTGTCAATTTGTTTACACAGAGGGAGTTGCATTCTTGCAACGCCCCTTATAATGGCCGGTCCGACCCCCGCAGTACGGCAAGTTTTATTCCTCCATGCTAAAACGCTGGCTTCTCTACCTCGGGTCGGTCCTGCTGGGCCTCGCGGTCGTCGGCGGCCTCCTGGGGGCCTTTGTCCTGGCGCTCCTATATCCGACGCTGCCATCGCTCGAAACCCTGACCGACTACCAGCCCAAGATCCCACTGCGGATCGTCTCTGCCGAAGGGGATCTCCTGGGCGAGTTCGGCGAGGAGCGACGGTCGATCGTGACTATTGCAGAAGTGCCGGATTTGATGAAAAAAGCGATTCTGGCCGCAGAAGATGAGCGTTTCTACTCGCATGGGGGGGTCGATTACCTGAGCGTCATGCGGGCTGCTGCCAGCAACGTCGCCAGCGGAACCCAGCAGGGGGCGGGGACGATCACCATGCAAGTCGCGCGGAATTTCTTCCTGAGCCGCGAAAAGACGCTGACCCGCAAGCTCCGGGAAGTGCTGCTCGCCTGGAAGATCGAGGCCAACCTCAGCAAGGACGAGATCCTCCAGCTCTATGTCAACCAGATCTTCCTGGGCCAGCGCGCCTATGGCTTTGCCGCCGCGTCCCAGATCTATTTCGGCAAGCCCCTGAAGGACCTGACCCCGGCGGAGGCTGCCATGCTGGCCGGCCTCCCGAAAGCGCCCTCCGCCTTCAACCCCGTCACGAACCCCCGTCGCGCCAAGACCCGCCAGCTCTACGTGCTGCGGCGGATGCATGAACTGCGCTTTATCAGCGACGACCAATTCCGCGAAGCACAAAGCGCGCCACTTGCCGTGCGCGCGGGAACCCGCGAGACCATCCCGATTCATGCCGAATACGTGGCCGAGATGGCGCGGCAGGTCGTGTTCGAAGCCTATGGCGAGGACGCCTATACCAAGGGCCTGACGGTCCATACGACCATTCGCAAGGCCGACCAGGAGGCCGCCTACGGCGCGCTGCGGCGCGGCGCGATCGACTACGATCGCCGCCACGGCTACCGCGGACCCGAGGCGTACGTCAGCCTCCCCGACGATCCCGCCGAACGCGACGCGGCGCTCGAGCGCGTCTTTCAGGACGCAACGGACAGCGACGGCCTGATCCCGGCGATTGTCGTCGCGGCTTCGCCGGCCGAGGTGCAGGCCGTTCTCGCGGACGGCGAGGCGGTCCAGCTCACTGGAGACGGCGTCAAGTTCGCTGCGGCGCTGCTGCGCGACAAAGCGCCGGCGGCCACCCGCATCCGGCCGGGAGCGGTCATCCGGGTTGCCCGCGACGACAAGGGGCGTTGGGGGATTGCCCAGGTCCCGCAGGTCGATGCGGCGTTCGTCTCGATGCGGCCGACCGACGGCGCGCTCCTCTCGCTCGTCGGCGGCTTCGACTTCGACCGGAGCAAGTTCAATCACGTGACGCAGGCGCAGCGCCAGCCCGGCTCCGCGTTCAAGCCATTCATCTACTCGGCCGCGCTCGAAAAAGGCTTCACGCCGGCGACCGTCGTCAACGATGCGCCGTTCTTCGTCCCCGCCGACAAGGCCGGCGGGGAGGACTGGGAGCCCAAGAACTACGACGGCAAGTTCGACGGCCCGATGCGGATTCGCGCGGCGCTCGCGAAGTCCAAGAATCTGGTCACCGTCCGAGTGCTGCAGGCGATCGGTCCGCAATACGCGCAGGACTACATCGCGCGGTTCGGTTTCGACCCCAAGCTTCACCCGCCCTATCTCACGATGGGCCTCGGCGCGGGCGCGGCGACGCCGCTGCAGATGGTCGATGCCTTTGCGGTCTTCGCGAACGGCGGCTATCGCGTCACGCCCTATCTGATCTCGAGGATCGTCGACGCGCGCGGCAACGTGTTGTCGGAGGCCGAGCCCGCAGTTGCGGGCGCAGGAGCCGAGCGGGCGATCGATCCACGCAACGCGTGGATCATGACCTCGCTCCTCAGGGACGTCGTCCGTGTCGGGACCGCCGTGCGGGCCCTCTCGCTCAACCGGACCGACCTTGCGGGCAAGACGGGCACGACGAACGAGAACGTCGATGCGTGGTTCTGCGGCTACAACGCCGCGCTCGTCGCCGTTGCGTGGATCGGCTTCGACCAGCCGCGGCCGATGGGCGCCAATGAAACCGGGTCTATGGCCGCGCTGCCCATCTGGATCTCCTACATGGCGAAGGTGCTCAAGGGGACGAAGGAAACGCAGTTCCCGGTCCCCGATGGCGTCGTCGCCGTGAAGATCAATCCCGACACCGGGCTGCGCGACGACATGCCGGGTGCGATCACGGAATACTTCTTCTCCGAGTTCCCGCCGCGCGGCCGCGACGACAGCTTCAGCGCCGGCCCCGCGCCGGCGGCGAAGGACATCCGCGATCAATTGTTCTAGCGGGTGATTGCATGGGCAGACGGCCGGACGGATCCGATACCGGCCACGACCGTGGCCGCAGCAGCGATGGACGCGCGCGCCGCGATCGCGAGCGCATCGCGCAGACCGCCGCCAAGCTCATCGCCGAGCACGGCCTCACCGACTGGGCACTCGCCAAGCACAAGGCGGCGCGCCAGCTCATGCTGCCGGAATCGGCTGCCCTGCCGTCGAACGACGAGATCGAGGCAGCGCTCGCGAGCTATCACGCGCTGTTCGCCGCGGACGAGCACGATGCGAGCCTCCGCGCGCAACGACGCGTCGCGCTGCACTGGATGAAGCGCTTCGCGGCCTGGGACCCGGTCCTGGTGGGTGGCGTCGCGGCGGGATGGGCCACGGCCTACAGCGACATCCGTCTCGAGCTCGTCGCCGACGACGCGAAGACCGTCGAGATCGCGCTCGCGAACGAGGGCGTGCGCTACGCCGCGTTGCCGCCGCGCGAGTCGAACGCCGGCGCGGAGCTCCTGATCGAAACGCCCCGCGCCAGTTTGCGTGTCGCGGTGCTCACGCCGGCCACGAGGCGCAACCGTCCGCGCCGCACCGACGACCCGCGGTTGTCGACTGCAGACGTCGCAGCGCTGGTGGCCGAAACCTAGCGGTCGTTCGCGGCGAGCCAGCCAGCGGCGGCCAACGCGAAATAGGTGAGGATCGCGTCCGCGCCGGCGCGCTTGAACGCGGTCAGAACTTCGAGCACGCCCTTGCGCTCGTCGATCCATCCGTTCGCCGCCGCGGCTTTCAGCATCGCGTACTCGCCCGAGACCTGGTAGACGGCAGTCGGCACGCCGAACGCATCCTTCACGCGACGCACGATGTCGAGATACGGCAATCCAGGCTTGATCATCACCATGTCGGCACCCTCGTCGAGGTCCAGGCGCACTTCCCACAGCGCCTCGTCCGAGTTGGCGGGATCCATCTGATAGCTGAACTTGTCGCCGCCGCCGAGATTGCCGCTCGAGCCGACTGCGTCGCGAAACGGCCCGTAGAACGACGACGCATACTTCGCCGAGTACGCGAGGATGCGTGTGCGCGCGTGCCCCGCTTCGTCGAGCGCCCGGCGAATGGAGCCGATCCGCCCGTCCATCATGTCCGAGGGTGCGACCATGTCGGCACCCGCCGCGGCGTGGCATAGCGCCTGCCGCGCAAGCGCCGCGACCGTCTCGTCGTTGACGACGTAGCCGGTCGCGTCGATCAGTCCGTCCTGGCCGTGGCTCGTGTAGGGATCGAGCGCGACGTCGGTGATGACGCCAAGCTCGGGAAAGCGCGATTTGAGCGCACGCACCGCGCGCGGCACGAGCCCTTCATCGTTCCAGGCCTCTGCGGCATCGAGCGTCTTCGCGTCCGCCGGGATCACCGGAAAGAGCACAAGCGCGGGAATGCCCAACCCCAGCGCCTGCTCGGCCTCAACGAGCAACACGTCGATGCTCTTGCGCGAGACACCGGGCAGCGACGGCACCGGATCTTCGCGCTTCGCCCCGTCCTGCACGAATACCGGATAGATCAGGTCGTCGGACGCAACGCGATGCTCGCGCGCAAGACGGCGCGAGAACTCGTCGCGCCGCATCCGCCGCATGCGCTTCGCGGGGAAACGGCCGGAGAAGTCGAAGCTCATGCTCGTATCTCTTCGCGATTTAAGAACGATGGGCAATTATCTTATGCCGTGCAGACATTACGTCTCGACCTCTCCAAATTCCACTCTCGAAGTCATGGACTTTCATTGCGGCGAACGTTGGAACTCTCGCGATAGCTCACGGTCTACCCAAGCGGACGGCAACGTCTCCCGCTTTCCTCCCTGAGCGGGTGCCCTCGCGGTGTCTAACCCCGCGACGGGCGTTTCGGGCCCCGCGGCACTCCCCTTGATCGCGGGGCCTTTTCTTTGGGGCTTCCCGATGCGATGCGCGGGACGGCATCGTCGACGGCATAAGGCGCAAGCCACGCCCCGAGAATCTCCTCTGTGGGCTCGATGCCAATCCGGTGGGTCGCCGAAAAGGGCACCACCGCTACCTGCGCAGCATGCGCGGGAAGCGCGGCAGCGACGGCCTTCGCGATGTCTTCCGCCGCACTCTGGCGGTGCGAGGCGGACAGTTTGTCGATCTTCGTCGCGAGGATGAGCGCGGGTCGGCCGCTCGCAAGATAGCCGTCCAGCAGGGCGACGTCCGGCGCGGCGAGGCCATGGCGCGCATCGACAATCAGGACGAGACCCACGAGCGACTGCCGCGTCGCGACATAGCGGCCGAGGAACGCCTCCCAGTGGCGTTTCAAGGCGCGCGGCACCGCCGCATAGCCGTAGCCCGGAAGGTCGGCGACGAGTGCACCCGAGCGCAACCGGAAGTAGTTGATCTGCTGCGTACGACCCGGCGTTCGGCTCGCGAACGCAAGGCGTCGCCGTTGTGCCAGTGCGTTGATCGCGCTCGACTTGCCCGAATTCGAGCGGCCAGCAAAGGCGATCTCCGGCGCGCCCGGCGGCGGCAGCTGGGTATCGTCGGCGACGCTTTGCACGTATGCCGCCTGCTGCAAGGGATGTTTCAAGCCGCCTTCCGGGAGGGTTCGCGCGAGCGGCCAGCCCCGGGTGAGGCGCCGCGATCCGCTACAATATGACGATTTTGCGCCACCGGCCGGTCCGCGGGGAGCCCGTCACCGGCCGCCGCCTTGGGAGTCGTTCGATGAAACCGATGCTGCTGCTGGCCGCCGTGCTCGGCCTGTGGCCCGTGGCTGCCGCGATCGCGCAGGAGGGAACCGGAGGCGCCGGCAAGCCCGACCTCGCAAAGGCGCAGACGATCGTGAACCAGGTCTGCGCCGCCTGCCATGGCGCGGATGGCAACAGCCCGACGCCCGCAAATCCGTCGCTGGCGGGGCAGCCGGCCGACTACATCGCCGTGCAGCTCGCGAACTTCAAGGCCGGCATCCGCACCAGCGCCGTCATGCAAGGGATGGCGGCAACGTTGAGCCCGGACGACATGAAAGCGCTGGGACTCTATTTCTCGCGGCAAACGCCCAAGCTCGGCACCGCCAAGGACGCCGAACTCGCCCGTGCCGGGCAAAAGCTCTTCCGGGGCGGTGACGCGGCGGCCGGCATCCCGGCATGCGCTGGCTGCCATTCGCCGGATGGCTCGGGCATTCCGAAGACCTATCCGCGCCTGGCCGGCCAGTGGCCCGACTATATCCACACGCAGCTCAAGGCGTTCCACATGGGCGACCGGGGGGCCGACAAGGACGGGAAGGACGCAAATGGCAAGGTGATGGCGGCCATCGCGTTCAAGATGAATGACGAGCAGATGCGAGCCGTCGCCGAGTACCTGGCCGGCCTGCGCTGAGCGGAGCCCCTGTTCCCTCCATGAGCACGGCCTCGATCGCCGCGCTCAACGTCTACCCGGTCAAGAGCTGCGGCGGCATTCCGCTCGCACGGGCACGCGTTGCAGTCCGTGGGCTCAGCCTGAAGGCGGGTGCCAGCGCCGTCAGCGATCGCGAATGGATGATCGTCGAACCCAGTGGGCGCTTCGTGACACAGCGTGAGCTGCCGCGACTCGCGCTCGTACGCGTGAGCGTCGACGACGGCGCGCTGCGGTTGAGCCTTCCGGGCGTACCTGCGTGCGACGTTTCGCTAGCGTCACCCGCCGGACCAGCCGTTGAGGTCGTCGTCTGGAAAGACACGGTCCGCGCCCACGATGCGGGCGATGAGGTCGCCGCGTGGCTCACCCGTGCGGTCGATCACGACGTGCGTCTCGTGCGCTTCGACTCTGCCCAGGAGCGGCGCTGCAATCCCGAATTCGCGGGCGACTCCGGAGCGCACACGCAGTTCGCCGATGGATATCCAGTGCTGGTCATCGGGCAAGCGTCACTCGACGACCTGAACAGCCGGCTTGCGACACGCGGCGTGGCGGCGCTGCCGATGAACCGCTTCCGCCCGAACCTCGTGCTCCAGGGGCTCGACGCTTACGACGAGGACCATCTCGATACGATCGCCGTCGATGGCGTCGTGCTGCGCGTCGTCAAGCCGTGCACCCGCTGCGTGACGACCACGACCGACCAGGCGACCGCCGCACGCGGCATCGAACCCTTAGAGACGCTTGGAACATATCGCTATCACGAGGCGCTCGAGGGCGTCACGTTCGGAATGAACGCGATCGTGACTGCCGGCGACGGGCGTGAGCTTGCAGTCGGCGCGAGCGCGCGCTGCGAGTTTCGCTTCTAGGAAAGCGCAGAGCTTCGCGCAACGGAGGCCGCGTCGGCAGGCTCACGCCGGCAACGTTCGAGCGCGTCTTGCCAGGCCGGCAGCGCGAAACCGAACGTGGATTCGAAGCGCGACGTGTCCAACACGCCGTACGCCGGCCGCCGCGCGGGCAGAGGATAGTCGGCCGTCGCGATCGGGACGACACGCGGCTTCGCGGCATCGCCGACGATCGCGCGTGCGAACTCGTACCAGCTCGCGCTCCCGGTCGAGCTCAGGTGATAGAGCCCGGCGCGCTCGGCCAGCGCCGGAATCCCGCTCGCCACGACACGTTCGGTCGCTTCGGCAAGCGTCCGACACCAGTTGGGTACTCCCACCTGATCGGCCACGATGCGGAGTTCGTCGCGCTCGGCCGCGAGGCGCTCGATCGTCAGCAGGAAGTTCTTGCCCCGCCGGCCGTACACCCAGCTCGTGCGGAACACCAGCGCGGCGCCCCCGACCGCCTCGATGGCGCGCTCCCCCTCGAGCTTGGTTGCGCCGTAGACATTGAGCGGGCCCGTCGCTGCGTCTTCCGGGTACGGTGTCGTTCGGGCCCCGGCGAACACGTAGTCCGTCGAATAGTGGACAAGCGCCGCGCCGATGCGCTTCGCCTCCTCGGCCAGGATTCCGGGCGCGCGCGCGTTGACCGCGGCGGCCTTTTCCGTTTCCTTCTCCGCGAGGTCGACCGCGGTGTACGCGCCGGCGTTCACGATCAGTCCCGGTTTCGCCCCGCGCACGGCATCAACCACCGCATCCGGGTCGCCGAGATCGAGGCGCTCGCGGTCCGCGACGATCACGTCGCCGTGCGGAGCAAGTAGCCGCACGAGCTCGAAACCCACCTGGCCGGACGCGCCGGTGACGAGGATCGTCGGATGCCGCATCGCGTTGGCGGCGCTAGGGATAGACTTCGGCCGCCGCGAGCGGCACGCCGGCCGCGTCCTTGGCGTTGACGACCGGCGCCGCAATGGGCCACGCGATGGCGAGCGCCGGGTCATTCCAGAACAGCGTGCGCTCGTGCCGGGGATGCCAGTAGTCGGTCGTCTTGTAGAGGAAATCGGCCGTGTCGGAAACAACGACGAAACCGTGCGCGAATCCCGGTGGGATCCATAGCATCCGCTGGTTGTCGGCGGAAAGGGCGACGCCGACCGCACGGCCGAACGTCGGCGAGCTCCGGCGCAGGTCGACCGCAACGTCGTAGACCTCGCCGCTCACGCAGCGCACGAGCTTCCCCTGCGCGTGCTCGATCTGGTAGTGCAGCCCGCGCAGCACATGGCGCCGCGAGCGCGAGTGGTTGTCCTGCACGAACGTCGCCGCGATGCCCGCGTCCGCGAGCGCGCGCGCGTTCCAGCTTTCGAAAAAGAAGCCACGGTCGTCCGTGAAGACCGCCGGCTCGATCACCCTGACGTCGGGCAGAGCGGTCGCCGCGACCTTCATCGAAACCGCACGTCCGGCTCGCGCAGGAGCGCGAGGAGGTACTGGCCGTAGCCGTTCTTCGCCATTCCATGCGCGAGACGCTCGACCGCTCCAGCATCGATGTATCCCAGCCGGAACGCGATCTCCTCGGGACAGGCGATCTTGAGGCCCTGCCGCCGCTCGATTGTCTCGATGTACTGCGACGCCTCGAGGAGCGACTCGTGCGTGCCGGTATCGAGCCACGCCATCCCGCGTCCCATCACCTCGCAGGCCAACTCATTCCAGACGAGGTATTGCCGATTGACGTCGGTGATCTCGAGCTCGCCCCGCGCGGAGGGGCGAAGGCCCGCGGCGACGTCCAGTACGCGGTTGTCGTAGAAATAGAGGCCGGTGACCGCGTAGCGCGATTTCGGCGCCTTCGGCTTTTCCTCGAGCGAGATCACGCGTCCGCCGTCGTCGAACTCGGCGACGCCATAACGTTCGGGATCGGCGACAGGGTACGCAAACACCGTCGCGCCGGTGGCGCGCTCGTTCGCGCGCGCGAGCTGCACCGAAAGATCGTGACCGTAGAAGATATTATCGCCGAGGACCAGCGCGCAACTCGCCGGGCCGACAAATTCGCGGCCGATGACGAACGCCTGCGCAAGTCCGTCCGGTGCAGGTTGGACCGCGTAGCTGAGCGAGAGACCCCATTTCGATCCGTCGCCCAGAAGCTGCGCGAAGCGCGGCGTGTCCTCAGGCGTCGAGATCAACAGCATGTCGCGAATGCCGGCGAGCATCAGCGTCGACAGCGGATAGTAGATCATCGGCTTGTCGTAGACCGGCAAGAGCTGCTTCGAGACGACCTGCGTCACCGGATGGAGCCGCGTCCCGGACCCGCCAGCGAGAATCAAACCCTTGCGCGTCGTCGTCATCGCGTGCCGCTCAGGCGTGAGCCGCGCCCGCGTAATTGAGCGTGATCCATTTGTGATAGTCGCCGCTCGTGACGCCGGCGAGCCACGCGTCGTTGTCGAGATACCATTGCACCGTGCGCCGCATCCCCGTCGCAAACGTCTCCGCCGGGCGCCAGTCGAGCTCGCGCGCAATCTTTGCTGCGTCAATCGCGTAGCGGCGATCGTGCCCCGGCCGATCCTTCACGAACGCGATCTGCGCCGCGTAGTCGCGCCCCGGCCGAAGCTCGCCCAGGATGCCGCAGATCGTGCGCACGACCTCCAGGTTCTTCATCTCGGCGTCGCCCCCCACGTTGTAAGTCTCGCCCGTACGCCCGCGCGCGAGCACCGCACGGATCGCCGCGCAATGGTCGCCGACATAAAGCCAGTCGCGCACGTTGCCGCCGTCGCCGTAGACCGGCAGCGGCTTGCCCGCAAGTGCGTTGACGATCATGAGCGGGATCAGCTTCTCGGGGAACTGGCGCGGTCCGTAGTTGTTCGAGCAGTTGGTCGTCAGCACCGGCAAGCCGTACGTATGGTGCCATGCGCGCACCAGGTGATCGGATGCGGCCTTCGACGCCGAGTACGGGCTGTTCGGGGCGTAGGCCGTCGCTTCCGAGAACGGCGGGTCGCGCGGACCCAGCGAGCCGTAGACCTCGTCGGTCGAGACGTGCAGGAACCGGAACGCCGCGTCGTCGGGCGCACCGAGCGAGGCCCAGTAGGCGCGCACGGTCTCGAGCAGCGCGAACGTGCCAACGACATTGGTTGCAACGAACTCCGCCGGTCCGTGAATCGAGCGGTCGACGTGGCTCTCCGCGGCAAAGTTGACGACGGCCCGTGGCCGGTGCCGGGTGAGCAGCGACGCGACCAGTGTGCGGTCGCCGATATCGCCACGGACGAACTCGTGTCGCGCGTCGCCCGCAAGCGCGGCGAGATTGCCGAGATTGCCGGCATACGTGAGCTTGTCGAGATTGACGACGGGCTCGCCGGTCGCGGCGAGCCAATCGAGCACGAAGTTGGCGCCGATAAATCCGGCGCCGCCGGTGACGAGAATCATGATCGGAGGAGAACGTCGGGACTGCGGCGCTCATCCAAGCCCCGCGCAGGATGCGATTTTATCATTCGCGAGCGTTCACGACGGGACCCCATAGTACTCGCGGTACCACGCGACGAAGCGCGCGAGCCCGGTCGAGAGCGGCGTCGATGGTGCAAAGCCGGCGTGCGCCGACAGCCGGTCGATCGCGGCAAAGGTCTCCGGGACGTCGCCGGGCTGCATCGGCAGGTTCTCGCGGAGGGCCGGGCGCCCGAGCAGCCCTTCGAGAGTCGCGATGAACGTGTCGAGCGGCACGGACTCGTGGTTGCCGATGTTGTAGATCGCGTAGGGCGCCCCGTCGCCGTCCGCTGCGGGCGGTCGGTCCAGCACGCGCACGACACCTTCGACGATGTCGTCGATGTACGTGAAATCGCGGCGGAGGTTCCCGCCGTTGAACACGCCGATCGGCGTGCCGGCGAGGATCGCCCTGGCGAACAGCATCGGCGCCATATCGGGCCGGCCCCAGGGCCCGTAGACGGTGAAGAAGCGGAGGCCCGTCGCCGGGATGCGATAGAGGTGGCTGTAGGCATGCGCCACCAGCTCGTTTGCCTTCTTCGTCGCCGCGTACAGGCTGATCGGATGGTCGACGTTCTGATCTTCGGAGAATGGCAGCGCGTGGCTCGCGCCGTAGACGCTCGACGACGACGCGAAGACGAGGTGGGCGACCCCGGCGCGCCGACAACCTTCGACCACGTGTCCGAACGCGACCAGGTTGTGGGTGACGTAGGCCTCGGGATGAGTCAACGAATGCCGCA
Organism: uncultured beta proteobacterium; assembly: GCA_963773195.1. GTDB lineage: Bacteria > Pseudomonadota > Gammaproteobacteria > Burkholderiales > Casimicrobiaceae > CAIWHR01. The sequence continues at coordinate 388,296 of CAVZAE010000005.1, forward strand.
CGCCGGGCTGCGCCGCGAGATGGATCACCTCGGTGAAGCCGCCATCGCGAAATAGCGCCGCTGCAGAGGATCCGTCGGAAAGGTCGACGCGCGCGAAGCGGAACTGCGGATGCGGCGTGAGCCGGGCGAGCCGCGCCTCCTTGAGTGCCACGTCGTAATACGGGTCGAGATTGTCGACACCGGTCACCGTCGCGCCATCGGCGAGGAGCCGTGCCGCGACGTGCATCCCGATGAAGCCGGCGGCACCGGTGACCAGCACGCGCCGGCAGGGCCCGGCAGCGCTCATCGTCGCGACTCCGCGGTGAGCGCGCGGAGCTTCGCGTACTTGAGGAAGCTGTTCTGACAGCCGATCGCGATGTGAACGAGGCCGGCCACCCCGTCGAGGAATCCCAGCCTGACCACGTAGAAGCGAATGAAGCGGACGAGCGGCGACAGCACGAGCTGCGCGAGGCCGGCCCGCTCGCCGCGAGCGAGCATCGCTTGCGCCTGCAGCGTCGTGTAGCGATTCTGCTTCTCGAGGTAGTCGTCGAGCGACTCCGCGGATGCGTGGAGCAAATCACCGGCGAGGCGCGCGATCGGTCCGTCCGCAACCACGCGCTCGTGCACCGGGTCAAGGCTCCAGCGCGCGTGGCGCCGATCGAAGAGCCGCACGTTCCAGTCCGGATAGCCCTCGCCATGCGCAAGCCAACGACCCAGGAAACGGTTGCGGCGCGCGACAGCGTAAGCCGCCGCACGCGGCGCGCTCATCTCCCGCGCAATCGATGCTGCAAGCTCGGGGGTCACGCGTTCGTCGGCGTCCAGGCACAGCACCCAATCGTGTGCCGCGGCCCCGACCGCGAACTGCTTCTGCGCGCCGAACCCCGGCCAGTCGCGCTCGATGACGCGTGCGCCCCGGCGACGTGCGATTTCCACGGTATCATCGCGACTGCCCGAGTCGACGACGACGATGTCGCCGGCAAACGGCGCCGACGCGAGGCACTCCGCGACCAGGGCGGCGGCATCGCGTGTGATAACGCACAGGCTCAACGGAAGCGGCCCGGACATGCGCTCGGAGGTGGTGGCAGCGAGAGCGGCGGTCTCGTTCGACTGGCGCGCATTCTACGGGGTTTCCGGACATCCCGCGCCGCGGCCGTCACTTCTCGCTCGCAAGCGCGGTCGATGAGTGCGCTGCTCGTCGTCCGCCCCTCGTCGCTGGGGGACATCGTGCAAGCGCTTGCCATCGTTGCCGACATCAGGACGCACCGTCGGGAGCTCGCGATCGACTGGGTCGCCGAGGAAGCGTTCGCATCGCTCGTCACGCTCGATCCCGGCGTGCGGCGCGTGATTCCCGTTGCGCTGCGCCGCTGGCGACGCCAACCGTTCGCGCGAGGCACGTGGCGCGAGATGGCCGCGTTCCGCCGCGACCTCCGCCGCGACGCCTACGACACCGTGCTCGATCTGCAGGAGCAGGTGAAGAGCGCGATCCTGACATGGCAAACGCGCGGACCGCGCCACGGGCCGGATCGCGCGAGCATCCGCGAGCCGATCGCCACACTCGCGCACGACCACCATCACGCGATCGATCCCGACCAGCATCTGTTCGATCGGTGCCGGCAGCTGGCCGCCGCGGCGCTGGGTTACGAGCTCTCGGGCCCTGCGCGTTACGGGCTCGTTACGCCGCCGCCGGCGCCCGATTCGCCGATCCCCGATCGCCCCTATGTCGTGTTCCTGCACGCGACGAGTCGCGCGAGCAAGCTGTGGCCGGAGACGCACTGGGGCGGGCTGATCGCCTCGTTTGCCCGCGCCGGCTTCCCGATCCTCCTGCCATGGAGCGATGCGGCCGAGCGCGCGCGCAGCGAGCGTCTCGCGGCGAGCGAACCGGCCGCTCGCGTTCCGCCGCGCCAGACGCTTCCTGCGCTCGCGACGCTGCTCGCGCGCGCCGAGCTCACGGTCGGCGTCGACACCGGACTCGTTCACCTGTCGGCCGCGCTCGGCACGCCCACGGTGGCGTTGTTCGTCTCGACCGATCCGCGGCTGCACGGCGCCGAGCGCGCCGGTGCGCGTGCGCGCGACCTCGGCGGCATCGGCGCGACACCGACGGTCGCCGCCGTCCTGGACGCCGCGGGCGAACTTCTGCGGCGAGCGCCGCGCTGCTGAAGGCAACACCGATGTTGCGCGCGCTTTATACGCTGCTCGTGTACGCGGCCCTGCCGTTCCTGCCGCTTCGGTTGTGGTGGCGCGGGCGCCGCGAGCCTCTCTATCGCATGCATCTCGCCGAACGCTATGGACGCTACGACGGAGCGCCCTCCGTGCGAGAGCCCGTGCTGTGGATCCATGCCGTTTCGCTGGGCGAGACCCGCGCGGCGGCACCTCTCGTCTCGCGTGTGCTTGCGGCATTTCCAGCGGCCACCGTGCTCCTGACCTCGATGACCGCGACCGGGCGCGCGGCCGGCGAGTCACTGTTCGGCAATCGCGTGCGACAGGCCTGGCTGCCGTACGACGCGCCACACGCCATGCGCGCGTTCCTCGCGCACTGGCGACCTGCCGCCGGCATGATCCTGGAAACGGAGCTGTGGCCGAACCTGGTGGCATCGGCGCACGCGGCCCACAGGCCGCTCTATCTCGTCAATGCGCGCCTCTCCGAGCGCTCTGCCGCGGGCTACGCACGCGTCGAATCGATCGCGCGGCCCATGCTTGCATCCTTTGCAGGCGTCGCTGCTCAATCGACGGCCGACGCCCGACGGCTCGCGGCGCTCGGCGTGCCCGATCCCGTCGTGACCGGCAACCTCAAGTTCGATCTGGAGGCGCCTCCCGACGCACAGGCGCGCGCGGCCGACCTGCGCGTGCAGTTGGGCGCGGAACGCCCGACCGTCGTCGCCGCGTCGACGCGCGAGGGCGAGGAAGCTTTGATCGTCGACGCGCTCATCGCGCGGCCGCTTCCCGGCAACGCACTCGCCGTCATCGTCCCGCGCCATCCGCAGCGCTTCGAGGCCGTGGCCGAGCTGTTGCGGGGCCGCGGAATCGCGTTCGCAAGGCGCAGCAGCGGCGCCCCCGTTCCCGCGGCCGCGCAAGTCGTGCTGGGCGATTCGATGGGCGAGCTTTTCGCGTACTATGCTGCGGCCGACGTCGCGTTTGTCGGCGGCAGCCTGCTGCCGCTCGGCGGCCAGAACCTGATCGAGGCGATTGCGGCGGGCTGTCCGACGCTCGTGGGGCCGCACATGTTCAACTTTGCCGAAGCGACACGGAACGCACTCGCAGTCGGCGCCGCGCTGGAGGTCGCCGACGCGCCAGCGATGGTCGACGCCGCGGCAGCGTTGCTCGCCGATCCGGCGCGGCGCCGACGGATGTGCGAGGCCGCGCTCGCGTTCCACGCGGCGCACCGCGGCGCCGCAGACCGGCTGTGGACGTGGCTCGAGCCGAGGCTCGCGGCCGCACTCGCAGTGGACGTCAGCCGCGCAGCTGGCGGTTGATCGCCTCGAGGTCGGTGTCGGTCAGGATTCCGATCGCCGCCTTGAGCCGCAGCCAGCCGAGGATGTAGTTGAAATAAGCCTGCGCGAGGTCGCGCCGCGTCGAATAGACGTTCTGCTGCACGTTGAGGACGTCCAGGAACGTGCGGATGCCCACTTCCTGGCCGAGCACGTTCGACTGGTACGCCGACTCGGCCGACACGAGCGCCTGCTCAAACGCCTTGACCGACGCCACAGAACTGACCACGCCGGTGTACCCGGTTTGCGCGAGCGTGAACGCCGTGCGCCGCGCGAACTCGAGGTCCTGCCGCGCCTTGTCCTGCAGCGCGATCGCCTGCCGCACCGTCGAGTCGACGAACCCCCCCTGGTAGATCGGGACCGCAACCTGGACGCCGATCGTGCCCGTTGTCGAATAGTTCGAGACACCGAGGTTGATCGCGGCGCCGCTGTAGTTCGCGTAGTTGTAGCTCGCGATCAGGTCGAGCGTCGGATAGTGGCCGGCTTTCGCCTTGTCGATCTGCAACGTCGCGATGTCGACGTTTCGCTCCGCGACCCGGACGTTCAGATTGTCGGTGCGCGAACGGTCGACCCAGTACTGCAGGTTGTCGGGGTCGGGTGGCTCGGGGACGAAGCCGGCTCCTACGCGCTTCAATTCCTTGGGCGGGCGGCCGATGATCGCCCGCAGCACCGTGACCTTGTTGTCGTAGTCGTTACGGGCAGCGATCTCCTGCGCGACGATCTGGTCGTATTTCGCCTGCGCCTCGTTCGTATCGGTAATCGTCGCGACGCCGACCTCGAAGTTGCGCTTCGCCTGCGCCAGCGACTCGACGACCGCTTTCTTCTGGCTTTCGGTGAGCTCGATGGTGAACTGGGCAAGCAGCACGTCGAAGTACGCCTGCGCGACGCGCAGGATCAGGTCCTGCCGCGCGAGCTCGAGCACGTCGTCCGACTGCGTGACCTGCTGCTTGGCCTGGTCGTAGTTGACGAGGTTCTGGTACCGGAAGAGTGGCTGCGCGGCGGAGATCGTCGCGCTGGCCTGGCCGTAGTTATGAGCGAGGTCGGTCGGCGGATCGCTCCTGACCTTCGTCTCGTAACGGTTGCCGGTGAACGTGCCGGCCACCCCCGCGTTCGGCAGGAGTCCGGCCTTGGCCTGCGGCAGCGCTTCCTGCGTCGCCTGCCAGTTTGCCTGCGCGGATGCCAGCGCCGGATCGTTCTGCACCGCGTCGCGGTAGATCTGCATCAGATCCTCGCCGCGCGCGGACGTGGCGAGGAATGGGCCAAACATCGCGGCGAACGCGAGAGCGGGAAGGGTTCGTCTCATGGTCAGGTGTCTTCGTGGTTCGGAGGCAGCTGCGCTTGGCGGTTCATCAATAGCGCTTCATCTTGGAGTCGATCACTGCGGCCCACGCCTCGACGCCGCCGCGCAGGTTGTGCACTTCGGTGAAGCCGGCCTGCTGGAGCAGGGCGGCGGCGTAATAGCTGCGGTGCCCGTGATGACACACCATCACCAGCGGCCGGTCGGTAGGAAGCTCGTCGATCCGCGAGGGAAGCTCGCCGAGCGGAATCAACTGCGAGCCGTCGATCCGGCAATATTCGAATTCCCACGGCTCGCGGACGTCGATCAGCACCGGCTCGGCACGCGTACCGTCGCTCCGCCAGCGGTGGAGCTCGGCGGCGCCCAGATCCGGTATCAAAACTGGAACCGCGACGGCGTCGCCGCGTTCCTGAGCGGATCGATCACGGTCTCGAAGAGATCCTGGCTCGACACGGCGCCCGGCGCGGACCATCGAATGAGGCGCGCCGCCATTGCGGGCGCATCTCCGACCACCGCGAAAATGCGTCCACCGGGTCGAAGCTGACGCACGAAGGCGTCGGGCAGGACCGGCGTCGATCCGGTCAGCACGATCGCGTCGTACTCGCCCGTGCCGAATCCGCGCGCACCGTCGCCGACTGCCAGCTCCACCGGCGGCACGCCGGCGCGCGCGAGCTTCGTCGCCGCGTCGGCGGACAACCGAGGGTCGATCTCGACGCTCGACACCCGCGTGCCCATGCTCGCGAGGAGCGCCGTCAGGTAGCCGCTGCCAGTGCCGACCTCGAGGACACTCTCCCCCGGCTTGAGCTTGAGTTCCTGAAGCGCACGCGCCTCCATCTTCGGCGTCCACATCTTCGCGCCGCCGGGCAGCGGAATCTCGAGATCGGCGAAGGCCAGCGCGCGGCAGGCGGCGGGAACAAATTCCTCGCGGCGCACTGCGAACAGCAGGTCGAGCACGTCCTGGTCCAGCACTTCCCACGTGCGGACCTGCTGCTCGATCATGTTGAAGCGCGCCTGCTCGATGTCCATGGCGATCGTCGGCCTGGGAGGTGGGGCCCTGCGGGAGCCGGCGACGCCCGGCCGCTTGCAGCGGGCCGCCCGGATTCGCAACTGACTCGCGGTCAGTTATTATGCCGAACATCATTATCGCACGTCAATCGCCGACGCTTGCCGCTCAGTCCGCGCGCGCGTGCGAGGGCGCCGGGGCCGGACCCGCTGCCGCCTGGTGCTTCGCCAAACGCGCCGCCCGCCGGGCCTTGAGCCATTCGGCGAAGTGGTCGAGGTAGGTGTACAGAACCGGAATGACCACCAGCGTCAGCAGCGTCGACGTGATAACGCCGCCGATGATCGCGCGACCCATCGGCGCCTGCGTCTCGCCGCCCTCGCCTAGGCCGAGCGCGAGCGGCGACATGCCGGCGATCATCGCCGCAGTGGTCATCAGGATCGGCCGGAGCCGCACCTGTCCCGCCTGCAGCAGCGAATCGTGCAGGCTCGCGCCATGCCGCCGCGCGCGGTTCGCGAAGTCGACAAGCAGGATCGCGTTCTTCGTGACGAGCCCCATCAGCATGATGAACCCGATCATCGAGAACAGGTTCAGCGTCGTGCCGGTCAGGAGCAGCGCGAGGAACACCCCGATCAGCGACAGCGGCAGCGACATCATGATCGCGACCGGCTGAGTGAAGCTCGCGAACTGCGAGGCGAGGATCAGGTAGATGAAGATCACGGCGAGGCCCAGCGCCGCCATCGCGGCCTGGAACGATTCCTTCTGGTCCTTCGCCTGGCCGCCGACGTCGAAGCGGTAGCCCGGCGGGAGCGATTTTTGCATCTCCTTGTAGATCTTCTCGACGTCGGCGTTGACGTCGCCCGAGGGCCGCCGCTCGGCGTTCGCGTACAGCGCGACCCGGCGCTGCAGCTCCTGCCGCTTGATGATCTGCGGCGAGGTCGTCTCCACGATCTCGGCCACCTGGCGCAGGGGCGCCATCAGCGCCTGGCCGTCGGGCCCCTTCTTGTTGGTCGTGATGTACATGTTCGCGAGATCCGCGGCGATCCTCCGCTGGTCGCGCGGGAACTGGACATTGACCTCGTAGTTGTTGCCGTCGGGCGCGAGCCAGTAGCTCACCGTGTCGCCGGCCAGCAACGGGCGCACCGTCGAGCCGACCTGCTGCACCGTAACGCCCAGGTCGGCGGCGATGTCGTTGTTGAGGCGGATCGACAGCGCCGGCGCCGCCGCCTTCTCCGAGATCTCGAGGTCGGCAATGCCGGGCACCTTCGCGACTTTTTCGGCAAACTCGCCAATCAGCTGCGTCAATATCGCTGGATCCGGACCCAGCAGGTTCACCCAGACCGGCCGGTTCCAGCCGAGCGCGAGCTCGACGCCGGGAATGGGCTTCAACTCCTTGCGGATCGCCTGCTCGATCTCTTTCTGCGACCGCTTCCGCTTCTCGCGATCGACTAGCTTCAGGTTGACGCGCGCGTAGTTGCGGCCGTCATCGGTCCCGATCGTCGTCATCGTCAGCGCGATCTCCGGCACCGACTTCAGGATGGCCTCGACCTGGCGCACCTTGCTGTCGCTGTATTCAAGGCTCGAGCCCACCGGGGTATTGAGGCGCAGCGAGATAAAGCTCTCGTCGGCGTCGGGGACGAACTCGGTGCCGACGAGCGCGGCGATGGGCAGGCTGCCCACGAAAGCGAGCAACGCGATCCACAGCACGATCCCGCGGTGCGAGATCGTCGCCCAGCGCGGCTTCAGGTACTGCCCGTCGAGATGTCGCAGCGCACCGAGGATCCCGATCACTGGAATGTAGATGCGGCGCTTCGTGGAATCGAGCGCCCACTCGAGTATTCGGCCGTAGACCCCGTGCACCCACTCGATGCCGCGCTCGACGCGTTCCATGAACCGGCCGAGCCACGGCACCCTGCGAAAGCGCGACCCCGGCGGGTCGTGCCAGACCGAGGACAGCATCGGATCGAGCGTGAACGAGACGAACAGCGAGACCAGCACCGCCACCGCGACCGTCACGCCGAACTGGAAGAAGAAGCGCCCGATGAGCCCGCTCATGAACGCGATCGGTACGAATACGGCGACGATCGCGAACGTCGTCGCCATCACCGCGACGCCGATCTCGTCGGTCGCCTCCTGCGCCGCGCGCAGGTGATCCTTGCCCATCGCCAGGTGGCGGACGATGTTCTCGCGCACGACGATCGCGTCGTCGATCAGGAGGCCGATGCACAAGGACAGCGCCATCAGCGTCAGGAAGTTGAGCGTGAAGCCGAACGCGTAGAGCGCGAGGAACGTCGCGATCACCGCGATCGGCAGCGTGAGGCCGGTGATGATCGTGCTGCGCCAGCTGTGGAGGAACAGGAACACGATCAGCACGGTCAGGAGCGCGCCCTCGACGATCGTCTGCTTCACGCGGTTGACGCTCTTCTCCACCTGGTCGGCGCTCGAGTTGATGATCCGGAGCTCGACGTCCTTCGGGATCCGCTTCTTCAGCGCCTCGATCGCTTCGACGACGCCCTTGCCGGTGTCGACGATGTTCGCGTCCTGTGCCTTCTGGATGTCGATCGTGATCGCCGGACGCCCGTTGATTCGCGCGATGGAATCCTGCTCCTTCTCGCCGTCGATCACGTCGGCGACCTGCGAGAGGTAGACGGGCACGCCCATCTGCTGCGTGACGATGACGCGCCCGAACTGCATCGGATCCTTGATCTTGCCCTCGACCCGCACGATCGCGTCGGTCTGGCCGCGCGTGATGCGGCCGGCCGGCACGTCCTGGTTCGCGTTCTGGATGGCGGTGATCACCTGGTCGACGCCGATGCCCAGCGCCGAGACTGCCTGCGGCTTGACCTGGATCAGGATCTGCCGGGTCACCCGCCCGTTGACGTCCATGCGCGCGACGCCGGGCACGTTCTCGAGCCCTCTGACGATGGTCTGATCGGTGAGTGAGCTCAGGTCTCGCAGGTCCAACGTCGGCGACATCACCGCGAGCGACACGACCGGCTGCTGGTTCTCCTGGTCGGCGCGAATGACGAGAGGGTCCTTGACATCGCGCGGGAACGAAGGCTTGACCTGCGCGATCTTGTCGCGCACGTCGTTCATCGCCTTGTTCATGTCGGTCGACATCCGGAACTCGGCGAACACCTGGCTGCGTCCCTCCATCGAATTGGAGCGGATCAAGCTCACGCCCGCGACCGTGTTGATCGCGTACTCGAGCGGCTTTGTGACGTCGGTCTCGACGACCTCGGGATTCGCACCCGGGTAGTTGGTCAGCACCAGTACGAAAGGCAGATTGACCTCGGGCATCTGCTCGACCTGCAGCCGGTTGTAGGCGAACAGGCCGAGCACCGCGATGCCGACCATCACCATCGTGGCGAACACCGGATTCCGGATCGAGATGCGCGTGATCCACATGGCCGCTCTCCCGGTGGCGTCCTAGCCCGCTACTTGCGTCGAGCCCGACGTCGGCGCCGCCGCCGGCACCGGCGCCGCGGGGGCCGGCGCCTTGACGATCGCCGGGGCGCCATCCTTCAGGTTGTCCATCCGCGCGCCGAGTACCGGCGCCCCGACGGGCAGCACGGTGCGCACCTCGACGCGGCCGGCAGCGTCGTCGCGCGCGCCGAGCGCCACGGCACGCTTCGCAAGCTTGCCGTCCTCGAGCATCCAGACATACGAGATGCCACCCTCTGTGCGCACAGCGGTCGCGGGCAGCGTCGGTACGGGCGCGGTTGCGGCCAGCGCGATCCGGCCGGTCGCGAACATACCGCCGCGGAGCGCACCGTCCGTGTTCGGGATGCCGACGTACACGAGGATCGAGCGGGTTCCGGGCTCAGTCGCCGGGTTCATCCGCTCCACGCGACCTTTGAAGCGGCGGTCGCCGAAACCGTCGATGACGAGTTCGACGGGCTTGCCGATCGTGAGCTCCGGGACGTCGACCGCGGGCACGGCCGCCTGGAGCTCCATGTCCTTCAGGTCGACGATCGTGACGAGCGGCGAATCGAAGGCCACCTTCTCGCCCGGCTGGACATGGCGCTTGGCGACGATGCCGGTCAACGGCGAGATCGCGACGGCGTCGCGCAGCGCGTTCTTCGCGATCTGCACCTGGGCCTCGGTCGACTTGACGGATCCTTCTGCGACCCGGAAGCTCGACTCGGAATTGTCGAACGCGTTCTGCGAGATAAAGTTCTGCTTGAGCAGCATCTGATTCGACGTGCGCGTCTTTTCGGCCATCGCGAGCTGCGCCTTGGCCGACTCGAGAGCGCCGACGCGATCGAGCAGCTTCGCGTCGAGGTCGGCGGTGTCGATCCGCGCAAGGACCTGGCCGACCTGGACAGTCTCCCCTTCGCGCACGGTCACCTGCTTCACGTCGCCCGACACCTTGGCCTTGACGGTGGCCTGGCGCACGGGCTGGAGCGCGCCGGAAACCGGCAGCCAGCGCGAGAGCGGACGCGCCTCGACCTGCGTCAGGTCGGAGGGCGTGAATTGCAGGGTGACCGGCTTGTCCTTGCCGTCGCCGCTGCCGCCATCCTTCTTGGTGACGCGCATGGCCACAGTGCCGCCGATCGCCCCGGCGACGACCAGCACCGCAACTCCGCCGATCAGCCAACGGCGCCTCGATCCCTTAGCCATGCTAACCCCCATGGGCGCCCGCCGATGCGGCGGTACCCGGTCCTTTTTGACGGGCCGGCACGGGGTGACCGCGCCGACCGGATTGCTTCATACGTCCCGCTTGGATGCGCCGGGACGGGGTTCCGGATTCGCGAAGGCGCCTAGTCTAGGGGCGAAGGCCGACCCGGGCAAAGCGCGCTGCGACGGAATGCGCCACCACGCGACGGGCTGCGAGCAACGCGCGCCGACCGCCGCCCTCGTGTCCGGCCCGCTACGCCGATTGACACGGGATGCCACGGAGCGAATAATTATCTGTTGGCCATTTGGCAACTCTTTTACAGCGGAGGAATTAGATGAAGGTGACGCATCAGCTCGGCCTGACGGTCGTCGCGGCGGCGGTTTTCGCCCTGTACGGCTGCGGCAAGGAAGAACCGAAGAAGGCCGAAGCTACCAAGGCACCGGCGGCTGCGGCCGAGGACGTCGCGGTGGTCAAGATCGGCCATGCCGGACCCCTGACCGGCGGCATCGCCCACCTGGGCAAGGACGACGAGAACGGGGCCCACCTCGCGGTCGACGAAGCGACGGCGAAGAAGCTCAAGATCGGCGGCAAGACGATCAAGTTCGAGCTCATGAGCGAGGACGACCAGGCCGACCCGAAGATGGGTCCGACGATCGCGCAGAAGATGGTCGACGCCAAGGTCGCGGGCGTGGCCGGCCACCTGAACTCCGGCGTCTCGATCCCGGCGTCGGCGGTCTACAACCAGGCGGGCATCCCCATGATCTCGGGCTCCGCGACGAACCCGAAGCTGACCGAGCAGGGCTTCAAGACGATCTTCCGCACGGTCGGCCGTGACGACCAGCAAGGTCCGGCGGTCGCGCAGTACCTGGTCTCGCTCAAGCCCAAGAAGGTTGCGATCGCGGACGACGCCACCGCCTACGGCGAAGGCCTCGCCAACGAAGTCGAGAAGACGCTCAAGGCCGCCGGCGTGCAAGTCGTGGCCCGCGAGAAGACCAACGACAAGGCGACCGACTTCAAGGCGATCCTGACCAAGATGAAGGGCAAGGCGCCCGACGCGATCTTCTACGGCGGGATGGACGCCACCGGCGGCCCGATGCTGAAGCAGGCGCGCGAGCTCGGCATCAAGAGCGTCTTCAGCTTCGGCGACGGCGCGTGCACCGACGAAATGGCGAAGCTCGCGGGCGGCGCGGCCGAGGGCATGATCTGCTCGCAGGCCGGACTGCCGGCGTCGGCGGCGTCGAAGACGTTCAACGACGCGTTCAAGGCCAAGTACGGCGAGGTCAAGCAGTACGCGCCGTTCTTCTACGACTCCGTCAACCTGATGATCGCGGCAATGCAGAAGGCCGACTCGACCGATCCGGCCAAGTATCTGCCGGAGCTCCAGAAGATCAGCTATCAAGGCGCGACGGGCAAGATCGAGTTCGACGAGAAGGGCGATCGCAAGAACGCCGAAATCACGATCTTCGCCATGAAGGACGGCAAGGTCACCCCGATCGCGGTCGTCCAGGCCGGCAAGAGCTACGGGTTCGACGAGTTCGTCAAGGGTGCGGCGGCGGCTCCGGCCGCAGCGGCGGCTCCGGCGATGGCCCCGGCGGCGGCTCCGGCGATGGCACCGGCCCCGGCGGAGAAGAAAAAGGAGTAAGCCCGGCGCAAGCAACCCGCTTGGGCTGCAACGAAGACGGCGTCCCGCGGGACGCCGTCTTCTTTTTGGAACGCCTCCGCCGCAGGGGATTGCGGCACCGGCCCCGACCCTCCACAATCGCCCGTGTCCGCGGGGGCGCGCGGCGGGGGAACGGTTGGACATCTTCCTGCAGCAGGTGATCAACGGGATAACGCTGGGCAGCGTCTACGCCATCGTCGCGCTCGGCTACACGATGGTCTACGGGATCATCCAGCTCATCAACTTCGCCCACGGCGAGGTCGTGATGATCGGCGCGATGGTCGCCTACTCGGTGATCGTCGCGCTCACCGCCAACACGTCATGGCCGCCGCTCGCGATCGTGCTCGCGGGGACGCTTGCCGCGATCCCGGTCTGCATGGCGGTCGGCTATACGCTCGAGCGCACCGCGTATCGGCCGCTGCGCCGCGCCCCGCGCCTCGCGCCCCTCATTACCGCGATCGGCCTGTCGATCATCCTCCAGCACCTCGCGATGATCATCTGGAGCCGCAACCCGCTTTCGTATCCGCAGATCATCAAGACGGTCACCATCCACGTTACCGGGAATCCCGACGGCGCGACGATCACCAACGTCCAGCTCGCGATCATCTTCGGCTCGATCACCCTCATGGCGCTCTTGCTCCTGCTCGTCTACCGGACGAAGCTCGGCATCGCGATGCGCGCGACGGCACAGAACCCGCAGGTGGCGGGCCTCATGGGGATCGACATCAACCGCGTGATCGCGCTCACGTTCGTCATCGGCGCGGCGCTGGGCGCGGTCGCGGGGGTGATGGTCGGCAGCTACTACGGCATCGCGCATTACCAGATGGGCGCGCTGCTCGGGCTGAAGGCGTTTTCCGCGGCGGTGCTGGGAGGAATCGGGAACCTGGCGGGTGCGATGCTCGGCGGCCTCCTGCTCGGCGTGATCGAGGCGCTGGGCGCAGGCTACATCGGCGACCTCACGAATCTCTGTCAACTGTCGGGCTGGTCCGAGGGACTCGCCGAGCGTTGCGCCGACAACCCGAACCTCACGCTGTTCGGCTCGAATTACCAGGATGTGTTCGCATTCCTCGTGCTGATCGCCGTGCTCGTCTTCCGGCCATCGGGGCTGCTCGGCGAGCGCGTCGCGGATCGCGCGTGATGAGGACGTTCTTCGATGCGAAGAAGAATCCCCGGCTCGTCTGGGCGGGCTTCGCGCTCGTCGCTGTCGTGCTTGCGGTCCTGCCCATCGCGCTGGTCGTCATTACCCAGGGCCAGTTCTGGGTTCGCATCACGAATATCGCGCTTCTCTACTGCTTCCTCGCGCTCGGCCTCAACATCGTCGTCGGCTTCGCCGGCCTGCTCGACCTAGGCTACATCGCGTTCTACGCGGTCGGCGCCTACGTCTACGCGCTGCTCGCCTCGCCGCACTTCAACCTGCACCTGCCGTTCTGGATCATCCTGCCGATCGGCGCGAGCCTCGCCTGCTTCTTTGGCGTGCTCCTCGGCGCGCCGACACTGAAGCTCCGCGGCGACTACCTGGCGATCGTCACGCTCGGCTTCGGCGAGATCATCCGAGTGTTCCTGAACAACCTGTCGCAGCCGGTCAACATCACCAACGGCGCGCAGGGCATCGCGGGCATCGATCCCTTCACCCTGGACGGCGTGAACTTCGCCCAGCCGATGCGGCTCGGCGACATCCCCCTGAGCGGATCGGTAAAGTACTACTACCTGCTGCTCGTGGTGCTGCTCGTCGTGATCGTGATCAACCTCAGGCTGCAGAACTCCCGGATCGGCCGCGCCTGGGAAGCGATCCGCGAGGACGAGATCGCCGCGCGGGCGATGGGCATCAATACGCGCAACATGAAGCTGCTTGCCTTCGCGATGGGCGCGTCGTTCGGCGGCATTGCCGGCGGGATGTTCAGCGCGATGCAGGGCTTCATCAGCCCGGAGAGTTTCGTGCTGGTCGAGTCGATCATGGTGCTGTCGATGGTCGTGCTGGGCGGGATGGGCAACGTCTTCGGCGTAATCCTGGGCGCGATCCTGCTGTCGTTCGCTCCCGAGCTCTTGCGCGTCACGGTGGGTCCCGCGCAGGAAGCGCTGTTCGGGCGAATGCTGATCGACCCCGAGGTGATCCGGATGCTGCTGTTCGGCTTCGCACTCGTGCTGATGATGCTCTTCCGGCCGGCCGGGATCCTGCCCTCCGCGCTGCGCAAGCGCGAGCTCGAGACACCCAAGACCGACGCATGAGCAAGGTCGACGGCCACCTGACGCTGCTTGCCGCCAAGGGCGTCTCGAAGCGCTTCGGCGGCGTCCACGCGCTGTCCGGGGTGACGTTCTCGATCGGGCACGGTGAGATCTACGGGCTGATCGGCCCTAACGGCGCCGGCAAGACGAGCCTCTTCAACGTGCTGACCGGCATCTACGGCCAGGACGAGGGTGAGTTCACGTTCGACGGTGAGCCGCTCACCGGCCTCAAGCCGAACGACGTCGCCGCGCGCGGCATCGCGCGGACGTTCCAGAACATCCGCCTCTTCGCGAACCTTTCCGCGCTCGAGAACGTGATGATCGGCCGGCACGTCCGCACGTACGCCAACGTGTTCGGCGCGATGTTCAGGAACGCGAAGACGCGTGTTGAGGAAAAAGCGATCGAGAAGCGCGCCTACGAGCTTCTCGAGTACGTCGGGGTCGCAAAGCGCGCCAACTCGCTCGCACGTCACCTGGCCTACGGCGATCAGCGGCGCCTCGAGATCGCACGGGCGCTCGCGACCGAGCCCAAGCTGCTCGCGCTCGACGAGCCGGCCGCCGGGATGAACGCGACGGAGACCGCGTCGCTCAAGGGCCTGCTCGGGAATATCCGGCGCGACGGGACGACGATCCTCCTGATCGAGCACGACATGAAGCTCGTGATGAGCGTCTGCGATCGCGTACTCGTGCTCGACTACGGCAAAAAGATCGCCGAGGGCACAGCGACGGAGGTTCAGAACGATCCGCAGGTGATCGCCGCCTACCTGGGCGGCGAGGTCACGCTGAATCTCAAGGGGGCTTGAGCCGATGGCCGACGGCGCCCCCCCGCTGCTCGAGCTACGGAAGCTCGAGGTCGCCTACGGCGGCATCCACGCGGTCAAGGGGATCAATCTCGAGGTCGGGAATGGCGAGCTCGTCTGCCTCATCGGCGCGAACGGCGCCGGCAAGACGACGACGCTCCGGGGTATCTGCGGCCTGCAGCCCGTCAAGGCGGGCTCGATCCGCTATGCCGGCGAGAGCATCGCCGGGCGCCCCGCGTTCGAGCTCGTGCGCAAGGGACTCGCGATGGTGCCCGAGGGGCGCGGCGTGTTCGGCGCGCTGACGATTGAGGAGAACCTGGCGATGGGCGCTTATGTGCGCAGCGACGCCGCCGGGATCCGTGCCGACATCGAGCGCGTCTTCGGCCTGTTCCCGCGCCTCAAGGAACGGCGCCGGCAGACCGCCGGCACGCTCTCGGGCGGCGAGCAGCAGATGCTGGCGATGGGCCGCGCACTCATGTCGAAGCCGCGGCTGCTCCTCCTCGACGAACCGTCGATGGGGCTCGCGCCGCTCATGGTGCAGAAAGTGTTCGAGACGGTGCTCGCCGTGTCGAAGGAAGGTGTCACCATCCTGCTGATCGAGCAGAACGCGAAGCTTGCGCTGGAAGTGAGCGACCGCGGCTACGTGATGGAATCGGGCGACATCACACTGGCGGGTAACGCGAAGGCGCTCCTCGACAACCCCGCGGTGCGCGCCGCGTATCTCGGCGAGTCCGCCGCCTAGCTGCAATGCCGGAAGGTCCGCTCCCGTCCGCGCCCGCGGCGGCGCATGTGCACCCGCGCGTCGTCCCGTGGCGCCACGCGTTCGCGTGGTACGAGGAAGCGATGCGGTTGTTCAAGCGTGCCTGGCTCCGGTTCGGCATCCTCGCGCTCCTCACGATCGGCACCGAGCTCGCCCTCAAGGCCGGCCCCGACGCGCTCGCGCTCGCGGCGGAAGTCATTGCCCCGCTCGTCGGATGCGGGATGGTCTATGCGGCGGCCGCCGTGGACCGGCGCGAGGCGCCTTCACTGCTGCTCGCGCTCGCGGCATTTCGCGCTGCTCCAGGCGCGATCCTGGCGATTGTCCTCGCGAGCGCGATCACCTTGGCCGCGCAGGTATTCGCAGCGTGGTGGATCGCCGACGCCAACCTGCTTCTGCCCGATCCTGCGACCGAGCTGACCCTGAGCGGTTTGGTCGGCGTCATCGTCATCGGGGCGCTCGCCTCGCTGCCGGTGACGTTCGTCCCGTTCCACGTGTTGCTCGAGGGAGTGCCGCTGCGCACGGCGTTCGCGGCGAGCGCGATCGCCTTCGCGCAGAACACGCTGCCGCTCGTCGTCTACTGCGCGGGCTCGCTCGTGCTCGTGGGCTTCGGCCTGATCACGCACCTCGTGGGGCTCGTGCTTGCGTTGCCGCTGTCGACCGCGGCGGCGTACGCGGCGTGGAAGGACATCTTCGGGCTTCGCGAGCCGCCGAGCTGGCGCCAGGCGGCCTAGGCCGTCGGTGCAGTCGAGAAGCCGACGATCGCCGGATCGGGCGCAACGGAGGTCGTCTCGACCGCTTCGACGCGCGCGGCCGGCGGCCCACGCCGGCACCATGCCATCATGGCATCGACTGCTGGCAACTCGCCCTGAAGCAACGCTTCGACCGTGCCGTCGCGCCGGTTGCGCGCCCACCCCGTGACGCCAAAGCGCTCCGCCGCCTCCACCGCCGCGTACCGGAAACCCACCCCCTGTACGCGGCCGCGGACGACGATGCGCCGTGCGATCATCGTCCTCGCCAGCGCGCGTACAGCAGAAGCGCCGCGACCGTCTTCGCGTCGGTGATCTCGCCGCGATCGAGCGCGGAAAGCATCTCGGCGAAGGCTCATCGTCACCACCTCGAGGAACTCGCCGTCATCGAGTTCCGCGCCGATGTGCGAAAGCCCTTCGGCGACGAACAGCTCGATCCGTTCGTTCGTATAGGACACGAGCGTGTGGAGCGTTCCGAGGGGCGCCCACGTCGTGGCCGAGTAGCCCGCCTCCTCGCGCAGCTCGCGGCGCGCGGAATCGAGCGCGCTCTCGCCCGGGTCGAGCTTGCCAGCCGGGAATTCGACGAACACGCGGTCAAGCGGATATCGGTACTGCCGCTCGACGACCAGACGCCCGTCGGGAAGCACGGGGACGACCAGCGCCGCCCCGGGATGGACGATGTGCTCGCGCGTCGCGAGCTTGCCGTCCGGAAGGCGCACCG
This sequence comes from uncultured beta proteobacterium, assembly GCA_963773195.1. GTDB lineage: Bacteria > Pseudomonadota > Gammaproteobacteria > Burkholderiales > Casimicrobiaceae > CAIWHR01. The sequence goes on from CAVZAE010000005.1 coordinate 405,588, forward strand.
TGTCGCGGCGAACATGCAGAAGCTTGCCGTCGAATACAGGCTCCGAGGACACCTTGGTTTCGATCAGATGCGAATCGCGCTCCTTCATCGCTGCAACCTCACCCCAGCCAATCCCGCGCCACCAGAAAGTCGCTGTAGAGGCGCGCTTCCGGCGTGCCAGGCTCGGGCTTCCAGTCGTAGCGCCAGCGCACGAGCGGCGGCAGCGACATCAGGATCGCTTCCGCGCGCCCGTTCGATTGCAGGCCGAACAGCGTGCCACGATCCCAGACCAGGTTGAACTCGACGTAGCGACCTCTCCGGTAAGCCTGGAAGTCGCGTTCGCGATCGCCGTACGGCATGTCCTTGCGGCGCTCGAGGATCGGCACGTAGGCATCGAGAAAATGATCGCCGACGCTCCGCGTGAGTGCGAAGCATCGATCGAAGCCGCCTTCCGCGAGATCGTCGAAGAAGATGCCGCCGATGCCGCGCGGCTCGCTCCGGTGGCGGAGGAAGAAATATTCGTCGCACCATCGTTTGTAGCGCGGGTGGACGTCCGGGCCGAAGGGCGCGAGCGCGTCGCGGCACGTACGGTGGAAATGGACAGCGTCCTCCTCGAACCCGTAATACGGGGTCAGGTCCATCCCGCCCCCGAACCACCACGCATCTGCAGACCGCACCTGCTCGTTTGCCGGCGCGTGCGCAACGAACACCCGCACGTTCAGGTGCACGGTGGGCACATAAGGGTTCCGCGGGTGGAGCACGAGCGAGACGCCCATCGCTTCCCATGCGCGTCCCGCGAGGTCGGGCCGGCCGGCGCTCGCCGACGGCGGCAGCCGCTCGCCTTTCACGTGCGAGAAGTTGACACCGCCGCGCTCGAGCACGTTGCTGTCCTCGATCACTCGCGCGATGCCGCCGCCGCCCTCCGGGCGCGTCCATTCGTCGCGCCGGAACGGTCGGCCGTCAATGCTCCCAAGGCGCTCGACAATGCGCGCCTGCAGGCCGACGAAGTACTCGCGGGCGCCGGCGACGTCCATGAGCCGCGAATCGCTTCAGGCCTTGCGCGCGGCGAGCGCGCGGTGCCCGATGTCGGTGCGGTATTGCATCCCGTCGAAGCGGATGTCCGCGACAGCCGCGTACGCGCTCCGCTGCGCCTGCCGCACGGAGTCGCCGAGCGCCGTGACACACAGCACGCGCCCGCCGGCGACGACGATCCTGCCCTCGGCGTCCGCCGTGCCGGCATGGAACACCTTGCAGTCGGGATGCGTGTCGACAGTCAGACGGTCGAGTCCCGTGATCACGTCGCCCTTTCGCGGCGTGTCGGGATAGCCGGCCGCAGCCAGGACGACACCCAGCGCGCTGCGTCGATCCCATTCCGCTTCCGCGCGGTCGAGCGTGCCCTCGATGGCGTGTTGCACGAGCTCGACCAGGTCCGACTTCAGGCGCACCATGATCGGTTGCGTCTCCGGATCGCCCAGCCGGCAGTTGAATTCCAGCACCTTCGGCGCACCCGTATCATCGATCATCACGCCGGCGTAGAGAAATCCACAGTAGGGGATTCCGTCAGCCGCCATGCCTGCGACGGTCGGAAGGATCACCTCGCGCATGATGCGCGCGTGCAGCGCGGGCGTCACGATCGGCGCGGGTGAATACGCCCCCATGCCGCCCGTGTTGGGGCCGGCGTCGCCGTCGCGAAGGCGCTTGTGGTCCTGGCTCGACGCGAGCGGCAGCACGTTGCGGCCGTCGACCATCACGATGAAGCTCGCTTCCTCGCCTTCGAGGAATTCCTCGATCACGACCCGCGCCCCCGCCGTGCCGAGCAGGCTGCCGGACAGCATGCCGTCGATCGCGGCATGCGCCTCCGCCACTGTCTGCGCGACGACGACACCCTTGCCCGCCGCGAGCCCGTCGGCCTTGACGACGATCGGCGCGCCCTGCAGATCGACGTACGCGCGCGCGAAAGCCGCATCGGAGAACGTCCGGGAGCGCGCCGTCGGGATGCCGTGCCGCGCCATGAACGCCTTCGCAAAATCCTTCGAGCTCTCGAGCTGCGCCGCGGCCTGCACAGGGCCGAAGATCGTGAGCCCTGCGTTACGGAAGGCATCGACGACGCCGGCGGCAAGCGGGCCCTCCGGCCCGACCACCGTGAGCGCGACCTTCTGCTCGCGTGCAAAGGCGACGAGATCCGGGATTTCGGTGAGGGCCACGTTGGCGAGCTCGGGCTCGAGCGCGGTCCCCGCGTTGCCGGGCGCAACATGGACCTTCGCCACCCGCGGCGAACCGGCGAGCTTCCACGCGAGCGCGTGCTCGCGGCCACCGCCGCCGATCACGAGGACGTTCACTTTCGAGCCTAGTCGAGCGTGATCCTGCCGAACACGTAGAGGATGCTGCCGTGATTGATCCCGCCGTTCAGGGTCGGGATGTACGTCGACAGCACGGTGAAGCGGTCGTAGCGCAGCGAGAAGAGCGGCAGGATCGCCGGGAACGGCGCGCCGCCCCAGATGTCCTGGCGTGAGATCAGCATCAGCGTATAGCCCAGGCCCGGCTGCAGCGTATCGCGCGGGCGCCACCACGTAGTCCAACCGTAGCCTAGGTTGAACTCGGGTTCGAAGTGCGAATCGCTGAACACGAGGAAGTAGACGGTGTCGGTGTCGCCGTTCTCCCGCTCCGTGCTGCGGGCCCAACCGCCGCCCCAGGCGTAGGCGTTCTCCTCGGCGCGGCGCTCGGCGGTCCACGTCCATGGCGTGTGCCACGCGTAGCCGGACACCAAGAGCTCGTTGTTGCCATTCTGATAGGTGTCGACCAGCCGCCGGCACGCGGTGTTGAGCCATTCCCACAGGTCCCCGCATTCGGCGCGCGCCGGCGAAGGCAGCGCGCTGCCGAGGATCGCGAGCACAACGAGCATTCGCAAACGCTGCATGACGGCGGTCCTCCGATGACGGCTGCTAGTGACGGAAGTGACGGATTCCGGTGAACACCATCGCGATGCCGCGCTCATCCGCGGCGGCGACGACCTCGTCGTCGCGCATGCTGCCGCCCGGCTGGATCACCGCCGCGGCGCCATTGTCGGCGACAACGTCGAGCCCGTCCCGGAACGGAAAGAACGCGTCCGACGCGACGACCGCGCCCGCGAGTGAGAGCCCAGCCTGCTTCGCCTTCAGCGCGGCGATCCGGGTCGAGTCGACACGGCTCATCTGACCGGCGCCGATGCCGAGCGTGCGCCCACGCGCGCAGTAAACAATGGCGTTCGACTTGACGAACTTGGCGACACGCCACGCGAAGAGGAGGTCGCGCTCCTGCTCGGGGGTGGGCGCGCGCTTCGTGACAACGCGCAGTTCGGAAGACTGCACGTTGCGCGCGTCGGCCGCCTGCACGAGGAGACCGCCGCCGACGCGCTTCCAGTCGAGCGGCGTCGGAATCGGCACCGACGGCAGCGGGACTTCGAGCACGCGCACGTTCTTCTTCTGCGCGATCGCGGCCATCGCCTCCGGCGTGTACGCAGGCGCGATCAGCACTTCGAGGAACTGCGCGGCGACCGCCTCGAGCGTCGCTGCATCGACCGGCCGGTTGAAGGCGATGATGCCGCCGAACGCCGACGTCGGATCGGTCGCGAAGGCGCTACGGTAGGCGTCGAGCAGCGTGTCGGCGATCGCCACCCCGCACGGGTTGGCATGCTTCACGATCACGCACGCGGGCTCGGCAAACGTCTTGACGCACTCCCAGGCCGCATCGGCGTCGGCGATATTGTTGTACGAGAGCTCCTTGCCCTGGAGCTGTCGGTACGTCGCGATGCTCCCCTCGAGCGGCGGGTCGTCGCCGTAGAACGCTGCATGCTGGTGCGGATTCTCGCCATAGCGAAGATCCTGGACTTTAGCGACCTGGACGTTGAAGCGCTCGGGTAGCGCGGCCGCCGCGCCGTCCGGGCCATGCGCGGTGAGCCAATTCGAGATGGCGCCGTCGTAGGCCGCGGTGTGCGAGAACGCCTTCTGCGCAAGCGCAAAGCGCGTGGCCGCAGAAAGGGCGAGCCCGCTCTCCTCGAGCTCGGCCAGGAGCGGCGCGTAGTCGGCGGGGTCGACGACCACCCCGACATCGCGCCAGTTCTTCGCGGCCGAGCGCACCATCGCGGGCCCCCCGATGTCGATGTTCTCGATCGCGTCCTCGAGCGTGCATCCGGGCTTCGCGACCGTCTCGCGGAAAGGATAGAGATTGACGACGACGAGGTCGATGGTCGGGATCGCGTGCCGCTCGAGCGCCGCCATGTGGGCGGGAACGTCGCGTCGCGCCAGGATGCCGCCGTGCACTTTCGGATGCAGGGTCTTGACGCGCCCGTCGAGCATCTCGGGAAAGGCCGTGTACTCGCCGATCTCGACCACGGACAGGCCCGCCTGCGCGAGCGTCTTCGCCGTCCCGCCCGTGGACAGGAGGGCAATGCCCAGACGCGCAAGACCGGCTGCGAAGGCCGTGAGGCCGGTCTTGTCGGAGACGGACAGAAGTGCGCGGGCGACTCGTTCGGGCATGCGGACGGCGATCCCTGACGGCCGGGGCAAAATCGTCCTGCGCGGAGGGCCGCGAACGCTAGCGGATGCCGTACTTGGAAAGCTTGGTGCGCAGCGTATTGCGGTTCATGCCGAGCATGTCGGCGGCCTGCGTCTGATTGCCGCCCGCGCGCTCCATCACGGACGAGATCAGCGCGCGCTCGACGTGCATGATGACCATGTCGTAGATGCCATGCGGCGGCTCGCCGTCGAGCCTCCTGAAGTATTCGTCGAGCGACTTCTCGACCGAGCGACCAAGCTCGTTCCCCCCGTTGATGCGCAGTGTCTTTCTCACGCGGCCAGGGCCTCCCCGCCCCAAGACGTCGTTGCTGCCCGTGCGAACGCGGCGCGCGCGTCGACGACCGCGGCGGGCGCCGCGCGATAGTCGAGGTGCTCGCCGCTCCGGGCAAGTGTATCGAAAAAACGGTCGACGGCGCACAGCTGCTGCTGCGCCGTCTCCACGGAATTGATCTCGCGGCGGAACGCATCGCCTCCCGCCAGGTCCCGCGTATACCAGCCCAGATGCTTGCGCGCGATGCGCACGCCGGCCGCTTCACCGTAGAATCCGTGGTGATCCGCAAGGTGGGCGACGATCGCGGCATGCGCCTCCACCACCGTTGGCGGCGGCAACGCGGTGCCGTGCGCGAGATAGTGCAGGATCTCGCGGAAGATCCATGGGCGCCCCTGTGCGGCGCGGCCGATCATCAGCCCATCGGCCCCGGTCGAGGCGAGCACCTGCCGAGCGCGCTCGGGCGAATCGACGTCGCCGTTCGCGATCACGGGAATGCCGACGGCCGCCTTGACGGCGCGGATGGTCTCGTACTCGACCGGCCCGACGAACGCGCAGGCGCGGGTGCGGCCGTGTACAGCGAGCGCCGCCACGCCGGCTGCTTCGGCGATGCGGGCGATCGCGGCGGCATTGCGGTGATCGGGATTGCTCCCCGTCCTGATCTTGAGGGTGACGGGCACCTCGACGGCACGCACGACCGCTTCGAGGATCGCCCGGACGAGCTCCTCGTTCGCGAGCAGCGCCGAGCCGGCGGCGACGTTGCAAACCTTCTTCGCCGGACAGCCCATGTTGATGTCGATGATCTCCGCGCCGCGCGCGACGTTATAGCGCGCCGCTTCGGCCATCCAGTCCGGGTTGGCGCCCGCAATCTGCACGGCGACGGGAGCGGGCTCACCCGCGTGATCGGTACGCCGCCGCGATTTTTCGGTTCCGCGCAGGTCCGGATTCGACCCGACCATCTCCGACACCGCGTAGCCCGCACCGAAGCGCTTGCACAGCAACCGGAAGGGTCGGTCAGTGACGCCCGCCATCGGCGCAACGGCGAGATTGTTGGGAAGGTCGTACGGTCCGATGCGCACGGTCAGCTTGCAGTGTAGTCGGGCGGAAACGCGCCGCGGAGGGAAGCGAATTATAACCGTTCCCGCGCGCGTGCGAAGCCTGTTCGTCACATTCAATTGCGCACCGTGCGGACTTTTTCGCGATGGCACGTTTCGTGATAGGCGCGTGCGTCGAATGCATGCGGCGCGACCGCGGCGCAGCGCACGGGCGTTCGCTTTCGGCGAAAGCTAGCGCAGTCCGAACAGCATCGAGCGCGTGAACGCGCGCTTCGCAGGCGGCAGCGCATCCAGCAAGGTCAGCGCCAGCCCGCGCGGCCAGCGCACGAGCGCGTGCTCGCTGCCGAAAAGATTGACGAGGCCGTGGGTGAATGCGATGCCGCCCCAGCGGTCGGCAAAGCGGCCGCGCGCATAGCGCTCGAGCATCGCCCGTTCGCCAATGGCCTCGCGCGGTGCGTCGACAATGACCTGCGCCAGCTCGAAAGCGTCGCGCAGCCCGACGTTGAAGCCCTGCCCGGCCACGGGATGCAGCGTCTGCGCGGCGTTACCGAGCACAACGGTGCGCGCCGCCAACGTCGTCTTCGCAAACTCGAGTGCAAGCGGAAAGGCGCGGCGGTTCTCGGCCCGCACGATACGGACTGCACGCGGCGCGAGATACCCCGACACACGCTCGAGAAACGCTGCCTCGGGAAGCCCGAGCAACTCCTGCGCCCGCTCCGGTGTCGTCGTCCATACGAGACCGTAGCGATCCCCCTCCGGCAGCAGCGCAATCGGGCCGTCCGGCGTAAACCGCTCGAACGCGAGACCGCGATGCGGCGTCGCGGCATCGACCTGCGCGATGACCGCGACCTGGCCGTAGTCGTGCCGGTGCCGTTCGAGTCCGGCGACACTCGCGCCCGTGCCATCGGCCACGGCGGCCAGGCGCGCCAGGATCGGCTGCCCGTCCCCCCCGCCCTTGTCTTCGCTGCACTCCACCGCCGCGTACGCGGGCGTGCCGCCGACGGCTTTCACCGCCGCGCCATGGCGCACCGCGGCGCCACTCCGCGCGAGCGCCGCGTCGAGCGCGGCCTGCAGCGCGCGATAGCGGACGACGTATCCGAGCGCGGGCAGGTCGTTCTCCGCCGCAGTCAGGCGCGCAAGTCCGAAGCCGCCGACCTGCGAGATATCGATCGCCGCGATCGCCGTCGCCGCGCCGGGAATGGCCGCGAGCTCGCCCCAGACGCCGAGCCGCTCGAAGATGAGGCGCGCGCCATGTGACAGTGCGAGCGAGCGATCGCCGCGCGCCGTCTCTCCCGCCGCGCGAGCGTCGAGCACGACGACATCGAGATCGGCGTCCGCGACCGCGAGCGCCAACGTCGCGCCGACCGGTCCCGCGCCGACGACCGCAAGATCGTGCAGCATTGGCTGCGAAGCTTACCTTCGGCAGGCAGCCTCGACGTCGGCGACCGCCTTCGGCGCCGCAAGAGTCAGATTGTCGATGCCGGTCGCCGTGACGAGCACGTCATCCTCGATGCGGACGCCGACGTCCCAGAAACGTTCGGGCACGTTGTCCGCCGGCCGAATGTATGTTCCAGGCTCGACCGTCAGCACCATGCCGGGCGAGAGCTTCTGCGAGGCACCTTTCACCTTGTAGAGGCCCGCATCGTGCACGTCGAGCCCGAGCCAGTGGCCCGCGCGGTGCATATAGAACTGCTTGAAGCTCCCGGTCTCGAGCACCTCGTCGAGCGATCCTTTGCACAGTCCGAGATCGATGTAGCCTTGCGCCAGCACGCGCTCGGCGACACCGTGGTAATCGTGAAAATCCACGCCCGGCTTGAGCACGCGCAAGCACGCTTCCTGCGCCGCGAGCACGAGCTCGTAGATCTCGCGCTGCGGGCCCGTGAACTTGCCGTTGACGGGAAACGTGCGCGTGATGTCCGACGCGTAACCGTGGAACTCGCAACCGGCGTCGATCAGCATGAGCTCGCCGTCCTGCACCTGCCGGTTGTTGTCGCGATAGTGGAGCACGCACGCATTGGGGCCTCCCGCCACGATCGACGGATAGGCGACCGCCTGCGCGCCGTTCTGCAGAAACTCGTGGACGAGCTCAGCCTCGACCTGGTATTCGTGCCATCCCGGGCGGGCACGCTCCATTGCGCGCCGATGGGCCGCCGAGGAAATTTCGGCAGCGCGGCGCATGAGCTTGAGCTCGTGCTCGTCCTTCACGAGCCGCAGCGCATCGAGCACGGCGCGCACGTCGACGATTTCCTCGGGTGCGGCAACGCCGGTGCGCGCCCGCGCGCGGACCTCGTTCAGGACGTCGGTGACCTTCCGGTCCCATGTCGCAAAAAGTCCGAGCGGCGTGAACAATGCGGGCTGGTCGGAGGCCAGGTCCGGCAGCGAACGGTCGAGCTCTGCGATCGGCCGCGCCTCGTCGAAGCCGAAGATCTCGCGCGCAGCGTCCGGACCGTAGCGAAAGCCATCCCAGATCTCGCGTTCTGCATTCTTTTCGCGGCAGAAGAGGATATGCCGGTCGGAATCGGTGCCGTTCCTGCCCGCAACGAGCGCCACGACGGCCTCGGGCTCCGGAAACCCGGCGACATAATGGAAATAGCTGTCGAACCGGTAGGGATAAGTGGAATCGCGGTTGCGCGTGACTTCGGGCGCGGTCGGCACGAGCGCGAGACCACCTCCGGCCTGGGCGCGCATCTGCGCAAGCAGCGCGCGCCGGCGTTCGCGATGGATCTGATAGGTATTCTTCATGAGGGTCCTCGGACGAAGGCGTGATTATAGGACGCGCAGCGCGCCCGCCGTGCGGCCCCGATTGCTGCGTTAACATCGCCCGATGGTGGACGAGCCTTCCTCCTTCGACGCGGCCCTCACGGGCACGGCGCTGCGCGAGGCGAAGCTCGCGCTCAGGCGGCAAGTGCTCGCGGCGCGCGATCTTCTCGCCCCCGACGTGCGCGCGAAGGCCGAAGCCGAAATCGGGGCGCGCCTCGCCGCGCTCCCATCGTTCAGATCCGCGCGCACTGTGCTGCTCACGCTGCCGTTCCGCGGCGAGTGGGACACCCGACCGCTCGTCGTCACCGCGCTCGGTGCCGGCAAAACCGTCGCCGTTCCCCGCGTGAACGCCGCGGCCAGGATGCTCGAGCTCTACGCAGTTGGCGATCTGGATCGCGATGTCGCGGAGGGCCACCAGGGCATCCCCGAGCCGCTGGCGCACTGCCCCGAAGTGGCGACCGACGCCGTCGACTGGGTGCTCGTCCCCGGCGTGACGTTCGATCGTGCCGGGCGCCGCCTTGGCTATGGCGGCGGGTACTACGATCGTTTGCTACCGCTCCTCTCCGAGCGTGCCCCGCGCATCGCTGGCGCATTCCGCGTACAGATCGTCGAGCGCGTGCCCGCGGGCCCGCATGATATCGCGGTCGACGCGATCATCACGGAGGCGGAGATCATCCTGCCCGCGGGACGATGACCCGGCGCGGAGCCTTGAGCGCGCTGGCGGTGACGCTGGCGCTCCAGGTGTTCACTTCGCTTGCGGCGACGGCGACTGCAGTGCTCGCGCCGGTCATTGCGGCGGACCTGGGCCTGTCCGCAGCGCTCGTCGGCGTCTTCGTCGGAATCATCTATGCTGGTTCGGCGACAGCGAGTCTCGCTGCCGGCGGCTTCATCGCACGATTCGGCGCGATCCGTGTATCGCAGTCCGGCGTCGTGCTGTGCGCCCTCGCCTTGCTCGGACTTTGTGCAGGCGCCGCGCCGCCATCGGTCTCGAGCCTGCTGCTCGTGCTTTCACCCATCGTCCTGGGACTGGGCTACGGACCCATTACGCCGGCGTCGTCGCACGTGCTGGTCCAAACCGCGCCGCCGTCGCGGATGGCGCTCACGTTCTCGATCAAGCAGACCGGCGTCCCGGCGGGCGCCGCGCTCGCAGGGGCCGTGCTCCCGGGGCTCGCCCTCGGGCTCGGCTGGCGAGCGGCCTTCGTCATCGTCGCGTTGGTCGGGATCGCGATCGCCGCCGGCGCCGAGCCATCGCGGCCCGCGCTCGATGCCGACCGGCAGCCGGGCGCGCCCCTGTCGATCGCGAGCGCGCTCGCCCCGCTCCGCGTCGTCCTGCGCTCGAATGCGCTGGTCGAGCTCGCCACGGCCGGATTCGTCTACGCCGCGATGCAAGTGTGCCTCTTGAGTTTTCTCGTGGTCTATCTCACCGAAACGCTGCGCTTTCCGCTGGTAGCCGCGGGGTTCGCGCTCACGGTAGCGAACATCGGCGGCATCGTCGGCCGCATCGTCTGGGGCCACGTCGCGGATCGGTGGGTGCGCCCTCGCAAGATGCTGGGTACGCTTGGCATCGCGGCAGGGCTGTGCGCGTTCGCGACCGCGACGATGAGCGAGCGTTGGCCGGCCGCGGTTGTGATCGTGATCTGTGCCGCCTTCGGCGCCACGGCGATCGGCTGGAACGGGGTCCAGCTCGCGCAGGTCGCGCGCCACGCGCCGCCGGGCCAAGCTGCGACCGTGACCGGGGCCTCCGGTTTCGTGACGTTCGCGGGCGTCGTGCTGGGACCACCGACGTTCGCGCTGCTTGCGACGCTGATCGCGAGCTACCGCATCGGCTTCGCCGCGTTCGGATCCCTGTCCTTGGGCTGTGGCCTGTGGCTGTTGGTCAAAGGCAAGCAGTAAGCGCTCGCTCCTTGACGCAAGGCGTTAGAGGTTTCCCAGGACCGTGACCACCTAAATGGAAATGGTTTCCGTCTGGTGGTATTCTTCCGGCCCGCGAATTAGGGCACCTGCCAGTCGTGCGTTTGTGATCAGAGGGCGCTGATGTCGCGCGTCGACACTGCCGCATACAATCGAACCCCCGGCGTCCGGTTCATTTCCCGGCGCCGCTCCGCGCTGGAGGAGTCGCATGAACCAATCCGCCGATCACGATCCCCAGGAGACGCGCGAGTGGCTGGACGCACTCGACGGCGTCCTCGCGCAGGAAGGGCCCGAACGCGCGCAGTTCCTGATCGAAGCGCTGATCGACAAGGCGCGCCGCTCCGGCGCGTACCTGCCGTTCTCGGCCAACACTGCGTATATCAATACGATCCCCGTCGACAAGCAGGTGCGGTTGCCGGGCGATTTCAACATCGAGCAGAAGATCCGCCACGTCGTGCGCTGGAACGCGATGGCGATGGTTATCCGCGCGAACAAGGATACGAACGTCGGCGGCCACATCGCGAGCTTCGCCTCTGCGGCGATGCTCTACGACATCGGATTCAATCACTTCTGGCACGGGACGACCGACACCCAGGGTGGTGACCTCGTGTTCGTGCAGGGGCACTCGGCCCCGGGCGTGTACGCGCGCGCGTTCATGCTGGGCCGCCTGACGCCCGAGCAGATGGACAACTTCCGGCAGGAGGTCGACGGCAAGGGCATCTCGTCCTACCCGCATCCGTGGCTGATGCCCGATTTCTGGCAGTTCCCGACGGTGTCGATGGGGCTCGGGCCGCTGATGGCGATCTACCAGGCACGGTTCATGAAATACCTGCAGGACCGCGGCCTCGCGCAGACCGAGGGACGCAAGGTGTGGGCGTTCATGGGCGACGGCGAGATGGACGAGCCCGAGTCGATGGGCGCGATCTCGATGGCCGCGCGCGAGAACCTCGACAACCTGATCTTCGTCGTCAACTGCAACCTGCAACGGCTCGACGGTCCCGTGCGCGGCAACGGCAAGATCATCCAGGAGCTCGAAAGCGACTTTCGCGGCGCCGGCTGGAACGTGATCAAGGTGGTCTGGGGTCGGCACTGGGACCCGCTCCTCGCGCGCGACAAGCAGGGCATCCTGATGCGCCGCATGATGGAATGCGTCGACGGTGAGTACCAGACATTCAAGAGCAAGGACGGTGCTTACGTTCGCGAGTATTTCTTCAATACCCCGGAATTGAAGGAACTCGTCGCCGACTATACGGACGACGAGATCTGGCTGCTCAACCGCGGCGGCCACGACCCGTTCAAGGTATACAACGGATACCACGCGGCGGTGAACCACAAGGGCCAGCCGACGGTGATCCTTGCCAAGACCATCAAGGGGTACGGGATGGGCGAGTCGGGGGAAGCCCAGAACATCACGCACCAGCAGAAGAAGATGTCGCTCGATTCGATCCGCCGCTTCCGCGACCGGTTCCAGATACCGGTGCCCGACGACAAGCTCGACGAAGCGCCATACGTGACATTTCCCGAGGGCTCGCCCGAGCTCGAGTACATGCGGGCGCGGCGGATGGAACTCGGCGGCTACGTGCCCTCGCGACGGCGGAAGGCTGCATCGCTCGCCGTGCCGGAGCTGCCGGCGTTCGAGCGCTTCCTCAAGAGCACCGACGACCGCGAGATCTCCACGACGATGGCGTTCGTGCAGATCCTGCAGATGCTGGTGCGCGACAAGAACATCGGCAAGCACATCGTGCCGATCGTGCCGGACGAGTCGCGCACGTTCGGGATGGAAGGCATGTTCCGCCAGCTCGGTATCTGGAACCAGCAGGGCCAGCTCTACACGCCGGAAGACCACGACCAGCTCATGTTCTACAAGGAGTCGAAGAACGGGCAGATCCTGCAGGAAGGGATCAACGAGGCGGGCGGCATGTGCGACTGGATCGCCGCGGCGACGTCGTACTCGACGCACGGCGTGCCGATGATGCCGTTCTACATCTTCTACTCGATGTTCGGGTTCCAGCGGGTCGGCGACCTCGCTTGGGCGGCCGGCGACATGCGCGCGCGCGGCTTCCTGCTGGGTGGCACCGCTGGCCGGACGACGCTTAACGGCGAAGGGCTCCAGCACGAGGACGGCCACTCGCACCTGATCTCGGCGACGATTCCGAACTGCATCTCGTACGACCCGACGTTCGCGTACGAGGTCGCTGTCATCATCCAGGACGGTTTGAAGCGGATGTACGCCGACCAGCAGGATTGCTACTACTACCTGACGGTGATGAACGAGAACTACCAGAACCCGGCGATGCCCGAGGGCGCAGCGCCCGGCATCATCAAGGGGATGTATCAGTTCCGTGCCGGCGACAAGAAGGCGAAAGCGCCGCGGGTGCAGCTCCTCGGCTCCGGCACGATCTTTCGCGAGGTGATCGCAGCGGCCGATTTGCTCAAGAGCGATTGGGGCGTGGAGTCCGACCTGTGGGGGTGCCCGAGCTTTACCGAGCTCGCACGCGACTGCATGCGCGTCAGCCGCGAGAACATGCTGAATCCGACGGCCAAGCCGAAGCTCGCGCACGCTACGTCCTGCCTCGAAGGCACGACGGGCCCGGTGATCGCGGCGACCGATTACAACCGCTCGTATGCCGAGCAAATTCGCGCATGTGTCGGACGGCGCTACGTCGTGCTCGGAACCGACGGTTTCGGCCGCTCCGACACGCGCGAGAAGCTCCGCAGCTTCTTCGAGGTCGACCGCCACTACGTGACCGTCGCCGCGCTGAAGGCCCTGGCTGACGAAGGCGCGTTGCCCGCGGCCAAGGCGGCCGAGGCCATGAAGAAATACGGGCTCGATCCGGCCAAGCCGGCGCCGTGGACCGTCTAGGGGTCACTCATGAGCGCGCTCGAGGTCAAGGTTCCGGACATCGGCGACTTCACCGACGTCCCCGTCATCGAGGTCTTCGTCAAGCCCGGCGACACAGTGGCGGCCGAGGATTCGCTCATCACGCTCGAGTCCGACAAGGCGACGATGGATGTGCCGTCGCCGTCGGCGGGCACGGTCAAGGAAGTCCGCGTCAAGGTCGGCGACAAAGTGAGCCAAGGCACGCTGATCGCCATGCTCGAGGCGGACGGTGGCGCGGCCAAACGGGCCGCGGCGCCAAAAGCAGAAGCCGCTAAGCCCGCACCTCCGCCGGCAGCCGTGGCTGCAGCGCCGGCCGCAGCCCCCGCTCCCGCCGCGCCTTCCCCATCTGCGGAGGCGAAACCGGCGGCGGCGCCCGCCGCCCCCATCGATGCCGAATCGTTCAAGGCGGCGCACGCATCGCCGTCGGTGCGCAAGTTCGCGCGCGAGCTGGGCGTCGATCTTTCGCGCGTGACGGGCAGCGGTCCGAAAGGCCGGATCCTGCAGGAGGACGTGCAGGGCTTCGTGAAGCAGGTGATGAGCGGCGCGGCGCCCGGCGCCGCCGCTGGCGGTGGCGTCACCGGCGGCGGTCAGCTCAACCTGCTGCCGTGGCCCAAGGTCGATTTCGCGAAGTTCGGTCCGTTCGAAACGCGGCCGCTGTCGCGCATCAAGAAGATCTCCGGCGCGAACCTCGCCCGCAACTGGGTGATGATCCCGCACGTCACCCAGTTCGACGAAGCGGACGTGACCGACCTCGAGGCATTTCGCGTCGCGCAGAACAAGGAGAACGAGAAGGCCGGCCTCAAGCTCACGATGCTCGCATTCCTGATCAAGGCGAGCGTTGCGGCGTTGAAGAAGTTTCCCGATTTCAATGCGTCCATCGACGGCGACAACCTGATCGTCAAGCAGTACTGGCACATCGGCTTCGCGGCCGACACGCCGAATGGTCTCGTCGTCCCGGTGCTCAAGAACGCCGACCAGAAAGGCGTGCTGCAGATCGCGAAGGAAATGGGCGAGCTCTCGGCAAAGGCGCGCGAGGGCAAGCTCGGGCCCGCCGACATGCAGGGTGGCTGTTTCTCGATCAGCTCGCTGGGCGGTATCGGCGGCACGGCATTCACGCCGATCATCAACGCGCCTGAAGTCGCGATCCTCGGCGTGTCGAAATCGCAGACCAGGCCCGTGTGGGACGGCAAGGCGTTCGCGCCCCGCCTCATGCTGCCGCTGTCGCTTTCCTACGATCACCGCGTGATCGATGGCGCTGCGGCAGCGCGCTTCACCGCTTATCTTTGCGGGCTCCTGGCCGACATGCGACGGGTGATGCTATGAGCGACGTGCAGGTCAAAGTCCCCGACATCGGCGACTTCAAGGACGTCCCGGTCATCGAGGTCTTCGTCAAGCCGGGCGACACTGTCGCTGTCGAAGATCCGCTCGTTACGCTCGAATCCGATAAGGCGACGATGGACGTGCCCGCGCCGGCCGCGGGCAAGGTGAAGGAGATCAAGGTCAAGGTCGGCGACAAGGTGAGCGAAGGCTCCCTCATCGTCGTCCTCGAGACCGAGGGCGCCGCGAAACCCGCGCCCGCCGCGGCTCCGGCGGCGCAAAAGCCCGCGCCTGCGCCCGCAGCAGCGCCCCCGGCTGCAACGACTGCTGCGCCGAAATCCGCACCCGCGCCCGTAACCGGCGCCGCGACCTACACCGGCAAGGCCGACGTCGAATGCGAGATGCTCGTGTTGGGCTCGGGCCCTGGCGGCTACAGTGCCGCGTTCCGCGCCGCCGACCTCGGCATGAAGACGGTGATCGTCGAGCGCTATGCGACGCTCGGCGGCGTATGCCTCAACGTCGGCTGCATTCCGTCGAAGGCGCTCTTGCACATCGCCGCGGTGATGGACGAGACGAAGGTCCTGGCCGAGCACGGCATCGGCTTCGGCGCACCGACGGTCGACCTCGCGAAGCTTCGTGCGTGGAAAGACAAGGTCGTCGGCAAGTTGACGGGCGGTCTCACCGGAATGGCGAAGGCGCGCAAGGTCGAGTTCGTTCGCGGCATCGGCCAGTTCCTGGACTCCCATCACGTCGAAGTCGAGCTGACCGACGGGCCGGGCAAGAAGAAGACCGGCGCGAAGAAGGTCGTCAAATTCGCGCACGCGATCATCGCCGCGGGCTCCGAGGTCGTGCGCCTGCCCTTCATCCCCGACGATCCACGCGTCATCGACTCCACGGGCGCGCTCGAGCTCGCGTCGATTCCCAAGCGAATGCTGGTGATCGGCGGCGGCATCATCGGGCTGGAGATGGGCACCGTCTACTCGACGCTGGGGACGCGACTCGACGTGGTCGAGATGCTCGACGGCCTGATGCCGGGCGCCGATCGCGATCTCGTTCGCGTCTGGGAGAAGTTCAACAAGCCGCGCTTCGATCGTGTCATGGTGTCGACGAAGACGACCGCGGTCGCCGCGAAGCCCGACGGCCTGTGGGTGAGCTTCGAGGGCACGAATGCGCCGAAGGAACCGCAGCCCTACGAGGCCGTGCTGATGAGCGTTGGCCGCGCGCCGAACGGCAAGCGGATCGCCGCGGAAAAAGCGGGCGTCGCCGTCACCGATCGCGGCTACATCCCGGTCGACGGCCAGATGCGCACGAACGTGCCGCACATCTTCGCCATCGGCGACATCGTCGGGCAGCCAATGCTCGCGCACAAGGCAACGCACGAAGGCCACGTCGCCGCCGAGGCTGCGGCCGGACAAAAAAGCTTCTTCGACGCGCGCGTGATTCCGTCGGTCGCCTACACCGATCCCGAGATTGCGTGGGTGGGCGTCACTGAAGACGAGGCGAAGGCGAAGGGAATCAAGGTCGAGAAGGGCCTGTTTCCGTGGGCCGCTTCCGGCCGCGCGATCGCGAACGGGCGCGACGAAGGCTTCACCAAGCTCCTGTTCGACGCGGAGACGCATCGAATCGTCGGAGGCGGCATCGTCGGCACGCACGCCGGCGACCTGATCAGCGAGCTCGCGCTGGCGATCGAGATGGGCGCCGACGCCGTCGACATCGGCCGCACGATCCATCCGCACCCGACGCTGTCCGAGTCCATCGGCCTCGGCGCCGAAGCGTTCGAGGGCGTCTGCACGGACCTGCCGCCGCCGCGGAAGAAGAGCTGACGGCGTGACGCAGGACGAGCTCAAGCAGGCCGTCGCGCGCGAGGCGATCAAATACGTCGAGGACGACGCGATCATCGGCGTCGGCACCGGATCGACCGCGAACTTCTTCATCGACGAGCTCGCGAAGATCAAGCATCGAATCAAGGGCGCGGTCGCGAGCTCGATCAAGACGGCCGACCGGCTCAAGGGGCACGGCATCTTCGTCGAGGAGCTCAACAACGTCGCCGAGATGCCGGTCTACGTCGACGGCGCCGACGAAGTGACCGAGCACGGCGCGATGATCAAGGGCGGCGGCGGCGCGCTCACGCGCGAGAAGATCGTCGCCGCGGTCGCGCGCAAGTTCGTCTGCATCGCCGACGGCTCGAAGCTCGTCGGCGTGCTGGGACGCTTTCCGCTGCCGGTCGAGGTGATCCCGATGGCGCGGAGCTACGTCGCACGAGAGCTCGTGCGCCTCGGCGGGCATCCGGAGTGGCGGATGGGGTTCACCACCGACAACGGCAACGTCATCCTCGACGTGCATGGCCTGTCGATCACCGATCCCGTCGCGCTCGAGGCCAAGATCCGCGGCATCGTCGGCGTGGTTACCGTCGGACTCTTCGCGGCACGCGGTGCGGATGTCATCCTGCTCGGCACCGATTCCGGGGTACGGACGTTCAAACCTGGCCGCTGAACCGCGACCGCGGACTGCCTCGTCGTGCCTGCGGTATGGACGGCGATTTAGGGGAATTCGGCGAACGTGCGGCGAATGGCGCCCGCATCGTCCGCCGCGGTGAGCCGGTCGCGAAACGTTCGCTCCGTGAACCTCTGCGCGATAGCCGCCAGCAGCTGAAGGTGCGCGTCGGCGTCGCCCTCCGTAGGAACGACGATCACCAGCAAGTGACGGACGGGCTTGCCGTCCGGCGCGGCGAAGTCGATCGGCCACTTCGCCCGCAGGTAGAGTGTCGTCGGCTTCGTAATGCCGTTGATCCGCGCGTGCGGAACGGCGATGCCGCAGCCCAGCGCCGTCGACCCCACGAGCTCACGCCGCCACAGTGCCCGGAAGATGGGATCCGGATCGAGGTCGAGACTGCGGCCGAATGCCGCGGCGGCGAGCTCGAGCGCGTGCCGCCGGTTGTGCAGTTCGACGTCGAGCACGACATCGCAGGGGTCGATGCCTGTCTCGACCGAACTTGAAGTCCCGGGCCGGTGGCCCAACCGGTTTTCCATTTCACCGCCCGCGGCGGCAGGCGGGTATTTGCATGTTCATCGACGCAGTCCTCTCGTAGCACGATGCGGACAAGTTAGCGCCGCGCTCGTCAAAACGCCGTCGAATTGAGCCCCGACACCGTAAAGGCGGAATAAACGACCTGCCACGCAGGACGCGACGTCGCTCGCGTTCCCGCCTGCCTTGCGTCGCATTTACGGCCGACGCGGCCAATTTGACGCGCTTTTTGCGCTGTCTTCGCTACGCTGTCGACATGTTGGATCGGGATTCCGATCGAAGTCTCAATTCGCCATGCCTACTCTATTCGACGTCTTCCTCTGGCGCACCCTGTTCGTAGCCGTGCTGATCGCGGCACTGGTGATCGGCGCCGGTCTCTCGTGGCTCGTCGCGCGGTTTCGCGCCCGCGAGCAATCGCCGCAGGCACGATCGATGCCGGGACCGAGCGCAAGGACGACGGCGCGGGGTAACCCCGATTGACGGCGTCGACGCCGTGTCGTCGGCCGCGCAGCAGCGTCGCGAGATGACGTACCCCGTTTACGCGGGGTTTACGTCGGCCGGTCGCGATTTGACGCCATCTTTCTGCGCGACTCCCTATTCTCGATAGGCTTTGGCACCCCTAGTCCTCATTCGTTCGGGAGCTTCCCATGGACGTCGCGTTTCTCCTGCTGGTCGCCGCCCTCGCGGCGGGAACGATCGGCCTCATTTTCGGCTTCGAGCACCTGGGGGACAGCAAATGAGCACGCTCTACGTCGTTTGCACGCTCGTCACCGCCGGCCTCTTCGTCTACCTGATCGCCGCGATGCTCAAGCCGGAGTGGTTCGAATGACTGCCAACGGATATCTGCAGCTCGCGCTTCTACGTCGTCGTCCTGATCGCGCTCGCGAAGCCGCTGGGCGCGTACATGGCACGCGTGTACGAAGGCCAGCCGGCGTTTCTCAACACGCTCGGCGCGCCGGTCGAACGCGTGCTCTACCGGGTCTGCGGCATTGACTCCGCGCGCGAAATGCAGCTGGACCGAGTACGCGGTCGCGGCGATGGCGTTCAACATCCTCGGGCTGCTCGTCGTCTACGCGCTCCAGCGGCTCCAGCATGGATCCCGCTGCTCAACCCGCAGGACTTGGCCGCCGTGTCGCCCGACTCGTCGTTCAACACCGCGGTGAGCTTCGCCACCAACACGAACTGGCAGGGCTACAGCGGCGAGACGACGTTGAGCTATCTCACGCAGATGCTCGGCCTCACCGTGCAGAACTTCGTTTCCGCGGCGACCGGCATGGCGGTGCTCGTCGCGCTGATCCGCGGCTTCCGGCGCGCATCGGCGTCGACGATCGGCAACTTCTGGACCGACCTCGTCCGCACGACCCTCTACATCCTGTTGCCGCTGTCGCTCGTGCTCGCCGTGGTGCTCGTTTCGCAAGGCGTCGTGCAGACGTTCCAGCCGTACAAGACGGTCGAGCTGGTCCAGCCTGTCACCTACGACAACCCCAAGACGGATGCCGCGGGCCAGGCGATCAAGGACGAGAAGGGCAATCCCGTCACCGAGCCGGCAACGGCGAAGGAGCAGACGATCGCCGTCGGACCCGCCGCGTCGCAGATCGCGATCAAGCAGCTCGGCACGAACGGTGGCGGCTTCTTCAACGTCAACAGCGCCCATCCGTTCGAGAATCCGACGCCGCTGTCGAACTTCCTCGAGTTGCTCGCGATCTTGATGATCTCGGCCGCGCTCTGCTACACGTTCGGCACGATGGTGAAGGACACCCGTCAGGGCTGGGCGGTGCTGGCCGCGATGACGATCGTGTTCGTCGCGCTGCTCGCACTCTGCGCGTGGGCCGAAAGCCGCGGCAATCCGGTGCTCGCGGCCCTCGGCGTCGACCAGACGGCGAGCGCTACGCAGCCGGGCGGCAACATGGAAGGCAAGGAAGCCCGGTTCGGCATCGTCAATTCGGCGCTGTGGGCGACCGCGACGACGTCGGCGTCGAACGGCTCCGTCAATTCGATGCACGACTCGTTCACGCCTCTCGGCGGGCTCGTCCCGATGTGGCTGATCCAGCTGGGCGAAGTCATCTACGGCGGCGTCGGCTCGGGCCTGTACGGGATGCTCGTGTTCGCGATCATCGCGGTGTTCGTCGCCGGCCTGATGATCGGGCGGACGCCGGAGTATCTCGGCAAGAAGATCGAGGCGTTCGAGATGAAGATGGCGGCGATCGCCATCCTGATCCCGCCGTTCGTCGCGCTGACCGGCACGGCGATCGCCGTCGTGACGCCCGACGCGCTCACGAGTCTCAACAATCCCGGCGCGCACGGGTTCTCGGAGGTCCTCTACGCGTTCTCGTCGGCGGGCAACAACAACGGCAGTGCGTTCGCCGGCCTCAACGCCAATACGCCGTTCTGGAACACCGGACTGGGCATTGCGATGTGGTTCGCTCGGTACTGGTTGATGATTCCGGTGCTCGCCATCGCGGGCTCGCTCGCCGCGAAGAAGTCGGTTCCAACGGGAACGGGAACGCTGCAGACGCACACGCCGTTGTTCATCGTCATGCTCGTGTTCACGGTGCTGCTCGTCGGCGCGCTGACGTTCGTTCCGGCACTGGCGCTCGGACCCGTGGTCGAGCACCTGCAACTCTATGCCGCGCACTGAGGGCCGCACGATGACCCGCAAGCACCTTCCGCTGTTCGATCCCGCGCTCATCGGCCCGGCGATCGCCGATTCGTTCAACAAGCTGGACCCGCGCGTCCAGGCTCGCAACCCGGTGATGTTCGTCGTCTTCATCGGCAGCCTGCTCACCACCTGGCTCTGGATCGACGCGCTCCGCGGCCAGGGCGAGGCGCCCGCGTGGTTCATCGGCGCCGTCGCGCTGTGGCTCTGGTTCACCGTGCTCTTCGCCAATTTCGCCGAGGCGCTTGCCGAAGGCCGCAGCAAGGCGCAGGCGACGGCGTTGCGCGCGATGCGCCAGAAAGTGTGGGCGAAGCGGCTGCGCGAGCCGCGTCACGGCAGCGCCTTCTATACCCAGCCCGCCGAAGAGCTGCGCAAGGGCAACGTCGTGCTGGTCGAGGCCGGCGATTTCATCCCGTGCGACGGGGAAGTGATCGAGGGTGTGGCCTCGGTCGACGAGTCGGCAGTGACCGGCGAATCCGCGCCGGTGATCCGCGAATCGGGCGGCGACTTCTCCGCGGTCACCGGCGGTACCCGCGTGCTCTCGGACTGGATCGTCGTGCGCTGCACCGTCGATCCCGGCGAAACGTTCGTCGACCGGATGATCGCGATGGTCGAGAGCGCCAAGCGGCGCAAGACGCCGAACGAGATCGCGCTCGAGATCTTCCTCGCGGCGCTCACGCTCGTCTTCCTGCTCGCGACGGTGACGCTCCTGCCGTACTCTCTCTACAGCGTCGACGCGGCCAAGGCCGGCACGCCCGTCACGATCACCGTGCTGATCGCGCTGCTCGTCTGCCTGATTCCGACGACGATCGGCGCGCTTCTCTCGGCGATCGGCGTCGCCGGAATGAGCCGGATGCTCGGCGCCAACGTGCTCGCGACGTCGGGCCGCGCCGTCGAGGCCGCGGGCGACGTCGACGTGCTGCTGCTCGACAAGACCGGCACCATCACGCTCGGCAACCGCCAGGCGAGCGGTTTCCTGCCGGCGCCGGGCGTTGCCGTGCGCGATCTCGCCGACGCGGCGCAGCTCGCCTCGCTCGCCGACGAGACGCCTGAGGGACGCAGCATCGTCGTGCTCGCGAAGCGCGAGTTCGGCTTCCGCGAGCGGCAGATCGCCGAGCTCGGCGCGACGTTCGTGCCGTTCTCGGCGAAGAACCGGATGAGCGGCGTCAACGTCGGCGAGCGCCAGATCAGGAAGGGCGCGGCCGACGCGATCGCCGCCTTCGTCCAGGAGCGCGGCGGCAGCGTGCCGCCCGCCGTCGATCGCCTCGTCGAGGACGTCGGGCGGCGCGGCAGCACGCCGCTCGTCGTCGCCGAGGGCGCGCGGGTCCTCGGCGTCCTCGAGCTCAAGGACGTCGTCAAGGGCGGCATCAAGGAGCGCTTCTCCGAGCTGCGCCGCATGGGCATCAAGACGGTGATGATCACCGGCGACAACCGGCTGACCGCGGCCGCGATCGCCGCCGAGGCGGGCGTCGACGACTTCCTCGCCGAGGCGACGCCGGAGGCGAAGCTCGCGCTGATCCGCCGCCACCAGGACGAAGGACGCATGGTCGCGATGACCGGCGACGGCACCAACGACGCGCCCGCGCTCGCGCAGGCCGACGTTGCCGTCGCGATGCACACCGGGACACAGGCGGCGAAGGAGGCCGGCAACATGGTCGACCTCGACTCCAACCCGACCAAGCTGATCGAGGTCGTCGAGATCGGCAAGCAGATGCTGATGACGCGCGGCGCGCTCACCACGTTCTCGATCGCGAACGACGTTGCCAAGTATTTCGCGATCATCCCGGCGGCGTTCGTCACCACCTATCCGCAGCTCGAAGTGTTGAACGTCATGGGCCTCGCGACGCCGGCTTCGGCGATCCTGTCGGCGGTGATCTTCAACGCACTCATCATCGTCGCGCTGATTCCGCTGGCGCTCAAGGGCGTCCGGTATCGCCCGATCGGTGCGGGGCCGCTGCTGCGCAAGTTCCTGCTCGTCTATGGCGCCGGCGGCATCGTGCTGCCGTTCATCGGCATCAAGGCCGTCGACATGATTCTGGCCGCCGTCGGCCTCGTGTGAGAGGGAAATGACCATGCTTCGCACCTTCCGCGACGCCTTCGCGGTGCTTGTCGCGCTCACGCTCGTCACCGGCGTTCTCTATCCGCTGGTCGTCACCGGCATCGCGCCAGCTCGCGCTGCGCGATGCGGCGAACGGCAGCATCGTCGAGCGCGACGGCAAGCCGGTCGGCAGCACGCTGATCGGCCAGCCGTTCAGCGACCCGAAGTATTTCTGGAGCCGGCCGTCGGCGACTGCGCCGATGCCGTACAACGCCGGCGCGTCGACGGGCTCGAACCTCGGGCCGACGAACCCGGCGCTGGCGGACGCCGTGAAGGGGCGCATCGAGGCGCTGCGGAGCGCCGACCCGGGTAACACGGCACCGGTGCCCGCCGACCTCGTCACGACCTCGGGCAGCGGTCTCGATCCGCACATCAGTCCCGCCGCCGCCGACTACCAGGTCGCGCGTGTCGCCCGGGCGCGCGGCGTCGACGTCGCGCGGGTCCGCGCGCTCGTCGCCGAGCATACGCAGGGCCGGCAGCTCGGATTCCTGGGCGAGCCGGTCGTCAACGTGCTGCAAGCTGAACCTTGCGCTCGACCGGATGAAGCCTGTGACGAATGAGCGAGGCGGGCCGGCGACAGCGAGTTGAGGCCCGAAGGGCGCGTCGCCGAGCGATTGAGCGCGGCCGACACGGCAACGGCCCCAGTAACGAACAGGAGCGGAGGCCGCGGGATGCAGCGCTGATCGCAGCGACGAGCGCCCCGATCCCGACGCGCTGCTCGCGCGCATCGAGGACGAACGCGCCCGTGCCGAGCGCGGCCGGCTCAAGATCTTCTTCGGCGCCTCGCCCGGCGTCGGCAAGACGTACGCGATGCTCGCCGAGGCGCAGCTCCTGCGCACGCAGGGCCGTGACGTCGTCGTCGGCGTCGTCGAGACGCACGGCCGTGCCGAGACCACCCGGCTGATCGCCGGCCTCGAGGTCCTGCCGCGCAAGACCGTCGAATATCGGGATCGCGCGCTCGAGGAGTTCGACCTCGATGCCGCGCTTGCGCGCAAGCCGGCGATCCTGCTCGTCGACGAGCTCGCGCACACCAACGCGCCGGGCTCGCGCCACCCCAAGCGGTACCAGGACGTGCACGAGCTGCTCGCCGCGGGCATCGACGTCTACACGACGGTCAACGTCCAGCATCTCGAGAGCCTGAACGACATCGTCGGCGGCATCACCGGCATCAAGGTGCGCGAGACGCTGCCCGACCGCGTGTTCGACGACGCCGACGAGGTCGTGCTGGTCGACCTCACGCCGGACGACCTGCTCGTCAGCGGTTGAAGGAGGGCAAGGTCTACTTTCCCGAGCAGGCGGCGCGCGCAATCCAGAACTTCTTCCGCAAGGGCAACCTGCTCGCGCTGCGCGAGCTCGCGCTGCGGCGCACTGCGGATCGCGTCGACACGCAGATGCGCACCTATCGCGTCGAGAACGTCGCGCGCGCTCCGGTCTGGAAGACAGGAGACGCCATCCTGGTTGGCATCGGGCCCAATCGCGGCGACGAGTCGGTTGTGCGCGCGGCCGCGCGGCTAGCGGCCGCGCTCGAGGCGAGCTGGCATGCGATCTACGTCGAGACGCCGGCGCTCGCGCGCGCGTCCCAGGCCCGGCGGAAGACAATCCTCGCGACACTCAAGCTCGCCCAGGAGCTCGGGGCGCAGACCGCGACGATCGCGGCGCCCGACCCGGCCGCCGCTCTCGTCGACTATGCGCGTACGCACAACCTCGGGCGCCTCGTCCTCGGACGCGCGAGCGGCCGCCAGACGCTGCTCGCACGCTGGCGGCAGGGGCAAGGCTGGCGGGCAAGCGCGCTGGCGCCCGACCTCGACGTCGTGCTGATCGGGCGCGAATCCGCGCCGGACAGCGCGCCGGAGGAGTCCCCCTCGACGGAGACGACGCCCGATAGGTGGCGCGGCTACGCGGGCGCCCTCGCACTCTCCGCGGTAGCGACGCTGGTCGCCTTTCCGCTGCAGCACTGGTTCGAGCGCTCGAACATCGTGATGCTGTTCCTGCTCGCCGTCGTCGGTGCGGCCTTCGCGTTCGGGCGCGGCCCCGCGATCGCTGCTGCGGTGGCGAACGTGCTCGCGTTCGACTTCTTCTTCGTGCCGCCGCAGTTCACCTTCGCGGTGTCCGACGCGCAGTACGTGTTCACCTTTTTCGTGATGCTGAGCGTCGGCCTGGTCGTGGGACAGCTGACCGCGCGCCTCAATCACCAGGCGCGCTTCGCCTCGCAGGGCGAGGAGCGCGCGCGGCGGCTGTTCGAGATGGCGCGCGAACTGTCGGCCGCGCTCGCGCCCGAGCAGGTCGGCGAGATCGGCGAGCGCTACGTCGCCGCGGCGAGCCGCGGCAAGGTCGCGATCCTCATGCTCGACGAGGATGAAACGTTGCGCGAGGTCGTCGCCGAGGCCGGCAAGGTCGCGATCGACATGGCGATCGCGCGCTGGGTCGTCGACCACGCGGAGCCCGCGGGCATCGGCACCGACACGCTGCCCGCGGCCGGCAAGCTCTACCTGCCGCTCAAGGCGCCGGTGCGCACGCGCGGCGTGCTCGTCTTCGAGCCGGCCGACGCCGGCCAGCTCCTGATTCCCGAGCAGCACCGGCTGCTCGAGACCTGCGCCGCGCTGATCGCGATCGCGCTCGAGCGCGTGCATTTCGTCACCGTCGCGCAGCGGACGCTCGTCGACATGGAATCCGAGCGGCTGCGCAATTCCGTGCTGTCCGCGCTCTCGCACGATCTGCGCACGCCGCTGACCGCGCTGGTCGGCCTGTCCGAGACGCTCGCGCAGGAGCTGGCGCGCGAACCGCGGCCCGGGACGGGCGAGGCGAAAGCGGCTGCGATCCGCGATCAGGCGCGGCGCATGGCGCAGCTCGTCGACAACCTGCTCGAGATGGCGCGACTCGAGGCCGGCCGGGCCGAAGTGCGCAAGGATTGGCAATCGCTCGAGGAGCTCGTCGGCAGCGCACTCGCCGCGCTCGAGCCCGCGCTCGCCGGCCGCCCGGTCGAGGTCGCGCTGCCGTCCGACCTGCCGCTTGTCAACTGCGACGGCGCGCTGATCGAGCGCGTCTTCGTGAACCTGCTCGAGAACGCCACCAAGTACACGCCACCGGGATCGCCGATCCGGATCGAGGCGAAGGTGGCGGCCCCGATGATCGAAATCGCGATCGAGGATCGCGGACCGGGATTGCCGCCGGGGCGCGAACGTGCGATCTTCGACAAGTTCACGCGCGGCCATCCGGAATCCGTCGTACCGGGCGTGGGCCTCGGACTCGCGATCTGCCGCGCGATCGTCGAGGCCCATCGCGGCACGATTCGCGCGGAGAATCGCGAGGGTGGCGGCGCGCGCTTCGTGTTCACGCTGCCGGCCGAGGAACCACCGCCGCCACCGACCGAGCCTTGAGCCATGACCCCCGACAGTGCACCGCAGGTGCTGATCGTCGAGGACGACCGCGAGATCCGTCGCTTCGTCCGCGCGGCGCTCGAGGACGAGGGCTATCGCGTGAGCGAAGCCGAGACGGTCGAGCGAGGCGTCATCGATGCCGGCACGCGCAAGCCCGACGTCGCGATCCTCGATCTCGGGCTGCCGGACCGCGACGGCGTCGACTTCATCCGCGAGGTGCGCGCATTCTCGACGCTGCCGATCCTCGTGCTGTCGGCGCGCACCGAGGAGTCGTCGAAGGTCGAAGCCCTCGACGCCGGCGCCGATGACTATCTCGCAAAGCCCTTCGGCGTCGCCGAGCTGACCGCGCGCCTGCGCGCAATGCTTCGTCGCGGCGTGCGCGGCGCCGGCGACTCGCCGATCGTCGAGTTCGGCGACGTCGCGGTCGACCTCGTGAACCGCAGCGTCACGCGCGGCGGCAGCGCGGTGCACCTGACGCCCGTGGAGTTCCGGCTCCTCGCGCAACTCCTCGCGCATCCGGGCAAGGTGCTTACGCACCGGATGCTCCTGCGCGAGGTCTGGGGGCCGTCGCACATCGAGCACAGCCACTATCTGCGCATCTACATGGCGCACCTCCGCGCGAAGCTCGAGGCCGATCCGGCACGGCCAAGGCATCTCATCACCGAAACGGGCGTCGGCTACCGCTTCGTCGCACGTCCGTGACTGCGGCCGGGGTGGCCGCGGTTGGCGCTACAATGCGCGCATGGGCCACGTCGTCGTTCCCGGCCTCGACACGCTCGGGGATCTCAGGGTGTATATGGAGGGCATCGGCGCCGCCGCGCGTGCCGCGGCGCGCGATGTCGCGCGCGCCGATACGAAGCAGAAGAACGCGGCGCTCCACGCGATGGCGATCGCCATCCGGCGCGATACCGCCAAGCTCGCGGCCGTGAATGCCACCGATGTCGCCACAGCCCGCGCTGCAGGGCATGATGCGGCGTTCGTCGACCGCCTTACGCTGACGCCGGCGACGATCGAAGCGATGGCGGTCGGTCTCGTCGAGATCGCCGCGTTGCCCGATCCCATCGGCGAGATCACCGATCTCAAGTACCGGCCCTCCGGCATCCAGGTCGGCCACATGCGCGTGCCGTTGGGCGTCGTCGGCATCGTCTACGAGTCGCGTCCCAATGTCACGGCGGACGCCGCGGGACTGTGCCTCAAGGCCGGCAACGCGACGATCCTCCGCGGAGGCTCGGAGGCACTGGCGAGCAACCAGGCAATCGCCGCGTGCATCCGGGAAGGGCTTCTCGCGGCGGGCCTGCCGGAGTCCGCGGTGCAGGTCGTTGCCACGACGGACCGCGACGCCGTCGGCCTCCTGATCGCCGACGAGAAGCACGTCGACGTCATCGTGCCGCGCGGAGGCAAGGGCCTGATCGAGCGCGTAGCGAGGGAGGCGAAGGTGCCGGTGATCCGGCATCTCGACGGTGTGTGTCACGTCTACGTCGACGCCGCGGCCGATGCCGACATGGCGATCCGGATCGCCGACAACGCGAAGACGCAGCGCTACTCGCCATGCAACACGATGGAAACGCTGCTCATCCACACCGGCATCGCCCCGTCCGTGCTGCCATCGCTCGCCGCGATCTATGTGCGCAAGGGCGTCGAGCTCCGCGGCTGTGAGCGCTCGCGCGCGCTGATCCCGGCGATGAAGCCGGCGACCGAGAACGATTGGTACACCGAGTACCTGGCGCCGATCCTCGCGGTTCGCATCGTCGACGACCTCGACGCGGCGATCGCGCATATCGCGAAGTACGGCTCGCGGCACACCGACGCGATCGTGACCAACGATCACACCGCGGCGATGCGCTTCCTGCGCGAAGTCGATTCGAGCTCGGTGATGGTCAACGCGTCGACGCGCTTTGCCGACGGCTTCGAGTACGGCCTGGGCGCGGAGATCGGTATCTCGACCAACAAGCTGCATGCGCGGGGGCCCGTCGGGCTCGAAGGTCTCACGAGCCGCAAGTGGATCGTGCTTGGCACGGGCCAGATTCGCACCTAGGAGTCGCCATGACCGGACGCTTCCGTCGCCTCGCCTTCACGCTGATCGCCGTCGGAGCGCTCGCTTTCGCGCCCCACGCGCTCGCGGAGAAAGTCGTGCTCCAGGTGAGCGACGGAGATCCGAGCACCTGGAACCAGGCGTTGAACGTCGTCGGCAACCTGCGCGAGGCCTACGGCCCCGATACGCAGATCGAGCTCGTCGCGTTCGGCCAGGGCATCAACATGCTCAAGCTCGACGCGCCGGTCGCCTCGCGCCTCATCGAACTCCAGAAGGCGCAGGGCGCGAAGATCTACGCGTGCGAGAACTCGATGGCGAGGCAGAAGCTCGCGCGCGACGACATGGCGCCCGGTCTCATCTATGTACGCGCGGGCATCGAGCACATCATCACGCGCGAGCGCGAGGGCTGGGTCAACATCCGGCCTTAGGCCGACCGACGCCCTGTCCGGACGGACGATGTCCGCCTCCGTCACGCTGTCGATCGCGACCAACTCGGCGATCGCGGTCGCGAAAGGCTTCGGCTGGGTCGTCACCGGCTCGCCGACGCTCTTCGCCGAGACGATCCATTCGCTCGCCGACATCGGCAACCAGGTGCTGCTCAAGGTCGGCGAAGTCCGCGGCCGTGCCGGCCCGGACCGCTTGCATCCGTTCGGCCGCGGTCAGGAGACCTATTTCTGGTCGCTCGTGTCGGCGGTGAGCGTGTTCTTCGTCGGCTGCGGCATCAACCTTTACCACGGAATTCACGCCCTCATCACGCCAACGCCGGCAGAGCCTTTCACGCCGCTCGTGCTGGGCCTTCTCGTCTTTGCGCTCGCGCTCGAGGCATGGACGTTCCGCACTGCGCTCAGGGAGCTCGGCGGGTTCAAGAAGCTGCACCGCAGTCACACCAACGTCACCGTGTTCGCCGTGCTGCTCGAGGATGCGGTCGCGCTGCTCGGCATCGTGCTGACGCTCATCGTCGCCGGGGTCTCGATGATCGCCGGGCCGCATCCCGAGTTCGACGCGATCGTCGCGATCATCGTCGGTGTGCTTCTCGGGGTGATGGCGCTGTTCCTGGCGGCACTCAACCGGCGCTTCCTGATCGACACGACGGATCTGACGCTGGACCGCGCCGCTGCGACCTGGCTTGCCGGGCGTGGCATCGAGGGCGACGTCCGTTCGCTCGTGCTCGACGACCGGCGCGCGATCGTGTTCGTGCACACCCGCGGCGACGTCCCGCAGTCGGAGGCCGTCGGGCGGGCGTTGTCCGCGCACCTCGAGGCGGGGGACACGCGGAAGATCAAGGCCGTCTACTGGCGGTTCCAGGCGACATCCTGAAGGAGGCATCATGGCGAAGGCCATCTGGAACGGAACCGTGCTCGCGCAAAGCGAAGCGACGATCGTCGTCGAGGGCAATCACTATTTCCCTCCCCATTCGATCGTGCGCGCGCACTTCCGGCCGAGCGCGACGCACACCGTCTGCGGATGGAAGGGGACGGCGAGTTACTACGACGTCGTCGTCGGCGACGCGGTAAACCCCGACGCGGCGTGGTATTACCCCTCGACCAAATCCGAAGCGAAGAACATCGAAGGCTACGTTGCCTTCTGGCACGGCGTCAGCGTCGAAGCCTGAGGGCCGTCAGCCGGCGACGGGCGCGCGGGCGGCGCCACGCGAGCCAGAGCGCGCCGGCGGCGATCAGCGCGAGGAACGGCAGCACCGCGCGGTTCATTGCCTCCCAGCCGGCCGCGGTCACCATCGCGCCCGATGCGAGCGACGATACCCCCATCGTCGCGAAGATGATGAAGTCGTTGGCGCCCTGCGTGCGCGCCTTTTCCGCCGGCGCGTAAGCCTCGGTCAGGAGCGTCGTGCCACCGGTATACATGAAGTTCCAGCCGACACCGAGAAGTGCGAGCGCAACCGCGAAGTGCGCGACCGACGTTCCGTGGAGCGCAATCCCCGTGCAGACCGCAACCAGGACGGCACCGGCCACGATCACGTTCAGCACGCCGAATCGCTTGATCAGCGAGCCCGTAACGAACCCGGGCGCGTACATGCCGACGACGTGCCACTCGATCACGAAGGCGGCCGCCGCGAAGGGGTGGCTGCAAATATCCATCGCGATCGGCGTCGCTGTCATCAGCAGGTTCATGACGCCGTAGCCGAGGCCGCCGGCCAGCGCGGCGACGATGAACACCGGCTGGCGAACAATCTGCGCGAGCGGCCGCCCACCGCCGGTGCGCTCCTCGATGCCGGGCGGCGGCACGCGAACGCGAGACTGCACGGCGAGCGCAACGATCGCATAGGCCGCCAGCACCACAAACGAGCCCAGGAACGGCGTCGCGAAGAGATCCTTCGCGAGGCGCACGCTCTGCGGTCCGAGAAATCCACCTGCGATGCCGCCCGCGAGCACAAGCGAGATCGCTCGCGCGCGGTCCGCGGGCGCCGCGACTTCCGCGGCTGCGAACCGGTACTGCAGCCCGATCGCGTTGTAGATCCCGACCACGGCCGTCGCGGCGCAATAGAGCGCGAAGCTGCGCTCCGCAATCGCGAAGGCAGCGAGCAGGCAGCCGCCGACGTTGACCAGCGCGCCCGCCATGAACCCGATGCGCCGTCCGACGCGAGCCATCCAGAGCGACGCCGGCATCGTCGCGACCGCGGAGCCCAGCACGTAGGTCGTCACGCCGAGCGTGGCCAGCGTCTTCGTCCCGGCGAGATCGAAGCCGACGAGCCCGTTCATCGTGATCAGGCCTGCCGAGTTGGTGAGCAGCAATCCCTGGCAACAGGCGAGGAGGAAGACGTCGCGATTCGAAGTGCGCACGGAAGGACCGGAAACCGGCGAAGGCGTCGCTGTGGCGTGCCGCTATGATAGCGCGATGACACCTTCGCTCCCGCAGGACGAGATCCTCGAGTTCTGGTTCGGGCCCGCGCCACACGCCGAGCGCAACGCCTGGTTCCGCAAGGATCCGACCTTCGACGCCGAGATCAGCTCGCGCTTCGGCGCGGCGATCGAGTCGGCGCTGGCCGGCGGCTGGCCTCACGCCGGAACTACGCCGCACGGTTCGCTTGCGCTCGTGCTCCTGCTCGACCAGTTCACGCGCAACGCGTTCCGCGACACGACGCGCGCCTTCGCGGGTGACGCGCGCGCACTGGCGACGTCGACGGCGGCCGTCGACGCCGGACAGGATCGTCGACTCGACAAATACGAGCGCTGGTTTCTCTACATGCCGTTCGAGCATGCGGAGGATCGCGCGGTCCAGGAGCGCTCGCTGGCACTCTTCGGCGCGCTCGCCACCGAGACCGGAGAGCCGGGCAATCTCCGGTGGGCGGAGAAGCACGCGGCTATCGTGCGCCGCTTCGGGCGCTTCCCGCACCGGAACGCGATCCTGGGTCGCACGTCGACGCCCGAGGAGGTCGCGTTCCTGCAGGAGCCCGGCTCCCGTTTCTGAAGCGAAGCCCTGGCGTCGGCCGGTACAATCCGGAGCGTGGAGACGGTCGAACTGGGGCTCGCACTGTTCCTCGCGGTCGCGGCGATCGGCGCGCTCGCGCGTTGGACGCCGCTGCCGCTGCCGATGCTGCTCGTCATCGGCGGGGCCGCACTTTCCTTCGTCCCGGGACTCTCCGACGTCGAGCTCGACCCGGACGTCTTCTTCCTGCTCTTCGTGCCGCTGCTCCTGTTCGGCGACGGATGGCTGTTTCCGAAGCGCGAGTTCGTGAGCTACCTGCGGCCGATCCTGCTGCTCGCGCTCGGCCTCGTCGCCGCGACCGTCGTGGTCGTTGGCTACCTGATGCACTGGCTCATCCCCTCGCTGCCGCTGGCCGCGGCGTTCGCGCTCGGAGCGATCGTTTCGCCAACGGACGCCGTCGCGACCGAGGCCGTGACCGCGCGCCTTCCTCTGCCGTCGCGCGCGATGTACATCCTGAACGGCGAGAGCCTGATCAACGATGCGTCGGGACTCGTGGCGTTCAAGTTCGCGGTCGCCGCTGTCGCGACCGGTGCGTTCTCGTGGCTCGAAGCGGGCACGTCGCTGGTGCTGCTCGCGGGCGGCGGCACACTCGCGGGCTTGGCAGTCGCCGCGTTGATCGGCGAGGTCCGCATACGCCTGATGCGCTACTGCGTCGACGACCCGACGATCCAGACGATGCTGTCGCTGCTGACGCCGTATGCCGCCTACCTCGTCGCCGAGCGCCTGTCTGTCTCGGGCATTCTAGCCGTCGTCGCCGCCGGCTTCTACGCCGGCATGCACGACACGAAGCACCTCTCGGTGGCCACTCGGCGCCATGCGTGGGAAGTGTGGGCGATGCTGCTCTACGTGTTCAACGGCCTTGCGTTCCTGCTGCTCGGGTTGCAACTGAAGGGCGTGCTCGAGCACATGCAGGGCGAATCGTCGGCGAGCCTTGCGTTCTACGCGCTTGCCGTATGGGCGGCCGTTACGGTCGTGCGGCTCGCCTGGGTCTATCCAGGGACCTATCTGCCGCTGCTCCTGTCGCGCCGCATCCGTGAGCGCGAGGGCTGGCGCGACCCGCGCGCGGTGTTCCTCGTCGGCTGGGCGGGGATTCGCGGATCGGTGACGCTCGCTGCGGCGCTGTCCATCCCGTTCATGACATCGCCCGGCACGGCGTTTCCCGGGCGCAGCCTGATCCTGTTCCTCGCGGGAACGACGATCGTGCTCACGCTTGCGATCAACGGGCTCACGCTGCCTGCGTTCATCTCGTGGCTGGCTGTGCGGCGTGACGGCGGCCCCGATCGCGAGGAGCGCGCCGCGCGGCTGGCGGTCGCCCAGGCCGCCGCCAACGCGCTCAGGGTCGAGATCCCGAAGCTCGGGCGGCCGGAAGAGATCGCGTTCGCCGAGCGGCTGATCACCGACTACGAGGCGCGGTTGCACCGCCATTCGGCCAATGGCCCGCGACGCGAGCAACTCGAGGCGGTCGCCGCGGTCGAGCGACGCCTCAAGCTCGCGGCGCTCGCGGCCGAGCGCGCCGAGCTCCATGCGCTGCACGACACGCTCGTCATCAACGAGCAGACGCTCCGCGCCGTCGAGGCGGAGATCGATCACGCCGAGACGCTTGTCGTCGGCGTACCGAGCGTCGGCCATTGACCGCGCCGGGCGGCCTCGCTCGAGAGCGCCACGCGGGTGACATGGCGCCGCTTGGCATCCTCGGCGGCACATTCGATCCGGTCCATGTCGGCCACATCGAGCTCGCGCGCGAGCTTGTGTCGACGCTCGCGCTCGACGGCGTGCGCCTCGTTCCCGCCGGTCGACCGCCGCATCGCGCGGCGCCTGTCGCTTCCGCGATCGATCGCCTCGCGATGGTCGAGCTTGCCGTTGCCGGCATACCCGGGCTCGCCGCCGACAGCCGCGAGATCGATCGCGCGGGGCCGAGCTACACGGTGCCGACGCTCGAATCGCTACGCAGCGAGGACCCCGCGCGGCCGCTCGCGCTCATCGTCGGCGCCGACGCTTTCCTGGGCTTGCCGCAATGGCACCGTTGGCGCGAGCTGTTCGACCTCGCGCACGTGATCGTCGTCGCACGTCCGGGGGTCACGTTCGATGTCGCACGCGCCCCGGACCTCGTACTCGATTGGGAGCGACGGCACGCGAGCGGCGCAGACGCTCTGGCCGCGAGGCCGGCGGGGTCAATCGTCGTGCAGGCCGTCACTCCGCACGACATCTCCGGGACCGCGATCCGGCGCGAGCTCGCGCGCGGGGCCGCGGGACTCGAGGCCGTCCGCGGTTTGCTTCCACCGCCGGTTTTGGCCTATATTGAGCGCAACCAACTCTACCGGTCTCCCCCGTGCCCACAAGGAAGCTCGCCAAGATCGCCGTAGCCGCCCTCGACGACATCAAGGCCCGCGACATCGCCGTCTTCGACGTCCGCAAGCTCACCAATCTGTACGACACGCTGATCATCGCCACTGCCGAATCGAACCGGCAGGTCAAGGCGCTCGCGAGGCATGTCCGCGACCGGCTCGCGGCCGCAGGCGCGACGATCATCGGTGTCGAGGGCGAGGAAACCGCCGAGTGGGTGCTGGTCGACGCCGGCGACATCGTCGTCCACCTCATGCAGCCGGCGGTGCGCGCGCACTACAATCTCGAGGAGCTCTGGGCGCCGCGCAAGTCGTCGCGCGGGCGCGCCGCCGCGGATCGCGCGGCGGCGTAGCGGCCCGTGGATCATGCGCGCATGACGCCGCGGATGATCTCCTCCCTTCTGCGGCATGAAACTCCGCGTCGTGGCGATGGGCCACCGCATGCCGGCGTGGGTTGCAGCGGGCTGGGACGATTACGCCCGTCGGATGCCGCGCGAGTTCGCGCTCGAGCTCGTCGCGCTCAAGCCCGAGTCACGCGACGGCAAGCCGGTCGAGCGGTTGCTCGCGGCGGAGGCGGTACGCATCGCAGCAGCATGCAAGGGCGCGAAGACGGTGGCGCTCGACGAGCGTGGACAAGCATGGACCACGCGCGAGCTCGCCGCGCACCTGGGGCGCTGGCGCGCGAGCGCGACCGACATCGCTTTCGTGATCGGAAGCGCGGACGGACTCGCGGACTCGGTCAAGCACGGCGCCGCGGCCCTGGTCGCGCTGTCGGCGTTCACGCTGCCGCACAGCCTGTGCCGCGTGCTGCTGGCCGAGCAGCTTTATCGCGCCGCGAGCCTCGTCGCGGGTCATCCGTATCACCGCGAATGAGCGAGCCGCTATGAGCGCGCCGGCGCCGTCGATCTACCTCGCCTCTCTCAGCCCCCGCCGGCAGGAGCTTCTGCGCCAGCTCGGCGTCGAGTTCGACCTCCTGCGCTTGCGGGAAGCGGCGGGCCGGCCGAAGGATGTCGACGAAATCGCGCGCGATAGCGAGCCCGCGCTTCATTACGTCGAGCGCCTCGCGCGCACCAAGGCGAGCGTCGGCGGCGCGTCGATGCGCCGTCGCGGGCTGTCGCCGCGACCGGTGCTTGGCGCCGACACGGAAGTCGTGCTCGACGGCGAGATCTTCGGCAAGCCGCGCGATGCGGCCGACGCTGCGCGGATGCTGACACGTCTTTCCGGCCGCACCCACCACGTCTCGACCGCTGTGGCGCTGTTCTGGGACGGTGAGGAAACGGCGGAGATCGTCACGTCGGCGGTGACGTTCCGCGAGCTTGCTCCCGCCGAGATCGATGCGTACGTCGCCACCGGCGAATCCGCCGACAAGGCGGGCGCGTACGCCGTGCAAGGCAGAGCCGCGGCGTTCGTCGCCCGGCTCGAAGGAAGCT
The DNA here is from genome assembly GCA_963773195.1 of uncultured beta proteobacterium. Taxonomy (GTDB): domain Bacteria; phylum Pseudomonadota; class Gammaproteobacteria; order Burkholderiales; family Casimicrobiaceae; genus CAIWHR01. The sequence continues at coordinate 440,715 of CAVZAE010000005.1, forward strand.
ATTCCGGCGTGATGGGGCTCCCGCTGTGCGAGACGGCGGCGCTTCTCGCCCGGATCGGCTTCCCCGTGCTATAAGAACGCCAACTGACTTTTTCAGGCGAGCGGTTCGGCCGCTCGCTCGCACCGGAATTCCGCCATGAACCATTCCCGTCGATGCCCAATGAGATCTTCATCAATGTAACCCCCCAGGAAACGCGCGTCGCGATGCTGGAGCAGGGCGTCGTCCAGGAGCTCCACATCGAGCGAGCGAGTGCGCGCGGGCTTGTCGGCAACATCTATCTCGGCCGCGTCGCGCGCGTGCTGCCCGGGATGCAAAGCGCGTTCGTCGAAATCGGCCTCGAGCGCGCCGCGTTTCTCCACATCGCCGACATCTGGGAACACCGGCAGAACAGCCACGGCGGCGACTCCCGGCCGATCGAGCGGATCCTGCACGAGGGACAGTCGCTTCTGGTCCAGGTCATCAAGGATCCGATCGGCACCAAGGGCGCGCGCCTCTCGACGCAGGTGAGCCTGGCCGGTCGCCTGCTCGTCTACCTGCCGCAGGATTCGCACATCGGCATCTCGCAGCGGATCGAGGACGAGGCGGAGCGCGAGAGCCTGCGCGAGAAGCTTCAGCTGCTCCTGCCCGCCGGCCTCACCGGAGGCTTCATCATCCGCACGATGGCAGAGACCGCCAGCGAGCGCGAGATGCAGAACGATATCGAGTACCTGACCAAGCTTTGGCGCGACCTGAATCAGGGCGCGCTCGCACAGCCCGCGCCCGCGCTCCTCTACCAGGACCTGTCGCTCGCGCAGCGCGTGCTGCGTGACATGGCCACCGAGGAGACGGGACGGGTCGTCGTCGATTCGCGCGAGACCTTCGTCCGGATGCAGGATTTCGCCCGCGACTACACGCCTGCGCTGACCGAGCGGGTCCAGCACTACGCCGGGGAGCGGCCGGTGTTCGATCTGCACGGCGTCGAGGACGAGATCGAGAAGGCGCTCGGGCGTCGCGTCGACCTCAAGTCCGGCGGCTATCTGATCGTCGATCAGACGGAAGCCATGACGACGATCGACGTCAACACCGGAGGCTTCGTCGGCGGCCGCAGCTTCGACGACACGATCTTCAAGACCAACCTCGAGGCCGCGCAGGTGATCGCCCGGCAGCTCCGCCTGCGCAACCTGGGCGGCATCATCATCATCGACTTCATCGACATGGAGAACGCCGACCATCGCAACGCGGTGCTCTCCGAACTGAATCGCGCGCTCGAGCGCGACCGGACCCGCCTCACCGTGAACGGATTCACCCAGCTCGGACTCGTCGAGATGACGCGCAAGCGGACGCGCGAGTCGCTCGCGCACGTCCTCTGCGAGCCCTGTCCCATGTGCAAGGGACGCGGCGAGCTCAAGACCGCGCAAACCGTGTGCTACGAGATCCTGCGCGAGATCCTGCGCGAATCGAGGCAGTTCAATGCGCGCGAGTTCCGGATTCTCGCCGCGCAGCCGGTGATCGACCTATTCCTCGAGGAGGAGTCGCAGTCACTCGCACAGTTGGGCGACTTCATCGGCAAGCCCATTTCCCTCCAGGTCGAGTCGATCTATACGCAGGAGCAATACGACATCGTGCTGATCTAGGATCCGTCCCCCGCCGGCGCGCGCGGCCCGGCCGCCGGCGGACCAAGCCTCAGGGGCCAGGGAGGTCGTCATGCCGCATCCGCTTCTCCGCTCCATGCTCGCCGCGGCGCCCGCGGCCGTCATGTTCGTCCTTTCCGGGTCGGCCATCGGCGCAGGCCAACGCTCATTCGTCTCGACCTCCGGCGTCGACAACGCCGCCTGTTCGCTGGCAACGCCGTGCCGCTCGTTTGCCTCGGCCATCACGGCAACCGATCCCGGCGGCGAGGTGATCGTCCTCGACTCGGGGGGCTATGGCCCGGTGACGATCACCCAGGCGATCAGCATCGTCGCGCCTTCTGGCGTCTACGCCGGCGTGTCCGTCCTCTCCGGCGACGGCGTTACCGTCACCACGGCCGCGGCCGGAGATCGGGTGACGTTGAGCGGTCTCACGATCAACAACCACGGCTCGACCGGAAGTGGAATCGTCTTCAATGGCGTCGGCAGCCTGCTGGTCACCAACACGATCGCCACCGGATTCGGTGCGATCGCCACCTCGCACGGCCTGTGGTTTCATCCGACGGGGTCCTCCCGGTTGCGCGTGGAGAACTCGGAATTCCGTGCGAACTTCCTTGGCGTAGACGCCGAGCCGCAGGGGGCGTCGACGGTTGCGAACGTCGCACTGGACCACGTGATCGTCGCGGCGTCCACCGCCTTCGGGATCTTCATCCAGAACGGCGCGGTCGCAAGCGTTCATGGCGTCGTCGTCGTCGGGGGCGCCAGCGCCGGGCTTGCCACGAATTCGCTGGCAGGCACGACGCCGTCGGTCAGCATCGATGCTTCCGAGCTCTCGGGCAATGGCTATGGCGTCTGGACCGGTGGGGACGCCGGCATCGAGCAGGTCTCGATTCAGAACAGCAACCTCTCGAACAATTCGGTGGCCGGGATCCGTGCCGACGATGGCTCGACGATTCGCGTCGCGTATTCGGCGGTCGCGCAGAACGTGATCGGACTGGTTGTCAACGGCACCGGCAAGATCATCTCGATGGGCAATAACTGGGTCCAGGGCAACACCACTAATGGCGCGCCGACCTCGACACTCGGCGGGACATAGTCGCCGCGCGTTCGCTCACGCAAAACAGGGTAGGCTACGCTGACCGCCCGGGAGAGCCGCGGCGTCAGCCGTGCGCGGCGCGGGAGTCTTCAGGCGCCTCAGTACGCTCGTTCATGCCGTAGTCGCGCAGCACGTGCGCCACGCGCAGGCGGTAGTCGGCGAAGATCGCCGCCCGCCCTACGCCCTGGATGCGACGGTGCGCCTCGACGTTGCGCCACGCCTGCACCGCCTGCCTCGTCGCGCCAGAACGACAGCGAAAGGATCTTGCCGGGCTCGGTCAGGCTCTCGAAGCGCTCGATCGAGATGAAGCCGTCGATCTCGGCGAGCAGCGGCCGGAGCGCGCGGCCGCGTCGAGGTAGGCGTCTTCGCGTCCGGCGTGCGGCAGTGCCTCGAAGATGACCGCGATCATCGCGATGCTCCGGCTTGCGCGCCGCCGGCGGCACTCGCTCGAGAAACGTGCGCTCCTCGCGCAGGATGAACCGCTTCTCGCTGCGCGAACGCGAAGTTGGCGCGCGCTTCGGGATCGGCCTTGAGGCGTGCGCGGTACGCCTCGTACGCGGCGAGGCTTTCGAAGGCGATCAATCCCCACGCGACGTCGTTGGTGCCTTCGTGCGGGCAGGAAGTAGCCGACGAGGTCGCCGCCGCAGCGGGGGATGATGGCGAGCCAGCGCCTCCGCGTACTCGCGGAACGCCTCGCGCTGGAACGGATCGATCTGGTAGCGGATGAAGCAGGTGATGGTCATGGCGCCTCACTGCGACGGATGAGCGCTATCGTTACGCTTGCCGCGCCAATGGTTCGTCTATCATCGAACCATGAAAGACGGACCCAACATCGTCGGCATCGCGGCGCTGATCGGCGATCACGCGCGCGCCGACATCCTCACCGCGCTGATGGGCGGGCCAGGCGCTCACCGCGACCGAGCTCGCGGCATCGCCGGCGTCACCAAGCAGACCGTGAGCGCGCATCTCGCCAAGCTCGTCGACGCGCGGCTGATCGCCGTGGAGAAGCCAGGGGCGCCATCGCTACTTCCGGCTCGCCGACCGCGACGTCGCGCGATCTCCTCGAGAGCCTGATGGGCGTCGCGTACCGCACCGGCGCGGTGCGGCTGCGGTCCGAGCCCGCGCGAGCCGGCGCTGCGCAAGGCGCGCGTCTGCTACGACCACCTCGCGGGCGACCTCGGCGTGCTTCGCCTTCGACCGCTTCGAGAAGCGCCGGCTGCTGCGCCACGACGAGGCAAGGCCTGCGAGCTCACGCCGCGCAGGGCGAGCGCTTCTGCCGCGACTTCGGGCATCGATCTCGCGGACGAGCCGAACCCGCGCCGTCCGCTTTGCCGCGTCGTGCCTCGACTGGAGCGTGCGCCGCCACCACCTCGCGGGCTCGCTCGGCGCGGCGCTGCTGCGGCGTTTCATTGAGCTCAACTGGGCGCGCCGCGCGCCGAACTCGCGCGTCGTCAAATTCTCCGAGCGCGGCGAAGCGGCATTGCGCAAGAGCTTCGCGTAGTCGGCTGCGCGTGGAATAGACAACCAAAAATGATCCAGCCGGCGCGCCCGCCCGGCCGTCGGCGCGACCGTTCAAAGGGGTCTGTTTAGGATAGCTCAATGGCGACCTATTGGACCCGCCTCAAGAGGGGAGCTCGCCCGCCTCCTCCGCCGTACGCCTACCCCGGGAGAGTGGACGAAAGGGACGAAGTTCTCGTGGCGCGGCTGGCTCGCGATCCTGCCGTGGCTGTGGCCGCGGCGCGAGTACGTGCTCTACACGCCCGCCGGCTGGTCGCGCTGGCGCCGCTCGCCGCTGATCGTCCTTTGCCATGGCTGCAAGCAGACGCCGGAGGAGCTTGCGCAGGGCACACGCATCGCGGCGCACGCGGATCGCGAAGGGTGGCTCGTGCTGATGCCGCGGCAGAAGGATACGGCGAACGCGTGGCACTGCTGGAACTGGTTCGACCGCGCAACCGTCGCCGGACGTGGCGAGACTGCGATCGTCGGGGCGATGATCCGCTCGGTTGGCCGCTGGCATCGCGCCGACCCCGCACGTGTCGTCGCCGTTGGCATGTCCGCCGGCGGCGCGCTCGCCGCCGTGCTCGGACTGCGCGACGCAGGCCTTGTGCGCGCGGTGGCCGTCCACTCCGGTGTCGCCTGCGGCGCCGCGATTTCCGCGTTCACCGCGATCGGCGTCATGCAGCGCGGCCCCGAGACCGACGTCGAGGCCATCGGCGCCGCGGCGCGCGGATCGCATCCCACTCGCGTTCCGCTGCTCGCGATCCACGGCGAGTCCGACCACGTCGTCGCGCAGGCGAACGCAACGGCGCTGGTCCGCCAGTATCTCCGTTTCGACGGCCATCCCGCCGTGCCTACGCCGATGCGCGCCGAGACGTCGCTGCCGGCGGCCGATGCGGAGGCACACGAGATGCAACTCGGGCGCATGACGACGACGCGCGAGTGGCGGCAGGGCGGCCGCCTCGTCGTGCGCTATGTCGCCATCGCCGGACTGGGCCACGCATGGAGCGGAGGCGACGATTCGCTGCCCTTCAACGACGCACATGGCCCTGATGCAATGGCGCTCGTCGCAGCGTTCATCCGCGACGCGCTCACCTGAGCGTAATATTGCAAGGACTTCCTGATCCGTCGGAGCCGCCATGCCCGCGACCGCGATGAACCATTTCACGATCCTGACCGACGACGTCGACGCGACGATCGCGTTCTACGGGGAATTTCTCGGGATCGCGCCTGGCGACCGGCCCCCGTTCGATTTTCCCGGCGCATGGCTCTACGCGAATGGCCAACCGATCCTGCACGTGATCGGCGGCCACCCGAAGGAGGAGCTCAAGGCCGGCGTCATCGACCACATGGCCTTCAGCGCGCGGGGACTCGCAGCCACGATCGCGAAGCTCGAGGCGCGCGGGCTTCCGTACGAGTGCCGCCGCCTGCGCGGCGCGGGAACGTGGCAGCTCTTCTTCCACGATCCCAACGGCGCCCGCGTGGAGCTCGATTTCGACGCGCAAGAGACGCGGTGATCGTCACGCGGCGCACGAGCGCGGCGTCCGCGGAGCTCGATCATCTCATCGTCGGCGCCGCCACTCTCGCGGCCGGCATCGCGTTCGTCGAGCGCCTGACAGGCGTCGCGCCGGTGCCCGGCGGCAAGCACGTCACCATGGGCACGCATAACGCGCTCCTGCGCCTGAACCACCGCGCGTACCTCGAGGTGATCGCGATCGACCCCGAGGGCACCAAGCCTCCGCATCCCCGCTGGTTCGACCTGGACGACGTTGCGCTCCAAGGCGAGCTGGCCGAGCGTCCGCGACTCATCGCCTGGGCCGCGCGAACCCCCGACATCGACCGCGCGAGCGCCGCGTGCGGCATGGCGCTCGGTACGATCCGCTCGTTCGAGCGCGGCAACTACCGCTGGCGGCTGACCGTACCCGACGACGGTCGGCGGCCCGCGAGGGGCGTCGTGCCGGCTCTGATCCAGTGGGACGTGTCCGCGCATCCCACCGACCGGCTGCCGCCGTCGAACGTGGCGATCGCCGAGATCGCGGCGTCCCTCCCGGACCCGGCGCCGTCCCGCACGGCGCTGGCGGCGCTTGGACTCTCCGACCGAATGCGCGTGAGCTACGACCGCGAGGCACGACTTGCCGCAATGCTGCGCACGCCGCGCGGCGCCGTAACTCTTTAGGAATGGACCTGCGGGCGCGAGGAGTGCGCCGGCAACATGAAGCCTGTGCTGACGTGGCGCTAGGCGATTGCACCGCGCGCCGCGATGGGCCAGATCGCTTCGACGCGGGAGCCGCGAATGCAGACGAACCAGTCGTGGAGGTTGACGGTTGGATCGCAGTGCCCGGGAATGAGCCAGACGCGGTCGCCCGAGAACGAGCGGATCGCGGTCGGCGTCGAGCTCGAGGACGCCGTGCTCGTCGGACGCCTTCGTGTAGTCGAGCGCCGCGCGCGCCGTACACCACCGGCAGACCCGAGTCGAACGCAGTGGCCTTGAGGCCCGCGTCGACCACCGCGCGCTCGCGGACCGGGTGGCTCATGACCGTCGCGAGGCATGAACAGGCTCTGCTCGAAATGATGCCGACCGGCGTCCGTCGCAGCGAGGTTCCGCTCGTAGTCGACGTCCATGAAGATGTACGAGCCGGGCTGGATCTCGGTGTAGACGCCGCTGTCGCGTCGAACCGCTACGTGCCGGTGCCGCCGCCGGTGACGATGGCGGCACTGCGAGCCCCGTTCGACTCGCGGCCGTTGCGTGTCGCGCGCGAACGCCTCGGCAGCCGGCGATCGCCGCGGCCGGCGCTCGTCGGGCGTCGCAGGTGTTGTGCGCGGCCGTGATACGCATGCAGACCGCGGAATCGCAGGTGTGTGCGTCCGCCATCCGCTGCGCGAGCGCCAGACCGCCGGGCCGCCCGGCTCGACGCCGCAGCGATTCGCGCCGACGTCGATCTCGACCAGCACGTCGAGCGTCACGCCAGCGCTCTTCGCGCTGCGCCGTAGATGGTCTCGACGCTTGCCGCGTCGTCGACCAGCACGCCGATCGTGGCTTCGCGCGCAAGCGCCGCGAGCCGCGCGAGCTTGCCCGCCCCGACGATCTCGTTCGTGACGAGCACGTCCGGGATTCCGGCCGCGACGAACGCCTCGGCCTCGCCCACTTTCTGGCAGCAGATGCCGGCCGCGCCGCGCTCGATCTGCAGCTCGGCGATCGCGGGACACTTGTGCGACTTGGCGTGCGGCCGCAGCGCAATGCCGGCGCCATGCGCCGCGTGCGCCATCAGATCCAGGTTGCGCTCGAAAACGTCGAGATCGACGACCAGCGAGGGCGTGTCGACGTCGTCGACACCATCGCCGACGCGGGCGGGAATTCGCTGCATGACCGCGATGGTAGCGCGAGGGAGCGAGGCGGGCGAGCGACAGCGCGCCAAGGCCCGAAGGGCGCGTCGCCGAGCGACCGAGAGCGGCCGACGGCGGGGGGTAACGCCAAATGACGGATGCGCGGAGGCCGCGTCGGCGCGGCGCGCTACGGTTTTGGCTCCGCCGCCTCGAGCGCAGCAAGCTGGCCGAACACGACCTGCGCAACCGTAAGGAGTTGCGCGCGGTCGAGCGCGCCGGAGATCGCGTAGCCGCAGTCGTCGTCGATCCAGTAGAACACGCCGACGCCATTCTCCACCGCATAACGGAACGCGGTGTCGCCCCCGACGGCTGACTTTCGGCTCGCCAACGTTTGCCGCCGCACCTGCAGCGACAGTCGCTCCTTGTCGGCGTTCTCGTACATGAAGAGCGCGGTCGGATTCTCGTTGCCCGCGACCAGCCTTCCACCGACAAGCGCGTAGCCCAGGCTGTTCAGGTCGGGGGCCCGCACCTTGAACCCGAGGCGTTTGGTGAGCCAATTGACGAGGCTCTTCTCCTCGTTCGCCCAGACCTCGACCGGGCGCCGGGCATCGGACGCATAGAGCGCGTGCGCGACCGCCATCTGGCGCGCGAATGTCGTGGGCGTTCCCGAGCGTTCGATCAGCGCGTCGCGGCCGAACCAGCCGAATCCGAAGCCCAGCAAAAGCGTGGCGGCCGCGGCAAACGCGGGCGCGATCCAGCGGCGCAGGAACGAACGATGTCCCGATGGTACGGGCGCCGCCGCGGCGACCAGCCGTTCGGGCAGCGGCTCGGCGAGCAGCGGATCGAGTGCATCGCGGAGCGCCGCGCTCTGCTCGCGGATGCTGGCGACGCGCGCGGCGAGCGCCGGATCGACGGCGAGCATTGCCTCGATCTCCGCTCGGCGCCGGGGCACGAGCTGACCGTCGGCGCATGCGTGGAGATCGGCGTCGGTCGGAGGCGAAGGTGCGATAGCGCTCATCGCAATCGAAAGGCGATCACTTGATCACACGCAACGCGGTGGTGGGATCGGCGACCAGGCGGCGCAGCTTCTCGCGCGCACGCGACAGGCGCGACATCACGGTTCCGATCGGGACGGACAGCACTTTCGCGATTTCTTCGTAGCGCAGCTCCTCGACGGCCGCGAGCAGCAGCACTTCGCGCTGGTCGGGCGGCAGGCGGCCCATCTGCGTCACGAGCTCGAGCAGCTCGACGCGATCGAGCTGGTTGCCGCGAACGGGCAGCTGCCACGCCGCGCCGCTCGTATCGGCGTCGAGCGAGATGTTGCCCGCCTCGCGCCGCGCGAGCGCGAGCTGATTGATATAGACGTTGTGCATCACCGTGAACAGCCATGCGCGCAGGTCGGTCCCCGCCTGCCAGAGGCGCCGCTTTTCCCAGGCCCGCGCGAGCGTGTCCTGCACGAGGTCGTCGGCCCGGGTCGCGTCGCCCGTCAGCACGCGCGCGTAGCGGCGCAGGCGCGGAATCGCGGCAACGAGGTCCGGGTGTGGAAGCGGGGGATCGGCGTGCGACATCGGGCGGTGCGACGCTGGAAAGCGGGGCCCGGCCCGGGGGATGCGGGCCGGGCCACCAGGCGCCATGTTACGCCGTGCGCCGAAGCTCTGCTTCCGCCCTCGCCGGCTGCCGGACGCTGCGGCGGGGTGCGAGCATGGGTTCTCCCTGTCCTGTTGGTTGTCTCGCCTTGGCCAACAGCGGGGCAAAGTCGCGTATTCCGAAGATGCGGCGGGCGGACGCGCGCCGACCGGCCGCGCGTCGCAGGGGCGAACCGCCCCGCGGCGTTGTCACGTCTCTACCGGGGCACCAGGAACAACGTCGCGAGCCCGAGGAAGATGAAGAACCCGCCCGAGTCGGTGACGGCCGTGATCATCACCGAGGAGCCCAACGCCGGATCCCGACCGAGCTTCAACATCGTCATCGGGATCAGCACACCCATCAGCGCGGCCAGCATGAGGTTCAGCGTCATCGCAAGCACCATCACGAGGCCGAGCGACACGTCGCGGTAGAGCAGCATCGAGACGAGCCCCATCACGCCCCCCCACACGAGGCCGTTGACCAGGCTCACCATCATCTCCTTGCGGATGAGCTTCCGTGGATGCTCGCGCGACACCTGGCCCAAGGCGATCGCGCGGACGATCATCGTGATCGTCTGGTTGCCGGAGTTGCCGCCGATCCCGGCGACGATCGGCATCAGCGCCGCGAGTGCGACCAGCTTCTCGATCGAGCCCTCGAAGACGCCGATCACGCGCGAGGCGACGAACGCGGTGACCAGGTTGACCGCGAGCCACGCCCACCGGTTCTTGAACGACGCCCACACCGATGCGAAGACGTCTTCCTCCTCCTTGAGACCGGCCTGCGCGAGCAGGTCCTCCTCGCCCTGCCTGCGAACGAAATCGAGGACCTCGTCGACAGTGACGCGGCCGACCAGCTTGTCGTTGGTGTCGACCACCGGCGCGGAGACCAGGTCGTAGCGCTCGAACGCGCTCGCCGCGGCGTCGGCCTTTTCGTGCTGGACGAGCTTGACCGCCGGCGGCTGCATCACCGAGGCGACTATCGCTTCGGGATCGGTGACGATGAGCTTGTTGATCGGCAGGACGCCGAGGAGCGTCTCGGCACGGTCGACGACGAACAGCTGGTCGGTCTGGCTCGGCAGCTCATCCATCCGGCGAAGGTAGCGGAGGACGACTTCGAGTGTAATGTCGGCGCGGATCGTGACGTCCTCGAAATCCATCAGCGCGCCGACCATGTCGTCCTCGAAGGACATCGCCGCGCGCAGCTGTTCCCGCTCCTCGATCGGGAGGCTCTGGAACACATCGTCCATCACCTCCTGTGGCAGGTCGGGCGCAAGCTCGGCGATCTCGTCGGCCTCGAGCGTTTCGGTCGCGGCAACGAGCTCCTCGGTATCCATCGAGGAGATGAGCGATTCGCGGACGGCGTCCGATACCTCGAGCAGGATCTCCCCGTCGCGTGCAGCACGGACCAGGTGCCAGACGTAGAGGCGCTCGTCGAGCGGCAGCGCCTCGAGGACGTACGCGATGTCGGCAGGGTGCAGCCTGTCGAGCTTGCGCTGCAGCGCCGACTTGCTCTTCTTGTAGACGGCACTCTCGGCAAGCGCGGACGGCTCCGTGCCGCCGAGACTCGCCTGCTGATCGTGGATCAGTCCCTCGACCAGCCGGTGCTTGCGCAGTAGCGCGGTGACATCGCCAAGCGCCTTGCGCACGTTGGTGCGCCGCTCGGTCCGCTCGGCGGACTTCTCTTCGACGGTGTCCGGCATGGGCGTGGTGTGCGCAAACTCTTTCGCAGCGGCGATGACTTCGCCCGCGATTCTACGGGAAGCGCGGGTGCGGCGGTGGCGCGTGTCGGTGCTGTCGTCGCTGCCTACGGCACCGCCGCCGCCGGCATCCGCGCCAGGATCGTCGCGACGCGGCCGGCCAAGTAGACCGATTCGGGATTGCGCTCGAACACGCGCGGCGAAGGCGCCATCGCTGCGAGCCGTGCCGCCTGCTCGGCTGAAAGCCGCGAGGCGGGAATGCCGAAGTAGCGCCGCGCGGCGGCCTCGGCGCCGAATACGCCGTTGCCCCATTCGATCACGTTCAGGTAGAGCTCCAGGATGCGCCGCTTGGTGAGCATCGCTTCGAGCAGCACGGTGACGACGGCCTCCTCGGCTTTCCGGAAGTAGCTCTTCTCCGGCGACAGGAACAGGTTCTTCGCGAGCTGCTGCGTGATCGTCGAGCCGCCCGCGACGACGCGGCCCTTCTTCTGGTTCTTCTCCATGGCGATCTGGATGCCGTCCCAGTCGAAGCCGGAATGTTCGGCGAACTTCGCGTCCTCGGCGGCGATCATCGCCCGTGGGAGCTCGCGCGAGATCCGCTCGAACGGAACCCACGTGTAGCGCAGCTCGGCCTTCGGATTCTTTGCCCGCGCCTCGCTCATCCGCTCCGCCATGAAGGCCGTCTCGCGAGGCGGGTGGTCGCGATACCACGCGATGTGCGCGGCGATCCACGCGAGCCAAAGGAGCGGAACCGCGACGACGGCTGCGACGATCCAGAGCGTCCAGCGCGCGACGGGCCTGCGCTTCATCGAGCCGCGGCGCCGCGCCGGGCGCGCGCGCTCAATCGCTGCGGAGCTGGTCGCCCTTGGTGAACGACCACGTCCGCGTGATGTGCAGGATGTCGGTATCGCGCTTGATGTCGGGCGGGAACGACGCGAACGGCGCGGACATTTCCACGATATGGACGGCCGCGGCGTCGAGCACCCGCTGCCCCGACGACCGGTTCACTTCGATGGCCTCGACGCTGCCGTCGGCGCGGATCGAGACGGTCAGCACCAGGTTGCCGTAGAGCTTGAGGTCGCGGGCGGCCTGCGGATAATTCAGGTTGCCGACCCGCTCGATCTTGAGCCGCCAGTCCTCAACGTAGCGTGCGAAGCGGTATTCCTCGGCCCGCGCGCCGATGAAGCGGCGCTTCGGCCGCTTCTGGTACGCATCCATGTCCTTCGCGATCTGTGCCTCGAGCCGCATCGCCTCGAGCGTTCGCTGCATCAGCTCGTTCGCCGTCGGCAGATCGTTCGGATCGGGAGCGTCGTTCGGCTTGGCGACCGCGGGCGCCGTCGGTGTGCTCTTGAGCTGAGTCATCAGCTCTTTGGTCTCTCGCTCGAGCGCCTCGACGCGCTTCGTCGCGACTGCAATGTCACCGCTTTGCGTATCCTGCGGCAGCACCGGGAGCGGCGTCTTCGCGCGACGGTCCGCATCCGTGTTGCCGCCGCCGTCGAGATGCGCCTGCGCGAGGATGTCCGCCTTCGTCGGCTTGCTCGGCGATTTCGCGTTGACGAGCGCGACTTCGAGCGGTGGCGCACGGTCGAGCATCTTGTTCAGGTCGAACGGCTGGAACTTGATCGCAAGCACGAGCAGGTGGATCGCGATCGAGACACCCAGCGTGTAGCGGAAGAGACGGTTCGCCCGGGTGTTGCCGCCGTCGAAGATCGGCAGCCACACGGGCGTCGCCAGCGCGGCGACCTCCGGGGACGGCGCAGGCGCAGCCTGGAGCTTCGGCCTCTCCGCCGGCGGTGGGATCGAGGGCTGCGAGGCCAGGGGCGCCGCCGGCCTGGCGCGAGCGATGCCGGTAACCGTCGCCGGCGCGCGCGGCGCCCGGGGCTTGGCCGTCGAGCGGGGGGGCGTCGTGATGCCGGTCGGATCGTTCGCCGGCGCAGGCGGCGCAATCTTTCGTCGCGGCGCGACCCTGGGACGGGCGGCCGGCACCTTCGCCGCGGATTCCGGAGCCTCCGGGATTGCGGGCGATTCGGTTCTGGGCGAGGCAGGTCGGCGCGGCAAGGCTATGGGCGCTTTTATGTCAACGTCCTATTGTAGCCTGCGCCCCCTCGGACGCCAGACCGTCAGGCCGCCAGACCGGCGTAACGGCATTCGAGTGTTGCGGAAAGGAGGTCGATCCGGCCAATGGCGACCCGGACGGGGGCATCCGGTGCAAGCGCGGGCAGGTCGGGCAGCCGGACGACCAGCGGCAACCGATCCAGCCGGACGAGCTGCTCCCGGATCACGGTCGCCCGCGTTTCCGTCACCCCCTCCTGCAGCAGCCAGCGCAGGCACCAGTAGTGCTCCATCCGGTCCTGGAAGTCGGCGTAGCTCGAGTAGGTCGCCTCGAAGTCGACGAGCGCCGCCTGGAGCTCCGCATCGTTCTCGCTGTAAGGGGGCTTCGCACCCTCGATCACAGCCGCGAGCTGCCGCTGATTCACGAGGTCGGAGTAGCGGCGTAGCGGCGAACTTGCCCACAGATAGTGCGCCAGGCCGAGCCCCTGATGCTCACCCGGCCGCGTGCTCATCTTCACCTTCCCGTTCGACTGCGTGCGATAGAGGCCCGCGGCACGCGCGTTCGCAAGCAGCTCGCCCCAGGTGCTGTTCACGAAGATCATGAGCTCCGAGACCACACGATCGAGAGGCGAGCCGCGCGGGCGCGGCACGATCGACACCTTGCCGTCGGACGCCGCGTCCCAGTCGACGTAGAAACTGTAGTCGATGCGCGGCGCGTCGGGCTTGCCGCGCGCCGCAGCGTGCGCTTGCGCGAACCGCCACAGCACGCGGAGCTCGGAGGTCCACTCGGGATCGCTCGGCGAAGGCAGCCCGTTCGTGAACGCTTCGCCGATGCGGTCGAGTCTCAGGTTCGCGGCGACCGGCACGAGATTGGCCCTCGTCTCGTGCCTGACCAGCGTTCCATCCGCCGCGATCTCGGCGTAGAGGGACAGCGCCGGGCGCGCGGCGCCCGCCGCCAGCGTGAACGCGGCAATCGCGGCGTCGGGCAACATCGTGATCTTGCGGCCCGGCATATAGACGGTTGAGAGGCGTTCGCGCGCGACGGCGTCGAGGGGCGAGCCGCGGGCGATCGCGAGCGCCGGCGCCGCGATGTGGATCCCGATCTCGCAGTGGCCGTTCGCAAGCTCGCGCACCGAAAACGCGTCGTCGATTTCGGTTGTCGTGTGATCGTCGATCGAGAACGCGCGCACGGCCGCTGCGGGAAGCTCGGACAGCGGCGGCAGCGCACCCCCCGCGGGAAACGCGACACCCCTGGGAAAGGCCTGCGCGAGGAAGCCGTTGTAGTGGTATTCGTGCGTCGATGGGATCGCACCGCAATGCGCGAGCAGCGTCACCGGATTCGTCTGTGCACCGGCACATGCCGCGGCGAGCGCCTTCCACTCGAGCGCGTTCTTGTCGGGTGCGTAGAGCAGCATGGGAAGCTTCGCGCGGAGCGTGTCGGGCAGTCGGTGCGCGCGGAGCTCGTCCACCCACGCCGCCATCTGCTCGCCTTCGCGCCGCTTGCGCTCGACCGAGGCGAGCGCGGCCTTGAGCGCATCGGGCGGGGCCTTGCGATAGCGTCCCTTGCCGCGCTTGTAGAAATACATCGGCGCGGATGAGAGCGCGACGGCGACGGCCGCCGCTTCGGGGGCCGCCGGCGCGCGACCGTAATATTCGCGCGCGAGATCGGCGAAACCGAACTCGTCGTCGGCCGACGCTTCCCAGAGGAAATTCGGGTCGAGCTCGCGCGCGAGGGTCTGTGCCTCGGTCTGCAGCGCCTGTGGCGACGGTTCCGCGAAGCGCAGGAGCACCGCCGTCGCCTTGACCTTGAGCCGTTTGCCCGAGGCGGCCTCGACTTGCAACGACGCTTCGTTGTCGGCGAGGACGGTACCGGCCTTGAGCTGGCCGTCGTCCTCGAACAGGACATGCATGGGCGCGAAGCGCGGCACCGCGCGCCGCGCCGCTTCGGGAAAAGGGGGCGAATTATAGCGCGGCGCGAGCGGCCTCCGCGGCCGCAGCACTTGGATCGTTCCGCCAGGCTGTCGGCCGCTGGCGGCGACTCGCGCATTGCTGCGGCGTCCGCCCTCGGCGCTCGCGCCCGGGGCCCCGGCGAGCCGCTCGCGCCGCTACCGAAGCTTCTGCACCCGCTCGACTTCGGAGACGAACAGCTTCTGGATCGCGGGGTCGTATGTGGCGAGCGCCTTGTCGGTCACCGGCTTCGAGATGTCACGCATCCGCGCAAGCTCGGCCGGCGCGACCGCGTTGAACTGCATCCCCTTGGCCTGCAGCTCGCCCACTGCCTTGTCCGCGGCGGCGACGCTGACCTGACGCTGGTAGTCGCGCGCCTCGATTGCGGCGTCCCGCAGGATCTTCTGCTCCGCGGGCGAGAGCTTGTCCCAGAACTTTCCGCTCACGAGAATGATATTGGTCCCGTAGACGTGGTTGGTGGCGCTCAGGTACTTCTGCACTTCATAGAACTTGTTCGACAGGATGACGGCAAAGGGATTTTCCTGGCCGTCGACCGTCCGGGTCTCGAGCGCCGTGTACAACTCGCTGAAGCTCATCGGCACCGGGTTCGCCTTGAACGCCTTGAACGTATCGAGGAACACCGGGTTCGGAATGACGCGGAGCTTGAGGCCGTCGAAATCCTCGACCTTCGTGATAGGCCGCTTGCTATTGGTCACGTTGCGGAATCCCAGGTCCCAGTATGCAAGGCCCACGAGACCCTTTTCGGGCAGCTTGTCGAGCAGCGCCTTCCCGAGCGGACCGTCGAGCAGCGCGAATGCCTGCGCGTGATTCGCGACCGTGAACGGGAAGTCGACGACCCCGTAGTCCTTGACGATGCCGACGAGCGAGGTCGTCGCCGGTGCCTGCATCTCCTGGACGCCGCCCTGCAACGCGGAGGTCTGCTGCTGCTCGGTCCCGAGCTGGTTCGACGGAAATTCCTTCACCTGCATCTTGCCGCCGCTCTTCGCGGCAACCAATTCCGCGAAGCGCTTGACGCCCATGCTGACGGGGTGGTCGGGGTTGTTGAGATGCCCGAAGCGAATCACGCGTTCCTGAATCTCCTGCGCGATGGCGGGGGCGGCGCCCGCCACGAAGGCGGCACACCGCGACCAGGGTGAGGAACGAGCGCTTCATCGGATCTCCGGCAACGAATGTGGGAAACCTGTAATTGTAGGAAGCGCACTCGAGCGACGGTGCGCCCGCCACCCGAAAGTGGGCGCCACGCGCCCATCCCGGTCCACGGTCGGTGCGCTAACGCCGCAAATCGGCGAACCCGCCGTCGATCGCGCCGCGCAACTCGTCGTAGCTGCGTATCACGGGGAATTGCGGGAACGCCTGAACGATGGCCGCCGGTGGCCGGAAGAAGAAGCCGCGATGCGCTTCCCCAAGCATCGCCGTGTCGTTGTAGCTGTCGCCCGCCGCGACCACGCGGAAGTTGAGCTCGCGCAAGCGACGCACCGCGGCTCGCTTCTGATCGGGCATGCGGAGGCGGTAGTCGACCACGCGACCGTCCGCGTCGACCTCGAGCGAATGGCAGAAGAGCGTCGGCCGGCCCAGCGCCCGCATGAGCGGATGCGCGAGCTCGTAGAACGTGTCCGACAGAATGATCACCTCGTAGGCATCACGGAGGTTGTCGAGGAATGCTGCGGCGCCCTCGAGCGGAGTCATCTCCGCGACCACGCGCTGGATATCGGGGAGGCCGAGCCCGCGTTCGCGCAGAATGCGCAGGCGGAACGCCATGAGCTTGTCGTAATCGGGCTCGTCGCGCGTCGTGCGGGCGAGCTCGGGGATGCCGGTGCGGCCGGCGAACTCGATCCAGATCTCGGGAATCAGGACGCCCTCGAGATCGAGGCAGACGATCTGCATGGCAGCGATGCCGTGCGTCAGCCGCCGCGCGCGCGCCGGATCACGTCGTAGACCGCGACCAGGTCCGCGATCGGAATCTGCCCCGGCGCCGAGGCCGCTTCCCCGACGGCGAACGAAAGCGACGAGCCGAACGCGCCGCCGATCATCCGCGTGATCGCGCCCTGCGGTCCCATCGACATCGAGATGAGCGGGATCTTCGACCGGGCGTCGGCCTCCGCGGTCGCGGCCAGGAGCGTCAGCACGTCCATGCGGTCGCGCGGCATCACGGCGACCTTGGCGACGTCTCCGCCCAGGCGCTCGGCCTCGATGAAGCGCTGCACCAGGAAGTCGCGCTCGGGGGTCGAACCGAAGTTGTGATACGAGAGGATCACGCGCGTGCCGTGCTTGCCGGCGTCGGCGCAAACCCGTTGCACGTGTGCGGCGTCGTTGCCCATCTCGAAATCGAACAAGTCGGCGAGACCGCTGGCGCCGACCGCGTCATAGAGACCCACGACGCCATGGTCGTCGAGCGGAACCGGCTCGCCGCCCTCGCGGCTCGAGCGGCGCGTGAAGATCAGCGGCGTGTCGCCGATCGCAGTGCGCAGCGCCATCGCCGTGTCCAGCACGGCCGTCGTGTCGCCGATCGCTCCGAAGTAGTCGACACGCCACTCGACGACGTCGGGGTGTTTCGCGACGACGCTCGCCGCTTCCGCGAGGACGCGCTCGCGCGTGCGGCCAACGAGCGGCGTGCAGATCAACGGCGTGTCGCCGCCGAGCTTGCGGCCCCGGATATCGATGACCTTGGCGCTCATGTTCGCGATTATCGCATTGCCGCAGCGCCATGCTGGGAGACGCCGCCGAGAAAGAGTCGGTTCAGGTCGGGATCGTCGAGCAACTCAGCCGCGGGACGGTCGAGCGCAAGCCGTCCCATCTCCAGCACGAGCGCGCGGTTCGCATACTTGAGCGCCGTGCGCACGTTCTGCTCGACCATGAGCACCGTCGTGCCGGCGTCGGCGAGCGCTCGCAAGAGCGTCATCACGTCGGCCACGAGCTTCGGCGAGAGCCCGATTGACGGCTCGTCGATCAGGATCACGCGCGGCCGCAGGAGCAGCGCACGACCGACTTCGAGCTGCTTCTGCTCGCCCCCCGACAACGTCGACGCCTGGTTGTCGATGCGCTCGCGGATCCGCGGGAAGCGCTCCAGCACCTCGTCCATCCGCGACCGCCGCTCGGCAGACGGCACCGTGATGCCGCCG
The DNA here is from genome assembly GCA_963773195.1 of uncultured beta proteobacterium. Classification (GTDB taxonomy): domain Bacteria; phylum Pseudomonadota; class Gammaproteobacteria; order Burkholderiales; family Casimicrobiaceae; genus CAIWHR01. The sequence goes on from CAVZAE010000005.1 coordinate 458,700, forward strand.
AGCTCGAGGTTGTGCCGCACCGAGAGTGAGCCGAACAGGTTGCGGCCCTGCGGAACGAACGCGATGCCAGCGGCGAGCAGCTCGCGCGGCGACTTGCCGTTCGTGCGCTGGCCGTCGAAGCGGATCTCGCCCGTCCGCGGCACCAGGATCCCGAACAGCGTCTTCAGCACCGTCGACTTGCCGGCACCGTTCGGCCCGATCAGCAGCGTGATTTCACCGTGCCGCGCATCGAGCGTCGTCTCGTTCAGGATCGTGAGACTCGGCGAATAGCCGGCGACGACCCGTTCGAACTCGATGATCTTCTTAGCCATGGCTTGGGGGCTGTTAACGAAGGCCCTAATTGCCCAGATAGGCTTCCAGCACTTGCCGGTTCGCCTGTACGTCCCTTGGCGGGCCTTCGGCCAGCACCTTGCCCTCGACCATGCAGATCACGTGCGGGCAGAGGTTCATGATGAAGTCCATGTTGTGCTCGATGACGACGAAGCTGCCTCCTTGAGTGCGATTCAGCGTGAGCAGGAGCTCGCGCAGCTCTTCGACCAGGCTCGGATTCACGCCGGCGCAGGGCTCGTCCAGCAGCACGAGTCGCGGCGCCGCCATGAACGCCATCGCGATGTCGATGAGCTTCTGCTGGCCGTACGAGAGGCGCCCGGCCGGAAGGTGCGCGACGTGCTGCAACCGGAAGAGCTCGATCATCTCGTCGGCGTGACGACCGAGACCGGCATCCGGCGGCGCGAAGAGGCGTCGGCCCAACGTCCCCTTGAACTCCTGCGCGGCGACGATCAGGTTGTCGCGCACCGAAAGCTTGCCGAAGACCTGCAGCGTCTGGAACGTGCGCCCGATGCCGCGGCGCGCCAGCTCGAGCGGTGAGCACCCGGTGACATCTTCGCCGCAGAACTCGACCTTGCCCGCGGTCGGCCGGATCTGCCCCAGGATGCTGTTGAAGAGCGTCGTCTTGCCCGATCCGTTCGGGCCGATGACACCGACGATCTCGCCCGGACCGACCGCCATCGACACGCCATCGACGGCGCGGATGGCGCCGTAGTGCTTGCAGACGTCCTTGACCTCGAGGAACGACGTCGTCGCGTTCATCGCACCTTGCTCCGGCGCCCGAATCGTCCGGGAATCGACAGGAGCCCGCCGGGCAGCCACACCGTCAGCGCGACGACGGCGAGCCCGAACACCGCGAGATACCACGTCTGCATGAACTTGAGCCATGGCGCGGACGAACCGCGGAGCATCTCGGGCAACAGCACGATGATCGCCGTACCCAGTGCGGGCCCGAGAAAGCGTCCCGAGCCTCCGACGATCACCGCGAGCAGCATCGTGAGCGAGGTCGAGAAATGGAACGGAGCCGGCTCGATGAACTCGACGAGTGACGCGAAGTAGACGCCGCCGACGCCGGCGCACGCGGCACCGATCGCGAAGGCCAGGAGCGTATAGGCCGTGATGTTGACGCCGAGGCTCTCGGCACGGATCGGATTGTCGCGCAGCGCAGCGAACGCACGCCCCCAGGGCGAGCGCAAGAGCCACCACAGGAGCAGCGCCAGGATCACCAGCGACACAAGCGTACAGTTGAAATAGGCGAGATAGCCGCCCAAGTCGAAGCCGAACAGCGTCGGGCGCGGAATCGCATTGATGCCGTACGTGCCGCCGGTCAGCTTCTCCTCGTTGCGCATCACGAGGAAGACGAGCACGTTGAAGCCGAGCGTCGCGAAAGCAAGGTAGTGGTGCTGGACGCGCAGCGCCGGGAAAGCCGAGCGCGAGCCCGACCACGAAGCACACGAGCGCTGCGAGCGGCAGCACCGCGAAGAACGACCACCCGAGCTTGAGCAGGATCGCCGCGACGTAGGCCCCGATGCCGAAGAACGCCGCCTGGCCGAGCGACATCTGCCCCGCGTAGCCGACGGTCAGGTTGAGCCCGAGCGTCGCCATCAGGTACACGCAGTAGAGCGTCAGCAGATAGACATGGCTCCGGAGCAGCCAGCGCGCATCCGCGCCGAAGGAGACGGCGATTGCGATTGCCGCGACGACCGCGACTCCAATCAGCGCGGAACGGACATCACCCTTCATACCTTGCGCTCTTCGGGTTTCCCGAGCAGCCCTTCGGGCCGGAACAGGATCACGACGAGGAAGAGCATCAGCGCGACGCCCTCCTTGTAGGCGGGCGACACGTAGAAGCCGACCAGGTTCTCCAGCACGCCGATCAACACGCCGCCGACCAGCGCACCGCGCGTCTGATTGAAGCCGCCGACGATCGCCGCGAAGAACGCCTTCTGGCCGATCGAATCGCCCATGTCGAACTTGGCGAGATACGTGGGCGTGATCAGCAGCGCGGCGACGACGGCCAGCAAGGCATTCAGGAGAAACGTGTAGAGCACCATCCGCTTGACGTCGATCCCGAGTACGCGCGCGGCTTCCGTATTCTGCGCGACCGCCTGCATGGCGCGGCCGGTAATGGTCCGCGTCACAAACGCCTGGAGGGCCGCGACGATCGCGCCGGCCACGAGCAACGTGCCGATATCGGCGTACGAGACCGTCACGCCGGCGATCGAGAGCTGGCCCGACGGAAACGGGCTTGCGAACACGTGCGCTTCGGCGCTGTAGCCCGCCCGGACCAGCGTCTTCATGAAGATCGAGAGGCCGAGCGTCGCAATCACGAGCGGGATCACGCCGTGCGCGATCAGCGGGTCGACAATCGCCCGCTTGAAGCCCCAGCCCAGCACCAGCATCGACGCCGCGCAGGTCACAACGAACGCGAGCCACAACGGCGCCCCGGCCGCGGTGCACGCGAGCATCGCGAAGGCCGACAGCATCACGAACTCGCCCTGCGCGAAGTTGATCGTCCCCGACGCCTGCCAGAGCAGCGTGAAGCCGAGCGCTGCAAGCGCGTAGATCGATCCGGTCGCGATCCCCGAGACGACGAGCTGGATCAGGTCCGCCACGCGACGCTCGCCGTCATGCCGCGCCGCGCAACGCGCCTATTTCGCGGAAAGCGGAGGCAGGACGGCGGTTACCACCTGCTTGCCGTTCTCGACCTTGGTCATGAAGCTCTCCCGGTCGAGGTCGCCGTTCAGGTCGAACGAGACGTCCATCAGCACGCCAGGATTATCTTTCGTCGTGATCTTCGCGTTGTGCATTGCCGCCGCGAACGCCTTGCGATCGAACTTGCCGATTCTCTCGGTGATCACCTTGACGAAGTAGACGGCGGTGTAGCCCTTGAGGCCGTTGTGGTCGGGCTTGTGCTTCCACTCCTTCTGGAACCGCTCGCTGAACGCGGCGACGAGCGGCATGGGCGCATCGGCGGTCAGGCCCACGTGCGCGATCGCCCCGTTCGCCGCATCGCCCGCGAGCTCGATCACTTTCTGGCCGGTGATCGTCGTCTCGCCGACGAGGGGCTTGTCGTAGCCCTGCTTCCTGAACTCGCGCAGCGCGCGCGCCGACTCGTCCTCGTTCAGGTAGACAAACGTGGCTTCGGCGGTCGACTGCTTCGCCTTGAGCACCGGACCGGAGAAATCGACCTGGCCCTGATCGGTCGGGATGTCCGCCGCGACCTTGATGCCGTACTGTTCGAGCGCCTTCAGCATGACGTCCCGGCCGCCCTTGCCGAAGTCGTTATTCACCCACATCACGTTCACCGTGTTCGCCTTGAGCGTGTCCTTCAGGTATCGCGCGACCTTCGGCATCGCCGCGGCTTGCGTGAACGACGTGCGGAAGATGTACGGGTTCCCCTGCTGAGTGATGCTCGCCGCCTCGCCGCCCGTGAAGTTCGGCACTTCGGCGCGCTTCGTCTCCGCCATGCTCACGAGGATGGATCCGGAGAACACGGGGCCGAGGACCACGTAGGCGTCCTGGTCGACGGCTTGCTGGGCCAGCGCCTTCGCAATCTGCGGCTGCGACTGCGTGTCGCTGCTCGTGTACTCGATCTTGCGGCCGAGAATGCCGCCCGCCGCGTTGATTTCCTTGACGGCGAGCTTCGCTCCCTCGTCGAAGTTCGTTCCCGACGTCGCGCCGGGCCCCGAGAGCTCGACGAGTCCGAAGATCTTGACCGGCGCCCCTTGCGCCAGCGCGAGCGCCGGCGCACCCAGCAGCGCGGCCGCGACGACGAATCCCCTTTGCCACCTTTTCATACATCCCTCCTCCGTTATGGACGCCCTCGCTGCCAACAGGACGCCGATTGTGCGCGGATCGCGCGTGCGTGCAAACCTCGTCAGGCCAGCGGTACCTTGAGCTCTTCGATCACGGCGCGCGTCGTCGGTCGGACGCCGCGCCACCAGAGGAAAGCAAGGGCCGCCTGCTCGACCAGCATGCCTACGCCGTCAGCCAGCTTGTCGGCGCCGGCGTCGCGCGCGAGGTGCAGGAACGGATTCAACCCCTTGCCGTAGACGACATCGTAGGCGAGGCAGCCGGGCGCGAACGCGGCACGTGTAATGGGCGGCACTTCGCCGCGCATGCTGGTCGACGTGCCATTGACGACGATGTCGAATGCGCGGTTGCCGAGATCGGAGTAGCCGCCGGTTTCGAGCGGACCGAGCCCGGCGAACTCGGCGCCGAGCGTTTGCGCCTTCGCGACCGTGCGATTGGCGACGACCAGGAGCGCTGGCTTCTGCTCGAGAAATGGATAAAGCGCGCCGCGGACGGCACCCCCCGCGCCCAGCAGCAGCACGCGCTTGCCCGCGAGCGAGCGGCCCAGGTTGCGTTCGATGTCGTTGACGAGACCTGCGCCATCGAAATTCTCGGCGAGAATGCGATCGCCTTCGAATTTAAGCGAATTGACGGCACCGGCGCGGCGCGCCCGCTCGGACCGCTCCGTGGCCAGCGCGAACGCTTCGAGCTTGAACGGCATGGTGACGTTGCCGCCACGGCCGCCGGCGGCGCGAAAGGCGGCCACCGCCGCGGGAAATCCGTCGACGGGCGCTTCGATGATCTCGTAGGCGAGATCCTGGCCCGTCTCACGCGCGTACGCGGCGTGAATCGCCGGCGATTTGCTGTGTCTGGCCGGGTTGCCAAACAGTGCGTAGCGGTCCGTCATGGTGACAAGTGGAGTGAACTCAATACGAGACGCGGGACACCGCGCGCAGCTCGTCCGGCGTCGTTGTTCCGAAGCCGAAGAATTCGAGATAGGCCGGGATCATTTCGAACAGCATGTCGGTGCCGACGACGAAGCGGCATCCTTTCCTTTGCGCCGCCGCGAGCATTGGCGTGATCTCCTGCTTCATCACGACCTCGCCGACGAACGTTTGCGGCGAAAGCCGCGCGGGGTCGAACGGCAGCGGGTCGCCGTCCTGCATCCCGAGCGGCGTGGCGTTGACGACGAGGTCGTAACCGGACGGATCGTTGCCGCGGAGGCCGACGTCGAGCCCCGGATAATACTCGCGCAACCGTCCGGCCAGCCCCGTCGCTGCGGTCGCATGGGCGTCGTGGAGCGCGATCGCGCCGACGCCTTCGGCCGCGAGCGATGCGGCAATCGCCGAGCCCACGCCTCCCGCGCCGACGACGAGGCATCGCGCGTCAGCGAGACGCATCCCCTTGCGCACGAGCGCACGCGTGAAGCCCGATCCGTCGAACATGTCGGCGAGAAGTGATCCGTCGGCCCGCTTGAGCAGCGCGTTCGCGGACCCCGCGATCTTCGCCGTCGTGGACGCCTCGTCCGCCAACGCTACGGTCGTCACCTTGTGCGGCATCGTGACGAGCGCGCCGCGGATGTTGGTGAGGCGGAATACCGCCTTCAGGAAGGCCGGGTAGTCGTCCGCACGGCAGCCCATCGGGACGACGACCGCATCGACGCCCTTCGCCTCGAACCAGGGGTTGTAGATGAGCGGCGCCTTGAACGACTCCGTCGGGTAGCCGATATGGGCGATCAAGGTCGTCTTGCCGCTGATCATCGGTCGTCCTTCGCTACGCCGTCGCGACCGTGCGCCCGGAGGCGGCCGCTTCGACGATCGCCTCGGTCACGCGCAGATTCGCGAGCCCGTCGCGGCAGGTGACGAGCGGCTCGGCATCGCCGCGGATCACGGCGGCGAAATGCTCGATTTGGCTCGCGAGCGGATCGGCGCGCACGACGGTCTCCGTGCGCGTCGTGAACGGCCTGAACCACGAGCGATCCGAATCCTTTTCGTAGTGCCGAAGCCGCATCGTGGGCACGCCGAGCGACCCGCGCGTGCCGACGAGCGTGTACGCGTCCTCGTCGTCGCAGGCAGCGTACGCCGTGTTCTCGCGCGAGGTCTGCTCCCAGCTCTTCGGCGACGCTGCCGTGTCGGACAACAGGAAGGTGCCGAGCGCGCCGTTCGCGAAGCGCAGACCGATCGCCACCGTGTCCTCGACCTCGAAGCCACGCGTGGCATTGGACGAAAGCGCCTGCACGGCGACGATCTCCCCAACCATCGCGCGCAGGTTGTCGACTTCGTGGATCATGTTGAGCAGGATCGGGCCGCCGCCGGGCGCGCGCCGCCACGCGTTGGCGCCGTCGTAGTAGCCGTCGGCGTCGGGCTTGTAGAACACGGCACTGCCGATCACCCCGACGAGGCTCCCGAGCATCCCCGAGCGCACGATCTCGACGGCCTTGTGCAGGATCGGGCTGTGCCGCCGGTGGTGGCCGACCAGCACCTGGACCCGCGCGCGTTCCGCGGCCTCGCACAGACGGACGCCTTCGGCGAGGGTGTGCGCGACCGGCTTCTCGATCAGGACCGGAAGGTTCGCCGCGATGCACTCGAGCCCCTGCTCCACATGGAGCGTGTTCGGCGTCGCGACGATCGACCCCGTCCGGGCGAGACCTGCGCGAAGAGCTCGGCGAGCGAGCCGTGCAGCGGCACGCCAGCCTCGCGCGCAATTTCCGCCGCCCTGGGCGAGACATCGACGATGGCGGCGAGCGTGGCACCCCGGCTCTTGCGGATCTCCTCGATGTGCCTGAGACCGATGAGACCGGCTCCGGCGACGGCGATTTCGACCTTGCGGATCGTCATGCGTGGCGGGCTTGGACGCGATACCGCCGCCGGGGACGGCCGGACGCCGCCCCGCGCGACGGACACTTCGCTCGCTTACTTGCCGCGGACCTTGTCGATCTCGGTGTAGACCTGCTTCGCGAAGTCGGGCCCGACGTTCGCGCTGTACTTGTCGATCACGGGCTTCAACTTGGCGCGAATCTTCGCGACTTCGGCCGGCGGCAGCTCCGTGTACTCCATGGTCTTCTTCAGGTTGCCGAGCGCCACGTCCTGCGCGTCGCGCGAAAGCTTGCGCTGGAATGTCTGCGCTTCCTTCGCCGCCGCCACGAGGATGTCCTGCTCGTCCTTGTTCAGGCGATCCCAGGTCTTCTTGCTGATCGACCATCGTCTGCGGGTTGTAGATGTGGCGCGTGCCCGCCAGGTATTTCTGCACTTCCTGGAACTTGTTCGCCTCGATCACGGTGAACGGGTTCTCCTGGCCGTCGATCGTCTTCTGCTCGAGCGCCGTGTAGACCTCGGGGAAAGGCATCGGGACCGCATTGGCGCCGAGCGCGGTGAACGTGTCGATGTAGATCGGCGACTGGATCACGCGGATCTTGAGGCCGCCGATGTCGTCCGCGGTCTTGATCGGCCGCTTGCTGTTGGTCAGGTTGCGGAAGCCGAGGTCGAAGTAGGCGAGGTGGACGAGGCCCTTCTCCGGCAGCTTGTCGGCGAGCGTCTTGCCGATCGGCCCGTCGAGCACCGCGTCCGCTTCCTTCGCGTCGTTGAACAGGAACGGGAAGTCGACGATCGCGAACTCCTTGACCTGACCCTGCAGGATCCCGGTGTTCATCGACGTCATGTCGATCGTGCCGCCCTGCACCGCCGAGAGCACCTGCACGTCGCCGCCCAGCACGCCGCCGGGGAACAGCTTGACCTGCATCTTGCCGCCGCTCTTCTGCGCGACGAGATCGGCGAACTTCTGGCCGCCCTGCGGTGATCGGGTGACCCGTCGGGATTCTGCGTGGTCCAGCGGAACGTCTGCTCGCGCACCTGCGCCTCCGCCGCTGCCCGCCGCCAGGAGCGCGCCGCACGCGACCACCAGCGATCCACTTCATCGATGGCTTCATTTTAGGTTTCCTTCTCTCATGGAACTGCACGATGACAGCGCGGCCGGCGTCACGCGCCGGCGCACGCTCCTCCAAACGCTTCAACCGCTGAACCACTTCGCCGGCCCCGTCACCAGGATCGGGAAGAAGATCAGCAGCGCGAGCACGATCAGCTGCGCGATCATGAACGGCCAGACGCCCTTGATGATGTCGTCCATCTTGATCTTCGCGACACCCGCAGACCACGTTGAGCACGGTGCCCACCGGCGGCGTGATCAGGCCGATCGAGTTGTTGATGATGAAGAGCACGCCGAAATAGATCGGGTCGATGCCCGCCGCCTTGACGATCGGCATCAGCACCGGGGTCAGGATCAGGATGGTCGGCGTCATGTCGAGCGCGGTGCCGACGATGACGACGAGCACCTGCATCGCGAGCATGCAGCAGGAGCGGGCTGCCCATGAACGGCTTCAGCAGCGCGACGACCTGGGCGGGAAGCTCGGCGATCGTGATGAGCCACGCCGACACGAGCGCCGCGGCGACCAGGAACATCACGATGGCCGTCGTCTCCGCCGCCGACGCGAACACGCGGTAGAGGTCCGTCCACTTGAGCTCCTTGTAGATGAACATCGCGACGAACAGCGCGTAGACCGCGCAGACCACTGCCGCTTCGGTCGGCGTGAAGATGCCGAACTTGAGGCCGAAGATGATGATGCCCGGCAGGATCAGCGCCCAGACGCCGTCGACGAGCGCGTGGACGATCTCCGTCGCCCGGACGCCTTGGGCGACGGCACCGCCGTGTCCTTGCGCGCTTCGAGCCACCACGCGACCGCGAGGCCCGACGCCGATCAGGATCCCGGGAACGATGCCGGCCAGGAACAGCTTCGAGATCGAAAGACCCGCGGCGACGCCGAAGATGATGAAGCCGATCGACGGCGGAATGATCGGCCCGATGATGCCGCCCGCCGCGATGAGACCGGCCGACTTGCGCGGGGTTGTGGCCCGCCTTGACCATCATCGGGAACAGAAGGGCGGACAGCGCCGCGGCGTCGGCGACGGCCGAGCCGGACAAGCGCCGCCAGGATGCACGAGGCGAGGATCACGACGTAGCCCAGTCCGCCCTTGACGTGACCGACAAGCGTGAGCGCGACGTTGACGATCCGCTTGGACAGCCCCCCGACGTTCATGATCTCGCCAGCGAGCATGAAGAACGGCGCCGCCATCAGCGGGAAGCTGTCGGCGCCGGCAATCAGGTTCTGCGCGATGATCTGCGGGTCCATCATGTTGAGCTGGTACATGAGGGCCACGCCGCAGACCAGGAGCGCGAAAGCGATCGGCATCCCGAGCGCCATCGCGCCCAGCAGCGAGAACAGGAAGACGGCGATAGTCACGACGGTCTCCTACCTCTTCGCATCGCCGGCCGCGTCCGGCCCGGAGGATTGCTGCTCGATCAGCTTCTCGATCTCGGCCTCGTCCTCGGATTCGCGCACCTGGATCAGGTCGCGTTCTGCGAGCCGCCCGGATACGCCCTGCCAGAGGTTGCGCAGCAGCAGCAGCGCGCGCCATGACCGAGAAGAACACGCCGACGCTGTAATAGAACCAGCCTGACGACAGGCCCGTGGCCGGCGCCATGTTGCCGATGTTGATGACCGACCTGCTGCCAGCTGCCGACGAAGAACAGGTACACGCAATAGAGCATCAGCACCTGCGCCAGCAGGAAGCAGGCTTTCTTGCCCCACGCGGGAAGGCGCGAGACGACGGAGTCCATGCCGAGATGCGCGTGGTCGCGCAGCGCGACGACCGCGCCCACGAACGTGAGCCACACGAACAGCCACCGCGACAGCTCCTCGGAGACCGTGATCCCGGAGTTGAACGCGTAGCGCAGGACGACGTTGCCGAATACGAGCACGACCATCACCGCGAGGCACACGGCGATGAAGCCGCGCAGCACGCGGAAGTACCAGTCGACGACGCGGGTCATGCGGAGCCTCCCCTTGGGTCCTGTGGGTCGTGGGGGTCAGTGCGCGGCTACGCGCGGCGCGCTCACCGCGCGGGCGACGGCCGCGGCCCGCCGATCTCTCGCCGAGTCGTCGAGCTGGCTTTTCGAAACCGCGATCGCAAGCCGAGCGACCTCTTCGGGGCCGACCGCTTTGGTGAGCGCCACTCGCGGAATCTCGAGCGCGTACGGAATGTCGTGTGGCATGCGCGCCAGGATCTCGCGGACCGGGATGCCGCCCTCGCCCGGGAACTGCCGCTCGTCGCGCGCGGTGCGGATGATCCCCTCCATCGTCGCCGGCACCTCGATCGCAGCGTCGCAGACGTGCGCAAAGCGGAACCATTCGCGCGGCAGCTTCGCGAGTTCATCCAGGCTCGAATGCGAGCGTCCGAAGTGCAGCATGTCGACCAGGATGCCGGCGTTGGCGCGATTGACGGCGCGCACGACGCGCGCCGCCTCGGCGAGCGTCCCGGTCTCCGTCCAATGCGGAAATTCGAGGCTCACGAAGATCCCGCGCTGCTGCGCGAGATCGCAGAGACGCGCGAAGCGCGTCGTCGCGCGCTCGCGGTCAGGATCGGGCAGTTGCGCAATGATGTGCGGCGCACCCAGTTCAGCCGCCGCGTCGAGCTCGGGCAGGAAGTGCTCGGGTTCGAGCGGCGGATCCATCCGGAAAAGCTCGACGTCGAGCACCGCGACGCCAGTGTCGCCAAGCCGCGCTTTCGTCTCCCGCATGAGCGCGCGATCACGCGCGAGGTCGTAGAGCACTTCCTGCGGCGTCACGCGCGTGATCCGTACGCCCACGTACTCGTAGCCCGTGCGCGCCGCGACGTCGACGAGCTGCGGCGGCGTGAGCGACAGGACGGTGAGGTGCGCGAGCGAGTATTCGTGTCTCATCGGGCGGCCTCCGCGAGAACGCTGTGTCGACCTCAATCGGCGTGCACGGCGCCGGTGCTGACGTGATGCACCTTCTTGCCCGGCGAGTAGATGTCCATGATGTTCCAGTGGCCGGCCGTGGGAACCGGCTCGTTCTGCATGGCCACGTCGATGACGAACGGCTTGCCCGACTTGATCGCCTTCTCCAGCGCCGGCCGGAATTCCGCAGCCTTGTGGATCTTGACGCCGTCGATGCCGTAGGCCTTCGCGATCGCCGCGTAGTCGGGCGAATACGGCTTGCCATCCTTCTCGAAAACGGTGCCGAACGTCGTGCCGTAATGCGCCTGTTCGAGCCCGGCTATGGTGCCGAATGCCATGTTGTTCATGATCACCCAGACGACGGCGACGTCCTCCTCGAACGCGGTGGCGAGCATCGCCGGGTTCTGGCCGAAGCCGCCATCTCCGACCAGCGCCACGACGACGCGATCGGGGCGCGCGATCTTCGCGCCGAGCGCGGCCGGCGCGCCAAAGCCCATCGTCGCGTAGCCGCCCGGTGTGAAGATCGTGCCGGGCTCGAGGATTGGAAATTGCTGGCCGACGCCGTTCTTGTTCCAGCCTACATCGGTCGTGATGAGCGCATTGCGCGGCAGCGCCGCGCGGACGTCGGCCAGGATCCGCTCCGGGCGCATCGGGTACGCATCGCTCTCCATCGCCTTGCGATTGCCGGCGACGAACGCTTTCCTGTTAGCTGCCATTTCGGCGAGCAGCTCGGGCCGCTGCACGCCCTTCGGCGCCAGCACGCGCGCGACGCGGTTCAGCACCCGGAGCGCCTCCCCGAGATCGGCCACCGCGCCGATCGCGACCGGATAGTTGCGGCCGATCTCCGCGGGGTCGATGTCGATGTGGATCAGCTTCGTCGGCGGGAAGTTGAACGTGTATTCGTTCTCCCACGAGCTGCAATCGGCTTCGGAGAACCGTGTGCCCAGCCCGAGGATCCAATCGGCGTCCTTGCACTTGTCGTTGATGAACTTCGTGCCCCAGAACCCGGTCATGCCGAGAATCAGCGGATGGTCGTCGGGCAATGCACCCTTGCCCATCAACGTGTGTGCGACGGGCAGCGACAGGTGTTCGGCGAATTCGCGCATCTGGATCGCGGCGTCGGCGAGCAGGATGCCCCCGCCTGCGTAGAGAAGCGGCGTCTTCGCGGCGAGCAGCTGCTTGACGATGCGGGCCGCCGTCTCGTCGTCCATCGATGGCTTCGCGAGCGCCTTCGCGTTGTGCGAGAGCCGTTCCCAGAGCTTGACGTCGATCACCTCGGAGAAGATGTCCATCGGCACGTCGACCAGCACCGGTCCGGGCCGGCCGCTCTCGGCGAGCGCGAACGCCTTTTCGATGATTTCGGGAAAGAGATGCGCGGAATCGACGCGCCACGCGCGCTTCACGAACGGGCGGTAGATTTCGTATTGCGACGCATCCGCGTGGAGGTTCACTTCCTGGTGCGGATGCTTGCCGTAGTAGTGCGAAGGCACGTCGCCCGCGATCACGACCATCGGGATCGAGTCGAGCGCCGCGTTGGCCACGCCGGTCGCCGCATTGGTGAGCCCGGGCGACAGGTGCGATAGCACGACCGAGGCCTTCTTCGTCGCCCGCGCATAGCCGTCCGCCGCGTGCGCTGCGATCTGCTCGTGCCGGGTGTTGACGAACTTGATCTTCTTGCTCTTCGACAGCGCTGCCAGCACCGCGATGTTGGTGTGGCCGCACAGACCGAAGATATGCTCGACGCCTCGACCCTCGAGGTATCTGACGAGCTGGTTCGCAATCTGGTCCTTCATTCGCTGCTCCTCTGCCGTTCTGTCATTCCGACGAACAAATTTTTCACGTCGTGATCGTCTCGAATTCGGCTTCGAGCGCCGGGTCGTAGAACGGGCCGAACAGCTCCTCGTCCGAGGGCCGGTCTTCCTTGATCGGCACCGACACCCACGTCGTGTTCAGGTAGTGCTTGAGATGGACGTTCTCGGAGATGATGTTGCCGCCCCACGTGCCGCAACCCAGGCTCGACGTCATCGGCATCCCGTTGTTGAAGGCCCCGGCGTTCGCCTTCGACTGCGGTTGTCGGACCATGATCCGCGACACCGGCGCTGCGAGCGCGAGCCGATGGATGTGGTCCTGGTCGAACGAGTAGATGCCGCACGAGTGGCCCTTGCCGCCGACCTCGTAGATGCCGCGCATCATCTCGAGGGCCTGGTCGAAGCCCTGGTATTTGTAGACGGCGAGGAGCGTCGTCAGCTTCTCGCTCGAGAAGGCATGCGCCTTCCCGATGCCGTCGCCGTGGACGATGATGAACTTGCGATCGGCCGGAATCTCGAAGCCGGCGATCTTGGCGAGCTGCTGCGGCGCGATCGCGACGGTTTGGACCGTGCGGTGGCGCTCGTCATCCCACATGGCCTTGTGCAGCATCTCCTTCTGCTGCGGCGTCGCGAGATAGCCACCCTCGGCCTGGAGCTGCTTCAAGAGCTTGTCGAAGATCGAGGCTTCGATGACCAGGTTGCCGTCGGCGGAGCAGCCGGAGCCGAAGTCGGACGTCTTTGACAGCCGCGTGTTGCGCGCGGCTTCCTCGAGGTTCGCCGTCTCATCGATGATCATCGTCGAGTTGCCCGCACCGACACCGTAGGCCGGCGTGCCCGAGCTGTACGCGGCACGCACCATCGGCTGGCCGCCGGTAGCCACGATCAGGTCGGCGCGCGCCATCAGCGCCTGCGACATCGGAATGTTGACTCGCGTCAGGCACTGCAGGATGTCGGCGGGCGCGCCTTCGCGCTCGAGCGCCTCGCGCATCAGCCGCACCGTCTCGAACGACGTCTTCTTCGAGCGCGGGTGCGGGGAGAAGATCACGACGTCGCGTGCCTTGATCCCGTAGATCGCGTTGCCGGCCGGGGTCAGGTCCGGGTTCGTCGTCGGCACGATGCAGGCGACGATGCCCGCGGGCTTGCCGTACTTGACGATGCCCTTCTCGGGCAACTCCTCGATGATGCCGACGCTCTTCTGCCGCAACGCATCGCGCAGCACGCCTCGGATCTTCATCCGCTTGCCCATCCGGCTCACGGCATCGCCGAGGCCGGACTCCTCGATCCCCATGTCGACCAGCCGGGTGAACGTCTGCTTGTTGGCGACCGCCCAAGCCACCGCCTGGCAAAGCCGGTCGACCCGTGCCTGGTCGTAGGTCTCGATGATCGCGAGCGCCTTTTTCGCCCGCGCAAAAACGTCGTCGAGTTCCTGCTGCTGCTCCGCGGTGATGCCCTTTTTCGGTTCGTCGGCGGCCATCTGGCGTTCCTTTTTCGATCTCGATTCGGCCGTAACAATAGGGCGCCGCACCAAAGGGGGTCAAGGGCGTGTATCGGCGAAGTGTGCGCATGCCGCCCACATTTTTCTTTACGCGCCCGAAATTGCCGCTAAACTGTCTCCCGATGGCCAAATCCACCACTGCGCTTCGGGAAGTCGCCGCCTTCGATTCCGCGCAACGGCCGCTCGCACCCGCACCGCCGTCGTTGAGCGCCGCCGACGCCGTCGCTGCAGGAACGATCGAGCAGTTCGGCGACGACCCCGACTTCGTCACGGCACTCGCGCGCGGGCTCGCAGTATTGCTCGCGCTTTCCGACAAGCGGCGACGGATGTCGATCGCCCAGGTGAGCCATCGCACCGGCATTCCGCGCGCCGCGGCGCGCCGGAGCTTGCACACGCTCGTCAAGCTCGGGTTCGCCGCCGTCGACGAGGCCCGCCGCTTCTACCTGCGCCCGCGCGTACTGTCGTTCTCGCACGCGTATCTGTCGGCATCGCCCATCGCGGTGCTCGCGCAGCCGATCCTCGACCGGTTGGGCGAAGCGCTGCGCGAGGCGTGTTCGCTGGCGACGCTCGATGGCGACGAGATCGTCTACATCGCCCGGTCGACGTCGTCGCGGATCATGTCGCCATCGCTCAACGTCGGGCGCCGCCTGCCGGCGTACTGCACGTCGATCGGCCACGTGATGCTCGCGCATTTGCCGCAGGACGAGCTCGATGCGTATCTGGCGCGCGTGCGCTTTCATCCCTACACCGAATACACCCCGGCGTCGACGCAGAAGCTCCTTGCGCTGCTCAAGACCGTACGCGAATCGGGCTACGCGTTTGCGAGCCAGATGATGGAACCGCGGCTGTGCACGCTCGCCGTGCCCGTGCGCGACGCGGGCGGCCACTACGTCGGCGGCATCAACGTCATCCTGCAGGGGCGGCTCGTTCCGCGCGACGACATGGCCGCGCGCTTCTATCAGCCGCTGCAGCAGTCGGCGCTCGAGTTGGGCTCGCTCCTCCTGCCTTAGACCCGGTCCGCAGGCCGCGTCGCGCCGTGGCGGCGCTGCAAGACGTTACGCTATGATCTCGACCATGGCCGCTGTCCTCGACCGCGAAGCGATTCCCGAGCCGCACAATCCGCTGGGCATGGACGGGCTCGAGTTCATCGAGTTCGCCACGTCGAAGCCGCAGGCATTGGGCGGGGTGCTCGAGGCGATGGGCTTCCGGCCGGTCGCGCGCCACCGCTCGCGCGAGGTCGAGCTCTATCGCCAGGGCACGATGAACATCGTCGTGAACGCGCAGGCCGCCGACGTGCCTCGTACCGTGCAGCCGGTCGAGCGCCCGATCATCAGCGCGTTCGCGATCCGCGTGCGCGACGCCGAGACCGCGTTTCGCCACGCGCTGGACCTGGGCGCGTGGGCGATCCCGCCGCGCGCAAGGGCGATGGAGCTCAACATCCCCGCCATCCACGGCGTCGGCGAAAGTCTCATCTATTTCGTCGATCGCTACGACGATTTCTCGATCTACGACATCGACTTCCGGCCGATTCCGAAAGCCGATCCGCGCTTGCCGGCGATCGCCGGAATGGAGTTCTTCGGCCTCGTCCAGTACATCGGCGCCGACCGGTCCGCCGACTGGAGCGAGTTCTACGCGCAAATCTTCGGCTTCGCACCGGTGCCCGACTCGGTGCGCTTCGGCATCATGCCCGAGGGCCACCTGCTGCGGAGTCCCTGCGGCAAATTCTTCCTGCAGCTGATCGAGCCTGCGGAGACCGCGCGCTTCGCGCCGGCCGAGGAACATCTGCAGCGTATCGGCTTCGGCACGCCCGACGTCACGGGCACCGTGGCCGAGCTCTCGCGCCGGGGCGTCGAGTTCGTCGTCTCCGAAAAGGTGCGAGCGAGCGAGCGCGGTGCGCTCACCAAGGCCGTGCTCGGCAGCGTCATGTTCGAGCTGGTCCACGCCGAGCGTCCGCCGCCGCGATGAACTACGCGGACATCGGCATCGACACTGCCTCGCTTGCCGGATCGCTCGAGTCGAAACTCGCCGCCGCGCGCGGTGCGGGCTTCGCCCAGGTGACGATCTCGGCCTCCGACGTCGTCGGCCATCCCGGGGGCACGGCTGCCGCCGCGCGCGCCGTCCGCGAGTGCGGCTTGCGCGTGACCGGGCTCGAAGCGCTGCGCGACTTCGAAGGCCTGGGCGGGCAGCTCCACGCTTACAAGCTCGGCGTCGCGAAGGCGATGCTCGAGATCTGCGACCGGATCGGCTCGCGCCTGCTGCTCGTCGAAGCGTCGACCTCCGCGCACGCGGATGCGAGGGCCGAAGCGATCGTGCGCGATCTCCGGAAGCTCGCGGTGCTGGCCGTCCCGCTCGGCATCCGCATCGCGTTCAAGGGGCTCTCGTGGAGCCGCACGGTGCGCGACTTCGCCGCCGCGAGCGACCTCGTGTTCCGGGCGAACTGCCCGAACCTCGGGCTCGCGATCGATGCCTTCGACGTGATCGCTGCCGGCGTCCCGCCCGACGACATCGAAGGCGTCGACCCCGAGCAGATCTTCCTGGTCCAGCTCTCCGACTACATGTGGCAGGAGACGCGAACCGCGGAGGAGGAGCAGGCAACAGCGCGGCATTTCCGGGTCTTTCCCGGCGAAGGCGCGCACAGCGAAGCGCTCGCGCTCTTCGTCCGGCGTCTCGACGGCATCGGCTACTACGGCGACTACAGCTTCGACGTCTACAACGACGACTACCTGCAGATGCCGCCCGATACCGTCGCCGACCGCGCGCGCCGCGCGGCCGACTGGCTCGGCGAGACGGTGCTGCGCCGGGCGCTGCCGGTGCCGAACATGGAGCGCCTCCAGCGCCGCACCACAACGTGAGCACAATCGAATATCGCCGCCTCGGCGAATCCGGGCTTGAAGTATCGGCGCTGTGCCTGGGCACGATGATGTTCGGCGTGCGCACCGAGGCCGCCGACGCGCAGCGGATCGTCGAGGTTGCGTTCGATCAGGGCATCAACTTCATCGACACCGCGGACGCGTACGGCACGGGTGCCGCGGAACGGATCGTCGGCGCGGCGATCAAGGCGCAGCGCCGGCGCTGGATCGTCGCGACCAAGGTCTTCAATCCGATGACCGGGCGACCGCACGACGGCGGCCTGTCGCGCCGCTGGATCATGCAGGCGTGCGACGACAGCCTGGAGCGGCTCGCGACCGACTGGATCGACATCTACTACCTGCATCGCGACGACGTCGACACTCCGCTCGCCGAGACGATCGGCGCGATCGGCGACCTGATCAGGAGCGGCAAGGTCCGCTACTTCGGCGTGTCGAACTTCCGCGGCTGGCGCGTGGCCGAACTCGTCGCCGAATGCGAGGCCCAGGGCGTGCCACGCCCTGTCGTCTGCCAGCCATACTACAACCTCGTCGACCGGTCGGCCGAGGCCGAGCTCCTGCCCTGCTGCGACTACTACGGCATCGGTGTCGCACCCTATTCACCGATCGGGCGCGGCGTTCTCACCGGAAAATATCGGGGTGGCGCAGTACCCGACGACTCGCGTGCCGGACGCAAGGACAAGCGGATGCTCGAGACTGCCTTCTCGCCGGAGTCGATCGCGGCCGCCGACAAGCTCGAGGCGCATGCCGCGAAGACCGGGCGCACATTGCTCCAGTTCGCGCTCGCGTGGCTATGGGCGAACCGGATCGTGTCGTCGATCATCGCCGGTCCGCGCACGCTGGCGCAGTGGAACGATTACGTGGCGGCGATGGGTGCGAAGTGGAACGCCGACGATGAAGCGCTCGTCGATTCGCTGGTCCGGCCCGGTTTTTCCGCCGTGCCGTTCCACACCGACCCACAGTATCCGGTCGTCGGCCGGCGCTTCGACTGATCGTGGCGTCGCGAGTCGATCAAAATCGGGACGTCAGGAATCACGTTCTTCCAGCACGTATTCGAAGATTTGCTCTGGCGTCATCGCGCGGCCCTCCCGCCACGCCTCGTCGAATGCGGCATCATCGCCCAATGCGACGCGCGCGGCGCTGACCTGACGCTCATGGGGTGCACAGTCCGAGCGTGGCAGCGGAGCGCCAATCACATTCCTTAGCTGCTCCGCTGCTCCCCAGATCCTGGCTGCCCGACAAGGCCTGGCGGAGGTGAACGCGACGTCGGCGAATCCTTCGAGCGATTCAGCAATGCCACGCCGATCGCCTAGCTCCCGTCTTATCGCCAAGCTCTCTTCATGCAGTGCCCGCGTGGCTGGAAGGTCGCCCCGCTCGCAGGCGACGCGTCCCAGGTTGTTCAGCGACTCGGCAATGCCCTGCCGGTCGCCCAGCTCCCGGTAGTCGGCCAAGCTTTCTTCGTAAAGCCTCCGCGCAGATGCGAAGTCGCCCTGCGCGCGGGCCACATTTCCCAGATTGTTAAGCGACGCGGCAATGCCCTGCCGGTCACCCAGCTCCCGCTGTTCGGCCAGGCTTTCTTCGTAGAGCTTCCGGGCGGACGCAAAATCGCCCTGCTCGTAAGTCACGGCTCCGAGATTGTTATGTGAAATGGCAACGCCATGCCGGTCACCTAATTCCTGCCGCATCTTCAAGCTCTCGTGGTGAAACGCCCAAGCAGATGGAAAGTCGCCTTCGAAAAAAGCCATATTCCCAAGATTGTTCAGCGAACTGGCAATACCGCGTTGATCGCCCAGCGTCCGCCGGAGCGTCAGGCTTTCTTCGTGCAGTGCCCGGGCAGCTGGATAATCGCCTTGCTGGTGCGCCATTGCGCCGGCTGCGTTGAGCGCGTTCGCGCGCTCTGCTGCAGGCAGCCCGCTCGACGCGGCCGCCAGCAGCGCGGAGAACCAGCCGCGGGCTTCACCGAGATAACCACGTACCTGCCAGAACCACGAAAGCGCGGCGGAGAGTCGCAGTCCGCGCGCGGTATCGCCGCCCGTGGCGGAAGACCATGCCAAGGCCGACCGCAGGTTGTCGTGCTCCGTCTCCAAGCGGCCGAGCCACATTTGCTGATCCGCGCCCGTGAGTTGCGGCGCGGCCTTTTCGGCCGTCGCCAAGAAGTACCGGAGATGCCGATCCTGCCATCGAGTCTCCTCCCCGCTCTGCCGAAGTCGGTCTTGCGCGTACTGGCGTACCGTCTCCAGCAGTTGGTAGCGTGTCGCACCCCGTTGCTCCTCGGCAACCACCAGGCTCTTGTCGGCCAATGAAGTGAGCAGGTCGAGCACCTCCCAATCGTCGATGCCGTCGCCGACGCACACCTGCTCCGTCGCTTCCAGCGTCCAGCCTCCGGCGAAGATCGACGCGCGACAGAGTAGCGCTTTTTCGGCGTCACTCAAGAGATCGTAGCTCCAGTCGATGAGCGCACGCAGAGTCTGTTGACGGCGCACGGCTGTCCGCGACTCGCCGATCAGCACGCGGAACCGCTGATCGAGTCGACGGTTCACGTCCTGCATCGACATCGAGCGCATGCGCGCCGCCGCCAGTTCGATCGCCAGCGGGATCCCGTCCAGTCGGCAGCAGATCGAGGCCAGCGCGGGTGCGTTCTCCCCGGTGACAGCGAAGTGCGGCAGATTGAGGCGCGCCCGCTCGATGAACAACTGCACCGAATCGTATGGCGCGAGGCTCTCCGGCGTTGCGTCGCACTGAGGACCAGGCGTGGAAAGGGAGGGCACGCGGTACGTCGGCTCGCCTGGCAGCCCTAAGGCCTCCCTGCTGGTGACCAGCATCACAACGTGCGGACACTGCAGCAGGATGACGTCTGCTAACTGCGCACATGCGGCGCGCAAGTGCTCAGCGTTATCCAGCACCAACAGGAGTTGCCGGGCCTTGAGGTACTCGGTCAAGGTCTGCGTGAAGAGCTTGCTTGGCTGCCCCTTGAGGCCGAAGACTGTGGCTACCGTCTGCGGCACTAGGCCTGGGTCCTCGAGGGCGGCAAACTCCACCAGCCAGACTCCGTCCGCATAGGCGTCCATTACCTCGGTCGCGACGCGCAACGCGAGGCGGGTCTTGCCGATGCCGCCAACGCCCACCAGGGTCAGCAGCCGAGTGCGCGGCAACGCGCGTTTGATCTCGATCAACGCCCGCTCGCGACCGACAAACGACGTGGTCGGCTCAGGCAGATTCGAGCGCTGACCGGCAACCGCTCGGCCGAGGCTGTCACGACGCTCGGTAACGGGCCCCACGAACCGGTAGCCGCGCCGCGCGAGTGTCTCGATCCAGCGCTCACCGCCGGGAACGCGGGCGAGCACGCGGCGGATCGCGGAGATCTGGGCGGCGAGGCTGTTCTCTTCGACCACGACGCCGGGCCATGCGGCGTCCATGAGGCTTGCCTTGCGCACGTACTCGTTCGGGGCTCGAACGAGCGCTGTTAGCACGGCTACCGCGCGTCCGCCCAACCCCATCGGAAGCCCGGCGCGTGTGAGCACGCCGGCCTCCGGGTCGAGGCGGAACGGCCCTAGCTCATAGACCCTGCTCATGGGCAAGGCCCCCGGGAGAGACCCGTAACCGCGCCCACCGCGTCTCGTGCCGGCGCGGGCACATGCGTCGAACGCTGCCGGAGGGATTCAGATTTCATCGATGTTGCAGAGTTCCTTCACGACTTCCCCGGCGAGCCGTCCGATGATCGGTCGCGTCACACGGGCATCACCAGGCGGGCATGAAGGCCGTCCCGGGCGCGGTGCGGTCGAGGTGTCGGGGACCCGTGATGGCGAAAGCCATTAAAGGGAGACGCACCGCGATGAGCGTTTATTCCCGAGGTGCCTTCGCACGCGCGCTTCAAGGCCAGCTTCTTCGCCACAGCGAGCGCCGCGAAGTCGCGATCTTCCTGCGCGACGGCGTGCTCTGGGTCGCCGGTTTCATCGACGGCGAGGGCGCCCTCGTCGACGCCGTCACGTGGTTCCGATTCAACTCCGGTGCCGCGAGGTCGCCGCACGCGCGCCGGATGGTGCTCGAGTCGGCGATTCCTCTCTCCGACGAGAGGGTCGCCCGGATCGGGCGCCTGCCCACGCCGAGTTTGGCGCGCGGGCGTGGCGCACGCGTCCGGGCCTTGCTGGTGGTGGCGTCACGAGGTCGCGTGGTGGCGACGATCGCACGCCTTCTTGGTCGACGACGAGCGTCCTGAGCGGCGCCGCGCTCGCAATGGGCGCGCGCCGGCAGACCAGCGATCGTCTTTCCCGAAAAGGAGGTTGCAAATGAACGCATATCCGCTGAAGGCCGTCGTCATCGCCGGACTCGGTTGTCTGCTCGCGACCAAGTCGCTGGCGCAGCACGATCCTGGCGTGCGCGGCGGGTTCCAGAACACCGCGGGCGCGCTGCAGCAACGGGGGATTCCGATCCCTCACCCCCCGGTGATCAGTCCCAATCCGACGACGGGCGCGACCATCGAGGTCAACGAGCTCGCGTCTTTCCTCGAAGGGGTCCGCCGCGCGGGTCAACTGGAGTCGACCTGCGATACGTGCTCGGACGTCACCGAGGGCTCGCCCGTGGTCGGGCTCGGCGAGCTCGACCCCGAGTTTCCGCAGTTCCACACCAATTCGAACGGCGTGGGCGCGCGCCACAATGCCGATCAGTGTTTCGCGTGCCATGCGCAGCCTACGCTCGGCGGCTCCGGCGGCTACCTCGTGCCCAATCCCGGGACAGAAGCACGCGCAGCCGCCCGAGAATCCGATGTTCCGGCTCGTTCCGCTCCGTTTCGGCAAGCAGAACATCGTCCCGTCGTTCGAGGAGCAGTATGGGCCGATCCGCGAAGTGCGCTTCAAGTACAGGCCCGACGGCACGCGCGACGGCGGCGTCCATCAGCTCTGGATCGTGCGCGGAATCAGGAACGATCCCACCATTGCGAACTGCAGTATCGACCCAGCCCGACTTCGAGGCCGAGTACGCGAAGCGGCAACCTGTCGTTCCGGATTCCGCTGCAGATGACCGGTCTAGGACTGATCGAGTCGATCCAGGATCGCGAAATCCTGGCGCGGCACGACGCGACCGCAGCGCAACGGGCGGCGCTCGGCATTACCGGCCATCCCAACCGCAGCGGCAACGACGGCACGATCACCCGCTTCGGCTGGAAGGCGCAGAACAAGTCGATCGCGATGTTCGCGGGCGAGGCCTACAACGTCGAGATGGGCATCACCAACGAGCTCTTCCCGACCGCGACCGAGGAGGATCCGAGCTGCAACGGGCCCGAAAAGCCGGCGCCGAACGACGTCACGCGCACGGACACCAGCGACGCGATCAACCAGAGCTTCAACAATCCGCTGCACATTCTCGCCGACTGGATGCAGTTCCAGATGTTGATGCGCTTCACGGATGGTCCGCAGACGGACCCTCGCCCCAGTCAGAGTGCACAGCGGGGCCGGCAGGTCTTCAACGACATCGGGTGCGCCTCTTGCCACACCCCGCAGATGCAGACTGCGCCGGTGATGAACAGCGCCGTGCTCGAGAACCGGCCCGTGAATCTCTTCTCGGACCTGCTCGTGCATCACATGGGCGCAACGCTCGCCGACGACATCGTTCAGGGCGCCGCCGGCCCGGACGAGTTCCGGACCACCCCGCTTTGGGGCGTCGGGCAGCGGATGTTCTTCCTGCACGACGGACGAACGTCCGACCTCCTGGAGGCCATCAACGCGCATCTCTCGCCGGGCAAGGATACGTACGCGCCCTCGGAGGCAAATGCGGTGATCGCGAACTTCCGCCGCTTGTCCGCGGGACTCCAGCAGACGGTACTCGACTTCCTGCGGTCGCTCTAGGCAGTCACGCCGGATTCGTCGCCGGCCGCGATTCCTATCGAGACTTGCCGCCGCCCCGGATCCGGGGCGTGCGGCTTGCCGTCGACCGAGCTACGCGGCCGCTAACTTCTCGCCCGCCTCCACCGCGAACGGCAGCCGATTCTCGGGCGGCGACAGCGGGCACGGCCAGCGCTCGTCGTATGCGCAGGACGGGTTGTAGGCGAAATTGAAGTCGAGCACGATCGTCGTCGCGCCGACACCCAGGTCTGCGCCCTTGATCGTGTCGTAGAGGTAGCGACCGCCGCCGTAGGTCGCGACGCCGCTGGTGGCGTCGAGAAACGGAACCCACAGTCCGCCGCCATAGCCTTCGAACCAGTAGAGCGCGAGCGCCGCCGCGCGGCCGTCGCGGTTGAACCGCGCGTAGCCGACGCGCCCGCAGCGCAGCACGCCGTCCTCCGCGAGGTCGAGCTCGAATTCGCCGTCGCCACGCGCCCGCTCGATCTCCGCGACGATACGCCACGTCGGGTCGTACGCGAACCAGCGCGTCCCCGACCAGGCCATCCGCCGCTCGCTCGTGATCGGGCTGTCGGGATGCATGCGGAAAAGGGCGTCGCGCGCCTCACGGAACGCGTTCGCGGCGCCCGCGGGATCGCGCTCTCCGGCCTCGCGTGCGGTCGCATAGATTTGCGCGACCGTTCGGCGCCAGTGCGCAAGCGTCAGCGGATCAGCGGGAATCCCCACGCGTCGTCCGCTACCGCGCGTTAACGACGCCGTGCGGCACGTGGCCGGCAGCGACGTGGCGCGCCGCGGACTCGACATGGGTGCGCTGGTCGTCGAAGAAGATGTCGGCGCGGAATGCCCGCAGGAATTCACCCTTGTCGAGACCGCCCAGGAACAGCGCCTCATCGATCCGGATGTTCCACGCGCGCAGCGTGCGGATCACGCGCTCGTGCGCCGGCGCACTGCGCGCAGTGACGAGCGCGGTGCGGATCGGGCTCTTGTCCTCGGGGAAGTCGGCCTGGATCCGGTGCAGCCCCGCGAGGAACTCCTTGAACGGTCCGCCGGTGAGCGGCTCCTTCGCCGCATCGGTTTCGCTCCGCGCGAACGCGGCGAGCCCCTTCTCCTGATAGATGCGCTCGGCCTCGTCGGAAAAGAGTACGGCGTCGCCATCGAACGCGATCCGCAGCTCGTCGGCCTCGTTGCCGCCCGTGGCGCTGGGAACGATCGTTGCCGCCGCGTGTCCATCGTCGAGCGCGCGACGGACATCGCCCGTGTCGGCCGACAGGAAGAGATGCGCGCCGAATGCCGGCACATAGCGCGAGGTGGGCTCACCTTTCGTGAAGGCGGCGCGCGTGATGTCGAGACCGTAGTGCTTGATCGAGTTGAACACACGCAGTCCCGTATCCGCCGAATTGCGCGACAGCAGGATCACTTCGACATACTGTTTGTCCGGCCGGTTGAGCCGGAGCAGCTTTTTCACCAGCACGAACGCCGGGCCGGACGCGAGAATCTCGTCCTCGTGCTCGACCTGGTAGCGGTGGTACGCGTCGACGCCGGCTTCCGTGTAAATCCGATGCGATTCGGAAAGGTCGAACAGCGCGCGCGAGCTGATCGCGACGACGAGCTTGCCGGCGAGCGACGGGCGGGGCATCGGCGGAGTATAGCGCCATGGCTGCGCGGTCGCGGTGACGCCTCCGGGTCGTCTTGACCCGGGGGCGCAGCGTGGAGTGAAATTCGACTGGCCCGCGCGAGCAGCACGCCGCGCACGCGATCTTAGGCATATGACACGCGCGGATATTCCCGCCGGCATCGCGAACCTTGCGCTGGCCGTGCTCCTCGCGGGCTGCGCGGGCCTGCCGTCGCTCGAGGGCCGGACGACTCCACCGATGTTCTTGCCGATACATCGGGAGACGCGCTCGGCCGCGCTGTCGCCGCCGACGTCGCCGCGAATCGGCGGCAAACGGGAATCCATCCCGCTCTCGCAGCCCATACGACGCGTTCGCGGCCCGCCTGCTGCTCGCGGACGCCGCAGAAAAGTTCACTCGATGCGCAGTACTTCATCTGGTACGGCGACGAGGCCGGCTATCAGCTCTTCCAAACTCTCTGGGAGGCGGCCGAGCGGGGCGTGCGTGTGCGCCTGCTGCTCGACGACTTCTACACGGGCGGGCTCGATCCCATGCTCGCCGCGCTTGATCGGCATCCGAACGTCGAAGTGCGCCTCTACAATCCGCTCACCCAGCGAGTCGCGCGGCCGCTCAATCTCGTGACCGACTTCACGCGCGTGAACCGGCGCATGCACAATAAGTCGTTCACCGTGGACAATCAAGTCGCCATCGTCGGCGGACGCAACATTGGCAACGAGTACTTCGCCGCAGGCAGCGGAGTCGCCTTCGCGGACCTCGATGTGATTGCCGTAGGCGTAGCGGTCAGCGATGTGTCGAAGCAGTTCGACCTTTACTGGAACAGTCCGTCGGCGTATCCGCTGGCATTGCTCGTGCGCGCGGCGCCGTCGGACAGCGCTACCAAGGTCGAGGAGATGTTCTCCTCGGCGCGCGCCGACCAGGAGTCGGTCGCATATCTCAGGCCGCGCGCGCATCACCCCTCGTGCGCAACTTGCTCGACCAGCAAGGCTCGATCTCGAATGGGTTAGGACTCGAGGTCGTCCACGACGACCCGGCGAAAACGCTCGACGCCACCGCCTCGCCCGACGTGCTGCTGTTCCCGGATCTCGTAGCAGCGATGGGACGGCCGGCCGAGCAGTCGCTCGACCTCGTATCACCCTACTTTCGTCCCGGCGACAGCGGCACCGCGGCGATCATGGCGCTGGCCCAACGGGGCGTCCGGGTTCGCGTGCTGACGAACTCACTCGCCGCGACCGACGAGAGCGCGGTGCATGCGGGCTAGGCAAAGCGCCGCCGCGACCTGCTTGCGGCCGGGGTGCAACTCTACGAGCTCAAGCCGACGGCGACGCGCGAGCGAAACGCCGGTCCATCGGGCGCGCGGTCGGGCTCGGCCTCGGCACTCCACGCGAAGACGTTCGCCGTGGACCGCCGCCGCATCTTCATCGGCTCGTTCAACTTCGACCAGCGCTCGGCACATCTCAACACCGAGATGGGCTTCGTGATCGACAGTCCGGCGCTGGCGCAGGCGCTCGGCACGGCGTTGGACGTCGACGCGCCCCGCGTCGCGTATGAGGTTCTGCTCGCGCCGGACGGCCGCACGCTCGAATGGGTCGAGCGCACGGCCGAGGGCGAGACGCGCTACGATGTCGAACCGGCGACGAGCTGGGCGCTGCGCTCCAAGGTGAACCTGCTCTCGATCCTGCCGATCGAGTGGCTGCTGTAACCGGGGCGTCGGCGTTACGTCATGCGACCTTTGCTGCTCCTGCTCCTATACCCGCTCGCCGTAGTCGGTACGGCAGCGCCGCTTTCCCCGGCCGCGCGTGCCGAGATCGACGCGCTCATGACTCGGCTCGAGACCTCGGGCTGTGAGGTCAATCGCAACGGCACCTGGTACCCGGCTGCGGACGCACGATCGCACCTCGTGACCAAGCTCAACTACCTCGAGGAACGAGGCGCCGTGCAGGATGCCGAGCAATTCATCGAGCGCGCCGCATCGAAGAGCAGCATGTCGGGGCACCCCTATCTGATCAAGTGCGGAGACAACCCGCCGGTCGAGACCGGAACCTGGCTCACGCTTCAGCTGCAGGGGATACGCGCGTCGGCGCCGGTGGCGAATCCGCCGTAGCGCCGCGTTCGTCGCCATGACGCATGCATGCTTGCGCCCGGTCCTGCTCGTCGCGGTCACCTTCGCGGTCACCGGACCGGCATTCGCTGCACCTGGATGCGCGCTCAAGCCCTTCGACGTCTGGCATGTCTGGCTCGAGCAGAACAAGGTCTTGGTCGAAGGTGCGATCAAGGGGAAGCGAGTAGCGGTGATCCTCGATACGGGCGCGCAGCGGACCGTGATCCTGCGGCCGGCCGCCCGGCGCCTGGGGCTGCGCACCTGGTTGACGTCGTACTCGATGGACGGCGTCGACGGCAAGGTCCCGGTCGACGTCACCGTGATCGACGAGGTCCGGATCGGCACGGCGACCCGGCGGAACTGGCATATGCTGGTTCTCGGCGAGCAGGACTTCGGCGACGATGTGGCCATCATCCTGGGTGACGATTTCTTCCAGCGCGCGGACATCGAGTTCGACCTTCCGCACCGCGTCGTCCGCATGTTCCGCCCGGGGCCCGAATGCGCGGGGGAATCGCTCGCCTATTGGGGCGCGGCGAGCGTCGTGCGCATGGGCCCCGTCGAGCGGCGGCCGCGAATCCTGGTGCCCACGGCCATCAACGGCGAGTCGTTCTGGGCCGTGCTCGATTCGGGGGCGGCGGTCACGCAACTCGACGCTACGACGGCAGCCGCCGTCGGTGTTACACCCGACACGCCCGGCGTTACCGTTGCCGGCACGACATCAGGGCTGCGCGCGAGCGAAGCCATCACATGGCTTGGTGCGTTCGAGAGCTTTGCCATCGGCGACGAAGGCGTTTCCCGGCCGAACCTTCTGTTCGGCGACCTCCGCCTGCCGCGATCACTGTTGCTCGGCGCAGACTTTCTGCTCGAGCATCGGGTGCTGATCGCACACAGTCAGCGTAAGGTGTACTTCTCCCGCGTTGGCGCGGCCCGGTCGGGCGAGCCCAACGCTCCTTCAGGGGCCGCGACCGACGCGGCCCCGAAGTGTGTTCACAATCCAGCACCGGACCGCTAGGCGGCTCGCCTGAGCCCGTCGCCCAACTGCGCGAACACGGCGCGCACTTCCTCGACCGCCCAGTCGAGCGCCTCGCGGTCGATCACGAGCGGCGGCGCGAAGCGCACGACGGTGCCGTGTGTGTCCTTCGACAGGATGCCGCGCGCGAGCAGCCGGTCGACGACGTCGCGGGCGGTGATTCGCTCGCGGTCGACCTCGAGCCCGACGAACAGCCCCTTGCCGCGAACATCCTTGATCAGCGGGCTCTTGATCGTGCGCAGGCGGTCGAGCAGGTGCTCGCCCATCTCCGCCGAGCGCTCGATCAAGTGCTCGTCGAACAGCACGTCGAGCGCCGCGAGCGCGACCGCGGCCGCGAGCGGATTGCCGCCGAACGTGCTGCCGTGATCGCCCGGATTGAATACCTGCATCAGGTTGTCGTTACCGACGACGGCCGAGACCGGCAGCAGCCCGCCGCCGAGCGCCTTGCCGAGGATGACCGCATCAGGCTTGACCCCATCGTGCTCGCACGCGAGGAACTTGCCGGTGCGGCCCATGCCGGTCTGGATCTCGTCGCAGACGAGCATCACGTTGCGCTCGCGGCAGATGCGCGCGCACTCTGCGAGATAACCCGCGCGGCGGCACGACGATTCCGCTTTCGCCCTGGACCGGCTCGACCAGGAACGCGGCGGTGTTGGGCCCGATCGCGCGAGCGAGCGCACCCGCGTCGCCGTAAGGAACATGCCGGAATCCGGCCGGGAACGGACCGAAGCCGTCGCGGTACTGGGGCTCCGTCGAAAAGCCGACGATCGTGATCGAACGGCCGTGGAAGTTGCCACGGCACACGATCACCTCGGCGCGGTCTTGCGGGATGCCCTTGACCTTATGGCCCCACTTGCGCACGGCCTTGAGCGCGGTCTCGACCGACTCGGCGCCGCCCGAGGCGGGGATGACGCGATCGAGCCCGGTGAGCGTCGTGAGCCGCTCGAACAGCCGCGGCAGGAGCTCGTTGTGAAACACGCGGGACGTGACCGCTAGGCGTTGCGCCTGCTCGACCAGCGCCTGCACGATCCGCGGGTGCGCGTGGCCATGGCTCACGGCCGAGTACGCGCTCATCATGTCGAGATAGCGGCGGCCGTGCTCGTCCCAGAGCCAGCAGCCGTCGCCGTGCGCGAGCACGACAGGCAGCGGATCGTAGTTGCGCGCCGCGTGCTTGCGCTCGCGCGCAATGGCTTCGGAAACTGCGTTGGTGCTCAGGACCGGCCCAGTGCCGGCGGCGAAACGGGTATCCGTTCCGAGGCTCCGCGTGAGAGTCGGTCTTCCTGCAAGACAAGCGGGACGGCGGCGAGTGTGCGGGTGGGCTGGTCGCCCCCGCTACGCGTCCACCGTAATCAGGATATGAGGTAGCAACAACTGCGCCACGTCATGGTGCGAATTGTACCCGACGCCCATCAAAACAGCGAGTTGCGGTGCAGCAAATGTGCCCATGTCCGGATGAGGGTCAAAATCGGACCTTTCAGTCGACGGCGACGCCGGCGAAGCGCAACACGGAGGGAATCTCGGCGAAGTCCGCCCACCCGTGGTCGCCGCCGCCCAGCACGTATTGCCATGCGCCCCCGTAGTAGGCAACGGCGGCACGAAAGTCGAGGACCTCGTCGCCGGTGCGCACCAGCAGGAAATAGCGTTCGGGCCGGGTGATCCGGCGGACGACGAGCGCACGCAGCGCATCGAAGTGCGCCTCGACGAACTCGAAGACTTCGCCTGTATATATGTTGACGTGCGGGCCCGGCTGCAGCTCGTCGTAAGGCCGAACCGCGGGATTGATCAGCACTGCCCGGGCACCGAAGCGCTCGGCCAAGTGCGTCGCGTAGAAACCGCCCAGCGAGCTGCCGACGAGCGTCAGGCTCGCGGCGGCCTTTCGCCCGAGCTCGCGTTCGATCCACACCGCCGCCCCATCGACGGCAGCGGCCGGATCCGCTGGCAGCGCCGGCACGTGCAGGCGCGGCCGCACCGCCGTCGGCAGCGCGTCCACCGCGCGCACGAAGCGCTGCGCCTTGACGCTCGAGGGCGACGAGCGAAAGCCGTGCAGGTAGACGAGGCAACTCACAGCGGCGGTCCCGCGCCCGGAGGTTCCCGCACCGCGCGCTCGAGCGCTCGTTCGATAGAGCTGCACGCCGCGGTGGAAGTGCTGTTCCGCCGATTCGGTCAGCTGCGGCCGGCAAGGCGGCGCAGAAGCTTGTCGTGAATGCCGCCGAAGCCGCCGTTGCTCATTGCGAGCACGAAGTCGCCCGGCTGTGCCTCCGCGGCGACCGCATCGACGAGCGCCTCGAGGTCGTCGTGCACGCTCGCCTTGGCGCCGAGCGGCGCGAGCGCGTCGGCCGCGTCCCATCCCAGTTGCGACGCATAGCAGTAGACGCGATCCGCACCCGCGAGCGAGGCAGGCAGCGCCTCTCGCATCGTGCCGAGCTTCATCGTTCGCGAGCGCGGCTCGAGCACGGCCAGCACGCGTGCACCGCGCGCTCCGCGGCGCAGGCCGTCGATCGTCGTCGCGATGGCCGTTGGATGATGCGCGAAGTCGTCGTAGACCGTGACGCCGCGCGCCACGCCCCGGAGCTCGAGGCGGCGCTTGACGCCGCGGAACTCGGCGAACGCACCGCAAGCCGACGTCGACCGGCACGCCCGCATGTCGCGCCGCGGCGAGGGCCGCCAGCGCGTTGAGCCGGTTGTGCCGACCGAGCTGAAGTGCGTCAGCAGGCCAGCGCACGGTACCCTGCGGCGCGCTGCCATGCGTGACCTTGCCATCGGGCGCGATCCTCCACGCCGGCGTCAGCGCGCCCTCCGGGGGCGCGAGCTCCGCGCCGGAAAAGTATTCGAGCTCCGACCAGCAGCCGCGGGCCAGGACGCGGGCGAGGCTCTCTTCCTCGGCGTTGACGATGAGCCGTCCCGACCGCGGCACCGTGCGGACGAGGTGGTGGAACTGCGTCTCGATCGCCGCCAGGTCGGGGAAGATGTCGGCGTGGTCGTACTCGAGGTTATTGAGGATCACGGTGCGCGGATGGTAGTGGACGAACTTCGAGCGCTTGTCGAAGAACGCAGTGTCGTACTCGTCGGCCTCGATCACGAAGAACGCGCTGTCGGCGAGCCGCGCGGAAACGCCGAAGTTCAGCGGCACGCCGCCGATGAGGAAGCCGGGGTTGAGTCCCGTACGCTCGAGGATCCACGCGAGCATCGCCGAGGTCGTCGTCTTGCCGTGCGTGCCGGCGACCGCGAGCACCCACTTGTCCTTCAGCAGGTGCTCGTAGAGCCACTGGGGTCCCGAGACCAGCGGTCGTCCGGCGTCGAGCAGCGCTTCCGCGAGCGGATTGCCACGAGTGATGACGTTGCCGACGACAAACGTGTCGGCGTGCTTCGCCACGGTATCGAGCTGCGACGCGTCGAAGCCGGCCGTGAGCTCGATGCCGAGCGTCTCGAGCTGGACGCTCATTGGCGGATAGACCTCGGCGTCGCACCCCGTAACAGTGTGCCCGGCGGCCCGCGCGATCGCGGCGACGCCGCCCATGAACGTGCCGCAGATGCCGAGAATGTGAAGGTGCATGGCGCTACGCGGGGGACCGAATCGGCGAGGGCGATGCGATGGCAGCGTCGAGCGCGGCCTCGAGGGCGCGAGTGTAGCGCGTCGGGAACGTGGCGGCGGCGGCCGCGAAGCGTTCGCGGACCGCAGCCGCCGCGCGCACGCGGCGATCCGCATCGGTCGCGAGGCCGATCGCAAGCTCGACGTAGCCCGCCTCGTTCGCCGCGACCAGTCCGGGCAACCCGGCGTGCCGCAGGATACTGGCACCCATCCTTTCGGCATGCCGCGTTCCCGCGAGGGTGACCACCGGCACGCCGGCATCGAGCGCCGCAAGCGTCGTGTCACCCCCGGTATAGGGGAGCGTGTCCAGGACGAGATCGACGAGCGCATAGCGCGCGGCGGACTCGCCCTCGTTGCGGCCACGCGGGACGAAGGCAGCTCGCGCGGGATCGATCCCGTAGCCGGCGAGCTGGCGCCGGAACCCCGGGTGTTCGCCTTCCGCCAACGGTGAAAACAGTAGCAGGGCGGCAGGCACCTGGTCGAGGATGGCCCGCCAAAGCCCGAGGCAACGCGGCGACAGCTTTTGTATCGTCACGAACTCGCCTAGGACGATCGCGTCCGGCGCGATGCCCAGCGCGGCACGCGCCGGGGTCTCCACGTTGCTCCGCTCCGCACGGCGGAACGGCAGCACGCAACAGGTGAGCGGCAGCGGCTGCTCGATCTGGAAAAGGCCGGCATCGGCGACGTCGGCCTCGCGATCGGTGAGCTTGAAATCGACTTGCGAGAGGCCCACCGCTCCATGCGAGCCCAGGTGCGTGACGACGCGGCGCGCTGGCTTGTACGCGAGGATCTCCGGCCGCGAAAACATGGTGTGACCCATCAGGTCGACGAGAACGTCGCAATCGTCGGCGGCGATCGCGCGCGCCGCGTCCAGGTCGCGCCGCACGGGCAGATTCACAAAGCGATCCGCGATCGCGCGGAAGCGCTCGGTCGTCGCATCGGTGGCTGCGGGCGACGCGAGCGAATAGAGGTGGATCGCGTAGCGGTCGCGGTCGTGCGTGCCGATGACATCGAGCATGAGCCGCCCCATGACGTGCCCGCGCCAGTCGGCCGACAAATAGCCTACGCGTACTTTGCCTGGACAGCGCGAGGCTAACGCGAGGGGGGCGGCTGCGCCGATTCGCGCGCGCATCAATCGATCGTAGGTGTCGTAGAGACGTTTCAGATCCGCGCGCGTCACGTCGAAATATTGGAGGCGTATGAGGATACCGGCGAGCGCTCCGATGTCGTCGGGGCCGAACGAACACGCGAGCACTTGCTCGACCACGGTCGCCTCGCGCGCCGCGTCGCCCAGTCTGCGGACCGACTCGAGCGCTGCACGGAGGAACATGGCTGTCGGCGCGGCATGGCGCTCGAAGGCTTCGAGGTCCGCGCGCGCACCCTCGCGGTCGCCCAGCGCAAGGCGGGTGTTGTAGAGCTGATACCACACCTGCTCGTTGGCGGGCGCCAGCGCACGCGCAGCCGCAAGCGGCGGCACGGCATCGGCGAACCGCCATTGTTCGTGGCGCGTGTAGCCCAGGTTGTAGAGTGCCTCCACCGACCGCGGAGCAACGCGCGCGGCGGCGGCGAACGCGGCTTCGGCGGCGTCGAGCCGGTCGCGGCCGAACTCGAGGTGACCGAGCGCGAGCCACGACGCCAGCGCCTGCGGCGCCAGCGCGACCGCTTGGGCGAGCGCAGCCGCGGCTTCGTCGCTGCGTCCCGCCGCGGCAAGCGCCACGCCGAGGTTGTGCATCACCGCCGCATTGCCCGGCGCCAGGGCGAGCGCGCGCCGATAGGCGGCGGCCGCTTCTTCGAAGCGCGCGTTCGCGTAGAGCGCGCCTGCGGCATCGATCTCGTCCCTGAGCGCCGTCATGGCGCCGCGCCGGACGCAACGTCCCCCGCGACCGCGTGCGCGAACGCCGACTCGAGCGCCCGCGCGTAGCGCCGGGGATCCGTCGCCGCGGGATCGGCCATCGCGCGCGCGACGTCGGCCCGCACGCCGCCGCGGAATGCGCGATCGGCGGCCAGCCGCACCGCGAGCTCGACGTAGCCGTCGTCCGTGTGCGCGATCGTCTGCGTGAGCCCGAGGTGCATGAGAATGCTGTAGCCCGTCCGCTCGGCGTGCCGGGCGCCGACGCGCGTCACCACCGGTACGCCCGCGTCGAGCGCGGCGGCGGTCGTGTCGCCGCCGGTGTACGGCATCGTGTCGAGCACGACGTCGACGAGGCTGTAGCGCGCGCGGTTGTAGGCGTCGTCGCCACGGCGGTAGGGGATGAACGCAAGCCGCGTCGGATCGAGGCCCAGCCCCGTTGCGCGCTCCGCAATCGCGCGCGCTTCCTCGTCGTTGAGCGGCGAGAATGCGATGACCGCGTGCGGCAAGGCCTCGAGGATGCGGCGCCACGCCTGCGCGCACCGTGGCGAGATCTTCATTACGCTGACGAACGCGCCGAACACGGGAGCCTCCGCCGGCAAACCGAGCGCGGCGCGACTGAGTCCCGCGTCGGCGGCCGGCGCGACGCGCCGCAGCGGCAGCACGCAGACTTCGATGGGCAGCAGCGCTTCGAGCTGCCAGCGCGCCGTCGCAGGCGTGTCGGTGTAGGTGTCGGTGATCTTGTAGTCGACTTGCGAAAGGCCGAGCGCGCCATGGTAGCCGAGGTGCGTGACCTGGACTCGCGCCGGCTTGAAGCGGAGGATCCCGGGCCTCGCGTAGGCCGAGTGGCCCATGAGGTCGACCAGTAGATCGAGATCGTCGGCCGCGATCGCCTCGGCCGCCGAGCGGTCGTCGAGCGCCGCGACGTTGACGAATTCGTCGACCGCGGCCTTCCAGCGCGCGGTTCCGGCGTCCGAGTTCTCGGAGGGCGCGAGCGAGTACGCGCGAATGGCGAACCGGGTGCGATCGTGGGCCTCGATCACAGGCAGCAGCAGCTTGCCCATCACGTGCTCGCGAAAATCGGCGGACAGATAACCGATGCGCAGCACCGGATCGTCGTCGCGACGCGGCCGCGCGAGCGGCGCCGTACCCTTGGCACGTGCCTGCTGCAGTCGGTCGTAGGTGCGGTAGATCGAGAACAGCCGCTCCTGGGGCACGTCCGCGTACTGGAGCAGCGCAAGGAGCTCGGCGACGAGCTCCTCGTCGCCTTCGGCGTACGGCCAAGCGAGCGCGCGCTCGAGCGCAGCGGCTTCCCGCTCCGCGTTTCCACCGCGCATGCGCGCCGCCAGAGCGCCCACCGCGAGCCGCGCCGACGGCGCACCAGCCGCCTCGAAACGCACGCAGTCTTCCGCCGCTTCCTCGAGACGGTTCAACCGCAGCAATAGCGTGCGCAGCTCGAACCAGACGTCCTCGTTCATCGGCGCAAGCTCGCGCGCACGAGCGAGGTGCGGCACAGCGAGACTCCACCGCCGCGTGCGCATCAGCGCCTTGGCGACGTTGTACGACGCGTCGAGGCGCTCCGGCGCGCGCGCGACCGCGGCTTCGAACGCGCCGGCGGCTTCCTTGTAGCGGCCGCGCCGGAAGAGCATGTGCCCGGCGGCGAGCCACGGTTCCGGCCACTCGGGGCGCCGTTGCGCCGCGGCGGAGAACGCGCGCAGCGCCTCGCCGTCGCGATGCTTTTCCGCAAGGATCACGCCAAGGCTGTGGTGAAGCTCGGCGCGCTCGGGCGCGATCTCCAACGCCTTGCGGTAGGCGGCAATGGCGCCGTTGCGATTGCGCGAAGCCAAGCAGTCGTTCGCTTCGCGCAGTAGCGCTTCGAGCTCGTCGGCCATCGCTTCGCCCGGTCAGGCCGCCGCCACGACGTGCCGGCTGCGGGCGTGCTGCCGCCACCCCCGCACGAACCAGGCGAACGCGACCGCATACAGCAGGAGCGCAAGCGCAAAAGCGAGCTTGAGCCCGGCGTCCACGCCGAGACCGAACCCCGAGCGCGCCGCGTCGACGACGATGCCGATCCCCCACTGCCACGAGAAACTGCCGATGAACATGAGCAGGTTCAGCGCCGTGTTCGCGCGTCCGGTGAGCTCGACGCCGAAGCCATCGTTCAGCACGGTGAACGCCAGCACGTTGACGGTTGCGCCAAGTCCGTACAGCGGCCACCACATCCAGGTTCCGGGAAGGCCGGCCAGGATCGCGGCGAGGCAGACGGCGTTCAATGCGAAGCCGGCACCGAAGAGATGCCGCGGATGCACACCGTAACGCGCGACGCGCGTCGCCGCGATCCCGAGCGCAAGGTAGCCGGCGAGCATCGTGACTCCCATCGCGAACAGGTGCTCAGCGGCAACGGCGCGCTCGAAGCCATTGACCTCCATCAGCCACGGCACCGCCCACAGCCCTTGCACCGCCATGAACGAGCCGATGCCGGTCGACGCGACTGGCGCGATCCACCAGAAGCGACGATGCGAGAGCACCTGCCGCACACCCGCCCACTGCGCGCGCGCGCCGATCGACGGGGCGGTCGGCGTGTCGGGCACCTGCCACGCGATCAGTACGGCTGCGGCGAGCGTCGTGATGGCGAGTCCGACGAAGATCGCGCGCCAGCTCGCGACGCGCAACGCGAGCTCGAGCGGTGTCGTCGCGGCCAGCGCGCCCACGCCGGCCGCGACCATGATCCATGCCGACAGCGACGCCCGCCGCTCGGATGGGTACCAGGCGGCGATCGCCTTGAGCGGCGCCATCAGGCAGACCGACACGCCGGCGCCGATCAGGGCGCGCGCGAAGAGCAGTCCCGGCATGTCGTCTGCGAGCGCGAACGCGAGCGCGCCGACGGCGGCGACGGCGAGCAGCACCGGCTCGACGCGGCGCGGCCCGTACCGGTCGAGCAGGATGCCCGCCGGCAGCTGCATCGCCCCGAACGCCACGAAATACGCGGCCGTCATGAGGCCGAGAGCGCCCGGAGAGAGCGTGAGCTCGCGCGAAAGCTCGGTCGAGATGACGGCGTTGACGTTGCGGAAGAAGTACGACAGCACATAGCCCGCCGCGAAGGCGAGATAGACGTACGGGAAGAAGCGCGGTGCGGTGGGCTTCGTGCGCAAGAGGATAGCGTCAGCCGCGGAAGATGAAGTACACGGCGCCCAGGATGCAGAGTGCCGCCCACAGGTAGTCGAGCTTCAGCGGCTCTCCCATGTACATCACGGCGAACGGCACGAACACCGACAGCGTGATCACCTCCTGCAGGATCTTGAGCTGCGCAAGCGACATCACGCGGAAGCCGATTCGATTGGCGGGCACCTGGAGCAGGTACTCGGCGAGCGCGATGCCCCACGACACCAGTGCCGCGGTCCACCATGACCAGGTCTGGAGGTGCTTGAGGTGGCCGTACCACGCGAATGTCATGAACAGGTTCGACGCGGTGAGCAGGACGGCGCACGCAAGCGCCGGATGAGCGACGATCGGAGCGAACGAGGGCATGGTCGGCGAGGGCGATGGGCGCGAACGTGGGTCCGCGGCAGCGTCCATTATCGCCGATGCGCGGATGCCGCGGGCAGAGCGGCGCTAGCGGTCGCTCGGGTCGTACGCGAAGCGCGTGCCCGCGGGAAAGACGAGACCGAAGTCCGCAGCGAGGACCGCGAGCAGCTCGTCGTCATCCGCGAGCACTCTCGTGTCGATCTCCGCGCCGCGATCTACCGCGTAATCGCGGTTGCGCAGGATGCGCCGGCCTTCCGGCGCGACGCGCTGCGCCGTGAGCGCGAGCACGAAGCGGGAGGCGGGATGTGTCGACGTGTAGTGATTGGCGATCTCGTAGTCGACCGGAAGCTGCGGCTCCTGCGTAAAGATGTAGAGATCCTCCCACCCATCGCCCCCGCGACGCGATTGCAGGCGATGGGCGCCGGCGTCCGCAACGAGCCGGTAGGTCCACGCATACTGGCGCGCTTCGGTAGCGTCGAAAGGCACGGGCAGGATCGGACCCTCGCCCCGAACCCGACGTCGGCGAGCAGCGGCACGTCGCCGACGTTCACCCGCAGCGTCATGTGCGTGCGTCCTAGCACGCGGTCCGTGCGGAAGCGCACACGGGCCGCGAGGCGCGTCACCGCGAACCCGATATGCTCGAGAACCGCGGCAAATAGCGCGTTCTGTTCGAAGCAATAGCCGCCACGGCGGCCGGCGACGAGTTTCGCCTGAATGCTCGCGAGATCGAGCCGGATCGGGCGACCGAGCAGGATATCGAGGTTCTCGAACGGGATCGACGTCGCGTGCGCGGCGTGCAGCGCGTCGAGCGTCGCGCGCGTGGGCGCGAGGCCGCCTGTGTAACCGATACGTGCGAGGTAGGCGGGTAGATCGAGCGCAACCGGGTAAATGGCTGCGCCCATCAATCGTCGAGCGTGAAGCCGGCCTTGATCGTCACCTGCCACTGAACGACTTTGCCGCCGGCCGTCTGCCCGCGCGTCTCGACGATCTGGAACCAGTGGATATTGCGCACCGTCTTCGATGCCTTGGCGATGGCCTTGCCGACGGCGTCCTCGATGCCGATGGCGGAAGTGCCGGTGAGCTCGATCTGCTTGTACACGTGGTCGGGCATCGCGATCCTTCTGCGATCAGCTGATCGCCGCAAGCACACGCTCGCGAGTGAACGGAACCGTGCGCAGTCGCGCGCCGCAGGCGTCGAAGACGGCGTTCGCGAGCGCGGCCGCCACCGGCGTCGCCGCGGCCTCGCCGGCACCGAGCGGGGGCTCCTGCGGCCTGACGACAAGATCGATCGCGATCGCGGGCACCTCGGGGAACGTGAGAATCGGATAGCTCGCCCAGTCGACGCTCGTCACGCGCGAGCGGTCGAAGGCCACTTCCTCGTGCAGCGTGCGGGAGATCGTCTGCAGGATCGAGCCCTCGACCTGCATTTTGAGCGCATCCGGATTGACGACGAGCCCGCAATCGTGGGCGCACGCGACGCGCCGCACGCGGATCGCACCCGCCTTGCGGTCGACTTCGGCCTCGATGGCCATCGCGACGTAGGTCTCGTTGTTCTTGTAATGGACGTAGGCGAAGCCGCGGCCGATGCCGCCCGGCCCGGGCGAGGGCCGTGCGATCCAGCTGATCATCGCGGCAGCTCGTTTTACGACCTCGACGCCGCGCGGATCGGTGAGCTGGGCGAGCCGGAACTCGACCGCGTCGCGGCCCGCGGCCACCGCAAGCTCGTCGGTGAAACTCTCGACGGCAAACGCGTTGCCGATCTTGCCCGGCGCGCGCAGGTTCGACGGCCGCAGCGGCGAATCCTTGAGCCAGTGAATGCGCACGCCCTGGTTCGCAACGCCGTAGGGCGGATCGCCGTTCTGGCTGATGAGACCCGTGGTGATGCCCTGCACTTGCGGGATGCCCGCGGCCTCGGGCGCGAGGAGCGGCATATTGGGAAGGCTCGCCGTCGCTTTCGGCAGCCACATCTCGGTGCGCCACGCGGCGATCGCGCCGTCCGCGTTGAGGCCGCCTTCCAGCGCGAGGAGCTGGGGCGGGCCCTTCGGATCCCAGCCGTGCTCGTCGGCGCGCGTCCACTGCACGCGCACCGGACGGCCCACTGCCTTCGACAGGAGCGCCGCGTCCGCCGCCGCATCGTCGTGCCCGTTCATGCCATAGCAGCCGGACCCGTCAAGATAGACGACGCGCACGGCGGTCTTCGGCAAACCCAGTATCGTCGCGATCGTCTCCTGGAAGCGGTGCGTCGCCTGCGACGCGCTCCAGATCGTCGCCTTGCCGTCCTTGACATCGGCGATGGCACACGACGGCCCCATCGAGGCATGCGACTGCAGCGGCCAGTAGAACTCCGCCTTGATCCGCTTGGCTGCACCCGCCAGCGCCTGCGTCGCGTCACCCTTCTGCACCAGCGCTTCCTCGCCTTCGAACGGGCCCGCGCGCATCCATTCGCGCACCTTGCTGCTGCCGACGAGCGTCGACGCGTCCGACCACTTCGTCTTGAGGAGTCGAGCCGCGGCGATCGCGTCCCATTCGTCGGCGGCGACGACGCCGAGGAAATCGTTGACGCGGACGACGCGCGCCCCCGGAATCGACTTGATCGAGTCGAGATCGACGGACTCGATCTTCGCGCCGACCGCAGCCGGCCGCACGATTCGCGCATGCAGCATGCCGTCGACCTTGAAGTCGTGCATGAACGTGTGCCGGCCTGTGACCTTGCCGGCGATGTCGGGGCGCGGCACGGGCTTGCCAACAATCGTGTAAGTCGCAGGGTCCTTGAGCGGCGCCTTGGCGTCCACCTTGAGCGCGAGCTTCCGGCCACCGACGAGCTCGCCGTAGCGAATCGACGCAGTGCCGCCCTTGACCCGAATCTCGCCATGCGCAGCTTCGAGCTCCGTGGCCGGCCGGCCAAGCTTCTCCGCCGCAAGACCGACGAGCGCCACGCGCGCCGTCGCCGCTGCGCGGCGGATCTGCACGCCGCCGACCGCGGTGCCGCGGCTGCCTGCGGTCGAGCCCTGGTTGGGACAAAGCGCGGTGTCGCCCTCGATCAGCGTGATTCGCGCGAGATCGACGCCGAGCTCCTCGGCCGCCATCTGCGGAATCGCGATCCGCAATCCCTGCCCAAGATCCACGAGACCCGAAAAGACGGTCACTCCACCGTCGGCGTCGATGGCGATGAAGCCGTCGACCTCGGCCGGGTCGAGCGTGCGCGCGCCCAAGGCCACGCCCGGAGGCGGCTGTTGCGCCAACGCGGCCGGTGCGAGCGTGAAGCTGACAACGAGCGCACCGCCCCGTTGGAGGAACGCCCGACGCGACAGCACGACGCTCATGTCGGCGTCCTTCCCGCGGCACGCTCGAACGCGCGCAGCACGCGGTGATGCGAGCCGCAGCGGCAGAGGTTGCCGGCGAGCGCCGTCTTCGCTTCGTCGGCGGTGCCGTTGGGCTTCCTCGCGAGCAGCGCGGCCGAGGTCATCACGATACCGGCGGTGCAGTAACCGCACTGCGCTGCCTGCTCCTCGATCATCGCCGCCTGCATCGGATGCGGCTTGTCCGGAGTGCCGAGCCCTTCGACGGTGACGACCGACTTCCCCGCCGCTTTCGCGACCGTCAACAGGCACGAAGGTGTCGCTTCACCATCGACGATGACCTTGCACGCGCCGCACTGGCCCAGGCCGCAGCCGAACTTCGCCCCGGTGAGCCCGAGGCGATTGCGCAAGACGTAGAGCAGAGGCTCGTCGGGATCGCGTACCTCGACCTTCGACGTTGCACCATTGACCTTGAGCTCGAATGTCGGCATGGGAATGCGTCCTCCGCGAAGCTCCGCAAACGATCATCGCACCGGTGATGCGCCTGCGTCCAGCCCAGACACCGCGCGGCGGGAACAACCCTTCAGCTTGGTCGGCTGCTGTCGCTGCCGCAGCATGGGTCAACGATTGATCGCAGAGGCAAGCTCGCGCCGATACCGGCGGACAAGGTCGTTGTCGCTGCCGAGCGCCTCGAAGATCGTCAGCATCCGGCGGCGGCCGACGTCGTCGTCGAAGCTGCGGTCGGTCGCAACGATCGCCAAAAGCTCGGACAGTGCGGGTTCGTAATCGCCGGTCGCGGCGAGTGCGTCGGCATAGGCGAGCTTGGCCGCGCAATCGACGGGTGATTTCGCCGCCGCAGCAGTTAGCGCTGCGAGATCCGATCGTCCGCCCGCGGCGAGTGCGACACGGGCCTTCAACGCCGCCAGCGTGCGTTCGTCCCCGACCGGCTGCGCCCGCGCCCGCTGGGGCGATTCGAGCTCCGCGAGGATGACCGACGCTTGATCGCTGCGGCCCAGCGCGAGCAGCGCCTCGGCGCGCAGGAGCAAGCCCTCCTCGCCGTGCGGATCGAGCGCGAAGGCCTGGTCGAGCCTGGAGAGCGCGCCCATGGCATCGCCGCGCTTGAGCAGCGCGCGCGCATCGGCAAGCAAGTCGGCGGCAGGCGACGGCATGACGCGGGCGAGGAACTCGCGCACCCCGCTGTCGGGCAGCACGCCGGTGAACTCGTCGACGACCTCGCCGTTCGCGAACGCCTTCACGTTGGGAATGCCGCGAATCCCGTAGCGCGACGCAAGCTCGGGCTCGTCGTCGGTATTGAGCTTCACGAGCATGAAGCGTCCGGCATATTCCGCGGCGAGCCTGTCGAGGATCGGCGCCAGCATCTTGCACGGCCCGCACCACGGTGCCCAGAAATCGACGAGCACCGGCTGCTTGCGCGAGCCGCCGATCACGACGTCGTCGAAATTGTGCCGTCCGACATCGACCACCGTGCCTTGACCTGCCATCGGATTCTCGCGGTCAGCCGGGAGGGAAGCCAGCCCTGTGCAGGCCGTCGTACCAGTACTTGTCGGCGAGCGGAAGATAGTCGGGGTGCGCCGGCTCCTCGCCCGCGCGAAGTTGCGCAATCGTCGACCAGGGCTTCGCGCGCATGACTTCCGCGCACGCCGCGGCGGCCCGCTCGCGGTCGCCCTTGTTGGCATAGGCGGCTGCAAGCAGCGTATGGATGTGGGACGAATTCCGCGTGCCCGAAGCACGCTCTCCGGCCGCGACGGCCGCGCCCGCATCCCCGAGCAGCAGGTGGGCCTTGCAGGCCGCGGACATCGGCGCCCACCCGTAAGCAGGATCGAGGGCGAACGCATGCTCGATGAGCGCCAGCGCCTCGGCGGGACGACCGCAGTGGATCATGAACCACGCGCGATC
This sequence comes from uncultured beta proteobacterium, assembly GCA_963773195.1. Taxonomy (GTDB): domain Bacteria; phylum Pseudomonadota; class Gammaproteobacteria; order Burkholderiales; family Casimicrobiaceae; genus CAIWHR01. The sequence continues at coordinate 500,574 of CAVZAE010000005.1, forward strand.
GACGTAGAACCGGGGGTCGTGCGGATCGAGCTTCGACGCCGTCGCATTGGCCTCGAGCGCGGCGATCCACCGCCCAAGCAGGATCAACGCTATCGCACGCCACGCCCATTGCATCGGATCGGTCGGGTCCAGCTTGACGGCCCGCTCGGTGCACTGATCCATCTCGTGCGCGAGGCGCCCGTAGTCGGGACTGGGGTCGATATCACGCTCCTCCTCCGCGACCATCGCCCGCGCCAAGAGAGCGGCCGGGAGCCTGGGCTCGAGGCTGAGCGCGCTTTCGATCAGCGTGCGCGCCTCGATCGTCTTCTCGAGCGTGCCGTCGTCGATGAAAAGCCCCCTGGCACGGAGCAGCCGTTCCATCGCGCTCGAGCCGGGTGGATTCGCCGCCATCACGCGTGCGGTTTCCGCCGTGATGAGGGCCGTCCGCACCCGCCGCGCGAGATTGCGCAGCCTCGCGGCCGACTCCGACGCAAGATCGGACGGCTGCAGCATGTCGCGTTCCGACCAGAGATGCGTCTTCGTGTCGGCGACGACGAGCCGCAGGTTCACCGCATACGCATAACCGCTGTTCGCGACGTCGCCCTCGAGCGTGTAGCGCGCGCCTCCGTGCGATGCTTCGGTCTCGTTCGCGGCGTCCGCGCGCCTTCCACCAATAACATGCGCGCGCAAGCCCCATTCGGCATACGAACCGCCGCGGGCGAGGCGCGCGGCGAGATCGCGCGCGAGTGCCTGGGTGAACTCGGACGCGCGCATGTCGCCCTGCGGTGCGGCGAACGGCAGCACCGTCACGGACAGCGCGGGCGGGCCCACTGCGGCGACGCGCGGCCGCGGCGCGGTACGCTCACCGAAGAGCTCGACGCGAAACACTCGGATCGGGCGCTCGATATTCTTGACATGCTGCTCGCCGATGTCCTCGTAGCGCACGCCCAGATCGTCGTGCAGCTGCTCGCGCACCGACGCACTGAGGCAGATGCCCCCCGGGTCGGCCAGCGTCTCCAGCCGTGCCGCGACGTTGACGCCGTCGCCGGCGATTTCGTTGCCATCGACGATGATGTCGCCCAGGTTGATGCCGATGCGAAAGTCGATGCGCGCATCGGGCGCGCATTCGCGGCCGAGCCGATGCATCTCGTGCTGAACGTCGATCGCGCACCGTAGAGCCGAGACGGCGCTCGTGAACTCGAGCAGCATCCCGTCGCCCGCCGTCTGCACGACGCGGCCGCCGTGCTCGGAGATTCTGGGATCGAGGACTTGCCGTCGCAGCTCACGCAGCCGCGCGTGCGTGCCCCCCTCGTCCCGCTCCATGAGGCGGGTGTAGCCTGCCACGTCCGCGATGACGATCGCGGCGAGCCTGCGCGTGATTTTCTCCGTGGTCACGGAAGCGTCCGGCGGTCCCGGAATTATAGGCGACGCACGCGCCCGCCTCAGCGGTCGACCGCGAGCGGCAAGGTGATCGTCACGACGACGCCCTTGCCGTCCGTGCGATTCTCGGCACGAGCACCGCCACCGTGGAATTCCGCAACCAGCCGCACGATGTACAGGCCGAGCCCGAGGTGCGGCGTCTCGCCGCCCGACTGCGCACGCACCGAGACCATCGAATCGAAGAGCCGCTCGCGCATGCCCTCGGGCAGCAGGGGTCCTTCGTTCTCGACTTCGACGTGCGCATGTACGTCGTCCTGCGCGAGGCGGATCGCGACCGGCGCGCCCGCAGGCGCGAATTCGTGCGCGTTGGCGACGAGCTTGTCGAGCATTTGCGCGATCAGATCCGGAGCGCCGGCGATGACGAGCGGCGCCGCGGGAACATCGAGCACGAACACCCGGGCGGCGTACGCGAGGCGGTAGCCGTCGACGCACGCCGTCACGAGCGCGCCCAGCTCGATCCGTTCGCGCTCGGCATCGTGGAGGCTGTGCTCGAGCCGCGTCGCTTCCGTCATCCGCGTCAGGATCTCGGCGAGGCGCGCGAGACCCCCTTGAGCGCGATCGATGTAAACGCGGGCTTCGTGAGGCACTGCTGCCTGCCGGAGGTTGTCGAGCGACGAGCGGACCACCGCGAGCGGCGTCCGCAGCTCGTGCGACAGGCGGCTTGCCATGTTCTCGCGATAGCCGGCGTACTGCGCAAGCCGCGTCACCACCGCCGAGAAGCTGCGCGAAAGATCGCCGATTTCGTCGCGCGCGGACGATCCCGCGAGCGCGCCGCGCACGCGGCCCTGCGCATCGATCGCCGCCTCGGCCTCGTCGCGGAGCCTGCGGATGCGTGCGGTCAGGCGCGACGCGAACAGCGTGAGCGCGACCGACCCGATCAGCAGTGTCGCGAGCACGATGGTGAACAAGCGCTCGAACGCGCGGTTGCGCAGCGCGAGCTCCGCATTCGCCGTCTCCTCGACGACCACGGCGCCGCGCACGTCGTCGCCAATCCAGATCGGCTGCGCGGCGGCGACGATGACGGTGCGGCCGTCCGGCGTCGTGCGCCGTGTCGTCGTCAGGCGACCGGCGAGCGCGCCATCGACTTCGCGCATTCCGGCGAGCGTCGCGGCGGCGCCTTCCTCGGAGAAGTCTTCCGTCGGCTGCGCGAGCGCGAGCGCGTAGAGCGGATGCAGCAGCCCCTCCTCGATCCACCGCCCGATCCGCTCGAGCCCCTGCGGCTCGGGTTCAGGTGCCGCCGTCGGCGCATGCAGCGAGCCCGTTCGCGCGAGCACGTCGAGATTGCGATCGACGATCCAGATCCGCGACGTCGTGCGCGACATCCCGTTCAGGATCTGCTCGACCTCGGCAACCGCGCCCGGATGCGGCATGGCCTGCGGGGCGTTGCCGCTTCCTTGATGCTCCTTTTCCAGCGACTCGAGCGGCACCGGAGTCCGATCGAACAAGCGGGCACGGTCATGCAGCGCCGTCGCCACGGCTTGCGCCGTGCCTGCGATCTTCTGCTCCTGCGCGTTCTGCAGCACGCGGTCGAGCTCCCGCACATAGCCCCAGCCCAGGAACGGGATCGCGAGAAACACGCTGAGGACGAGCAGGAGCTTGATCCGGATGCTCATGCCATGGCCTTGACCTCGCGGCGGCTCCCGAGCCACCGGCTCCTCCCGCGACACGGCGTCGGTCGGCTGCCCGTCATTCGCGCCATCGATAGCCCATCCCGTACACCGTGTCGATCCGGTCGAAGGACGCGTCGACCGCGATGAACTTCTTTCGGATCCGCTTCACGTGGGAGGTGATCGTCGCGTCGTCGACGACGATCCGCGCATCGCGCATGAGGCTGTCGCGATCCTTCACGTGCCCCGGGTGGCGCGCGAGCGCGTGGACCATCCAGAACTCGGTCAGCGTGAGATCGACCCGTCGGTCGTTCCATTGGACCGAAAGCCGCTTGAGGTCGAGCGCGAGCGGCCCGCGCGCCAGCACATCGTCGGCCCCCGCCGGCGCCTGGGCGAGCTCGCTTCGCCGGAACAGCGCCGCAATGCGCGCCGTCAGATGCGGCAGGCTCACGTCCTTCGTCACATAATCGTCGGCGCCCAGGCGCAGCCCGGCGACGATGTCGAAATCGGAGTCGCGCGCCGACAGGAAGAGGATCGGCAGGCTCGCCGACAGCGCACGCAGCTCGCGGCACAGCGCGAAGCCGCCGTCGACATCGTCGGCGAGCCCGATGTCGATGAGCGCGAGATCGGGAAGCCGCGTGCGGAAGGCGGACATCGCGGTCGCGCGATCCGCGTACGCCGCGACGTCGTAGCCCTGGCGTTTGAGGACGTCGGTGTAGTTCGCGCGGATCGCGGGCTCGTCCTCGACGATGGCAATGCGGCGCGACATGGCTTTCGAATCGACCCGGCGAAACGCGACGCACGACTATAGCGCAGCACGCATCCGGTCGATGCGCTGCTCGAGCGTGAGCTGCACCGCGCCCGGTTCGAAGCGGAGCCTTGTACCGCTAGCGGCTGGTTCGCTTCGGGAGGCGCCGCGGCCGCGACACGGTCGATCGCGGCGCCGTCTCCGGCTCGACGGTCGCAGCGACCGTGCCGATGCCCTCGAGCTCCGCGCGCACGACGGTCCGCCGCTCGGCCCGCAGCGGCGTGATCAGGCTGCCGGTAGTGACGAACTGCCCCGCGCGCAGCCCGCCAAGTCCCAGCAGGCCCTGACCGAGGCAAGCGATGACCGGCGCGAACGGATCGCCTTGCGGGTGTCCGCCGATCCGGTCGTGCATCAGCGCCGCATCGATGCTCACCCGGCAGCGCCGACGGCTGAGATCGAGCGAGCGGAAATCGCGCGTCGCGTCCCCCGTTACGTAGCCCGCGTTGCCGAGGTTGTCGACGAGCAACCCAAGGAAAGGCGGTGGCACATCGGTCGCGAAGCGCCAGTGAATGAACTCGATGCCGATCAGCACCTCACCCACGGCATCGGCGACTTCGTCGCGCGTGTAGGGCTCGGCGCGGGCGGGCAGATCGTCGTCGAGTCTGAGCGCGAGCTCGACTTCGACCACCAGCGGACCCGCTCCGGGGATCGACCGGATCGCCCCGCTCGTGTGCACGAGATGCTCGTAGATCGGCGCCGCCATGGGGGTGCCATCGGGCCGGATACCGACTTTCCAACCGGCAACCTTCGCGCCGAGCGCCAGGGCGAGCTGCGCCTGCGCCGCATACGCCGCGGCAAGGTCGTGCGGCGCGAGCGCTTCGTCGTAGCGAATGCGCTCACCGCTGCGCTGTGCGGCCGCGAGCCGCGCGACGAGCGGAGCGGCAGGATCGGAGGAGCGCTGGGTCGTCATGGTCCGCGCCGACTATACCGGATGCCCTCGCGCAGCGCGCACGCGAGGACGCTGCCCGCAGTTCGCCATGATTCGTCCCGGCATTGCCCGAATGCGCGCCTCTCGTCGCCGTTAAGGGGGCCTCCAATGCAACAGGGGGCGAGCCTCGCGGAACCGGATCCGCGGATCGCCCCAAGGGAGCTGCGCCATGTCGACCGCCAGGAATCCACGCCCGATCGCTCCCCATCCGCTCACGAGCCACGTCTACCGCGATTTCGCGCGCCTCGCGGGCGAAGCCCTGGCGGCCGGGCTCGTCGTGAGTCTCGCGCTCGCACTCGCGATCTTCATCGTCGCTACGTCGGCGCAGGCAGCGGAGACGCCGCCCGGCCAGGGGACGCTGCTCCTCAAGTCCGAGGCCGGCGCGCCGCCCGTCGCGGCGCCCCTCCTTTTCACGCACGTCGACATCAGCGTGACCGGCATGACCGCGCGGGCGACGGTCACGCAACGCTTCGCGAATCCGACGACGTCCTGGCAGGAAGGTGTCTACGTGTTCCCGCTGCCCGAAAAGGCCGCCGTGGACCATCTCACGATGCAGATCGGTACACGCCGAATCGAGGGCGAGATCCGCGAACGCGCGCAAGCACGCGCCGCCTACGAGCAGGCGAAGACCGATGGCCGCAAGGCAACGCTGGTCGAGCAGGAGCGCGCCAACGTCTTCACGACGAGCGTCGCGCACATTGGCCCGGGCGAGGAAATCGGCGTGACGATCGAGTACCAGGAGACGCTGGTCTACGACGCCGGGTCGTTCCGCCTGCGCTTCCCCATGGTCGTAGCACCGCGCTATAGCCCAGGCCAGATCGCCGTGGCAGGTGAGCCAGGCAGCGGATGGGGCGTCAACACGGGCCAGGTGCCGGACGCCGCCCGCGTGACACCACCCGTCGCGCCGCCGGACGAAGGCTTCGTCAACCCCGTCGAGATCGCCGTCGAGCTCCATCCCGGCTTCGCGCTCTCCCACATCGACAGCTCGTACCACGATGTCGACGTCGTCGAATCGGCCGATCATCGCTACTCGGTCCGGCTCGCCGATGGCCCGGTGCCGGCGAATCGCGACTTCGAGCTCGTCTGGACACCCGATGTCGCCGCCGCCCCCGCGGCGGCGGTATTTGCCGAGCACAAGGACGGCGCGACCTATGCGCTCGCGATGGTCGTGCCCCCGACGAACGTCGTCGACACGCCACGGAGTCCGCGTGAGGCCGTCTTCATCGTCGACACCTCGGGCTCGATGGAAGGAACGTCGATTGCTCAGGCGAAACAGGCGCTCGGCCTCGCGCTCGACCGCCTGCAGCCCGGCGATCGCTTCAACGTGATCGAGTTCAACTCGGTGACGCGATCGCTCTTCGGCGCACCGATGCCCGTCGACCCTTCGACGCTGGCGCGGGCCAGGCGCTTCGTCGCAGCGCTGCGCGCGCGCGGCGGCACCGAGATGAAGCCCGCGCTGGAGGCGGCGCTTACGAACGACGCCGCGCCCGCCTTCGTCCGCCAGGTGGTGTTCCTGACGGACGGCGCCGTCGGCAACGAGAACGAGCTGGTCGAGCTGATACGCGCACGCCTCCTCGACCGCCGCCTGTTCACGATCGGCATCGGCTCCGCGCCGAACTCGTTCTTCCTGACCAAGGCGGCGCAGTTCGGGCGCGGCACGTTCACCTACATCGGCGACGTGCACGAGGTCGCCGCGAAAATGAGCGCGCTCTTCATCAAGCTCGAAAGCCCGGTCCTCACCGACATCGCCGTCGCGTGGCCCGGCGCGGCGGAGGTATGGCCACGCGAGCCCGGCGATCTGTACGCCGGCGAGCCGATCGTCGTCGTCGCGAAGACGCATGCGTCGGACGGAATGGTGACGATCACGGGGCGCCGCGCGGGCGCACCTTGGACCGCGCGCGTCCCGCTGTCGGCCTCCGCGAGCGAGCCCGGCGTCGGTGTGCTCTGGGCGCGCGCGAAGATCGAGGCGCTGTCCGACGCACAAAAAGGCGGCGAGCCCGAAGCTGCGGCCCGCAACGGCATCGTCGAAGTGGCGCTGGCGCACCACCTCGTAAGCAAGTACACGAGCCTCGTCGCCGTCGATGTCACGCCCACCGCGCCGCCGGGAGCGATCCCCGCAACGACGGCGCTGCCTACGAACCTGCCCGGGGGCTGGTCGTACGACGCGGTGTTCGGAGCGCCGCAGACGGCGACGCCCGCGACATTGCACTTCCTGCTGGGCACGATGCTTCTCGTGCTCGCCGTCATCGCCCGGTCATCGGCCACGCGCAGACTGCCCGCGAGAGGACGCTGACCATGAACATCGCCGCCGATCGGGGAGGATCTTTCTACCGTCGCTCGCCGCCAAGGTCCGAGATACGGAACTGGATGCGCGCCTCTCCGCCGGGCATCGCACGCCGACGCAGCTGGGTAGAGTCCTCCCCCGTCGGCGGCCAGCGTGCCCCGCGATCGAAGCGCACGGCGACGCGCTGGTGGATCGCCGCCACCCTCGCCGCGCTCGGTCTCGCCCTCACCGGCCACGCGCTCTATATCCATGCGAAGGCGCTCGTCGCACAGGCGCTTTTGCATCGAGCGTGGGTCGCGGCGCAGGCAACGGGGCAGCCCGCGAAGCCGTGGCCTTGGGCCGACACCGCACCCGTGGCCCGGCTGCTCGCGCCCGCGCAGCACGTCGACCTTCTCGTGCTCGCGGGTGCGACCGGGCGTACCCTCGCGTTCGGGCCAGGCCATCACGATGGCTCCGCGCTGCCGGGCGAGCCCGGCAACGCGATCTTCTCGGCGCATCGCGACACGCATTTCCGATTTCTGCGCGCCATCGCGGTGGGTGACGAGCTTGTGGTGGAGATGCCCGCGGGTCAACGCTTCCGCTATCGCGTTCGCGCGACCGAGGTGGTCGCCGCCAGTGACATGAGATTGCCGCGGAAGCCGGGCGAACCGACGCTCACGCTGGTCACCTGCTGGCCGTTCGACGCGGTCGAGCCGGGGGGGCCGCTGCGCTACGTCGTCGTGGCAACCGCCGGCGGCGACTCGATCTGACCCTCAGCGGCGTCGGCCGCGCGGAACCTGTCAGCGCCCTATCCGGTGCACCCGCCACCGGGCGGCGCTATGATCGTCCGCGTCCTTGTCCCGGAGCGTTCCCATGAAGCTCGATGGCTCCTGTCATTGCGGCGCGGTGAAGTTCTCCGTCGCATCGCATACGCCTTACCCGTTCATGCGCTGCTACTGCTCGATCTGTCGCAAGACAGCCGGTGGTGGCGGCTATGCGATCAATATCATGGGCGACGCGCCGACGCTGCGCGTACGCGGCGCGAAGAACGTCAGTGTCTATCGCGCCCGGTTGCGCGAAAAAGGCAGCAAGAGGGCGACGTTGTCGACCGCGCGGCGCCATTTCTGCGCCAAATGCGGCAGCGCGCTGTGGGCGTTCGATCCGCAATGGCCGCAATGGGTATACCCGTTCGCATCGGCGATCGACACGCCACTGCCCAGGCCGCCTGAGGAAGTGGAAATGATGCTGGAGTTCGCGGCGCCGTGGGCCCTGGTCCCCCGCGGCAAGGCGCACACCCACTTCCAGGGTTATCCGAAGGAAGGCATCGCCGACTGGCACTCGAAGCGCGGGCTCGACGTCGCCTAGGAGGAGCGGCGCAAGGCCTTAGCTGAAAGACAGCGCTAGGCCGCGCAATCCCAGCGTGCCGTAATCGCTCGTCCACGTCTCTCGCGGCGCCACCGGCCACGCATCGGTCAGTGTCCCGGTGGTGACGATCTCGCCCGCCGCGAGCGGCGGGAACTGCGGCTGGCCGCCGAGAACCCGGGACAGATGCGCGAGCGCGTGCGCCGGTCCGCCGAGCACGTTGGCACCGACGCCCCGCTCGACGACCGAACGGCCGCGCCGCAGCGTCAGCGTGAACGTCGGGAGGGCGGCCGCGACCGCGTCGCGGTTGCGGTCGGAAACCGCAATCGTGGGACCCACAATGAGGGCGCCGTGCAGGCCGAAGGCGGCGGTGCAATCCGCCGCCGCGAATTTCCACTCCGGGAAATGGCACTGGACGATCTCGAAGCCCGGGGCGATCCATTCGACCGCGCGGAGTGCCGCGAGCGGATCGCTGGTCGGCGCCAGCGCTGTCTTGAGACGGAAGACCACCTCGGGCTCGATCCGCGGCTGGACGAACGGCCTGAGCTCGAGGCTTGCATGGGCGTCCTTCGCGAATTGCACCGAGTGCGCCCAGACATGGGCCCACATCGGCTGATAGACGCCGTAGCGCGGCCAGATCGTGGTGTTGGTGAAGCCGATCTTGCGGCCCACCGGCTTCCAGCCCTGGACGATCCGCCGGCGATTCTCGATCTCGCGCAGCACGTCATAGCCGGCCGCAACGTCGAAATCGGGATCAGTGGCCGTGATCGGGGGAAGGGTCGTCGCTGCGTCGTAGGCGGCGATCAGGCGAGTCGCGATCCCCGCAATGTCGTGCCGTGCGCTCATGGCGTCCGGCGCAGCCGGTCGAGGACCCACACGCCCGCCGCCCACAGGGCCGTTGCGACGAACATGCCGATGACCGCGGCAACGATCGCGCCGAGCGTCCCTTTGAGGCCCGCAAGCGTAACGATTCCCCAGGCGGCGAGCCCGCCGATCCCGCCGCAGATAACGATGCCGAGCAGGCTGCCCAGGATCGAGCCGCGCTCGTGGGGAGTCATCACGTAGCGAGAGGCGGTGAGTAGGCGACGATGTTGTTCGCGTGCAAAAGGCACCAGAGCGTCCGCGCGGCGAAAGTGCGGCGAAACTTGCCTCGCGTCAACCGGGCCAGTATAACCAGTCGACCAGGACGTTGCTTCGGAACGACCGCTTGTCCCTCCCCCACCGAATCCTGCTCGCGGTCTCTTGCGCGGCGCTCGCCGTTGCCGCGAGCGCCGCGGACATGTCGAAGACGCTCCGCGTCGCTTTCTTGAGCGCGGAGACCGGCCTCGATCCACAGGCGTCCTATGACGTCTATTCATCGGACATCTGCCGCTCCATTTTCGACCCGCTGTACACGTACGACTATTTCGCGCGGCCGGTGAAGCTGGTCCCGAACACCGCCGAGGCGCTGCCGGTCGTCACCGACGGTGGACGGACCTACACGATCAAGATCAAGCGCGGCATCTACTTCGCCGCCGACCCGGCGTTCAAGGGCAAGCCGCGCGAGCTCACCGCCGAGGACTACGTCTATTCGATCAAGCGGATCATCGATCCCAAGGTGCGCTCGTACTGGCTCTACCTGCTCGAGAAGAACCTGGTGGGCCTCGATCCCGTGCTCGCCAAGGCACGCGAGACCGGCACGTTGGACTACGCGACGAACATCGAGGGGCTGCAGGCGCTGGACCACTACACGCTGCGCATCCGCTTCAACCGCCCCGACTATGCGTTCCAGTGGTGGCTCACCACCGTCCAGTTTGCCGCGGTCGCGCGCGAGATCGTCGACGCGTACAAGGACGATAGCAACCGAGTCATGGACAACCCGGTTGGCACGGGCCCGTACGTGCTCAAGGAGCGCATCCGCGGTCAGAAGGTCGTCCTTGCGGCGAACCCGACGTTCCGCGACATTCGCTATCCGGCACCGGGACCGGACGCCGAACCGGGCGATGCCGCGGTGGCCAAGGGACTCGCCGGCAAGCGCCTGCCGCTCGTCGGCCGCGTCGAGATCAACATCATCGAGGAGTCGCAGCCGCGCCTGCTGTCCTTCGACACGGGCGCGCTGGAGTACGTCGAAGTGCCGCCGTCGCTCGCCGCGAACGTGCTCAACGGTGGCGAGCTCAAGCCCGAGCTTGCGAAGCGCGGCATCGTGCTGCACCGCGAAGTGTCGCCATCGATCTCGTTTTTCTTCTTCAACCTCGACAACCCGCTGGTCGGCGGCTACACACCGGAGAAGCTTGCGCTGCGCCGCGCAATCAGCATGAGCTTCGACCGCGAAGCACAGATCGGGCTGCTGCTGCACGGACAGGCGATCGCGGCGACGCAGCCGGTGCCGCCAGGACTCTACGGGCACGACCCCAAGTACGTTCCCCGCTACGGTTACGATCCCGGGGCCGCGCGCGCGCTGCTGGACAAGTTCGGCTACAAGGACCGTGACGGCGACGGCTATCGCGAGCTGCCCGACGGCAAGCCGTTGACGATCATCCTTGCCTCGACGACCGACGCCGCTTCACGCGCACGCGACGAGCTCTGGAAGCGCAGCCTCGACGCGATCGGCGTGCGCGTCACGTTTCTCAAGAACAAGTGGACCGAGCTCAACAAGATGTCGGAGGCGGGCCAGCTCATGATGTGGGGATTCAGCTGGATCGCGAACATTCCCGATGGCCGCGACTTCTACGGTTACTTCTACAGCCCCAACATCGGGATGTCGAACGACGCGCGGATGCGCCTTCCCGCGTTCGACGCGCTGTTCCAGCAATCGCTCGCGCTGCCCGAAAGCCGCGAGCGGACCGCGCTGTTCAACAAGATGAACGATCTCATCTTCGACTACGCGCCGTGGATCATGACCGACTATCCGTATACCAATATCGTCGCGCAGCCGTGGCTCAAGGGCTACAAGGAAAACGCGCTGCTGCCCAACCACTGGATGTACTACGACGTTGCGCCTCACTAGAAGGAGCTCGCGCGCCATCCGAGCAGGTCCCGTGCCGCCAAGGCTTGTTTAGCGCTTCGGCCGAATCACGGGCTTGGGCCCGGCGGATGCCGCTCCCCCGGCTCGAGCGCGGAGCGCCTCAAGCAGGCTCTCGATGCCCAGCTCGAACGTGCTGTCCCACCACTGTTCCTTGAAATACGGCGCCGCCGCGGCGAGGTGCGGGCACTGTAGGGCGACGTAGGCGTCGCTTACGGGCTCCGCGGCCGAAGGCCCCTTCGCGTAACCGGCCGTCTCGTCGAGCGCGGCCCCGGTCACGTAGTAGCTCAGCACGCGGAACCATTGCGCGGCCTCCCGCACGTCGGGCACTGCATCCTGCACGAGCTGCATCACCTCGTCGATCACGCGCACGCCGGTCGGCGTATTGAGGCGATGGGTCGCGAGCAGCTGGAACAGCTTGGGATAGCGATGGGCGAGTGCGCGAAACGAGTACATCATCTGCCGCAGCCGCGCGATCGGGTCGCCCGCCGGCGGTCGCGTCGCGAATTCGACGATCACATGGTCGATGAGCGCGTCGAGCAGATGTCCTTTGCTCGGAAAATAGTGGTACACGCTCATCGGCTCGCAGCCGAGCGCGGCTCCGAGTCCGCGGACACTGAACGCCGCGAGCCCGTCCTGCTCGATCATCGCCAGTGCAGTGGCCAAAATCCGCGGCCGAGTGAGCGGCGTCGCGGTCGAGTGCCGGCCACGCTTGGGCGGAGGCGGGGCGCCGCGCATTGGGGTATGCGGCTGAAGTACGGATCGGCCGGGGCGAGCCATGGCGGTTGCAATCTTACGCCGTAAGGGTATAGTCCCGCAATCGACTTACCCCGTAAGTCTACACGCCGCCCACCGATCCCCTGCGAGGAGAAGCTCATGGACATCGTCGACATCATCGGGCTTCTGGTCCCCGTGACCTATTTCGCTTTCCTGATCACCGAGAAGCTGTGGCCCGCCCGCGAATTCCCGCCACGCAAGGGGTGGCAATGGATCGGCGCGGGATTTCTCCTGCTCATTTCGACGATCGGGGTCGTGACGCCGCTCGCACTCCCCGGCGAATGGCTCGAGGCGCATCGCTGGCTCGACGGGACGCGGCTCGGCGTCGGCGGCGGAGTCGTCGCCGGCTATGTGCTGCTCGAGGGTGTCGTCTATGCCTGGCATCGCAGCGCTCACAACGTCGAATTCCTCTGGCGCGGCTTCCACCAAGTCCATCACAGCCCGCGGCGCGTCGACATCCCGGGCTCGGTGCTCTTTCACCCGCTCGAGATGATCGTCTACGTGCTGCTGCAGCTGTTCGTCACCGTGATCGTGCTGGGCCTCGATCCGCTGGCGGCGGCGCTCGTCGGCTATCTCATCGCATTCAACGGTTACTTCCAGCACTGGAACGTGCGGACGCCGCAGTGGATCGGCTATTTCATCCAGCGGCCCGAATCGCACTGCGTCCATCACCGGATGGGCGTCCACTACTACAACTACGCCGACTTTCCGCCATGGGACATCCTGTTCGGGACGTTCCGCAATCCGCCCAGGTACATGGGCGAATGCGGATTCGAGGGCAGCGCTGACCGCAAGCTCGGCGCCATGCTCGCGTTCGCTGACGTGAATGCGCCGCTCTACGGACCCGGAAGCCTCGGCGCAAAATCGCGCGTCGCCGCGTAACCCTCCGAGCCCTTGAAGCATCGACGGCGCACCCCCAACTCCCCCAAGGACGTCGTGGGCAAGTCCGCGGGTGATTGCCCGCCGTGCGAAGCGAGCCGTTTCGCAGGATAATTGACGTCCTTTCTGCGGAGGCATCATGGCTGATCAACGGGAAGTCGTCATTCTCAGCGGCGTTCGCACCGCCATCGGCGATTACGGCGGAAGCCTGAAGGACATTCCGCCCAGCGATCTGGCGGCGCGGGTCGTCAAGGAAGCGGTGAGCCGCGCGAAGATCGACCCCAAGGACGTCGGCCAGTGCGTGTTCGGCAACGTGATTCACACGGAGCCGAAAGACATGTACATCTCGCGTCTCGCGGGCGTGAACGGCGGGTTGCCCCACGATACCGGTGCGCTCACGCTCAACCGCCTTTGCGGCAGTGGCATGCAGGCGATCGTGTCGGCCGCGCAGTACATTCTTCTGGGCGACACCGATGCCGCGGTCGCGGGCGGCGTCGAGAGCATGAGTCGCGCCGCGTATGCCTCGCTGACACAGCGCTGGGGCGCCAGGATGGGTGAGTCGAAGGTGATGGACATGATGGTTGGTGCGTTGACCGACCCGTTCGACACGATCCACATGGGCGTCACCGCCGAGAACGTCGCGGCGAAGTGCGGGCTCGATCGCAACGTGCAGGACGCCTTCGCGGTCGAGAGCCACAAGCGCGCCGCCGCGGCGACAACCGCCGGCCACTTCAAGAGCCAGATCCTGCCGATCGAGCTCAAGAGCAAGAAGGGCCCGGTGATGTTCGACACCGACGAGCACGTGCGCCCGGACGCATCTCTCGAGGGCATGGCCAAGCTGAAGGCGGTGTTCATCAAGGAAAACGGCACCGTCACCGCCGGCAACGCGTCCGGCATCAACGACGCAGCCGCCGCCGTGGTGCTGATGGAGAAGTCCGCCGCGGAGAAGAAGGGGCTGAAGCCGATGGCGCGGCTCGTCTCGTATGGACACGCAGGCATCGATCCCAAGATCATGGGCTTGGGACCTGTCAGCGCCGTGAAGCGAGCGCTCGCTAAGGCGGGGCTCAAGATCTCGGACCTGGACGTGATCGAGTCGAACGAGGCGTTCGCCGCGCAGGCACTCGGCGTGTCGAAGGAACTCGGCCTTGATGCGAAGAAGGTCAATCCGAACGGCGGCGCGGTTGCGCTCGGTCACCCGATCGGCGCCACCGGCGCGATCCTCACGATCAAGGCGATGTACGAACTGCAGCGCACCGGCGGCCGCTACGGCCTCATCACCATGTGCATCGGCGGTGGCCAGGGCATCGCGGCAGTTATCGAGAGAATGTAAGCTGCGCCCGCCGTCAGCGAAGCCCCGCGGGCAACCGCGGGGCTTTTTGTTGAGTCGAGCCGATGTGTCGACGAGCGATCTCGCCGATCAATCGGTGCCGCTTGCCTTGGTCGCAACGTGGAACGTCTTGCCGAGTCTCCCGAGCCAGAGCCCCTCGAGTGCCTGGCCGAAGGCGCTTTCGACCACCTCGGACAATGCCTGCGGGTCGTCGAGCCACTGGCCCACCGGATCGGAACCGCTCTTCATGGAGAACGACAGGCGACGGTCTGCCCGTCAGGCGCCCATCCGCCAGGACGACGCCATCGCGCAATCGCGTCACACGCACTCTGAGTCCCGCGATCGCCAAGAGACCACACCCACGGTCCTCGAGGCGGAACGCGAACTCGGGATCGGACAATTCGAAGAGCACATCGACGCCGTTCCGAGAGGCGCGATCGATGGCCGCGTCGTGCCGGATGGGCGAGGCGCCGTCGGACGCGAAAACCTCCGCGGTCAGGTCGCCGCGTGCCACGAGTTGTGCCCTCAGCACCTCCGAGAGTCGGTCGCCTGACAGGTCCGCTCGAACGGCCGCAGCTATTCGTGACGGCGCATCGGTGTGTTCACCGACGAGCGAATTCAAGCATGCGATTCGTTCCTTCCCCGCTGCCGCGACGATGTAGGGAGTCATGAACACCGCCGCGACGATGAACGGCCCCGCCTTGAGCAAAGCGAGGGGCGCCTCCGCGAGCGTCGAGACCGCCTCCCCGGCCGCCGTCGGAAATGAAGGCGCCAGCTCAGCACTGCCAACGGTGACGATGCCCGAGTGTTCCGGCAAACCGACCTTGGGTAGCGGCTCGACGCGGGTGGTCGCGCACCCAGCCAGGGTTCCGACGACCACTAGAGTCGCGACGACGACGCTCGAACGCATGTTGCGCAGCATGGCTCTCCCTTCCGAACGATTCGGCACGCCCGCGAACCGCCGAGAGTTTGGGGGTGGTTCCGGATCGCTGCTCAAGTTCGACGAAAGTAGCTCGAGGCGCTACTCCGCGCCCCGGGATGCGCTACTCCCACCCGATGTCGTCGCGCCCTTCCGCGTTTCGTCACTGCGACGCGCACCTCGTCGCAGGAGCGCCGCGGCCAACCCCCGCCCGTAGGATCATCCCGTCTCTATTCCGGGGAGGGAGACATGCGGCGCACGATCGTCACATTGCTCGGACTCGTTCCCGCGCTCGCGTCCGGCGCAACGCCCACGCCCGAAGGCCGGTGGGAAGGCGCAGTGCAGATTCCGGGGCGCGAGCTTCGCCTCATCGTCGACTTGCAGGTGAATCCCGCGGGCGTCTGGACCGGCTCGATCATTCTTCCGGGACTTGGCGTCAAGGGCGCCGCGCTCAAGGACGTCGCCGTCAGGGAGAGCGACGTCGCGTTCGCCCTCGTGAGCGCGCTCGGGAGCCCGACCCAGGCGCCGCCGAGCTTCCAAGCCCATCTCGACTCGGCGGAGGTCATGACGGGCAAGATGCGCGAGGCAGGACTCGAGGCTCCGTTCAAGCTCGCACGATCAGGACCGCCGCAGGTCGAGGCGCCGCCCGCGAGCACCGTTGTCAGCCGCGCGCTCGAAGGCGAATGGACTGGCGAGTTCGAGCTCGGCGGATATGCGCGGCACGTGACGATCACGTTCGAGAATCACGGGAACGCCGCCGCGAGCGCGCAGTTCAGGATCGTCGGCAAGCAGGACAACCGCTTGCCCGTGGAGCTCGTCGTCCAGGACGGGGCATTCGTGCGCGTCGAATCGCCGTCGACGCAGATCAATTTCGAGGGGCGCCTTGCACCCGACCGCAGCGAGCTCCGCGGCATCGTCGAGCTGGGGCCGATGGAGATCCCCCTCGCGCTGCGGCGTACGAGTGGGGGGGCTTCATGAAGCTGGCCATGACCGGGCTCGCGATCGCATGCATTGTGTGGAACGCGACTGCGTCCGCGCAGGCGATGTTCCGCGGCGAGACAGCTCATGCCGGCGTCTACCGCGAAGCGGGGCCGCGCGCGTTCCATCGCGTGAAGTGGACGTTTCCCACCGGCGACCGGATCGTCTCGTCACCGGTCTACCGCGACGGCGTTGTCTATTTCGGCGGTGACGACGGGAATGTCTATGCCGTGAACGCCGCCGACGGCCATCAGCTCTGGAAACACGCGACCGGTGGCCCCGTTCCGGCGACGCCCGCACTCGCGGGCGAGTTGCTCTACGTCGGCAGCTACGACGGCAAGTTCTACGCGTTCGATGCCCGCACCGGCGCGACGCGCTGGAAGTTCGCGACCGGCGGCGAGCGCCGCTTCGAGGCGAAGGGACTGCATGGCTTGCAGCCCAAGAACCAGACAATCCCCGACCAGTTCGACGTCTACCTGTCGAGTCCGGTCGTCGCCGACGGCGCAGTGTTCTTCGGCAGCGGCGACGGCAGCGTCTACGCGCTCGACGCCGCGACGGGCGCGCTGCGATGGAAGTTCCAGACGGGCGATGTCGTCCATGCGTCGCCGGCCTACGCGGACGGCGTCGTGTTCTTCGGCAGCTGGGACAGCTGGTTCTACGCGGTCGATGCCACGACCGGCAAGGAGAAATGGCGCTTCCACGGCGGCGAGGATCCGCTGATCCACAACCAGGTCGGCTTCCAGTCGTCGCCTGCCGTCGTCGACGGCGTGGTGTATACGGGTTGCCGCGACTCGAATCTCTACGCGCTCGATGCCGCAACCGGCAAGGAGAAGTGGCGCTACAACGCGAGCGGCAGCTGGATCATCACGTCGCCGGCGGTGACACGCGGCAAGGTGGTCGCCGCGACATCCGACTCGAGTCTCTATCTGGTGCTCGACGCCGAGAGCGGCAAGCCGGTCGTGCAGAAGCAGGGCAATGCGTTCGTCTTCGCGTCGCCCGCCGTCGCCGGCGATGTCGTCTACGTCGGCGTGCTGAACGGGACGCTCGAAGCGCGCGATCTCGTGTCCGGTGACGTCCTGTGGGAGTTCGAGACCGACACGTCACGCCGCAACGAGGGCTGGGTGCTGACCTCCGAGCGCAAGTTCAATGCGCCTTTGCTCTACCGCTCGAGCTGGCGCGAAGCACCGGTCGTCGCGACCGAGCGCCAGTTCGGGATCGGAGCCATCTTCTCCTCGCCGCTGGTCGTCGATGGTGTCGTCTACTTCGGCAGCACCGACGGCAACCTGTACGCGGTGGAGTGACGCGCCGGACCGCCCCTCCCGATCCATCGGCTAGCCGGGCGACGCCCGACCCGATCGTCGATCGAGGCACGCGCGCGCCATTGCGAGGGCTTCCTCGTAGCTGGCTTTGCGACCGGCGCCTTCGGCCGCTGCGAACGCGTTTTCGCCAAGCGCTTCGCGCGAGCGTCTGACCAGCGGTGAGAGGAATGCCGCGTCGACGGGGTCGCGGCGCAACCCGGTGCGCGCAAGGTGGGCGTCCGACGCTCCGAAGAGCTGCCCCGCCTGCTCCCACTCCTTGCAGCAGGCAGCCAAGCCCGCCGCCACGTCGAGGACGGTTTGTCCCACCGTATGCGATTTGAGCTCGTCCGCGATTGCCGCGGCCTCGCTCGTCATGGCCGCGGCCTCGCTCACCGACCCGCGTGCAAGCGCGATCATCGCGAGGCTCAATCTGTTCATCGCGACCAGGTCGCGATTCTGAAGCTTATCGCCCAGCGCGTTCGACTGCTCGAGCAGCGATTGCGCATCGTCGAAATCCCCGGAGAGGCGATAGGTCTGGGCCAGATTGCTGAGCGCGCTCGCCACCTGGAGCTTATCGTCCTGCTGCCGGGCCAGCGCGAGCGCCTGCTCGCATTCGCGTCGCGCGGCAGCCCAGTCGCCCAGCCCGAGAAAGGCGAACGCGAGGAGCTGACGCCGGCCGGCGGCGCCAGACGTGAGTCCGATCTCCGCTGCAATCGACTGGCTTTCCACGATCGCGCGCTGGGCCTCGCCGTACCTGCCCGCGAAGCAGCCTAGAAGGCCCGCCGCGTGGAGGGCGCGACAGCGGGCCTTGGTCCGGGGCTGCGCTTCCGGCCTTTCGAGCGCCTCGTGGACCATCCGCAGGCCGGTCTCGAGGCTACCGCGCCTGAACCAGTAGGGATACGTGTTGTACGCGAGGCGCAGACCGGCCTCGCCAGCGCCGGTGACGCCGCAGTAGACGTGGGCGGCGAGAAGGTTCTCGCTCTCGGCGTCCATGACTTCGAGCCATTCGCGCGATTGCTGGCCGGCGGCGAGCTGCGCCGACGCTCGCGCGCTCAGGCCCAGGCAGAAATCGAGGTGGCGCGCGCCGGCAGCGTTCGCCTCGCCCGCTTCATCGAGCCGGTGCTTGGCATACTCGCGGACCGTCTCGAGCGACCGGTAGCGGCCGGTCTCGGGCTCCAGGCCGACGAGCGATTTCTCGACCAGCGCGGTCAGGAGTTCCAGCACGTCTGCGACGTCGAGCCCCGTTCCGGCGCCGACAGCTTCGGCCCCCTCCAGCGTCCAGCCGCCGGCAAACACGGCGAGTCGCCGGAATAGCGCGCGCTCTATCAAGTCCAGCAGATCGTGGCTCCAGTCGATCAGCGCGCTCAGCGTCTGTTGGCGCGGCGTTGCTGTTCGGCTGCCCTTCGTCAACAGCCGGAAACGATCGTCGAGCCGTTCGGCAATCGACTCCACCGTCAGCGTGCGCAGCCGCGCGGCGGCGAGCTCGATGGCGAGCGGGATGCCGTCGAGGCGGCGACAGATCTGGATCACCGCGTGCGCGTTCCGCTCGCTCAAAGCGAAGGAGGGCTGCACCGCGACCGCACGCTCGATGAATAGCCGCGCCGCCTCGTAGTGCGGCAACTCTTCGAATGCAAGCGGGTACCCGGGGTCGGGGAGCGAAAGCGTCGTCAAGGAGTAAATCCGCTCCGCGGCGACGCGAAGATGCTCTCGGCTCGACGCCAGTATCGACAGCCGCGGCGCGGATCGCAGCAGCCCGTCGGCGAGCTCCGCGCAGGCCTGCACCAGATGTTCGCAGTTGTCGAGAATGAGCAACAAGCTCCGATCGGCCAGGAAGGCGACGAGCGCGTCGAAGACGGGACGGCCGGGCTCTTCCCTGACGCCGAGCGCGCCGGCAACCGCGTGGGAAACGAGGCGCGGATCGCTGAGCGGCGCAAGTTCGACGATCCACACGCCGTCCGGGTAGTCGCCCAGCAAGTCGGTGCCGACCTGAATCGACAGTCGAGTCTTGCCGAGGCCGCCGGTACCGGTGAGTGTCACGAGCCGCGACGACCGCAACAGCGCGGCGAGGTCGG
Source organism: uncultured beta proteobacterium (assembly GCA_963773195.1). Classification (GTDB taxonomy): domain Bacteria; phylum Pseudomonadota; class Gammaproteobacteria; order Burkholderiales; family Casimicrobiaceae; genus CAIWHR01. The sequence continues at coordinate 520,212 of CAVZAE010000005.1, forward strand.
TTCGCTCGCGTTCGCGTCCGACGAAGGATGCGAGCTGCTGGGGCAGGTTTGACGGCGCCGTCTCGAGCGAACGGAGTGCCGGAAACTCGTTTCGCATTTCCGCGTGGACGATCTGCCAGAGGCGTTCCGGACGAGCGAGGCCGCGCAGTCGAACCGCGCCCATCGCGCGCAGCGAAACGGCCTCCGGCAGCCGACCCGCGACCGCCTCGGCGAAGGCGTCGGAGAGCAGCGTCTGGCCTCCATGGGCAGCGCCCATGATTCGCGCGCCCCGGTTCACCGCGCTGCCGAACAGATCGTCATCGCGCCGTTCGACGAGACCGACGTGCAGGCCGATCCTGATTCGCAGCGAAAGTCCTTCGGTCGCCACCGGATCGGCCAGCGCGCGTTGCATCGCGATCGCCGCGGCCAGGCACTTCTCTGGATCGGCGAAGGCCGCATACACTCCATCGCCGGTCGTCTTCACGACGGTGCCGGCGTGGCGCTCGACGGAATCGCGGACGACGAAGTCGTGGTGCGACAGCGCAGTCGGCATCCGATCGGGATGCTCGTCCCACAACCGCGTGCTGCCCTCGATGTCCGTGAACAGGATAGCGACAGCGTCAGTGGTGCCTGGAGAGATCACGCGAGTCCCCGCGAGATACGGAAATTGCACCGCACGACGAGCAACCGGCGGACCGGGCGAATCAGCGTAGCACGGGCCGAGGCGATCGATCCGAACCGGTCGTCGGTCTTCCCCGCGCCGGCGAGGCCGGGGCTCACCGGGTGCGGTTCGCGGGGCTCGCGACGGCGGGCGCGCTCCGTCATAAGATGACCGCGTTGGCTGGCCGTCTCCCCATGGACTGCGTCGCCCGCTTCGCCGTGACCTTCGCGCTGTTCGCTTCGGCAACTACCACTGTTGTCGGCGCCGATGAATTCGAGGCGCAGCGTCGCGCGCTGATCGGCGAGATCGACGTGCTGGCGCGCGAAACCGCGCGCGAAACGGGGCGGCCCGCCTTCGATCCGCGCGTGATGGCCGCGCTCGCGCGCGTTCCGCGCCACCGCTTCGTCCCCGGCGCCGAAGTGCGCAACGCCTACGCGAATCGTCCGCTGCCGATCGGGCATGGGCAGACGATCTCGCAGCCGTACATCGTCGCGCTGATGACCGATCTCATGAACGTCAAGTCGGGCGACACCGTTCTCGAGATCGGCACCGGATCGGGCTACCAGGCGGCGATCCTGGCCGAGCTCGGCGCAACGGTATGCACGATCGAAATCGTCGAGCCGCTCGCGCGCGAGGCGGAGGCCCGCCTCCGGACGCTTGGCTACACGCGCGCGCGCACCCGCGTCGGCGACGGCTATGACGGCTGGGAGGAGTGCGGTCCGTTCGACGCGATCGCCGTGACCGCGGCTGCAAGCCACGTGCCGCCGCCGCTCGTCCGCCAGCTCAAGCCCGGCGGCCGGATGGTGATTCCCGTCGGCCCGCCGTTTCTCACGCAACAGCTGATGTTGGTCGAGAAGCGCGCGGACGGGTCCGTCGCGACCCGCCAGGTGCTGCCGGTCGCGTTCGTCCCGCTGACCGGCCGCCACTGAGGCGGCACGCGGCGATGACGAGCGCCGCCCTGGATTCCGCGCGCTTGCCGCTCGCGGCGATCGCGCTGCTCTCGGCGGCCGCGCTCGGCTACGAGATCCTGCTGATGCGGCTCTTCTCGATCGTCCTGTGGCACCACTTCGCCTACATGATGATCAGCGTCGCCCTCCTGGGCTACGGCGCAGCCGGAACCTTTGTCACGCTCGCGCGGACCGCGCTCCTCGCGCGCTACGAGCGACACTTCGTCGCGGCGACGGCGGCGTTCGGATGCTTCGCGGTCGCAGCATTCCTGCTTGCGCAGCGGGTCGGGTTCGATCCGCTCGAGCTCCTGTGGGATCCGCGGCAGCCGCTCAAGCTTTGCGCGATCTATGCGCTGCTGATCGTTCCGTTCTTCTGCGCGGCGACCGCGCTCTGCCTCACGTTCGCCCGCTTCGGCGAGCGCTCGGCATGGATCTATGGCGCGGATCTCGGCGGTGCCGGCGCCGGTTGCCTCGCGATCCTCGCCGCGCTCTATGCCGTCGCGCCGGGCGAGGCGCTGTGGCTCGTCGGTGCGCTCGGTGTCGCGGCGGCGGCACTCGCGGCGGCAACGTTGCGCGTCCGGCCGCGGGGCCTCGCGGTCGCGCTCGCCGCCGTGGCGATCGGTGCGCCGATGGTGGTGCCCGATGATTGGACCCGCTTGCGTCCGTCCGAGTACAAGGCGCTCGAGCGCACGCTGCAGGTTGCCGGCACGCGTGTCCTCGCCGAGCGCTCGAGCCCGCTCGGCGTCGTGACGGTCGTCGAGAGCGCGCAGGTACCATTCCGCCATGCGCCGGGACTGAGTCTCAATGCGCCGGCCGGTCCCCCGGATCAGCTCGGCGTGTTCGTCGACGCCGAAGGCCCGAGCGCGCTCGTCCGCTGGGATGGCCGTCGCGAGCCGCTCGCTTATCTCGACTACCTGACCTCAGCGCTGCCCTATCATCTGCTTGCGCGCCCGCGCGTGCTCGTGCTGGGTGCCGGTGCCGCCGCTGACGTGCTGCAGGCGATCGCCCTCGATGCGGGCGCGATCGACGCAGTCGAACAGGATCCGCTCGTCGTCGAGCTGGTCGAGCGCCGCTTCGCCGATTTCTCGGGACGGCCCTACAGCGCGCCGGGCGTGCACGTCCACGTTGCCGAGGCCCGCGGCTTCGTCGCGCGCAGCCGCGAGCGCTACGACTTGATCGAGGTCGCGCTGCTCGATGCCTTCGGTGCCTCGTCGGCGGGCCTCTACGCGCTCTCCGAGAGCTATCTCTACACCGTCGAGGCGCTGTCCGATTACCTCGACCACCTGGAGCCCGGCGGCCTGCTCGCGATCACGCGGTGGGTGAATCTGCCGCCCCGCGACGCGCTCAAGCTCTTCGCGACCGCGATCGCCGCGCTCGAGCGACGCGGTGTCGTCGAGCCGGGGCGGCAGCTCGCGCTGGTCAGGAGCTGGAGCACCGCGACCCTGCTTGTGAAAAACGGCGCGTTCACTCCGGGCGAGATTGAGGCATTGCGCGTTTTCTGTCGCACGCGCTCGTTCGACGGCGACTGGTTTCCGGGCATCGGCGCAGGCGAGGCCAACCGCTTCAACGTGCTCGAGCCGTCATACTTCGAGGAAGGCGCGAAGGCGATGCTCGGGCCGGAGCGCGCCGACGTTCATCGAGCGCTACAAGTTCGCGCTCGAGCCGGCGACCGACGATCGCCCATACTTCTTCCACTTCTTTCGCTGGCGATCGCTGCCCGAAGCTGCTCGCGCTCAAGGACCGCGGCGGGCTTCCGCTCCTCGATTGGGGCTACCCGGTCCTGATCGCGACGCTCGCGCAGGCCGCGATCCTGGGCACGGTGGTCGTCGTACTGCCTCTGACTGTCCGTCGTCGTCCCGGTACGGCGGCTCGGCGGTACTCACCGTCGCGGGCGCGCGTCGCGCTTTACTTCGGCGCGATCGGTTTCGCGTTCATGTTTATCGAGATCGCGTTCATCCAGAAGTTCACGCTGTTCCTCGCGCACCCGCTCTACGCCGTCGCCGTCGTGCTCTGCGCGTTCCTCGTGTTCGCCGGCCTCGGCAGCCGCGCGTCCGCCTACTTCCGTGCGGATACCCGCAGCCCTTGGTCGCAACCCGCCGTCCTGGCCGTCGTCGCGATCGGCACCGTCGCCCTCGTCTACCTCGCCGCGCTGCCGCCGCTGTTCCAATGGCTGCTGCCGTTGCCGAACGGCGCGCATATTGCGATCTCGATTGCGCTCATCGCGCCGCTTGCCTTCGCGATGGGTGTCCCGTTCCCGACGGCGCTCGCGCGCCTCGCGCGGAGGTGCGCCCACGCTCGTTCCCTGGGCGTGGGCCGTGAACGCCTGCGCGTCGGTCGTCGCCGCCGTGCTTGCGACTGTGCTTGCGATTCACCTCGGGTTCGCCGGCGTCGTCGCGCTGGCCGTCGTGCTTTACGCCGTGGCCGCCGCGGTGGCCTGGCGCTAGAGTCGAGGCCCCCGACCGCGTAATTCGAGTAGCCTTGCGTATCCCGTTCTGCGAGGAGTGAGCATGACCGGATCGTCCATTCACGTCGGAATCGCCGGACTCGGCCGCCTCGGTCGCCGGCACGCGACGATGCTCGCGCGGCAGGTTCCCGGCGCGATGCTCGTCGCCGCCTGCAGTCCCGTCGCCGACGAGCAGGCGTGGGCTCGCGACAGCCTTGGCGTTTCGCACGTGTTCGCGGACTACGACACGATGCTTGCCCATCCGGGTCTCGACGCGGTATTTCTGGTGACGCCGACGGCGCTGCACGCCGACCAGATCATCGCAGCCCTGCGCGCCGGCAAGCACGTGTTCAGCGAGAAGCCGACCGCGCTCGACATCGACGCCTGCCGACGCGTCGAGGCCGAATCCGAGCGTCATCCGCGGCTCAAGGCGATGATCGGGTTCGTGCGCCGATTCGATCCTCACTACCGGGACGCGCACGCGAAGGTCCAGGCCGGCGCGATCGGCCGCCCCTTTTTCGTTCGCTCGCAATGCGCCGACATGAACGATCCCGGCGGATTCTTCGTCCGCTACGCGCCGCAGTCAGGCGGGATCATGCTCGATATGAGCGTCCACGACATCGATGCCGCCCGCTGGATGCTGGGCGTCGTGCGGGCGACGCGGGTCTACGCGACCGGCACGATCGCGCTCCACCCGGGCATCGCGGCCGCCAACGATTTCGACAACGCCGTGGCGATCGTCGAGTTCGAGGGCGGCGGTGTCGCGACGATCCAGGCGTCGCGGACCTTCGCGCACGGTCACGAATCGATGACCGAGATCGTTGGCACCGCGGGACGCCTCTCGATCGGCGCGAATCCACGCCTGACGCGAGTCGAGATCGCCGACGCCCATGGCGTGCGCAACGAGTGCACGCCGACGTTCTACGAACGCTTCGAGGAAGCGTTCCTGCGCGAGCTCACGGAATTCGTCGACGTGGTTCGCGCGGACCGCTCGCCTCCGCTCACGCTCGCCGACGCGACCGAAGCGACGCGGATCGGCATCGCGCTGATGGAGTCGATGCGCTCGCGGCGGGCGGTCGACCTCTAGTCTTTCGTGCGCTCTTCCTTCAGCTCTTCGCCGGCGCCACCTGCCCGCGCGCCTTCGCAGCTTCCGACGATCCCCGGCCGACGCGTACGTGCGCGCATCGTGGCCCTCGGCGCCCAGCAGACGGCTTACGGCAACCCGCAGCGATTCGTCGTCGTCGACGACATATACGACAGGCCACGCCACGCTTATGAACGCCGCATAGTCATGCCGTCTCTTCAGTCGATCCTCACCGGAGTTGCAAGCGGAGCGTGTCGGTCTATCGTGCTGCCTTCGCGACGTCAGCCAGCAAAGCGGTCGCTTTGGGACTTGTCACGGTCTTGCGAATCAGAATGTCGGGCGGCAGCAGGTTGCTTCTGCCGTAGAACGCGTCGTTCCACGCGGTGTTGGCATACACGACTGTCCCATCAAGGTTGAGACCGCCGTACACACCCTTTGCGCGAGCGAACGAAATCAGATCGGCCGTGACCGTGGACTTGGCGCCTGCCCCCACCGGACCCGCTGCAATGCTTGCGTCGCCGCCAATCTTGAAGGACGTCGACAGAAGCGAATTCAGGCCCTGGTCCGTCATCACCACGATGATGACTTCGGAAACCTCCACCCCTGCCTGGAAACCCACGCTGGCGGTCGCCAGATCGTAAAACGCCGGTCCCACCCACGCGCGTCCGTCGCGCGCAACCAGTACGGCTCTCCCGCCGGAGCCCCCAAAGATGAAGCCCGCCTTGACGACCTGCGGCGCGATAAGGATCGCTCTTGCGCGACTCAGGTTGTCCTGGATCCATGTCTGGTCCGGATCCCGGATGAAATTGCTGAGCGTGGTTCGCGCATCCGCTACCAGCCTGTCCGGCTCGGACGGCGAAACGGTCGAATCCGTCGCGCACCCGGCGAACGCTGCCACAATCAGTGCGCCCAGCGCGGCACGCCGCGAGAGACTCGTTGTAACGCTGGATGCTGTCATCGCGGCTCCGTTCAAAGTACTGCGTCGGTCGGCATTCAGGCATCTACGATCACTGATCGCGGACTTCCACGAGATCGGAACCGGCCGGGGCCCGGCCGGAGGCTGACCTCGAATGGATCAGTCGGAGACGCGGCCTCCGCGCGAGTTTAAACGATGCGCCGGGTTGTCGGCCGCGCGGCGACTCGCGACTGCTCGCTCCCCCTTGCCTTCGGCCGGGGCCCCGGCTCGCCGCTCGCGCCGCTACTTCACGAGGCCCAGCGTCTTCGCCGACTGGAGGTATTGCGGCTCGCGCTCCTTCATGAAGGCCGGGATCATCTCGAGCGCGATGTCGGTCACCTCGAAGCCGTCGTCGGTCATTTTTCGACGCAGCTCGGGATCCTTGTTGATCGCGTCCATCATGTCCGACACCTGCTTGCGCACCGCAGGCGGCGTCGACTTCGGTACGGCGATGCCGCGGTACGCGCCGTCGACCCAGTTCATTCCCAGCTCCTTGAACGTCGGCACGTCCGGAAACTGCGGCAACCGCTTCTCGGTCGCGACGGCGAGCATTCGCATCTTGCCCTTCTGCTGGATCGCGAGCGTCGAGTACGACATCGCCGCAGCCACGTGGCCGCCCAGCACCGACGACACGAGGTCGCCCGTCCCCTTGAACGGAACGTAAGTCGTGCGAATGTTCTGCTCGCGATCCAGCCGCACTTGCGCGACGTGGTTGGCCGTATTGGTGCCCGACCCGGCGATCGTCACCGCCTCGGGCTTCTCGCGCGCCGCACGGACGAGATCGCCGAAAGTCTTGAACGGGCTGTCGGCGGTCACGATGATCGCGTCGGGCGTGTAGTGGAAGAAGTAGACCGGGGTGATGTCTTCGGTCTTGAACTGGGTGCCCGCCTCGAGGGGCTGCAACACGATGTGCGGCAGATTGACACCGACGATCGTGTGCCCGTCGGCCGGCATCGAGTTCAGCTGCGACCACGCGAGCGCGCCGCCGGCGCCAGGCTTGTTCACGACGATCATCTCCTGCTTGTACTTGGCGGAGAACACCTGCGCCTGCAGCCGCGCGGCGATATCCGATTCGCCCCCCGGTGAGAAGGGGATGACATATTGAACGGGCTTGTCGGGATAGGCGAGCGAGGCCGGGATCGCCGAGAGCGCGAGAACGGCGACGAGAAGGCGCGAGGCGGCGAGCGGGCGCATGCGGACTCCGAAAGTGGGCGTCGAGGGATTCTAAACTTTGTCATCCCGTCGCAAAATACGCGGCGGGAGAGCTCCCACGTATCCAAGGAGGAAGCGATGGCCAACACGCTCCGCAAGGTCGACTACTACTACGTGATGCTGCCGAACCGCGCCGGACAGGGCGCGAAGGTCATGGCCGCGCTCGCGGCCGAAGGCGTCAATCTGCTCGCGTTCTCGGGATTTCCGAGCAGCGGCAAGGCCCAGCTCGATCTCGTTCCCGAGGACGGCGCGAAGCTGCGCAAGGCCGCGCGGAAGCTCGGGCTCAAGCTGTCGGTTCGCAAGAGCGGCTTTCTCTGCCACGGCGACGACCGCGTCGGGGCGATGACGACGATCCTGAACAAGCTCGCCGCCGCCAAGGTCAACGTGACCGCCGTCGACGCGGTCACCGGAGGCAAGGGCCGCTTCGGCGCGATCTTCTGGGTGAAGCCGAACGCAGTCGCGAAAGCCGCGAGAGCGCTGGGCGCGCGCTAGACGCTACGCGTAAAGGCGCCCGGCGGTGGGCGGCGATCCGTGCCGCCACTGCGGAGCATCCATATCGGGATCATTGCCCGCCGGCGCGATCTCGAAGGTCGCCGTCAGGTCCGCGCGCAAGCGCTGCACGAAGGTTTCGACGGTCGGCGTCGAGTCGCCCCCGAGGTGCACGACGAAATGCGTGGCGACGTCCGGGGCGATGGCGTCCAGGACGAAGATGCCCGCCGCGACCAGCGGGTCGACGTCTGGAAAAGCGCCATCGGGCGCCGTCAGAAACACGAATTGCCCATCCTGATGGCAGGGCGCGATTTCCGCCACGGCCGCGCGCCATGGCTCGGGAATCGGGGGCATGCCCAAAGCTTCGCTGCGGGTGAGCGCTTTGGAGAGCGAATGCCCGACTTCGGTGCGCAGTGCGTCCGCCGCGGCGCCGCGCGCCCGCAGGAACGCTTTCAGCGCGAACTCCACGCCCTGCGCCGCGGCGTGGTAGGAGACCTGCGCTTCGGCGCAGGGAATCCGATGCTGGCGGCAGAGCGTGCGCGCCGCGCGGAGGTAGTCATGCCCATAGCGCCAGAATGCGAGCGGTGACGTTCGTCGGGCTTCCTGTTCGTTCAAGGAATTCATCATGCCGTCCCCTTATCGATACGCGGCGCGCTTCCCTGTGGCCGGCCGGAACTGGTTGGTTCGCGGGTTGCGGTCGAAGTTCCCGCCGTTGTCGTCGCGTGCAGGAACTGTCATGTCGTTGTCGCTTTAGCCCGACGCGCGACATCCGCGGCCTGGTCGTCACCGACGGCACCGACGGCGAAGTAAGTCGCTTCCGGATGAGCGAAATAGAAGCCTGATACCGAGGCGGCCGGGAGCATCGCGTAGCTTTCGGTCAGCGTCATTCCGATCTCGGTCGCGCGCAGGAGCCCGAACAGTGGCGCCTTCACTGCGTGATCGGGACATGCGGGGTATCCCGGCGCGGGACGGATACCGCGGTATTGCTCGTCGATCAATGCGGCATGGTCGAGCGATTCGTCGGTCGCATAGCCCCAGAGCTCGCGCCGGACCTTGCGGTGCAGCCATTCGGCGAACGCCTCCGCGAGACGGTCGGCCAGCGCTTTCAGCATGATAGCGCTGTAGTCGTCCTTCGCCGCCTCGAAGTCGGCAAGCTTGCGCTCGATGCCGATGCCGGCGGTGACCGCAAACGCGCCCAGGTAGTCCGCGAGACCGGACGACGACGGGGCGACGAAATCGGCAAGGCAATAGTTCGGCTTGCCCGCCGGTCGCTCGTTCTGCTGGCGCAGGTTGCGCCAGGTGAGCGCGATGCGGCGCTTCGCCTCGTCGGCGTAGATCATGAGGTCGTCGCCGTCGGAGGCGGCCGGAAGGAGCACGACGACGCCGTTCGCCGTGAGCCAGCGGCCGTCGACAATCTGTTTCAGCATTGCCCGTCCGTCGGCGAGCGCGCCGCGCGCGGCAGACCCGACGACGGGATCGTCGAGGATCGCCGGATAGGGCCCAGACAGCTCCCACGTCTGGAAGAACGGCGCCCAGTCGATCAATGGCACGAGTTCGCGCAGATCGAGGTTGCGTATCTCGCGGCGGCCGATGAACGTGGGCACCGGCGGCGCATAGTGTGCCCAGTCCGCCTTGAAGGCGTTGGCGCGCGCTGCTTCAATCGGAACAAGCGACGGCCCCTTCTTGCCTGCATGCTGCACGCGGATACGCTCGTAGTCGGCCGCAACCTCCGCGATGTACGGAGCGCGCTGCTCGTCCGAGAGCAGGCTCGAGGCGACGGCGACGGCGCGCGACGCATCCGGCACGTAGACCGTGGTCCCGTCGTAGTTGGGCGCGATCTTGACGGCCGTGTGCACGCGCGAGGTCGTCGCGCCCCCGATCAGAAGCGGCTGCGCCATCCCGCGCCGTCGCATCTCGCCCGCGACGTGCGCCATCTCCTCGAGCGACGGCGTGATGAGCCCGGAAAGCCCTACCAGGTCGGCGTCGCGCTCGATCGCCGTGTCGAGAATCTTCGTCGCGGGCACCATCACACCCAGGTCGACGACCTCGAAGTTGTTGCACTGGAGCACGACGCCGACAATGTTCTTGCCGATGTCGTGAACGTCGCCCTTGACCGTCGCCATCACGACCGTCCCCTTGGGCTTGCTCACTACACCCGACGCCGCTTTCTCCGCCTCGATGAAGGGGACAAGATGCGCGACCGCCTGCTTCATCACGCGCGCGCTCTTGACGACCTGCGGCAGGAACATCTTGCCGGAGCCGAAGAGATCGCCGACGACGTTCATCCCCGCCATCAGCGGCCCTTCGATGACCTGGATGGGCCGCGCCGCCCGGAGGCGCGCCTCCTCGGTGTCCTCGATGATGTACGTCGTGATGCCGCGGACGAGCGCGTGCGATAGCCGCTCGTCCACCGTGCCCGCGCGCCATGCCAGGTCTTCCACGACGGTCTTGCCTTGCGCCTTCACCGTCTCGGCAAACGCGACGAGCCGCTCGGTCGCGTCGGCGCGGCGATTGAGTACAACGTCCTCGACGCGCTCGCGCAGCTCGGGCGGAATCTCGTCGTAGACGCCGAGCTGCCCCGCGTTGACGATGCCCATCGTCATCCCGGCGCGGATGGCGTGATAGAGGAAGACCGTGTGAATCGCCTCGCGTACCGGCTCGTTGCCGCGGAAGCTGAAGCTCACGTTCGACACGCCGCCGGACACCTTCGTGTGCGGCAGGTGCTGCCGGATCCAGCGCGTCGCGTTGATGTAGTCGACGGCGTAATTCGCATGCTCGTCGATGCCCGTCGCGATCGCGAAGACGTTGGGATCGAAGATGATGTCCTCGGGCGGGAAGTCGGCCTGACGCGTCAGGATCTCGTACGCGCGCCGGGAGATCTCGACCTTCCGCTGGAACGAGTCCGCCTGCCCCGATTCGTCGAACGCCATGACGATCGCCGCGGCGCCGTAGCGACGAACGAGCTTCGCTTGCCGCAGGAATTCGGCTTCGCCCTCCTTCATCGAGATCGAATTGACGACGGACTTGCCCTGGACGCACTTCAAGCCGGCCTCGATCACCTCCCACTTGGACGAATCGATCATCACCGGGACGCGCGCGATGTCGGGCTCGGTGGCCACCAGATTCAGGAAGCGGACCATCGCCGCCTTCGAATCGAGCATCGCCTCGTCCATGTTGACGTCGATCATCTGTGCGCCAGCGGCGACCTGCTGCCGCGCCACCTCGACCGCACCCGCAAAGTCGCCCGCGAGAATGAGCTTCGCAAAGGCGCGTGAGCCGGTGACGTTGGTGCGCTCACCAACGTTGACGAACAGCGAGTCGTCGCCGATGTTGAGCGGCTCGAGTCCGGAGAGGCGCATCACGCGGGACATGGCAACTCTCGTGCGGACCGGTCAGGTCCGGTGCGCAGCACGCCGGGGACGCTAGGCTGCGGCCGCAAGCGCTTCCGCCGGCACGCGGCGCGGCGGAACGCCGGCCACGGCCGCGGCGATCGCGCGGATGTGCGCGGGCGTCGTGCCGCAGCAGCCGCCGACGAGATTGACGAAGCCGCTCCGCGCGAAGTCGCTGAGCAGGCGCGCGGTCTGCGCCGGCGTCTCGTCGTAGCCCGTTTCGGCCATGGGATTCGGCAGCCCGGCGTTCGGATAGCACGAGACGAACGTGTCGGCGACGCGCGACATCTCCTCGATGTACGGCCGCATCAGCGCGCCGCCCAGCGCGCAGTTCAAGCCGACAGCGAGCGGCCGCACGTGACGAACGGAATTCCAGAACGCCTCCGTCGTCTGGCCGGACAGCGTGCGTCCGGAAGCGTCGGTGATGGTGCCGGACACGATGATCGGAAAGCGGCGCCCGAGACGCTCGAACAACGATTCGAGCGCGAAGAGCGCGGCCTTGCCATTCAGTGTGTCGAAGATCGTCTCGACCAGGAAGAGATCGGCGCCGCCTTCCGCCAGGCCCTCCGCCGCCTCGCCGTACGCGTTTGCGAGCTCGTCGAAGCGAACGTTGCGCGCGCCCGGATCGTTCACGTCGGGCGAGATCGACGCCGTGCGGTTCGTGGGTCCGAGCGCACCTGCGACGAAGCGCGGCTGGTCAGGCGTACGTCGCGTCCAGGCGTCGGCGCATTCGCGCGCAATTCGCGCTGCCGCGAGGTTGATGTCCCGCGCGCGCGCGCCAAGGCGATAGTCGGCCTGCGCGATCGCCGTCGCATTGAAAGTGTTCGTCTCGATCATGTCTGCGCCGGCGGCGAGATACTCGCCGTGGATCGCGCGGATCAGGTCCGGTTGCGTGAGGACGAGGACGTCGTTGTCGCCCTTGAGCTCGCAGCAGTGGCCGGCCAGGCTTTCGCCCCGGTAGCCGGCCTCGTCGAGGCGATGGGCCTGGATCATCGTGCCCATCGCGCCGTCCATGACGAGGATGCGCTGCTCGAGCAGCGATGCGAGCGCTTCGGTGCGGTCGGGTTGCATGGCCAAATTCTAGCATCGCCAAGCCGGCGCCCATGCCCATCGCACAGTTATATGGCACTAACCGGCCGCCATAACGCGCCCCTGTCCGCGCATGCTACATTGATGCGCATGAAGCACATGACGCCCCGCGAGACGGTCCGCTTCCTCGAGGAGAATCCCGAAGCGGTCTTCATCGACTGCAGGAGCGAGATGGAGTACTACTTCGTCGGGCATCCGGTCGGCGCGCACCACGTCGCGTGGAACGACGGCCCCGACTGGGACATCAATCCGCACTTCGTCGGCCAGGTGAAGAAGGTCGCGAGCATGAACCGCCCGGTGGTGCTGATCTGCCGCAGCGGTCACCGCTCCATCGATGCGGGCATGGCACTCGAGAAGGCGGGCTTCGCCGCCGTCTTCAACGTGCTCGAGGGCTTCGAGGGGCCGCTCGACGAGGACCACCATCGCGGGACCATGTCCGGCTGGCGCAAGGAAGGCCTGCCGTGGGAGCAGCTGTAGCCTGCCAGTTCCACGGCGGCGAACGCGCGCGTGATTCCGGCGAACCGGGCACAATCCCGGCGTCGCCACCCCGCCGCGAAGTCCGATGGCCTCGTTCGGCCGCCTCTGTACGCTTTTCTACGACGCTGACACGCCGCGCGCCGCCGACGCCGAGGTCGACTGGTATGCCGAGCGTCTGCCGCGCGATGCCGGTCCGGTGCTCGAAGCCATGGCCGGATCGGGTCGGCTGCTCCTGCCGCTGCTGGAGCGCCGGATCAACGTTCATGGCGTCGACGCGTCACCTGCGCGCGTCGCGAGTTGCGAGGCTCGCCTCGCCACCGCAGGGCTTGCGACGTCGATTTTCCGGCAGGACGTCGTCACGCTGAATCTGCCGTTCCGCTATGCGGCCGCGATCGTCGCCGCCGGATCGTTCCAGCTTCTCACCGACCCCGTCGCAGCGCAGAAGGCGCTCGCGCGCATCCGCGCGCATCTGGTCGCGCCGTCGCTCCTGCTCATGGATCTCTATGTTCCGGCCGAAGCCGAACACCCGCCGGGCGCGCCGATGGTGCAAGTGCAGACGGTGACGCTGTCCGACGGCACGAAGATCGCCCGGCGTGCCGAAGTGTTCGTCGATGCCGAAGGCAAGCGCATCGACATTCACAGCCGCTACGAGCAGCGCGAGCGCGCGTCGATCATCGCGCGCGAGGACGAGACGTTCGCACTGACATGGTACGCGGAGGACGAGATCATCGCGCTCGTTCGCGACGCCGGCTATCGTGACGTCAGCGTCGGTCCGCCGGCATCGCCGGACGAAGAAACGCCCCGGGCAGACCGACGGTTTTCGGTGATCGCGAAAGCCTAGAGAGTTCGCGTCATGTACACCGCGCCCGCGAGCGGATTGTCGTAGTACGCCGCGCATTCGCGGAAGCCTTCCCGCGCATACAGCGTGCGCGCTTCCTTCATCCACTCGAGCGTGTCGAGCTTGAGCTCGCGATAGCCGATCCCGCGCGCCTCGGCGATCAGCGCGACCACGAGTCGTCGGCCCCAGCCACCGCTACGGGCCGCAGGTTGCACGTAAAGTCGTTTCACTTCGCCGATCGCAGTGGTCGATTTCGTGTCGGCGACCTCGAGCGGTCGCAGCGCAATGCAGCCGAATGCCTGTCCGGGTTCGCCCGCGAGCAGCAGGCGGCCGTGCGGAGGCGTGTAGGCGCCGGGCAACGTCGCAAGCTCGTGCTCGAAGCCCTGGAAACAGAGGTCAACGGCGAGCCATTGCGCGTACTCGAGAAAGAGTGCGCGGGCGAGCGCGACGTCGGCGCCCGTGGCGGCGTCACGGATCGCGGCCGTCATCGCGTCGGCACCCGCGACATTGTCACGCCGGCTTTTCGCACCCGCCGATCTTGACTTCCGCGGCCGGATACGCAGGCGCAAGCTCGCGCAGCCGCGCAAGCACCGGCTCGCGGGGATCGCGGATGACGAGCACGGTCTGCGCGGCGCCCTGCTGGCGCGGCCCGACCTTTGCGCCGGCGACCCCCTGCTTCGTCATATCGGCGAGATGCGCGTTCGCCGCGTCCTCGGTCCGGAACGATCCGAGCGACAGCGCGAATCGTTGCGCACCGCCGTCGACGACGAACACGTCCCTGAGTCCCGCCGTCCGCAATTCGCTGGCGCGCTTGTCGGCCGCCGCCCGGGAGGCGAAGGGTGACAGGTAGACCCAATATCCGCTGGTCGTGTCGACGCGTCGTTGCGTGAGCAGTCTGCCGAGCGCGAGCGAATCGACGTCGGCGAGCGCACGAGTTCGATCGGCGTCGCCGAACGGACCCCATTCGAGACAGACGTCGGCGAGCGCGGCCGCTTTCGTCGGACCGAGCGCCGCGACCTCCTGCGGAGTGAGGAGCTTGATTGCATCGGGGCGCACCTGCTGTTTCAATCGCACACCCTCGCCGCCGCTCGCGCTGTCGAGCCAGAGATAGCCGGCGAGCGCGAGGTTGGCGAGAAGAAGGAGGACGACGACGGTGCGCATGGAAGAACGGTGCTTTCGCGGCCGCGGCGAATGTTAACCCGCCTCCGCCACCCCGGCCAGAGCGAGTACACCCTCGAGCACCAGGTACTCGGCCACCTCGACCGGCGGACTCAGGTGCGGCAGGATTTCGGACGCCGCGCCTCCTGCGAGATAGACACGTACCTTCGTGGCATCAGTGTCGATCTGTCGGCGCATCTGCTCGATCGCGCCGCAGATCGCCTGCATCGCGCCCGAATAGAGCGCGTCGGCCGTGTTGTCGGGAAACGCGCGGAACGTGCCCGGCTCGCTCTTGAGCGCGGCAGTGTTCGCCGCCAGCGCCTGCAGCATGAGCCGCATGCCCGGCAGGATGAGGCCGCCACGGAAGACGCCGTCAACGTCGAGCGCGTCGATCGTCACTGCGGTACCCGCATTGACGACGACGCAGGCAGGTGCGAAGTGCTCGTCGGCAAGTCCGCGGCGGCGCGCCGCGACGAGCGATGCCCAACGATCGGCGCCGAGTTGCGAGGGCCGCGCATAGCGATTGACGACGCCACCGGCGGATTCGCTCGCCACGAGCCAATCCGGAACGACCCGCCAGCGCGTCAGCTGGCCCTCGACGCGCACGCGCGCGGCCTCGCCCGCGACATTCACGCCGACGGCACGGACCGGCCGCGGCAGGCTATGCCAATCGCGCAATGCGAGCGTCCCGATTTCGCTGTTGGGCGTCACTCCAAACGCGGCCCAGCCGCGCGGCCCATGGAGCCCCCACTTCATCCGGCTGTTGCCGACGTCGATGACGAGGACGTGGCTCATCGCGCCGAGGCGATGCGCGGACGTCAGGCGCGCCGCAGCGAGATTTCGCCGGACAGGAAACGCGCACGCCGCGGCCCGTCGGCCAGCACCAGCGCGCCGCTCGCGTCGACGCCCGCGACCTTGCCCGCGACGGTCGCGCCGTCGGGCAGGAGCAGCGTCACCGCTTTGCCCTGGTAGGCGTGACGATGCTGCCATTCGGCGGCGAAGGGCGCGAAACCTTCGCGCGCGTAGCGTTCGAGCACCGCCGCAAGCTCGGCGACGAGCGCGGCGAACAGCGGGTTGCGGTCGACAGTCTTGGCACCGCGCCCCGCAATCGTGGTGAGGTCCGTGACCGGCACCGGGATGTCCTTGCGGATGGCGGGAGGAAGACGAACATTGAGACCGACGCCGATCACCGTCGTCGAGGGGCCGAGCGCGTCGCCATTGACGTCGATCAGGATGCCGCCCACCTTGAGATGACGATAGACGAGGTCGTTCGGCCACTTGAGTGCGATCCCGCGGAAGCCTTCGGCCTCGAGCGCGCGTGCCACCGCAACCCCGACGGCGAGCGAGAGGCCGGCAAGGAAGCCCGCGCCCTGCTCGAACTGCCAGCCCAGCGAGAACGTGAGGCTGCCGCCTGCCACCGCCGTCCAGGTCCGGCCGCGCCGACCCCGTCCCGCGGTTTGCCACTCGGCGGCAAGGGCAACACCATGAATGTCGCGCCGTTGCGCCCGACGCAGGAGCTCCGACGACGTCGAGTCGAGCTGATCGACGATCTCGACAGTGAGCGGCGTATGGATCGTGCGATCGAGGACACGCTCTGCGAGCGCCGAGCGCGCGGCCCGGACGTCGAGGAAATCCGGCGCTTCGAGCAGTCGGTAGCCGCGCCCTTTGATCCGCTCGAGCGCGAGGCCCGCCGCCTCGGCGTCCTTCAGGACCTGCGAGACGCGGGCACGGGTCAGGCCAACCTGGGCGGCGAGGTCCTCACCGGAGTGAAACGCCCCGTCCGAGAGCTGACGCAGGAGGGAAAATCCAAGCGGAGTGAGCACTGACTAAGACCAAGGTAGGTAAGCCATTGAAGGATAACAGAATCCACGAAGGATTGCTATTGCCCGTCACTAAGCCCCAAATGCGGACGATCGCGCGGCTTGCAACCCACACGTTCGGAAGGTTCCGGCGCTTTGCGTTCTATCGTGCGCGCGAACTCAGGCACCGCAGAACGGTGCGATGCAGCAAAGGGTCGCCGCAAGCGACGACCGAGCCGCCCTCCTCGCAGCCTTGCCCGTCCCAGGCGGTGACCACGCCGCCCGCGCCCTCGACGATCGGGATCAGCGCCTGGATGTCGTACGCCTGCAGCGAGGATTCGATGACCACATCGATCAGTCCCATCGCGAGGAGGCAGTAGGCATAGCAATCGCCGCCCCAGCGCGTCAGTCGTACACGGTCGGACACACGGCGAAATGCGGCGCGCTCGCGCGCGGTCGTGAACATTTTCGGATCGGTGCATGCGAGCACGGCAGCGGCCAGCGACCGACAACGGCGGGTGCGCAGCCGGCGGCGCTCGCGTCCTCGCCGCCACTCGGCCATGCCTCCGGCGACGGCGACGAACGATTCGCCAATGTAAGGCTGGTGCGCAACGCCGGCGACGACGCGCCCACCGTGGTTGAGCGCAATCAATGTCGCCCAGTGCATCAGGCCCAGGATGAAGCTCCGCGTACCGTCGATCGGATCGACGACCCACGTGTAGCTCGAGACGCCCTCGCGCCGGCCAAGCTCCTCCCCACGAATACCATGATCGGGATAAGCCTGCTTGATGCGCGTACGGATCACCCGTTCGGCTGCGCGATCGGCGACGGTCACCGGGTCGTAGCCGCGCGCGCCTCCCTTGTCGGCGACATCGAGCGAGGCACGAAAGTGCGGCAGGATCGCCTTCCCCGCTGCGCGCGCGGTCCGCTCGGCGAATTCGAGAAAGTCTTTGTCGCGCGTCGTCGCCATTCGTGGAATCCGAAGCCGCCGTGTCATCGCCCGCCGGCCGCGGCGTCCTCGAGCAGCGCGTCTTCCTTGGCCCGCGAGAGCACTTCGCGCCAGGCGCCGGCATGATCGCGCTGCGCGAGCCACGCCGCCGTATCGACGAGCGTGGCTTCGAGCGGGCGGAAGCGCAGCCCGTGCGCGAGCGCATGCGCACATGAGAACGACATGAAGCCCGCCATCGCGGGATCGGAGGCGGGAAGCCACAGCGGCAGCTCGGTCCACGGCACGACGTCGCGCGCGACGAGCTTTGCGTCGTCGACCCACGCGGCTTCGGTCGCACCCCCGGCGTTGCGCGACAACGTGACGAGCGCGTCGGCAAGTCCGCCCATCGTCATGCTGCCGGGCGGAGTCACCGCGTTATACGTGCCCTCGATGCGCGAGGTGACGAGATCGAGCATCCATTCCGCAAGATCGCGGGCGTCGATGAACTGCAGCCCGCGTTCCCGCGGTGCAGGCACGACGGCACGCGGTCCGCGACCGCCAAGGGCCTGCGGCTGCGCGAAGCGTGCGACCCAGTAGGAGAAGCGATCGGTCGGGTCGTGCGGCCCGACGATGAGCCCCGGGCGCACGACCGTCGCGCGACCCGCGAATGCGGCCTGGAACTCGCGCTCGCTGGCGGCCTTGAGCGCGCCGTAGTGCGCGGCGACGTCCTCGGTCGCAGGATCCTCGAGCGCGGCGACCGGGGCGTCCTCGTTCTGCCCCTCGCGACTCGTGTCCGAATAGACGGAGAGCGACGATACGAAGAGGCCGTGCCCGACGCGTTCGGCCAAGTGTCGGGCCGAAGCGCCGACGCACCGCGGCACGTAGCCGCTCGTGTCGATGACGCCTTCCCATGAACCCTGCTCGAGCGCGTCCAGCCCCGGCGCAATCTCGGGATCGCGGTTCCCGGCACGCCGCGTCACGCCCTCGTGCCACGGCACCGGCGTGCGGCCGCGTGTGAAGATGGTGACGTCGAAGCGCCGCGCGAGCGCCGCATCGACCACGTGTCGGCCGAGGAAGCGGGTCCCGCCAAGGACAAGCAGCCGCACGGCGGCCCGGCAGGGGCGCTAGCGGGGAACGATCGAGATGCCGGTCAGGCGTTCCTGCGCCTCGACCAGCGAAGGCACGTACTTGTCGCCCAGGCCCAGCAGGTTCGCGTTGACGAGGCTCTGGTGCACTGCCTCGCCGACGATTCCGCACACCGGCAGCGACTCGGCGAAGTGCGTGTAGTAGCGCAGGTCCTTCATCGCATTGACGAGCGTGAACTTGAGCCCCGTCAGGTCGCCCTTCTGTTCGAGCATCCGGCCCACGATCATCTGGAAGATGCCGGAGTTGACGGCGCCCGCGGAGATCACCTCGTGCAGCTTGGCGAGCGACACGCCGGCCTTGGCCGCGGTAGCGCACGCCTCCGCGGTGGCGGTGGCAATCGCCTGCGCCACGAAGTTGTTGATGAGCTTGATCATCAGGCCATGCCCCGGCGGGCCGGCGTGGATGATGTTCTCGCAGTAGGCCTGCAGGACCGGCTTCAGCCGCGCGAACGTCGCGTCGTCGGCCCCGACCATGGTGTTGAGCTTGCCGAGCTCGGCCTCCACCGGGGTACGCGCAAGCGGTGCATCGACGAACAGCACCCCTGCCGAGGCGAGCGAGTCACGCATTTTCGTTGTCGTCGCCGGCTCGGACGTCGACGTGTCGACGATGATGAGGCCGGATCGCGCAGCACTTGCGATGCCGTTCTCGCCATGCACGACTTCCTCGACCTGCGGTGCGCCGGTCACGCAGAGGATCACGATGTCGGACGCGCGCGCGAGCTCCGCGTTGGTCGTCACCTCCTTCGCGCCGGCCGCCAGCAGATCCGCGAGCGGACCGCGGTTGCGGTGCGCGCGGACGGTCAGCGGAAAACCCTTGGTGACGAGGTTTTTCGCGATCCCATGGCCCATGAGCCCGAGACCGACGAAACCAATGCGCGGTTTGGCGCCTACGTTCATGGAATCCTCCGCGAGAAAGAAATGGCCCGCCCGCCGGGTGCGACGCCCGCGGGTCGGGCCTCCGCGCGATTCTACCTTCAATCGACGGCGGCGGGCTCCTCGGTCGTCGCGAGCGCGCTTCGCCGCTCGTGCCAGGTAAGCAGCAGGCCGCTGCCGCCGATGATCGCTATCCCGGCGAGCGCCGCGGCATCGGGAAACTGGCCGAAGAATCCCCACCCGAACAAGGTCGCGAAGACGATCTGCAAGTAGGTGAATGGCGTGAGCCCCGACGCCGGCGCGCGCTGGAAGGCCAGGATGAACAGGAAATGCCCGATCGTCCCGAGCGCGCCGCCCAGGAGAATGAGGAGCACGTGCGTCCACGCGACGTCGACCGGTGCGGTGATGAACGGAAGCGTGAGTGTCATCAGCACCGAGCCCGCGAGCGCGGGATAGAACAACGTGACGCGAGGATCCTCGGCCGCGAGCTTGCGCGTCAGGATCTGGAACGCCGCGTAGCACAGCGCGGCGCTGAGCGCGAACGCCGCCCCCGCCCCGAGGATTGCGGTGCCCGGCCGCACGATCAGCAGCATCCCGGCCATCCCCGTAACGACGAACGCCCAGCGCGGCGGCGTCATCCGCTCCTTGAGCACGACGACCGCGAGCAGGATCACGAGTGTCGGCGTGGTGTAGTTGATCGCCGTCGCCTCGGCGAGCGGCATCCGGCGCAACGCGCTGACGAAGAACACCGACGAGGCAACCAGGACCGCGCCGCGCGCGAGCTGCAGCGCCGGCTGGCGCGTGTGGACGAGCCGTGCTCCGATTCGCGGCGCCAGCCAGGCAACCATCACCAGTGCCTGCACGAGATAGCGGGCCCAGACGAGGAGAGGGACGGGGTAGTACGCGGTCAGATACTTGACGATGCCGTCGAGCAGCGCGAAGCAGGCGACGGCGCCGACAATCAGGAGGATGGCCGCGTGCGGAATGTGCGCGGCGGATCGGCGCATGCTCAAGGCCGATGCCGCGAGCGCGCTGCCTGCGGCAGGGGCAAGGAGGCGATCCCCCACCGAGGCGCACCGGGGTGCGGCAGCGAGGTCGCACAAGCGAGGTTCCGAAGGCATCGCACGGCCGCCAAACGGCGCTCGTGCGGCCTCCGTTTCGCGTGATCATTGTAGCAGCGCGTCTTTCCTCCTTCGAACGTCATGGCCGAACGCCGTCCCTGGATGATTTATGGTGCGACCGGATACACGGGCGAGCTCATCGCACGCGAGGCGCGACGGCAAGGTTTGGCGCCGATCCTGGCCGGCCGCGGCCCGCGCGTTACCGCACTCGCCGCAGAGCTCGGGTTGCCTTCGCGCGTGTTTTCTCTCACCGACGCTCCGGCCGCGCGCCGCGCGCTCGACGGCGTCGCCGTCCTCGCCCACTGTGCTGGTCCGTTCGCCGCTACGTTCGCGCCGATGATCGACGCGTGCCTGGCCGCTAAAGCGCACTACGTCGATATCACCGGCGAGATCGACGTGTTCCTCGCCGCCGAAAAGAAGCGCGACGAAGCGAGGGCGGCGGGTATCGTCGTCTGCCCGGGCGTCGGTTTCGATGTCATCCCCACCGATTGCGTCGCCGCTTGCCTGGTCGAGGCGTTGCCCGACGCGACGCAGCTCGCGCTCGGCTTCAAAGGATTGCCGGTGATGAGCCCAGGCACGGCGCGAACCTCGGTCGAAGGCACGCGGCATGGCGCTCGCCTGCGCCGGAACGGCGCGATCGTCACCGAGCCGCTCGGCGAGCGTACTCGCACGATCGATTTCGGCAATGGTCCCCGCCTGGCAATGGCGATTCCCTGGGGCGACGTCGCGACCGCGTACTTCACGACGGGTATCGCGAATGTCGAGGTCTACGTGCCCGTGTCGCACAACGCCCTCGCGCGGTTGCGCCGGCTTGCGTGGATGCAGCCACTCCTCCACGCATGGCCACTTCGCGCGGTCGCGAGCGGCGCCGCCGCCTGGCGCAATCCGGGCCCATCGCAGAAGCAGCGCGACACGGAAAAGACGTGGGTGTGGGGCGAGGCGCGCAACGATCGCGGCCTTGTGCGCACCGCACGCCTCGTCACAAGCAACGGTTACCGGCTCACCGTCGACGGCGCACTGATGGCGGTCCGCGCGCTGCTGGCGCGGGCACCGGGCGCCGGTTATTTCACGCCGTCGCAGCTCCTTGGCGCGCGGTGCGTCGAACGACTGCCCGGGTGCAGTGCGATCACGATCGTCTGACGCCGAGGGCGTGCGCGACGATCAGCCGCTTCGACATTCCTCGGGCAAGAGCCGCGGCGGAACGTCGATCGGGATGCAATACCAATGGATGCGGTGCGTCGGGTCCACCGCGGGCGCGAGGAGCAGCGACTTGCCGGACGCTTCGCCGGCCGCAGGCCCCAGCGCGACCCGGACACGGCCCGTGGTCGGACTCAGCTCGACCTTGTCGATGAACACCGCACCGCGCTCTGCGAGGACGGCGTCGTAGTCGGGCCGCCGCGGAATCGAGCCGGTGCGTACCCATTGTTCCTCGACCTGGCGCTTGAGCGGCGCGACCGCAGCGACGCCTGCGGCGACAGCCCCGCGTACGACGCGCTGGTCGTAAAGCCGTTCGATGCCGGGCAAGCCGAATTGCACGAGAACGCCAAGCGTGGCAAAAGCGAGCCCGAGTGCGACCCATGGCACCGCGCGCTGGTGGGCGCAGAGGATCGACGCCACTTCGTCGGTTCGATCCGTCGTCGCTTCTGCCTGCTGGACATCGCGCTGCACTCGGCGGAACAGCACCCGGTTTGCGGTGAGCGCCGCGACCGCGCCGGGAAGGCCCCAGATCGCCAGTGCGGCGCACGCGAGCCACGTCTGGGCCGAATCACCGATGACAGGATCGAACCAGCGAAAGGCGACGGCGCACGCGAGGGGCAGCAACGCAAAGATGGCGCCGGGCAGCCAGAGCTTGCGGTAGAACGCCCACAGCGCAGGAAATGCGAACGCCGGCCAATGCCAGCGCAGACCGACGCGGCCATCGCGTTCGTAACGCAGAAACCGCGGCACCCACCGCTCGGCGAACGGACCCAGGACGAGTCGATACAGAATCGCAAGCGACGGGCGCACGACATACTCACCCGTACCCGTCGGCAACCACGGCATGCGGATCGTATCGTCGGGCGGCTGCAGCGTCGCGTCAGGCGTCAGCGTCACCCGAGGCGTCATGGTCACGCGCATGTGAGGCGTCAGCGTTATGCGAGGCAGGTGCACGTTCGGTACTCCGGCATCAATCAATAGCCTCGGCAATGCCGGGCCAACGTGGAGCGGGTGAAGGGAATCGAACCCTCGTCGTAAGCTTGGGAAGCTTCTGCTCTACCATTGAGCTACACCCGCACGGTCCTGCAGATCCGCCACCTCGCTCGCGACACGCGGCATTGTAGCCAGATTGCCACGGCGCGAACCACAAAAAACGAAGATTCAGCGGTGCGCGGGCACGCCTGGCTCGCCCAGGTCCCAGAACAGTCCGGTCATGATGCGCAGGCCCTCGCGCGCCACGTCGGCCAGCAGATGTTCGTCAGGCGCATGCTGTTGGCATGCCGGATACGAATGCGGGACCCAGATTGTCGGAAGGTTTAACACATCGGCGAAGCAGTCGTTAGGGAGCGAGCCGCCGAGGTTCGGGAGCACCGCAGGCGGCGCGCCGGTGGTCGCGGCGATCGACGCGCAGGCCCAACGCACCCACGGGTCGTCCGGATCGAGTCGCGTCGCCGCCATCGGAACGGTGTCCGCGGCGCGCACGTCGACCTGCGCGAATCCCGCCGCATCGAGGTGGGCGCGCACCGCCGGGACGAACGTTCGGGGGTCGCAGCCAACGACGAAGCGAACCTGCAGTCGCGCCGTCGCTCGCGGCGGTATCGCGTTCACCGGACGGTCGGGATTGCCCGTGCGAAACGCGATCACTTCAAGTGTGTTCCAGCCGAACACGCGTTCGGCCGGCGACAGGCCGGGCTCGCCCCACTCCGCGTCGATCGACGGCCCATCCGGCTCGCCAGGCTCAATCGACGCGAGCGCACGACGTACCGACTCGGGAATCGGCAGTGGTCGCAGCTCCGGTACGAGGATGCGACCGCGCGCATCGACCAGCGCTGCAATGGCGTGTGCGAGGATCGTGCCGGGATTCGCGAGGAGTCCGCCCCAGTTGCCGGAGTGATGCGCGCCTTCGCGGAGCGAAACGGCAAGATCGAAATCGAACGTGCCGCGCGACCCCAGGAAAATGGTCGGCCGTGCCGAGACGAGCCGCGGCCCATCGGAGGCGATAAGCACGTCGGCCGCGAGGTCGCGCGCATGCAGCTCGCATGCCTCGTGCAGTCCGGGCGAACCCAACTCTTCGCCCATCTCGAGCAGGAGCTTCGCGTTGAATCCGAGGCGCCCGCGCGCGTCAGTCACACGCGCCAGCGCGGCGAGATTGATCGTGTGCTGACCCTTGTTGTCGGCGGTGCCGCGCCCATACCAGCGCCGACCGTCGACCGCGAGCTTCCACGGCGATCGCCCTGCGCCCCATTGACCCTCGTGTCCGGGGATCACGTCGCCATGGCCATAGATAAGAACGGTCGGCGCGGCGGCGTCCTCGCGTCGTTCGGCGAACAGGATCGGCGGCGCCCCGGCCACAGGATTCGCCCACAGCTTCCAATCGAAACCGAGTCGCGCGACCGCCGCGCCGATCTCGTCGCGCAGGTAGCGCTCAAGTTCGTGCGCGCGCTCGCGGTTCGTGCTTTCCGTGGGAACCGCAACGCGACGCTTGAGCTCGGCCAGCAAGCCGCCCGCGTCGAACCACGCCCCCGCTCGATCGAGCGCGGCTGCGCGCGCAGCATTGACGTCGGCTAATCCCATGATTGAATCGCGGTGATGACCGCGACATCTTATCGAATCGACGAGCCCCCTGCGTTGTGGACGGTCACCCGACGTGGAGTTATGCTTGAACCGATCGTCCGGGAGGGCGCAAGCGGTTTCGCGAAGCCGCGCCCGTGGTGCGCTCGCGCCGCATCGCCGTTCTGCTCGGTCGTGCGATCCCTTCCCGGAGCCTCCATGAAACCGTACGCCATCGTTTCCGCGCTCGCGGTCGTCGCGCTCGCGTGCACGGGAGTTGCCTTCTCGCAGGGCGCGAGCCCACCCGCCGCGCCAGCCACAACCGGAGCGAAGCCGCCTGCTGACCCCTGGCCGACGGTGCTCGATCTCAAAAATGGCCAAGTGCTGGTCTATCAGCCGCAGGTCGACAGCTGGGATGGCCACCGGATCGACTTCCGCAGCGCGCTCGCGATCAAGCCGGCCGGCGCCAAAGACGAGGCGTTCGGCGTCATCTTCGCGAACGCGCGTACCGAGGTCGACAAGATCGCCCGGACCGTCGTGTTCGAGGACATGAAGATCACCAAGACGGACTTTCCGACGCTGCCGAACCGTGGTGGCGCCTATACGGCCGAGCTACAGGCGGAGTTCGCGAAGACGATCCGCTCGATTTCGCTCGATCGCCTCACCGCTTCGCTCGCGCTTGCGGGGATCAAGGCGCCGACGGTCGAGGTGCAGAACGCCCCGCCGCAGGTGATCGTCAGCAATACGCCCGCGATCCTCGTGCCCATCGACGGCGCGCCGGTGCTGAAGCCGGTGCCGGGGCACGACCGCTCGAAACGCGTGATCAATACGCGGGCGCTGATCCTGCAGGGCGGGTTCACCGACGCCTTCTACATGCACGTCTACGACGGCTGGCTCACCTCGAACGACATCAGCGGGCCGTGGACGCAGGCCTATCCCGGTCCCGTGATGGCCAAGGAGATGAATGCGATCGCGGCGGAGCTCTCGAAAAGCGGCACCGTGGACCTGCTCGACGGAGGCCCGAAGGCGAATCCGAAACCGTCGCTCGCGAACGGCGTGCCGACGATCTACACGAGCCAGGTCCCGACCGAGCTCATCGTCTTCAAGGGACAGCCCGATTTCGTGCCGATTGTTGGTACGCAGCTCCTGTGGGCATCGAACACGACGAGCGACGTGCTGATCAATACGGCGAACAACCAGTACTACGTGCTGCTCGCCGGGCGCTGGTTCACGGGTCCCAACATGACAGGCCCGTGGACGTTCGTCGCGAGCAACGCGCTGCCGCCCGACTTCGCGAAAATCCCGGCGCAGTCGCTCGCGGGCGCGGTATTGCCGACGGTCGCCGGCACACCGCAGGCGCAGGCCGCGGTGATCGAAAATTCGATTCCGCAGACAGCGACGGTGCCGCTCAAGAACGGCCCGACGTTCACCCCGAACTTCAACGGGCCGCCGCAGCTCGCGCCAATCCAAGGCACGTCGCTCTCGTACGTGCAGAACTCGAGCGAACCCATCATCCAGGTGACGCCGGGCTCGTACTATTCAGTCGTCGCCGGCGTCTGGTTCAGCGCGCCGCAGCTCACCGGTCCGTGGGTGATTGCGACGTCCGTTCCCACCGCGATCTACGCGATCCCGCCCGCGTCGCCGCTCTATTACGTAACGTATGTCCGGATCTACGAGGCCACGCCGCAGTATGTCTATGTCGGCTATACGCCCGGCTACCTCGGCACCGTGGTCTCGCCTTACGGCACGGTCGTCTACGGGACCGGCTACGCGTACTCGCCATGGATTGGTACCGTGTGGTATCCGCCGCCGTACACGTATGGCGTCGCCGCAGCACCCGTGTACAACCCCTACGTCGGATTCACCTACGGCTTCGCGCTCGGACTCGCGACGGCAGCGTGGACCGAGCCGTATTGGGGCTCGTACTACTACCCAGCGTATTGGGGCGGCTACCACGGCTATTGCTGCGCAACGGCCTCGGCGAACGTCTACGGCCACTGGGGCGCGACGACATATTCCGGCACGCGCTCTTGGTACGCCGGTGGCGGTGTCGCCGGCACGACGGCGAGCGGCAACTACTACAACTCACGCACCGGCACCTCGGGCAGCTATGCAGGCGGCCGCCAGTACAACGCGTGGACGGGCAACGCGACCCGCGGCTACGATCGCACGATCAACGGTGCGGCGGGTGGCACCGGCAACGTCGCGCGCGCGAGCAACTACAACACCTACACCGGACAGCGGTCGACGGCGAACGCCGCTTCCGGCACGACCGCCGGCGGCAGCTCGTATAACCGCGCTGGCGCTTCGACCGCGGGTCCGGAAGGCGATGCGCACGCCGGCGGCGGATCGACGTACAACGCGAAGACCGGCAATACGAATACCTGGAAGACCGCCAGCGTGGGCAACAACCACTACGCGGACGTCAACGGCAACGTCTATCACAATAATGGCGGCGGATGGCAGGACGCGAATACCGGAGCGCGCGCGAGCGGCGACAGCTCGTGGGCCGATCGCGAGTCGCAGGCTCGGAGCAGCGGCGGCGATCGCTGGGGTGGCTTCTCGGAAGGCGGCGGGGATCGCTTCGGCGGTGGCGGCTTCGGCGGCGATCGATTCGGCGGCGGGGGATTCGGCGGCGGCGACCGTTTCGGAGGAGGCGGCGGCTGGGGCGGACGCTTCGGCGGCGGCGGTTTCGGGGGCGGCGGCTTCCGCGGGGGCGGTCGGCGTTAGATCATTCACTTGATCGAGGAGACAGACATGAACCTTCGTTCGGCATTCGTAATCGGCGTCGCGGGCGCCTTGGCCGCAGGTTGTGCATCGGGCCCGCCGTTCATCGACCAGGTGCAACCCGAAGCGGTCAATATGGCGGTGCGCCGGGCACAGTTCGAGATGAACTGCCCGAACGTCACTTCCGAGGTCGTCTCGCGCGAGACCTTGCAGCCGCTCGTGCAGACCTTCGTCTACACCGGCGTTTCGCGCGCGGAATATACGGTCGGTGTGACCGGCTGCGGGCAGCGCGCGCTGTATGTCGTGATCTGCCCCGACAATGGCTCGCTCAACTGCTATGCGGGCGCCGCGCGCAACACCGTCCGCTGATTCGATCGCAGCGAGGAGACCGCTATGACCCTGCGACTTGCCGTTGCATGTGTGGCGCTGGCGCTTTCCTGCGCACTGCCCGTCGCGCCTGCTTTCGCACAGAGCGCGCAGCAAGCCTGCGCCGGTGATATCGCGGCCTATTGCCAGGGGATTCCACAGGGGGGTGGCAAGATTGCCGCGTGCCTCCGCGCCAACGAGCAGAAGCTTTCGCCCGCGTGCCGGCAGGGCATGGCGCAGATGGCCGGAATGATGAAGGAGGTCGTCGCTGCGTGCGAGGACGACCTCCACCGCTTCTGCGCCGGCGCCGCTCCGGGAACTGCGAAGGAATGCCTGCGGGCGAACTTCCGCGAGCTGTCGATGCCCTGCAAGCGTGAGCTGTTCGAAGCGAAGAAGGCAATGTAAGGACGCACGATGGGGTACTACAACGGCGCGCGGCCGGACGACGCTGCGAAGTGGCAGCTTCGCGCGCAAGTGCAGCTCATGTTCCCCCACTGATGTCCGCCGGACAGCGCAGCGTCGCCATCTTCGATGTGGGCGGCGTGCTGCTCGAGTGGAACCCCCGCCACCTCTATCGCAAGCTCTTTCCCGGCGACGATGCGGCAATGGAGACGTTCCTCGCGACGGTGTGCACGAAGGAGTGGAACGAGCGGCAGGACGCCGGCCGCACGTTCGCCCAGGCAACCTGCGAGCTCTTGCCGCGGCACGCCGACAAGCGCGAGCTGATCGAGGCGTGGGCTCGCCGCTTCGACGAGATGATCCCCGGCGCGATCGACGGCGTCGTCGACACGCTGGCCGAGCTCAAGGCACGCGGCGTGCCGCTCTATGCCATCACGAACTTCTCGGCGGAGACGTTTCCGCCACAGCTCGCGCGGTTCGACTTCCTGTCGTGGTTCGACGGCATCGTCGTGTCCGGCGTCGAGCGCGTCATGAAGCCGGATCCTCGCATTTTCCGGATCCTGCTCGACCGCCACGCCGTCGCTCCCGAGTCGGCCGTCTTCATCGACGACGTTGCGGCCAACGCCACCGCCGCTACGCGGCTCGGCATTCACGGCATTCACTTCCGGGCCCCGGACCAGCTGCGGCAGGAGCTCGCGGCGGTCGGCCTCCTGCCCGGATCCGCTTGAGCGTCCGGGCAGCCCGTATCTCGCACGCGCGATGACCACCGAGCTATTGTTCCGCGAGGACGCGTATCTGAAGACGGCGCAGGCCCGTGTTACCCGTGCCGACGAGCGCGGGATCGAGCTCGATCGCACGATCTTCTACCCATTGGGCGGCGGCCAGCCCGGTGACATGGGCACGCTCGTCCGGAGCGACGGCCAGCGCATCGCCATTGTCGACACGCGGAAGGGGGACGCGCACGACAGCGTCGTGCACATCGTGGCGTCGCCCGCGAGCCTGCCGACGGTCGGGGAGACGATTACGCTCGAAGTCGACTGGCCACGCCGCTACGCCTTGATGCGCTTGCACACCGCACTGCATGTGATGTCCTGCGTCGTCGTGGCGCCGGTCAGCGGCGGCAACATCGCGCCCGACAAGGCGCGCCTCGATTTCGACATCGACATGAGCCTGCTCGATGCCGAGAGGATCGCGCGGGAGACGAACGCACTGATCGCGCGCGGCATCGCCACGGAGACGGTGTGGATCACCGACGAGGAGCTTGACGCGCGGCCCGAGCTCGTCAAGACGATGAGCGTGAAGCCCCCGCGCGGCGCGGGCCGCGTGCGGCTGCTCCGAATCCCCGGCATCGACCTGCAGCCCTGCGGCGGCACTCACGTCGGCAACATCGCCGAGATCGGGGCGATCCGCGTGCTCAGGATCCGCAACGAAGGCCGGCGCAACCGGCGCGTCGAGATCGCGCTGGCGAGTTGACACCGGCGCGAGGGTTGCCCTCACGGTACGATTGGCGTAACGTCGGGTCCGACGCTAGGGGTCCTGCCGGCGCCGTTTGCCGGCGGGTGAGAGCACACCCTTGGTACCTGTGCGGATAATGCCGGCGCAGGGAAGCGTGATTCGTTTCCGCTCCCCGCGCCTTCCTGCCCGAGGAGCCTCCATGAACGCCAACGACCGGTTCTACGCGCGCGACGCGCATGTCGACGCGGCCGCCGTCGCCCCGCTGCCCAACTCGCGCAAGATCTTCGTCGCGGGTTCGCGCGACGACATCCGGGTGCCGATGCGCGAAATCGCGCAGTCGGACACGCCGGCCTCGTTCGGCGCCGAGAAGAATCCAGCGATCGTCGTCTACGACACGTCGGGTCCCTACACGGATCCGGCCGCGAAGATCGACATCCGCAAGGGCCTGCCGCCGCTGCGTTCCGCGTGGATCGCCGAACGCGCGGACACGGTCGAGCTCCCCGGACCGACCTCCGCTTTCGGACGCGAGCGGCTCGCCGATCCGGAGCTCGCGGGCATGCGCTTCGATCTCCATCGCAAGCCGCGTCGCGCGCGCGAAGGCGCCAACGTCTCGCAAATGCACTACGCGCGCCGCGGAATCCTGACGCCCGAGATGGAATTCATCGCGATCCGCGAGAACCTGCTCCGCGAAAAGATGCTCGCCGCGCTACCCGAGCTCGTGACCCGACAGCATCGCGGGCAGAGCTTCGGTGCGGCGATCCCGGAATTCATTACGCCCGAATTCGTCCGCGACGAGGTCGCGCGCGGGCGCGCGATCATTCCGTCGAACATCAACCATCCCGAAAGCGAGCCGATGATCATCGGCCGCAACTTCCTCGTGAAGATCAACGCGAACATCGGCAATTCGGCCGTGTCGTCGTCGATCGACGAGGAAGTCGAGAAGATGACGTGGGCGACGCGCTGGGGCGCCGACACGGTGATGGATCTCTCGACCGGCAAGAATATCCACGAGACGCGCGAGTGGATCGTCCGCAATTCGCCGGTGCCGATCGGCACGGTGCCGATCTACCAGGCGCTCGAGAAGGTCGACGGCAAGGCCGAGGAGCTGACGTGGGAGATCTATCGCGACACGCTGATCGAGCAGGCCGAGCAGGGGGTCGACTACTTCACGATCCACGCGGGCGTTCTTCTCCGTTATATCCCGCTCACTGCCAAGCGGATGACAGGCATCGTCTCGCGCGGCGGCTCGATCATGGCCAAATGGTGCCTGGCCCACCACCGGGAGAGTTTTCTCTACACGCACTTCGAGGACATCTGCGAGATCATGAAGGCGTACGACGTCGCGTTCTCGCTGGGTGATGGACTGCGCCCTGGCTCCGGTTACGACGCCAACGACGAGGCGCAGATGGCCGAGCTCGCGACGCTTGGGCGAGCTCACCGAGATCGCGTGGAAGCACGACGTGCAGACGATGATCGAGGGTCCGGGCCATGTGCCGATGCACCTGATCAAGCACAACATGGAAGAGCAGCTCCGGCTGTGCGGTGAGGCGCCGTTCTACACGCTCGGCCCGCTGACGACCGACATCGCGCCCGGCTACGACCACATCACGAGCGCGATCGGCGCGGCGATGATCGGCTGGTACGGCACGGCGATGCTCTGCTACGTGACCCCCAAGGAGCACCTGGGCCTGCCGAACAAGACCGACGTCAAGGACGGCATCATCGCGTACAAGATTGCCGCGCACGCAGCCGACCTCGCAAAAGGTCATCCTGGCGCCCAGATCCGCGACAACGCGCTCTCGAAGGCACGCTTCGAGTTCCGCTGGGAGGACCAGTTCAACCTGGGCCTCGATCCCGACAAGGCGCGCGAGTTCCACGACGAGACGCTGCCGCAGCACGGCGCCAAGCTCGCGCATTTCTGCTCGATGTGCGGCCCGCACTTCTGCTCGATGAAGATCACGCAGGACGTGCGCGAATACGCCGCGAAGCAGGGGATCGCCGAGAACGATGCGATCGCGAAGGGGATGGAGGCGAAGGCGGTCGAATTCGTGAAGAAGGGCGCGGAGATCTACAGCAAGGCGTAGCGCATCCGCCGCGACGCAAATGACCGCGCGCCGCGGCACGGTCCGCATCGGCATCTCGGGCTGGCGCTACGAGCCCTGGCGCGGTGTGTTCTACCCAAAGGACCTGCCGCAGCGGTCCGAGCTCGGCTACGCATCGCGGCCGATTCCCGACGATCGAGATCAACGGCTCCTTCTACTCGCTGCAACGGCCCGAGTACTACGCCCGCTGGTGCGCCGATGCCCCCGACGGTTTTGTCTTCAGCGTCAAGGGCCCGCGCTACGTCACGCACATGTTGCGTCTGCGTGGCATCGAAGCGGCGCTCGCGAACTTCTTCGCGTCGGGCGTCGCCAACCTGAGTGACAAGCTCGGACCGTTTCTCTGGCAGCTCCCCCCTCGCTGCCGTTCGATGCGGAGTGGCTCGAGCGCTTCTTCGCCCTCTTGCCGCGCGACACCGACGAGGCGGCCACGCTCGCGCGCCATCGCAACGCGAAAGTGCGCGGCCGCACGCGGCTAGCGTACGGCGCACAACGACCGCTGCGCCACGCGCTCGAGGTGCGCCACGCGAGCTTCGTCGATCCGGCCTTCGTCGCGCTGCTGCGCAAGCACCGCGTCGCGCTCGTCGTCGCCGACACCGCCGGCAAGTGGCCGCTCGTCGAAGACGTGACATCCGACTTCGTCTACCTGAGACTCCACGGCGACCGGAAGATCTATGTCAGCGGCTACACGCCGGCGGCGCTCGCTGACTGGGCGGCGCGGATCCGGGCGTGGGTGGCGGGCGGCCAGCCGCGCGGCGCGCGGCGGATCGATCCCCGTGCGCGGGTCGCGCGCGAGCCACGCGACGTCTACTGCTACTTCGACAACGACGTAAAGGTGAAGGCGCCGCGCGACGCGCGGCGGCTTGCACGGCTCGTCGCAGCCAAGGACGGTTGACAACCGCACGTGCCGGCGCGATAACGCGTCCGAACGGGCGAGGTGGACGAGCCCGGTGCGGGAGGGGAAACGATGGATCGGCGATCGTTCGTGCTGGCCGCGGCCGGCAGCAGCGTTCTAACACTTAACTGGCGCCAGGCGCTCGGGGCGGGACTGTCGACCGGCGCCATCGAGGCGGGCGTCATCGAGCCGCCTCCCGGCAAAGCGCCGCTGATACGGCGCTCGATACGCCCGCCGAACTTCGAAACGCCGGTCGATCTGCTCGACGGTGCGATCACGCCGAATCGTGCGTTCTTCGTGCGCTGGCACCTCTCCGAGATCCCCGAAGTCGATGCCGCGAAGTGGCGCCTCAAGGTCGGCGGACCCGCCGCGAGCACGGCCGCCGAATATTCACTCGACGATCTCAAGAAGAGCTTCGATCCGGTCGAGCTCGTCGCAGTGTGCCAATGCAGCGGCAACCGGCGCGGGCTTTCGGATCCGCACGTCCCCGGCGTTCAGTGGGGCTATGGCGCAGTCGGCAATGCGCGCTGGAAAGGTGCCCGCCTGCGCGACGTGCTTGCCAAGGCGGGGCTCAAGAAGGAAGCAGTCGAGATCGCATTCGACGGCGCCGATCACGGGGTCACGAATGCGACGCCGGACTTCCAGAAGAGTCTTCCCGTGTGGAAGGCGCAGGACGAAAACACGCTGCTCGCCTGGGAGATGAACGGCGAGCCGCTGCCGCACCTGCACGGCGCGCCGGTGCGGGTGATCGTTCCCGGCTGGACCTCGACGTACTGGATGAAGATGGTGACGTCGATCGACGCGCTCGACAAGCCGCTCGCGACGTTCTGGATGAACACGGCGTACCGCGTGCCGAAGGGCAAGTTCGCGTTCGCCGATCGCTTCCTTACGCAGGAGAACGACGTGTCGACGCCGATCACCGAGATGGTCGTCAATTCGCTGATCACGAGCGTCAAGGATGGCCAGAAGGTCGCCGTCGGCCAGGACGTCGAGATTCGCGGCATCGCATGGGATGGCGGCTACGGCATCCGCTCGGTCGACGTTTCCGCCGACGGCGGGACGACGTGGGCCACGGCGGAGCTCGGCCAGGATCTCGGCCGCTTCTCGTTCCGGACCTGGAAATTCCTGGTCCGACCGCCGAAGGCGGGCGAATACCCGGTGATGGCGCGAGCGACGAACCGGCAGGGCACGACGCAGACGAGCGAGCTCATCTTCAACCCCGCGGGCTATCACAACAACGTCATGCAGCGGATCGTACTCGTCGCCGCGTGACACGCATGGGAGAACTGTCATGAGAGGCGTATCCATCCTTTGCGCCGTGACGATCGCCGCCGCCGCGGGCGTCGCGCTGGCGCAGGAATCGAAGCTCGAGCTGAAGCCCGGGCCCGGCCGCGACCTGGTGATGGGCTACTGCGTCATGTGCCACAGCGTCGACTACATTCCGTCGAACTCGCCATTCATGACCCGCCAGGTGTGGGACGCCGAGGTCACGAAGATGATCAAGGCCTACGGCGCGCAGATCCCCACCGACGATGCGACCAAGATCGTCGACTACCTGACGACGAACTACGGCGTCCCGACGCCAGCGCCGAAGTAGCATCTTGCCGACGCCATGACGGACCGCCTGGCGGAGCTTGGGGACGCCGTCGACGCCTTCGTCGCGGAGCGCGACTGGGCGCAGTTCCACACGCCGAAGAATCTGGCGATGAGCGTCGCCATCGAGGCGGCGGAACTGATGGAACACTTCCAGTGGGGCACGGACGCCGGTTCCGCCGCGCTCGACGCGGCTCAGCGCAAGCGGGTCGCGCAGGAAATGGGCGACGTGCTGATCTACCTGGTGCGACTCTCGCGGGTCCTCGACATCGACCTCGTCACCGCCGCGGTCGACAAGCTCGCACTCAATCGCGCGAAGTACCCGATCGAGAAAGCGAAGGGCCACGCGACCAAGCACGTCGACCTCGAGTAGTGCGCCCCTTACTGCGAGATCAGCGCGAGGATCGCGGGCCGCGCCACCACGGCGAGCCCGAGGATAACGAGCGCGGCGCCGGCGACCTTCGCGAGCGCCAGCCCGTGACTGCCAGTGCTTCTCGGCGAAGAAGAGGACAACCATTCCGGCCATCCACATCAGGTTCATGAGCCCGACGACGACCAGCACCGCCATCACCGCCCAGCAGCAGCCGAGGCAGTAGAGGCCGTGCACCGCGCCCGCGCGCAGCGTGCCGGCCAGCGCCACCGCCGAAGTCGTGGCGAGACAATGAATGCGAGCGGACTCTGGCAGCCGTCGAGGCAGACGCGCTTCCACGACGTGAACTGATAAGACGCCGGCGACGACGAGGATCGCCCCGGCAAGCGCGTGCAGCCACCGCGCCTGCCCGGCCTGTCGTCGAGTTGCGCAAACGCCCCAGTAGGCGAGCATCGGCAGGACGCCGATCGCCGTCCAGACCAGGAGATACCCGCCGACGAACGCGACGGTAGGAAGGATGCCGTGCGCCGGCGTCGCGTGACGGCGAGATGCGCGAGAACGATCGGCGCGACCGTGGGCAGCATCATCGCCGCCATCATCGTCGTCCACATCGCGAGCAGCGCGGCGGCGCTCATCGTGCCCTGGAACCGGCTGCCGATCTGACCGAGTCCCATGACCATCCCGCTCATCGCGGTCGCGTCCGCGATCGTGCTGCGCCAGGCGATCGACCGACAGCACGACGAGGACGATGACGACGACCAGGTTGATGCGCCAGGACAGCAGGCGCGAACGCCGCGCGCGGCGTGTCGTCCTCGGGCGTCGTTGCGGCCGAGGTCGCCGTCAGCCCGGGCCGCTCCACGAGAACGGGATGTGCTTGCTCGACTGTCCGCTGCGGTTCCACTTGAAGCCAAGCGCGTCGGCGCGGTCGACCATCGCTGTGCCCCAAGTGGCGACGCCGCCCGGTCCGACTTCCGACCCCGGGGGATTGATCGTCTGCACACGCTTGCCCGGAGGCGTCGTCGGGCCGGAGAGGGCCTCGGCCTTCGCCTCGACCTTGCCCGGAACCGCCGCGCGCCAGCGCGCGAGATCGCCGGCCAGCTCGAATTCGATCGGCGCGAACTCGATGCCCCGCACTTCCGCGATGTTCTGCGCGAACTGGCCGGGCCAGCCGCCCGCCTGCCCGCCGAAGATCATCTGCAGCGCGCCACGCTGCCGCTCGTCCGCGCGCGCGTCGATGAAGATACCCATCGTCGCCTTCGCGCCCTCCCAGATGTTGCCCTTGAAGTAGCCGAGCGCGAGGACGTTGAGGCCGTCGAGCGGAACGTCGCCGTAGCTCCCCGCGCGCACATGCCAGACGAGGATGCCGTCGCAGTCGCCGTAAGTCGGCGCCCGCGCAAATTCACATGGGCAGGGAATGTCGCACTTGCAGACGTCGAACCAGTCGCCGTCCAGTCGCCACCGGGGAATATCCGCCATCGCGCACCTCCGTCGAGTACCGGGCGCGCATCACGCCGACAGTGCGATCCGGACGGGCATCCGCCGCCGGCCCCATTGCTCTCCGTCGAACCGCTGGAAGCGGCCGGGCAGCTTCGCGTCGCAGCGTTTGCACCCGCCCTCGGCGCTGAGCTCGTAACGCAGGATTTCGTGCCAGTCACGCACAATCACGGGGGCGGCGCAGCCTGGACAGAACGTCGTGCCGCCGGTGCGGTCGTGGACGTTGCCGGTGTAGACGTAGCGGATGCCCTCGCCGAGCGCGATCTCCCGCGAGCGCGTGAGCGTCGCCGCGGGCGTGCGCGGCAGGTCCATCATCTTGTAGTCCGGGTGAAACGCGGTGAAATGCAACGGAACTTCGGGACCGAGTTCGCGAACGATCCACTTGCTCATCGCTTCGATCTCCGCCGTTGAATCATTCTTGCCGGGGATGAGGAGCGTGGTGATCTCGAACCAGACGTCGGTCTCGTGCTTGAGATAGATGAGCGTGTCCAGTACGGGTTGCAGCCGCGCACCGCAAAGCTTCACGTAGAAGTCGTCGGTGAAGCCCTTGAGATCGACGTTGGCCGCGTCCATCTTTGCGTAGAACTCGCGGCGCGCCTCGGCGCCCGATGTAGCCGGCAGTGACCGCGACCGTCTTGAATCCCGAGCTGCGTGGCACGCATCCGCGGCGTCCATCGCGTATTCGGCGAAGATGACCGGGTCGTTGTAGGTGAACGCGACGCTGCGGCAGCCGGCGCGCTGCGCTGCCCGCGGCGATCTGCTCGGGCGATGCCGTGTCCATCAGCGTGTCCATCTCGCGCGACTTCGAGATGTCCCAGTTCTGGCAGAACTTGCAGCGCGAGGTTGCAGCCGGCGGTGCCGAAGGAGAGCACGCTCGAGCCCGGATAGAAATGGTTGAGCGGCTTCTTCTCGATGGGATCGATGCAGAACCCCGACGAACGTCCGTAGGTCGTGAGGACCATCGCGTCGCCGTCGCGCTGCCGGACGAAGCAGGCGCCGCGCTGGCCCTCGTGCAGCCGGCAGTCGCGCGGACAGAGATCGCACTGGATGCGGCCGTCGTCGAGGCGGTGCCACCAGCGACCCGGATGATGGCTCATGCCCGCATCCTTTGCGTCGCGAATTCGTCCTCGCTCCACTTCGAGACCGTGTACCGCGCGACCCGCATCCCGGGCCTTCGCGTGCGCCCGTTGAGCCCGGCCTTTTCCTTCAGCGCGGCGATGAACGTGCGGGGCTCCGGCAGCGTCTCCCATACCTGCGGGAGGAACGTCGCCCGGTGGTGGCCCGCCTGAAGCACGACACCGTCGATGCCGGGGCGCAGCAGTCGCAGCAGATGCTCTTCATCGTCGAACGCGAGCGGTTCGTGCGCGGACAGGAGCGAGACTTCGACGGTGATGGCGCCGAACTCGCGCGAGGAGAGAGGAAGAAAGCGCGGATCGCGAAATGCAGCGGTCACCGCGTTAGCCCGAACGTCGGCTGCCAGCCGGCGACGCGCCTCGAGCGAGCCGATGCAGCCGCGCAGGTCGCCTTCCTGCCGCAGCGTGACGAAGCTTGCGCCCGGCTCGTCGAGCGCCGAATGCCAGACGATGCCGTGGACATCGCGAAAGCCGAGTTCCGCACCAATCGCGCCGCGCGCAAGGGCGAGGAGCGTGCGCCCGAGGTCAGGATCCGGCATGGCCCGGTCCTTCGACGAAGGCGAACGACGCATAGCCCACGACGCGCCCCCGGTCACCCGCCGTATCGCCGGAGTTGCGGAGGTCGAGGAGCTCCGGCACGAGGCCATGTCGGCGTGCGCAAAGCGCGAGCCCGTTGATCGGTGTAGCACCGCACGCCTGTTCGTGGTCGAGCGATGACGACAGGCCGAGGATTCCGTTGGCACTACCGCGGTCCAGCGCGCACGCCTCGCTATAACGGTGATAGTGCGAAAGATCGGAGCTTACGAGGATCAGTGTCTCGGGTCCTCCCCACAGGCGCTCGATGACGTCGGCGACCTCATCGGGCGTTGCCGCACCGACGGCGAACGGGACGATCCGGAAGCTGTCGAGCACCGCCTGCAGGAACGGCAGCTGCACTTCGAGCGAATGCTCGAGCGCGTGCGCTGCATCATTCTCGATCACCTGCGGCAGGGACAGCGCGAGCGCCGCGGCCTTGCGATCGACCTCCACCTCGCCCAGCGGCGTCGCGAACGCGCGCACCGTGGGGAGCGCGAGCCCGCGGACGGCAACGCGATGCGTGGGACCGAGAATCACGACACGACGGATGATCGCGTGCGAGCCGGCGAGCCGCGCATAGGCGGCTGCGGCAATCGGACCCGAATAGACATAGCCCGCGTGCGGAACGATGAGCGCCTTGGGTCGGGCGCCCCCGACCCGCGGCCGCGTCGCAGCCTCGACCAGGCACTCGCGCACGTTGGCCGCCAGGTCCGCAGGCATCCCGGGATAGAACATGCCGGCCACCGCGGCCGGTCTCACATCGCGCATCCGACACCTCTCGTCGTCGGAAGCCCGTCCACGGCCGGAGGATCCGGCCGTCTCCGTCTCGATCCCCTTGGGCCTGCCTTAGCAGGTCCGTCCGGGGCGCTCAAGTGCACATTCTTGGGGCGTTGTGGGCTACAAATCAACTGCGCGGGCCCGCTCACCCTCGTTCGGCAAGGGCCAGCCGCAGCCCGAGGACCACGAACATCGCCCCGACCGACCGGCGGAGCCAGGCGGCCGCCGCGTGCGGCACCGCAAAACGCCGCGACAGACCGCCGCGCCGACCACGCGACGAAGAGATTCCAGAGCGTCCCGTTGATATTGAAGATCGCGCCCAAGAGCAGGAAGGCGAGCGCTTTGTGCGGCGCATCAGCCGCGATGAACTGCGGTAGGAACGCGAGGAAGAAAAGCGCCACTTTCGGGTTCAGGACGTTGGTGAGAAAGCCTTGCGCGAAGACGCGGCGCAGCGATGCCGGCGGCAGCGGTGCCGCGGCGCCTGTCCCGGACCGCGATGCGAGGAGCGAAAGGCCGAGATAGACGAGGTACGCGGCACCGATCCACTTGACGAGCGCGAACGCGCGTCGCCGACGTGGCAATGATCGCCGACAGGCCGAGCGCGGCGGCCAGCGTGTGGACGATGCAGCCGGCGCCGATACCGAGCGCGGCGACGGCGCCGGCGCGCGTGCCTTGCGTGGTCCCGCGCGCGACGATGTAGAGCGTATCGGCGCCGGGCGTGATGTTCAGGAGCAGTCCCGACAGCACGAAGAGGCCGAGGTCGTGGATGCCTTCCATCGTCCGACGATCGCAGCGGTTTCAGCCAGTGCCGGCAGGAAGGCGCACGCGATAGTTCGCGGATTTCTCGTCGCGTTCGAGCGTCACGGCGCCGCGGCGGGCCGCTTCCTCCAGCAGCCCGGTGAACAGGCGGAAGCCGTAGTAGGATTCGTTGAATCCCGGATTGCGACGCTTGAGCGCCTGCTTGACCATCGAGCCCCAGATGGTCTCGTCATCGCCGCGCTCCGCCACGAGCGCCTCGACCGTGTCCGCGATCAGGTCGACCGCCTGGTGTATTCGCTCCTCGTCATCCTTCTTGGCGGGGATCGTCGCCGGCTCGGTCGCGCCCTTGGCGGCCGGCTTGCCATCAGCCCCTGCCGCCTTTGCCTGGGGCTTGCGTGCCGCCGGCTTGCGCTTCTCGCGCACGAGGTCGTCGTAGTAAATGAACTCGTCGCAGTTCGCGATGAGGAGATCGGACGTCGAGTTCTTGACGCCGACGCCGATGACGAGCTTCGCGTTCTCGCGGAGCTTCGAGACGAGCGGCGAGAAATCGGAATCGCCACTGATGATGACGAACGTGTCGACGTGGGACTTCGTGTAGCAGAGGTCGAGGGCGTCGACCACCATGCGGATGTCGGCCGAGTTCTTGCCGGACTGGCGCACATGCGGGATCTCGATCAGCTCGAACGAAGCCTCGTGCATCGGCGCCTTGAATCCCTTGTACCGCTCCCAATCGCAGTACGCCTTCTTGACGACGATGCTCCCCTTGAGCAGCAGTCGCTCGAGCACCTTGCCGATGTCGAACTTCTCGTACTGCGCGTCGCGAACGCCCAGTGCGATGTTCTCGAAATCGCAGAACAGCGCCATGTTGGTGACGTCGGGCGGGTGGGCCATGCCGGACTCCGGGAAGCGGGTCTCGCCGCGGTGCGCGCGGCACGACGGTACGATACCAGCCCGGGACGAACGGCGCTCGCGGGAATCCATGGGCCGCAGGTAGAATGGAAGACGATCGCTTCCATCCCCGGGGAGGGGTTCCATGCGCCGTCTCGCCATCGCCGCCGCGACCCTGCTGCCGCTCGCGGTGCTTGCCGCCGACAAGGACAAGTTCGTGCTCGAAAGCGCCGAGGTCAAGCCCAACGCCCGGATCGCCGACGCACAGATCTACAAGGGCTTCGGCTGCGCGGGTGGCAACGCTTCGCCGTCGCTCACGTGGAGGGATCCTCCTGCCGGCACGAAGAGTTTCGCCGTCACCGTTTACGATCCCGACGCGCCAACCGGAAGCGGCTGGTGGCACTGGGTCGTCTTCAACATTCCGGCGGACGCGCGGTCGCTGCCGCCCGGTGCCGGGGCCGCGGGATCGACCAAGCTGCCGAAGGGCGCGGTCCAGTCGATCACCGACTTCGGCACGCCCGGCTACGGCGGCCCCTGTCCGCCGCGTGGCGATCGCCCGCATCGCTACATCTTCACGGTCCACGCCCTCAAGGTCGACAAGCTCGATCTCGACGACAAGGCGATGCCCGCGCTCGTCGGCTTCACGCTGACTTCGAACCGGCTTGCGCGCGCCATGTTCACCGCGACCTACAGTCGCAAGTAGACCGCAGCCACCATGAGCGCGCCGCTGCCGGCGCTGTCGCTGCTCGAGACACGCGTTCTCGGCGTGCTCGTCGAGAAGCAGCAGACGGTGCCGGACGCGTATCCGCTTTCCCTCAACGCGCTCGTCGGCGGCTGCAACCAGAAGTCGAGCCGCGATCCAGTCATCGAGGCCGCGGACGCCGACGTGCAGGCAGCGATCGATCATCTGCGCACGCTGTCGCTCGTCGTCGAGTCGAGCGGCGGCCGGGTGATGCGGTACGCGCACAACATGCCGCGCGTGCTCGACGTGCCGGCGCAGTCGGCCGCGCTCCTGGCCACGCTGATGCTGCGCGGGCCGCAGACGGTCGGCGAGCTCCGGATCAACACCGAGCGCCTGCACCGCTTCGCCGATAGCTCTGCGCTCCTTGCGTTCCTGCGCGAGCTCGAAGCGCGGTCCGCCGGCGCCCTCGTCGCCGAGTTGCCGCGCCAGCTGGGCGCGCGCGAGACGCGCTGGATGCACCTCCTGTCGGGCACTTCCGCGCCCGCGGCCGATACCATGACCACGCACGACGACAACGACGCGCCCGCGGCCTCCGAGCTTGCGGCGCTGAGAGCTGACCTTGCGCGGATCGAGAGCGAGCTCGCCGAGCTCAGGAGCACGGTCGCGCAGCTCCGCGCCGATCTCGACCGCACGAGCTGACAGAACCGCGCCGCGATTGCGGAATCGCGGTGCCGTGCCTCACAATGGGCGGCCCGGCGCCGCCAGCGCTCGCTTCCGGAGGGACGCATGGATATCTCGAACATGATGGACACCGCGAAGCCCGTCCTGATCGCCTTCGGTCTCAAGGTACTGGGTGCGATCGCGATCTACATTGTCGGCCGCTGGCTGATCGGCATCGCCAGCACGTTGGTCATCAAGGCCCTCGAGCGGCAACAGATCGAGCCGACGATTGTTCGCTACGTCGGCCATGCGCTCGGCGTCGCGCTCAATATCCTGCTCGTCATTGGCATCCTCGGCTATTTCGGCGTCGAGACGACGTCGTTTGCCGCGCTGATCGCGGCGCTCGGCATCGCGATCGGCGCTGCGTGGGGCGGCCTCCTCTCGAACTTCGCCGCCGGCGCGTTCATCCTCGTGCTGCGACCGTTCAAGGTCGGCGACTACGTGTTAGCGGGCGAGGTCGAGGAACGGTGCACGCGATCGGTCTCTTCACCACGACGATCGACGCGCCGGACAACGTGCAGACCTACGTCGGCAACGCGAAAGTGATGAACGGCACGATCAAGAATTTTTCCGTGAACCCCTACCGCCGCGTCGACCTGACCGCGCAGCTCGACCATAGCGTCGATCCAGCCGACGCGGTCCGCCGACTCAGAGAGGTGCTGCCGAAGATCGCGAACGTCGCCGCAACGCCGAAGCCGGACGTCGAAATCCTGACCTTCAACGAGCGCGGGCCCGTGCTCGCCGTGCGCCCGTATGTGCACACCGAACACTACTGGCAGGTGTACTTTGACACCAACCGGACGATCCGGGAGACGTTCGGCGCCGCCGGATACCCCGCGGCCGCAGCGCACCAATTCGTGCGGCAGAAGACCGTGTAATGCGCACATCCCGCGCTACACCGAGGAGGGCGAAAATGGGACTTCTGGACGGACTCCTGAACAGCATGACGAGCGGACCGCCGCCGGTGGCGGCACGACCTCGCAGCAGAGCCCGCTCTTGCAGATGGCGCTGCAGGTCCTGCAGCAGAACGGCGGCATCGAGGGCGTGCTGGCGAAGTTCCAGCAGGCGGGTTATGGGGCGCAGGCGGGCTCATGGGTGGCGACCGGCAGAACGCACCGATCTCCGGCGACGTGCTGTCCCAGGTGCTCGGCAGCGGTCAGCTGGGCCAGATCGCGCAGCAACTCGGCATGTCGCACGGCGCTGCCGCCGGTGGACTTGCTTCGGTATTACCGCAGGTGATCGACCACATGACGCCGCAGGGACAGGTGCCCGCCGATCACGACGACATCGTCGCGCAGACGCTCGCGCTCCTTCAGCAGAAACGACCGGCCTGATCCCGCGTATACAATAGGCAGGCCGGACGGTACCCGCCGTCCGGCCTTTTTGTTGTCGGCGCCGCCTTGGATCACCCGACTCTGCTCACCGCGCTCATCCTCGGCGTCGTCGAGGGCTTGACCGAATTCCTGCCCGTTTCGTCGACCGGCCACCTGATCGTCGCCGGATCGCTCCTGGGCTATACGGGCGACCAGGCAAAGACGTTCGAGATCGTGATCCAGGCCGGCGCGATCCTCGCGGTCTGCTGGGAATTCCGCGCCCGTCTCATCACCGTATGCCGCGGATTGTTCCGCGACCCCGCCGCGCAGCGGTTCGCCGTGAATCTCGTGATTGCGTTCCTCCCGGCGGCGATCCTGGGTCTCATCTTCAGCAAGGCGATCAAGGCGCACCTGTTCGCGCCGGTGCCGGTTGCCGTCGCGTTCGTCGCCGGCGCGTTCGTGATCCTCTGGGCGGAGCGGCGGCAGCGCACGCGCCCCGAGACGATCCGCGTCGCGACGG
The DNA here is from genome assembly GCA_963773195.1 of uncultured beta proteobacterium. Classification (GTDB taxonomy): domain Bacteria; phylum Pseudomonadota; class Gammaproteobacteria; order Burkholderiales; family Casimicrobiaceae; genus CAIWHR01. The sequence continues at coordinate 563,312 of CAVZAE010000005.1, forward strand.
TCGACGCGATGCGCTGGACTGATGCGCTCCTGATAGGCTGCGCGCAGGCGTTCGCACTCGTGCCCGGAACCTCGCGCTCCGGAGCGACGATCATCGGCGGCATGCTGTTCGGCCTCTCGCGCGTCGCCGCCACCGAATTCTCGTTCTTCCTCGCGATCCCGACGCTGTTGGCGGCGACCGGCTATTCGCTGTGGAAGGATGCTTCCCTGGTCGGCGCGGGCGCCCTGCCGGCATTCGGCGTGGGCTTCGCGGCCGCGTTCGTCTCGGCATTCGCGTGCGTCCGCTGGCTGATCCGCTATGTGAGTCACCACGACTTCGTGCCGTTTGCGTGGTACCGGATCGCCTTCGGCGCGGCGATCCTCGCGACCGCCTACGCCGGGCTCGTGCGCTGGGATTGAGCGCCGCGTCGCCCCGCCGTTGGGTCGGGCCGCTCTGCGCGGTCTTCGGCGTGCTCGGCTTTTCGTTCAAGGCGATCCTGATCAAGCTCGCCTATGCGGCGTACCCGGTGGATGCCGTCACCTTGCTCGCGCTGCGGATGCTTTACTCGGCGCCGTTCTTCGTAGCGATGGCGTGGTGGGCCGGCCGCGAGTCGTCCGCACGCAAACTCACGCACGACGACTGGATGCAGCTCGCGCTGCTGGGCTTCATCGGCTACTACCTCGCGAGCCTGCTCGATTTCCTCGGCCTGCAGTACGTCACGGCCGCATTCGAGCGGCTCGTGCTGTTTCTCTACCCGACGATCGTCGTGCTGCTCTCGGCGCTCTGGCAGGGCGTGCGCGTGACGCGACGCACGGCGCTCGCGCTGGTCGTCTGCTACGCAGGGATTGCGCTCGTCTTCGCGAGCGACCTGCGTGCCGCGCGCGATTCCGGCGCGGTCCTCGAAGGCGGCGCATTGGTGTTCGGCAGCGCTTTTCTCTACGCCGTCTACCTGGTGCGCGCGGGACCCGTCATCGCGCGCATGGGCAGCACGCGTTTCATCGCGTGGGCGATGCTCGTCTCCTCCGTCTTCGTCCTCGCGCAGTTCGTGCTCACGCGCCCGCTCGCGGCGCTCGCGGTGCCCCTCTCGATTCAGCTCCTCGTGCTTGCGATGGCCGTATTCTCGACCGTGCTGCCGACGTGGCTGATCGCCGAGGCCGTGCGGAGAATCGGCGCGAATGCGTCGTCGCAGATCGGCTCGCTCGGCCCGGTCTTCACGATCTTCCTGGGCGCGCTCCTGCTCGACGAGCCGGTCCATGCCGTCCAGCTCGCCGGCGCGACGCTCGTGCTGGGCGGCGTGACGCTCGTCGCACGGAAGCCCCTGGCCGTCCCGGCGACAACGGAGGCGTGAGCGGAGCCGGCGGCGGCGCCTCGCCCTCGCTTCGCTGGCGGATCGGGCTCGCGCGGCGGGTCAGATTGAACGCGGTGTTGACCAGCCCGACGTGCGAGAACGCCTGCGGGAAGTTGCCGAGCATCCGCCGCGCCGCGGACGTCGTATTCCTCGGCGAGCAGGCCGACGTCGTTGCGCAGCGCGAGCAGCCGCTCGAACAGCGCGCGCGCTTCGTCGTGCCGGCCCAGCAAGGCATCAGGTTGTCGGCGAGCCAGAAGCTGCAAGCGAGGAAATACGCCTTCGCCCGGTGGCAGGCCGTCGACGTCGCGCTTGCTGTCGTAGCGCAGCACGAGGCCGTCGCGCAGCGAGGTCGCGCTCGATCGCGGCGACCGTTCCGACGACGCGCGGATCGCCCGGCGGCAGGAAGCCCGACCAGCGGAATCAGCAGCAGGCTGGCGTCGAGCTCGCTCGAGCCGTAGCTCTGCACGAAGCGTCCGCGAGCCGCGAGTCGTAGCCGTTCCGGCACACGTCGTCGTGGATGCGTCGCGCAGCGCGCGCCACTCGCCGAGCGGGCCCTCTAGCCCGAATTGCTCGACGCTTGACCGCGCGATCGAACGCGACCCACGCCATCACCTTCGAATGCGTGAAATGACGGCGCCGGCCCGCGCACCTCCCAGATGCCCTCGTCGGGCTCGGCGCCAGACCGTCTCGAGATGCTCGAGCATCTTGCGCTGCGATGGCCCACGTCGTCGCACTCGGAATCGAGGCCGCCGAGACGCGCGTGGTGCAGCGCGTCGATCACCTCGCCGTAGACGTCGAGCTGAAACTGCGCGGCAGCGGCGTTGCCGATGCGCACCGGCGCGATGCGTCGTAGCCGGGCAACCAGTCGCACGGTCAACTCGTCCAGCCGCCGCTCGCCCGCAATGCCGTACATGATCTGCACCTGCTCGGGACTGCCGGCGACCGCGCGCAGCAGCCAGCGACGCCACGCATCGGCTTCGTCGAAGTAGCCGCGCGTTCATCAGTGCGAGCAGCGTGAACGTCGCGTCGCGCAGCCAGCAGTAGCGATAGTCCCAGTTGCGCACGCCGCCCAGCCGCTCCGGCAAGCGACGTGGTCGGCGGCGGCAACGATGCCGCCCGTCGGCGCGTACGTCAGCGCCTTGAGCGTGATGAGCGAGCGCATGCACGGCGTCGCGCATATTCGCCGGCGTACGAGCACTGGCCGGACCATTTGCGCCAGGACTTCTGCGTGGCCGTCAGCATCGCTCCGGCATCGATCGGCGGGGGAGCCGGCTGATGCGACGGCGCATAAGTGAGCACGAACGGCATCGCTGCCCCCGCCTCGATCGTGAAGTCGCGACGTCGTGGTCAGTCCTTCGCCGCGCAGCGGCGCCGGCGTTCGCAGCACAGTCATCGCCGGGCCCGCGATCGCGCGCAGGCTGCCATCGGGAAGGCGACTGCACCCACGGCACCGACGCGCCGTAGTCGAAGCGCAGGACGAGCTCCATGCGCATGCGAACGCGGCCGCGAAGTCCGAAGACGATGCGCACGAGGTCGGAGGACGCGTTCCGCACGGGCATGAAATCGATCAGGCGCACGGCGCCGCCTGTCGTCTCGAAATCGGTCTCGAGCATCAGCGTGCCGTCGCGATAGCGCCGCGACACGCGCTGCGAGCGCGCGACAGGAGCGATCAGCCAGCGACCGTGCTCCCGCGTGCCGAGCAGTGCCGCGAAGCAGGCTTCCGAATCGAAGCGGGGCCAGCACAGCCAGTCGATCGAGCCGTCACGCGCGACGAGCGCGGCGGTCTGGCAATCGCCGACGAGTGCATAGTCTTCGATGCGGGAAGGCATGACGCTGCGCAAGATTTACACGCCGCCCTGGCGGCCCGACTCGACGGGCGGCGCACATGGGCCAAGGCTCCGGAATCCTCCTATAATCTCACTTCCGCCGCGGTGCAAACGCCGCGTCCCTTCAGGAAACTGCCATGGCTCCCGACACCCTCGAACGCTCCCTGCCTCCGCTCAAGGATCCGTCTCTGCTGCGCCAGCAGTGCTACCTCGATGGCAAATGGCAGAATGCCGACAGCGGCGCCACGCATCCGGTCATCAATCCCGCGACGGGTAAGCTGATCGGCACCTCGCCGATCATGGGCGCCGCCGAAACGAAGCGCGCGATCGCGGCTGCGAACGCTGCGTGGCCGGCCTGGCGCGACAAGACCGCGAAGGAGCGGAGCGCGATCCTGCGCAAGTGGTTCGAGCTCATGCTTGCCAACGTCGACGACCTGGCACTCATCCTCACGACGGAGCAAGGGAAGCCGCTCGCAGAATCCAAAGGCGAGGTGACAATCGGCGCGTGGTACGTCGAGTGGTTCGCCGAGGAAGCGCGGCGCATCTACGGCGACGTCATTCCGACGATTGCGAACGACCGCCGGCTCGTCGTGATCAAGCAGCCGGTCGGCGTTTGCGCAGCGATCACGCCGTGGAACTTCCCGTCATCGATGATCACTCGCAAGGTCGCGCCGGCGCTCGCCGCCGGGTGCACTGTCGTGATCAAGCCGGCCGAGGCGACGCCGTTCTCCGCGCTCGTTCTGGCCGAGCTCGCCCATCGCGCGGGCTTCCCGGCGGGCGTGCTCAATGTGCTGACGGGCGATGCGAAGGCGATCGGCGGCGAGATGTGCGCGAACGAGACGGTGCGCAAGCTCTCGTTCACCGGCTCGACCGAAGTCGGCCGGCTCCTGATGAAGCAAGTCGCGCCGACGATCAAGAAGCTCTCGCTCGAGCTCGGTGGCAACGCGCCGTTCATCGTGTTCGACGACGCCGACCTCGACGCCGCGGCCGACGGCGCGATCATCTCGAAATATCGTAACGCGGGTCAGACCTGCGTGTGCGCCAACCGACTCTTCGTTCACGACAAGGTCTACGATGCGTTCGCGGCCAAGCTCGCCGATCGCGTCCGCGCGCTGAAGGTCGGCGAAGGCACGCTGGCCGGTGTCAATCAGGGCCCGCTGATCGACAGGAACGCGCTCGCCAAGGTCGAGGAGCATGTCGCCGATGCGACAGCCCACGGCGCGAAGATCACGACCGGCGGCAAGCGGCATGCGCTGGGCGGAACGTTCTACGAGCCGACGGTGCTGACCGGCGTCACGCCCGAGATGAAGATCTTCCGGGAGGAAACGTTCGGCCCGGTCGCGCCGCTGATCCGGTTCGGTTCGGACGCCGAGGTGATTGAGCTTGCGAACCGCACCGAGTTCGGGCTCGCGTCGTACTTCTATTCGCGCGACATCGGCCGCATCTGGCGCGTCGCGGAGGCGCTCGAGTACGGGATGGTCGGCGTCAATACCGGCCTCATCACGACGGAGGTCGCCCCCTTCGGCGGGGTCAAGCAGTCGGGGCTCGGTCGGGAGGGCTCAAAGTACGGCATCGACGAGTTCGTCGAAGTGAAGTACGTCGCTTTCGGCGGCCTCGACCGCTAGCGTCCGGTCTCCTGCCGGGCCGGCCGGCGATGCCGGACGGCCCTGTTACCGCTGGAGGATCGGTACTCAGCGTCAGAACGTGGGCGCCGGCTCGTCGTCGGCCTTCGCGGCTTCGGCGACAGCGGGATCCACGATCACCGAGTCGGACACCGTCGACGGCGGCTCCGGCGCACGGTGCGGCGCGGCCGCTATGGCGACCGGAAATGCGTCCGGCAGGCTCGGGGTCGAAAGGTTGAACCCGGCCCAGTAGCCGAACATTCCCGCTACCACCATGACCAGCAGGGCTTTCTCGCCCGACGTCAGCACGTGGCCGTTTTCCAGGTTGCCCAATCTCTTCATGATCTACTCCGGCGATTCTCCGGTGCTTGCCTGGGGGCCGGCTCGACAGCGAGCGAACCGGCTTTCCAACCCCATCGGCTCCGCGCACCGTGCGCGATGTCGATGGCAGCCAGTCTAGGCGCGGGGGCGACGGGAACCGAGGGAGCAATACGGGGCGGAAATGCCGAAAATTCACATTCCGCGAGGGTACCGGAAAGACCCTACCAGCCGGGAGGTGGTTTGCGCAGGATCACGATCGTGCGGTCCTCGACGGCCAGGTAGCCGCCACCGACCAGGTCCTTCATGAGGCGGCTGATCATGTCACGCGAGGCTCCGACACGCTCGGCGATGTCCTGCTGCGTAAGCTTCTCGGGCACGAGCAGCCGTCCGTCGCGCTCGGCGGCCAGCGACAAGAGCAGCCGGACCAGGCGCCCGTAGACATCCGAGAGCGCGAGGCTCTTCACGTTCTCGGTGGCGGAGCGGACGCGCTGGATCAGCTTCTCGATCAGGTGGAGCGCGAAATCGGGGTGCGCGAGGATGAACTCGCGAAACTGCGCGCGTGACACGACTGCGCACGTCGTAGGCTCCGCCGTCATCACCGACGCCGAGCGCGGAGCGCCGTCGAGCGACATCTCGCCCACGTAGTCGCCGGGTCCGTGGAACGCGATCACGACCTCCTTGCCCGCGGCGTTGCTCGCGTAGACCTTGACCCGCCCGGTCAGGACGATGAAGAGCGAATCACCCTGGTCGCCTTCGTTGATGAGGACCGTGTTCTTCGGGAATTGCCGGATCACGCCCGTCGCCGCGATCTGGCGCAGCAGGTCCTGCCCGAGAGGCGCGAGCGGGTCGTGCGGAGCATCGCGACGGAGCGTGGTCACGGCATTGTCACCTGAAGCGACCGTTCGACATTGTCGCGCGGTCGGGGGTTTCGCGGCAAAGGCTCGATCGGCGCCCGGTCATTCGACCTGGCGCAGGTCCTCGATGACCTTGCCGTCATTGGGCAGTTCCCCGGGCTCGCGAAACGCGACTTCGCCACGCAGCTTGGTCACTTCGCGCATCGTTCCGATGACCGCCTCGACGGCAGGGCGCGGGCCGGCGGTCTCCGCATGCAGCGTCATGCGATCGGCGCCCCCCGCGTTATCGACGACGAGTCGCGCGCGCCGGATCTCCGGATGCCGGCGCACGACCTCGGCGACTTGCGAAGGATGCACGAACATCCCTTTCACCTTCGTTGTCTGGTCGGCGCGTCCAAGCCAGCCCTTGATGCGCGCGTTGGTCCGACCGCAGGCGCTGCGGCCCTCGATGAACGCGGAGAGATCGCCGGTGCCGAAACGGATCAGCGGATAGAGGGTGTTGAAGAGCGTCGTCACGACGACCTCGCCGACCTCGCCCGGCGCCAGCGGATCGCCGGTGCCGGGACGCACGATCTCGACCAGCACACCCTCGTCGACGACGAGGCCCGCGCGCGCTTCGGTCTCGTAGGCGATCGCGCCCAGGTCCGCGCTCGCGTAAACCTGGTACGCCGCGATACCGCGCGCACCCAGCGCATCGCGCAGGTTCGGCGGAAACGCCTCACCCGATACCAGTGCCTTGCGCAGCGACGGCAGCCGGATGCCCTGCTCGTCGGCCTTGTCGAGAATGATCTTGAGGAATGACGGCGTCCCGACGTAACCGTCCGGCGCAAGCTCGGCGATCGCCTGCACCTGCTGCTCCGTCTGCCCGGTGCCGGCCGCGACCACCGTGCATCCGAGCGCGTGCGCGCCGGTCTCGAGCATCGATCCGGCCGGCGTGAAGTGATAGGAGAACGTGTTATGGACCAGATCGCCGGCACGGAAGCCCGCGGCGAACAGCGAGCGCGCGAGGCGCCAATGATCGGGCCGCCGGCTTTCCAGCTCGTAAATCGGGCCCGGTGAAGCGAACATGCGCGCCGCTTCGCCGCGCGCGAGCGCAGCGAAGCCGCCGAAGGGACGCGCCGCCCTCTGCAGCTCGAGGAGCTCGGACTTGCGGGTGACCGGCAGCCGCGCCAGCGCCGCGCGCGAGGTCACGGCGGCAGCGTCGATGCCGGCGAGAATGCGCGCGAAGGCCGGCGCGTGCGTCTTCGCATGGACGAGCTGGCGCGGCAGCGCCGCCAGCAGCGCCCGCTCGCGCACCTCGGGATCGCGTGTCTCGAGCGTGTCGAAATGCTCGGTCACAAATGAGGCCCGGCGCCCGGCACATGCGCGCCGCGAATGCCGCGTCGCGCGGAGCCACGCCGAATGGTCAAGCCAACCATCGTTTCCTGCGGCGGTAGTGCTTGACGTCGCGGAAGCTCTTGCGCCCCGCCGTCGAAAGCCCGAGGTAGAACTCCTTCACGTCTTCGTTCTGCGCGAGGCTTGCCGCCTCTCCATCCATCACGACGCGGCCGTTCTCGAGGATGTACCCGTAGTTCGCATAGCGCAGCGCGACCATCGTGTTCTGCTCCGCCAGCAGGAACGACACGCGCTCTTCGCGGTTGAGACTGCGGACGATCTCGAAGATCTCCTCGACGATCTGCGGCGCGAGCCCCATCGACGGCTCGTCCAGCAGGATCATCGACGGATGCGCCATCAGCGCACGGCCGACCGCTGTCATCTGCTGTTCGCCACCGGACGTGTAGCCCGAGAGGCTCGCGCGGCGCTCCTTCAGACGCGGGAAGTAGTGATAGACACGCTCCAGCTCGGCCCGCATGGCCGGGCGCGAGCCACCGCGCGTGTAGGCGCCGGTCAGAAGGTTCTCCTCGACCGTCAGGTGAGCGAAGCAGTGTCGCCCTTCCATCACCTGGCACACGCCCATTTTCACGAGATCGTTCGGCGTGAGCTTGTCGACGCGCGCGCCGCGGAACTCGATCGTTCCCTTTGTGACGTCACCGCGCTCGGCCGCGAGCAGGTTCGAGATCGACTTCAGCGTCGTGCTCTTGCCCGCGCCGTTCGCGCCGAGCAACGCGACGATACCCCCCTCGGACACTTCGAGCGAGACGCCCTTGAGCACGAGGATGACGTGATCGTAGATCACCTCGATGTTGTTGACCGAGAGCATGGCCCGCGCCGCCGTGGGGGCGGCGGCGGGTGATGCGGAAGCGGAGCTCATGGTGGCGTACGGCCGGCAGCGTGCCCGGAGCCGCCCAAGAGTCGCACGGGCGGCTCCCGCGAAGCGGGACGGGAGTGCTGGACTCCCGCTCAGTAGTCCTTGCCGCAGTCGCGCGGCGTGATCTTCTTCTCCGCGGCATACTTGCCCGCGGTCTCCTCGACCATCTTGCGCACCATGTCGCGATCGCCGGCCATGAACGGCGTCACCTGCTTGAAGCCACTGCCGGTCCACTGCTGGAACTTGACCATGCCCGAGCCCTCGTGGTCGGCGCAGCTGGTCTTGATCGGCGGGAACAGTCCACCTGCGCCAAGTTCCTTGATCCGCGCCTCGGTGAGGTTCAAATGCTCGAAGCCCCAGCGCAGCTGCTCGGGGGTCATCACCTTGCCCTTGCCGTACTTCGCCTGTGCGACACGGAGCGCCTCGACCACGATCATTCCGTAGACGACGCCGCGCGTATACATCACGTTGCCGAGCCGCGTCGGATCCTCGAGGTTGCCTTTGCCTGCACCGTAAACCTTGGTCTTGATGTCCTGCATCACCGGGAAGCCGGTGCCGCTCGCGGTGAACGACGCGCTGACATAGCCCTTCGAGGCGTCGCCCGCGGGAATCACGTCCTCCTCCGAGCCGGCCCACCAGACACCCAATAGCTTGTCGCGCGGGTAGCCGAACTTCGCCGCCGTCTTCAGCGCAACGGTGCTCATGACGCCATAAGTCCACATGATGACGTAGTCGGGCTTCGCCTGGCGGATCTGCAGCCACTGCGATTCCATCGTCTGCCCGGGCGGCGTGACGGGGATCTTCAGTACTTCGAAGCCGAGCTTCGCGGCGAGCGCGTCGAGCACTGGAATCGGCTCCTTGCCATACGCGGAGTCGTGGTAGAGGAACGCGATCTTCTTGCCCTTGAGCTTGTCCGCGCCGCCCTCCTTCTGGCTCAGATAGGCGATCATCGCCGCCATCTGGTCCCAGTAAGTCGTGCCGAGCGGAAAGACCCAGTCGTAAATGCGACCGTCGGCCGAGCTCGCAAGGCCGTAACCGAACGTCGTCATCGGGATCTTGTCCTGTGCCACGCGGTCGAACAGCCCGTAGGCGATTCCCGTCGACAGCGGCTCGGCGGTCGATGCCCCGCCATATTTCTTCTTCAGTCGCTCGTAGCACTCGACGCCTTTCGAGGCGTTGTACTCGGTTTCGCACTCCTCCCAGCGCAGCTGCACGCCGTTGACGCCACCGGTCATGTTGACGAGTGTCCAGTAGTCGATCGCGCCGCCGTAGTAGCCGGAGCCACCGGCGGCGTACGGGCCCACCCGGTACGACAGCACCGGAATGAACTGATCGTTTTGCGCCGCCGCCGCGGCGGACGCCGCGAGCAGCGCGATGCCCAGCAATGCCTTCACCCCTGTCATGGGACGCTCCTCCTCAAGGTACCGCGTATACGTCGCCGGTGCCGCGGCCGCACGCCAAAGGTCTGGCCGTCCGCTCCTGCCAGCGCGGCCATTCTACCGCCGGACCGGGGTCGCGCCATCTCGCGGCGCCCGGCGGACGCCCTAGTGCGGGAACGGCCACAACCGCAGCTTCTCCTTTGCGACCTGCCAAAGCCGGGCGAGTCCATGCGGCTCGACGATCAGGATGAGGATGATGATCGCGCCGAACACCATGAACTCGAGATTGGAGATCGTGCTCTCGGCGATGTGCAGGCCGAGCCCGCTGTCGAGAAAGCGCACGGTCACGCTCAGCAGCACGGGCAACAACGCGACGAACGCGCTGCCGAGAAACGAGCCCAGGATCGTGCCGACACCGCCGATGATCACCATGAACAGGATGCGGAACGACAGGTCAAGGCTGTAGGCCTCCGGCTCGACGGTGCCGAGATAGGCATAGGCGAACAGCGCACCGGCGACGCCGCAGTAGAAGGAGCTGACGGCGAAGGCCAGGAGCTTGGCGTGCATCAGCCGGATGCCGATGACCTCGGCCGCGACGTCCATGTCGCGCACCGCCATCCACGATCGGCCGACGTTGCCGCGTGCCATGTTCTTCGCGGCAAGGGCCATCACGGCGACGATCGACAGCACGAGGAGGTATTTGGCCGCCGGCGTCTCGAACGCATAGCCCAGGATCACGATCTTCTGTGCCGTGATGACGCCCGACGAGCTGTAGTTGCTCACCCATCCCACCTTCGTCAGGAACCACAGGATGAAGAATTGCGCGGCGAGCGTGGCGACCGCGAGGTAGAAGCCGCGGATGCGCAGACTCGGCAGGCCGAACAGGATGCCGACCAGCGCCGCGACGACGCCGCCGCCGGCGAAGGCGACCAGGATCGGCATCCCCGGGACGCGCAGCATGAAGTTGTACGAGGCGAACGCGCCGACCGCCATGAAGGCCGCGCTGCCGAGAGAGAGCTGGCCCGCGTAGCCGGTCAGGACGTTGAGGCCCAGCGCAGCGAGCGACAGGATCAGGAACGGGATGAGGATCCCGGTGAACAGGTACGGTGTAGCGGTGAACGGGACGACGATGAACGCGACGAGCAGGATCACTGGCGATCGCGATCCGGTCCTGCCGAATCGGAAAGATCGCAGCGTCCGCCTGGTAGGACGCCTTGAACTGCCCGGCCTCGCGATAGAACATGACGTCCGCCGGCCGCTAGCTCATACCCGCCGGATGATCTTCTCGCCGAACAGGCCCTCGGGCCGGAACAGCAGGAAGACGAGCGCGAGCACGTACGGAAACCAGCCCTCGATGCCGCCGCCGACAAACGGCCCCAGGTAGACCTCGGCCAGCTTCTCGGTGGCACCGATGATGAGACCGCCGACGATCGCGCCCGGGATCGAATCGAAGCCGCCCAGAATCAGCACCGGCAGCGCCTTCAGCGCGACGAACGTGAGCGCGTACTGCACGCCGTTGCGCGCCCCCCACAGGAGGCCGGAGACGAGCGCCACCGCTCCGGCGACCGCCCACACGATCGCCCAGATCTGCTGCAGGGGAATACCGACGGCGAGCGCCGCCTGGTGGTCGTCGGCCACGGCGCGCAGCGCGCGGCCGATCCGCGTGCGGCTGAAGAAGAGTGCGAGCGCCGTCACGAGGATCGCCGCCACGCCGGCTGCAACGAGGTCGAATTTCGACACGTTCACGCCCGTCGCGTCGCTAAGCCACGCGATGGGCTCGTCCTGCAGCCCGAGCTCGAGCCCGCGCACGTTGGCGCCCCACATCATCTGCGCCAGGCCTTCGATGAAGAACGTGAGGCCGATCGTCGCCATGAACAGCGTGATCTGCGGCTGGTTGACGAGCGGACGCAGCACGATGCGCTCGATCAGCAGCGCGAGCACGATCATCGCGGCGAGCGTCGCCGGGACGGATAGCCACCACGGCAGCCCGAGCTCGAGCAGGCCGACGTACGTCAGCGCCGCGAAGAACACCATCGCGCCCTGCGCGAAGTTGAACACGCCGGAGGCCTTGTAGATCAGCACGAAACCGAGCGCGACCAACGAATACATCACGCCCGAGAGCAGGCCGCCGATCAGGACTTCGAAGAAGAAGGACATGTCGAATCCGTCAATGGGCGACGCCGAGATAGGCGTCGATCACCGTCTGGTTGGCGCGGATCTCTTCCGGCGCGCCGTCGCCGATCTTCCGACCGTAGTCGAGCACGACCACGCGGTCGGAGATGTCCATCACGACGCCCATGTCGTGTTCGATCAGCACGATCGTCGTGCCGTATTGCTCGTTGACGTCGAGCACGAACCGGCACATGTCCTGTTTCTCCTCGACGTTCATGCCGGCCATCGGCTCGTCGAGCAGCAGGAGCGAGGGCTCCGCCGCGAGGGCGCGAGCAAGCTCGACCCGCTTCTGCAGGCCGTACGGCAGCCGGCCGACCGGCGTCTTGCGGATGTGCTGGATCTCGAGGAAGTCGATCACTTCCTCGACCTTGCGCCGGTGCTCGAGCTCCTCGCGCCTGGCGCGGCCCAGCCAGATCGCCTGTTCGACGAAAGTCGCCTTCATCATGAGATTGCGGCCGGTCATGATGTTGTCGAGCACGCTCATGCCGCGGAACAGCGCGATGTTCTGGAACGTCCGCGCAATGCCGTGCGCCGCTGCGTCGTGGGTGTCCATGTCGCGCCGCACCTTGCCGCGGAACGTGATCGTGCCCTGCTGCGGGCGATACACCCCGTTGATGACGTTCAGCATCGAGCTCTTGCCGGCGCCGTTCGGGCCGATGATCGCGCGGATCTCGTGCTCGCGAACGTCGAAGCTGATGTCGGTCAGCGCCCGCACGCCGCCAAACGACAGCGAGATGCGCTCGAGTGCGAGCATCACGTCGCCGGTCGTGCGGCCGCCGCTGGCCATGACGATGTCAGGCGGCCCGCTTCGCGGCCGGGGCCGGGAAGGTCTTCGCGTCCTCGATCGCCAGGTCCGCGGCGACCATCCCGCTCTTGCCGTCCTCGAACTTGACCAGCGTCTCGACATGCTGCCTTGCGCGGCCGCCGTAGAGCGCGTCGATGAGCACCGCGTACTTCTCGGCGACGAAGCTGCGGCGCACCTTGCGCGTGCGCGTGAGCTCGTCGTCGTCGGGATCGAGCTCCTTGTGTAGGATCAGGAAGCGGTGGACCTGCGACGCTGCGAGCTCGCCCTCCTGCGCGAGCTCGCCGTTGACCTGCTCGACGCACTCGCGGATCAGCTCGTAGACCTCGCGCTTTTGCGCCAGGTCCGTGTAGCCCGAGTAGGGCAGGTTGCGCCGCTCGGCCCAGTTGCCGACCGACCCCATGTCGATGTTCACGAACGCGCAGACGCGGTCCTTGCCGTGGCCGAACGCCACCGCTTCCTTGATGTGCGGGAAGAACTTGAGCTTGTTCTCGATATAGTTGGGCGCGAACATCGCGCCGCCCGCGAGCCGGCCGACATCCTTCGCGCGGTCGATGATCTTGAGCTGGCCATCGTCGCCGACGACGCCGGCATCGCCGGTATGGAACCAGCCCTCGGCGTCGATGGATTCCGCTGTCGCATCCGGCCGCTTGTAGTACTCGGTGAGCAGCATCGGGCCACGCACCAGCACCTCGCCGCTGCCGGCGATCTTGAGCTCGACGCCCGGCGCAGGCTTGCCGACGGCGTCGAACCGGATCTCGCCATCGGGCTGCAGGCAGACGTAGGCGCACGTCTCGGTAGACCCGTAGAGCTGCTTCAGGTTGATGCCGATCGAGCGGTAGAAGCGGAACAGATCCGGCCCGATCGCCGCCCCCGCCGTGTAGGCGATGCGGATCCGGCTCATCCCCAGCACGTTGCGCAGGGGCGCGTAAATCACGACGTTGCCAAGGGCGTACCGGATCCGCTCGAGGAGAGACACGGGCTTGCCGTCGAGTATCTCGGCGCCACACTGCCGCGCGACGGCCATGAAATGCCGGAAGGCCCAGCGCTTCGGCGCGCTCGCGTCCTCCATCCTGATCATCACCTGGGTCAGCAGGTTCTCGAAGATGCGGGGCGGCGCGAAATAGTACGTGGGGCCGATCTCGCGCAGGTCCGTCATCACGGTGTCGCCCGATTCCGGGCAATTGATCGTGAATCCCGCGACCATCCACTGCGCGAACGAAAAGAGGTGGTCGCCGACCCACGCCATCGGCAAGTACGACAGGACGCTGTCGGCGGCGGTGAGATGGTCGAACTCGCAACCGCCGCGGGCCGAGCTGATGAATGCCGAATGCGACTGGCGGACACCTTTCGGCTTGCCAGTCGTGCCGGACGTGTAGAGCATGACCGAGACGTCGTCCGGCGCGCCCTTCGCCACTTCGCCCTCATAGAATCCGGGATGGGCGCGGTCGAAATCGCGGCCGATCGCCTGCAGTGCTTCGAAGCTCGTGACGCCTTGGTAGTTGCGCAGGCCCCGCGGATCGTCGAAGTAGATGTGCGCCAGTGTCGGCACCTGCGGCTTCGCCTCGACGACCTTGTCCACCTGCTCCTGGTCCTCGACGATCGCGTAGACGATCTCGGCGTCGTTCAGCACGAACACGAACTCGGTCGCAGGCGCGTCCTGATACATCGGGACCGGGACGCCGCCCAGCGCCTGCGCGGCAAGCATCGACCAGTAGAGGCGCGGGCGATTGTCGCCGATGATGGCGAGGTGCATTCCGCGCCGGAAGCCCTGCGCCGCGAGCCCGCACGCAAGCGCGCGCACTTCATCGGCGACCTGCCGCCACGCCCAGGTCTGCCAGATCCCCAGGTCCTTTTCACGCGTGGCCGGATGCTGCGGCCGCAGCGTCGCATGGTGCAACAGGAGTCGCGGGAACGTATCCGTCCCGGACGGGACAGGCGGATTAGCCAAGGTGATCTCCTCCAGGTGCAGGCCGGCCGATGTGGTACCGGTGCTCGCGTGTGCCCCGCGATCGAGTCCGCGGATTCTATCGGATCGGCCGGGGACCCGGTACGTCCGCCGACCCGTGCGCGCATAATCGTGGGATGAGCACGCTCGCGCCTCCGGATTCCGAGCGGGCGACGTCGCTCGTCCCGCCGCCCCCGCCGACACCCGACCGCGCGCTCTCAGAGAGCCCGCCCGTCGCGACCCGGGTACGGTCCATGAACCTGCGTGGCGATCTGGTCGGCGGGCTCGCCGCTGCAGGGTGGAATCTCGCGCTCGGACTGTCCCTCGGCATCCTCGCCTTCTCGGCGCTTGGGCCTGACCATTACGAGATCGGCTTGTACGCAGGATTCGCGGCTGCCATCTGGGGGCACTTGATCGCCGGCCTCTTTGGCGGCGCGGCGCATCCAGGCAGCGGCCCCCATGCCGCATCGACGCTGATCCTCGCGAGCCTCGTTGCGACACTCGCGGCCGATCCGGCGTTCGCGCCCTCCGCGACGCATGGCGTCGGCCCGATCGTTGCCATTGCCGGGGCGACCGTAGTGATTGCGGGCATCGCCCAGATCGTGCTCGGTGCGATCGGCGCCGCCAATTCGGCGCGCTTCGTTCCTTTTCCATTCGTCGCGGGCTTCATGTGCGGCGCCTCGGCGCTGATCGTCGTCGCTCAGCTCACGCCCATTTCCGGGGTGACGCGCGGCGACCTCGTGGCCGGCGCGGACGCGACGTGGGCCGCGCTACAGCTCGTGACGCTCGGCGTCGGCATCGCCACGGCCGCGACGATCTGGGCCGTCGGCTGGCGCTCGAAGCGCGTCCCGGCCCCGATCGTCGGCCTCCTCGCCGGAAGCGTCCTGTATTACGCCATCGCGTTCCTCGTTCCCCACGCGCGCCTGGGACCCGTCGTCGGCGCGATCGCGACGGGGCTGCCCGCCCCCACGGCGCTCGCGCCGTTGGCCGATGTGCCGTGGGAGGCGATCTCGCGGCATCTGCCCCTCATCCTGACCACGGCGGGCCTCATCGCGTTCATCGGTACGCTCGACGGGCTGTTCGCGGCCGTCGCGATCGACAACGCGACCGACGGCCGGCACAAGACCAAGCGCGAGGTCGTCGCCCATGGCATCGCCAACGTTGTGACGGGCATGTGCGGCGGCGTTCCCGTCGTGCTGTCGCGCAGGGCCGCGCTCGCGAGTTATAGCGCCGGCGGCCGCACGCGCATGACTACGGTGTTCACGGCGCTCGCGCTGGCTTTCGTGCTCACGTTCGGCGGGTCGCTGCTCGCGCGCGTGCCGATGGCGGTCGTCGCCGGACTCTTGATCACGCTCGGGATCGCGTTGATCGACAACTGGACGACGGGTCTCGTCGGCCGCCTGCGACGCAAGGGCGCGCTGCGCGAGCCGGCGCTGCTCTGGAGCATCGCGACGGTGGTCGTGGTCGCCATCGCCGAAGTGTTCTTCGGCTTCATGCCGGCGATCGGCGTCGGCTTCCAGCTGTCGGGCCTGCTGCTCTACCTCGGGATGAAGCGCTCGCTCGTGCGCAGCGTCGTCGACGGCAACGTACGGCCGTCGCGCCGCGTCTGGGGCGGCGAGGACGCCCTTCGCGTGCGCGCGGCGCGCCAGCGCATCCGTGTCGTCGAGCTCGAGGGCGCGCTCTTCTTCGGCAGCGCCGAGCGGATGAGCGATCGCGTCGAGCCGCTCGCAGGTGTCGCCGACGTCGTGGTGCTCGACTTCCGACTCGTCACCGTGATCGACGCGACGGGTGCGCTCTTGATCGAGAGCATTGTGCGGCGCCTGGCGGCGCGGGGGACGCGCGTGCTGCTGGCCGGCGTGACGCCGCAAGGGCGCCACGGGGCGACGCTGATCGCCCATGACACGTTCCGGGAGCCCGAGCTCCGGTTGTGGTTCCGCGATGCCGATCAGGCCGTCGAATGGGCGGAGCGCACGATCCTCGAGGCCCGCGGGATCGTCGAGAGCGAGGCTGTGCCGCTCGCCTCGTTCCAGCTGCTCGAAGGCCTGACCCGCGAGCAACTTGCGCGCATCGAGCATCACTTCGTGCGCCGCGAATGCGCCGAGGGTGAGGTGCTGTTCCAGGAGAACGATCCGGGTGACCGCCTGTGCCTGCTCGCGAGCGGCGCCGTCGAGATCTCGATCATCGTGCCGGGTGGCGCCCGCGCGCGCATCGTGACCAACGCCGAAGGGTCGCTGTTTGGCGAGGCAGCGTTGTTTGATGGGCGACCGCGCTCGGCAACGGCGCAGGCGGTCGGCCCCACGGTCGTCTATGAGATCACGCGCGCCGCGCTCACCGAGATCGAGGCACGCGAGCCGGAGATCGCGATCCGGATGATGACGAACCTCGCGAAGCTCCAGTCGATCCGGATGCGCGAGACCAACGAGATCCTGCGCCAGCTCGAGGATTCGCGCGGCTGACCTCGGATCCGCGAGCGCCGGTATCGATCCCGGAAAGGGAGCGGCGATCTGCCTAGTGGCGTGCGGCGCGCGCGCTGTGCCCGGTGCGGGTGCGCGGACGATCGGCCGTTCGACGCGGCGGCTTCGCGACGAGTCCCGCCAGCAGCGCGTCGACGAGCGCGGGCGCAGCGCTCGCGAGGTCGTAGCTACCGGGATTGCGCACCCACTCGTGCATGATGCCGATCATGAATGCCTTCATGAGCTGCGCCGCGAGCCGCGGATCGCAGTCGGCCGGCAGCTGCCCGCGCGCGATGGCCTCCTCGATCAGCGCGATGACCCGCCGCCCGCAATCGTGATCCGCCGCGCGCTGGCGCTGCGCGACGGGCGCCATACCCGACATGAATTCGCACTTGTGGTAGAGCACATCGAAGACCGCCTGCACGCGGCTGTCGCGCGCGAGGCGCGAGAGGCCGTGCACGGCCATCGCTCGCAGATGCCCGAGTGGGTCGTCGCGACGGTCGCTGCCTGTGGCGTCGAGCATGGCCTCCATCGGCATCGCGGCGCGCTCGCACATGGCCTCGAGCAGCTCGGCCTTGTCGCGGAAGTGCCAGTAGATGGCGCCGCGCGTGACGCCGGCCGCAGCGGCGACCTCGGACAGCGTCGCGCGCGCGACACCCTTCGCGCGAAACACCTGCTCCGCCGCGTCGATCAAGGTCTCGCGCGTTGCCGCTGCTTCCTGCCTCGTCCTGCGTACCATCGATCCCCGCCCGTCGAACCTGCGCCGTACATCCCCACCCGAAGCAGGGTTGCAAACATTCACGAATGTATGTAATTTTACCGTCGCCGTCAAGCCACACACTACGAAGCGGCACCTCCCGGAGTTCATCATGTCCGTCCCCATCTCTACCGTCACGCGCATTCTGCCCGTGGTCCCGCTGCTTGGACTCGCTCTTCTCGCAGGATGCGGCAAGCAGCAGCAAGGAGGCTTTCAGATGCCTCCGGCGCAAGTCACGACGATCACCATCAAGCCGGCCACGATCCCGATCAGCTACGAATATGTCGGGCAGACGACCGGTTCGAAGGAGGTCGAGGTCCGCGCGCGCGTGACCGGCATCCTCGAGCAGAAACTTTTCCAGGAGGGCGCCCCGGTCAAGCAGGGCCAGCGCCTGTTCGTCATCGACCCGAAGCCGCTGCAGGCGCAGGCCGCGCAGGCGCAGGCCGAGCTCGTCCGCACGCAGGCGCAAAAGGCGCAGGCCGACCGCGAAGCGGCGCGCTTGAAGCCGCTCGCCGAGCGCAAGGCGATCGGCCAGAAGGAAGCCGACGACGCGCAATCGAACGCGGAGCTCGCGGCCGCCGCCGTCCGCTCGGCCGAGGCCAAGCTGCGCGAGGTCGACCTGAACCTGGGCTATACGAACGTCGTCGCGCCGATCACCGGGCTGTCGAGCCGTGCGCCCAAGTCCGAAGGAAGCCTGGTGACGGCGAACGACACGCTGCTCACGACGATCTGGCAGGTGCATCCGATCTGGGTGCCGTTCTCGATCCCCGAGAACGAGCAGCTCGGGCTGCAGAAGGAAGTCGCCGCAGGCCGGCTGACGCTGCCGAAAGACAACGCGTTCGACGTCACAATCCGCCTGACCGACGGCACGGTGTTCCCGCGCCAGGGCAGGATCAACTTCGCCGACACGCGCGTGAACCCTTCGACCGGCTCGGTCGAATACCGCGCCGAGATTCCCAACGCCGATGTTGCGCTGAAGCCCGGGCAGTTCGTCAAGGTCAGACTCGCCGGCGCGGTGCGCAACAACGCGATCGCGGTGCCGCAGATCGCCGTGCTCGACGGCCCGCAGGGCAAGTTCGTGTACGTCGTCGACAAGGACAAGGACGGCAAGGACATCGCCGCCGTGCGTCCGGTCACGCTCGGCGAATGGGTCGAGTCGAATGGCGACAAGGCCCCCAACCTGTGGATCGTCCAATCCGGCCTCAAGGCCGGCGACCAGCTGATCGTCGACGGCGTCGCCAAGCTGCGGCCCGGCGCGCCGATCGCGCTCGGACCGCCGCCGGGCGCGCCGGGCGCCCCCGCGCCGGCGCCCGACAAAGCGGCGGCCAAGCCCAAGGCGTAACGCGAGAAGGGACGCCATGATCTCGCGCTTTTTCATCGACCGGCCGATCTTCGCGGCCGTGATCGCGCTGTTCTTCGTGCTCGCGGGACTGGCCGCGATGCGCACGCTGCCGATCGCGCAGTACCCGGAGATCGCACCGCCGGTCGTCACCGTAACGGCGGTGTACCCGGGCGCGTCGGCCGAGGTGATCGAGAAGACCGTCGCGGCGCCGCTCGAGAATGCGATCAACGGCATTCCGAACATGATCTACATGTCGAGCACCTCGACGTCGAACGGCACCGTGCAGATCCAGGTCACGTTCGATATCGGCACGCGGATCGAGGACGCGTCGGTCAACGTCAACAATCGCGTGAAGCAGGTTGATCCGCGTTTGCCCGAGGAGGTGCGGCGCCAGGGCGTGGTCGTCGAAGGCGGCAGCTCGTCGTTCCTGCAGGTCCTCGCGTTCTATTCGCCCGACGGCCGCTACGACGATCTGTTCACGTCCAACTACGTCACGCTCAACGTCCTCGACCGACTCAAGCGGCTGCCGGGCACCACGAACGTCCAGATCTTCGGCGCCAAGGATTACGCGATGCGGATCTGGGTCAAGCCCGATCGGCTGGCGCAGCTCAAGCTCACGCCGACCGACCTGATCCGGGCGGTCAACGAGCAGAACGCGCAGTTCGCCGCGGGCAAGATCGGCCAGTCGCCGATGACCAAGGGACAGGACCTGGTCTACACCGTCACGACGCAGGGTCGCCTCGCCGACCCGAAGGAGTTCGCGCAGATCATCGTGCGCGCCAACCCCGACGGGTCGACCGTGCGCCTGGGCGACGTCGCCCGGGTCGAGCTGGGCTCGCGCGACTACGACTTCATCGGCAAGTACAACGGCAACCCTGCGACGCTGATGGGGATCTTCCTGCAACCGGGCGCGAACGCGCTCCAGGTCGCGAAGAGCGTGCGCGCGGAGATGGCTGATATGTCCGAGCACTTCCCCGAAGGACTGACGTACGCCATCCCCTACGACACGACTCGCTTCGTCGAGGTGTCGATCCGCGAGGTCCTGTACACGCTCGGCGAGGCCATGATCCTCGTCATCCTCGTCGTGTTCCTGTTCCTGCAGAACTGGCGCGCGACGCTGATCCCGCTCGCCGCCGTGCCGGTATCGCTGCTCGGCGCCTTCGCGGGGCTGTTCGTCCTGGGGTACTCGATCAACACGCTGACGCTGTTCGGCATGGTGCTCGCGATCGGCATCGTCGTCGACGATGCGATCGTCGTGCTCGAAAACGTCGAGCGGATCATGCGCGAGGACAACGCGCAGCCGCGGGAGGCGGCGATCAAGGCGATGCACGAGGTCACCGGACCCATCGTCGCAATCGTGCTCACGCTGACGGCCGTGTTCGTGCCGATCGCGTTCCTCGGCGGGCTGACGGGCGAGCTGTACCGGCAATTCGCGGTGACGATCTCGATCGCCGTCGTGATTTCGGGGCTGGTCGCCTTGACGTTGACGCCGGCGCTCTGCGCGACGATCCTGCAACACCGCGAGCCGCCGACGAAGGGATTTTTCGCCGCGTTCAACCGCTGGTTCGGCCGCGTCACGCACGGTTACACGCACGGCGTTGCATGGATGCTCCGCCGCGGCGTCCTGGGCGCCGTGCTGTTCGCGGGCATGGTCGCGATCGCCGCCGGGCTGTGGCGTTACGTTCCAGGCAGCCTCGTGCCGGATGAGGATCAGGGCTGGTTCTTCACCACGGTGATCCTCCCCGACGGTGCGACCTTGCAGCGCACCGACGAGGTCGTGGGCCAGGTCGAGAAGGCGATCCGCTCGAACTCCGCCAATGCGCACGTGATCTCGTTCACGGGCTTCGACTTCCTCGGCGGCGGCTTTCGCAACAACGCGGCGTCGATCTTCGTTACGCAGATCCCGTGGGACGAACGCAAGGTAACGACGCCGCAGCTCGTCGGCGAGGTGTTCGCCAAGACCGGCGGCATCAAGGAAGCGCTGGTGCTCGCCTTCGTGCCGCCGCCGATCTTCGGCCTGGGCACCGCGGGCGGCTTCGAGCTGTATCTGCAGAACCGCGGCGAAGGCGGGCCGAAGCGGATGAACGAGGTCGCGCAGGAGTTCCTGCAGAAGCTCGGCCCGCAGCAGGGCTTCGCGTACGCCCAGACGCTGTGGCGCGCCAACGTGCCGCAGCTCTACGTCGACGTCGACCGCGAGAAGGCAAAGAAGGCGGGCGTGCCGATCGACGACATCTTCGCCGCGCTGTCGGCGACGCTCGGATCGTACTACGTCAACGACTTCAACAAGTACGGCCGCGCGTGGCAGGTGCTGATGTCCGCGGAGCCCGGCTATCGCACGCGGCCCGACGACATCGGCGCGGTCTACGTGCGCTCCGAGAAGGGCGATATGGTGCAGCTTGCCTCGCTCGTCAACGTCAAGTACTCGTCGGGCCCCGACGCGCTCGATCGCTTCAACAACCTGCCTGCGGTGAAGATCTTCGGCAGCGGCCTGCCCAGCGTCAGCACCGGCCAGGCCATCGCCAACGTCGAGCGGATCGCGAACGAAACGCTGCCGTCCGACTTCAGCTTCGACTGGAGCGGAACGTCGTACCAGGAGAAACGCTCGAGCGGCGCGTCGACGTTCGCGCTCGGTCTCGCCGTCGTGATGGTGTTCCTGATCCTCGCGGCTCAGTACGAGAAATGGTCGCTGCCGCTGTCGGTGTTGATGGCGATGCCGTTCGGCGTCTTCGGCGCGCTGGCAGCCATCTGGCTGCGCGGCCTCACCAACGACGTCTACTTCCAGATCGGCCTCGTGACGCTGCTCGGCCTGGCGGCGAAGAACGCGATCCTGATCGTCGAGTTCGCGGTGTACAAGCACGAGGAGGGAATGTCGGCATCCGCAGCAGCGCTCGAGGCGGCGCGACTGCGCTTCCGCCCGATCCTGATGACCTCGCTCGCGTTCATCTTCGGCGTATTGCCGCTGGCGATCTCGGTCGGCGCCGGCGCTGGCGCGCGGCATTCGACCGGTACCGGCGTCATGGGCGGGATGATCGCGGCGACGTTCCTCGCGATCTTCTTCGTCCCGCAGTTCTACAAGTGGATCATGGAGCGGAAGCTCACCGAGCGCCGGAGCAGCGACGAGCTGTTCGCGGAGGTGGAGCACGCGCGCGTGGCGGCCAAGCATCCGCCGCCGCATACGCCGGGCCATCCGCCGCACCCGGCTGGAGACACTGGCATGCGTAAGACACTGTCTTGTGTCGCGCTCGCAGCGTTCGTCGCGGGCTGCGCGAGCACGCCGCCCCCGCCGCCGGAACTCGACCTGCCGGCGGCCACCGCGGGGAACCTGCAGCTCGACCATTGGTGGACCGCGTTTAGCGACCCCACGCTCGACGCGCTCGTCGCCGAGGCGCTCGGCAACAACCTCGACCTCAAGGCCGCGATCACGCGCGTGCAGTACGGGCGCGCGCTGGTGCTGGTCGCGCAGGCCGATCAGATTCCCACGGTCGACCTCGCCAGCCGGCGCGTCGCGCTACCGCTCGACGCAGGTTGGGCTCGAATCCGCTGCCACTCGGCTTCTCGCCCGTACACGACCGATCTCAGCCGTCGGCTTGCAGGCTTCCTATGAGGCCGATCTCTGGGGCAAGTACCGCAACGCGACCGCCGCCGCGCAGGACGACCTGCTCGCGACCGAGTACGCGCGGGAGGTCGTCCGCACGATGGTCGCCGCCGACACCGCGCGCGGCTACTTCAACCTGCTTGCCGCCGACGCACAGCTGCAGCTCTTGCTCGACACGCTGCAGTCACGCGACGAGACCGTCGCGCTGCAGAAGGACCGCTTCCAGGCCGGCGTCATCGGAGAGTACGATCTCCGCACTGCCGAGGCCGAGCGCTCTGCCGTCGCCGGCGACGTCGCGGTCGCGCGGCGCGCTCCGCTCCGAGTTCGAGTCGGCGCTCGCGGTGCTGCTCGGACGCTCACCTAAGGAAGTGTTCGCGCCGAGGATCGATCGCAACGTGGAGCTCGTGGTTCTGCTGACGGTGCCGACGCTGCCGTCGGGCGTCCCGTCCGACATGCTGGCGCGGCGCCCCGATGTCCGCCAGGCGGAAGCCCAGCTTGCCGCCGCGAACCTCCGCATCGACGTCGCGCGTGCTGATTACTACCCGTCGATATCGCTCACCGGCAACTACGGGACCGAGGCCGGCCTGCTCAAGAACCTGTTCACCGGACCCGGCGTCGTCTGGGGCATCGCCGCGTCGCTGCTGCAGCCGGTGTTCAACTTCAAGAAGATCGAAGGCAACGTCGAGGCGCAGGCGGCGCGCCGCGACGAGCTCGTCTACCTCTACACGCAAACCGTGCAGGGCGCGTTTCGCGACGCGCACGACGCACTCTCCGCGAACGACACGACGCGCGAGGCGCTCGCCGCGGAGAACGACCGGCGCGTCAAGCTGCAGCAGGCGCTCGAGTACTCCGACCTTCGCTACCGCGCGGGCTATTCGCCGTACCTCGAGGTGCTTGACGCGCAGCGGCAGCTCTTGGCTGCGCAGACGCTCGAGATCGTCGCCGCGCGCAACGTGCGACTCTCGCTCGTCGACTTCGCGAAGGCCGCGGGCGGTGGCTGGGAGTACCGGTCGGACGTCGCGCAGCCGTAGGCCTACTGCACCTTGATGTTGGCGGCGCGGATGACCTTGCCCGACTCGTCGATTTCCGTGTTGACGAACTTCGTGAACTCGGCGGGCGTCATCGGCATCGGCTCGGCGCCGAGCGCGGTCAGTCGCTCCGCGATCTCGGGCGCGGTGAGTGCGCGCGCGGTGTCGCGTGCGATCTTGTCGATGATGTCGGGTGGCGTACCCGCCGGCGCGAACAGGCCGACCCACAAGCTGTAGTCGAACCCGGGAAGCCCGCCCTCGGCGATCGTCGGCACGTTCGGCAGCACGCTCGATCGCTTCGCCGTGCTGACCCCGAGCGCCACGAGCTTGCCTTCCTTCACGTGCGGCAGCGCGGCCGAGATCGGCGAGAAGAAATACGTGATGCGTCCGGTCATCGTGTCGGTCAGCGCTTCCGGCGTGCCCTTGTACGGGATGTGGACCGCGTCGATGCCGGCGGCCAGCCGGAATTTCTCGGCGTTGATGTGCGTGCCGCTGCCCGTCCCCGCCGATCCGTAGTTGAGCGACCCCGGCTTCGCCCTCGCCGCCGCGATGAGGTCGGCTACCGTCTTGTAGCCGGTCGAGGGAGCGACGACCAGCACGTTCGGCTGCCCCGCGAGCGCCGCCACATCGATGAAGTCCTTGTGCGTGTCGAACGTGAGACCCGAATAGATCGAGGGGTTGTAGGCGTGCGCCGCCGAGTTGACGAGCAGCGTGTAGCCGTCAGGCGGACTATGCGCGACGAGTGCTTCGCCGATCGTCGCGCCAGCGCCTGGCCGGTTGTCGACGACGACCGGCTGGCCCCACATCTCGGTCAGCTTTTGTCCGAGCGTACGCGCGACGATGTCGGTCGCGCTCCCCGCAGTGAACGGCACGACGAGCTTGACCGGCTTCGTCGGAAAGCCCTGACCCGCCGTCGCACCGGCGGCGAGCGCGCAAAACGCGAACGCGGCAAACTTCGCTCCAAGTCTCATCGTCGCTCCTGTCTAGCTACGACAATCCGTCGCCGACGGTCACGTTCTCCGGTTCGAGCGCGACGCCGGACGCTTCGGCCTCGAGTACGAGCAGCTTGGCGAAGTCCTCGTCGTCCAGCCCCCGCCCGATAAGCGTCTGCACGATGTCGCGCGTCGCCGACGCGAGCGGCAGCGGGACCTCGAAGCGGCGGCCGGCGTCGAGGCCGAGGTCCAGGTCTTTGCGCAAGAGCTTCGGCGTGAACGTCACCTTGAAGTCGAGGTTCACGAGCGCCGGTGTCTTGTAGCGCGAGAACGTCGAGCCCATCACGCTCTGATTGATGAAGTCGAGGAACGCGTGGCGCGGCACGCCGGCCTTCTGCGCGAGCACGGTGATCTCCGAGAGCGACTGGATCACGACGCCCAGGAATACGTTGTGGCAGATCTTGACGATCCGCGCGAGCTCGCCCTCGCCGACGTAGCTTGCCGCAGGCCCGATCATTCCGAGATACGGCGCAGCCGCGTCGAACGCGGCGCGCGGTCCCGAGCACACGAACGAGAGCTTGCCGGCCTTGATCACCTTCGCGTTGCCCGACACGGGGGCTGCCAGCAATTCGACACCGCGCGCGGCAAGCAGCGCGCGCAGCTCCGCCGAGCCCTCGAGCGAGATCGACGAGCATTCGACGACGAGCTTCGGCACGTTGCCACCCGCGAGCAGTCCGCCGGGGCCGGCGACCACCTGCTTCACGTCGTCCCACGTCGACACCATCACGAACACGATGTCGCAGGACGCAAGATCAGAGAGCTTCGCGGCGATCTTGGCGCCATATTGGGCGAGCGGCTCCGCCTTCGCGCGCGTGCGGTTCCACACGGCCAGGTCGGCGCCGCCCTTCGCGAGCCGCGCCGCCATCTCGTAGCCCATCCGCCCGATGCCGATCCAACCCAGTCTCATGGCGCGATATATCCCGTCGCGCGGATCACGCGCCGGCGCCGAACGGCTCGTCGATCACGAAGCACCAGTGCCCGCCCGCCTGTCGCCGGACCACCTCGAGGCTCTGTCCGGTCATCTCGGCCGGCTTGCCATCCGGGCCGGTCATCGTGAGCCGCCAGCTCGCCGTGACGAGCGCGACATCGCCGGCCTGCGCGACGACGCGCGGCGTCAGTGTGATGTGCGGCTTCCCCGCAACGAACTTCGCGAGCGCGTCCCGGATGGCGGCGGTCCCCGTCACCTTGGTCCCCGGCGAGGGCGTCAGCGACGCCTGCGGCTCGTAGAGCACCGTCAGTGCGTCGAGATCGCCGGCGTTCAGCGCCTTCGCAAACAGGTTGTCGACATCCTCGGGACGTTGTGCGGGCATTGCATGCCCTCCTTTGATCAATATGGATTCGCGATCGGCAGCTCCTGCGCCGGATAGAGCGAGATGACCTTCGGCCCGGTCGGCGTCAGGATCACCTCCTCCTCGATCCGCGCCGCCGAGATGCCGTCGGTCGCGGGGCAGTAAGTCTCCACCGCGAAGACCATCCCGGCCTTGAGCTCGATGGGCTCCTTGAATGAGTTCAACCGCGACACGAGCGGCCGCTCGTGCAATCCGAGTCCGAGCCCATGGCAGAAATTCAGGCCGAACGCATCCATCTCGCTGGCGAAGCCGATGTCTTCCGCCGTCGGCAGCGCGGCCGCGATCCGATCGCTCGACACACCGGGCTTCAGCAGATCGATCGCAACGTCCATCCATTCGCGCGCCTTCCGGTACGCATCACGTTGCGCGGCCGTGGCCAGCCCGACGTTGAACGTCCGGTAGTAGCACGTGCGATAGCCCATGAAGGACTGGATGATGTCGAAGAACGCCTGGTCGCCCGGACGGATCAGCCGGTCGGTGAAGTTGTGCGGGTGCGGGCTGCAGCGCTCGCCGGAGATCGAATTGATGGCCTCGACGCAATCGCTGCCCATCTCGTAGAGACGGCCCGTCGCCAGGGCGACGATCTCGGACTCGCGGACGCCCGGCTTCAATGCCTCGGCGATGTCCTGGTAGACGCCGTCGACCATTGCCGCCGCCATGTTGAGGAGCGTGAGCTCGTCGATGTTCTTGACCTCGCGCGCCGCAAGCATCGTCTGCTGGCCATCACGGACTTCGACACCGAGCTTCTGCAGCTCGAACAGGAACGGCGGTTCGACGACGTCGAGACCCACCGGCAGGTCGCCCACGCCCTCCTCGTCGAGCAGCGCTCGGATCTCGCGGGCGGCGCTCCGGAAAAGCTCGATGTCGGCACCGACCGCGCCGCGCAGACCGAGAAGCCCCGCCCGGCAGTGATCGTGATGAAGCCACGGCGCGTGCAGCCGATGGTGCTTTGCCGCGGAGCCGAAGTCCCAGATATAAGGGTCGCCGTTGCCGGTGAGAAGCGCGTAACGAGTGAGCTTGTCGCGCGCCCACTCGCCGATCACTGTGCTCGTGATGTAGCGAATGTTGTGCTGATCGAAGCAGAGAAGCGCGCCGAGGCCCGATTGCGCGAGCGCGGCGCGAGTGCGTGCGAGGCGATAGTCGTGCAGGCGGCGGAAGTTGACGCGCTCCTCGAAGTCCACCTGGGTGTGCCCGGGCGCCGCGAGCGGCCGGTCCCAGCGGTGATGCGGATCGATGTCGTCCGGGCGGACGATCCTCGGTTCCGTGCGCTTGCCGCTCCCCTTCGCCATGCTCTTTCGCCTCGGCTGTCCTTCAGTGCTGCACGGCCTTACGGTAGTACGCGAGATCGACGTATTTCGCCGGATCCGTCAACGTCTTCTGCGGGAGGCCGTACTTGCTTCGCAACGCGAGGACCGTCCGGATGCCTTCCATGTCGAGGGCCGCGTCCCGCGTGATGCCGCCCTTGTCGGCAAGCAGCAGGTCGTACGACTTTCGCGCCAGCGTCGGCGTCATGTCGCGGATGTTGGCGACCAGGATCGCCTCGACGATGTCGCGGTTCGCGCGGTCGTAGAGCCAGTCGATGCCGGCGCGGTAGCCGCGGATGAAGCCGACGAGCTCACGCTCGTGCGCTGCCGCCCAGCTCCGGCGCGCAATGCCGGTCGTCCCTTGATATGCCCCGAGCGACTCGGCGGTCGCGAGCACGTTGAAGCCGTGCTCGCGCGCCAGGAGCTCGAACGGCGTGCGCAGAAGGGTGGCGTCGTGCTTGACCGCGAGCAGGTCGCGGTAGCGATTCGCCGTGCCCCCGGCGCGCACGTACGTAACGTCGGCCTCGGCAATGCCATTCCGCACGAGGATCTCGCGGACGACGAACGCGTAGCCCGTCGTCATCGCGTCGACCGACACGGTCTTGCCCTTGAGATCCGCGAAGCTCCTGATCGCGGACGCCGAAGCGATCGACGCGAACCCGCTGTCGTTCCCGAGGAACGCGAAGAGGTCGGGGTTGTCGGGAATCTTCGCTTCACCCTGCCCTTCCTGGTAAGCGACCAGGTTGTCGATGCCGGCGAGCGCGATGTCATAGCGACCGTCGAGGAGCGCGGTGATGAGGTACGCCGACGACGGCGTCCACGCGATCGTCACGCTGACGCCATTCGCCTCGAAAAAACCTTGCCGCTGCGCCGCCCAGACCGGAAGGTTCCAGCCACCATCGAACGCAATCACTCGCAGCGGCGTCGGCGGCGGCGCGCCCTGGGCAATGGCGTTCCCGCACGAGAACGTCGCGAGCAGCGCCGCGGTCGCGATGAGAAACGGGCGACGCCCGGTCGAACCGGCGCCCGCTCTCATTGCAGCCTCGGCTTGCGCAGGAAATCGCGGCGGTCGCCCGATTGCACGGTCGCGCGCACCGCAGAGCCGTCGCGGGCCACGGTCAGCGCAATCTCGGCGCCTGCCGGACCCTTGCGCCAGATCCGGCGGTACATGTCGGCCAGTCCCGTGACACGATCGTCGCCGACTGCGACCACGACGTCGCCCGGCGCGATGCCCGCCCGGTCTGCCGGCCCGCCCGTAGCAAGACCGTTGACGACGAGTCCGCTCGGCGTCTCTGCGGTGTACATGCCGAGCCACGGTCGCGGCGGAATCCCGGAAAGGCCCGTCCGCAGAAGATCGTCGAGAATCGGAGCAAGCAGATCGGCCGGCACGAACATGTTGCCCTTGACGACGTCCTCGCCGACGGCCTCCTGCACGAGCAGCGATCCGATGCCAACAAGCCGGCCGTCTTCGCCGACGAGCGCCGCGCCGCTCCATTCCGGATGCACGGGCGTCGTGAACAGCGCCTCGTCGAGCAAGTACTCCCAGTAGCCTGCGAACTCGCGTTTCGCGATGACGGTGGCCTTGAGCGCGTGCGCGCGGCCGCCGCTGCCCAGCACGAAGACGTCGTCACTCGGAGCAAGGGACGCGGCGCTGCCGCGCGCGATCGGGCGCACGCGCAGCGGCGAGAGCGGGAGCACGAGGCCCAATCCGGTGGCGAAATCGTATGCGATGGGATGCCCCGGGACGACCGTGCCGTCGTTCGCGGAGAGCCAGATCGACTCGGCCTCGGTGACGAGGTAGCCGATCGTCAGCACCAAGCCGTCATCTCCGATCACGACGCCGCTTCCCGTTCGTTCGGTGCCCAGGATGGGCGCGGTGAACGCGTCGTCCGGAATGTCTGCGCGCAGGGCGACGACCGCGTCGACGGCGGCCCGCAAGTCGAACCGCACCTCCTCCGGCGCCGGCTGCATCGCGGCGGGAAAGGCCCAGCGGGTTGGCTCGGACACGGGAGGAAAGCGACGCGATGCGGGCGCGACGCCCGCTCAAGGTGCCATGGTACGCGAGCCGAAGCTTTTTTGCGCCTCTCCCTCGCGCGTCGCCGGTGGCTACGCCGTTCGGGACGCGTCCGCAGCACGATCCGGCATCTTCGCGTCCCAGTACAGCTCGATTGCGTACCCGTCGGGATCGCGGCAGCGGAACGACGCGAACGTCGGATCTTCGTACAGCGTCTTCGCGATCGGCACGGCGGCTGCCTCCATGCGAGCAAGCAAATCCCGCACCGCGGCCGCGGATGTTAACGGGATGCCGAAATGGAACCAGGGCGGCGGCGGCGCCGGATCGTCGTCCTTCATGAGCGCCAGCAGGAACGACCGCGAGCCGCCGAGAAACGCGATGTCTTCGTCCTCGCCCACTACCGCGAGGCCGAACCAGCGTTGATAGAACGTGCTGGCACGGTGCAGGTCGCGCACGTGCAGGTGCAAGTGGCCGATGTCCATGCGGGCTCCGTCAATGGAACCGCGCGAGGCGGACCGCCGGAACGTCGAACGGCGGCCGTCCCTCGCAAGCCCACGCGGCCGCGGCTTCGCCGATCGCCGGCGAATGCTTGAACCCGTGGCCGGAACAGGCGGAGATGATGAGCGCGCGCTCGAAACCCGGGTAGCTGTCGATGACGAACCCGAAGTCGGAGGTGACCGTATACAGACACGACGCCGACTTGATGCAGCGCGCCCTTACACCGCGCACGAACGGCGCGACCAGCTCGGCGTGAAACGCAGCCACCTCGGCCGATGAGAGCGGCGCCTCGCCCGCATCGGCCGTCGTCTCCGCAGCGAACTGCTCGCTTGCGATCTTCACGCCGCCGCGCGGCCCGTCGAGCGCGGGAAAACCGTAGATCCCCTGCGAGCGTTGCTGGAGCTCCCAGATGAAAACGGGGCACGCGCCAGGCTCGAACAGCGCGGAGTCGCCGTCAATCTCGAGCCAGATCATCCGCTGCCGATAGACCCTGAAATGCCGCGCGATCTCGGGATCGACGAGCGACGGCAACCACGCGCCTGCCGTCAAGACCAGGCGAGCGGCCGCGTAGTGGCCGCCCGTGGTTGCCACGGCGATTCCGCCGTCCGCTGCATCGAACCCCGTCACCGCCTCGTTGCGCAGGATCGTCGCGCCGCACTGCTCCGCCACGGCGAGCTCCGCGGCAATGCACCGCTCGGGCCGGAGGTAGCCCGCGTCCGGCTCGAAATAGCCGTACTCGTCAGCGGCAACCTGGAACGGCGGGAAGCGCCGGCGGATCGCCGGGGCGTCGAGGATCTCGTGCACGATGCCATGCTCGCGCGCGGCGGCCACCGTGTTGGCGAAGAACCCGGGCACGTGCAGGACCGCCGTTCGCGCCGGACTCGAGATGAACAGACCGCCGACCTGCGCAAGCAGCGCGCTGCCGGTCTCGCGTTCGAGCTCCCGCCACAGCGCGTGCGAGCGCTGCGCGAGAGGCGTGTAGTGCGCGCCCTCGCCGATCGCAAGACGCGTGATCCGCGTGTCGCCGTGCGATGAGCCGCGCGCATGCGGCGGCGAGAAACGATCGATCCCGAGCGCCCGGACGCCGCGTCGCGCGAGCGCGACGAGCGTCGCGGCGCCCATCGCTCCCAGCCCCACGACGATCGCATGGAAACGACTCATCGGACCCAGACTCGCAGCTTCACCGTCATGCCATCGTCATCGCCGCGGCGCACGATGGCGCGCGAGCAACTTCCGTACTAGCATGCGTCGGTCGCGACCCACAACGTCGCGACACGTACCATCGCCAACCACCAAGTGCGCGGGGGATACAAGGATGGACATCGTCAGTCTGATCGTGCAACTCATTTCGGGTGCGGTAGGAGGGAACATCGGCGGAGCGCTGCTCAAGCAATATAGCCTTGGCACGCTCGGCAACTCGATTGCCGGTATTGTCGGCGGCGGAATCGGCGGCCACATTCTCAATGCGATGATGGGCGGGGGCGCGGCGGCAGCCTCCGGTGGCATGGGCTCAATTCTAGGCAGCGTCGCGGGTGGCGGGATCGGCGGGATCATCATCATGATCATCGTCGGCCTCATCAAGAACATGATGGGGGGCAAGCCCTCCACGTAGGGTCGCAGGTCCGCGGGAACCGACGGGCGCCATTCGCGGCGCCCGCTTTTTATTCGGCGGCGGCACGCTCGGGCGCCTTGCGCCTCAACAGCGTGAGCGCGAGCAGCGCGGAAGCGAGCATCAGGAACAGGCTCACCGCGTTCAGCACGGGACTTGCCCCTTCGCGCATTCGCCCGTACATCATGATCGTGAGCGGCGGGTCGGATCCGACCAGCATGAGCGTGGTATTGAAGTTCTCGAACGACATGAGGAACGCGATCGCGGCCGCACCGAGCAGCGCGGGTCGCAGGTACGGAAATGTAATCGTCCAGAGCACGGCGGCCCGCGTCGCTCCCAGGTTGAGCGCCGCCTCCTCGAGCGCGACGTCGAAGCGCTTCAAACGCGCCGCGATCGTCAGCGTGGCGATCGTGACGATGAACGAAAACTGCCCCGCCACGACGAGCGGTAGCCCGGGTCGCAGGAATTCGAGCTCGACGCCCAGGACGTCGTCGGCGAACCGGGCCAGCCGGCTCGCGAACGCGAGGATCGAAATGCCGAGGATCACGCCCGGGATCACCAGCGGCGCGAGCATCGCCAGCGAAAGCGCCGCCTTGCCGCGGAAGCGCGCTCGTTCGAGCAGGAACGCGTTGGCCGTCCCCACCGCTACCGTGAGCACGGTCACCCAGCCGGCGACGACGACGCTGGTCGCGATCGACGAGAGGAGCGCGTAGTCGGCGAACAGTCCCACGCGGCCGCGTGACGGCGCCCCGAGAAACCAGTCGAGCGTGAAGCCCCGCCACGGCGGCGCCGGATAGTTGGCGTCGTTGAAGGCGAACAGCGCTACGACGGCGAGCGGCAGGAACAGGAACGCGAAGAACGCCGCGACGTATCCTGCCACGGCGTAGCGCTCGAGCGCGCTGCGGGGCAACGACGGGATCATGATCGCCGCATGACGGCCGCGAAGCGCTGCCCCGTCAGCTTGAGGCCGACCCAGACGATCGCCGTGGAGAGCGCGAGCAGCAGGAACCCGAACGCCGCTCCCTGCTCCCAGTTGAAGCGCGTGATGAACTGCGCATAGATCTGCTCGGTAAACCAGAGTGAGTTCTTGCCCCCCAGGAGCGTCGGCGTCAGGTAATTGCCGAGCGTCAGCATGAAGACGACGATCGACCCCGCCGCGATGCCGGGGGCCGCGTGCGGGATCACGATATCCTTGAGAATGGACGGCCCCGTGGCGCCCAGGTCATAGGCTGCCTCGATCAGCGAGTCGTCGAGGGTCTCGAGCGCGTTGACGAGCGGGACGACCATGAACAGCAGTGACGTGTAGACGAGACCGACCAGGATCGTTGCATCGTGATAGAGAAGCTCGACCGGTGCCGCGGTAATGCCCAAGTCCACGAGCAGCCGGGGAACGACGCCGGACTCGCGCAGCAGGATCATCCAGCCCAGCGTGCGCACGGTCTCGCTGACCCAGAACGGGACCAGGCACAGGACGAAGAGCAGTGATTGCGCGCGGCCTTTCGCGACCTTGGCGATGTACCACGCGGCAGGAAAAGCGATGGCCAGCGTGGCAATCGTCGCGACGATCGACATCGCCGCCGTGCGCACGAACGTCCGCCAGTAGAGAGGCTCCTCGAAGAACGTCCGGTATTGCGCGAGACTCCACTCGAATACCCGGGGCGCGACGCGGGCGCGGAGCGACAGGAGCGCGAGCTCGACGTGCGGCAGCACGATCAGCCCGACGAGCCACACCAGCGCCGGCGCGAACAACAGGAGCAGCGCGAGACGTGCGCCCGGACCTGCCGACCTCGAGGGCGTCGTCGTCACGAGGCTGCGGCAAAGCAGACGGCCCGCTCGGCCTCGAAGCCGAACGCGATGCGCTCACCGGGTGCGAGGTCGGCCAGGCGGCCGCTCTGCGGCAGCGCGATGCGGAACTCGTGCCGTGTCGAGGCCTCGCGTACGAGAACCGCCGAGTTTGCGCCATCGAAGAGCAGGCTTTCGATTTCGCCATCGAACGCCTGCGCCGAAGGCGGGAGCTCCGCACGGTCGCGCCCGAGCATAAGGGACTCCGGGCGCACGAACGCGACGACCGCATCCCCGTTCGAGATCGCGCCGCGGCGCCGCGCGCGCAGCCGCAATCCCGCGGAGGTCAAGAGCTCGACGGTTTCACCGCCGGCGCTCGCGCGGCCCTCGACCCGGTTGTTGGTGCCGACGAATGCGGCCACGAACGGCGTGTCGGGATGGTAGTAGAGCTCCTGCGGTGCGCCGACCTGCTCGAAGCGGCCGGCGTTCATCACAGCCACGCGATCCGACAGCACAAGTGCTTCGGATTGATCGTGCGTGATATAGACGAAGGTCGTGCCGAAGTGCGCCTGCAGCTGCTTCAACTCGATCTTCATGTGTTCGCGCAGCTTGAGATCGAGCGCACCCAGCGGCTCGTCGAGCAAGAGCAGCGTCGGCTCGAGGACGAGGCTCCTGGCGATGGCGACGCGCTGCTTCTGCCCACCCGAAAGCTGGTCGATGCGCTTGTCCTGCGCCCCCGGAAGACCCACGCGCTCGAGCATCGCGCCGACCTTGCCGCGAATCTTGGCCTTCGACGCACCTCGCCGCGCGAGCCCGTAGCCGACGTTTTCCGCGACCGACATCATCGGGAAAAGCGCCAGATGCTGGAACACCATGTTGACGGGCCGACGGTTCGGAGGCACCCCGCGCATCGACGTGCCACCGATGCGAACCTCGCCAGCGTCCGGTTCGAGGAAGCCCGCGATCATCCGGAGCAGCGTGGTCTTGCCGCAGCCGGACGGGCCCAGGATCGAAAAGAAGCTGCCGTGCGCTACTTCGAGCGAAAGTGCGTCGACGGCGGCCAGCGCACCGTAGCGCTTGCTGACGCGGTCGACCTCGAGATCGCGGGCCATCCGACGCGACGGCGCCCCGGCCAACCGGGCGCCGCCCGCTGACTCAATCGACGATCAGTTTGCCGCCTTGACCCGGTCGAGCACCTTGCCTTCGATGTCCTCAATGCCGGGTGGCACGGCGGGATACCACTTGATGTTGCGCATCGCCGCGTCGGGGAAGCTCGCGGCGAACTGCGCCTTGAGCTTCGCATCCATCATCTGGTCGGCGCCCTTGGACGCGGTGAAGTTGCCGGCGGAGGCCGCGACCTTGGCCGCAATCTCCGGCCGCATGTTGAAGTTGATCCACGCGTACGCCGCGGCGTCGTTGCGGCCCTTCGCGGGAATCGCGTACGTGTCGATCCAGCCGAGCGCGCCGGACTTCGGCGCGATGTACTGGGTGTCCGGGTTTTCGCTGTTGAGCTTCCAGCCCCCGGTGTCCCACATCATCGCGCCGACGACCTCGCCCGACCGCACGCCGTTCAGGAGCTGGTCCTTGTTATCCCAGAAGAAGCGGATGTTGGGCTTGCAGGCGGCGAGTTTTTTCCCAATCTCGTCCATCAGCGCGGCATAAGCTTTGGGGTCGTTGTACAGCGCGAACGGATCCTTGCCGCTCGCGAAGGCGAACGCGATCAGCGTCGGCCGCTTCAAGCGCACCGACGTCTTGCCCTTGTACTCAGATTTGCAGAGATCGTCGTAGTCGCTCATCTTCGCGAGCTTGGTGTTGACAACGAGCCCGTCGGTGCCCCAGATATGCGGCAGCCCGTAGACCTTGCCGTCGACGGTCGTGTTCTTCTTCGTCGCGTCCAGCATCGACGGGATGAACAGCTCGCCCTTGATCTTCGAGAGATCGAGTGGCTTGTAGAGGCCGAACTCCTGCTGCGGGCCGGCGATGCGGTCCTGCGACGGTTGTGCGAGATCGAATCCCGCGCCGCCGGTCGCGCGGAGCTTCGAGATCATCTCCTCGTTGTTCGAGAGCGTGACCTCGACATCGATGCCGGTCTCCTTCTTGAACTGGGCGACGACGTCGGCCGGCACATAGTCGGCCCAGGTGATGAGGCGCAGCTTGTTGTCCTGCGCGATGGCGAGTCCGGCCAGGCCCAGGCCGGCGGCTGCGACAACGACCGTGCGGACGAGACGGAAAGCGTTCATGGAGGGCTCCGTAACTGAGGACACTTCGGGCCCCGGTCGCGAGCGAGCGCCGGGTCGAGCCGAAGCTTACTCCAACGGCAGCGTATCGTGCGCCACGCGCCGAACCTCCGCGCTAGCCCGCCCAGCCCAGGTGGCTCAGGAAGTCGCGCGTGCGCTCGACCGCGGGCGCCCCGAAAATCTGCGCCGGCAGGCCCTGCTCGATGATGCGCCCTCCGTCGAACACCGCGACCCAGTCGGCCACGCGCTGCGCGAAGGTCATTTCGTGCGTGACGACGACCATCGTCATGCCCTCGTCCGCGAGGGCCTTCATCACCGACAGCACCTCGCCGATCGTCTCGGGGTCGAGCGCCGACGTAGGCTCGTCGAACAGCATGACGTCCGGCTCCATGGCGAGCGCGCGGGCGATCGCGACCCGCTGCTGCTGGCCGCCCGAGAGCGCCGAAGGATAGCTCGCGAGCTTGTCGGCAAGCCCGACCTTCGCGAGCAGCGCGCCGGCGCGAGCCCGCGCCGCGGCAGGCGACATTCCGAGCACCGTGCGTGGCCCCTCGGCCACGTTGTCCAGGGCGGTCAGGTGCGGAAAGAGCTCGAAGCTCTGGAACACCATGCCCATCCGTGCACGCATCGTCCGCAAGCCGCGCTCGTCGCGTGGCAGCGTCGTCCCCTCAAACTCGATCACACCGCCGTCGAGCTTCTCGAGGCCGTTGGTGCAACGAAGCAACGTCGACTTCCCCGAGCCCGAAGGGCCGATCAGGCAGACGACTTCACCTGCGTGTACCGACAGCGAGATACCGTTCAGCACCTGCAGTGCACCGAACCGCTTGATCACGCCGTCGTAGCGGACGATCGTTGCCGCGTGGCCCTTGGTGCGAATCGACTCGCTCATTCCGCGGCCTCCGGCCGGTCGAGAGCACACTTGGGCCGAAGGGGTCGGCCGCGCTCAATCGCTCGGCGACGCACCCTTCGGGCCTTGGCTCGCTGACGCTCGCCCGCCTCGCTCATTCCGCGGCCTCCGGCCGGTCGAGAGCACACTTGGGCCGAAGGGGTCGGCCGCGCTCAATCGCTCGGCGACGCACCCTTCGGGCCTTGGCTCGCTGACGCTCGCCCGCCTCGCTCATTCGGTGACGGCGAATCGGCGCTGGATCCAGTCCACGAGCTTCGCCTGCGGGTAGCCAAGGAGCCAGTAGATCGCCGCCATCGCTGTGAGCATCTCGAGCACGCGGAACGTCTGCGCGCGCACCTGCATCGCCACATACGCAAGCTCCGACACCGCGATCACCGATACGAGCGACGTGTCCTTGAACAGCGATACCCAGGTGCTCGCGAGCACCGGCGTAATCCGGCGCAGCGCCTGCGGAACAATGACACGGCGCAGCGCTTGTGCCCGGCTCATGCCCAGCGCCATCGCCGCCTCGAGCTGGCCGCGCCGGATCGAATTGATGCCGGCGCGAAAGGTTTCGGCGTTGTAGGCCGTCACGTTCAGCGCGAGTGCCGTGAGGCCGGTCGCCAGCGGCGAGAGCCCGGCGCCGGTCAGGATCGGCAGCACGTAGAACGCCCAGTACACGACGAGGATCAGCGGCAGGTTGCGGAAGAGCTCGACGTAGGCCGTCGCGACGACGCGCACAGGCGCATACCCGTACAACCGCAGGACGGCCACGACGATACCGCAGGGGACGGCGATCGCCATCGTCGCCACCGTCAGCATGATCGTCGTCCCCGTCGCCGCCAGCAGGGCTTCGCGGTGCTGCCAGACGACGGACCAGTCGAGCGTCATGTCGCTACGATCGCCCGAGATGCGCGAGACGCCGGTAGACGCGATCGACCCCGCGTGTCACCGGGAACAGAAGCAGGAAGTAGACGAGCATCGCGAAGGTGTAAACCTCGATCGGCTGAAAACTCTGACCCGCGAGAGTCTCCGATTGGCGCATGAGCTCCGGCACGGCGATGACCGACGCAATCGCGGTATCCTTGATCGTGACGGAGAGGAGCGAGCCGAACGCCGGCAGCATCCGGACGAGCGCCTGCGGCAATACCACACGGCGCAGGATCTGACGCCGCGACATCCCGAGCGCCAGCGCGGCGCGCGTCTGGCCCGGGCGCACTGACTCGATCCCTGCGCGCACGATCTCGGCGGCATAGGGCGCGAGATGCACGGTCAGGCCTGCGAGCGCGGCCCAGAATGGCGGCAGGGTGACGCCCCCGACGATCGGCAGCGCAAAGAACGTCCAGACGAGCACGACCAGCACAGGGATCGCGCGCATCGAGTCGATGTAGAGGATGACGACCGGCCGTAGCCAGCGTGGACCGTGCAACCGCAGGAGTGCGACGACGAAGCCGAGCGCGAGACTCGTCAGCCCGGAAGCAATGGAAAGGGCCAGCGTGACGAGCACGCCATACCCCAGGAACCGCCAGTGCCCGGTGATGACCGAGAAATCGAAGTCCATCGGATTCGCGCGCGGCAGCCCTCCGCTACGGCCTTTGCAATCGCTGCTTCGAGTTGTCGGCCTGGCCGTTCGCGCAGCGACGCGCGCGGCGCGCCTTGGCTTCGCCCGCCGCGCTCGCGGCTACTTCATCGTATCGACGACGCGCGCCTCGTCGGCCTTCAACTGCGGCTCGATCTCCTTCTCGACCGCGCGCGCCCACGCGAGAAACGCCTGCTGGTTCTTGTCGACGGCCATGCCGACGGGAGCGGCCTTCTCCGCGCTGTCCTGGCAGTTGTTGTCCTTGGGCAGCACGGCGAGCTGCTTGAGCTTCCGCCCCATCGCGACCCAAGGCACGCGGTTGATCGGGACCGCGTCGGCCCGCTTCGCCATCACTTCCTCGACCGGCGCGACGCCCGAGCCCGCGACGCCACGGAGTGTCGCCTTGGGAAAGCGCTCCTTGACCCAGCTTTCCTCGCCGCCGCCCGTGTAGTACGCGATCGTGATGTCGGGCCGATTGAGATCGTCGACCGAATTCGCTCCCGCGAACTTGGGATTCGAAGAGAGCCCGAACAGGCAGACGCTGGTCGAGGAGTAGATGACGAAGTCGACGACCTTGAGCCGGTCGGGGGTCTCGGCCAGCGGCGTGACCGAGATGTCAACCTGATTGGACGCGAGCACCGGCACCTTCGTCTCGTGGCTCACCGGCACCGGCTCGAGCTTGACGTTCAACCGCTTCGCATATTCCTTCGCGAGGAGCCACGCCGGTCCGCTCCACGCTTCGCCCTGACCCGACGTGTTCTCGACCAGCCACGGCGCATTCGCCAGGACACCGACACGCAGCATGCCGGCCTTCTTGATGGCGTCAACGCGCGGACTTGTTCCCGGCGCCGGCACTGGAACCTCGGCCAGCGCCGTCGCGGCGGTGGCAGCAAAAACGAGCGCGGCAAGCGCGCGGTGGGGCATGCGAGGCATGGATCCTCCGGAGATCATCGTCATCGAGTTGCGCCGCGACCCAACGCCGCGGCCCATGATTGGCGACAACGAGCGCCGTGTCAACGCGCTCGCTCTATCGCGGCTTGCAGTCGCAATAGTCTTCGCCCCTGTCGAGGACGATGCGCCACGTCCCCGGCGCTTCCTGCCGCCACACCGAGGTGAAGATCGCGAACTGCTTGCCCGCGGGGTCCCGCACCGGTCCGCTGGACAGCGCGAGCGTGCCGGAGTCGAGCACTTCGACGTCGGCCGGCTCCCAGCTGAACGGCGCCTCCTTGCCCTCGAAAAAACGCTTCCAGCGCGCCGCGACCTGCGCCTTGCCTCGCAGCGGCGTCGGCCCCGAAAAGAACACGGCTTCGTCGGAGAGGAACGACGTGAACGCGGCGAAGTCGCGATCCGCCATCGTCTTCGCGAACGCGCGCTCGGTCGCGAACACCTGCTCGCGCAGCGCGGCAACATCGGGGGCTCGGCTCGCCGGTGCCGGCGAGCCGGCGCAACCCGAGAGGGCGACGGCGCAGCACGCGGTGATCAGCACGCGGCGCACGATGGAGGCTCGCTCAGCCGTGCGACTTGAAGAGCACGTTGAACGGCTTCGGCACGTCGTCCAGATGCAGGAAGAAATGCACGTGCACGTAGCGGCTCTGGCCTTCGAACAACGCGCGGAGCTCCTCGCGGCCTTGCAGCGCCTGCGTCGCCCGGCCTGCGGCCGGACTCCGCGGCGGTGGGCGCCGGCGTCCGGTGATGCCGATTGTGACCTCTTCGAGCTCGGGCTCGAGACTCATATAGCCGCCGAACACCGCAAGCGCCTCGATTTCATATTTGTTGTTGTGCGCGCTGCGATTGAACTGCCATGCGAGGTCCGCGATGTGCGTCAGGAGCATCTTTGCGCGGGCACGAGGCAGGGGTTCGACGATCTCGGCGTTCGCGTAGCGGCGGAACTTGTCGGTGATGCTGTACTCGCTCCCGCGCGTGTCCTGCTGTTCGAGCAGCCCGTGGCGCAGCATCTCGTCGATCATCGGCCGGCTCGCGGCGGCGCTGACGCGAAAGTCCTCGACGAGCGCGTCGAGCCTGATCACGGCGCGCCCGGGCGTCCCGCTTCGGAGCCGAGCGAGCACCCGCGTAGAAGCGTCGCGCATCCGCTGTGCGTCGACGCCGAAATAGAGTCTCTTTGTGACCAGCGTCAAAGGTCTCATCGGAACGACGGGATGGTGGACCTTACGATGACGTTAGCATAACTGCGACGACTATGCACTACTTGGGGTCGCCGCGTGAACGCCAAGCAAGCAACAACGCGCCCGCGACCTCGGCATGATACCCGGCGCAAATCCGTCCCGACGGCAGGTGCCTGATAGGGTCGGGCGGGGTTCGGTGTACGCTCGCCGGATGCCCCAGGCGCGTCTGCCACGTCCCTCGCGCGTACACCCCGGCCTCAACTCGAAGGAGCGCGCAGTGCTGGCGCGGCTCGGGACGTCCGAGCGGATCCAGGCCTTCGTCGACGCGCTGCCAGCCAACCACGAGCTCGGCGGCGAAACGGTACTCTCCGTGCGCGAGGTGTTGCGCCAGCGCCGCGCCCATTGCATCGAAGCCGCGTTCGTCGCCGCGTGCGCGCTATGGGTACATGGCCGGGCGCCGCTCGTCATGCACATGGGCTGCGACGCGTCCGACTGGCCGCATGTCGTCGCGCTCTTTCGCCGCGGGCGTACGTGGGGCGCGATTTCCAAGAGCAATCACATCGGCCTCCGCTATCGCGACCCCGTTTACCGCAGCCTGCGCGAGCTCGCGATGTCGTATTTTCACGAATACACGGACCGCCGCGGCCGGCGCACGCTCGCAAGTTACTCGCCGGCGTTCGATCTCCGCCGGATCGACCCCGCGGCGTGGGTGACGGCGGAGGCGCAATGCTGGGATGCGCACGACCAGCTTGCCGCGTTGCGCCATACTCCGCTCGTCACGGTTCGCCAGCGCGCGTTGCTCTCCCGGCTCGACCCGTTCGAGCGCCGAATTGCAAGCGTGGCCCAATATCCGCGTCCGCCACGCGCCCGGCGCTAGCACTACCGCCCCGTGCGAGAATCCGCAGGCCTGACGGCGGCTGCGCTGCCGGCCCTTCCCTGGAGAACATGTTGAAACTCTTCTACGCCGCCGCATCGCCCTTCGTGCGCAAGTGCCTGGTCGCCGCCACCGAGCTCGGGCTCCGCGATCGTATCGAGCTCGTTCCCGCCGCCGCGCATCCGGTCAACCGCGATGCCAACGTCGTGGCACGCAATCCGCTCGGCAAGATTCCGACGCTGATCACCGACGAGGGCCTGGTGCTGTACGACAGTCGTGTGATCTGCGAGTACCTGAACTCACTGGGCGACGGGAGCCTGATTCCGCGCAATGCGACCGAGCGCCTGCGGGTGCTCACGCAGCAGTCCCTGGCCGACGGCGTCATGGATGCGGGGGTGCTCACTCGCTACGAGACGTTCGCCCGGCCCGAAGCGTTGCGCTGGAACGACTGGGTAACGGGCCAGCTCGCCAAGGTGAACTCCGGCCTCGATGCGCTCGAAGGCGAGGCGGCGGACTTCGGCGACCGCGTCGACCTGGGCACGATCGCCTTCGCCTGCGCACTGGGCTATCTCGACTTTCGCTTCGGCTCGCTCGGTTGGCGGGATGCCCGGCCCAACACGGCCGCGTGGTTCGAGTGGTTTCACGGGCGTGATTCGATGGTCGCCACGCGACCCGCCTGAGCGCATGCCCCGGGAACGGGGCCGCGCGTCGTGTCATCCAATGGGCATGAACGAGTCACGGACACCGGCATGCCGCTAGCCCAACCCAGGCCGCATGCGACGCCGGCCGAAGACGCCGAGCTCGCGCGGGCGGTCGTCGCCGGCGATCTCGGCGCCTTCGAGCAGCTGATGCGCCGGTACAACCGCGTCCTGTTCCGGACGGCGCGCGCGATCCTGAAGGACGACAGCGAAGCCGAGGACGCGCTGCAGGAGGCCTACCTGCACGCGCACCGATCGATGGCGACGTTTCGCGGCGACGCGCGACTCTCGACCTGGCTCACGCGGATCGTCGCGAACGAAGCGCTCGTCCGGCGGCGCAAGCACGCGCGGCGCGCGGCGATCCTGCCGCTCCACCACGACGACGAGGCCGCGACCGATGGACTGGCCGAGACGGAGGCGCCCGCGATGGAACGACCCGATCACCTGACGTTCCGCGGCGAGATGCGCCGACTCATCGAAGAGCGTATCGACGCCCTGCCCGACGCCTATCGCGTCGTGTTCATGCTGCGCGCGGTGGAGGAGCTCTCGGTGGAGGACACCGCGCAGAGCCTCGGCATCCCCGAGGCCACCGTGCGCACCCGATTCTTTCGAGCGCGCAGCCTGCTGCGCGAATCGCTGGCCCGGGACGTCGACCGCGCGTACGGCGACGCGTTCGGTTTCGCCGGAGAGCGCTGCGACCGCATCGTCGCCAATGTGATGGCGCGGCTCTCCGCTGACGCGCGCCGCAACTGAACGCACGGAGAATTGTCATGTCCTTCTTCGATTTCCCGAACGTCAGGGTCGCGCGCCGCACGATGCTTCTGCAATCGGGCGCTGTGCTCTCGGGCGCCGCAGTCGCGCTCCTCGCCGGACGCGACGTGCTCGCCGCGACATCGGGCGCCGCC
This sequence comes from uncultured beta proteobacterium, assembly GCA_963773195.1. Lineage (GTDB taxonomy): Bacteria > Pseudomonadota > Gammaproteobacteria > Burkholderiales > Casimicrobiaceae > CAIWHR01. The sequence continues at coordinate 605,833 of CAVZAE010000005.1, forward strand.
GCCGGCGACGTCCGCATCCTGAACACCGCGCTCGCAGCCGAATATGAGGCGATCGCCGCCTACCAGGTGGGTGCCGAGAGCGGTCTTCTGCAGAAGCCGGTGCTGGATCTCGCCGTCACGTTCCAGGGTCAGCACAAGGAGCACGCCGACGTGCTCGCGAAAACCGTGCAGAAGCTCGGCGGTACGCCGGTCACGGCCAAGGCCAAGTACGAATTCCCGGTCGCGACACTCAAGACGCAGGCCGATGTGCTCAACTTCGCCGCGGGGCTCGAGAAGGGCGCAGTCAGCGCTTACCTGGGGGCGGTCCCGCTGTTCGAGAATCGCGAACTCGCCAAGGCTGCAGCCAGCATCCTAGGGGACGAAGCGATGCACTGGGCCGTGCTGCGCCAGGCGCTGGGCATGCCGCCGGTTCCGGCCGCGTTCGTGGCCTGATGCCAAGCGCGATCGCGCCGCGGCTCGCCTGGGTCGCGGCCGCGATCGCTGCGACTGCGCTTGCTGCAACGCCCCCCGCCGGCGACACCAAGCGCGGCGCCGAGATCTACTCGCGCTGCGAGGCCTGTCATTCGCTGGAATACAACCGGACGGGACCACGCCACTGCGGCGTCGTCGGCCGCAAGGCAGGCAGCGTGCCGGGTTTCGACTACTCGGACGCGATGAAGCGCTCGCACCTCACGTGGAACGAGAAAACGCTCGACCGCTTCCTCGCCAATCCGCCGAAAGTCGTGCCCGGAACGGCGATGACCTACGCCGGCGTCCCCGACGCGCAGGAACGGGCGGACCTGATCGCGTACCTGCGCGAGGCCGGGCAATCGACGGCGTGCCGCGTCCTCAAATGAGGCGGCGTCAGATCGTCTTGAGCGCGGCCTGCACCTTGTCCGGCGTGAACGGCACCGAGCGCAGGCGCGCGCCGGTCGCGTTGTAGATCGCGTTCGCGATTGCCGAGGGCACGACGGCCGCCGTCGGCTCGCCCGCGCCCCACGGCTTCTCGTTGGGGCGCTCGATGAGCTTGATCGCAACGTCGGGCACGTCGGGAAAGCGCAGGATCGGATAGCTCGCCCAGTCGACGCTCGTCACGCGCGAACGGTCGAACTTGAGCTCCTCGATCAGCGTGCGGCTCACCGTTTGCACGACGTTGCCCTCGATCTGGTTCCGCAGCCCATCCGGATTGATGATCTGGCCGCAATCGTGGGCGACGTGGAACTTCGTGACGCGCACCTGACCGGTCTTCAGGTTGACCTCGACATCAGCCACCGCGCCCACGTAGGTCCGCACGAGCTCGTATTTCGTGTACGCAAGGCCGCGGCCGCGCGCGACGTCGCCGCTCACGGCCGAGCGCGGGGCGCGCGGCTTCCAGTCGGCGAGCACCGCGAGCGCCTGAAGGAGCTCCGCCCCGCGCGGATCCTTGAGATTCTTCAACCGGAACTCGAGCGGATCGACACCGGCGGCGACCGCGATTTCGTCGATGAAGCACTCGTTGCCGAACGTGTTCTGCATCCGGCCCGGCGTGCGGATCCACGACGGACGGAACGGCGTCTCCGCGAGCCAGTGCGCGGTCGCGTGCACGTTCGGAAACTGGTACGGGATCGCGAGGGCCAGGTGGATGTTGCCCGGATGCGACGGCTCGTGCGGCAGCTTCGCAAGCTCGGCCGGAAGGAGCGCCACCATGATGTCCTTCGGCCGGTCCGGAATGAAGGCCTCGGATTGCCAGCCGATCACGTTGCCGTCCGCGTCGACGGCGGCGCGGTAGTCGAGCAAAGTCGGCGGACCCTTTGGATCCCAGCCGTGTTCGTCCTGCCGCATCCATTGGACGCGCACCGGCAGCTCGGTCTCCTTCGCGATCAGCGCCGCGTCGGCCGCCGCGTCCTCGTGGCCGTTGCGGCCGTAGCAGCCGGCGCCTTCGATGTAGATGCAACGCACGTCGTCGGGCTTCAGGCCGAGCATCGTCGCAATCTGCTTGCGCAAGAGGTGGGTCTGCTGCGAGGCGCTCCACACGGTCAGCTTGCCGTCGACGAACTCGGCGACAGCGCACGACGGCCCGATCGACCCGTGCGTGTGAATGGCGAAATCGTAGCTCGCGGACAGCGTCTTGGCGTTCGGCGTCTTGAGCGCGGCGTCCGCGTCGCCGATCTTCTGCAGATCCTCGTCCTTCACCACTTTCGAGGTCCGTACGTAGTCCCAAAGCTTTGCCTGGTCGGGCAGTCCCGCCCAGTCGGACCACTGCGACGCGATCGCGCGCGAGGCGGCGATCGCAGCCCATTCGGTGCGACCCAGCACTGCGAGAAAGTCGCCTTTCTTGACGACGCCGATGTAGCCCGGCACTTTCCGGCACTCGAAATCGTTCCACTGCATGAGCGCTGCCTGCATCCCCGCGGGCCGGATCACCCGCGCGTGCAACATCCCCTTGCGCCGGAAATCGTGCATGTACGTGAAGCGTCCGGTGACCTTGTCCGGGATGTCGATGCGCGCGACGGGCTTGCCGACGATGTTGTAGTCCTTCGGATCCTTCGTCGGCGCCTTCGGATCGACGGCGAGCCGGAAGTCCTTTCCCCCGACGAGTGCCGCGTAGGGCACACCCTTGCCTCCGGATTTGGGCAGCACGACTCCGTCTGTGATGGTCACCGCGTCCTTGTCTACGCCGAGCCGGGTCGCTCCTTCCGCGGCGAGCGCCGCGCGTGCGGTCGCGGCGGCCTGACGAATCTGCATGCCCCCGTTCTGGATCGAGAGGCTGCCGAACGTGACGCCCTGGTCGGGCGTGAGCAGCGTGTCGCCCTGGACGACGGTCACGCGGTCGAAGGGCACCGACAACTCCTCCGCAGCAATTTGCGCCATCGCGGTCTGAATGCCGGTCCCGAGATCGACCTTGCCGGAGTACACGGTCACGCGACCGTTCGCATCGATCGCGATGAAGCCGTCGACCTGGTCGACGGCAACGCTCTTGGCGGGCGCAAGGGCCGCCGCACCGGCCGCGCCGGCGCCGAGCGGAAAGGTGACGACGAGCGCGCCGCCGGTCTTCAGGAAGTCGCGGCGCGCGTGACTGACGCGTCGGGCGCGGAGCTGTGCGGTCATGGCGGCCCCTCAGGCGGACAACGACGCGCGCTTGATCGCGCGGACGATGCGCAAATGCGTGCCGCAGCGGCACAGGTTGTTCACGAGCGCCGCTTTGATCTCGTCGTCGCTCGGCTTCGAATGGGTCTCGAGGAAGGCCGCGGCTTGCATGATCATGCCGTTGATGCAATAGCCGCACTGCACGGCCTGCTCTTCGACGAAGGCTTTCTGCAGCGGATGCGGTTTCTGGGGCGTGCCCAGGCCCTCGAGCGTCACGACCTTGCGACCTTCGACCGTGACAATCGGCACGATGCACGAGCGCACGGCGCGGCCGTCGACGTGCACCGTACAGGCACCGCATTGCGCGAGCCCGCAGCCGAACCGGGGGCCGTGGAGACCTAGCTCGTCGCGCAACGCGTAAAGCAGCGGCATCTGCGGATCGTCGACAGTGACTGCGACGGGCCTGCCGTTGACGGTGAGGGTCATCTTCATCTTGGCCTCCTTCCCTGATTGGACGGCGGCTATTCTGGCCCTCGCCGGTGGCGAGGGGAAGGAAGCCGTCGGACCCGCGTTGGCACGGTTGATGCATAATCCAGCGCTACAGGAGGCTTCGCCGCCATGGACCCTGTCATCCCGCTCGCCGGATTGCAGCCCATCTACTCCGTCGCCGACGTCGATCGGGCGGCGGCAGACCAGAGCGCCCGCCACAACGACGGGCTCAAGGGCTGGTACGACCGGATGCGGGTGCTGGGCGGGTCGCGCTTCATCGTGAAGCCGTCGACCGACGGCGCGGTCAACGAGCTGTACGACGCCTCGCCGAACTTCGCCGGCGTGCTGGACGACCTCCGCAAGCACCTGGCACTCGCCGTCGCCGGCGACGAAGCCGTGCAGTTCGTGCCGATCCTGCTCGTCGGTGAACCGGGCCTCGGCAAGACGTACTTCGCGAAGAAGCTCGCGCACGCGCTTGGCACCGGTTTCGAGTTCGTGTCGATGAACTCGCTCACGGCGGGCTGGGTGCTGACCGGGGCATCCGCGCAATGGCACAACGCGCGGCCCGGCAAGGTCGCGCAGACACTGATCGAGGGCGATTTCGCCAATCCGGTCGTCGTACTCGATGAAGTCGACAAGGCGGGCGGCGACCATCGCTACGACCCGATGGGTGCGCTCTACACGCTGCTCGAGCGCGACACGGCTACCGCATTCAAGGACGAGTTCATCGATGTCGACATCGACGCGTCGCACATCCTTTGGGTCGCGACCGCCAACGACGAATCGGCGATCCCCGAGCCCATCCTGAACCGGATGAACGTGTACGTGATCGAGCGGCCCGATGCGGACGGCTCGCGCCGCATCGCGCTCTCGGTCTATCGCGACATCCTCGACCAGCATCGCTGGCCGTTCCCGGCGGAGCCATCATCCGAGTTGCTCGATCGCCTCGCGACGATTCCGCCGCGCGACATGCGCAAACTTCTGCTCGACGCGTTCGGCACCGCGCGTCTCGCCGGACGCGACCACCTCGTCGCCGCCGACATCGACTCGAACAAGCTCTGCGGACGCAAGGCGCGCGTCGGCTTCTGACCGCGGCCCGCGCGGCGCCGGAGTATCATGCGGCACGACCCCGCACGAGTGCGCGGGCGAGGAGCTCCTCCCATGACTGTCGCCCGCAGGCGCACCGCGAAGAAGGCGGCGCGCAAGCATGTGAAGAAATCCGCGAAGAAGGTCGCGCGCAAGCATGTCGCCAAGAAGAAGGTCGCGCGGAAGAAGGCCACCGCGAGGAAGCGAACCACCAAGCGGACTCCTGCGGCGAAGCGGCGGATCGCCAAGAAAACGAAGAAAAGCGGAACGAAAACGCCGCGGCGCGTCAAGAAAAAGGGGCCCGTGCCTGCTGACCGCACGCGCGACCGCGGCTCGCTGATCGCGCCGCCCGATCCCGACGACGATTGATCGCGGGCCCGCGCGATGACGCTCGACGATCTCTGGACCGACGTCCGCGAGCTCACGGGCAAGCTCTCGGAGGTCGCGCGCCAGGCGGCGTACGCGGGCTTCGGGGTGATCTGGATCTTCAAGACAGGCACCGAAACGAGCTACCACCTCGATCGCAGCTTGATCCTGGCCGGCACGCTTCTCGCGCTCGCGCTCGCCTGCGACCTCGCGCAGTATGCGGTCAACGTACTGCTCCGCTGGCGCCATGCGCGCGCGGAGGAACGACTCCGCGGCGTCGACGATGACTTCACGCTGCCGGCGAACATCAACCGCGGTCCCTACGCCCTTTTTGCACTCAAGGTGGCACTCGTTGCGGCGGGCTACGTGATCCTGATCCACTACCTGCTGCACGCGCTCGTCAGCTGATGCTTCCCGCGCAGAAAGCCCGGATCCTGGCCGAGGCGCTTCCGTACATCCGCGCGTTCCACGGCACGACGCTCGTGATCCGCCTGGGCGGCCGCGCCATGGTGGATCCGGCGCTCAAGAGCGGGTTCGCGCGCGATGTAGCCCTCCTGCGCCTCGTCGGGATGAAGCCCATCGTCGTTCACGGCGGCGGATGGCGCATCGACGAGATGCTGCGGCAGACGGGAATCGAGCCGCGACGCGAGGGGGGGCTGCGCGTCACCGACGAGCGCACGCTGACGATGATCGAGATGGTGCTCTCCGAGCAGAACCAGGAGCTGGCCGGCCTCGTCAATGGTTTTGGCGGCCGCGCCGTCGGCCTGGACGGCCAAGACGGGCGCTTCATCCGCGCACGCCGCATCACCGAGGCCGCGGGGGGCACGCCCGCCGGCGACGTGGGCTACGTCGGCGAGATTGAAAGCATCGATCCCGGCCTGATCGAGCTGCTGTTGTCGCGCAACTTCACGCCGATCGTGATGCCGATCGGCGTCGGCGCCGACGGTACGTCGTATCACCTGAGCTCGGATCTGCTGGCCGCGCGTCTCGCGCAAACGCTCCGCGCCGAAAAGCTGGTGCTGATGACGAACGTCGACGGCGTGCGTGGGCGTGACGGGAAGCTCCTCTACGTCCTGGGGGCCGCCGAGGCCGAGGCGCTCATGCGCGACCACGTGATCGAAGGCGGCATGCGCCCGCGCGTGCAGGCGGCACTCGACGCCGTCCGCAACGGCGTGCGCTCGGTCCACATCATCGACGGCAGCGTGCCGAGCGCACTCCTGCTCGAAGTGCTGACGGCCGAAGGCGTGGGGACCGCGCTGCGCTCCGCGTCCGGGCCGGAGTTCTTCGCCGACAGCCGCGCCTACCTGCTCGCACAGTAGGGCTCAAGCCTGCGGTTCGAACGTGAACACCGCGTAACCGTCGCGGAGCTCGCGCAGGAACGAGTTCAGGATCCACCGTGGCAGCGGGAGCGAACCCGCCTCGACCGCGCGACCGACGATCGACCGTACCTCGCGCGCCTGGTAGCTGACAGTCTCGATCGCCGTCCGCGGATGGGCGTCCGTTTCCGCGAATTCGGCACCAAGCTTGGCCAGCTCGCGGCGCAACCCCGCGCTGTAGCGATGGCGAAACGCGGGCGACATCAGGTCCGCGATCAAACGCGCCCGCGGCAGGAACGCGTGGATCGCCGAGGCGAGCCGCGCGAGCACGTCGAGCGGCAGGTACATGCTCACGCCTTCGAGCACGACGTAGGCCTCGTCATTGCCCGCGAGTGGACCCAGCCGATCGGCCAAAGGGTCCCGGCGAAAATCGATCGGCTGCCGCACGACGGGGTTCGGTGCGGTACGGGCGGGCAGCTTCTCCTCCTTGAACGCGAAGAGAGCGGCATCGTCGAACTCCCACCAGCGCCCGCCCGGGAGGCGGTACGCGCGCGTATCGAAGCCCGCGCCGAGGACCAACACGCGCCGCCCCGGGTCGCGATTAAGGGCGTCCCGCAGCACATCGTCGATCACACGATGCCGCGCAACGTTCGACGCGGCCGGTCCCGCGAAGCGGACCAACGGCGCCATCCGGGCGCGCACGGCGTCGTCCATGAAGCGAGCCGCGTAATTGTCGCCGCACACGGGCGCCGCGCTGACGGCATCCTTCGCCCGCAGCGCGCAGCAATAGAAGGCAGTGAGCGCGACATTGTGGATGGACGCGCTCATTGGACTTTCGCGGGGAGCCATCGGGGACGCGGCTAATATACCGGCCGCCTCCGATCGCTGGCGAGCGGGCCTACCCCAGGCGCGATTCGTTGCCTCGTCTGCCGCCGACCCCTCAGGTATGAAGGTTGCTTGTGTGCGGTGGATGAGCACCTATGCGTCCAACACGAAGCTCGATCAGTTGACCCTGGTCGACGGGCCCGATATGGGTGCGCCCACAGCGAAAATCGCTCCGTCACCTGCGCCACCCGGGCCCGCGCTCACCTTTAGCGCCGTCCCCGCAGCGGCGCCCAACATTCCCGCCCCGGTAGCGCCGCCGCCGGTGCTGCCGAAAATCGGCACTCGTGACGTGCACGAAAGCCATGATCCCTTCATGGCCGAGGCCGCCCGCGAGTTCGACTCGGGCCAAGTCGAGCAGCCGCTCTGGGTTCGCTCGCTAACTCAAGCGGGCGGCAACGTCGCGGTCGCCAAACCGGCCTATCTCCGGGCCCGCGCCGTGGCGCTGCGTCTTGCCCGCCGCGACAAGCGCGAGCGATTGCCAAGCCGCGAAGCCGCCGCAGCGGGTGGCTCGCCGGGCAAGTCGGGATCGACCGGAGCGCCGCGTAGAGAGTTCGACCGGAAGCGCCTCGGAATGGCCGCGGGAGGCGTGGCAGCGCTCGTGGTGATTGCCGGCTTCGTCTTCATGCACACGGGTAGCGCGCCGCCGGCTCAGCCCGCAGTCGCTGCTGGGGTGCCCGCGACCAAGGCCACGCCGCGCGTCGACGCCGCGAAAAGCGGAATGCCCGCCGCGCAGGCTCCGCCGCGCGAGGACTTCGCGAAGAAGGTGCAGGAGTTCAAGGACGCCCGGAACTGGAACGTGCTGGTTCTCTATGCTGCCGAATGGACGCGCAAGGAGCCCGAGAGCGCGCAGGCCTGGAAGGAGCTCGGCGGCGGATACCTGCGGATGCGCCAGTACGATGATGCGCTCGAAGCAACGCGCAAGGCGGCGATGAAGTCTCCGAACGATGCCGAGCTCTGGCAGGACCTCGGCCTCATCAACGCGGCGCTGCACCAGCCGGTGCCCGCCCTCAGCGCCTTCGAGAAGGCAAGCGAGTTGAACCCGCGAGACGTGACGAGTCGCGTGCAGGCGGGACTCCTGAACGTCGAGCTCAACCACCTCCCGCAGGCCCGGGAGAACTTCGCGAGCGCCCTCGAGATCAACCCGCTTGACTCCGAAGCGCTATGCGGCGCTGCGACCGTGGCACGCAAGGAAGGACGGACGAAGGACGTCGAGTCGATCGTCCGCCAGGCAAAGGCGAGTGGATTCGAATGCCGCGAGCCGGAGCCACCCGCTCCGCCGCCCGCGGCCCCGGTCAACGCGCCGGCGGGCAAGAAGCCCGCCGCTCCGCGCGGTCGCTAATTCCTACCGACCGTAGGTCGCCGTGAACGTCGTCTTGGCGATCAGCGCCGAGCCGATGCCCTTGTTCAGCACGAACCCGTAGAGCCCCGCGGTGCCCGTCTTGGGCACGCCGCCTGCGACCTCGAGCTTGTCGACCGACAGCGCGTAGAGCGTGAAGATGTAGCGGTGCGGCGGGTCGCCGGCCGGCGGACAGGGACCGCCGTAGTTGCCGTTGACGCCCGTCGCGCCCGTGTCGAGAAAATCGGTATTGCCACCGAAGGCGCCCGCCGGAAGCAGCGCCTGATTGTTGCCCACGCCGCGCGCGAGCCCCGTGGTGTCGGGCGGCATGTTGTAGACCGCCCAGTGCCAGAATCCGCTGCCCGACGGCGCGTCGGGATCGAAGAGCTGCAGCGCGAGAGACTTCGTGCCCGAGGGAACGTTGAACCACTGCAGCTCGGGCGAGACGTTGCCTCCGGTGCAGCCGAATCCGTTGAGGATGTTGGCGGTGGGAAACGTGCCGCTCGCAAGGTCGGGGCTCGTGATCGTGAAGGTGGTCGTCTGTGCGTCGGAATCTCCCCAGCAACCGCTCAATGTTCCAACCGCGATCGCGATTGCCGCGGACAGCACTGACAGGTCTCGAATGCCGGATTTCATCGTAAGGTCCTTTCGACGGGTGGCGTTGCGCGAGACAGTTCCCTTGTTCGTCTTCTTGGGCATGCACGCTGACGCGCGCGAGTGCGCGGAGGGGGGCTCGCGACCGGACAGCCGGACGACTCTATGCCCATCGAATGACCATTTCAAGCCGCGGTGCGCAAGGGGCGCGTGCGCAGGCGGTGCGGATTCAGTCGGGCGCGCGCTCGGTCGGGCGCGACGTCGGCTCGCGCTCGAACGGGTAGAAGGGGGCGGCGTCAGCGTCGGCGCTCGCCTGGCCCCATTCGTCGCTGCCAGCGGGCTCGTCCTCCCAACTGTAGCGCCGGCGCGGCGGGATGTCGGTTCGGCGCAGCGCGAGTGCCAACACGACGCCGATCACCGCCGCGGCGAGATGGGTCTCCCATGACACGCGCGTCTGGATCGGCAGCACGCCCCACACCAGCGCCCCGTACATGAAGCACACGAGCAGCGACGCAGCGATCGCGCGCCGGTCGCGCCGCAGCAGGCCTGCGACGAAGATGTAGCCGAGTAGCCCGTAGACGAGGCCGCTCGCGCCGATGTGGACGCCGCCGCGGGCAAGCAGCCAGACGGCGAGGCCCGGGCCGAGCCAGACTGCCGGCAGCACCCACGGCGTGGCCGTCGGGTACAGATACAGCATCGCCGTGCCGAGCACGAGCAGCGGTGGCGTGTTCGCGAGCAGGTGCGCGAAACCGTCGTGCATGAGCGGTGCGAAGAGGACGCCGATGAGTCCCGCCCACTGCCGTGGCCGCACGCCGAAGTCTCCGGGCCCGACGTCGAGCGCCCAGCCGGAGAGCTGAATGAGCCAGATGAGCGCAACGAAGCCGACCGTGATCCTGCGCGCGACCACGAAATTGGCGTGCGCGTCGGCTGAGCTCGTGTAGACGGAATCGGGAGCGTGGATCTGCATCAATTCGTCCTTCGAGTCTAGCATCGCCGACGTTTCCGGCCGGCACGAAGTTGACGGCCGCACTTCGATGCGCGAACCTTTCCCAATGCCTCGCACGCGCTATGCCAAGAACGGCGATGTCCGCGACATCGACATCGTCGCGCCGGCGATTCGTGGACGCCGTGGCGGCACTCGGACTCAAGGTGCGCGCCGGATTGCACACCGGCGAATGCGAGCGGGTCGAAGTGAACTCACCGGCATCGCGGTGAACCTGGGCGCCGGCATCGCGAGGTCGTCGTTTCCAGCACCGTCCGCGATCTCGTCGCGGGTCAGGACTGACGCTCGTCGATCGTGGCGTGCATTCTTTGAAGGGAGTCGCCGAACCGTGGCGACTGTTCGGCGTCGCGCGCCGCGCGACGCCGCTGATACCTATCTACTGCTTGAGCGTGAGCTTCACACCGGCGGGGGCGAGCGTGAGCCGCGCGCCTTGCTGCGTGCCGTGGAGACGGATCACTACGCCGTGCTCATTTTTCATGATCGTGTCCGACTGGCCTCCGGCGATCGCCGCGCCGGCTTCACCCGCGGCATAGTTGCCGCTGAAATCGGCGATGTTCTTGAGATAGAAGACCTCGCCGGCGGACGTAATGTTCGAAATACCGAGGTCTATGACGCTCAAACCGTCCACCGAGAACGGATACGTCTTGCCCTGGAACGTCAGCGTGCCGTCGCCCCAGGTGACGCCTACGCCGATCGCCACGGCCTTGCTCGTGATCCTGACCGTTCCGGACGGAGCCGGTTCCTGCGCGAGCGCCACCGACAGCACCCCAACGGCCGCCAGCGCAACCACTCCACTTATTGCCAACTTCCTGAGCATTGCAGTTCTCCTGCGTTATTGGACTACGTTGAATGACAAGGGCAACGCCATGAGGCGCATCCGTGCCCGCCCCCTTTTGGCTATCGCTGGGCGTCGGACACCGCGCGCCCCGCACGAGTTCCGAATCGCCGACATGACAATAGGGAAATCCGGAGGGTCGCTAATGTAACGCATGTTCCCGAGGCGGCCTTACCGGCTCTAAATTGGGTTCGCCCCGAGAAGCGACCGTTGCGCGTCGGGATTCGCAGCAAACTCGATCGGATCGCCATGCGTCGCGATGAGCCATGCGGGTGGCGTCCTCGTGAATTCGTCGGTGAGCCAGCGCCGAAGCGCTGCCTTGTCGGCGACCATGAACAACGGCGCAATGTTATTGAACCGCAGGCCGGGGCCGCTCTTGCTCAAGCGGAACATGAGGTTGAACACAGGGTTTGCCGGCAGTTCGCGCAGGTTCATGATGATATCGGTCACATACCAGACCAGGCCGCGCGTCGTCGCGATGCGAACCAGCACCTCGCCGGTCTTGTAGTGCGGCATATCGATCAGCTCGAGGCCTTCGCCCGCGACGGCCCGCGCCTCGGCGAGCGGCCGGATACCCGAAAGCTTCGAATGCTTCTCCACCCGCGCGACCGCCTGCGCAGGCGCGAACAGGGCGGCTTCGGGAAAGCGTGCCTTCCACTCGCGCAGGCCCATGTGGTGAAACGCATTCGACGCGACCAGCGCGACGACCTTGCCGTAGGGCACCAGGTCATCGAACACGCCTGGCTCGACCCGGCACGGCGGGCTCACCACGACGAGGCCGCGGCTCCCACGCACTGCGAGCGCATTGGCGATGCCTGGGCCAAACGAATACTCGAAGATCAGTATTGGCCGCTCGGCGTCGAATATTCTCCAGCCGTGAGCCGTCTCTCGCATGAGGGGGGTCACATGCTGCGCCGGTACTGCCCGCCGACGTCGAACAGCGCGTTCGTGATCTGGCCGAGCGAGCAGAACCGCACGGTGTTCACGAGCTCGGCGAACACGTTGCCGTCTTCGATCACCGTCCGCTTGAGCTTCGCGAGCGCGACCGGTGCTTCCTTCGCGTTGCGTTCGTGGAACGCGGCGAGACGCGCGAGCTGCGACTGCTTCTCGTCCTCGGTCGAGCGCGCGAGCTCGAGCTTCTCGGGAATCCTATCGCCATGCGGGTTGCGGAACGTGTTGACGCCGACGATCGGATGGCTGCCGTCGTGCTTCTTGTGCTCGTAGTAGAGCGACTCCTCCTGGATCTTGCCGCGCTGGTAGCCGGTCTCCATCGCTCCGAGCACGCCGCCGCGCTCGGAGATCGCCTCGAACTCCTTCAGCACGGCCTCCTCGACCAGGTCGGTGAGCTCGTCGATGATGAAGCTGCCCTGGTTCGGGTTCTCGTTTTTCGCCAGACCCCACTCGCGATTGATCACGAGCTGGATCGCCATCGCGCGGCGCACGCTTTCCTCGGTCGGCGTCGTGATGGCCTCGTCGTAGGCGTTGGTATGCAAGGAGTTCGCGTTGTCGTAGGTCGCGATCAGCGCCTGCAGCGTCGTGCGGATGTCGTTGAACGCGATTTCCTGTGCGTGCAGGCTGCGGCCGGACGTCTGGCAGTGGTACTTGAGCTTCTGCGAGCGCTCGTTACCCCCGTAGCGGTGCTTCATCGCGACCGCCCAGATGCGGCGCGCGACGCGGCCCATCACCGTGTACTCGGGATCCATCCCGTTGCTGAAGAAGAACGACAGGTTGGGCGCGAAGTCGTCGATCTGCATCCCGCGCGCGAGATAGGCCTCGACGAACGTGAAGCCGTTCGCCAGGGTGAAGGCGAGCTGGCTGATCGGATTGGCGCCGGCCTCGGCGATGTGATAGCCCGAGATCGACACCGAGTAGAAGTTCTTCACGTTGTGATGGACGAAATATTGCTGGATGTCGCCCATCACCTTGAGGCTGAACTCGGTCGAGAAGATGCAGGTGTTCTGCCCCTGGTCCTCCTTGAGGATGTCCGCCTGCACCGTGCCGCGGACCGTGGATAGCGTCCAGGCGCGGATCTTGTCCAGTTCGTCGTCGGTCGGCTCGCGGCCGTTGTCCTGCACGAACTTGTCAATCTGCTGATCGATCGCGGTGTTCATGAACATCGCGAGGATCGTCGGCGCCGGCCCGTTGATCGTCATCGACACCGAAGTCGCGGGATCGCAGAGGTCGAAGCCCGAGTACAGCACCTTCATGTCGTCGAGCGTTGCGATCGACACGCCGGAATTGCCCACCTTGCCGTAGATATCGGGGCGCCGGTCGGGCTCGTTGCCATAGAGCGTCACCGAATCGAACGCCGTCGACAGCCGCTTGGCCGGCATACCGTCGGCAAGCAGATGGAAGCGCCTGTTGGTGCGGAACGCGTCGCCCTCGCCGGCGAACATCCGTGTCGGATCCTCGTTCTCGCGCTTGAAGGCGAAGACACCGCCCGTGAAGGGGAAGCTGCCCGGCACGTTCTCGCGCAGTTGCCAGCGCAGAATCTCGCCTTCGTCCTCGTAGCGCGGCAGCACGACCTTGGGAATCTTCGTGCCCGAGAGCGATGTCGTCGTGAGGGCGGTACGGATCTCCTTGTCGCGGATCTTCACGACGTACTCGTCGCCGGTGTACGCGGCCTTCGTCTTGGGCCACATATCGAGGAGCTTCCGCGACCGCGGGTCGAGCTTCGCGTCGCGCTCCGTGATGAGGGCGTCGATTTCCGGGGGCGGCGAGCCGAGCATCGCCTTCGCCGCGCGCAGCTGCTGGCGCTCGCGAGCAATTTTCGACTGCGCGGCGGCCCACTTGTGGTAGTCGCGCACCGCGTCGGCGATCTCGGCCAGGTAGCGGACGCGCGCGGCGGGCACGATCGCGTGGGCGTGCGTCGACGCTTTGGTATCGACCGGCGGCAGCGTGCCCGGATTCATCTTCAGCCCCTTGACGGCGAGTTTCGCCACGATCGCCTGGTAGAGCGCGGTGACGCCGTCGTCGTTGAAGCGCGAAGCGATCGTCCCGAACACGGGCATTTCCTCGACGGGCGTCCGGAACTGCTCGTGGTTGCGCTGGTACTGCTTGCGTACGTCGCGCAGCGCGTCGGCGGCACCCTTGCGATCGAACTTGTTGATCGCAACGAAGTCGGCGAAGTCGAGCATGTCGATCTTCTCCAACTGGCTCGCGGCGCCGAACTCGGGTGTCATCACGTAGAGCGAGACGTCGACGAGCGGCACGATCGCCGCATCGCCCTGACCGATCCCTGACGTCTCGACCACTATGAGGTCGTAGCCCGCCACCTTGCAGGCAGCGATGGCGTCGACGAGCGCCGCGCTCACCTCGCTGCCGGCCTCGCGCGTCGCGAGCGAGCGCATGTAGACGTGGGGGTGCTCGATCGCGTTCATCCGGATCCGGTCGCCCAGGAGCGCGCCGCCGGACTTGCGGCGCGACGGGTCGATCGAGATCACCGCGATCCGCAGCCGATCCTGCTGGTCGAGGCGGAAGCGGCGAACGAGCTCGTCGGTGAGCGAGCTCTTGCCCGCGCCGCCGGTCCCCGTTACCCCCAATGTCGGCACCGTCGTCTTCGCCGCCGCAGCGAGTAGCGCCTCGCGCGTCTTCGCTGGCACGGTGCCGGCCTCGAGTCCCGTGATGAGCCGGGCAAGCGCGCGCGTGCGCGCGAAGCGATCGCCGGTCGTCAACGCCGAGATGTCGGAAGGCAAATCCTTCGCGAGATCGACGTCGCAGGCGGCGACGATCTCGTTGATCATCCCCTGCAGGCCGAGCTTTTGGCCGTCCTCCGGCGAGAAGATGCGCGCCACGCCGTAATCGTGAAGTTCCTTGATTTCGGAAGGCACGATCACGCCGCCACCACCGCCGAACACCTTGATGTTGGCGCCGCCGCGCTCACGCAAGAGGTCGAGCATGTACTTGAAGAACTCGAGATGGCCGCCCTGGTAGGACGAGATGGCGATCCCATGCGCGTCTTCGGCGAGCGCACAGTTGACGATCTCCTCGACCGACCGGTTATGACCGAGATGGACCACCTCGCAGCCCGTCGACTGGAGGATCCGGCGCATGATGTTGATCGACGCGTCGTGGCCGTCGAACAGCGACGCCGCCGTGACGAAGCGGACCTTGTTGACCGGCTTGTAGGCGAGCGAGGGGCGACTCGTGTCGTTCATCGCGGTCTCCTCCGGACGGGCGAAGCCCCCGGGACCCGGCGGGACGCCAAGCTTACTCCCGGCTTCGGAGAGCCGGGACGAGCCGCCTACGCTACATGACGTTTACGTAAACGTCAACATAGGAACAGGCGGGCGGAGCGCCCGGCGCTCCCTTCAGTTCAGCTTCACGGGTACCGCGAGTCTCGCCTCGGCCTTCCGGGCTTCCTCGAGCTTCACGGCAGCTTCCCCGCTCTTCCCCTGATTGCCGAGTACGACCGCCCAGGCGCGCCAGAGCTCGGCGTTGTCGGGGTCGCGCTTCGCAGCTGCCTCGAACTTTGCGATCGCCTCGTCCGGCTTGCCCTGCGCATCGAGCGCGCGCCCCCAGCCGAAATCCGCCTGCGCCGCGCAAAGGTAGCCGTACTTGGGCGTCGCTTCCTGGTAGCGGCGATAGGCGGCGATCGCCGCGTCGAGCCTCCCTTGCGCGAGCCGGACGTCGCCCAAGCTGGCGAGGGCGCAGTTTTCGTCCGGATACTTTTCGTTGAGACGAATGAAGTCGTCGGCCGCCTCGTCGTAGCGTTCTGCGGCAGCCAATGCATCGCCGCGCGCCCGCAGGGACAGCGACGTGTCGGGCTGGATCGCGTACAAGCGCGTTGCGCTGTCCATCGCCAGCTCCGGCCGGCCGAGCCTCGCGTACGTGAACGCGCGCATCGTCAGCGCGAGAGGGTCGATGCCGTGCGCCTGCTCGTACTTGTCGATCACGGGAAGCGCCTCGAGAGAGCGGTGGGCGTAGTTAAGCGAGCCCACGAGCAACGCCTGACCGCGCCATACGATCTGGGGTTCCTGCGAAGGGCTCGCCGTCTGGCGGGCGACGTCCATCGCGCCGCGGAGGTCGCCGTCCTTCAGCAGCACGCAGTCCAAAGTCAACTCGCGAAGCCGGCGTAACGTCGGATCGCGGCAGCATCTCCCGTGTGTACTTCAGCGCTTCCTCCCGGCGCCCGGCGGCCAGCAGCGCCTGCGCCAGATTCCCGTAAAATAGCCCGCCGCGAGCGTGGGCCGCCCGATAGTCCGCGATCGCCTCGTCGTGGCGTCCCTGCTCCAGCCGGACGTTGCCGCGAAGGTTGAGCGCCCAGGCGTCGTCACTCTCTGGCGGATGCGTCAGCACGTAGTCGATGGCGGCGAGCGTCTCCGGGAAAGTCTCCGAGCCCGCATCCGATTCCTTCGAGTTGAAATACGTTGCAAGGATGTACGGGTCGGTGGCGCGGACGATCGCACGTCCTGCGTCGCTGGAGCAGCGCGTCGGCGTTAGCGTCGTCGCGGACCACCTCGACGACCTCGGTGCCGTGGCGGTCGCGCGTTCGGATGGTCATGCGGAGCGACGCGCCACGACGCACTATCTCGCCTCCAATCGTGGCATCGGGCAGGTCGAACAACCGTCGCGCGTAGCGGACGATCGACTTCATCGACAGGCCGCCGTGGGCGATCTGGATGTCGGGCACCGCGTCGCCGAACTCGAGCGCGCGGCGCGCCCGCACCGACCCCGATCTGCGGTTGATGGCGCGGATTTCGTCGAGCATCTTCTCGGCGATGACCGTCGACGTATAGCCCTGCTCGACCAGCTCCCTCGGCGCGACGAAGGTCTCGAGCAGCACGCTGTCCTGGCGCAGCTCGCGGATGAAGGCGACGACCAGGGCGACGAGCGCGACGGCGAGAATGACGCTCAGCGTGGCGGAGAACAGCGCGCCGGCGTTTTCAGCGAGCCGCGGCAGCAGTCCGCGCCGCGCCAAGCCCGCCCGCGAGGACGGCGAACCATGCGCGTCGCTTGGGCGCCGGCTGAAGAACGGCTGCTCCGAGAGCTTCCCTATTTGCTCGATCCGTCGGCCGGGCATGAAGAGCGGGCGCTTGAGCCGCATGGACTTTCCCCCATATTGGACGCGGCGCAGAACGATTAGCATAGCAACGAGGAGCCTCCGACGCAGCCCAGGGTTTGCCGTCCGTCGGCCCCGTCCGCGTTTCATCGCACCTTTGCGAACCCGGACGCCCGCGTCCTGTCCATGCCGGACCCCGCGCGTCCGCTATACTCCGCGCCCCACGAAGCCACCTCTCTCATGAACGCCGTCCACCGCCTCCTCGCCCCCGTGCTCGCCTCCGCCGCCTTTGTCGCCACCCCCGTTGCCGCCGCGCTCCCGCCCGGCGTCGTGCAAGGCCCCTCGGTCGAGGGGATTACCCAATACACGCTCGCGAACGGCCTGACGGTGCTCCTGTTTCCCGACGAGAGCGCGGCCAAGACCACCGTCAACCTTACCTACCTCGTCGGCTCGCGCCAGGAGAACTACGGCGAGACGGGCATGGCGCACCTGCTCGAGCACATGATGTTCAAGGGCACCTCGGCGATCTCCGATCCCAAGGCGGAGCTCACCAAGCGCGGGATGCGCTTCAACGCGTCGACCTCGTACGACCGCACCAACTACCACGAGACGTTCAACGCGTCGCCCGCCGACCTCCAGTGGGCGCTCGCGTTGGAAGCGGACCGGATGGTCAACGCGAAGGTCGCTCGCTCGGATCTCGACAGCGAGATGACCGTGGTCCGCAACGAAATGGAGATGG
The DNA here is from genome assembly GCA_963773195.1 of uncultured beta proteobacterium. GTDB lineage: Bacteria > Pseudomonadota > Gammaproteobacteria > Burkholderiales > Casimicrobiaceae > CAIWHR01. The sequence continues at coordinate 623,528 of CAVZAE010000005.1, forward strand.
GAGAGAACAATCCCTGGAACATGCTCGTCGAGCGTCTCACGAGCACCGCCTATGCGTGGCACAACTACGGCAAGGAGACGATCGGCGCGCGCTCCGACGTCGAGGGCGTCGACATCGGCCGGCTGCAAGCCTACTACCGCACCTATTACCAGCCGGACAATGCGGTGCTCGTCGTCGCCGGTCACTTCGATCCGGACCAGACGCTCGGCTGGATCGCGCAGTCGTTCGGCGCGATCCCGAAGCCGACGCGCGCGTTGCCGCGCCTCTATACGGACGAGCCCGTGCAGGACGGCGAGCGCAGCGTCGCGATTCGCCGCGTGGGCGACACGCAGCTACTCGGGATTCTCTATCACACGGTTCCGGGCGCGCATCCCGACGCCATCGCCGTCGATGCGCTCGCCAAGGTCATGACCATCGAGCCCGCCGGCCGCCTTTACAAGTCACTGGTCGAGGCGAAGAAGGCGTCCGCGGTCCAGAGCTATGCCCCCGGGCTGCACGATCCCGGATTCGTCATCTTCTTCGCCCAGCTCCCGCTGACCGACTCGCTCGCCGCCGCGCGGACGACGATGGAGGCGACGCTCGAAGGCACCGCCAAGGCGCCGATCACTGCAGCCGAAGTCGACCGCGTCCGCGCGAAAGCGCTCCGCGATTTCGACGACACGATTGCGGATCCGGCGCGCCTCGGCATCGCGCTGTCGGAGTCGGTCGCGCTCGGCGACTGGCGGCTCTTCTTCATTGCCCGCGATCGCTGGCGCGCGCTGACGACGGTCGACGTGCAGCGCGTGGCGGCGGCCTATTTGAAGGCGTCGAACCGGACCGTCGGCACCTTCGTACCCGAGGCCAAGCCCGATCGCGCTCCGCACTCGCCCGCGGTCGACGTCGCGACCATGGTCAACGACTACAAGGGCGATCCCGCCGCCGCCACGGGCGAAGTTTTCGACGCATCTCCTGCGAATCTCGACGCTCGCACGCAGCGCTTCACGCTCGCGAACGGGATGAAGGTTGCACTCCTGCCCAAAAAGACGCGCGGCGCCACGGTGAAAGTCAGGCTGGAGGTGCACCAGGGCGACGAGAAGTCGCTGTTCGGCAAGACGCCGCAAGGCTCGCTCGCGGCGTACATGCTGAAGCGCGGCACGACCAAGCACAGCCGCCAGGAGATCGAGGACACGCTCGACCGTCTGCGCTCGAAGCTCGAGATCGACGGCGGCGAAACGTCCTTCACCGCCGCGGGTGAGACAACGCGCGACAAGCTCGCGGACGTCCTCGCGCTCACCGCCGAGGTCTTGCGCACGCCGTCGTTCCCGGCGCCGGAGTTCGAGCAGCTGAAGCGCGAGATCCAGGCTTCGCTCGAAGAGAGTCGGACCGATCCCGACAGCATGGCGGAGCGCGCCCTCGCCCGCCTCGGCAACCCGTACCCGAAGGGCGATGTCCGCTACCAACCGACGCTGGACGAGGAAATCGCGTCTTACGCGCAGGCGAAGCTCGATGACGTCAAGCGCTTCCACACCCAGTTCGCGGGCGGCGCCGCGGCGGAGCTCGCGATCGTCGGCGACTTCGACGCCGATGCGGTAAAGGCGCAGCTCGGTACGTTGTTCGGCGCGTGGAAGAGTCCCATGGCGTTCACTCGCGTGCCGGAGCCGCTCGTGGCCAAGCCCGCGCGCGTCGTCACGCTCGAAACAGCGGACAAGGCGAACGCCGCGATGCAGGCCGAGCTCGCGCTGCCGTTGAACGACGCCAGCGCCGACTATCCCGCTGCCTCAGTCGCCGCCTACATTCTGGGCGATCTCGGCACGTCGCGGCTGTGGAAGCGGGTGCGCGAGCAGGACGGCCTCAGCTACAGCGTCGGTGCGACGCTCGAGCCTAGCAGCTTCGAGGAGAACTCGCCCCTCGCGCTCTCCGCGATCTTTGCGCCCCAGAATCGCGAGCGACTCGAGAAGGCGCTGTCGGAAGAGCTCACGCGCCTCGTCCGCGACGGCGCCACCGACGCCGAGGTGGCAGAGGCGAAGAACGGCCTCCTCAAGCGCCGGCAGCTGCAGCGGACGCAGGACCGTTCGCTCGCCGCGGCGCTGATGCAGCAGGCCTATCTCGGCCGCGCGTTCGCGTACTCGGCGAAGATCGATACCGCGATCGCTGCGGTGACCACGGCAGATGTGAACGCCGCGCTGCGGAAGTACGTGAAACCCGACGCCTTCGCATACGTCTACGCCGGCACGTTCGCCAAGTGACGCAAGCGCGGCGCCCGCGCGGATGACGCTGCAAGGCTTCATCGAATCGTACGGTTATCTGGCCGTCTTCGTCGGTTGCTTTCTCGAGGGCGAAACAGTGCTCGTGCTCGCGGGCTTCGCCGCGCACATGGGCTATATGTCGCTGCCATGGGTGATGGCGACCGCAGCGCTCGCCGGCTTCTGCGGCGACCAGGTGGCGTTCTTTGCCGGACGACGCTACGGACCGCGACTCCTCGCGTGGTCGCCGCGACTCGCGGCCGCGCAACCGGTGATCCTCGCGAAGCTCTCGCAACACGCGAACCTGGTGGTGTTCATGCTTCGGTTCGCATGGGGCCTGCGCATCGCCTCGCCGATCGTCATCGGTGCGAGCCGTCTGCCCGTCTCACGCTTCGCACCCCCGAATCTGGCTGGCGCAATCGTCTGGGCGATCGTCGTCGGCGGCCTGGGTTACGTCTTCGGCGCAGCGTTCACGAACATGCTCGCACACGCGAAGCACTACGAAGTGATCGCTTTTGCCGTGCTGGCCGTGGTCGCATTCGCGGCCACGTGGTTTGGAAAGGTCCTTCGCGGCCGCCAGATCCGGCGTGCACCGATCACCGGCGTCTCGCCACAACGCATTGACGAAGGCCGCTAGAGCCGGCCCGGTGGAATTCCGCGCCGTCACCCCGTAGGATACTGACGCGGTGCCACCCTCGCCGCCAGCCTCGTGGGCGATCGTGGTGCCGCGACCACAATTCACCACTCCAGGGAGGAAACATGCGGAACCTGTCTATTCGGCTCGCCGTCGCCGCGGTGGCGACCGTTGCCGCAACTCTCGCGACCGGGGCGCTCGCCGCCCTGGCCCAGCGTACATTCGTCCGTTCCGACGGCGCCGATGCCAACACGTGCAGCATCGCGCAACCGTGCCGATCATTCACCGCGGCGCTAGGCAAGACGGCGGCGGCGGGCGAAATCATTGTTCTCGATTCGGCCGGCTACGGGCCCGTGATCATCAATCAATCGGTCGCGATCATTGCGCCCTCGGGGATTTACGCGGGCGTCTCGGTGTTCAGTGACGATGGCATCACGGTCAACGGCGATGCGACGGCGAACGTCGTGTTGCGCGGACTGACGATCAACGGCCTGGGCGGCAACGTCGGAATTCACCTGCAGCAAGGTGCGCGCCTCCATGTCGAGGGGTGCGAAGTCTCGAACATGGTCGGCGACGGCATTTCGATCGAGGCCGACGGCGCGGAGGTCTTCGTCAACGACTCGATCGCCCGGGACAACGCGGGGAACGGCGTCGGGCTTATCGCCGCTGCAACGGTAGTCATAGACCGCCTGCGCAGCGAGCGAAACGGAAATGGTGTCGGCGCGAGCCAGGGGAGCCTTACCGTCCGCGACAGCGTACTGTCGCGGAACGGATTTCGAGGGATCTCCATGGACACCGCGGTCGCAGGGTCAACCCTGGTCATCGAAGGCACGATGATCGTCGGCAACGGTGGCGACGGAGTCTTCGCGGGCACGTCCGGCGTGGCGCTCGTCAACGCAGACCTCGTCGTCGCGCGCAATACCATCATCGACAACGATCGCGGCGTATACATCGCCGGAAGTGTCTCGGGAGGGGTGCTCGCGGCCGTCACCGACAACGTCATCAAGGGCTCGAAGGGGATCGGGCTGCTCGTGACCGGCCCATCGATCATGACCGGCGCAGGGAACACGGTGACCCGAAGCGGCGCCGCGGGCCTCGCAGCGCAATCGGGAGGGACGCTGCGAACCCGCACCAACAACACCGCTATGGACAACACCCCGGACCTCGATCCGGGCACGACCCTGACGCCGCTGAGCGCGCTGTGACCGGAGGTCGAGAGGGCGTGCTCTAGCGCTCGCCCTCCACCACCGTCCGTAAGAGCGCGTCGAGCGCGTCCGCGATGCCGGCCGCGGCGGCGACGACCGGCGCGCGTACGGTCAATCCCCGCGGCCCGGGATAGGGCGCCACGCGACCGCCGGCCTCCTCGACCAGGAGCAGGCCCGCCATCGCGTCCCACGCCGAGAGCTCGAGCTCGATGTACGCGTCGAGCTGTCCGGCCGCGACATGCGCGAGCTGCAGCGCGGCCGAGCCGAAGTTGCGAAATGCCGCGCGCGCTTGCATGAGCGCCCCGCGCAGTGCGACGACGCGCGCGTCGGAGAAGCGGTCCGAATGGCCGACAGCGACGATCGCCGCCGAAAGCTCCGTCGTCGGTGCCACGCGGATGCGCATCTCACCGCCGGCACCGCTGCAGAAGGCGCCGCCGCCGCGCCGCGCATGGAAGAGCTCGTCGTGCGGCGGATCGTAGACGGCGCCAAGCATACGTACTCCGTTCTCGACCCATGCGATCGAGACGTTCCAATGCCTGATGCCGCGCAGGAAGTTGTGCGTGCCATCGATGGGATCGACGATCCATAGACGTTCCGCCCCCCCGGTGAACGAGCCCGCGGTCTCCTCGCCCAGGAACTCGTCGCCCGGAAACTCACGCGCGATCTCCTCCCGGATGAAGGTCTCGACCTCGCGGTCGGCGACGCTCACGAAATCCTGCGGGCCTTTGAGCTCGACCGTGAGCGCGTCGCGTTTCTCCCAGAAATCGCGGGCGAGCTGGCCGGCGCCGCGCGCGAGGCGTTGCAAAAACGCGTAGCGAGCGTCGACCGTCACCTGGTCAGCCCCGCGGGATCGAGTAGACCTCCTTGTCCCATTTTTCGAGTATCCGCTTGCGCTCCGTCGCGCTGCCGTACTTCGCGAAGTCGTAGTTGATGAGCTTGATCTGCCCGAGGTCGGGTGCGCCGGGCGGCGGCGGCGTCTGTTTGTTCGACGGCGTCTGGAAGTTCTTGAGCTCACCACCGATCTTCTGCGCCGCGGGCGTGAGCGCCCAATCGTAGAACTTCTTCGCATTCTCGAGGTTGCGTGCACCCTTGACGATCGACATCGAGCCGACCTCGTAGCCGGTGCCTTCGCACGGGACGACGAGCTTCACCGGGAAACCGGCGACGACCTCGGTCATGCCGTCGTGCAGAAACGTGACCGCGATGCCCGTTTCGCCGCGCGCGACTGCGCGCACCGGCGCTGCGCCCGTACGCGGATAGCTGTTGATGTTGCGGTGCATTCCCTTCATGAGCTCGAACGCCTTGTCCTCGCCGAAGATCTGCACGAGCGTCGCCAGCGACGCGTAGGCCGTGCCCGAGGCGTTCGGGTTCGCCATCTGGACCTCGTCCTTGTAGATCGGATTGGCGAGGTCGGCCCAGCACTTCGGTGGCGGCAGGTTCTTCTTCGCGAGCAATTCGGGGTTGTAGGCGATGCCCAGCGCCCCCGTGTACACGCCGACCGTACGGTACTTCGATTGCTCCGCCTGGCGAACCGCCCAGTCGTAGAGTTGCGGCAACATCGGCGACTTGTATTCGTCGGTGAGGCCCATTTCCGCGGCCTGCAGGTGCGGATCGCCGGTGCCGGTGTAGAAGACGTCGAGCTTCGGGTTGGCGCGCTCGGCCGCGATCTGCGCCATCGCCTCGCCGGCACTCTTTTGCACGACGCCGACATTGATGCCGGTCTCCTTCGTGAACGCGGTGCCGACCGCCTGGCACCATGACATCGGCACGCTGCAAATGATGTTGAGCTGTCCGTCCGCCCACGCCGTCGCTGTCGTCAACGCAAGCACGACGGCACCTACGGTCGCTGCCAATCCTTTCATCTCGACTCTCCTCCTTCGCCGTTGCGGCGTCTACGCTGCCGCGCGCCGCGATATCCGTACTTTACGTTGCTCATGTCCGTTCGCGCCAGCGGTCTGACGGCCGGGTATCATCGTACGCTGGCAGCCTTGCGTGTCAGTCCTTCGTGAAGACCCAACTCGCTCCGCGCGACCTGCTCCTGACGCTCGCCATCGTCGCGGTCTGGGGCTACACGTTCGTACCGATCAAGGTCGCGCTGCGCGAAGTTCCACCGTTCGCGCTCGCCGCCGTGCGCTTCGCGCTGGCCGCGCTGCCGCTCGTGTTCTTCATACGCCGTCCGGCGATGCCCTGGCGCTATGTCGTCGGCTATGGCGTCGCGATCGGCGTCCTGCAGTTCGGCCTGCTTTTCCTGGGAATGAAGCTCGGCATGCCCGCTGGACTCTCCTCCCTCGTGATCCAGCTGCAGGTGTTCTTCACGATCGGGCTCGCTGTCGCCCTCGACGGCGACCGCATCTCCCGCTACAACCTGATGGGCGCCGGGGTTGCCGTAATCGGTGTCGTACTCCTCGGTGCGCACAAGCTCGGCGCCGGGGAGACCGGGACGTTCGTCGGTTTCATGCTCGTGATCGCGGCGGGACTCGCCTGGGCCGTCGGCAACATCATCGCCAAGCGGGGCGCCGGCGAGCATGCGCCCGACATGTTCGGGCTCGTCGTATGGTCGAGCCTCGTACCGCCGCTGCCGCTCGCCGTCATCTCGTATGCGTTCGAGGGCGGCCCGGCAGCGGTGCAAGCCGTTGTCGGAATGAGCGCACTCGCCTGGGCCTGCCTCTTCGTGATGGCGTACGGGGCCACGCTGTTTGGTTTCGGGTCGTGGAACGCGCTCCTGCATCGCTATCCGACGCCGCTCATCTCGCCGTTCGCGCTCCTGATCCCCGTGTCGGGGCTCGCGAGCGGCGCGCTGTTCCTGGGCGAGTCGCTTGCGCCGCTGCAGATTGCCGGTGTCGTGCTGGTCTTCGCGGGCCTCGTTGTCAACACCTATGCGCCGCGAGTGACCTCCTGGCTCGCGTCACAATTCCGCGACTAGAGGCCGAAGATAACGACCGTCGTGCTGCCCTGGAGCGGGATCGAGCCGCCGCTGTGGCCGGAGGCAACTGCGACGTACTGCTTGCCCTTCTGCTCGTAGGTGACGACGCCGCCCGCGATCGGTCCGCCGGTGTCGAAGCGGTAGAGCTCCTTGCCGTCACGCGCATCGAGCACGAGGAAGTTGCCGAGCAGGTCGCCGGTGAAGAGTACGTTGCCGGCGGTAGGCGTGAGCGCCGCGTACATCGGGGCCGGGGTATGCACGCGCCACGCCATCTTGCCGCTCTTCGGATCGACCGCATTGATCCAGCCGCTCCAGTCCTTCGTCGGATCGTTCGTGCCCCAGCCGTTGGCGAGTCCCGTGTACGGAATCGTCGCGACCCACTTGGGCTCCGGTCCCAGCTTGAACAGCGTGCACCAGTCGATCGCGTTGACGTAGAGCAGGTCGGTTTTCTGACTGTGCGCCGCGCCGTTCCATTGGATGCCGGCCACCGGGCAGACGCGCACGCCCTCGGGCGTGAGCGGCGCGTCGTGGTTCAGCACGGTCGTCATCGGCAGCTTGAAGACCAGCTTGCCGGTCTCGCGGTCGAGGACGTGCAGGATGCCTTCCTTGCCGCCCGTAGCGACGAGCTTCTTGCCGTCCGAATCGAAGAGCGCGACCGTGGTGTTGTCCCAGTCGTGGTCGTCGTTCGGCCGGAGCTGGTACCACCACTTGAGCTTGCCGGTGCGCGCGTCGATCGCGACCGTCGAGATCGTGAACAGGTTCGCGCCCTTGCGCATGGCCTTCTGGAAGTCGGGACCGGGATTGCCGACCGGGATGAACAACGTGCCCGTCTCGCGATCGAGCGCGTACGCAGTCCACGCCGCGCCGCCGCCATGTTGCGTCGATCCCGGAGTCTGCCAGGTGTCGGCGCCCGTCTCGGTTCCCGTGGGAATGAGATCGAAGCTCCACGCGAGCGTACCGTCGGCGACGTTGAACGCCATCATCCGGCCCTTGATGCCCCAGTCGCCGCCGGCCTTTGCCACGTAGACGAGATCGTTCCACACCGTAGGCGCCGCCCCGATGCCCTCGCCGATGCTCCAGTCGGCGACCTGCCGCACCCAGAGCGGCGCACCGGTCTTCGCGTCGAGCGCGTAGAGGAAGCCGTCCTGCGTGCCGCGAATCGCCCGGCCGCCGGCGAGCGCGATGCCCTTGTTCGTCGCGTTCATCTCGGGACCCTGCGCGATGTGCTGATGGGTCCAAAGCTTCCTGCACGTCGTCGCGTCGATCGCGTACGTGCCGAGGTGCGTCGTGACATAGAGGATGCCGTCGTAGACGACAGGACCCGTCGAGAACGTGCCGAGCTCGCCCAGCTGGAACATGCACACCGGTCGGAGGTTCGCCGCGTTTGACGTGCTGATCCGGTCGAGCGACGAATAGCGCTCGGCACGGTAGCCCTTGTTGTACATGAGCCAGTTGTCGGTTGCGCTGTCGGCCGCATCGAGCTCGGCCTGCGTCGGCCGCGTCGTCGACGGCTGCGCGAGCTTGCCGTAGAGCTCGCCGATCTTCACTTGCGCCGACGGTGCGCTCGCCGCCTCGCTGCGAGCCGCGACCACGGCGTCAAGCTCGAGCGCGCGCTGCATTGGCGATTGCGGAGTGAACTTATCGTTGCCCGCCGCGACGCCGTTCCGGCTCAGGATATAGGCGACGATGTCCGCGTATTCCTGACCGGACAGCACGCCCGCCTGCCCGAGCGGCATGTTGTGATAGACGTAGCCGTAGAATTCCTTGAGCTGCTTGCCATTCCACTGCGCGACGAACGCGGTGCCCTTGAGCGCCGGCGCGCCGCCACCCTCGAGCTGAGCGCCGTGGCAGACCGCGCAGCGCTGCGAGTACTCCCAGCGGCCCTGCGCGAGCTGCGCGGTGCTGAAGAAGGGCGTGCCGTCGGCCAGTGCCTGGAGCGGAACCAGAGCCAGCGCGGCCATTGCCGCGCGCGAAGTCATTCGGTAAGGGAGGGACGTCATTTCGAACTCCCGATTCGCCGTCGATTCAGTAACTGAAATTGAACTGCGCGCCAAAGAACCACCACCCTTGGGCGCTGCCACCGTTCGCCGCATAAAGATCCTTGTAGCCGGCGCCGGGCGCCGCGTACGCCGCGAAGCCGTTCACGTTCACGTGCCTGTCGATGATGTACGTCCACGACGTGTCGAACTCGTTCGCGAGCGCCTTCGCGGGCACGCCGCCACCGACGGGCGGCGGTTGGCCGGGAGCGGGAATCGCGAGCGGCGAGTTCGTCCGGTCCGCCGCGAAGTACAGATAGCGAAGCACGACGATGTTGTTCGCATCGGGTGTCAGCGTCACGCCGGCGCTGGCGACCTTCATGTTGGTGTTGTTGAAGATCGTCGAGCCGATCTGACCCTGGTACCAGTTCGGGTTGCTGCCGCCGAAATACAGCGGATCGAAGCCTTCCCATTTGGCGGTTTCGGGCCGGTCGCCTGACAGCGAAGCGTAGCGGAAGTCGAAGAGCGGCTTCCAGGCGAGATCCTGCGCATTGTAGTTGGCCTGCAGAAGCCAGCCGGTCGCGTCAACGTTCGATTTCGTCTGCCACGCGTATTCGGCCTCGAACCATAGGTTGGGCGACGCCCAGAACGGATGCCAGCGCGCTCGGAAATCGTAGACGTCGAGACCGTCCCGGGTGACGATTTCCGAATCGGGCACGTGGATCCACATCGCGCCCAGGCGCACGGTGCTCGGCGGATTCCATTCGACGTTGATGCCATCGAGCGTCGTGCCGGTCTCCGCCGCGGACGAGTCGTTGGGCTTGAGCCAGAAACCCTGGACCTTGAAATCGCCGACGCTCACTGTCGCGAGCGCCGCATTTGCCCACGCCGCACGCGGACCTATCTGGTTTGCACCGCGCTGCACACCGTTGCTCGCGCCCTTCGAAAGCAGCATCCCCTTGCCGACCTCGAAATCCTGCTGTCCGTAGGAAACATCGACGCCGAGCCCGCTCGCGCCGGCGTCGTGCCACTTGAGTCCACCGTAGAGCTGCTCGTTGTCGCCGTGCCAGGTGTTGCCGTTGCCGGCGTTGTCGGTGCCGCGCGTCGCGGTGCCCATCCACGAATACCCGCCATAAAGGCTGGCGCCACCGCCTACCGCGTACGTTGCGGCGATACCGGGCTCGATGAACGCTTCGCCCCAGCTCGGGTTCGGCTTGTATGTCGGCGACGCGAGCGCGGCGGGCTCGTCGAAAGCATTGTTCGACATCGTGAACAGCCCGACCGCGCCCGTCAGGCTGCCAGTGATGAGCCACGGGCCATCGCGATAGAGCCGCGGCCACGCGGCGAGATTTTGCGTCTGCAGAACGCCGGCTTCAGTGTCCGTTTCGGGGAGCGGGCGCCGCGCGAGCGAGCGCAGCGGTCCCTGCAGGACCTTCGAGGCGCCATGGTCGCGAACCGGGTTCGCGGTGGCCTGGTCGATTGGATTGTCGGGCTGTGCCGGCGCCGGCGTGTTATCGAACTGCGCGTACGCAAAGCCCGATGTGGCCGCGAACAGGATCGCGCCGAACCGGCCGCCTGCTACGCGATACCACCGTCGCGCCGGCATCCGGAACTCACCGCGCCGTCGTCACGGCCCTCGCTTGCGCCTTTTCTTCCTGCCACCGATGGAGGATCGCGCGCGCTTCGTTCGTCGCGGGATCCATCATCGCGTCGTGCCCCGGTGTCTTCGCGGTGAGCTCGATCACGTAGCCGTTCGGATCGCGGAAGTAGATCGAGCGCACGAAGCCGTGCTCCGAGATGCCGCGCGTCTCCATGCCGCGCGCCTTGCCCTTGGCCAGCATCGCGTCCAGCACCGGCGGCTCGACCTCGAGCGCGATGTGCAGGTCGAAGTCGTGCTGTGCCTTGAACTCGAACGGCATGTCGGGCGCTTCGAAGAACGCGAGGTACGAACCGTCGTCGAGCCGGTAGAACGTGTGCAGCACCGACGTCTTGCGGCCGCTCTTGGTTTCCTTGATGTCGAGGCTGCCGGCCAGCGGCAGGCCGAGGAAGTCCTCGTAGAAGCGCCGCGTCTCCTCGGAGTCCCGGCAGCGGTAAGCATTGTGGTGCAGGCCCTTGATCATCGCCGGCCTCCGGTTGCGGTTAGATGCTTACGAAGTCCTTGCCCTTGTTCGGGTCGACCACGTACTTGTAGAACGCCTCGTTCACGCTGTTCCAGTTCTTGAGCGACTTCATCTTGCCCATCCAGCGCGTGATGTTCGGGTACGCAGCGAAGTTGCACGATATACATTCGCCGCCCAGCGTCATCATTGCGCCCAGGTAGTCAGCGATCGTGATTTCGTTGCCGCAGAGGTAGTTGTTGTTCCCAAGCAGGCTCTGATCCAGCACCTTGAGCCAGCCCTGCGCCTTCTCCTTGCCGTAGGCGATCGTGCCGGCCTGCACGACGTCGTCGGGCCGCTTCATGAAGGGAAAGATCTGCGGGTAGATGAAGCCGTACGAATAGTCGCGGTAGAAGCCCGTGTTGAACCAGTCCATCCGCTCGTGGACGTGTGCGCGCTTCTGGGGATCCTTGGGATACGCGGGAGAGCCGGTCTTGTCCGCGAGGTACTTGAGAATTGACGAGCTCTCGGTCAGCCGGAAGTTGCCGTCTTCCAGCACCGGCACCTGGTGGCTCGGGTTGAGCTTCTCGAACGGCGCCTGGTACTGCTCGCCGGTGAAGAGATCGACCACTTGCAGATCCAGCGGAATGCCCGACTCGGCGGCGAACAGCAAGACCGGGCGGCTCGTCGTTGACACGGGATGGTAATAGAGCTTCATGAGCGGACTCCTGCGGGAACGTGACGCGGAAAGGGCGACATGATGTCACGATTGCGAGCGAATGGGGAGCGGTGCCCTACTCGCGGGCGCCGGCGAGCAACCCCGACTACTGCAGCTCGAGCCCGGCTTTCTTCACGAGCTTCGCGTACTTGGTGAGCTCACTCCGGAAGAACGAATTGGCATACTCCGGCGTGCTGACGTCGATCGTGTTGCCCTGCTTCGCCATCGCTTCCTTCACTTCCGGCGCCGCGAACGCCGTGGCGAAGGCGTCGTGGATGCGCTTCACGTCCGCCGGCTGCATCTTCGCGGGGCCGATCACGGCGAACCAACCCTCGACCAGGTAGTTGGGCAACCCTTGCTCCGCCATCGTCGGAATATCGGGTGCGGCCGCGATCCGCTGGGCGGTGCCCGTGCCGATCGCGCGAAGCGCGCCGCTCTTCAAATGCTGCTGGATCGACGGCAGCGACAGCGCGCCGATCTCGACCTGGCCGCCGATCAGATCGGTCAGCATCGGTCCGACGCCCTTGTATGGCACGTGCGTCGCCTTGACGCCGGCTTCGTCGAAGAACATCTCCGCCGCGAGGTGGAGGATGGTGCCGTTGCCCGATGAGCCGTAGTTGTACTTGCCCGGATTCGCTTTGAGCAGAGCGATCAGCTCCTGCGCGTTCTTGGCCGGGACCTTGGGATTGACGACGATCACGATCGGTGTCGAACCGATGACGGCGATCGGCGTGATGTCCGCGATCGGGTCGAACGGTACCGATTTGTAGACGCTCGGGTAGATGACGTGATTGTTCGATACGATGGAAAGCGTGTAGCCGTCCGGCGCCGCCTTCACCAGTGCGGACGTACCGACGATACCGCCCGCCCCTGGCTGGTTGTCGACGACTACCGGCGCGTGCAGCGCTTTCGACAAGGCCGGCTCCGCCGTACGGGTGATCGTGTCGACTCCCGACGCCGTGGCCACCGGCAGGATGAACTTGACGGCGCGCTCACCCAGCTGCGCCTGCGCGGGAGCGATAGAGGCCAGCGCGACGAGACAGAGCAGCGCTGCGGCGGTGCGGGTCATGCGGTTCTCCCTCGGTGTTGGTTTACGCTACCGCGTTCTGCGCAATCAGCGTATCGATCTGGGCTGCGTCGTATCCAAGCCCGCGCAGCAGCTCGCGGGTGTGCTCGCCCATCCGCGGCGGATCGAGGCGCACGCCGAGTCGCTGGCCCGCGAGCGTGATCGGAAACAGCGTCGCCTTGACCGACTGCCCCGCGTGCTGGCCATCGGGCAATCGCACGTCGGCGAGGCCGCCGGTTGCGGCCAGGTGCGGATCGTCGAACAGATCCTCCGGCCGGTTGATCGGCGCAAACGGCAGGCCGGCCCGCTCAAAGATCTCGCCGAGTTCGGCGGCGGAATGCTTTGCGAGACGCTCGCCAAGCGTCTTCAGGAGCCACGGACGCTTCTGCACGCGCAGGTTGTTGGTCGCGAGCGACGCATCGGCCTTGAGATCGGCGAAACCCAGCGCATCGCAGAACGTCTCCCACTGCGGATCGCTGACCGCCGCGAGAAAGATCTGCTCGCCGTCCTTGACCGTGAACACGTCATAGACGGCCCACGGATTGTCGCGCGCGGGCATCGGCGCCGGCGCCTTGCCGGTCACCGCGTATTGCAGCATGTGCTGGCCGACCAGGAAGACGTTGTTCTCGAAGAGCGCCGACTGCACTTCCATGCCGCGGCCGGTGACGCCGCGCTGGATCAGCGCACCGAGCGCGCCGATCGCGCCGAACAGGCCGCCCATGATGTCGTTGATGCTGCTGCCCACGCGCAACGGATCGCCCGGTCGGCCGGTCATGTACGCGAGGCCGCCCATCATCTGCACGACCTCGTCCAGCGCCGTGCGGTTTTCGTAGGGGCCGGGCAGGAAGCCCTTGAGGCTTATGTAGATGACGCGCGGATTCACGTTCGCGAGCGCCGCGTAGTCGAGACCGTACTTGCTCATCGTGCCCGGCTTGAAGTTCTCGGCGACGATGTCGGCGCTCGCCGCGAGCTTGCGCGCGACCTCGGCGCCCGCATCGGTGCGCAGATCGATCGCGATGCTCTTCTTGTTGCGATTGAACATCGGGAAGAAGCCGGCGCCGGCACCGAGCAAGCGCCGCGTGCGGTCGCCGTCGATCGGCTCGACCTTGATCGCTTCCGCACCCAGGTCGGCGAGCATCATCCCGCACGTCGGGCCCATCACCATGTGCGTGAACTCGACGACGCGCATGCCGGCGAGCGGTTGCGGGGGCATGTCCCGAGCAGGAGCGTCCATCGGCGTTTTCACGGACAGCGGCCATCGTAGTCTAGGCATTCCGGATGGCGTTGAACAGAGGCACGCACCGTTGCACCAGCGAGTAGACTCGTCGGCATGCGCTCGAATCCTCCGGCGCGTCAATTGGGAAGGGTGGGTCCATGAGACAAGCAATCAAACGAGCGCTGCCCGTGTTCGCCGTCTTCGCAGGTGCTTCATTCATCGGGACCGCGTTGGCAGCGTCGCAGCGCACTTTCGTCGCGTCGACCGGGGTCGATACCAATGCATGTTCGATCAGCGCACCCTGCCGATCCTTCAGCGCCGCCATCGCCAAAACCAGCGCCCCCGGTGAAGTGATCGTCCTCGACTCGGCGGGTTATGGGCCGGTCACCATCGACAAGTCGATCTCGTTGATCGCTCCGGCGGGGATCCACGCCGGCGTCACCGTCTCCAGCGGCGATGGCATCACTGTCGACGCACCCGGAAGCACCGTATTGCTACGCGGCTTGTCGATCAATGGCCACGGCGGCGTGACGGGCGTCAATGTGCTGCAGGTGACGGTGTTGCGAATCGAGAATTGCGTGATCTCGGGCATGACCGGCGATGGCGTACTGCATGGCGCGGACGCCTCGGCTCTGTTTGTCGTCGACACGAGCGTGCGCGACAACCTGGGCAATGGCATCGATTTTGTCGCCCATGGCATAGTCGTGCTCGATCGCGTGCGCAGCGAAGGCAACCAGTTCGATGGCCTTTTCGTGCTGTCCTTGAGCGACGTGGTCGACGCATCGGTTACGCAGAGTCATCTCGCGTACAACGGCCGAAACGGCATAAACGTCGCCACCAGCACGGTCCTTTCCAACCCGCAGATCCTGGTCGACCGATCGACCCTCGAATACAACGGCGCCGCCGGATTTGTGCTCGGACGGCACGCATGCGTTATCCACGGGCACGCTGACACGCAATGCGATCTATCGCAATGGCGGGCACGGTATCAGCGTGTTGTCATCCGATCATGGCGCGAACGTAACAGTCTCCGAGAACGCATTCGGCGGAAACCAAACGGGCATACGCGCCGACGGCCTGGGAGTGACTCTAGACGTAAGCGGCAACGCATTGGAATTTCAGGACCTCGCCTTCGCGCAGGCGAATGGCGCGTTCTTTGGTTCGTATCGCAACAACATCGGCGCTGCCGCGACGACAGGCACGATTAACACGCTGTCGGCAAAGTGACCGCTGCACATTCTCTGGGCCCACTCGCGACCATGGCGGCGTTAGCGTGACGTCGATGCGGCGCGCATCGTCTTTGGCAGACCGGCGCGCCACAGCGTGCCGTATAGCGATTCGCCTTCGAGCCAGCCCGCGACCTTCGCCCGCAGCGCGATCAGCTTGTCGAAATCCTGGCCGGTTGGCACGCCCATGCTCGCGAACATGTAGACGACGTCCTCCGTCGTGACGTTGCCGCTCGCGCCCGGCGCGTGCGGGCAACCCCCGATCCCCGCGAGGCACGCGTCGAAGCGGCGGATGCCGAGCTTCCACGCGGCGAACACGTTCGCCATGCCAAGGCCGCGCGTGTCGTGGAAGTGGCCGGTGGTGAGCCTGTCGCCCGCGATCTTGAGCGCGCTCTCGAACAGATCCTGCACCATTGCGGGGTCCGCGTAGCCGACGGTGTCCGCGAGCCCAACGCGATCGACGCCGGCGTCGAGGACGGCGCGGATCAGTCGCAGCACTTCGGTCTTTTCGACCTTGCCCTGGATCGTGCAGCCGAATGCGGTGCTGATCCCGATTTCGAGCAGGCATTTCGACTTGACCGCGTCGCGCGCTTCTCGAATGCGAGCAATCTCGGCGACGACATCGTCTGGCGCCTTGCGCAGGTTGGCGAGGCTATGCGCGTGGCTCGCGGAGAGCGGTACGAGCATCAGGTCGGCGCCGCTTTCGAGCGCGCGCTCGGCACCTTTGAGGTTCGGGACGAGAACCGACGCGAAGAGGCCGGGTAGGGTCTTTGCAAATGTTACGAGGTCGGCTGTGTCCGCAAGTTGAGGCAGGAGCCGCGCCGGCACAAACGAACCGACTTCGATCTCGCGCTGGCCCGCGTTATATGCGTCGCGGATCCACTCGACCTTCTGCGCAGTCGGTAGAACGCGCGCGATGCTCTGCAGCCCGTCGCGCAGGCCAACTTCGCGGATAACTACCGGCGGATGGGCGCTCATCGGCGCCTAGTCTAGGCAATTCCGGCGGTACTGTCAGCGCCGGTCGGCGAAAGTCCTCATTTCCCGCCGGCGACAACGAGTCCAGTACCGATTGGAGAAGCTTACGGACGTTGCAACCGTGGGAACGATGATCAATGAGACTAGTAAGTTTGTTAGACGTTTGTTGGAATCTCAATCGCTCATGGCGCGAGCCAGGCGAACCATGCCAATCACGAAGTTGTGAGCGCGATGCTCACTGAATGCAACTTGAGTATTGCACTACCGATCTCCGCCTTCGATGGTTTCTGAGGTCGAAAGGGGAGCGAGAGGAGGCTTTCGACACTAGCAGTGGGCAACGGCGCACTAACCGCAGCAGCGAACGTCGAGAAGGGACGTTGCAACTCATCCTATTCGTGATCTGGGCCGACTATTCCACCCGGACGGGTACGCCGCTTCCGATGAGGGAAACCCCGCTCGCGAGAAGAAAGAGGGCGAGAAGCAGCGGGCCAATCCAACCGTATGGTTCGCTAATGATCTCGCGCAAGTTGATGTTCGCCATGGCAAGCATCAAATACTCGCGTGCGGCGAGAAGGACACCCATGACAGCTCCAATGATTCTTATCGCGCGGAAGCGTGTTACGCATGCTATTGCTAGCACCGCAATCATCCCTGAGAGTAGCGTGCCGGCGACAAGCGAGCGCAAGTCAAATTCCGGACCGATGGATTGTCGAACAGTTTGGACAAGCCATACGACCGCAATAGCCATAAGGCACACCATCAGAATCTGCCGTAATCCAGGACGAAACGTCATCTAGCTTCCTCGATAACTGGCCGCATGCCTCCACAACGGGACAAGCAACGCGCAGCAGAAGCCACGATCTCGTGCACCGCCATGTGCAGCTCACACGTCAATAGATTGCTGGAGGGGCAGGATTGTTTGGAGTTCGCCCGCATGAATCGCACGCCTGAAATCGGTTTTCGTTTGGAGCGGCCGGCGGGGCCATTCCTATGCTCCGAATGCAGTCGTCAGTCGTGTTTTGACAATCGTTTATGCCTGGGAAGTAGGTCCACGGATTTGACTTCTTGTCGCAACAACTAAGCAACTTCTCTGAGTCAGAGTCACTTGAGGAGATAAGCACACATACGTCTTTACCTGGACCGCCTTCCTTGCACTTTGCCCGCGGGTTTCGCACGTCTCGACCCCAGCCAGGATTCCCGCAACACTGCTGCGTCTTGTCGTCAAAGAAGTAAGTGTGGCTCCCGACCGGAATTCCACTCATGGCGCGGAAACACTGCCACACCGCCAACCCAGTCGCGTCTGACTGATCCGTTGGTCGGCCAAGCGCATAGGCATAAGTATTCAGTCCTCCCTTGAGACCAATCGGATCGGATTCGACGTACCGGCCGATCGTAGGATCGTAATCTCTTGCCAGGTTGTACGCGAGACCCGTCTCGGCATCGTAATACTGGCCGGGGAACCGCATCGCGAATCTGAATGTTCCCTGCCCCGCCGGATTCTCATTTGCGGCGTTGGCGCCAAACGGATCGACATTGTCCCATCGCCACATGAAGGCGTTGTCGGAAGGCCGGGTGATCGCCCGCGGGCTGCCAAGGTGGTCTGGATGTGCGTAGTAGATCGCGATGGGCGGCGGGTTGCCAGAACCCGTTTGGCGCAGCGCAGCGATCGGCAAATCCTCCAGCCACACCGTCTCCTGGATCAGGTTGCCGCCGCCATCGTACTCTCCGATGAGCCGCCCGCGCTCGTCGTACACGAAGACGGTCGTGTTGCCGCCTACTGTCTTCTTCACTCGCTGGCCCAGCGCGTTGACTGCGTAGGCCGCGCCCGCGGCCGCGACGACCCGGTTGGCGAGATTGTAGGTGAAGCTCTGGGCCCCGATCGCGGTCGGGTTGCCGGCGGCATCGAACGTGTAACTCTTCGCTCCCACGCCGGTCAGCGCCTGCAGCCGGTTGGTCGTCGTCAGGTAGGTGTAGTTGGTAAGCTGGCCGTCCACCGTCTTACTCGAGCGGTTCCCCACCGCGTCGTAGCCGAACTGCTGGGTGCTGGCGACAGGGTTCCCCTTCTGCGCGACGGTCAGGCGGTCGAGGTTGTCGTACTGGTAGACGCCCTTGATCGCAGCGGCCGCCGGATCGTTGATGGCCGTGATCCGGCCGGCCGCGTCCCAGGTGAGCTCGCTGCGCAGAATGGACACCCCGTCGCGGAACTCCCACGCCGAAAGCCGGCCGTCGGTGTCGTAGTCGCGAAACGAGTAGAGCCCATTGCCCCAGTGCCAGAGATTGAGGGGACCGAACGGCTCCGTCGTTGCCCCGCTGATGAGCGGAGTCCCGTTCACCGTGATCGCGGCCACTCGGTTGTTCGCGTACGTGTAGCCGATCTGCTGTCTCGACGGAGTGGTCATGGTCTGGAGCTGGCCGGCCGCGTTGTAGACGTAGCCCACGGACTTGGTCATTCCACCCGCGACCTGCGTCTTGCCGCTCACCCGGCCGCGTGCCTCGTAGGTCCAGCCGGTGGTGCCGGCGGTATCGGTGAGCTGGGTGATCCGACCCTTGGCGTTGGCGCCGACGTCGTAGGTGATGGTGTGCGTTTCGTTAGGACTGCCGCTCTTGGAGAAGACGACTTGAGTCACTCGGTTGATCGCGTCGTACGTATAGGTGGCTGTTACCCCCCGCGCATCGATCCGGGTCAGCAGGTTGCCGGCCGGGTCGTAAGTGCTGATCGCGTTGCCGGTGTCCGGCGACGCAAGTGTCGCCGTCTCGCCGAAACCGTTCAATGTGTAGGTCGTGACGACGTTGCGAGGATCGGTCACCCGCTTGAGCACTCCGTTGCCGTTGTAGGCGTACTTGGTGATCCCGCTCGCCGGATCGAGGACTTGGGTCAGGCGATTCAATGCGTCGTAGCTGTGAGTGGTGCTCCGTCCGAGCGGGTCCTTGCTGACCGTCAGATTACCGTTGCCGTCGTACGTGTAGAGCGTGTTTTCCCGGGCCCCGGCGGCCGGCGATGTCGCGGCGCAGGCGAAGTTGGTCGACGGATACTGGCTACCGCTGATTGCCGTCGAGCCGGGGAACGGTGAGCTCGCCCAGCACGTCCCTACGGTGCAGCCGCTCAGGCTGTAATTGCCGCTGAAGTAGGTTGAAGTGACCGGGCAGTACTGCGCCACGGCTCGACCTGCGACCAGCGCGGCGATGCACGCACCAGCCAGCGCCAGCAAGCGGAGGCGAAGGTTCATCGCGACCTCCCTATTGCGCGCCGACCGACTGGTGCAGCCGGTTCAGGCCGTCGAACACCTGCTGCTTGGCCCGCGCCAGCTGCCCGCTCGGGTCGTAGGCTTGCTCCTTGACCCGGTTCCCCATCGCGTCCAGCGTGTACACGATCCTGTTGCCCAGCCCGTCCTGGATCTGCGTCAACCGGTGCGCCCCGTCGTAGGTGTACTGGACGTAGCTCCCGTCCGGCACCGTCACCTTGGTGAGCTGCCCCACGCCGTCGTAGACATACGTCGTGGACTCGCCACCTATCGTCCGTGAAGTGAGCCAACCCCGCGGGTGATAGGTAAGCGCGGTCACTATCCCGTTCGGGTCGGCGATGGACATCGGCCGCCCGTTGGCGTCGTAGGCGGTGTACCTCGTGACGTGACCGAGCGGATTGGTGATGGTCTGCACGTTGGCGCGCTTGCCCACGTCTGGATCGTTCGCGGCGTAATAGACGGTGGTCGTCGTTCTGTTGTTCGGGTCGGTTGCGGTCAGCACCAGACCGAACGTGTCGTACGTGTATTGCCACACCCGCGCAAGGCCGGTGGTCGTAGCGGCGAATCCCTGCCGGCCGGTCGCATCCGTCGTCTCCTGCACCGTATTCCGGCAAATCACGGCGATGGGGTTGCCGTTGACCAGCGCCGTCGTCGGCGCGCAGAACACGCCACCGTCGCCGTTATAGGCATGGGTCGTAATCCGACCGGGTTCGGCGACCTTGGTCGGCAGCCGCCAGATCGGGTGCCACTGGGTCGAGACCTTGCGCACGTCAGCCCGCGACGGCAGCGTCCCCATCACCGCACCGCAAGTCTCCGTCGACAGAATGCCTTCCGCTCGGCCGGTCTCCAGGTTGCGGCTCAGGTCGTAGCTATAACAGACCTTCTTGCCATTGAAGTCCAGCCGCGACGAGACGTTGCCGTTGGCGTCGTATGTCGTCGCGCTGTGGTTGTGCTGAGCCAACCACGATCCCGCTTGAGA
The DNA here is from genome assembly GCA_963773195.1 of uncultured beta proteobacterium. GTDB lineage: Bacteria > Pseudomonadota > Gammaproteobacteria > Burkholderiales > Casimicrobiaceae > CAIWHR01. Next base: position 644,006 of record CAVZAE010000005.1, read on the forward strand.
AACCGCCGTTGCGCGCAGCACGTTTGCAACCGACTGAAAGCTGAATGTGCGCTGTACCCCAAGCGGATCAGTTACCGAAGCACTACCGCTTCCGTATGTCAGGGAATACCGGTCGACTTGCTGCGTCGGGGTAGCGAGACGCGCCGTCACAGAAACCCTGCCCAGCGCATCGTACGAATACGTCGCGTAGGGCGTCGTGTTCTCGTCGGTAATCCCGGTCAGGGCATTCGCGTAACTCGCGTTTTGATAAAGATAGGTTCGAGTGCGGGAACCGGAGACATCCGGATAGGTCACGCCGACCAGGCGGTCCAAGGTGTCGTAGCCGAAGCCGAGGTGCTGCCCAGCCGGGTCGGTTACGCTGGCGAGGCGATGTATCGAGTCATAAGCAAAGATGAGACTCCGGCCAAAATTATCGGTTACGGACTGAAGTCGATCGTATATGTCATAGGTGAGCCCTAGCGAATACCCCGTTCGGGTGACCACGCTCAGCAACTTCCCGCCGGGAGAATAGGTTTCGACGGAGTCATCGGCGGCAATCAACCGCCAACCGGTCAACTGACCGCCACCATCGAGAAGCCTTATCAATCGCTCGTTGTCGTCGACCTCTGGCACAAAGGTTGATGCGTTCTCCGCAAAAAAAATCATCCGCCCGTCGGCCCGGTAGGCAACCACAGCGGGGTTCGGTGACCCCGAGTGGTAGACGAGCTTTCGATCATAGTTGTGGCGCCACTGCTTACCCAAGTTTGCAGCATCGACATTGCGGGTCGTGTAGTAACGGACGAACTCGAGTGGTTTTGGCAGATCCTTCTCTTCGAGGTACTTGCCGCCCGTGGCAATCGCGACGGGATACGGAGTCGACGGGTTCGGACAGGGGCATGGTGGAGTCTTGTCATCCGGGCCTGTGCAGCGATAGTTGACCGGTTGACCGTCGACCCAATCGTTAGCGAGCGTGAAGCCTGGCGGGCAAACTCTTCGTTCCAGTACGTAGTTCTCAGCAAACCACGGATCAGTGACGTGCGTGATGGGACATTGATAGGTGTCCGTATAGGTGTACGCGCACACCCACGTGTTGCCGCAAGCCGGACACTGCAGCCAACGCGTATTGGCATAGACGTGGACGCCGCAACTCGTCTGTGTGGGCCGCATCCATTCGCAACCGGGAACCGGTGCGTCGAAGAGTCGATAGGGGATGGCTTGTGGCCAGTACTTGATTGCAAAGGGGACGGTCCGACTCGCATCGACGGCCGGCACCCAGCTGAGCGCGCAGGCTGCGGCAAACACTGGCAGCAGCACACGAAAGCGTTCCACGTCGATCTCCCCGGGCTATAGCCGATGCCCTAAAAGTAAGCCCCGCAATGCCACATGCCACCTGTCACTTCTGACAGGTTCGCGGATTATTTTGGATGAGGCGGAAGCGCGCGCGTATCGTCCAAGCGAACGATGCCGACACCGTTGACGCAGGGGATACCGCTGCCGCGTCCTTGATACGCAATGTGTTGTGCGGTAGTCTCCATTCTTCGGAAATCCCTTGCCCGACCGCGACTCCGGTTCGCGCGGAAAAGGAGACACATGGCATCGCGCAGTCGCACCGAGCGGGCGCTATCGATTCTGCTTCGCACGGGCGTGCTCGGCGCCTCCGCGGTTCTGGCCACCGCGCAGGCGAACTCGCCTCCTTCCACGTCATCCGCAGAAGCCAAAACGCCGGAGACATCGCCGGATGTCGCCGAACGGCTTCAGGCGATTCGTGAATCCGCAGGATCGCTCGACGTCGCTGCGGCGCTGTTCATCGACCCCGACGAAAAGACACTCCTCGCCCAGTGGGTCAACTTCGGCGGCGGTGGCGCGGGCTGGCGCAACGGCGGCTGGCGCAACGCCGGCTGGCGCAACGGCCCGTGGGGAAATGCCGGCTGGCGTAACGGCGGCTGGCGCAATGCTCCCTGGGCCAATGGCTGGAACAACTGGCGCAACGGCCCCTGGCAAAACTTCTGGCGTAACTGGTAGCAGGTCGGCCAGTCGACGTGGGCCTGTGCCGCCCGGCATGAGCACGAATCCCGAGCCGCGCATTGAAACGGTGGTCTTGCAGCCGACCCCGTTCTGCAACATCGATTGCAGGTACTGCTATCTTCCCGATCGCAGCGACAAGACGGTGATGAAGCACGAGACCATCGTCGCGGTCTTCGAGCGGATTTTCTCGTCGGGCTGGGCGAGTCCCAATCTCACGGTGATCTGGCATGCCGGCGAGCCGCTGGTGCTGCCGGTTTCCTACTACGAGACCGCGTTTTCCGCGATCGAGGCGCTGCGCCCGGAAACGCTTCGGGATCCATCATGCGATCCAGACGAACGGGATGCTCCTCACACCCGAGTGGTGCACGTTCCTGAAGCGCTGGGACGTCGGCCTCGGCGTGAGCATCGACGGACCGCGGGACCTGCACGACGCCAACCGCGTGACGCGGAGCGGGAAGGGCACGTTCGAACGGACGCTCGCGGGCGTCCGGCTCCTTCGCCGCGAAGGCGTGCCGTTCCATGTCATCTCCGTGCTGTCGTCCAAGAGCATGGACATGGCGCAGGAACTGCTCGATTTCTACGAGACCGAAGGCATCGAGGATGTCTGCTTCAACGTCGACGAATCGGAAGGTTCGCACGTATCGCCGTTATTGACCGACGGGCGGGCGCGCGCCGATTTCCACGCTTTCCTCGAGAAGTTCTGGATACTGTCGCGCCGGACTTGCCGCGTCCGCTTCATCCGCGAAATCGACGGCATGTTGTCCCGCGTGTTCCGCCCCGACGGCACCTCGGTGCATAACGAGCAGGTCGAACCCTTCGGGATGATCAACGTGGACTGCCGCGGCAATGCGTCGAGCTTCTCTCCGGAGCTCCTCGGGCTCAAGCATGCGGACTACAACGACTTCATCTTCGGCAACGTCCATACCGACACGCTGTCGAGCATGCGCGACAGCGCCGCAATGCGCGCGATTTCGCGCGACATTGCTGCCGGCGTCACGATGTGCGAGCGGGAGTGTGGCTACTTCTCGGTGTGCGGCGGCGGCTCGCCGATCAACAAGCTCACCGAAAACGGGACGTTCGCGAGCACCCGCACCGCTTTTTGCAGCCTCGTCCACATGGTCCCTACGGATCTGATCCTGAGCGCGCTCGCGCGGCTGGAGCGCGGACTCGACGAGGGGCCGGGGATTTCGTCACCGCCCGCAGAGGGCTGCAGCCGGCACGATGCGGTGCATGCACCGACCGCTGGGTCCGTTCGCGCGGGTCCCGACACGGTTGCCCGCCGCGGCAAGAAGGTCAACATCCCGATCAGGAGTCAACGATGAAACGAGCCGAGGTCCTGGCCATCTCTCTCCTCGCAACCTTCACCGGACTTACCGGCGGCGCACTTGCACAGAGCGCGCAATCGTCGCGTCCGGACAAGACCGCGGAGAAGACGGCACCTCAGTACGCCGACTCGGCACCGGAGTCCGACGACGACAGCTCGGTGCGTTCGCCGGTGCTCAAGGTGACCGGCGTCGAAGTCATGCGGAGCGCGCACGGGCCGGCGCTCGACGTCGTCCACGTCTGGGGCGTGAGCAGCACGGACGCCTGGGACACCCCCGAGATCGTGCCGCTCACCCATACGCCATCGGGGGACGGCGTGCTCGAGCTGCTATTCGTCGCCCGCTCTCCCAGCGAAGCGATGGACCCCACGCCCTTTGGAACCCTCGAGGCGGTGTTCATCATCGCGCCCGGCCATCCCTACAAGGGCATCCGCGTGCGCGGCGCGTCGAACAGCTTGCTGCTCGGCAAGATGCCGGGCTACGTCGAGGCGGCCGCGCCCAAGCAGGACTGCACCCGCTGCGTCGGCAAGTACTTCGTGGCCAAGGGTGCGGCCACGCCGGCGGGCGCGGGCGGAGGCGACGTCGTCAAGGAGGAAGACCTGGGCGCCAACGTGCGCGTCGTCAAGGCATCGGACGGCCTCGCCAAGCTCGACATGGATCCCAACCGGCTCACGCTCGTGGTCGGGGACAATGGCAAGATCGAGCTGGCGGTCTGGGACTAGCATCCTTCGTTGCGCAATCCATCCCGGCGAGCGGTATCCCGGTGACCATCAGCGGAATGAAAAAGATGACGCCCGAGCCCGAGTCCAACGTGACCGTTTGCCTAAAGGAGGAAAGCTCATTCCCTTTCATGAAGCGAGCGCCGACGCTGTTCGTTGGGGCGCCCTCCGCGCGGCCTCCGGCGCCTACACCCGAATACGTATAGCGCGATGTTTGAATCAAGACCAGGACTTCGTCGCTACACGTTCGAAGATCCGCGGGAAGATTCGGAGTGACATCGGGCAGCGGCTGGGACTTCAGCGCGTCAAGCCGCTTGCCGTGCTGCCATCGGGATACACCCGCATCGGAGCACACGCTGACAGCAAGATTCTCGCAGCGACGGCGATAGCCGCGCGAGCGCGCCGCTGTATGCGCGCTGCGACGTTCATAAATGGAGTCGTCTCACGGACCGTCGCCAGTTTGCCGCACTGCTCACGCCATTCGACCTCGTCAGATGGCGCGCATGCCGGCGAAGTAGCCGACATTTTGGCAACCATTATTGGTGCTGTTGAGGGAGAAACTACCGGTTAGCGAGTGCGTTTGAACGTTGATGGCGGAGACGTTGGCAGTTCCGACCTCGCCTGCGCTAGACGTATAGGTACCACTCACGGACCCAAACTGCCCGCTTTGCGAGAGCGTTCCAGAAATCGCAATGGACCATCCGACATGCGAAAGAACAATGCCAACGCTCTGTCCATTCTGGGTTACCGTAATGGTTACCGCAGGATCGTTCGAAGGTGAAACATTGTTAATAGGGTCAGCACAGCCAGTCGTAGTATCGTGAAAGGCACCTAGGTATGATCCGCCGTAGTTGTCGGCGACCAGCGTTTGCCGCACAACGCTCTTGGTCACCGCGACTCCATCGACGACGTAGTCGAGCGTACCGCTCGTGAGGCTCTGCGGGCTCCACGTCACCGTGCCAACCTTGCGAACCTTAAACAGCGCCGGATCGTAGGGAACGCTCGCGAACCAAGGCCCATTGGTCGTATACAGATCGCCCTCCCAGACGAGGCTTCCGAACGATGTCGAATCTATTGTGGCGACATACCAGGTCGGCGCGCCCGCGGACCCGTACACGAACATCGTGAGAAAAATGACGGAGTCGCGCTGAACGATCTGAAAGCCCCATCCTGACTCGTCGGGAATCCACCACAAATCGCTCTGATCGGGGGAATACGACGTCGCCGAAATGGGTGAGACGGTTAACGATAGCGCGAGAGTCAGCGCGGCCAGACCGAGGCGAATAGATTTCATTTCCGCACTCCTGTTTCGTTGCCAGTGATCGAGTTTCCCGACAACACCAGGAAGCCGGAGCCCTGGTCCACGCCTGCCATTCCGTTCTCCGACGCCGTGCACGACTCAAGCACCATCCGCCCCGCGGGTGTCGCATTACCCCTCGCAGGTCGGCCCAATGAATGGGTCACGACCGTCGGTCATAACGCGGCACCGATTAGGGCTGCGAGAATCGCATGCCCCGCTTTGGTCGGGTGGATTCCATCCCAGAACAAATAGTCATTGGGGTTACTGCACTGAGTGTCGCCCTTGACCTCTGGGGTTATGCACATGTCGGTGACGTTGGTCAGACCGTAGTTGCCTGGGTTAGCTACCATGTCCTCAAGCGCACTGAACAAATCAACCGTAGTGATACTGATTCCAGGAAGCGCATTGCTGAGTTGACCGATTGCAAACGCGAGGCCTGCGTTATAGCCCGCCGAAAGCGCGGTGGCGCCGCCTATTACGACTGGATTGCCGGTCATGCGCACCGCTGGGACAAGGCCCAGATCCGGTCCATTGACGACGACAAAGCGCCGCGCGCCCGCGACGTACAGCGTCTGGATACTGGTTGCCACCGCGGTCACGGCAGCGCCGATTATCGTGGCGTTGCCACCCGCCTCGAGGGCGTCACGAACGTCATTGCCGCCAATGAAGATTACATGTGTCGCTGTCGGACGAGCTCCGCCGAAGTCATCGAGGTAATCCTGCACCTGCACGCCAAGATCAATGCCGGTTGACGTGGCTCGCGCGCGCGCACCGCCGACCGCATAGTTGGTGAACACCCCGCTTACCTGATAGGCCGGTCCAGAACTTTGCGCGTTTACAGCGTCCGCCGGCCGCTGTTCGATCCAGGTCTTGCCGTTGCTAAAGTGATGGCCACCGATCGCGTAGGGTGCGCTCGGGATCACCGCGTATGGCGCCTTCGAAACCGTGCCAGTGAGGGCGAACACATTACCTGGATCTGACAAGCTGTCGCCAAATACGGTGACGTCCTGCGACGGGCCTCCGGCAAGCGCCGGTACTGCTACGTAAGCTAGTGCGGCGAGTGCCGAAACGGCCAAGCGATGAAGGGTACTTGGATTGGCCTTCATAGATTGCGTCTCTCCTTGAGAGTGGCGACAATGGCCACGTAGTGAGTCGGTATTCCGGCAGTGCGACTGAGGCACGCATCGTCTGGAATTTTTGGAGCAACAACGATTGCCGGGGCCGCAGATGGCATCGGCGAATCGGCAATGCACGGGCACCGTAGCCCGGGCAGAATTACAGATGGCTTACGCATGACTTACAGGTGGATTCTCCGACGCCGCCTCGTCCGAGGGTAGGACCTCGGCGCGAGCGTGCGCGTCGTCAAGGCATTGGATGGCCTCGCCAAGCTCGACATGGATCCCAACCGGCTCACGCTCGTGGTCGGCGACAACGGCAAGATCGAGCTTGCGGTCTGGGACTCGTATCCTTCGCTGCGGAATCTTCGCGCAAAGGCGACAAGAACGTCGTCGGTACCATGCCGACGGCTAAACAGGAGATTCGGCATGAATGACAATCGCTGGCCCCGCGTCATTGCGCTCGTGATTTTGTGCTGGCTTTCGAGCGCCGCGCTCGCCCAGGAACCGGACGGGCTGGTCAAGGTCAGGTCGCGACAAATGGAGATGGCGTGGCTGAGGCCGGGCGCCGACTTCCGGCCCTACACCAAGGTGATCATCGACCGGACGTCGGTCGCCTTCCAACCCAACTGGATGAAGGACTACAACCTCAATGCCAACGCCGGGGCCTGGGTCACGCAGGAGGACGCCAACAAGATCATGGCGGCCGCGCAGACCAATTTCGACGACATCTTTGTCGACGCGTTCAAGCAGGCCGGCTATGAAGTGGTCACGACCACCGGACCCGACGTGCTGCGCGTAAACTCCGGCATCCTCGATCTCAACGTCAACGCGCCGCTGGGCGGCAGCGATGGGCAAACCACGCGGATCATCACTGCCGGCAACGCCGCGCTAATCGTCGAAGTCCGCGACACCCTCACCAACGCCCTGCTCGGGCGCGTCGCGGATCGGCGCGAGACGCAGCGTCTCGGCCTGCAAATCGCGACGTCTGCAAGCAACCTCTTTGATTTTCGCCAGCTCTTCAAAATGTGGGCCGACATCTGCGTCAAGGGGCTTGGCCAGATGAAAGCCGTGTCGCCGGTGCCGAAGAACCTGAAGCCCAATCAGCGCCTCTGAGGTCAGCTCCGCGGGCGAAATCCTCGGGACAGCAGCAGGAACGTCGTCGGCACCGTCACGCACAGCGCGACCAGCATCCCCCACGGCTTGGGTACGCCGAGAAGGTCGACGGCGACCCAGAGCACCGCCACCGACGCCAAGTACATCGTGACGTAGGTCGCCACGTAGGCGGTCGCCGAGCGTGCTCCCACCGGCGCGCGGAACACGAACCGCGCCTGCAGCCAGTAGCCGAGCGCGAGCCCGGCGAGATAGGCGATCGTGTAGGCGATCCGGTAGTCGAGGACGTAGAGCAGCGCGAGATAGACGGCGTAGCTCACCGCCGTGTTGGCGACGCCGACGACCAGGAAACGCGCGAAGCGCAAGGGCGTTAGCGCCGCCGCACGAGGCGCAGGAACTCGTCGTAGTCCCGCAGGTAATCGGCGGGATCGTAAGGGTGCGATGCGAAAACGAGCAGCGCAGCGTCGGCGCTATAGTCGTACTGGACGCCCCACGTGAGCGGCGGCAGATAGACACCGCGCGCCGGGCTGTCGAGCAGGAATTCCTCGCGGCGCTTGCCGTCGTCGGCAATCACGCGGCAGTTCCCGCGCACACAGACCAGGAACTGATGGCACTTGCGGTGCGCGTGCTGGCCGCGGATCTCGCGGCTCGACACGCCATGGACGAGGAAGAAGCGCTTCGCTTCGAAGGGCAGGAACTTGCCGATCTCACCCGCGACCAGGTTGCCGCGAAGGTCCGCGACTTCGGAAAGCGCGTGCACGACGACACCGCGGACGCGCGTCTTGTCCGTCGCGGCGGCCGTCGTGCGGGCAGGCGGACGCGATCGCGCGGGTCCAGCGTCGCAGTAACTCACGATCCGCGCCGGGTTGCCGGCGACGACCGCGTATGGCGGCACCGACTCGACGATCACGGCGCCCGCCCCGACCATCGCGCCCCGTCCAATCGTGACGCCGGGAAGGATCGTCGCGTTGGCGCCGATCGACGCGCCCTCCTTCACCACTGTTTTGAGGAATTCCTTCGGTTTGCGCCGGCTGCGCGGGAAGTGATCGTTCGAGAATGTCACGTTCGGACCGATGAACACGTCGTCCTCGATCCGCACGCCGTCCCACAGTTGGACGCCGCACTTGACAGTGACGCGATCGCCAATGACGACGTCGTTCTCGATGAACGTGAAGTCGCAGAGGTTGCAGTCGGCGCCGACCGTAGCGCCCGGCAGCACCCGCGCGAGCGGCCAGACGCGGGTGCGCGCACCGATCGAGCGCGACTCGCAGAGCGCCGACGGAGGAACAAGCTTCTTCACGGCTGCGCCTCCTTCCCGAAAGTGTAACGACGCCTAACGATCGCGAGCGGCCGGCCCTTCGTGTTCTCGAACGCCCGCCACGCGTAGGCGCCGACGACCGAGAGCCCGAGCGCATTCAGCGCGCCGAAGCCCGCGATCAGGAGTACGGTCGTCGCGTAGCCCGGTTCCGAAATGATGCCGGTCAGCCGCGCAACAAGCACGACGATCGCGTACACCACCGTCACCACCAGCGCGAGCATGCCCACCGCGAAGAGCATCCGGATTGGCAGATCGGAGAACGCGAGGCAGCTGTCCACCATGTAGCTGATCTTCCTGGAGAGCGTCCAGCCGCTGCCGCCATGAGTCCGCGCGCGACGATGGTACGGCACCTCCGCGCGTCGCATGCCGATCCAGACCAGCTGGCCGACAAGGCTCGAATGCGCTTCGTCGAAGGCGATCAATTCGTCGCGCGCGCGCTGATTGCACCCGAAGACATCGATGCCCCCCTTCGGCATCTCGGGCTGCACGAGCCGGCGATAGATCGCCCAGAACGTCGCCGCCGCCGCGCGCGAGCCGAGCGGATCCTCGCGACCCTCGCGGACGCCGACGACGACGTCGCATTCGTCGGCCTCGAGCTTTTTGAAGAACTGGATGGCGAGCTCCGGCGGCTCCTGCAGGTCCGCCGCCATCACGGCGAAGTGCGGTCCCGCGGCCTCGATCAATCCGGCACGGATCGCGGCGAACGCGCCGAAGTTGCGCGCCAGCTCCAGCACCTTCGCATCGAGCCCCGACGCCGGCAGCGCACGAGCCAGCGCATCGAGCGAGCGGTCCGGGCTGCCGTCAACGACGAGTATCACCTCGAGCGCGCCGCCGAGCTCCGCGTCGAGGCGCACGAGCGCGGCGATCAGGTCCGGGATCGCCGGCTCGTTGCGATAGACAGGGACTACGAGCGAGTAGCGGGTCGCCATGCGTTGCACGCCGCTGCGACGGCGGCGATCTCGGCCTCTTTGAGCTCAGGGTAGCACGGCAGCGTCAAGACCTCGTCGCACGCGCGCTCGGTCCGCAGCAGGCGCGGCGGGTTAACGTCGGCCCATCCGGGTTGACGATGGTCCGGCACCGGATAGTGGACGTCGGTGGCGACGCCGGCTGCCTTCAGGTGTGCGCGCAGCGCTTCGCGCTCGCGCGCGCGGACGACATAGAGATGCACGACGTCGTCGCTGCCGGGCAATGTTGGCGGCAGCTCGATCGACGGATTGTCGATCGCAGCGGCGTAGCGCACGGCAATGTCGCGCCGCCGCGCATTCCACGCATCGACGTGGGGCAGCTTGACGCGCAGCACCGCCGCCTGCAGCTCGTCCATCCGCGAGTTCATTCCGCCAGGTGTCCCGACCCGATACTTGCCGCGCCAGCCGTACGTGCGCAACTCCGTCATGCACGCGGCAAGCGCCGGATCCCTTGTCACGAGCGCGCCGGCATCGCCCAGTGCGCCGAGATTCTTCGTCGGATAGAAACTGTAGCAGCCAATCGTGCCGAACGTGCCGGCCCTCCTGCCGTCGAGCGAGGCGCCGTGCGCCTGCGCGCAGTCCTCGATCAGCGGCACGCCGCGGTCTTTCGCGAGTCGCGCAATGGCGTCGATATGCGCGAGCCGGCCGTAGAGATGCGTGACGACGACCGCACGCGTTCGCGGGGTGATCGCGTGCTCCAGCAGCGCAGGATCCATGCCAAGCAAGTCGGCGTCGACATCGATATAGATTGGCGTCGCCGCCGTGGCGCGGATCGCCGTCGTCGCGTAGCCGCCCGCGTTCGCGACCGTCACCACGTCGTCGGCTTCGCCCACGCCGAGCGCGCGCAGCGCGAGCTCGAGCGCGTCGGTACCGTTGCCGACCGCCACGCACAGCGCGGCATCGCAATACGTCGCGAATTCGCGCTCGAAGGCTTCGACCTCCGGCCCAAGGATGTAGTGGCCGCGATCGTTGACGCGCGCGATCGCCGTATCGAGCTCCGCACGCAACGGAGCGTGGTGCCGGGCGAGATCGTTGAGCGCAATCACCCGGTGCACCCGGCCGCCGGAAGCACACGCCGCCATTCGTCCTCCCAGTTCGCGAGGTCGGGCGCGAGCGCGAGCGTGACCGGCTTCAGGGCTTGCGCGCCGGGACTCCAGCAGAGGTAGCGATCGGGGAGCGCGTACGGCGGCGGCACTTTGGGCGTCAGCGGATTGGCAGCCACGCTCGTTGCGGATTCGCGGCGAAGGCGGCCGATGATATCCCGCTCGAAGAGGTCCGGCCATCGCGCGAGCTCGAGATCCGTCTGCACGACGAGCTTCGCACCGAGCGGCCGATCCTGCACCGGCGGGAGCATCAGGCCGCCCTGCGCGTTGCGGCCGAACGGAATGGCCCCGACGTGATCGGGGATCACGACGAACGCGTAGCCGGTGGGCAGCGTCGATTGCGCGAGTTGCGCAAGTGCTCGCGCGAGGGTGTCCGAGTCGTCGCCCGCGTCGACCCACCGATCGACCACCGCATCCGCGAGCAGGTATTGGCTGCCCAGCAGCACGCAGGCCGCGATCCACGCGAGCGTCCGCGGCTGCCGAGCCGCGGCGAGCGGCAGCGCCGCCGCAAGGGACGCGATCGCGCCGATCGTGAGCAGCACGCGTCCACCTTCGCCCGTTCCCGCCCACTTCCAATGCGGCAGGAGCAGGGCGAACGCTGCCGCCAGCGCGAACACCAGGGCGACGAGCGCGCGTCCCTTGTCCCGCTCCGTGACGCCGGCCGCGATCGCACATATGGCGAGGACCACGCCCGAGGCCGCGAACACTTTGAGCGGCGTCGGGTCCGGCAGCGCGACGCGCGCCCAATCGATCATCGTCGGGAAATTCGCGAGCCAACTCGCCGCTCAGCAGCACCTGGAGCGGCGAGCTTCCGGGGAAGAACTGGAACGCGTTGCCGAACAGATACTGCCGGAACGCGAAGTACGCGACCGTGATCAGCAGCCATGGCAGCGCACGCGGCAGCGCCCGGACGAGGCCATACCGGTACCACGCCAATCCGAGAATCAGCGGCGCGCCGATCGTCGCCGACTCCTTGCACATGTACGACAGCACCGTCGCGACGAGACTCAGCAGGACGAACCCGTCGCGCCACGATTGGCTCGCCATGAACGCATTCGCGGCGACGAGCAGCCACAACAGCGCCATCCCGTCGAAGCGCGCGGCGATCCACGCCGTCGCCTCGACCGCCGGCGCGAACCACGCGAACAGGCAACCGGCCATCACTGCGGCGGCACGCGCGCGCGTCGTGTCGTCGCCGACGAACCGCCACGCGAGCAGCGTGACGAGCGCCGCATTCGCCATCTGCAGGACCACGTTGACGAGATGCCAGCCGAACGGATCGGGGCTGAGCATGCGGTTCACGGCGAAGGTCGCCATCGTCAGCGGCCGGTACTGGTTCGACGGCGGCCCGACGCCTGCCGCGAACATGTGACCGACGCAGCGCAACGTCCCGCTGACGCCATCGCAGCCATCGAACGCGTGCAGCAATCCGAAATCGTCGCCGAGGAAACCCGTCGGCAGCATCGGCACATAGATCGCGAACGCCGCCAGCGCCGGCACTAGCAACAATCCCGGCGGAAAGCGCAATGTCATCGCCGTCGCTCACACGCTTCAGCACAATCGCAAGCAGGCTCCCGTCGCATAGGCGAATTCTAGTGGATCGTCCCCCGCCGACCTCGAAAGTCTGGTCCCACGGGCCCGGCGGGACAGCCATCGCCGCCTGCCGCCCACCCGGAGACGGGCGGGCGCGAAAAAACAAGAGGCCGGGGAAGTCCCGGCCTCTCTTCATTGCCCGAACAGCGGGCGGTTACGGATTGAGCTTCGTGATCCGCGTCGCCCAGTTCCCAAGCGCGGTGCGCGTGGCACCACAGCTACCAAACCCGACAAGACCAAAAACCGGGTCTAACGGGCTGCCAATGTTCACCGGAGTCCCGATATATTCGGTAAACGTACACGTCTGCGCGATGTATTCCGATGCGAGCCAGACGGACGTTCCGTCCGTGACCGCGGCGCCGTAGTCGCCCCAACGCGTCCGTATCGGCGTGCCGACGTACGCCTTGTAGCTCGTGAAGCCATCGGTCGGGCCGAGGCCCGCGGCCGCTACGTGGATGTCGCCGACGTTGCCGCTGGCATCGATTGGCGCGTAGCCGGCGCTCGGATGGTGGTCGCCGCCGACGACCGTGAACGCGATGGCACCGCGGCCACTCGCACCGATGGCGATCGCCGGATAGGTCAGGTTGTTGTTGGCGAGCGCGAGGTAGCCGCTCTTCTTGACCTGGCCTTGGACCTTGCCGGCGCCGTTGATCTTCGGTTCCACCGCGAACCAGACGATGCCTGCCTTCAAGGCGCCGTTGACGACGACACCGGTCGCCGCCGACCCCCACAACGTCCCGTTGGCGTACCACGTCTGCTGCATGCGGTTGTCGTTCGCATCGGGGTGCGATTCGACCTCATCGTGCGCCGGCTCGTCGACGAACAGCAGCTGCCAGCACCCCAACCCGAACGGCGTCGCGATGGTCGTGTCATTGATGCAGTCGCCCAGCGGTATGTTGCCCGCCTTCTGGTTCGCCTTGGGCGGATCGACGTACGTCGGGCTGATGATCGTGCGGCTCGTCACTCCGAGCGCCGGGGTTGCGGAGTCCAGCGACGCCGTATTCGTCGCGGCCCACAGGCCGATTCGCTTGGCGGTGCAGAAGGCCTCCGGACACACGTCGGAGATCGTGCTGAGGAAATACTCCGTTCCGTTTTGCTCGTTGGAGTACTGGCCGACCGGCGAGGTGGCGGGCCACACGGTGAATCCGGGCAGACCGTCGACGACCAGGTTTTCGACGAGCGTCACGTTGATCACGGCCGGGTGTGCGGCGAGTTGCGCCTTCGAGAACGCGAAGATCTGCGCCCCGTTGAAGCCGGGCCCGAACAGCGAATACTCGTTGGTCGTGATGTAGATACCATTACGGTCGCCGCCGATGTGCGGGTAGTCCTGGAAGCACGGGCCGTGCGACACGCCGTCGTCGTCGAGGCAATGGTGGTCCGGCGTTCCGTCGGTGCCGTCGTTCTGCGCGGGAATGTGATAGATCGTCCACGCGCCCGTCGGGTCACCCGTGTTGCTGACGGCGACGTCGATCGAGTTCTTTCCATTGAACGCACTGGTCGTGCCGACGTGGTACAGCGTGGTTTGCGCGACGACGAAGCGGTTGTTGTCCGGGTCGTAGTGGCAGATTGCGTCGATCACGTCCGGCCCGAAAGCGCCCGTCGCACGATTGATCGCGGAGGCATATCCGAAGAACGGGTTCAGGGCGACCACGCCGGTCAACGCAACGCCGCCTGTGCTCCATACCCGAATCACGCTGTTGATCGCTTCGACCACGAACCCGTTGCCGACGCATAGGCCCTGGTCCGGTGGCTCGAGCGAGAATTGATTGCCGCCGTCCGCAAGCCGCTGGTCGCGGTGGTTCAAACCCCTGAAGCCCAGCGCAACCTCCGGATTCGAACCCGCGACCGCGCTCGAAGCGACCACCGGCGTATCGAGGTTCTTGTGGGGGAGCATGCCGAGCTTGCGGCCGGGGCGTGAGCGGTTGAAGCTCCCGGCGTTGCCGCCGACATCCGTACCCTCGTCGGACTCCAGTCCCGGCGGGATTTCCGGAAATTGGAGGCCGTCCAGCGCCCGGCGCATTCGCCTGCATGGTGGTGGTGCCCGACGAGGGGACTTGCCGCGTCGCACCGATGGCCGGTGGCGAAGCCAGAGCGAGAATGCCTGCTGCTAGCGCGAGCGAAACGATCGCGCCTCGGATGGACGATGAATGCACGATATTCCTCCGTGGTGGACGAAAAGGACTTGCGGTGATCCCCAAGTAAATTTGCATCTCTCGGGCCGACTCGATTTGGATAGGTCGGCGCGCGCAATGCGGTAGAAAACTTCGGACCGAATTGCCTGGGGGCAGAGCGGGGCATTCGGCCCGTGCGATGACGGGACCGCAAGGCTCCACCAGATCGCGCGTCGTGACAAGACGCAATGCAGCAAACGGTACGCAACGTCCATGATTTCAACGGATTGCACCGCGGACTTCGAGCACCGCCGGCGCCAGCACGACCAAAACGGACCAACGGAAGGCACAGCTTCATGATCGCCGCATCCGCTCCCCGGCGGGATCGTGCAGTGGCGCTGGCGCGATCGAAGCGCGCCGGCGCTCGCCCAGGATTTCGATCTCGAAGCCGGTCGTCGCAGTGGCGAGCGCTGTGGGAATGTAGCCGAGCGCGATCGACTTCCCGACGCAATGACCAAAGCCGCCGGAGGTGATCCAGCCGACGACCGCGCCGTCGTGCCACACGGGCTCGTCGCCGATGGCATCGGCGTCGGCCGCGTCGACGACGAACGTGACGAGACGCCGCGCAGGATCGTGCTCGCGATCGCGGAGGATCGCTGCACGCCCGACGAAGTCGGGCTTGTCGATCGCGACGAAGCGATCGAGACCGGCTTCGGCGGGGGTGTAGATCGGCCGGTATTCGCGCGCCCAGTTGCCGAAACTCTTTTCGAGGCGCAGCGAGTTGAGCGTGCGCGCGCCGAAGTGCCGGAGGCCGAGATCGACACCGGCACTGACGATTGCGTGATAGAGCGCGAGCTGGCAATCCGCCGGCACCCAGATTTCGTAACCGAGCTCGCCTGTGAACGAGATGCGGCCGACGTGCGCCGGAAGCATCGCGACGTCCATCGCGCGGAAGCCGAGGAAGGGGAGCGCCGCCGCCGACACGTCGTCGCCGGTGAGCCGAGACAGCAACTCACGCGATCGCGGCCCGGCGATGCCGATGCCGAGTAGGTCGGTGCGCAGCGCACGCAGCGCCACGCCCGCAGGCGGCAGGTGCGCCTCGAACCAGCGCAGATGATATTGCTCGGCAATGCCCGAGCCGAAGACGAAGTAGCGGCCGCGTCCGGCGTTGGCGACGGTGAAGTCGCCGATCAGCTTCCCCTCGTCATTCAGCATCGGCGACAGCGCGAGGCGGCCGTCGCGCGGCAGCCGGTTCGCGAGGATCTGCTCGAGCCATGCGCCGGCGCCTGTCCCTGCGACCTCGTACTTGGCGAAACTCGACGTCTCGAGCAATCCGACGCCGTTACGGACCGCGCGACACTCCTCGCCCACGGGGCCGTGCGCATTCGAGCGGTGGTAGGTGATGTCCTCGCGTGCCTCGGCGCCGGTCGGCGCGAACCACAGCGCATGCTCGAGGCCGAAGGCCGCGCCGAAGACCGCGCCCTGCGTCTTTAGCCGCTCGTAGATGGGCGTCATCCGCAAAGGCCGTGCCGCGGGCAGCTCCTCGTTCGGGAAACGGATGCGGAAGCGGCGCGAATAGTTCTCGCGTACCTTCGCATTCGTGTACGCCATCGTCGCCCAGTCGCCGAAGCGTGCGACGTCCATCGCCCAGACGTCGAAGCCGGGGTCCCCGTGGATCATCCAGTTCGACAGCGCGAGGCCGACGCCGCCGCCCTGGCTGAATCCGGCCATCACGCCGCACGCCGCCCAGTAGTTGCGCAAGCCGCGGATCGGCCCGACCACTGGATTGCCGTCGGGCGCGAAGGTGAACGGACCGTTGACGATCTTCTTGATGCCCGCGTGCTCGAGTGGCGGAAAGTGGCGGAAGCCGACTTCGAGGCTGTCGGCGATGCGATCGAGATCGGGCGGAAGAAGCTCGTGCGTGAAATTCCACGGCGTCTCGCGCGGCGCCCACGGGACCCCGGCCTTCTCGTAGGTGCCGATCAGCATCCCCTTGCCTTCCTGCCGCATGTAGATCTCGCCGTCGAAGTCGATGACGTGCAGCATCTCCGTGGGCGAGGCGACGATCTCCGGGATCTCACCGGTGACGAGATACTGATGCTCCATCGCGAGCACGGGCAGCTCGAGTCCGGCCATGCGCCCGACCTCGCGCGCCCACAGGCCTGCAGCATTGACGACGTGCTCCGCGACGAGGTTGCCCTTGTCGGTGATCACGTCCCATGAGCCATCCGGACGCTGCTTCAGGTCCGTGACGCGAGTGAAGCGATACACCTCGGCGCCGAGCTTGCGCGCGGCCTTCGCGTAGGCGTGCGTCACGCCGGAGGGATCGACGTGCCCTTCGAGCGGGTTGTAGAGCGCGCCAACAAAGTGCCGCTTGTCCATCAGCGGAAAGAGCCGCGCCGCCTCGTCGACCGAGATCATCTCCATGCCAAGCCCGAGGTAGCGGGCACGCGCGCATGCGAGCTTCAGGAAGTCGAGCCGTTCCTGAGTCACCGCCAGATCCACGCCCGCCGTGATGTGGATGCTGCACGATTGCTCCGACGCTTCCTCGATCTCGCGATAGAGCTCGATCGTGTACTTCTGCAGCTTGGCGACGTTCGGATCACCGTTCAGCGTGTGCATGCCGCCGGCCGCGTGCCAGGTCGAGCCCGACGTCAGCTCGTCGCGTTCGAGCAGCACGACGTCGGACCAACCGCCGCGCGCCAAGTGATAAAGGACCGAGGCGCCGACGACGCCGCCGCCGATCACGGCCACCCGCGTGTGCGATTTCAAAGAACCTGCTCCAGGAAAGCGCGCGTCCGCTCCTTCTGTGGCGCGCCGAACAATTGGGCCGGCGGACCATCCTCGACGATCGTGCCGTGATCCGTGAAGTAGACGTGGTGCGCGATCTCGCGCGCGAACGCCATTTCGTGGGTGACGAGAATCGACGTCATCCCCTCGTCGACGAGCTGCCGGATCGTGACGAGCACCTCCTTGCGCGTCTCGGGGTCGAGCGCAGCGGTGACCTCGTCGAACAGCATCACCTGCGGCCGCATCGCCAGCGCCCGCGCGATCGCCACCCGCTGCTGTTGGCCGCCGGAAAGCTCACCCGGATAGCTCTTTTCCTTGCCGGTCAGTCGCACCTTGGCGAGCAGCGCGTAGGCACGCTGCTCGACCTCGGCCTTCGGCTGCTTCAGCACGTCGACGGGCGCCATCATCACGTTCTCGAGCGCCGTCTTGTGCGGAAACAGGTTGTATTGCTGGAAGACGATGGAAACGTCCTTGCGTAGCGCGACCATCTCGGCGTCCTTGTGCAGCCGATGCACCGCGTGCGACAGCACGTGGATCTCGCCGCGATCGATGGGCACGAGTCCGTTGATGCTGCGAAGCAGCGTCGACTTGCCGGAGCCGGAAGGCCCGATGATGCAAATTGCCTCGCCACGCCCGACACCAAAGGTGATGCCTTTCAGCACTTCGACCGTACCGAACGCCTTGTGCACGTCGACGAGCCGGACGATCGGTGCGCCGTCCGCGCTGCCCGTGGTCGAGGTCGCCATGCTATCCCGCGACCGGCCGCGGCGCCGGAACCTCGCCGGGGACGTCTATGATGCGCGGCGCGTGGCCCGTCGCGGCGAGGAAGCGCTCGAGGTCGGCGTGCGTGAGCACCATCGTCGCGTCGTTCCGGAGCGGATGTGCATGGACAGCCGGCGCCGCCCAGAGCGCGCGATCGATCACGAACTCCACGCCCCGCGTCTTGTCGTTGACCAGGGCGAGCAAGCTGACCGATCCCGGCGTCACGCCGAGGTGCTTGGCCAGCCGCTCGGGAGACGCGAATCCCAGACCGCGGACGCCAAACGCCGACTCCAGCGCCGACAGGTTCACGGCGAGGTCGTGCCGCACCGTCACCAGGAAATGGCGCGCTCCCTTCTTGTCGCGCAGGAACAGATTCTTCGTCTTCGCGCCCGGCAGGCGGGGCACGAGGCGCAGCGACTCCTCGACCGTCATCACCGGCGGATGCTCATGGCGCGCGGCGGTGATGCCGTGGTCGTGCAGAAACGCTTCGAGGCTCATCCGCGCACCTCGTAGCGACCCTCGAGCCGCCGCGTCCACAGCGAGATTGGATAACAGTAGAGAAAGAACCACAGGAGCACGTAGCTGTAGATCGGGATCAGCAGGTCGGTGCGGCCCTCGGCGTTGGTGATCCGCAGTGTGATCGTCATCACTTCGCTCACGCCGACGATCGACGCGAGCGTGGTCGCCATCGTCAGGATCGCATACCAGTTCATCCATGGCGGCAACATTCGCTTGATGCATTGCGGCAGGATGATCTTCCACAAGGTCTCGCGGCGCGAGAAGGCGAGCGAGCGTGCCGCCTCCCATTGCGCGGTCGGGATCGACTGCACGGCACCGCGGACGATCTCGGCCACGTTCGCCATGATCGGCAATGCGAGCCCGAGCGTCGCCTTGATCCAGTCGGGAAACGGAATCGTCGTGCCGCCGACACGGAACTCGAACGGCAGCAGGTACATCACGAAGAAGAGCAGCACGAGCCATGGCGCGTTGCGGAAGAACTGGACGACGACCCACGACGCGCCGCGCACTCCGGGAACGAGCGAGATCCGCGCGACCCCGAGCGCGGCGCCGGCGAGCGTGCCGACGGCCATCGCGAAAAAACTGATCAGCAGGTTGAACAGAAAGCCCTTGGCCAGGAGCGGCGTCCACTTCACCAGGAGGTCGATGACGCTCGGCTTGTCGACCGGCGCGGCGACCTGTGCCAGCGCAACCGAAGCGACGAACACGGCGACCAGCGTCGCTCCTGTCCGCGCCGACAGCAAGGTCCCGCCGCTCGAGCGATCGGCGGATTGGCGCCGGGCCGGGAGCGCGAGACTCGTCATTGGCCGAATCCGGGCACGGCGAGGCGCGCCTCGAGCCACTGCATGAACTGGTTGATGATCCCGACAATCGCGACATAGCAGATGAGCAGCACGATCATCATTTCCGGCACGTTCACCTGCTCCGACCACACCTGCGCCGACATGTAGACGAGCTCGGGCACCGCGATCGCATAGGCGAGCGTCGTCGTCTTGACGAGATTGACGAGGTTGTTGGTCATGGCCGGCATCGTGACGCGGATCGCGAGCGGCAGCACGACCTTGCGGTAGACCTGCGGACGCGAGAGACCGAGCGACTCGGCGGCCTCGACCATCACCTTCGGCACCGCCTCAATGCCGGCGCGATAGATCTCGGCCGCGAACGCCGCCTCGAGCAGCGTCAGCGAAACGACCGCCCAGCCGAACGAGCCCAGAAGCGGTATGCCGCCGATCTTGGGCAAGAGCGGGCCCAGCGCGAAGTAGAAGAAATAGAGCTGAACGAGCGGCGGCGTGTTGCGGAAGAGCTGGACGAACGCCGTGGCCATCCCGCGCACGACCCGGTGGCGCACGCCCTGCAGCATCGCGACGACCGCGCCCAACGCGAGGCTGCCAATGAGGCAGTACGCCGACAGCTTGAGAGTGGTGAGGAAACCTTCGACGAAGCGCCCGCGATCGTAGGCGTCGTAGAAGATCGTGAGCTTGATGCCGGTCGCCTTGTGGAGCGCCTGGAAGAAGCCTGCGACGTCATCCATGCCGCGGCCCCTGCCCTGCCCGCCCCACCGCTACTTGTACTTGGCCTGCTGTTCGACCAGGTACGGCGACTGCGGGATGTTCCACTTCTTTTCTTCGGCGAGCAGGAACCCGGTCTTGTGCCAGTCCTTGATCGTGTCGCTCATGTAGGCGGCGAACTTGGGGTCGTCCTTGCGCACGCCCACGCCCCATGGCTCGGGATCGATCGACGGCAGCACCATCGCGTAGTCGGCCCACTTCGGGTCGCTCATGATGCCCGCGAAGAACGTCGTGTCGAACACGACACCGACGCAGTTGCCGGCTTCGAGCGCCGCCATCGCCTCGGTCACCCCTTTGAACGTGACGAGCTGCGCGCCGAACTCCTCGCCCGTGCGGCGGTTGTAGTACGCGCCCTGGATCGCGCAGATCGGCTTGCCCTTAAGGTCGGCCCACGCCTTGAGGCCGGAGCTCTTCTTCGCGAACACGTTGGCTGCACCGGCGTAGTAGAACGGCTCGGGGATGCCGATCACCTCGGCGCGATCGGGCTTGTAGGCCATCGTCGCGATCATCAGATCGATGCGGCCCTGCTTCACGAATTCCATCCGGTTTGCCGCGATGACAGGTACGAGCTCGACCTGCACGCCCAGGCGCTTCGCCACATCGTTCGCGAGATCGACCTCGAGCCCGACGATCTTGCCGGATGGATCGGTGTAGCCGAACGGCTTGTAGTCGGCTTTCACGCCGACCACGAGCTTGCCCTTCTGCTTGACGCTCGCGAGCGTGTCGGATTGCGCCAGCGCCGATCCTCCGGCTGCCAGCGCGACCACGGCGAGCACGCCGATCGAGAACCACCCCCTGCCCATCTTCATCGCTTCCTCCTTGGCCACGCCCGGGCGCGGGTCGTGGCCCGTGCCACGCGAGGCCGCTAGAATAAGCGATCCGGCGCGCGAACGACAGCGCCAAAGTCGCCGGGCCGCCCCGCGTGAAGTACTCGATCTTCTCCCTTGTCCGCAACGCCCTCCGCTACCACGCGGACTGGCCGCTTGCGTGGCGCAGCCCGGCGCCGAGGGCCCGCTACGACGCCGTCGTTGTCGGCGGCGGCGGCCACGGCCTCGCGACTGCCTACTATCTCGCGAAGGAGCATGGCATCCGCGACATTGCGGTGCTCGAGAAGGGCTACCTGGGCGGCGGCAACACCGGGCGCAACACGACGATCGTCCGCTCGAACTACCACCTCGAGCCCAACGCGTTCATGTACGAGATGTCATTGAAGCTGTGGGAGCGGCTGTCGCACGATCTCAATTTCAACGTGATGTACAGCGCGCGCGGTGTGCTCAATCTCGTGCATTCGCCGGCCGACGCCGATGCCGCGATCCGCCGCGGCAACGCGATGCGGTTGAACGGGATCGATGCACAATTCCTGACCCGCGACGAGATCGCGCGCCGCATACCCCTGCTCGATTGCTCGCCGGGCGCCCGCTTTCCGATCCAGGGCGGCCTGCTGCAGCCGCGCGGTGGCACGGCACGCCACGATGCCGTCGCGTGGGGCTATGCGCGTGCAGCCGACGCGCTCGGCGTCGACATCATCCAGAACTGCGAGGTGACAGCGATCCGTGTCCGCGACGGCGCCATCACCGGCGTCGAGACGACGCAAGGCTCCATCGCCACCGACCGCGTCGGCCTGGCGGTCGCCGGCAACTCGAGCCGGCTCGCTTCAATGGCCGGCATCACGCTGCCGATCGAGTCGCACGCGCTGCAGGCGCTCGTGTCCGAACCGGTGAAGCCGATCCTGGACACCGTCGTCACGTCGGGCGCCGTGCACTTCTACGTGAGCCAGTCGGACAAGGGCGAGCTCGTGATGGGCGGCGATCTCGACTTCTGCAATTCGTACACGCAGCGCGGCAATCTGCCGATCATTGAGCACGTCGTCTCCGCCTGCCTCACGCTATTCCCGAGCTTCGGGCGACTCAAGGTGATGCGTACGTGGGGCGGCGTCTGCGACATGACCATGGATGGCAGCCCGATCATCGGCGTCCTGCCGGTGCAAGGGCTGACGATGACGGGTGGCTGGTGCTACGGCGGTTTCAAGGCGTCGCCGGCCTCCGGCTGGCTCCACGCGTACACGATGGCGCACCGCGAGCCGCATCCGCTGAATGCGGCCTTCGCGCTCGATCGCTTCGGTCGCGGCGCCACGATCGACGAAAAGGGCGCGGGGCCGACGCCATGGCTGCATTGAGCTCGCAAGGACCGCGCCCGTGCTGCTGATTCCGTGTCCCTGGTGCGGTCCGCGCGCGCAGATCGAGTTCACTTACGGCGGTGACGCGTCGGTCACGCGACCGGCGCCCGAGGCGCCCATGCAGGCGTGGATCGATTTCGTCTATCGCCGCGAGAATCCCGCCGGCCCGCACGACGACCTCTGGCACCATTCGGCCGGCTGTCGCCAGTGGCTGCGGGTGCGGCGCGACACGCGGACGAACGTGATCCTGGAGAGCGGACCGCCGCGGGCGGGAGGTACGCGGTGACGCAGTCGCACCGCGCGCGCGACGGCGGTCTCGTCGATCGCGCGCAGCCGCTCGCGTTCACGTTCGACGGGAAGCGCTACGAGGGCTACGCCGGCGACACGATCGCTTCCGCGCTGCTCGCGAACGGCGTTCATCTCGTCGCCCGGAGTTTCAAATATCATCGGCCGCGCGGCATCTTCACGGCCGGCAGCGAGGAACCGAACGCGTTGGTGCAGCTCGCGCGCGGCGCGCGCACCGAGCCGAACGTCCGCGCGACAATGGCCGAGCTCTACGACGGCCTCGTCGCGTCGAGCCAGAACCGATGGCCGTCGCTCGGCTTCGACGTCGGCGCCGCGAACGTACTTCTCGCGCGGCTGCTGCCCGCTGGCTTCTACTACAAGACGTTCATGTGGCCGCCGTCGCCCCGCGCGTGGCTGTTCTATGAGCGTTTCATCCGCGCCGCTGCCGGCATGGGCCGCTCGGCAACAGCCCCCGATCCCGATCGTTACGAGCATGCGTACGCGCATTGCGATGTCCTGATCGTCGGCGGCGGGCCGACCGGGCTTGCGGCCGCGCGCGCGGCGGGTGCGGCCGGCGCCCGCGTGATCGTGTGCGACGAAGGCGCGCGTTGGGGCGGCAGCCTGCTGGGCGACGACGCCGTCATCGACGGCGGTGGATCCGCCGCCTGGATCGCGCACGTGGCGGATGAGCTCGCGGCAAATGCCGGCGTCACGCTGTTGCCCCGAACGACCGCGTTCGGGATCTACGACGGCAACCTCGCGGGACTTGTCGAGCGCGTCACCGACCACCTCGCCGCGCCGCCGGCCGACGTGCCGCGGCAGCGACTGTGGAAGGTACGCGCGAAATCGATCATCCTGGCGACAGGCGCCCACGAACGTTCCGTCGCCTATGCGAACAACGACCTCCCCGGGACGATGCTCGCCGGCGCAGCGAGTGTTTACGTCAAACGGTATGCGGTCCGGCCGGGCTCGCGAGCCGTCGTGTTCACGAACAATGACCGCGCCTATGCGGCGGCGCTCGCGCTGCACAGCGTCGATGTCGAGGTCGCCGCGGTCGTCGACGTGCGCCCCGAGTCGGAGCTCGTCGGCGGGCTGCCGCGACGGGCGCGCGAGCTCGGCGTACCGCTGCTCCCGGCCTCCGCGGTCGTCGGCGCGCGCGGCCGCGGGCGCGTCAGCGGCGTCGACATCGCGCCGGCGGCGGGCGGCGCGGTGCGCGCGCTCGAATGCGATCTCGTCTGCGTCTCGGGCGGCTACACGCCGGCGATCCAACTGTTCGCGCAGTCGCGCGGCGCCGTGCGCTATCACGAGGCAAAGGCGGCGCTCCTGCCGCAGCCATCCCCGGTGTCCATTCTCGTCGAGGGCGCGGCCAACGGGCGCGCGACGCTCGTCGACGCGCTGGCCGACGGTCACGCCGCCGGGCTCGCCGTGGCGCGCTGGCGCGGGATCGATCGTCTTTCGCCGCCGCGCGCCGCCGCCGAACCGGCCGGCGAGCCGCAGGCGCTGTGGAGCATCCTTGCGCGCAGCCCGAGCCTCAAACGCTTCGTCGACCTCCAGAATGACGTCACCGTCGACGACATCGTGCTCGCGGTGCGCGAAGGCTACGCATCGGTCGAGCATCTCAAGCGCTACACGACGCTCGGAATGGGCACGGACCAGGGCAAGACGAGCAACCTGATCGGCCTCGCTCTGCTTGCCGAAGCCACCGGCCGCGAGATCGCCGACGTCGGCACCACGACGTTCCGCCCACCTTACACACCCGTAACGCTCGGCGCTTACCCGGGACAGCATTGCGGCACGCACGTGGAGCCGACGCGCTATTCTGCCATGCACGACTGGCACGTCGAGCGCGGCGCCGGCTTCGTCAACGCCGGCCACTGGAAGCGCCCCCATTCGTATCCCCAGTCAGGCGAGACGCCGGACGACGCCGCTGCACGCGAAGCGAAGGCCGTGCGGACGAACGTCGGCGTCGTCGACGTGTCGACGCTGGGCAAGATCGAGATCCAGGGGAGGGACGCCGCGGAGTTCCTGAACCGCGTCTACGCGAACCGCTGGGACACGCTCCCGGTCGGCCACTGCCGCTACGGCGTCATGCTGCGCGAAGACGGCATCGTGCAGGACGACGGGACAACATCGCGCCTTGGCCCGACGCACTACCTGACGACAACGACTACGGTGAACGCGGTCCGCGTGCTGCAGCACTTGGAACGCCTGCTGCAGGTCGACTGGCCCGAGCTCGAGGTGTTCGTCACGTCGGTCACCGAGCAATGGGCGGCGGCGGCGCTCTCGGGACCGAAGTCGCGCGACGTCCTCGCGCGCCTGGTCGACATCGACGTGTCGAACGAGGCCTTCCCGTTCCTCGCGGTCGGCGAATGCACGGTGTACGGCGCCGCCGGCCCGATCCCCGCGCGTCTGTTCCGGATGAGCTACTCGGGCGAGCTCGCCTACGAGATCCACGTGCCGGCCGATCGCGGCCGCGCGATGTGGGAAGCGGTGCTCGCGACCGGCGCGCCGGAGGGCATCGTGCCCTACGGCACCGAGGCGATGAGCACGCTGCGGATCGAGAAGGGGCACATCGTTGTCGGCCCCGAGGCCGACGGTCGAACGACCGCTGACGATCTTGGAATGAGCAAGCTCGTGAGCACAGCGAAGTGGTGTATCGGCAAGCCGTTGCTCGAGCGCCCGGCGTTGCGCGCTTCCGACCGCTGGCAGCTCGTCGGTCTGACGGCGCTCGATGGCGCGAAAATGCCGCGCGGGGCGAAGCTGGTCGCCGACCCCGAGCGCCCGCCGCCGAACCCGATGCTGGGGCACGTGACGTCGTGGTGCCACAGTCCCAATCTCGACGCGTGGATCGCGCTGGCGCTGCTCGCAAACGGGCGCGCGCGGCACGGCGAGACGTTGTGGGCCGTATCGCCGCTCGCGAACCAGAAGGTCCGGGTGCGCGTCGGGCCGGCATGCTTCATCGACCCTGAAGGCGAGCGCCTTCGTGGCTGAGCTCCATGCATACCCGTGGTGGACGGAGCCCGCGCATCACGGCGCGCCGGGCGGCGGCATCACGCTGACCGAAGCCACGCTCGCCACCGCCTGGAGTGTGCAAGGCGATCTCACAAGCAAGGCCTTTGCCGACACAGCGCAGCGCCAGTTCGGCACCGCCCTGCCCGCCGCCCCCAACACGACGGCGCGTTCGGGCGCGCTCCACGCGCTGTGGCTCGGTCCGCGCTCGTGGCTGGTCGTCACCGGTGATCCGCAAGCGCTTTCCGATCTGACCGCCCGGCGCGATGCGTTCAATGCGAGCGGCGGCGCACTGTTCGATGTCTCGGCCAGCCGCATCGCCTGGACGATCTCTGGACTACACGCGATGGACGTCCTCGCCCGCGGGTGTCCGCTCGACCTGCATCCGCTAGCCTTCAGTGTCGGCGCCTGCGCGCAGAGCCTCTACGGTCACGTCGGCCTCCTCGTCGTGAAGCACGACGAAACGCCGACGTTCACGCTGATGGTCGCGCGAAGTTACGCGCGCGACGTCTGGCACGCGTTGCTGACTGCGGCAACGCCGTACGGTGTCGACATCGGCGCGCCGACGCCTTATCGCTGAGCGGCAAGTCGCCCGCTACGTCTGGGTCGACCCACAGCGAACGATCTTGGAAATTGCAAGTTCCGGCGCTACGCCTACGGTGCGGCGGGGCGATTCAGAGGTCACTTCGCGTCGGGCGCGGGCGTCGGTTGCGAGGGCGGCGCTGCAGGCGCGGCACCGGGTTGCGTCGGCACAACGACGCCTGGCGCGAGCGGAATGTCCTCGACCGCCTTCACACCGTTGACCCAATGCCGCGTATCGCCGAAGCAACTACCCGGCAGTCCGACCTTTTCCTCGTAGTGGAGCGACACGCGCTTGCCCATCGCGGCGTTGATCTTCGCGGCTACGTCGTCGTCCCATACGGTGAACAGAAATTTTTCCTGCGCAGTGCCTGGCATCGTCACGAGCGCGAGCTCGCCTTCCCACGTCTTGCAGATCCAACCCTTTTGGGAAAGCTTCTGCACCCACCCGGCGCGCTCACCCGACGCGTAGCTCCACGCCATCATCAACCAAATCCAGGCCGCGGCGAGCACGACGAGTCCGACCGGAATCAGCCAGAGCATCGCGCCCGATTCACGAGAGCGGGACCGTATTTGTCTGCGAGGTCGGGGTGCCATTTGGCGGTCGGCCCGCGGGCGGCTGACGCGACGGCCCGGGATGCCTTGGAGTTGGCTACGCCTTGCGCTTGGCGATGAGTCCCCAGACAAAGAGAACGATAATGGCGCCGACGACGGCGCCGATGAGCCCGGCACCCTCGCCGGGGGTATACCATCCCAGCGCTTGCCCGAGGTAGCTCGCAACGATCGCTCCCACGATGCCGAGGATCGTCGTCAACACGAATCCCGAGGGCTCGTTGCTGCTGCCCGGCATGATGAACTTAGCGATCACGCCGGCGACAAACCCAATGATGATCGTCCAGATGATTCCCATCGCCTGCTCCTATGAGGGGTTGGGTGACGGCCGAGCTGCCGGGCAAAGGATACACCCCGACAATCGAATCCGGGGACACAACACGCTGGTGCGGAACGTGTCCAAGGGCGCCCACGTGTTCCACTTAGGACATAGAGGAGAATGAAATGAGCCGCGGAATGCCGTCGATGGTTGCGCTTTTGGGACTTCTCGCAGTTGCGGGGTATCAGAACCGCGACAAGATCGCCGAGATGCTTGGCGGGCAGAATCGAGCGCCGGGCGGCGGACCTGGTCAACCCAATCAGCCGGGCGGTCAGGACAGCGTGCTCGGCAAACTGGGCGGGCTCCTCGGCGGTGCGAGTGCGGGCAGTGTGCTGAGCGGCGGGCTTGGCCAACTGATCGACAGCTTCCGGCAGAACGGCCACGGCCAGGCGGCGGATTCCTGGGTCGGCAGAGGACCCAATCAACCGATCGACCCCACGCAGCTCGAGCAGGCGATCGGTCCCGATGTGCTGAACACGCTTTCGCAACATACCGGGCTCTCGCGGGACGAGTTGCTGTCCAGGCTGACACGGGAACTACCCACAGCGGTGGACAAATTGACGCCGGAGGGCCGACTGCCGACTGAAGACGAGGCGGCGCGGCTGGTCTGACGCTGAGCTTGGTTCCCTGACTGAGTCGGGCTTCTGGCAGGATACGCGCGCGATGCTTGGCACGCGTTGCTGACTGCGGCAGCGCCATACGGTGTCGACATCGGCGTGGCGGCCCCGTGCGCCTGATCCGTTGAACCCGCACGAATCTCTTCACCACACCCACCACACTCGCGCAGGCGACGCTCGAGATGGCGGGACTCGTCGGCTCGCCGGCGCGAACGGTGGCCGAGGCGCGAATCCTGCGCGACGGCGCGACCGCGTTTCCCGCGATGATCGAGCTCATCGACGGCGCGCGCTCGCGGGTGCAGTTCGAGAATTTCATCTTCGCCGGCGATGCGACCGGGGAAATGTTCGCCGCCGCGCTGACGCGCGCGGCGCAGCGCGGCGTCGAGGTCAGGGTCCTCTACGACCCGATCGGCACGCTGATGGTCAAGGGCGGATCCGCGGCCCGCATGCTGACTCGGACGTCGGGAGTCGACGCACGCGCGTTTCGCCCGTTTTCGTTCGTGCAGCCGTGGAGCTGGTCGCGCCTCCGCCATCGCGACCATCGCAAGACGCTCGTGGCCGACGGCGAAGTCGCCGTCGTCGGGGGGCTATGCATCAGCGACAACTGGTCGCCGTCGTCGCGCGGCGGCAAGGGCTGGCGCGATACAGCGCTTCTGGTGCGCGGCCCGGTGGCAGCGGATCTCGAAGCCGCCTTCGATGCGATGTGGCGGCGTGCCGCCGAAGAGCGTCGCCAGGGAGGTCTCGCAGAGGCCGACAATGCCGCGCCGCCCGCGGCGTTGATCGCCGCCGACGAGCCGGGAAGGCGGCACGTCTCGGCGCTCTACGAGTGGCTCGCGGAGCGGGCCCGCCGGACGCTCGAAATCACCGACGCCTATCTCGTCGCCCCGCCGGGCATCCTGACGGCGTTCGAGTCGGCCGCGCGGCGCGGCGTCGAGGTCCGCCTGCTTCTGCCCGGAAGCAACAACCATCCGCTCGCCGGCGCCGCGGCACGACATCTTTATGCGCCGCTCCTCGATGCGGGCGTCGGCATCTGGGAATGGGACGGTGTGATGCTGCACGCGAAGACGGCTGTCGTCGACGGCGAAGTCACGCTGATCGGCTCGAGCAACCTCGACCCGCTGTCGATGCGCCGCAACTACGAGCTCAACCTGGTCGTCGCCGACGCCGCGACCGGCGCAGCGATGAACGAGATGTTCGCCGCCGACCTGCGTGAAGCGACGCGGATCGATCCCGAAGCGTGGCGCCGCCGCCCCCCGTGGCAGCGCGTGCTGGAGGCGTCCGCCAGCCTGTTCAGGCCAAATCTTTGAAGGCGGCGACGACCGCGACACACATCGCGCGTAATCGATCGCCGCGCCAGGTTCTCCGCACTCCGAAACCTTGCGGGGCCACGCGCAGGGTGCCATTATCGGCGACGAGGGACCGCCGCGTGCGGGCCGACGTCAAGTCCGGGTGGCAGGGAGAACGCGTTGATCGAGCTGATCCGCGGCAACGTCGCGCCCGCGCCCCGAGCCCCGGGCGGCGGCGGATAGTCGCGTGTCCGACGCCGCCTATCCCGAGGCGTTGCCGGCGCTCACGCACCTGCATTGGTACGTGCTGGAGCGCGTGCTGGGCCAGGGCGGCTTCGGGATCACCTACCTCGCTAAGGACACGAACCTCGATCAGCGCGTCGCGATCAAGGAGTACCTGCCCGTCGAGTTCGCCACGAGGCTGCCGGATTCGAGCGTCCGAGCGAGGATGGAGGAGCTGCGGGAGCGCTACCGCTTGGGACTCGATCGTTTCATCCAGGAGGCGCGGACGCTGACGCGCTTCGACCACCCGAACATCGTGCGCGTCCACTCGGTGTTCGAGTACAACAACACCGCCTATATCGTGATGCGCTTCGAGGAGGGCGACACGCTGGCCGCCGTGCTCGATCGCCGCGGGACGCTGCCCGAAGCCGAGCTGGTCCACATCCTGCTGCCGGTGCTGGACGGTCTCGAGCTCGTCCACAACGCAGGCTTCATCCATCGCGACATCAAGCCGGACAACATCCACTTGTCGAGCGACGGCCGACCGGTGCTGCTCGACTTCGGTTCGGCACGCCAGTGGGTCGGCAGCTCGAAAACGCTCACGATCCTGATCGCGGCCGGCTACGCGCCCTTCGAGCAGTACTACAACGATCCCTCGAGCCAAGGACCGTGGACCGATATCTACGGACTCGCAGCGACTGCGTATCGTGCGATCTGCGGGCAGGTCCCACTCGATGCGGTGTCGCGCAGCAAGGGGATCCTCGGCAGCACCCAGGAGATCATGGTTCCCGCGAGCGTCGTCGGCGCGGGGCGCTACTCGGGCCGCTTTCTCGCCGCCGTCGACCACGCGCTAGCGTTCGACGAGAAGGAACGTCCACGGACGATCGTCGAGTGGCGGCGCGAGCTCGTCGGTGAGACCGCGGTTCCGATCGCGACGGTGTCTCAGGTGCGCGCGTTGGGGCCCGCGGCGGCTTCGCTGCCGACCGTGTTGGCAGGAGCGGTGACGGCGGCGGCACCGGCCGAAGCGTCCCGGTCCCCCGCCTTCAGCGTTCCGCCCTCGCACGGCGGTCACGAGGCCGCGCAGCGGTCCGCTCCGCCGTGGGTCTGGGCGCTCATGATCATCATGACTGCGATCGCCGCTGCTGCGATGTACTTCGCAATCAAGTCCAAACATGGGGAGGCGCCCGGGCTCGTTGTTGAGCAGACGCAGGCGTCACCCGAAGGGACGCCGCCCGCGCCGCCCAATAAGGAATCCGGGCCGCAGCCGAAGCAGGAACAACCGCCGCCGGAGGCCAAAGCACCTGCGCCGCGAACGCCAGCGGAGCGGATGGCGGATGAGGACAAGGCGCTGGCGGAAGGGGCCGCGACAATCGCGATAGTGCAGACGGGTGCCAAGGCCGGCGAAGTTGGCGCGATGCCCGGCTACTACTATGCCTCCAGCTCGCACATCGCGCCGCAGGGCCGCAGCGAGGCCTTCGACGCCGTCAATACCGCCCTCGTGAAACTTGGGCTCGTCATCTTGGAGCGGTCCCCCGACCTCGGCGTCATCAGTGCCGAGGCTCCTTCACCTCTGCCGCTCAGCATCGGCGAGTTCGAGAAGTGCGCCGCCGTCGACCTGCCTGAGTGGCGGGAGATCATCCGGCAGGTCCTCGGAATATGGGCGGAATCGTTCAACTTCGACACGAACGGCCGTGACACGGTGATTATGGCGACGATCGTCGGGACGCCAGCCGGATCGAAAATCCGGTTCGCGATGTGGATGCGCGAGGCCGGCCCTCCGAAGACGGACTACCCCCGCGTCTATCCGCCGCCGAACGTGTTGATCTGCGGCGTCGACAAGACGTGGCGCTCAGTCAACGAGGAGCTTGCGGCGATCGCCAAGCGGAAATGACGCGCGCTCCTTACCGCGGCGCGACCGGTGCCCCGCCGGCCTTGAGGCCGGCATAGAGCGCCTGCGTCTCGGGCGAGGGCATCATCTTGAGGCGGGCCGAGAAGATCGTCCGCAACCGCTCGTACGCCGCCACGGCCTCGGCCGGCGCGCCGCTGCGCTGCAGGCAAAGCATCAGCTGGCGGTGCAGCGACTCGCACAGCTCGTCGACCTCGATGAATCGGAGATAGCCGCCGGCGGCGGTTTCGGGCGCGCCAGCTTCCTCCCAGCCGCGCGCGATCCGCGCGAGGAAGCGCAGCAGCCGGGCGCGAAGCTGCTCCCGGCACGCGATGTACGACGGCTGCTCCGATTCGTCCGGCAGGAACGGCCCGCGATAAAGCGCGAGCGCTTCCTCGATCGATTGCCGGCGCAGCGCTTCATCGGTACACGCGTCGCTGCTGCGCACTGCCACGTCGAAGTCGTCGAACAGCTGCTCGAGCGCCCACGTGTCCACCCAGACGAGCGCCTTGTTGAGCGTGAGGCGCCCGTCGCGCAGGATCAGCGCGTCGTCGTCGTCGTCGAGTGTCCGGCGTAGCCGGTGCAGCGTCGCCGTGAATGACTTATACGCGTAGTCGGCTTCGGTGTCGGGCCAAAGCGCATCGGCGAGCTGGTCGGCGCGCACGTTGTGCCGGCCGAGCGCCACGAGGACCTTGAGCAGCTCGGTCGGGCGGCCGGGGCCTTTGGACGATAGCTCGACCGGATCATCGCCGCGCACGCACCGGAAGCCGCCGAACGTGAAGATCCGTAACCGCCAGGGCCATCCGCTCACGCGAAGCGGGGCAACGCTCGGCGTAAGCTTGCCGTCGCGGACGAGCGCACGCGCGAATTCGGGCTCGATACCGTGGCGCAGTGCCGTTGTACAGAGATCCGCGAGCGGACGCGGGCGCCAGCCGAGTGGCTGGCGCAGTCCAAGGTCGTGACCGCGTCGCAGCGCGGAACGCAGCGCGTCCTGGGCGGTGCACTCGGCGCCGGTGCTCAAGGCGGCGTGCGCCGCCGCCATTTCGACGGCATACGACAGCCAGGGACTGCGCAGTCGTTCCGCTAACGCGGCCGCCGTGCGCAACTGGGCCTCGGCGGCGCGGCGATCTGTGCCGTCAACCTGGACGAGCACGAGCCCGATGCGTGCGAGGCACTCGAACCACGGAATGCCCGCCTCCACTGCGACCGCGAGGGCGGTTTTCAACTCCGAATGCGCGCTCGCGAGATCACCGTCGAGCGCCGCGGTCCAGCCCCGAAGATAGTGCGCGCAGGCACGATCGCCGCGACGCAGGCGCGCGCCAAGGCGCTCGAGGCTATGGAGCGCATCGCCCGCGCCCTCCCGATTGCCGGCGCAGAGCTTGGCGGCGGTAATGAGCGCGAGCAGCCACGCATCGTAAGCGGAAGGACCCTCTGCCTCCGCCGTCACGTGCGCGGCTTCCGCCGAGCGCGCCGCGTCACCGCATCGACCGGCGACGAGCAGCACCAGGGCCTCGACGAGGCCGGACCCCGTGCTCGGCGCCGAACCGCGTAGGTCGCCGAGAGCCGCGCTGGCCGTGGGCAGGTCGCCGCGCGCGAGGGACGCGAGCGCGCGAAGGTACGCGACATCGTCGTCCGCGGGTGATGCAGCGAGGAACGCTTCGACGCGAGCATTGCCGGGATCGCGCAGCAGCGTCGCGCCGACGAGCGTCGCCGCGGCTTCGCCGAACCGTGAAGACTTCGTCGTGCGATTCTGGGCTTGCAAGTCGTCGAGCGCTTCGAGCCAGCGATCCAGCGGCGCGAGATCGTCAAACTCGAGGGTGATCGCCTCGACAAGGCCGGCGCAGCTGTCGAGCATGCCGGCCGGATCGCGCCTCTCGCGAAAGCCTTCGAGAGCGAGCTCGTACAGTCGCCGGGCTGCGCGCGGACTCGCGTGCACGCGCGCTGCCGCCGACGCATGGAGAAGCTGCGGGCTCGTCTCAACGAGTCCCGGCGGCAGAAGGTCGAGCCATGTCGCGAGCGTCTCGCTGCGCCCCTCCGCGAGGAGGCTTTCGCTCTCCTCGACGACAATCGTCGCCACGTCGTTCCAGTTACCCGCCTCGACCAGCAGCGCGACGGCGTCCTCGGTATAGCCGGCCTCGCGCAGCAGCGTCGCCGCGCGCCCGAGCCACGCACCGCTGGTCGCATCCGGTTGGGCCTGCGCGGCGCGCCGGCGCAGAAACTCGCGCAGCAACGGATGAAGTTGATAGAGCCGGCCCGCGTCGGAAGATGTATCGCGCACGAAGTAGTCGTTGCGCGCCAGGTTGTAGAGCACGCGCTCTGCCTTCGGCTCGTCGGCGAGTGCCGCCGCCATTGCGACGGTCGTGCGCGGCAGACAGGCGATTTTCAGCAGGAACGCGCGAGTGCGCGGCTCGAAGCGGTCGAAGATCTCGCCCGCGAGATAGTCGAAAATCACCTGCGGCGTCGCGTCGCCGGGCACCTCGGCGATCCGCCCCGAGAACTTCGCATGCTCGAACATCAGCGTGAGGCCCGCGGCCCAGCCTTGCGTGCGCTCGTGGAGCTTCGCTGCGGAATCCGGAGACACGACCTGCCCCCGCAACTGCCCCATCAGCACGATGTCGTCGGGGCTTAAGCGCAAGTCCTGGCCGGTCACGCACGTCAGCTGTCCGCTCGCACGCAGCCGCGCGAAGGCCGGCGGCGGCTCGCCGCGGCTCGTGACGATGAGGCAGGACCCCTTCGGTACCTGCGCGAATCCGGCTTCGAGCACCGAAAGGAGGCCGCTCTCGGCGGGGACGGCGTGGAGATTGTCGATGACGACCGCGAGCGGCTCCTTGCTGCCCGCGAACAGTTGCCGGAAAAACTTGCGCGCGAACGACGCGACGTCGCCGCCGTGCCGCTTCGTGAACGCCGGCACCTGACGCTCGCGCTGGCCGCCGAGCTTGCGCACTGCGTGCGCGAAATAGTGGAAGAAAGTGGCCGGATCCTCGTCGTCGGCGTCGACCTGGTACCACAACGTCGCGAGGCGGCGAGCGCGAACGTAGCTCGCGGCGAGCGTTGTCTTGCCTGCTCCGGGGGGACCGCAGATCCAAGCGCCGCTGCGCCCCGAAGGATCGTCAAGGCGCGCAAATAGCGCTTCGCGTTCGACGCGTCGACCCGATGACAGGCCGCGTTGTCTTGGCAAACGCGGTGCCCGGCCGGTCACCCTTGATCACCTGCCTCCCTCCTTCTCGCGGGTTCTTCTCACGCCGTCGGGTCGCCACCCAACGTGACCGTCGACGGAGCGGAGCTGCCACCCAGTGTTGCTCGGCGCGCCTTACGGGAAGCTGACGAATGCCGCCTTAGCACCGCGCGCCCCCTAGCGACCCGATCCGTAAGGCTCCTATAAGTCATCCGTAATCACGACCGCCGCACGATGGTCGCCGTAGATGCGGGGGCGGAGGCCGAAGGCCGGGACGTTGCCGACCGATCGACCGAGGCCTGTAGCGTCTGCACAGCCGGCGTGCGCCGGTACACGGGAGTCGATGCCATGTTGGACGCTTCGCGTCGTGCAATCGTCGTTGGCGGTGTCGCCGCGGCGAGCTTGGTTCTCGTCCTGCTTGCAGGCTGCGCGGGCAAGGATTTCGTGCGCCCGGCGCCGGACGCCTTCAGGCTCGGCGAGACCCGCTACGAGCAAGTCGTCGCGCAGCTCGGTGAGCCGCGCAAGACGGGTGACGCGCTAACCAACGGCAAGTCCGTGAAGAGCATCACGTACGTCTACGCGTCCGCCGGGAGCGAGCCCGCGCAAGAGGGCGTCATTCCCGCGCGCGGTCTCACGTACTACTTCTACGACGACCGGCTGGTCGGGCAGGAGTTCATCTCGTCGTTCAGGTCGGACAGCTCCAACTTCGACGAAACGAAGGTCGAGAGCCTCAGAAAGGGCGAGACGACGCGCGGCGCCGTCATCCAGGCGCTGCGTCCGCCCAGCGCTTCGTTCGTTCCGCCGATGGTGAAATCGACGTCCGGCGAAGCAATCGGCTACACGTACACGGCGGCGCGCGGAGGCCTGTTCAGTGGCTTCAAGTTCCAGGCGAAGAGCCTGCGCGTGTCCTTCGACGAAGGTGGCGTCGTGTCCGATGTCGACTACCAGGCAACCGGAAGCCGGTAGCGTGCCGCGTTCCGATTGCGATCGACAACCCAAGGAGAAATCATGCTGTCGAGACGTTCGTTCATCGCCGGTGCCGCCGGGCTGTTAACGGCTTGCGCCGGCTCCGCCGTTCGCAGGGAAGCCGGGGGCGATGCCGTCGCCACAGGCGCGCTCAAGGTGGGGAGCGTCAAAGCCGCGCTGTCGCCCAGGGCAAAGGAGCAGCTTCCCGACAACATCAAGTTCGACGTGGGCGCGATGAGCGCGACGATCGAGCGCGCACTGTCGGGCGCGAAGCTGCAGGACGCCACGGCCGCCAACACGCTCGACGTCGAGGTCACGAACGTATACATCCGCGGAACGTTCAACGCCATGATGTTCGGGCTGTTCGCCGGGACCGACAACCTGTCCGGCAACGTGCGCGTGCTGGATCCGAGGGGGCAGGTCCTGCGCAGCTTCGATGTCAGCGCGAGCTACGCCTTCGGCGGATTCGCCGGCGGCCAGGACGGCATCCGGATCAACTATCTCTACGAGAAGTTCGCCGACCTCACCCGCGACCAGCTGCAGGATCGGAAGTGAGCCACGCCGTCGATCAGCCCACCTCCGGCCGCCGCGGTCACTTCGAGATCACCACCCACTTGCCGTCCTTGACCTCGAAGATGGTCAGGAGGCCCTGCGTGAGATCGCCTTTGGGATCGAACGCGATGTCGGCGGTCACACCGTTGTATTTGATCTTCTGGAGCGCCGGCAGGTACTTCGCCGGGTCGGTCGAATCGGCCGCCTTCATCGCCGCCGCGATCAGCATCACGCCATCGTAGAAGTACGGCCCGTAGAGGCCGATATCCTGGTTGTAGCGTGCCTTGTACTTGTCCGCGAACGCCTTGCCGCCGGGACGCGATTCCAGCGCCGCGCCGGGCGTCGACGCGATCGCGCCCTCCGCGGCCGGACCGGCGAGCTCGATGAACTTCGCCGAGTTCATCGTTTCGCCGCCCATCAGCTTGGCATTCATGCCCAGCGTCTTCATCTGCTTCGCCATCGGGCCCGCCTGCTGATCGTAGCCGCCGAAGAAGATGGCCTCAGGATTCGCCGCCTTGATCGACGTCAGCACGGCCGCGAAATCCACCGCCTTGTCGTTCGTGTGCTCGCGCTTGACGATCTGGCCGCCCGAGGCTTTCACCGCGCGCTCGAACTCGTCGGCGAGGCCCTGACCGTAGGCCGTCCCGTCATCGATCACGGCCAGGCGCTTGAAACCCAGTTTCTTCACCGCGTATTCACCGAGCGCCTTGCCCTGCTTGCCATCGTCGGCCATCAGCCGGAACGCGGTCTTGTAGCCCTGGTCCGTGTACTTGACGTTGGTCGAGACGGAAAGCTCCGGAATGCCGGCGTCGTTGTACACCTTCGATGCCGGGATCGTGACGCCGGAATTGAAATGGCCGACGACGCCCGCAACCTTCGCATCGACGAGCTTCTGCGCGATGGTCGGTCCCATCTTCGGATCGGCCTGATCGTCCTCCGCCATGAGCTGGAACTTCACCGCCTTGCCGCCGATCTTCGGGTTCTGCGCGTTCAGGTCGTCGATTGCCATCTGCGCGCCCTGCTGATTGTCCTTGCCGTAGTTCGCCTGGCCGCCCGTCAGCGGCGAGGCGAAGCCGATCTTGACGACTTCCTGCGCACCCGCCGAGGCGGCGAGTGCCATCATGCACGCGACGGCAGACGCGATTCCTAGAACGCGGCGGACTGGGCTCATCTGGGCCTCCTTCAGGTGTTCGGTGCCGGAATGGAATTCTAGACCCGTTTGCTCACCGCACCGCACGATTCCTTCCTTGACCGTCCGGGGACCTTCGGCGTAGCGTCCGTTTCCCCTGTCCAAGGCACGGATCGCGCACCGCCAGCACGACCATGGGAAAGCCGCTCGCTGTCACGCTCGCGATCGCAGCCGTCGCCGGCGCCTGCGCCATCCCCGGTCATGCCGATCCGGTTCCGGCGCTCGAGGAGATCACGGACGTCGTCGGATCGGGCGCGTTCAAACAGATCACGAGCGTTATCGTCGCCCGCGACGATCGCATCCTGTACGAGCACTACTTCGATGCGGGCGGCGCCGACGAGCTGCGCAACACGCGGTCGGTGACGAAAACGCTCACCGGGATGCCGATCGGGGTCGCGGTCGACCGCGGACTCCTGCGGGCCGACACCCGCGTCATGCCGTATTTCAAGGACCGCCTGCCGCTCGCGAATCCGGACGCGCAAGGATCGGATCACCATCGAGGATCTTCTGACGATGAGCTCGCTCGTCGAATGCGACGACGAGAACGAGTACTCGCGCGGGAATGAGGAGCGGATGTATCTGGTCGAGGACTGGTCGAAATTCTTCCTCGACTTGCCCATCAAGGGGTTCCCGGCCTGGCAGCGGAAACCTGGGCAGGCGCCCTATGGCCGCGCCTGGAGCTACTGCACGGCGGGAGTCACGCTGCTGGGTCCGCTGCTCGAGCGAGCAACGAAGAAGCGCGTGCCCGAGTTCGCCGGCGCCATGCTCTTCGCGCCGCTCGGCATCGATACCGTGCGGTGGCAGTTCCAGCCTCTCGGCAGTGCGATGACCGGTGGCGGTCTCGAGCTCAGGAGCCGCGACTTGCTGAAGCTCGGGCAACTTTATCTGAACGACGCGCGGAACGGCCGGCAGGTTATCTCCGCCGACTGGGTTCGTCGCTCCATGTCTCCGCATGCGAAAGCCCGGGAGAACACCGACTACGGATACCTTTGGTGGCTGGAGACATTCGACGCCAACGGCCGGAGAGTCAGGACCTATGGGATGTACGGAACCGGCGGCAACAAGGTCTTCGTCCTTCCCGACCAGAAGGCCGTCGTCGTCATTACCTCGAGGAATTACAAAGTGCCGGGCTCGAGCGCGCTCACCGACAAGCTATTCCTGACCCAGATCGTTCCGGCGCTCGTCGGCCCATGAAAACCGACGACCTGCGCATCCGCCGGATACGGCCGCTGCTCGCACCGGCGATTCTCGCCGAGGAAATCCCGCTCACGAGTCGCAGTGGCGACTTCGTCGCGAGTGCACGGAAAACGATCGAAGCCATTCTCGACGGCCGCGATGCGCGCCTGCTCGTCGTCGTCGGCCCCTGCTCGATCCACGACACGAAGGCTGCGCTCGACTATGCGGACCGGCTGCGCGCACTGGCCGAGCGCGCGCGCGAGCGCATTTTCCTCGTCATGCGCGTGTATTTCGAGAAGCCCAGGACCATCGTCGGGTGGAAAGGGCTCATCAACGATCCGGACCTCGACGGGTCGTATCACATCAACAAGGGCCTGCGGTTGGCGCGCCAGCTCCTGGCCGATCTGGCGGAGCTGGGGGTCCCGGCAGCGACCGAGTTTCTCGATACCACGTTCGGGCAGTTCTACGCGGATCTCGTGAGCTGGGGTGCGATCGGCGCTCGCACCGTCGAGAGCCAGGTGCATCGCGAACTCGCTTCGGGCTTGTCGATGCCCGTCGGCTTCAAGAATCGCACCGACGGCAACGTGCAGGTCGCGATCGAGGCCGTGCTCGCGGCGCGCGAACGCCATCTCTTCCCTTCGCTGACCAAGGAAGGCGCGCCCGCCATCTTCGAGACCTCCGGCAACCGGTACGGCCACCTCGTGCTGCGCGGGGGATCGGCGACCGGTCCGAACTTCGCCTCCGATGCCATCGGGGCCGCCGTTGCGCAGTTACGCGCGTCGAAGCTGCCCGAAGTCGTCATGGTCGACTGCAGTCACGGCAACAGCGAGAGGCTTCCCGAGCGCCAAGTCCAGGTCATCGAAGACGTGGTCACGCAGCGGCTGGGCGGCCAGACGGCGCTCAAAGCGCTGATGATCGAGAGCCATCTCGTCGGCGGACGCCAGGATCCGGCCGCCGCGCTGACGTACGGCCAGAGCATTACCGATGCGTGTCTCGGTTTCGACGAGACCGCGCGCGCGATCGAGGGCGTCGCGCGCCGGTTGGGCTGACTAGGTCGGCTCCAGCAGCGCGTCTTGCAGCGTGCGCAATGCCGCCGGATCGATGGCAAGGTTATCGATGGCGCGCTCGATACGCGTTGTGCGCTCGGCACCGAGCACGGACGTTGCGAGCTCACGGTACTTCGCGCGCAATTCGTCGTCACTCAGCGGATTCTCGGGATTGCCGCGCGCGCGCGCCGGCGCGGACACGAGCGTGCGGCCGTCGCGGAGCGAGATTCGCACTCGCGCCCAGCGCTCGGCGGGGAAGCGCCGAACGAAGTCGGCGTCCTCCGTCGCTGTGGTCGTCGCGACAAGTCGAGCGACGTCCGGATCGGTGAGGCCTCGCCCGTTGACCTCGTCCACGCCGACGCGATCGAAGACGAGAGCGGCCGCGACCGGAAAAACGAGACTGTACTGCGCTTCTTCCGTCGTGCGCGGCAGCGCGCATTGCGATCCCAGCGCAATTGCTTCCCGAAAGCTCTCAATCGCGATTGCGGCGACCTCGTCGGCCGCAAAGCCGTGCTCGCGTTTCAGCAGGAGCGCCGCCTCGATCGCCGGCTGCGCCCAGCGGCATACCGGATACGCCTTGAAGTACTGCTCGCCGATCCGCCAGCGCACGCCGAGATCGCCCCAGAACGCCGCGGCATCGTCGCGCTCGACGGTCAGCGCCGGCGCGCCGGTGAAACCCTCGCGCGCGAGCAGCGCGGCCGTAAGCCCGCCGTGCGCGCCCCAGCCCGAACCATCCTTCACCATCGTCGGCGAATCGCAGGCCCGCAGGATCTGACCGCGCGGGCCCAGGTATTCGGCGACGCCAAGTGCGTGCCGCGTTTGCTCGGTATCGAAGTCGAACAGCCGCGCAGCGATCGCCGCACAACCCAGCGCATTCCACGCCCCCGAGCAGTGATAGTCGGGAACGGTGGCGTGCAGCGCGATGCCGGCCCGCGTCGCGACTTCGTAGCCCAGCACGAGGCAAGTGAGAAACTCGCGGCCGTCAATCTCCGCCGCGCGTTCGCCCGGCCGCGCCGCGTCGATCAGCGCGAGCACCGCGGGCAACAGCGCTGCGCCCGCATGGCCTTTGGTCAGAACATGGCCGTCGTGGCCGTCGAGAGCGTCGATCGTGGTCGCACCCGCGAACGCGGCTCCCGCGAGCCCCGCGCGGCGGCCGTCGAGCAGGATCCGTGCGTTGCGGTCACTGCCGAGCAACTGGGTCGCCGCGTACGCGTTGCCGATCGCCGAGGCGCGCGTCCGGCTCCCGGCGGCGGCGATGCCGCAGAGATCGAGGAGGCTCCGCCGAGCGCTCGCGACGACGCCCTCGGGCAGCGCGTCGTGTGCGAGTCCGCGGACGAAGGCCGGGACGTCCGCGAACGCGGCTTCGCGCCGTTCGCCTTCGGCCATGGCGCAGGTCTCGCTCTAGATGAGCCCGTTCTCCTTGAGGAAGCCCTCGGCCACTTCCTCCGGGGTCTTCTTGTCGACGTCGACGGAGGCGTTGAGCTTCGCCATCGTCTCGTTGTTGAGCTTCGCCGAGAGAGCGTTGAGCGCTTCGCCGATCTTCGGGTTCTTGTCGAGGATCTCTTTGCGTACGACCGGAGTCATGTTGTACGGCGCCGCGTAGCCCTTGTCGTCCTTGAGCACGACGAAGTTGAACGCCGGGATACGGCCGTCGGTCGCGAACACGACGGCGGAGTCGACCTGCCGGTCTTTGAGCGCGTTGTACGTGAGACCCGTGTCCATTCGCTTCACGTTGTCGCGCTCGAACTCGAAGCCGTACGCGGTCTGCCAGCCGGGAAGGCCGTCGGGACGCGCGTAGAACTCGGCGTTCGACGCGAACGTGAGCTTCTCGCCGCCTTTGATCGCCTTCGCGAAATCGCTCATCGTAACGATGCCGCGCTTCTGCGCGTCGTCCTTGTTCATCGCGAACGCGTAGGTGTTGTTGGCCGGCGACATGTTGAGCCAGACGAGGCCCTTCGCCGCGTCGAGCTCCTTGATCTTCTGGTAGGCCGCCTCCGGTGTCGGGAACTTGTCGGTGATCTTGTAGAACACGCCGAGCCCGGTGCCCGTGTACTCCCAGTAGACGTCGATCTGGCCGTTCTCGAGCGCCGAGCGCACGGCGGCGGTCCCCATCCCCGCCTTGCGATCGGGCGTGAAGCCTTTCGCCTTGAGCAGCGCGACCGTCATCGCGGTCATGATCTGCTGCTCGGTGAACGCCTTGCCGCCGACGACCACGGTCTGCGCGGTGGCGCCGCCGCAGAGAAGCCCGGCGAGCGCGGCACCCGCGAGCAGCTTGACGATAGATCTCATGTTCCTCCCCTCCGGGTTGGCAATTCCGGTCATGCATTGCGCAGCGGATTCACGCCGCGCGGGACGAGCCAATACT
Organism: uncultured beta proteobacterium; assembly: GCA_963773195.1. Lineage (GTDB taxonomy): Bacteria > Pseudomonadota > Gammaproteobacteria > Burkholderiales > Casimicrobiaceae > CAIWHR01. Next base: position 685,767 of record CAVZAE010000005.1, read on the forward strand.
GCGCCTGCCCGAACAAAAAATCCACGGCGACTGCGATCAGAGCCGTCGGAATCGCGCCGGCGAGCATCATCGCGTGCTGCTGCAGGTCGATGCCGGTGAAGATGAGCTCGCCCAGGCCGCCGCCGCCGATCAGGAACGCGATGGGGGCCGTGCCGACGTTGACCGCCATCGCCGTCCGGATGCCTGCAAAGATCACGAACAGCGCATTCGGCAACTCGACGCGCCCCAGCATGGCGGAGGGCCCCATGCCCATTCCCCGCGCCGCATCGGCGAGGTGGGCCGGGACGGCGCGAATGCCGACGTAGGTGTTGCGGATGATCGGCAGCAGCGTTGCGATCGACAACCCGACGATCGCCGGCAGCGGGCCGATGCCGAGCAAGCTCATCATCAGCGCGAGCTTGGCCAGCGTAGGAATCGCCGTGACCATGTTCACCGCCTGGATCGCACCTTCGGCCCAGCGGGCCATCCAGGGGCGCGACAGCCAGACGCCGATCGCGACGCCGACGACGATCGCGGCGCTTCCGGAAACGGCCACGAGCACGAGGTGCTGCTTCGTCAGGTAGACAATGTCTTTCTTGTAACCCAGGATCTCCGCGCCGAGACCGCTTCTCCACAGCGCGAACGCGATCGCGACCGCGATCGTCGCGAGTACGACATAGGGAAGGTTCGACCGGGGCGCCAGCGCTGTCGCAGGCATCGTCAGCCACCATCCGCGAGCCGCGCGGCGACTGCCTCGCGGGTAACGATGCCGACGACACGACCCTCGACATCCACGCAGCGCAGCAGGTCGGCGCCGTGAACGAGGAAGAGCGAAGCCACCTGGCGCAAATCATCGTCGGCCGCAACCGCGGGCGCCGTGGCCTCGGCTGTCGCGGCTGGAACCATGACGTCGCGCGCACGGATCAATCGCAGCCGCTTCAACGTGCGATCGCTGCCGACGAAGCTCGCAACGAACGGATCGGCCGGATGCGCCAACATCTCGTCCGGTGCGGCGTACTGCACGAGGCGCCCGGCACTGAAGATCGCGATGCGGGTCGCCATCTTCACGGCTTCGTCGATGTCGTGGCTCACGAACAGGATCGTTTTCCCGAGCTTCGCCTGCATCTTCAGGAACTCGTCCTGGATCGCCTCGCGATTCACCGGATCGAGCGCCGCGAACGGCTCGTCCATCAGCAACACTGGAGGATCCACCGCCAGTGCACGCGCGACCCCGATCCGCTGCGCCTGCCCGCCCGAGAGCTCGTTCGGATAGCGGTCGGCGAATGCGGCCGGCGGCAGTGCGAGCAGCGACAGGAGCTCCTCGGCGCGGCGGCGCCGGCGCGCCGCGTCCCAGCCAAGCAGCCGCGGCACGACGCCGATGTTCTCGGCGACCGTCATGTTCGGGAACAGCCCGATCTGCTGGATCACGTAGCCGATCCCGCGCCGCAGCTCGACCGGATCGACGGTGTCCGTATCGCGATCGCCGATGAAGATCTTGCCGGACGTCGGCGTCACGAGGCGGTTGATCATTCGCAGCGTCGTCGTCTTGCCGCACCCCGACGGGCCGAGCAGCACGCACGTTTCGCCGGCGGCGACGTCGAGGCTCACGCCGTCGACGGCCGTCGTCGTCCCCTGCGACGTCGTGTAGGTCTTCGTCAGCGCATCGAGCCGGATCATGTTGAAGCTACCGCCACGAGGCCCTTCGGCGTGAGCCGCTTCTGCAGCCACAGGAGCGAGTAGTCGGCCGCGATCGCGAGCAGCCCGAGCGTCACCGCGCCCGTTATGAGCTGGCGGATATCGGATTGCGAGATGCCGCGGCTGATGAACGTCCCGAGGCCGCCCGCACCGATGTAGGCGGCGATCGCGGTCACGCCGATGTTGATGACGACGGCGATCCGGACCCCGGCGATGATTACCGGCAGCGCGATCGGGATCTCGACCCGCGCGAGGCGCTGCGGCACCGACATCCCCATGCCGATCGCCGCCGAGCGCAGTGCCGGGTCGACGTTGCGAATCGCCGTATAGGTGTTGCGGATGATCGGCAACAACGCATAGAGCATCGCCGCGATCACCGCGGGCAGCCAGCCGATCCCCTGTCCGATCTTCGACAGGATCGGGATCAGCACGCCGAAGAGCGCGATCGACGGGATGGTCATGACGATCGAGCCCAGGTAGAGCACGGTGTCGGCGACGCGCTGGCTTTGCGTGATCGCGATGCCGAGCGGGACGCCGGTGACGATCGCGATGCCGACCGCGACGCTGACGATCGACAAATGCTCGAGGGTCCGTTCGCCGATCTGCGGCAGGTTGTGCAGGATGAAGGCGAGCGTCTCCACGGTCGCGCGAGTGTTCCAAATGCGTCGGGGTTGGTCAATCGCGGTGGCTCCCTCGCACCGCACCAAAACATGCGATAGTGGCGCCTCCGCCCACTCGCCGATCACCCATCGCCATGCCCGATCCCGGACCGACCTTGCTCCAGCGCCTCGACCAGGGCCCCGTCATCTGCGCCGAAGGCTACGTCTTCGAGCTCGAACGGCGCGGCTACCTGCAGGCGGGCGCCTTCGTTCCGGAGGTCGTGCTCGAGCATCCGGAAGTCGTGACGCAACTCCATCGCGACTTCGTCCATGCGGGATCGGACGTGGTCGAAGCGCTCACCTACTACACGCACCGCGAGAAGTTGCGCGTCATCGGCCGCGAGGACGATCTGGAGCCGATCAACCGGCGCGCACTCGAGATCGCGAAAACCGTAGCGCGCGAGTCGGGGGCGCTCTTCGCTGGCGATATCTGCAATACCAACGTGTTCGATCCGGCGGACGCCGCCTCACGCAAGGCGGTGCAAGGCATGTTCGAGGAGCAGGTCGGCTGGGCCGTCGATGCCGGCGTCGATTACGTCGTCGGGGAGACGTTTTCGTGGGGACAGGAGGCGCTGATCGCGCTCGACGTGATCAAGCGCGCGAAGCAGCCCGCCGTGATCACGCTCGCAATGCATCAGGAGGACGTCACACGCGAAGGCTGGAGCGCGGCCGACGCGTGCCGGCGCCTGGCCGACGCGGGCGCCGACGTGGTGGGGCTCAACTGCATTCGCGGTCCGGAGACCATGATGCCGCTCCTGGAGGAGATTCGCAGCGCAGTAGGGATCCCATTGGCGGCGCTGCCCGTTCCGTACCGCACCCACGAGGGCGAACCCTCGTTCCAATCGCTGCGCGATCAGCACTGGCACGGCGACTGGGGCAGCCGGCCGTTCCCGATCGCCCTCGATCCGTTCACCTGCAACCGCTTCGAGATCGCTGATTTCGGCCGCGCGGCGCTGGCGCTCGATGTCCGCTACCTGGGCGTCTGCTGCGGCGCGGGACCGCATCACATCCGGGCGCTGGCCGAGGCCGTCGGCAAGCAGCCGCCGGGGAGCAAGTACACCGCCGACATGTCGAAGCACGCGTTCCTGGGCTCGCACGAGCGGATCAAGCAGGTGCAGAAGGACTACGCGAACAAGCTCTGACGCGGGCGGCGCTCAGCGCGCCGGAATGGTCGCGTCGATCGTGTAGTAGTCGGACGCGTCGGCGACGTAGACCTGCCATTGCGTCCTGAGCCCCGTCGGCGCATCGAGCGTTCCGGCGGCGATCCACATCTGATCTGCGGCGAACCGCTCCCAGAAGACGCTCCCGCCGCATTCGCCGCAGAAACCGCGCCGTGCCTTGTCCGATGAGCGGTACCACTTGAGACCGCGCGATTCGACGAGCGTAAGCGCCGACTTCGGTACCGCGGTGTAGGCGCCGATGTGGCCATGGGTCTTTCGGCATTGGCTGCAATGGCAGAGCACGACGTCGCGCAGCGGCCGTGCGGCTTCGTAACGCACGGCGCCGCAAAGGCAACCGCCGGCGGCGATGGGCGAGGGTTGGGCCATGGGCGGAGCGCCGATCCAGCATTCGCTGCGGACAAGCAGTCTCGCAGTCAATGCCGGAGCAAACAAGTCGAACATGACCCTTGCCAAACTTTGCGCTAGAGCAAATAGTCCATCCCTCGGGCACGCTTATGATTCGCGGGATTGGCGCCCCGCGGTCTCGGGCCTCGGGACGGCTTGCCAAGAGGGACTCGTGCAACCGAAGGAAACCTACAACGACCAGATCGTGCGGCTGTTTCTGCTCGCCGCGGCGGTCTGGGGGATCGTCGGCATGGCGATCGGCGTCTACGCCGCCGCCGAGATGGCCTGGCCGGCGCTCAATCTCGGCGTGCCGTGGCTGACCTTCAGCCGGATCCGGCCCGATCACACGTTCGGCGTGATCTTCGCCTTCGGTGGTTCCGCGCTGATGGGAACCTGCTACTACGTCGTCCAGCGGACAGGCCATGTCCGGCTCGCGCACACCGCGCTTGCCAATTTCACGTTCTACGGCTGGCAGTTGGGCTGCCTGCTCGCGATGGTGACGATGCCGCTCGGCATCACGCAAAGCAAGGAATACGCCGAGCCGGAGTGGTTCATCGACATCGCCGTCGCCGTCGTCTGGGTCTCGTTCGGTGTCGTGTTCTTCTCGACTATCGCGCGCCGGCGGATCCGCCATATCTACGTCGCCAACTGGTACTACGGCGCTTTCATTATCGCGGTTGGCCTCTTGCACATCGTCAACAACCTCGCGATTCCCGTATCGCTGACGAAGTCCTACACGGTGTACTCGGGTTCGGTCGACGCGATGGTGCAATGGTGGTACGGGCACAACGCGGTCGCGTTCTTCCTGACCGCGGGGTTCCTCGGAATGATGTACTACTTCGTTCCGCGCCAGGCGCAGCAGCCGCTGTGGAGCTACCGCTTCTCGATCGTCAATTTCTGGGCGCTGATCTCCGTCTACATGTGGGCGGGGCCGCACCATCTGCTGTACACGGCGCTGCCCGACTGGGTGCAGTCCGTGGGGATGGCGTTCTCGCTGATCCTGCTGATGCCGAGCTGGGGCTCGGCGGCGAACGGACTCATGACCTTCAATGGCTCGTGGCATCTGCTCAGGACCGATCCCGCGGCGAAATTCATGGTGGTTTCGCTCGTCTTCTACGCTGCCGCGACGCTCGAAGGCTCGATGATGGCGATCAAGACGGTCAACTCGCTCTCGCACTACACGGAGTGGACGATCGGGCACGTCCATTCGGGGGCGCTCGGATGGGTCGCGATGATCACGATCGGCTCGCTGTACGCGATGGCACCGCGCGCGCTCGGCCAGCCGGCCATGTATTCACGAAAGGGGATGGAGCTCCATTTCTGGCTGCACACGATCGGCACGCTGGCGTATGTCTTCGCGATGTGGATCGCGGGCGTCACGCAGGGTTTGATGTGGCGCGCCACGAGCCCCGACGGCTCGCTCACCTATCCCTTCATCGACAGCCTGATCGCCATCCGGGGCTTCTATATGGTGCGTTGGCTGGGCGGCGTCCTGATCCTGTGCGGGATGGTCGTGATGGCCTGGAATCTCTGGCACACGGCCGCCGCGGCGCGCGCCCGGCTGATCAATCCGATTCCGGTTCCGATCCCCGAGCCCGAGCTGCACCAGGTGCCGGCGCCGCTGCCGGCCTACGGTTGACGACCGCGCCATGGCCGGCGGCTACAAGTACTTCGAAGCAATCGAGAAGAACGCGGCGTTGCTGGGCCTCCTGACGCTCGTCATGGTGTCGCTGGGCGGCCTGTCCGAGATCACGCCGCTGTTCATCGAAGCGCACGCGGTGGGACCTCCGCCGGGGGTGAAACCCTACGACCCCCTGCGTCTCGCCGGCAGGGACGTCTACGTTCGCGAAGGCTGCTATCTCTGCCATTCGCAGATGATTCGCGCGCTGCGCGCCGAGACACAGCGCTACGGTCCGTATTCGGTCGCCGCCGAATCGGTGTACGACCGGCCGTTCCAGTGGGGCTCCAAGCGGACGGGCCCCGACCTCGCGCGGATCGGCGGCAAATACTCGGACGAGTGGCAGCACCTGCACCTGGTCAATCCGCAGCAGTTCGTTGCCGAATCGAACATGCCGTCCTATCCCTGGCTCGAGGAAACGAAGGTCGACGGCAACGACATCGCCGCGCGGATGCGCGCGCTGCGCACGCTGGGCGACCCCTATACCGACGCCGAGATCGCAGGCGCGCCTGCCGCGGTCGCCGGCATGACCGAGCTCGACGCGCTCGTCGCTTATCTGCAGGGGCTCGGCGTCGCGAACGTGCCGCAGAAGGACGCGTCGCAATGAGTCCGTTCTGGGGACACCTGGTGGGCATCCTCACGGTGCTCGTGATGCTCGCATTCATCGGCATCTGGGTGTGGGCGTGGCTTCCCTATCACAAGCGCACATTCGACGCGCTGGCAGAGCTTCCCGCAGAAGACGGAGAAGACCGGCCATGAGCGGTTTCTGGTCGGCGTGGGTGATCCTGCTCATCGTCTTCAATCTCGGCATCACGCTGTTCCTGTTCGTATGGGGACTGCGGGTCCGGATCCCGACGCAGCCCGATGGCACGAGCGGCCACGTCTGGGCGCATGGGGTGCTGCGCGAAGGCATCCGCAACCTGCCGACCTGGTGGATCGTCCTTTCGACGGCGATGTTCATCGCGGGCTTCGGCTACCTCGCGCTCTACCCGGGTTTCGGCGCCTTCAAAGGCGTCCTGGACTGGACGTCGCATGGCGAGCTCGCGCGCGATCAGGCGAAGAACGCCGAACTCCTTGGCGTCATGCGCGATCGCGTGCGCGGCAAGACCGTCGAGGTGCTGGCGACCGATCCGGAGGCGCTCCGTGTGGGCGAGAGGCTATTTGTCGACAACTGCGCGGCGTGCCATGGCCGCAATGCGCGCGGCAATCTCGCGGTCGGCGCGCCCGACCTTACCGATGCCGACTGGCTCTATGGTGGCGATGGCGAAGCGATCCTGACCAGCATCAAGGAGGGCCGCCGCGGCGCGATGCCCGCGTTCGCGGGCAAGCTGCCGGATCAGTCGATCGTCAACCTCGCTCACTACGTGGCGAGCCTGTCAGGATATCCGCACGACTCGCTCAAGGCGTTCCAGGGCAGGCAGCTGTTCATCAACTGCGTGCCCTGTCACGGCGCCGACGCCAAGGGAAACAAGGCAATGGGGGCACCGAATCTGACCGACGCGGTCTGGCTGTACGGCCGCAATATCTCCGACATTGTCCAAACCATTGGCCAGGGCCGCACCGGCCTGATGCCGGCGTGGCGCGATCGCCTGGGCGACGACGGTTCGGCGCTGGTCGCCGCCTGGGTGTATGCGCAGTCGCACGCCCGTTCCGCCACGCGTCCGTGACCTGAACGGTGCGCCCCCGTCCGGCCTCTGGTACCGGCAACCGATCGTCTGGCTTGGCGCCGCCATCCTGTTGGCGTCGATCGTCGGCTGCCTCGCCATGATCGTATTGGCGTGGAGCCATCCCGATCCGCCGGTCGCAATCCCTCGTACGGACGCGACGCGATGACTATGGCAACGCACGGCTGCTGGCACTGCGGCGAGCCGCTGCCCGCCGATCCGCCGCAGGCGCGCGTCGCCGGCATCGCACACCCCGTGTGTTGCCACGGCTGTCGCGCCGTGGCCGAATGGATCGGCGACCTGGGATTGTCCGACTACTACCGGCTGCGGAGCGAACCGTCCGCGCGCGCCCCTGACCCCGACGATTCGGCCATGACCGCGGCCGCCGTGGCGCGGCCGGAGCTCTCGCGCCATGTCGTGCAGACGCTGGTCGACGGCAGCAGCGAGGCGATCGTGCTCCTTGACGGCGTGCGCTGCACCGCATGCTGCTGGCTGATCGAGCGAGCCCTGGGACAGCTGCCGGGAATACGCGAAGTCGGGATCAATGCCGCCGCGCGCCGCGCGCGCGTCGTCTTCGACGGCCGCTCCGTGTCGCTCGCGCGGATCGTCGATGCGCTCGCACGCGTCGGCTACCGCGCGTTGCCGCTCGACCGCGCCGCGCTCGACGACACGCGCCGGCGCGAGTCGCGAGACGCGCAGAAACGCCTCGCGGTCGCCGGTTTCGGCGCGATGCAGGCGATGATGTACGCGAGTGCGCTGTGGTTCGGCGCGTTCGACGGCGCCGACATCACGACGCGCGATCTCTTCCGCTGGCTCACGCTGCTGGTCGCAACGCCCGTCGTGTTCTATTCGGCAGCGCCGTTCTTCGCTGGCGCCATTCGCCTGCTCGCGGCCCGTCACCTCGGCATGGACGTGCCGGTGGCGTTGGCCATTGCCCTGATCTACGCGGGAAGCATGGTCGAAGTCGTAACGGGCGGCCCCGACGTCTGGTTCGAATCGGCCAGCATGTTCGTGTTCTTCCTGTGTGTCGGCCGCTATCTGGAGCTGCGCGCGCGTCATCGCGCAGGCGATCTGTCCGATGCACTCGCCCGATTGACGCCCGTGTTCGCCGATCGGGTCGAGCCCGACGGATCGTTGTTGCGCGTCGGCGCGTTCGAGATTGCGCCGGGCGATCGCGTCATCGTTGCCGATGGAGGAAGCGTCCCCGCCGACGGCGTGCTCGAAAGCGCCGAATGCCGCGTCGACGAAGCGCTCCTCTGCGGTGAATCCGCGCCCGTCATTAAGCGACGCGGCGAACCGCTCTGCGCCGGCAGCATCGTCGTCGGTGCGCCGGCGACGCTCCGGGTGGCGCGCGTCGGCGCCGATACCGTCGTCGCGGGTATCGTCGCGTTGACCGGCCGCGCGGCCAGCGCCAAGCCGCGGCTGGCGCGCGAAGGCGAGCTCGCGGCCGCCGGCTTTGTCGCGCGCGTTCTCGTGCTCGCCGCCTGCACGGCGGTGGGCTGGGCCATCGTCGATCCTTCGCGCGCATTCGCGGCGACGGTGGCGGTGCTCGTCGTCGCGTGTCCGTGCGCGTTCGCGCTGGCGGCGCCAGCGGCGGTGACCCGGGCGCTCGCGGTGCTGAGCGGCCGCGGCGTGCTGGTCGTGCGCCCGGATGCTCTCGAGACGCTGGCCTCGGCCACGCACGTGCTCTTCGACAAGACCGGGACGTTGACCGAGCCGTCGATTCCCCCGGAAGGCGTCGCAATGGTTCGCGATATCGGCCGCGACGCTGCGCTCGGCCTTGCGGCGGCGCTCGCGCAGGGCAGCCGCCACCCCCTCGCCCGTGCATTCGGCGCCGCGGCGCGCGCTCCGTTGCCTGCCGTCCTGGCGCGCGACAGCGTCGCGGGGCGTGGCGTTGCGGGTGTCATCGCCGGACGTCGCTATCGCCTCGGCCGCGCCGACTACGCGCTCGCGCTGGATCGACTGCCGCCGCAGTGGGACGACGCCGTCGTGCTCGCCGACGACGACGGCGCGATCGCCGCGTTCAGTGTTGGCGAGCGGCCGCAACCGGGGGCGCGCGCGGCCGTGGAAGCGCTGCACCGCCAGGGCCTGAGCGTGGCGATGACAAGCGGCGATGCGAAAGCAAAGGTGGCCACTGCTGCCGCAAGCCTCGGCATCGAGACGTGGGCCGCGCGCCAATCGCCCGCGGACAAGCTCGCGCGCCTCGAGTCGCTGCGTCGCGCGGGCGCACGCGTGGTGGTCGTCGGCGATGGCGTCAACGATGCGCCGGTGCTTGCAGGAGCCGACGTCGCCGTTGCCGTGGGCTCGGCTGCCGACGCCGCGCAGGCCGCCAGCGACATCGTGATCACCGGACATCTCGGCGCGCTCGCGGACACACGGGCGCTCGCGCGCGAGATGCTCTCGATCCTGCGCCAGAATCGACGCTGGGCGCTCGTGTACAACCTCGCGGCGGTGCCGCTTGCGGCGCTGGGCTTCGTGCCGCCCTGGCTGGCCGCGCTCGGCATGTCGGCAAGCTCGCTCGGCGTCGTACTGAACGCACTGCGGATCGGCCGTGCCTCAACCGCCGTGAGCCATCGTGACGGCTCGACCGCCGAGCCGGCGGCGATCCTTCGGACACGCGCGTCGACATGAACAGCCTCGTGTTCCTGATTCCGCTGTCGGTGCTGCTCGTCATCGGCGCCGGCATCGCGTTGTTCTGGGCCGTGAACCGCGGTCAATTCGACGACATGGAGACGCCAGGGCTGTTGCCGCTCGACGATGCCGAAGGATCGCCAGACGACCTCGCGCGGAACGACCCCGCGCGTTCCCCTCGGAAAACGGCCGGGCCCCTCGCGATGACCGGCGGACTCACGCTCGGCGCAGCTCTGTTGCTCGGCTTCGCGGCCAGCGGACATTGCGTCGCGATGTGCGGCGGGATATCGGCCGCGCTCGGCGTCGCTACGGCGACGGATGCGCGCGGGAAGCCCCGCGCGGCGCTGCTCGTCGCGTACCAGGTGGGTCGAATGCTCTCTTACGCGATCGCGGGCGGACTGCTCGGCGGCGCGCTGGGTTTCGTCGTCGGCCTGGCTCGACCTCGACGCGGTGCGCGTGGCGCTGCGCGCGCTGTCCGCTGTCGCACTCGCCGTCGCCGCGCTGGTCGCCTTCGGAGCGCTGCGCGATCCCGGCGCACGCATCGGCAAGCTGCTGTGGCCGCGGCTCGCACCGTTGGGCAAGCGCTTGCTGCCGGTCACGAGCCTGCCCCGTGCGCTGGGCTTCGGTATGGTGTGGGGCTGGATGCCCTGCGGCTTCGCGTACACCGTGATGATGATCGCGGCGCTCGAGCACGATGCGCTGCGCTCGGCCGCGACGATGCTGGCGTTCGGCCTCGGCACTGCGCCGGCGATGATCGCGGTCGCCTTCGGCGTCCGTCGCGCTGCGGGATTCGCGCCGGGCAGTTCCGGCAGGCGCATTGCAGGCGCCGTGCTCATTGCCGGCGCGGCACTGACCTTGTTCGCGCCGCAGATCGTCGCCGCCGCGCCCTGGTTGCATCCCTGGATGCCCTACCTCTGCCGGGTCGACTGACCGGCGGCGCCGGCCGCAGTCGAGAAAGATCTACGGGAGTTGATCAGTTCCGCGATCGGAGTGAGTTGCACCAGCACCTCGTCTCCCAAATCTCGTTTTCGTCTCCTTGTCGCTTGTCGCAGTCCAAGTCAGGAGTGCCGTCAGGATCGCGTGCAGTGACGACCGCCGGCCACAGCAGCGGTCCGACCCACCGCCGTGAGTGCCGAGATAGGCGAGATACGCGTGACATGCGCACTGTAGGTCAGCATGCCGATCCGCGGCGGCCAGGCCAGCAGGCGACCCCAACGCGATGAGGGCGATGCCGGTCACGCGCGCCACTGTCATGGCGATGCCGGTCAGTTCCGCGCCGAGCAGCAGTCGCCCGACGAGCGATGGAACTATCAGCAACGCCGCGCCGGTCGCGGCTTCGCCCACCGCGGCAAGCACAAGCACCCGTTTCATCGCACCGGTCCGAGGCTAGAGCTCATCGCGCGCCCGGGCGAGGGCCTTGTGCACCACCTCCTGCTCCTCTGCCGTCAACTTTTCTTCGCCGAGGTTGAAGGTCACCTTGTTGATCTTGCCGGTGAATTTGAACGGAACATCGTAGCGATACTCGATGAGCGCCAGCGGCGTGCGGGTGTCCTGGCCGATGTCGAAGTCTTCATCCTCCGGGAACACGATCGGAATGGTGTGCTCCATCGAATTCCTTGCTACCTCCTTGCCGTCCACAGAGAGCACGCCCGTACCTCCCTTCCCCAGGCCCGGCCCGTCTGACTTGAAGTCGAAGACGATGGTGTGCTTGCCCGCGCTCAACTCAGGCCCCTCCCACGTCGTGCGCTTGAGGTCGAGCAGGTTGTAGAGGAACACGACCTTGCCCCGGCCGACGCCGAGCTCGCCCTTGCTCAGAAACAAGCCGTAGCCGCCGAAGCGCCCACCGTCGGTGACGATCATGCCTTCCGCCCCGCCGGACGGAATCGTGACCTCTGCAGTGATCGTGTACGACCGGTTCCGGATGTTCGGAGCGCCGCTGTTGGGGATGCTGATCAACTCTCCGGAGTAGCTGAAGACGTTGCGTCCGGCCGTCAGGTCGGGCTTCGGCGAGACAAAGCGCGTGAGCGTCGAGTTGTCGAGCGGCAGCACGTCAAACTTCTTCGCCTCGGCGTAGAAGAGGTCCTGCATCTGCCTGAGCTTCTCCGGCATCTGGGACGCCAGGTCGTTGCTCTCGGTGGGATCCCCCGATTGCAGATCACCGACGTTGTAGAGCTCCCACTTGTACCCGGTGAGCACGTCGGGCGGTGCGTCAGTGCTTAACTTCCAGGGAGTCGTGGCCGGGGTCGTCGCCGCGATCCAACCGTCGTGGTAGATGGCGCGGTTGCCGAGCATCTCGAAATATTGTGTCGCGTGTCGGCTTGGGGCGTTGGCGCCCGCCTTGTTCCACGTATACGCCATGCTCACGCCGTCCATCGGGCGCTGCTTGATGCCGTCGAGCGTATCCGGTAGCGGGATGCCCGTCACCTCGAGGATCGTCGGAGCGATGTCGATGAGGTGATGGAACTGGCGGCGGATGCCACCCGGGTCGTTGATGTGGCCGGGCCACGACATGGCCACGCCCTGAGCCGTTCCGCCGTAATGCGATGCCACTTGCTTCACCCACTGGAATGGTGTGTCCATCGCCCAGGACCAGCCGGCCGCGAAGTGCGGGAAGGTGCGCTCAGACCCCCAGAACTCATACCAGAGAAACTGATCCTTGACCGGCACCTCGACCCCATTGAAAGTGGTGAACTCGTTCGGCGTGCCGTTGAGCATGCCTTCGGAGCTGGCGCCATTGTCGCCGGCGATGTAGATGATCAGCGTGTTGTCGAGCTGGCCCAGGTCCTCGACCGCCTGGATGACGCGTCCGATTTCGTGGTCGGTGTACGCGAGGTACGCCCCGTACACGTCGGCTTGCTTGATGAAGAGTTTCTTCTCTTCGAAGCTCAGCGAGTCCCACTCGGGCAGATCCTTCGGCCAGGGTGTCAGCTGAGCGTTCGCAGGCATGATGCCCAGCTGCTTCTGGTTGGCGAAGATGGTCTCGCGCACCTTGTTCCAGCCACCGTCGAACAGATGCATGTCGCTGATCTTCTTGATCCACTCCGGCGTCGGATGATGCGGCGAATGCGTGCCGCCCGGTACGTAATAGACGAAGAACGGCTTGTCGGGCGCGATTGCCTTCAACTCCTTCATGTAGTGGATCGCGTCGTCGGCCATGGCCGTGGTCAGGTTCCAGCCCGGATTGCCCTGGAAAGGGTAGATGGGCGTCGTATTGCGAAACAGGTTCGGCTGCCACTGGCTCGTGTCGCCGCCGACGAAGCCATAGAAGTACTCGAAGCCCATGCCGCCGGGCCACTGGTCGAAGGGCCCGGCCGCGGTCGCCTGATAGAACGGCGTGTTGTGATTCTTGCCGAACCATGAGGTCGCGTACCCGTTGTCCCTGAGGATGGCGCCGATGGTGCCGTTCTCCTTGCGGATGACCGAGTCGTAGCCCGGGAATCCCGTCGCAGTTTCGCCCACGACGCCGAAGCCGGCGACGTGATGGTTGCGCCCGGTGATCAACGCGGCGCGCGACGGCGAGCACAGCGCGGTGGAGTGGAAGTTGGTGTAGCGCAGACCCGCCTTGGCGACGCGATCCATGACGGGCGTTGGGACGACGCCGCCGAACGTGCCCGGCGCGCCGAACCCGCTATCGTCGGTCATGATCAAGAGGACGTTGGGTGCGCCCTTCGGCGGCACGACCCGCGGTGCCCACCACTGCTTCGACTCCGAGGCTTTCTCCTTGATCACCCCGCCGAACTTCGGATCGGGCGGTGGCAGCTGCTTGCCGTCGAGAGTCGTGGTGGCGCTCGGCGAACCCACCTGACCGGTTATCTGCTGCGCCGAGGCCGACCCCAGGCACAAGGCTGCGACCATCAGCGAGATGGACACCGTGCAGGCGTGGCGCGACTTCATCTGATGTCTCCCAAATATCCGTGCGATCGTTGCCGGTGGTTTCGCGGTCGAGACGTTCGCGTCCGAGGCGGAGTTTTCGAGTCGCGTCGAGGCAACGCGCACGCCTGGATCGTCGTCCAGCACCGCTGGAAGCGGCATAGCGCTCACCATCTTGACCACACGGTATCAAGCGCACGCGGCTGATCCAACTGGACCTTGGTCCAGGTATCGGGCGCGGCACAGGCGGGGCGGAGCTACCTTAAGTGCTGCGCGTCCAGCCCGCGCAGGCGCGCTCCGCCATGTTCACGGCAACCACGTGCACGCTCATCTTGCACATCACTACGGTACAGGTGTCGCCGGCCTACTGGCAGGCGTTGGCATTTTGACGACTCGATCGCCCAAGTCTTTCAGATACCGCTGGAACCCCGGCGACTCGAGCACAATCCTCCCGACTGCCGCGCGCAGCCGCTCGACCGCTTCGGGTGCCAGCACGAACGACGTCGGCTGCTCGTTGAGATACGCGCGCTCGTCGGCATACAACTAGCTCCCCGTGTCAACTCTACTGGCGTGCAGTATTCCTCGGCTGCGGCGCGCACACGATTTCGCGGATCATGCGTGGGCCTTGGACGCCACCGGGCCGGCGGCGAGCTGGCGCAGGATGCCGATCAGCTCAAGATTCGCGGGCGAACCGCGATCGCTGATGGCCTCGATCGTGTTGGCCTGGGTCAGACGATTGAGCCGAGTCAGCAGGCGGATGGGCTGGCGGCGGGTGAGCTTGGCCTCGGACGAGTACCAGCGGAAAAACAGCCGGAAGAGTTCGCCATCGCCGAACAGCATGTCGAGCTCGTGGATGGTGACGTAGACCAGGAACAGCACCATCAACCACAGCTGGATCGAGAGGAAGTGCGGCCACGAGAACTTCGCAACGAGAAAACCCGGGAAGTCGGCAAGCGCGCCGCCATCGAACACAAAATGGATCAACGCCTCGCTTAATCGGAACGCGAACACGACGACCCAGTAGATCGCGGTCTTGAAGGCGATGGGCTGGATCAGCGGCGCGCCGTCGAAGCGGCGCATGAACGGAAGGTGGTCGACCACCAGCACTGCCTTGCCGACCAGCAGCGCGGCGAGGGTCGCGGCGACGAAGCCACTGTATTCGATGCCCTGCTCCTTGAGGATGAGCCACTTGGTCCACAGGATCAGGTTGAAGCCAATGAAGAAGAAGATTACCGTCGGTAGCATGTGCCGCATCTGCTCGAGCAACCAATCGAAGGCGCGGCGCCAGACCGGCCGCTTCGCGCCCTCGTCGGCGACTGCGGTCGTGCTCATGGTTCTCTCCCAAGAGTACTTCGGGAACCGATGACCGGCTTGCACATCCCGTTACAAGGCTAAACCCGATTGGTATCGCAATCAGCAACGAATCGGGTGCCGCGCGTGAGCTCCGCCCGGAGTCACTCGCTACTTTCCGATGAGGCCAAGCGCCCTGTCCATCGGAGCTCTGGAAATCGAGATAATCCCTCCGAGCGGATCGTTCAACTCTTCGATCAGGAAGATCGCTCCCGAGAGCGACAGTGCGCCGAGAAACAGCACGGCGACTGCGATTGCGTTGCGCGGCGCGAACAGGCCGAAGCTCGCGAACATTGCGGCCAGCCAAAGGATGAGCACGACCAGAAACGGCGTCGGGATCGTGTTTTCCTGTTCTTCGATCCCCATCCAGCGCGCCTGGGCTATCGAATCGAGGATTTCCACGGCGCGCGACTGCAGCGCGCGTTGGGCGTCGGTCTGCGGCGAAAGTGCGCGGAGCCTCTGCGCAAACCCTTCTAGCGCGGCCGTTCCCTCGGCGGAGGCCAACGAGGAGCGCTGGGAAGCGTCTTTGGGAAAAAGTTGATCGATTCGTGTGGCGAAGCCGCTGCGAAGCAATTCGCGGACGTCCTTTGTCTCCGGCCCGTATTGCGCCAGCGCGCGATCGAGCAGAATGACCTTGGCGGCCGACTGCCTGAATCCCTCGTTGGCCGTGTCGAACGAACTCTTCGCCGAGGCGACGAGCAGCCCCAGCACCAGCGCCGGCGAGTGTCGCAATGAGGCCGGTGACCAACTTGACGACGTCCTTCGACGCTTCGCTCAGATGACGTTCGGGCAGTACGGTGCTGAGGAGCATGCCCAGAAGCGCGCCGCCGAAGACGCACACAAGCACGACCAGCCCAATTGCGATGGGGCCCACTTGACCCTCGTTACCCGCAGGCTCCGCCGAGCATACCGGCCTTGATTTCCGGATTCGGTGGATCGGCGCCGAGCCAGATTGCGAGAAACGCCTTGGCGAAGTCGTCGCCCTTGATGGTGCCCTTCACCGTGCCGTTGACGTCCACCTGCAGCCCCGTACCCGGCTTGTGGATGAAAGTCAGCCGTTCACCGCTTTTGACATCGGCCATCCAGCCGTTGAGCATGGCAATGCGATCCTTCAGGGAGGCCAGCTGATCCTTCGAATTCTTTTCGAATCCTTCGCTCCACCCTTTCCGTAGATCGTCGGCGCCGACGTTGCGCACGAACTGGAGAATGAGCTCGCTCGGGGTATTCGAGCCCAGTAAGGCATTCGCGTCGTTCGAGGTCTTGGCCACATACAACGCTGCGACGTAGACATTGACCTTGAATGCCGTGGCCTGGCGCAAGCCGAGCCCGTTGAGCATCAGGTTGCTGCCCTCGACTTGGACTTGGTCGGGGAAGTTGACGCCCTTGCATTCCTTGCCGTTGGCGACACCTGTAAGCAGCGCTGCAGCTGCGATTACGGGCATCAGGATTCGTTTCATGTCCGTTCTTCATCACTGTCTCCGAAGGTTGTTTTACGCGAGCCACGCTGATCGACAGGGCAATCGCGCTTGCCGAAAGGGCGCGATCTTGCAGTCGCACCCTAATGCGCGACGGCCGGAGAATTAAGCGTGGCTGCACTGGCTGCCGCGCCCCCTCCGGTTGACGAATCGCCGGTGACTTTCGCACCAACGTCTTTCAGCAGGCGCTGAAATTCGGGCGAGGCAAGGATGATCGTCCCCGCCGCGGCGCGCAGGCGATCGACCGCCTCGGCTGGCAGGACGAACGACGTGGGCTGTTGATTCAGGTAAAGGCGCTCCGCCGCGTCCGGAAGCGCGGCAAACGACACATCGATGGCATAGATCTCCGCTTCCGGAGGTCGTACCGCGGCGCAGATCGGCGAGTCCTTATTGGTCGAGCACCCGGCCATCGCCCGGATTCCCCGCGCTGTCTGCCACCGCGCCGCGATGTCTTTCAACTGTTCGACTGCCTCGTAGGAATAGTGATCGATCGGAACGCCGGTGGCCTTCAGCAGGATGTCCACCGTGCCGGGCGGGGCCTCCGATTCATCCCAGTTGGTAGGCGGCGAGGACAGCGAATTGACGACGAAGACGATGATCCTGCGCACGTGGTCGAGCGGCGTTGGCAGGCCCTCGTCGTGCAATGCTTCGAGCAAGTCCAGTGCGTCGAGTACGCCGCGCATACCAAGGTTGTCGGACACCCCACCGTCCACGAGATGAAGATATGGGCGATGAACGCCGTCGGTGTAGGACTCGAGATCCCTTAGCTCGCGTGTCGCGCGCGCTGCGGGCCGGGGCGGATTCGCGGACTGGGTAAACATCTTCACCCAGGCTGGCGGCTCGTAGTTGCAGGTACCGCCGTAGTTGTTGATCGTAACCGGGGAAAGGACAACGGGAACGGCCGACGATGCGGCGGCAGCGCGGGACAACTTCACTGAATTCAGATCCGAGCACAGCACATTCCACACGTTCTGGTTGAAGGGTATTCGGCCGCCGTTCGAGATGTCGGTCGCCGACGCTACAATGAACGGGCCGTCGCCACGATCGAGGTCGCCGAAGGTCGCACCGTTGAACAGGATCTCGTCGTACAAGGTCGGCCGCCAATTCGGAACGACCCCACGCCGTCGAGGACAGCTTGCCCCAGTTGCCAGGATTGAAGGAACGGGCAACTATTTCTCCCTGGACGTCGCGCTTGAGGAAACGTTGCTCGTAGTCGTCGAACAGCTTGTCGCCGTACAACCCATAGGCCAATGCGGTGAAGCTGCCGCCTGATACGCCGGTGATCATATCGACGGCGTCGAGCAAGCGAACCTTGTTGCCCTTGGGTCCGATCACCTCAGTGCGCCGGAGGAACTCGAGAACGCCATAAGAAAACGCGGCCGCTCGGGTGCCACCGCCCGAAAAAGCAAGAACGACCAAGTTTTCCGGGCTCTTGAAGTACTTCTGGCGCGTCTGAAACGTGTAACCAGTATCCACACTCGCCTGCGTGACCGGCGGGTTGACGGGACGGGTCGCACAACCGCTCACCAGGACGAGCGTGACAAGCATTGACAGCGAAATGCCACGCGACATGCTCATCCCTCAACTATGTTGATCTGTCGGCGACTATCGATTACGGCGCCGGAACTACCTTGTAGTGGACGCCGTTCGCACCATAGGCCGGCTGGAACCAGGTGTTGCCGTTGAGGTAGTACGTCGCGCCATTCTTGTTGATCGTGACCGAGCCGGCGGGTATAGCCGCGTAGCTCATGCCCATCACCCACGTCCCTGACGCCGGAACCGCGCCGGCGGCCCCGGCCGCGACGCCGGCGTTGTACGCCGCACCGGTGGCGGCCGCCGTGTTCGCGCTGCCCGTAGCGACTCCGGCCGCGTACGCGTTCGACGTCGCAGCTTGCGTGTTGGCGGAAGCCGCGGCGGCGCCCACCGCCACGCCGACCACTGCGCCGGCGGCCGCTGCGCAACCGGAGCACGTTGTCGAGTAATACGGCACCGCAACCGGAGGATGATAGGCCGTATAGGTTGGATACGCGGGATAGCCCGCCGGATGGTAGGCGGTCGCACCGGACGGATACGTGTGGTACGCGCCCTCGCCGGCCTTACCGTAGGTGCTGCCGCCGTAGGTGTTAGTGTGCTCGGTGCCACCACCATAGGCGTGCGCCGTGCTGCCACCGTACGTGTTGGTGTGCTCCGTGCCTTGGCCCGCATCGTGCGTCGAGCTGCCGCCGTAGCGGTTCTCGTGACTGGTCGAGCCCTCGCTGTGGGACGTGCTGCCGCCGGCGCGGTTGCCCCTGGAATAGGCTTCGGCCTGACTTACCGACAAGGCGACGGCAAGGAGTGCGACGGCGGCGGAAATGATCGTCTTCATGGGATCGCCTCCCGTTAGTTCGCTTTGGCCGGCGCCTTGGCAGGCGCCGATGACTTCGACGTGCTCGAGATCAACGGCTTCGCGCCCTTGGGCGGCGGCGCAGGCGCCGCGAACGCCATGCGGCCGGCCGTCTGCGCCTTCGCCGACGCGAACGCGTCCGGCGGAATCGCCGGGTCCAGTTGCCAGTTCGAGAGCTCCAGCTCGTGGCGTAGTGCCAATGGATCTGCAGCGTAAGTCGCGCGAATTCTGCGCGGCAGCTTGTCGTCGGCGCCGATCCAGATCTGCAGGAAGACATCGTTGTTGGCCCAGGCCACCATGTCGGTCTTCGTGCCGCCGATCACCGTGGAGGGACCAATGTAGAACGCGAGAATCGCGCCGTTGGTCAGTGCCGCGTACGGGTCCGCGGCGATCAGGTCCTCGAACGGGAAGAAGACCGCCGAATTCTTGAAAGCGGCGTCGAGCGCCGCGTCGATGGTAGGCGGCGCATCGGCCACGGCCGCGAGGTTTTCGACGGGCGCGTACGCCGTCATTTGCTTGCCATCGTAGTAGAACTCGGACGCTGGCCCGTCGCCGGGTATCAGGATCCGCAGCTTGTCCGGCCGCTGCATCGTGACGTCGTAGCGCGTCGAGTACACGATCGGCGGGCCAAGCTTGCTCGGGTACTCGTAGCCGACCACGGCGGTGAACGACATCGACTTGGCAGCGGCGAGCTTCGCGCTCGTCGCCTTGAGCAGGTCCATGGCCCTCGGCTCGAGCACGAGCTTGAACTCGGTTGCCGCCGGCTTCTTCGTCGCCGGCTTGGTGACTTTGGCCGGCGCCGCCGGCTTCGTGGGAGCAGCCGCGGGCGCCGGGGACTGCGCGCCGACACTCGCCACAAGCGCGAGTCCCACGACGAGCATCGACGCCCGCCCGAGGAAGTAGAGAAATCTCATTTGCCGCCTCCGCGCGCCGCAAGGGACATCTATCAAGGAATCATCCCGCATTCAAACATCTTGTTGACGATCGGCGCCGAGATCTTGTCGAAAAACGCCTGCCGCATCTGCGGATCGCTCTTGAGGAATCCGATCACGCGTTGCTCCTCCTCGGATTTCGGCTGACCCTTCTGCTGCCAGAGCTGCTCGCAGGTCATGCCCTGATACTTCTGTACAACCTTGTCGGCGATCCTGTCCATGATCGGGTATTGCGCATAAGCGACGCCCACGACCACCGACGCAGCGAACACGACGAACATCCAGGAACGCTTGTCCATGACTACCTCCATGTGAATGACCTGTTGGCGCAGCAATCGATCAGAATCGCCATCCTCATCAAGTTCAAGACGACGCATCCCCGATGGCGGTGCCGATCGCCGTGAGCAAGGCTTCGTCGTTGACGGGCTTGCAGAGATAGGCCTTCGCCCCCAATCGAACAGCCCGCACGCGCGATTCGGAAGTGTCGTGTCCCGTGATGACAATGACTGGCACGGTCGCATGACCTCCGGCGAGCGCGGCCTGAACTTCGAATCCGTTCATTTCGGGCATATGCAAGTCGAGCACGACACAGTCCGGTTCGTGATCCTCGATCGAACGCAGGAATTCCGCCCCGGACGCGAACGTCTCGACTCCGAATCCGGCGGACGAAACGAGCCGCGTCAACGCGACGCGCACCTCTGCATCGTCATCCACTACGGCTAGCAGCGGCACGGCGCTCACCATCTTGACCAGACGGTACCAAGCGCAGGCGGCCGATCCAACTGGACCTTGGTCCAGGTATCGCGCGCGCCGATTGCGGGGACGTCAGGACTTGGACGTCGCACCGACGCCTGCGCGCTCCGCGAGCTTCACGAGGTCGGCGACGACGCGGACCTCCATCTTACGCATCAGGTTGCCACGGTGGAATTTGATCGTCTTTTCCGCCGTGCCGAGCTCTGCCGCGATCTGCTTGTTGAGCTTTCCGGCAACGATCTGCTCGAGCACCTGCCGTTCGCGCGCGGTAAGCGACGCGAGGCACTTCGCGATGCGCTGACGCTCCTCGTCCGCTCGACGCTGTGAGTGGCTCTTGACCAGTGCCCCGTCGATCGCGGCGATCAGCTCGGCGTCGTCGACCGGTTTCGTCAGGAAGTCGGCCGCGCCGTGTTTCATCGCCCGGACGCTCGATGGGATATCGCCGCGCCCCGTGAGAAAAACGATCGGAAGCGAACTTCCCTTCCCGTTCCAGCGCGTGCTGCAGCTCGAGACCGCTCAGCTCCGGCAGTGCGAGATCGAGCACGAGGCAGCCCGGGAGAGCCCGGTCGTATTGCTCGAGAAATGCGCGCGCCGAGAGGAACGTCGCGACGTCAAGCCGCTGGATTGGAGCAGCCGCTCGATCGCCTTCAGCACGTCCGCGTCGTCGTCGACCACGTAAACGGTGGGCGGCGGCTCTCTCATCGACGTCACTCCTTCTTCGCCGGCAATTCGCAATGCAGCGTCGCGCCTCGGTCCGCGTTGTTGGTCGCCCACAGGCGACCGCCGTGCGCCTCGACGATCGATCGGCAGATGGCGAGACCCAGACCAAGGCCGTGCGTTTTGGTGGTCACGAACGGCTCGAATATCCGCTCGAGATCCGCCGCGGGTATTCCCACGCCCCGGTCGCCGACGGAGACCTCGACGTTCCCCTGTGCAGTCGCTCGCGTCCTCACTAGCAGCCGGCGGTCCACCTCGCGGCCATCCATCGCGTCGCATCCGTTGATCACGAGGTTGAGCAACACTTGCTGCAGCTGGTTCCGATCGCCACTCACGGCCGGCAGTACGTCGGCAAGCTGGGTGCTGACCACGACCTGCCGGTTCAGCAAATCGCTGCGCATCAGACGCAGCGATTCCTCGACCACGTCATTGACGTCGAGCGGATGACGCTGCGCCTCTTCCTTCCTTAGCAACGATCGAAGCCGCTGAATCACGGCGCCGGCACGGTGATCGCTCTTCACGATGTCGGCAAGGATCTCCGCGAGCTTGTCGAAGCACGGCGGATTGTGCGCAAGAAATCGTTGCGCCGCTTGCGCATTGCTCAGAATGGCCGTCAGCGGCTGGTTGAGCTCGTGCGCGAGCGATCCGGACAGCTCGCCCAGCATCGCGACTCGCGACAGGTGCGCGAGCTCGTCCCGCTGGCGTGCCGTTGCCCGCTCTGTTCCGGCGTTCTGTGACGTCGACGACGGACACCAGGACGAACAGGCCCTGCCCTCGGCATCGGACTGAGCGCGACTTCCACCGGGATTTCGCCGCCGTCCTTGCGACACGCGAACAGCTCACGGCCGGTCCCCATCGGCCGCGTGCGCGGATCCGTCGCATAGGCGCGACGCAGTCCCGATGCGGCCCGCGAAAGCGCTCCGGAATCAGCATTTCGACGGGCTTCGCGACAAGCTCCGCTGCGCTGGTACCCGAACACGATTTCGGCATGCGCGTTCACGAACGTGATCATGCCTTTTTCGTCGACGAGAAGAATCGCGCTTGGTACCGCTTCGACGACCGCACGGAACCGCAGCTCGCTCGCGCGGAGCTGCACCGCAAGTTGCGCCGCCGCAAACACGTCCCGGCCGAGTTCGTAGCCCATCGCCAGGACGATGATGAAGATCCCCGGCATGACGATCGTGGGGGCGTGGACGAGCCCCGCGATGACCAACGCCGCGAAACTCGCAATGGTAGCGATACAGCGCAAGACTGCCTCCGACGAGGGCGGCGCGGCGACGCTCATCGGGACCGCCACGACGCCAGAGCGTGACGGAGGCGTCGACGACGAACGCGACAAGGAGCACGTTGGCGAGTTGGGGAACGATCACCCATGGATTGGCAACACCGACCGGACCCGAGACGACCGCGCCCCCCCAAAGCATCACCTGGTCCAGCGAGAAAACCTCGCTAAAGTTGATGTTCACGCCCGTCACGAAATTCAGGCCCAACGCGAGCAGCCTGACGCCGGAGGTCAGGTATGCGAGCCAGAGTCTCCCGGCGTCGAAATAGAAATGCACGAACCAGACAATCGACAGAACGACCATGGCAAGTGGGACGTGGGCCCAGCGCAGCATGGTGGCGTAGCCGGCAGCGGATTGCGCCTGCATCATCGCCAACTCGAACGCGCCGAAAACAGTGGCCGAGAGGGCAAGCGCGAAGAACAGCAGGTGGGCGTATTGCGATCTCTGCTTGAACCAGACGAAAAGATGGATGACACCCAGCGTCAGACTGGCCGCGGACATCATGATCCAGGTGATTTGGACCCAGTTCATATTGTCGCCGACACCGAACGTGCCGCAAGCGCGATCCAATGAGGATTGGCGTCCGTACGAGTAGCCACGCGTCGGATCGCTCTAGCCGGAAGGTTCTCGGCGCCGGCCATCCCTACGAGAGACGGGCGATTCGCAAGCATTGCGATCTCCGGGGCGACCGACACGCCGCTGGGGCAGCAACCTCATCCGCGTCGGGTCGTACACGCTGCCGACTTGTCTCGTCAGCTTCGTCACGCGGGAGTGCGGCTCGCGAGGTTCGGAAAAGTATAGCGCAGCCACCTAACCCGCCCGGAGCAACTCGCCGCGTTTACGCGTCGCAGGAAAGACAAAGGGGCAGCGGTTGCAGCTGCCCTCTCCGCCGGGCCGCCCCGACCGGCCACCTTCTCGCTTATTGCACACGCGTGCAGTCCGGAGTAGCATCGCCGTGCACACGTGTGCAAAGCACGGTCCCGTGTCCGAGCGCCAAGCATTTCGGGGAGGCTTCGTAACGGCCGCCGACGTCGCGCGGCGGGCGGGCGTTTCGCGTTCGGCGGTGTCGCGCGCATTCACGCCGGGGGCAAGCGTTTCGGCCGAGATGCGCGAACGCATCGTCCAGGCGGCCGACGATCTCGGTTATCGGGTCAACCGGCTCGCAAGCAGCCTGAACCAGGCGCGCTCGAACCTGATCGGGCTGGTCGGAACCGACCTGCAGCAGCCGTTTCACGCTGGACTGCTCGCCGCATTGTCGGGGGCGCTGCTGGGCGGTGGCTACCAATGCATGCTTCTCAACGCCGCCAATGCCGAGCGCGACATCGCCGCCGTTATCGCCCGCGTGCTCGAGTATCGGGTCGCCGCGATCGTCGTGATGACCGGCACACCGCCTGCTCGCATCGTCGAGGAATGCCTTCACAACGGCGTGCCGGTGATCCTCGTCAACAAGCGGTTGCCGAAGCTCGCCGTGGACACGGTGATCGCGGATAACGCGGCGGGCGGCCCGCCTCGCCGCCGAGCATCTTCTTGCGGCAGGCTGTCGGCGGCTCGCAGTCGTGTCGAGCGCGGCACGAACGACGAGCCTGATCGAGCGCATCGAGGCGTTCCGGGCGCGCGCCGCGGCGTCGCGCGCCAAGGTGCGAATCTGGCAGGAGCGCGCGACGACCGACTACCAGACCGGACGCGAAGCCGCGCTCGCTCTGGTCATGAAGGAGCGCATCGACGGCGTGTTCTGCGTCACTGATCTGCTGGCCCTCGGTTTCCTCGATGCGGCACGGTTCGAGTGCGGCCGCCGCGTCCCCGACGACCTTTCCGTGATCGGCTTCGACGACATTCCCCAGGCTGCGTGGAGTGCTTACCATCTGACCACGTTCCGCCAACCGGTCGATGACCTGGCATCCGCGGTCCTGCGGGCGATTCGTCGACGCGAAGCAGGCGTCCCGACACGCCTCACCTGGAGACGGTGCCGGTAGACCTCGTCGCGCGTTCGACCGTGCGCAGGCTCTCGCGGGAGCAGGCGGCATGACCGTACCTCAAGTGATCGCGCATCGCGGCAGCAGCGCCGCCAATCCCGACAACAGCTGGGCGGCGTTCGAAGTCGGCCCTGGCCGACGGCGCCGACGTGATCGAATGCGACGTGCAATCGACGCGCGACGGCGTTCTGGTCATCCGTCACGACCTGATGCTTCGGGATCGACTCGTGTGCGACCTCTCTGTCGCCGCAGCTCAAGGCCGCCGAGCCTGGCACGATCCTGTTCGGCGACTTCCTCGACTGGGCCCAGCAAGTGCCGATCGGCCTGCTGGTAGAAATGAAGGATCCCGACACGGCGCAAGCCGTAAGCGCGGATGGTTGCTGCAAGTCCGGCACGTGAGCGTATCGTCGTCGGCGGCTTTCACGGACCCGCCCTCGCTCTGGTGAAAGCGGTGCAGCCGCTCGTGCGTACCTCTTTCATGGTCGGCAGCGTCATGGCAGCCGACGAGCTCGTGCGCGCCGCCGTGGCGTACCGGGTCGACGACATCCATCTGTGCTGGGAAGCACGGACCCCGCGGCCCGCATCGACTACTCGATCCGCCGCTCATCGAGCACCTGCGACGCCATGGACTCGCGATCACGCTCTGGCACGAGGAGCGCGAAGACGGAGCTCCGACGCGCTCGTGGCGCTCGAGCCGGATGCGATCTGCACCAATACGCCCGCCGTGCTTGCGCCGCATCGTCGATTCGCACCGCGCGCGTCGCGCGGCGGCAATCGAGACCTGAGAGCAGGACCCGAAGCGTAGACGACGAGGAGGACACACATGAACTGGAAGCTCGCATTTGCCGGGACGCTCGTCGGTGCGCTGATCGCGGCCGCCGCGCAGCAGGCATTGGCAGAGGATGTCGTGATCAAGGTCTGGTCCCGCGCCGATCGGTCGGGACCCCTGCGCGCCGGCAACATCGTCTCGGCCGGCGATACGCTCAACAAGATGCTCGCGGCCATCAACAGCGACAAGCGCGTCAAGATCGAGCTCAATGAAACCAATGCCAAGGGCTACGACGACGACGCGCTCGACCTCATGAAGGCCTTCGCCGTCGACAAGGGACCGGATATCTTCGTTCTCGCCCACGAGTGGACCGGCGCGTTCGCCGAAGCCGGCTACGCCTGGAATCTCGAAGACCAGATCGCCAAGAATCCGGAGCTCTACGGCGACATCATCGCGCCTCTATGGCAGGCGGTGACCTACAAGGGCGCACGTTACGGCGTGCCGCAGGACTCGGAAGTCCGCATGTTCTTTCTGAACAACGACAAGCTGCGCAAGCTCGGCATGAGCGACAAGGAGATCGCGGCGCTGCCCGCGAAGGTGGACGCCGGCGAGTTCACGGCCAACGATCTATGCGATCTCGCGGGACGCTCGGTCCAGAAGGGCGTCACCAAGTACGGCATCCTGCACCGGCCGAACGCCGGTCCGGATTTCCAGATGCTGACCGAGGCTTTCGGCGAGGAGCCGTACGACAAGCAGGCCGGCAAGCTGCAGGCATCGAAGGCCGCCTTGCGCAGCTTTTTCACGTGGGTGAAGTACTGCACCGACAAGAAGGCCTTCTCGCCGAACAACTCGTCGATGTCGTGGGATGCGATCGAGCAGGCATCGTTCGGCGGTGAGGAGGCTCTCGTGTTCTTCCACGGCGTATGGCGCGTCACCGACCAGATGAAGGCGTTCCCCAATCTCAAGGGGAAGGACGACTACTTCCACAAGTACACGTGGATCAACGCACCGGCAGGCAAGAAGGGCGGCAAGCCCGCGAACCTCTCGCATCCGATCGCCTATGCCGTGTCGGCAAAGTCCAAGAACAAGGAGCTCGCCGCGTACATCGTCGCGCTGGCGAGCCAGCCGTACCCGAACATGCGCCATGCGGTGACAACGAACCACACGCCAATCAACTATGGCGAGCAGGCGATGCCCGAGATCGTCGACAAGGGCTGGGCGCTGGTCGCCGCCACGCCGATGCTCAAGTACGCGAGCTTCATGCCCAACCATCCGAAGATCGGCCAGTACAACGCGATCGTTTTCAAGGGCATCCAGGGCGTGGAGACGGGGCGGCTCAGCGCCGACAAGGCGGCCGATTTCGTGATCGACGAGTTGCAGAACGAGCTGGGAAAGGACGTGGTGATCAAGAACTGAACGCGCCGTCGTCCCCGCGAACGCGGGGACCCAGTGGCGTTCGTTGCAAGACAATGGGCTCCCGTTTCCGCGGGAACGACGGATAAGCGCCGCCATGGCCGACTTCGCACGAGCGCAGCTCAACCGGCAGCGCACGAACGTCGCGCTCTTCCTGGGACCGGCGGTGGTACTGCTCGCGTGCTTCTTCATCGCACCGGTCATCGTGGACCTGGTGCTCGCGTTCACCGACATGGACCGCACGCTCGCGGTGACCGACGTTCACGCTCGACAACTTCACGCGGATGTTCACGCGCGATTCGCGGCTTCTCGCATCGCTCGGCATCACCGCGATCTTCGTGCTCTCGACGCTCGCCGTCGTTCAATGTGACTTTCGCCCTGCTGCTCGCGCTGATCGACCACCGCGGTGCCCAGGGCCTTCGGCGCGTTCTTCCAGGCCGTGTGGCTGCTGCCACGGATGAGCCCGTCGGTCGTCTACGCGCTGCTCTGGCTGTGGGTCGTCGATCCGAACGAACGTGGGCTGCTCAACCAGATCCTGGTGCATGTAGTCGGTGTCGCGCCGGTCGACCTGCGCAGCAATCAGCCGTTGCTCGTGATCATCCTCGCGAACGGCTTCATCGGCGCCTCACTTGGCATGATCATCTTCACCTCGGCGATCCGCTCGATCCCCGAGCATCTGTTCCATGCGGCGCGCGCCGACGGCGCGGGACCGCTCGCCATCGTTCGCCACATCGTCCTTCCGGCGCTGCGCTGGCCGATCTCCTACATGACGATCCACCAGACGCTGTCGCTTCTGGTGAGCTTCGAGTACATCCTGCTCATCACCGGCGGCGGGCCGTTCTACGACACGACGGTCTTTTCGCTCTACGCATACCGGCGCGCGTTCGAAAACGGCCAGTACGCCTACGGCGCCGCGCTGTCGCTGATCCTGATCGTCATCGGCGTGATCGCGGCGCTCGCGATGTGGCGGCTCATGGACATGCGGCGTCTGCTGCAGCCGCCGCGGATCGAGGTGCACTGATGCCGGCGCGACACTCTCGAGACCGCGGCTGCACCCGCCGTTGCGGCTCGACTGGCCGAAGCTCGCGCAGCGCGCGCGGCTCAAGCGCGCCGCGGCGCAGTCGGCGCTGCTCGCGTTCCTGCTGCTCGTGTCGCTCCCGATCATCCTGCCCTATTTCTGGATGGTGGTGATCTCGTTCACCGCACGCAGCGGCGGCGTATCGACCGCACGTGCTGTGGACCGCGTGCGCCGTCATCGCTCCCGCGGTGCTGATCTACGCGTCGTTCATATCGCTGCGCCTTCGCCGCGACTGCGCCTCGTCGCCGGAGCTCGCCGTCTTCATCGTCGCGGCGGCGCTGCTCGCGCGCGCTCGTCGGCGGGCAACTCCATGTCGCCAACTATCGCTTTCTCTGGAATCCGAACATCGTCGAGGAGATCCGCTCCAAGGCGACCGCTGGCGGCCAGTTCCCGTCGGTGTGGATCGCGTTCCGCAACTCGCTCGCGCTCGCGCTCTCGCAGACGGCGATCATCCTCACCGTGGCCTCGCTCGCCGGCTACTACATCTCGCGCTTCGCGTTCCGCGGCCGCGAGGCGTTCCTGCAGGGCATGCTCGTGCTGCACGCGTTCCCGGCGATGACGCTGATCATCCCGCTCTTCCTGATCCTGCACTGGGTGGGTCTGCTCGACACGATCGCCGGCGTGATGCTGGTGCTCGCCACGATCGAGCTGCCGTTCTACGTGTTCGTGATGAAGGGCTTCTTCGACGCCGTGCCGTGGGACATCGAGATGAGCGCGATGACCGACGGCGCGTCGCCGACGCCAGGCGTTCCGGCTCGTCGTGCTGCCGCAGGTGCGGGTCGGCCTGATCGCGTGGCCGTGTTCGCGTTCATCCGCGCGTGGGAAGAGTACATCTTCGTGCGCACCATGCTGATCGAGAACACGAACTGGGTGATGAGCCTCTACCTGTTCTGGGTCGCCGACGACATCATGGGCGTCGACTACGGCATCGTCGCCGCGGTGTCGGTGTTCTACGTGCTGCCGAGCCTGCTGCTCTACGTCTTCTGCCAGCGATACCTGACGCAGATGACGATCGGCGGCATCCGGGGGTAAGACCATGGCGCGCATCGAGCTCAGGAACGTGCGCAAGAGCTGGGTCGGCGCGGCGGCGGTCGAGCGCATCGACCTCACGATCGACGACGGCGCGTTCGTCGCCGTGCTGGGCCCGTCGGGCTGCGGCAAGACGACGACGCTGCTGATGCTGGCCGGCATCTACAGCCCGACCGCGGGCGAGATCGTGTTCGACGGCGCCCGCGTGAACGACGTCGAGGCGCGCGACCGCAATGTCGGCATCGTGTTCCAGTCCTACGCGCTCTATCCGAGCATGAGCGTGCTCGACAACATCATGTTTCCGCTGCGGTTCAAGAAGGTCGAGCGCGCGCGAGGCGGAGACGCGCGCCCGCGAGATCGCCGCGCTGGTGCGGATCGAGCAGCTGCTCGACCGGCGCCCGGCGCAGCTCTCGGGCGGCCAGCAGCAGCGCGTGGCGCTCGCCCGCGCGCTCGTGAAGCGGCCGCACCTGCTGCTGCTCGACGAGCCGCTGTCGAATCTCGACGCGTCGCTGCGCCTGTCGATGCGCACCGAGATCCGGCGCATCCAGCGCGAGCTCGGCGTGACGACGATCCTCGTGACGCACGACCAGATCGAGGCGACGACGATGGCCGACCGCATCGTCGTCATGAACGCCGGGCGCGTCGAGCAGGAAGGCACGGCGAAGGACCTCTACGAGCGGCCGGCAGACGTTGTTCGTCGCCGGGTTCGTCGGCTCGCCGCCGATCAACCTGTTCGACGGTCACGCCGCGGACGGCCGTGATCGAGGTGCGCGAAGGCGACGCTGCGGTTCGCCGGATCGGCCAGCGGCGACGTCGTGCTCGGCATCCGGCCGGAAGCCTGCGCGTGGACGCGAGCGGGATGCCGGCGAGGATCGTGGCCGTCGAGCCCATGGGCCGCGAGGTTCTCTACTCGGCCGACGCCGCGCTCGGCGTCGTCCGCTTCATCGAGGCGGGCGCGGAGGCGCGCCATCGCGAGGGCGACAACATCGCGCTCGCGTTCGCGCCGGAGGACGCGTTGCTGTTCGACAAGGCGAGCGGCCGGCGTCTCGACGCGCGCGTCGCGCTCTGATCGATGCCATGAAGCTCCCGAACCGGGGCAAGGTACTGACGGCGCATCGTCGGCAGCTATCCGAAGCCGCGCTATGTCTACCCGCGCAACGGCCGGTCGCTTCTCGACAGCTTCGGCTTTGCATTCGACCGTCGTCGGCAGGAGATCGGGCCGGCCGAGTTCTCGCGGCTGCTCGATCGAGCGGCGCTCGCAGGCGATCAAGGATCAGAAGCCGCGCGGGCATCGACATCGTGACCGACGGCGAGGAACGCCGCGGCCACTACGTCCTGCACATCGTCAATCGTATGGAGGGCGTCGACGCACGACAACCTGAAGCCGATCTCGATGCGGGCGGGTACGGCGCAGCCAGAACGCGCCGCGCGTCGTCGGCAAGCTGCGCCTACGAAGGGCCCTCTGATCGTCGACGAGTTCCTGTTCACGAAGCAGCACGCGAAGGGCATCGCCAAGATCGGCCTTCCCGGTCCGACCACCGTTGCCGACTGCGTCGCCGACGAACACTACGGCGGCGATCGAAAGCGGCTTGCGTTCGACTACGCCGACGCGATCCGGCATGAAGTCGCGGCGCTGATCGAGGCCGGGTGCCGGATGGTCCAGTTCGACGATCCGGTCCTGCTTCGCCACCCCGATGCGGCCCAGGCATGGGGATTGGAGGCGCTCGAGCGCTGCTTCGCCGGGCTCGAGGATCGGGCGACGTACGTCGTTCACATCTGTCGCGGCTACCCCAACAAGCCGCTCGAGCGCAAGGGCATCCGCTACAAGGCCAATGCAGACTACTACCGCGACATCCTGAGCTGGCTTTCCGAGTCGCGCTCGACGTCGTCTCGATCGAAGGCGCGGCGAGCAACCTGGACGCTTCCATACTGAGCGCCATCGGCAACAAGACGGTCATGCTGGGTGTGCTCGACGTCGGGGAGAACGCAGGTCGAAAGCGTCGAATCGCTCGTCGCTCGCGCCAATGAGGCGCTGCGCTTCCTGCCGCAGGGACCAACTGATCCTCGCACCGGACTGCGGCATGTTGGAGCTGACACGAGCGAGCGCGCGGCAGAAGCTCGTCGAACATGTCGTTCGCGGCTCGCGCGGTCAACGGATCGTGAAGCTCGTCACCTACAACATCCAGTACGGGCTCGGCAGGGATAGTCGCTACGATCTCGGTCGGATCGCCGCCGAAGTCAAAGACGCCGACATCATCGCGTTGCAGGAAGTCGAGCGGCATTGGCGAGCGCAGCGGCGGCGTCGACGAGCCAGCCGTGCTGGCGGCGAGCCTTCCCGACCACTACTGGGTATACGGCGCGAATCTCGACCTGGACGCGAGCTATCGCGATGTCGCAGGACGGCTCGTCAATCGCCGGCGCCAGTTCGGCACGATGATCCTCTCGCGCCTGCCAATCGTGTCGTCGCGCAACCACCTGCTGCCGAAGTACGCGACGCTGACGCAGCACAGCATCCAGCAGGGGGCGCTCGAGGCCGTCATCGTCGCGCCCAAGGCAGGGCCGGTTCGCGTGTACTCGCTGCATTTGAGCCACTTGGCGAGCGCCACGCGGATGCCGCAGCTCGAGGCGCTGCTCGACATCCACTCACGGGCGGTCGGCGAGGGCGGCGCGTGGTGCGGTGGCCATCCCGACCGGCAGGCGGGCTGGACCGAAGGCGAGATGCCGCCCATGCCGGCCCACGCGATCCTGATGGGCGATTTCAACTTCGAATGGACGGCACCCGAATACGATCGCATCGTCGGGCCGCTCAGTCCGAAGTACGGGCGGCTCAACCGCACGACCGGATTCGTCGACGCCTGGGTCGCCGCCGGCCATCGCGAAGACGACGGCGCGACGATCCCAAGCGGTCAACGCATCGACTACTGCTTCCTGACATCCGCGCTCGCGCCGGGCGTCCGGGCGTGCTGGGTCGATATGGACGCGATCGGGTCGGATCACCAGCCGCTGTGGGTGGAGATCGACCTGTGAAGACGGCCGACTCCCTACGTTTTGGTCTACAGAAGAAAACGGGCTGCGACGCAGAGCTCGCAGCCTGTTGAAGAGTTGGTAGGCCGTGTAGGGATCGAACCTACGACCAACGGATTAAGAGTCCGCTGCTCTACCAGCTGAGCTAACGGCCCGCCGGCTTTCTATTTTGCCAAATTCCGCGACAAAGCAAAACTGGCCGCTTACGCGAGAGATGTCCCGTAATACTCGCCGACGCCGCTCGTGACCACGCTCACGAGGTCGCGCTCGGCCGGGGTCAGGAATGGGCTGCAGATGTCGAAGATCAGCACCGCGCGCGGCATGTCGCTCTCGTTCCACACCTCGTGCTCGATCGAATCGTCGAACACGATCGCCTAGCCGAGCTGCGATGGCCGCTTCTGGCCGCCTGGCGGGATGATGAGCGGCAGGTGCACGGTGAGACGGGTGTTGTGCACGCCGGTGTGCGGCGGGATGTGCGTCTTCGCCTCGAGGATCGAGAACACCGCAGTCGGCCCCACGCCGGGAACGTCCCAGCGCGGCCAAGGCGCGAAATTATAGCCGACGCGGTGCGCGCCGTCGGCATGCGATCCGAGAGTCAGCATCCTCGCAGCGCGACGCGGAGTCACGTAGACTCTCGCACGATGCGGCCGCGTCGCATGGCTTTGCTTTCCACGGGCGTCCGTTCACAGGGCCGCCCGTCGCTTCCCAAGGTTCCCTCGATTCCAGGAGATTCGCATGAAGCAAGTCGCCGCTCTGATGCTCGTGGCATGCACGACCGCGTTGCCGGTCACAGCCAGCGCGCAGTCGCTCGAGGACAAGTGGCAGTTTCTTGGGATTCTCTACGCCTACGGGCCGGATATCGGCGGCTCGGCGAATTTTCCGGCGGTCGGCGGCTCGGGCAGCGCCAACGTTTCCGCCTCCACCATTCTGAGCAATCTGAACTTCGCGTTCATGGGAACGCTCGAGGGGCACAAAGGACGGCTCGGATTCTTCACCGATGTTATGTACATGGATGTCAGCGGCTCGACTTCGCAGACTCGGAACTTCTCGATCCGCGACCACGAACTTCCCGCGGGTGTCACGGCCGACCTCGGCCTGGGCCTCAAGGGCACCGTGTGGACGCTTGCCGGCAGCTATGGCCTAAGCAACGACCCGGCGACGACCGTCGACGTGCTCGCCGGCGCTCGCCTGCTCGACATCAAGCTGGACCTCTCGTACAACCTGAGCGCTGACGTCGGGCCCTTCTCGGGGCCCGGGCGCTCGGGAAACAGCGACATCAACAAATCGTACTGGGACGCGATCATCGGCGCGAAGGGGCGGGTTATTTTCGGCTCCAACCGCGAATGGTTCGTGCCCTACTACGTCGATGTCGGCACTGGCGAGTCTGACCTCACCTGGCAAATCTTCGGCGGACTCGGATATCAGTTCTCGTGGGGATCGGTCCTCGGCGGGTGGCGCTACCTCGACTACAAGTTCAAGTCCGACAGCAACGTGCAGGACCTGAACTTCAACGGGCCGATGCTCGGCGTCGCTTTCAGCTGGTGACTGCCGCCCAAAAAAGACAAAGGGCCCGCATCGCTGCGGGCCCCTGGCCTTGTTTGGTAGGCCGTGTAGGGATCGAACCTACGACCAACGGATTAAGAGTCCGCTGCTCTACCAGCTGAGCTAACGACCCATTCTCGGATTCGGCGGTGCCCGGAGCAGCGACCTGGTAGGCCGTGCTGGAGTCGAACCAGCGACCAACGGATTAAAAGTCCGCTGCTCTACCACCTGAGCTAACGGCCCGCCGAAAGGGCCGGATTATACCGTGACGCGCGGGATGACTCTCAACCCGCGTGACGGCGTCAGTGCGTGTCGCGCACCAGGAAATCGGGGAGCGAGGAGAACTCGATCCCCTCTTCCTCGAGCTCGGCGGATTCCTCTTTCGATGCCTGGCCGCGGATCGCCCGCGCCGGCGCTTCCTCGTAGTGAATCTTGCGTGCTTCCTCGGGGAAGCGGCGGCCGACGTTCTCCGCGCCGCGGACGGCCTCACGCAGCTTCGCGACGAGCTCCGCCGGGAAGCCCGCGACCATCTCCTGCACGGCGCTCGCGGCCGGCGCGGGGTTGGTCGCAACTTCGCGCTGGTCGTTCGAAGCGCCCACGCGCACCTTCGCCGACGGCAGGCGCACGACCTCCGCATCCTCGCAGACCGGGCAGTGGACGAGCCGCGCCTCCGACTGGCGCGCGAACTCCTCGCTCGAGGCGAACCAGCCCTCGAAGCGATGTCCCTGCGCACAGGCGAGATCGAAGACGATCATGAGCGGGAAACGTCCAGGGGGGCGGCTGCGTTGACCGGGCGCTTGGTGTCGGATTCGTGTTCGATTCGCCACATCTGGTAGCGCAGCGCGGCGAGGCAACCGCCGACGATCGAGAAGAACGCGAGGAATGAGCCGACGGCGAGCGTCGACATGCCCCGACAGTCCCTGCCCGATGGTGCAGCCGAGCGCGGTCACGCCGCCGAAGCCCATCAGGATGCCGCCGACGACGTGGTTCGCGAGGTCCTCGATCGTGGCGAAGCCTTCCCAGCGAAACGTGCGCGTCGCGAGCGCCATCGCCGCCGAGCCGACGATCATCCCGAGTACGCCGGCGATGCCGAAGGTGAGCACGCGCGACGTATCGGTCCAGTAGACGAGAAGCTCGAGCGTGTACGCGACCGGTGCGACGAAGCTGAATGATTCCATCCGTCCCGTGTTGGTTGCGACGAACTTCTCCTCGAGTGTGGCGGGGTCCTCGGCGAGGTGACCGATGTGGCCAGACAGGTACCAGCCGGCGACGATGACGAGCCCGATCACCACACCCGCGAACACCATCTCGCGCGTCCGGCGGAACGGCGCGTTCGCGAGCGCCCACAGCGGCGATGGCGACGGCGATCGCCCAGCGGCAGCCACGCCTTCGCAGCCGGCACGCCCGCAGCGCCGAAGAGCGTCGGCAGATCGGATGTCGCGGTGCCGAAGTTCGATGCGCGCCGGGTCGAGCGCCACCGCGCGCCAGACCGCGAACAGGCCCTTGATCGTCATGTACGCCGAGATGCCGAGGAAGATCAGCACGATCAGCGATTTCAGGTTGCCGGCCCCTAGGCGGATCAGCGTCTTGCTGCCGCAGCCCGAGCCCAGGGTCATGCCGAAGCCGAACAGGAAGCCCCCGACGATCAGCGACAGCCACGCGACCCGGGCTCCGGTGTAGAGCGACTTCGAAAGGTCGATCGCGCCGGACGACTGCAGCACGGCGGTGCCGGCGATCGCAACGGCGATGGCCAGCGCCCACATCCGCATTCGACGCCAGTCGCCGAAGTTCGCGATATCGGCGATGGCGCCCATCGTGCAGAAGTTGGCGCGCAGGGCGACCGCGCCGAACACGATGCCGAGCGCGAAGGCGCCGCCGGTGACGATGGCGGGCAGGGCATCCGGCGAGGGCATGTGGAAATTATCCCACGCACCGCTGGACGGGGTTTTGCGGTTGCTATGTGCGGAGGGGCTTTGCACTGGCCACGGGCCGGGAGGCTCGGGCTTAGGGTGAGGCATGCGCCCTCGTCCGCCCGGCCCATGTCCATCGCGCCCAAGGAGCCCTAACCCCGCGACCGCCGCCAGACCGTTAGAGACAAGATCGACCGC
The DNA here is from genome assembly GCA_963773195.1 of uncultured beta proteobacterium. Taxonomy (GTDB): domain Bacteria; phylum Pseudomonadota; class Gammaproteobacteria; order Burkholderiales; family Casimicrobiaceae; genus CAIWHR01. The sequence continues at coordinate 721,337 of CAVZAE010000005.1, forward strand.
TGGCCAATGCTTAGATCTCTAACCGTCCGGGAGTGCATGATGAGCATCGATAAGCCTAATTCTCAACGGCCAGCGCCGAAGTGTGCGTTCACTCTTGGCGCGTTGGCGGCCGCGCTGGCAGCGGTGTTGGCCCCCGCGCCTGCGATGGCCGTCGGGCGCCTCGGAAATCTCGACATCGTCAGTCGCAGCGACGGCCTGGTGCTGCCGGTCTACCCGGCCAGCGGCCGCAACTGGGTCGTCGGCACGCCGCGGACAGGAGTACTCGATCCGCTTTTGCAACACGAGTTCGGGCCGTGTGCTGGCGGTGATGAGCGTCGACGGCGTCAACGTGATCAGCGGCGACACGGCGTCGCCGTCGCAGTCCGGCTATGTGCTGAACGGCTACGAGTGCGCGGACATCACCGGCTGGCGCAAGAGCATGGCGCGCACCGCGGCGTTCTACTTCACGGAGCTGCCCGACGCCTACGCGACGCGCACCGGCCGGCCGGAGAACGTCGGGGTGATCGGCGTCGCCGTGTTCCGCGAACGGCCGCCACGGGTAGCGTGGAAGGACCCGGTCAGCAAGCTCGGCGGGGCGCCGCGCGACCGTCGGGAGGCGAATACGCAGCCGACCGCTCCCGGCGCATTCGACCAAGACGACCGCTCGAGCGCCGATGCCGGCCACGCCGGCTGCGGAAGCCGAGCGCAGGAGTCAGGAAATGCGCGGCGTCGCGGAAGCAAACGCGCAGCGCGCGCCGGCGGCCGCGCCGTTCCCGACGGCGAAGCTCGGCACCGGCCACGGGCGCAGCGAGGACTCGCCGACGCAGACGGTCCGCTTCGATCGCGAGAGCGCAACGCCGAACGAGACGATCGCCATCTACTACGACCGGCGCGAGAACCTGGCCGCGATGGGCATTCTGCCGTCGCCGCAGCTCGGGCGTGCGCCCGATCCGAATCCGTTTCCGGCGCTGACGCGTTTCGTGCCGGATCCCCCGAATCGTTGACCGCTGCCGCGCCCATTTCTCTCTTCGCGCCGCGTCGCTTTGCGTCCGCAACGAACGCGCGCGACCGGGTTGCTTCCGGTTGCGCCGCACTCGCACGCCTCGCATACTCGGCGGCGATGGCCACGCCCGCGCTCGCCGCAGCCGGACGCGACGAACCCGGCGACGAAGACCTGATGCAGGCCTACGCCGCCGGCGACGCCGCGGCGTTCGACACGCTGTACGCCCGGCACAAGGGTGGCGTCTATCGCTACATCGTGCGCCAGTGCGGCAACGCGGGCGCCGCCGACGAGCTGTTCCAGGACGTCTGGATGAGCGTGATCCGCGTGCGCACGAACTATGAGCCGACCGCGAAGTTCTCGACCTGGATCTACCGCATCGCGCACAACCGGCTGATCGATCACTGGCGCGCGACGGGCCACGTCGAGCTCGTCACCGCGGGCGCGGACGACGATGACGACCCGCTCGACGCGATTCCCGGTGCACGCAACGACGAGCCGGACGTGCGCGCGGGCGTCCGCGAGATCGGCGCGCGATTGAAGCAGGCGCTTGCGGCGCTGCCAGCCGCGCAGCGTGAAGCGTTCCTGCTGCACCAGGAAGGCGGGCTCGAGCTGGCCGAGATCGCGACCCTGACTGGCGTCGGCGTCGAGACCGTCAAGAGCCGCATCCGCTATGCGCTCACGAAGCTCCGCGCGGAGCTAGGAGACCTCAAGTGACGACGCGCGAGCCCGACGATCTGCGCAACGCGCGTGTCGACGCGGCTTGGCGCGCTGCATCGCGCGAGGAGCCGCCGCGCAGACTCGACGACGCGATCCGCGCCGCTGCACGACGCGAGATCGGGGCCAAGCCTCGCTCGACCGACGCGTCGGCGTCGGCTGTGCCGCAGTCATTGCGCCCCGAGCGCTGGTGGTGGCCGCTTGCCGCGGCGGCGACGATCGGCGCCGTCGCGATCGGGCTGTTGCAACTCGTCGAACCGGACCATGTCATCGCGCCCGCGGCGGACAAGGGCGTCGTGTCCGATACGCCCGCCGAGCTCGAGAAGAAAACGCAGGAGGCACCTGCAACGACGGCGGCGACCGCACCACCGGAGGAGCGGCAGGCGAAGCAGGAAGCGCCGCCATCGCCGATCGCACCCGCGTCAAGCGCGGCGCCGGCGCGAGCGACGAGCGCCGCCCCCCGCCCCGTGGGCGAGCCAACAGCCAAGCGCAAGGACGTCGCCCCGCCGCCCCCGCGCGAAGAAGGCGCACGCAACGCCGCACCGGCACCGCCGGCACCCGTCGAACTCGGCGCCGCGAGCGCTCCAACATCGGCGCCGCCACCGGCTGCCGAACCGTTCCCCGCCGACAAGCTCGAGCGCGAATCGAAGGAATCGGCCAAGCGCGATGCGATGCCGGCATCTGCCGCCGTCGCTCCATCGCCCGCGTCGCCGCCCGCGCCGCCTGCCGACGCATCGAAACCCGGATTCGCCGAGGGCAAGCTCGCGGCCACGCCGCCGTCATCGGCGGACTCGGCGACGAGAAGGGCCAGCGAAGCTCAGGGCGTCACGCAGGCCGCGGCAACGAAATCACCGGCGAGGGCGTTGCCGACGACCAGGGGCCAAGCATTCGCGCAAACCGATTCCGCGTATGGCGGGACGGCCGACGTACGCGCGAAGGTGGCGCCAAAACTTTCGGTGCCGGACTGGATCGAGCTGATCCGCAAGCTGCGCGGCGAAGGCAAGACCTACGAAGCCGCGAAGGAGCTCGCCGCGTTCCGCCACGCGTACGCGGACCACGAGCAGCTCTTGCCGCCCGATCTGCGCGACTGGAAGCCCGCGCAGTAGTCGACGGGCTCTAGAGCTTGCGCAAGAGCGCGCGGATCGGTGCCGGAAGCGCCGCCGCGAGTGCGTCTTCGCGCGTAAGCCACACGCGACCGGGCGCTTCCGCGCGCGGCGGCCACGTGCGCACCGCGATGCGCTGCGGCAAGAGCGTCAGGTGGTAGTGCGTGAAGCCGTGCTCGATCGGCGCAAGCTCGACACCGGCCGCGACGCGCGCGCCGAATTGCTGCTGGCAGCGAGCGACGACGTCATCGTCCACCGGTAATTCCGGCAGGCTCCAGAGCCCACCCCAGATGCCGGCCGCGGGACGCTTCTCGAGCAGGATCGTGCCGGCACGCTCGAGCACGAGCACGCGCACCTCGCGCCGCGGCAACGCCTTCCTGGGCCGCGGCGAAGGCAACTCACTGATTCGATCCTCGATGCGCGCGACGCAATCGCCCGCCACGGGACACGCATCGCAGCGCGGCGAGTTGCGCGTGCACACCGTAGCGCCCAGGTCCATCAGCGCCTGCGTGTACGTCTCGACGTTCGCCCGCGGCAGCAGGGATTCGGCGGCGCGCCAGAGCTGGCCCTCGACCTTCGGCGCGCCCGGCCAGCCCGCGATGCCGCGATGCCGCGCCAGCACGCGCTTCACGTTGCCGTCGAGGATCGCCGCGCGTGCGCCGAACGCGAACGCCGCGATCGCCGCTGCCGTCGAGCGGCCGATGCCGCGGAGCGTCGCGATCGTCTCGCGGTCGCGGGGAAACGCGCCGCCGTGCTCGGCGACGATCGACTTGGCGGCCGCGTGCAGGTGGTGCGCCCGGCGGTAGTAGCCGAGTCCACTCCAATGCTCGAGCACGCGATCTTCGGGCGCCGCAGCAAGGGCCTGCACGTCGGGGAAGGTGGCGACGAAGCGCTCGTAGTACGGGACCACCGTCGCGACCTGCGTCTGCTGCAGCATGATCTCGGACAGCCAGACGCGATACGGATCGCGCGTGCCCTGCCATGGCAGGCCATGACGGCCGTGCCGCTTCTGCCACGCGATCAGGCGCGCGGCGAACGAACGCGGGCGGCCTCCCGGCTCAGCGCGCACCGAGCCGCTGCTTCGCTTTCGCGGCGGCCTCGGACTTCGGGTACTTCGCGAGGAGATCCTCGAGCGTGCGCCGCGACCCCGTGCCGTCGCCCAGGTCGAGCTGCGCGGTCGCGATGTTGAGCATCGCATCGGGCACCTTCGCGCTGTCCGGGTACGCGGCGACCAGTTGCCGCTGCGTCGCGATGGATCCCTTGAAGTCCTTTTGCGCGTACTGGGCGTTGCCGATCCAGTATTGCGCGGACGGCGCGAGCGAGCTCCTGGGATACGTCTTGAGGAACGTCTGGAAGCCCGCGATCGCGGACCCGTAGCTCCCCGCCTTGAACTTGTCGAGCGCCGCGTCGTAGACCTTCTGTTCATCCGCGCCCGCCGGCGGCAGCGCCCCCGCGACGGGCGGCGGAGGAGCGACGGCCGCAACCGGCGGCGGCGGCGCCGCGTCCGTGGCGCCAGGAGTCCCGGTGCCGCCGCCTTCGAGCTTGCGCAGCCGCGTGTCGAGGTCGACATAGAGGTCCTTCTGGCGCTTCTGCTGCTGGTCCTGCTCGTAGGTCAGCACCTCGATCTGGCCGCGCAGGCGCGCGATGTCGCTCTTCAGCTGCTCGACCTGGTTGAAGAGCTCGACCAGACCCTGGCTCTTCAACTGTTGCTCGAGCGCGGTGATGCGGCCGTCGAGCTGCTGCTGGATTTGCGTCAGGCGCTGGTTGGTCGCCTCGATCCGCTTGCGCGCCTCGTCGTCATCGAAGAGCGCGGCACGTGCGGGGAGCGCGAGCGCGAAGAGCGCAAGCGCGGTGAGTTGGCGAGCGGCAGATCTCAATTGGTTTCTATTCCCCAACGTACACAATATCTACCCGACGATTCTCCGCCCACGAGCTCTCGTCGTGGCCTTCGCGCCGCGGCTTCTCCTTGCCGAAGCTCACCGTCTCGATCTGGATTTCGGTGGCACCGAGCAGGATCATCAGCTTCTTCACCGCGTCGGCGCGCCGCTGTCCGAGCGCGATGTTGTACTCGCGCGTGCCGCGCTCGTCGGTGTTGCCCTGCAGGATCACCTTCAACTGGCGATTGCTCTGCAGGTATTTCGAGTGGGCCTCGACCGTCGCCTTGTACTCGTCCTTGATCGTGTCCTGGTCGTAGTCGAAGTAGATGGTGCGCTTCTGCGACAGGATGTTCGACGGATCCTTGTGCGGCGGCTGCCCGGTGGCGGTGCCGGTTACTCTCGAGCCGCCCACGGGGGCCGTCGACGTATCGGGCGCCGAGCCCGTGGCCCTATCCCCCTTGTCCTCAACGGGCGCCGCCTCCTGCGTGCCTTTGCTCGCACAGCCCGCGAGCGTGGCGATCACGATCGCGGCGAAGATCCATTTGCGCATGTGGTTTTCTCCTCGGTGGATGCGATGCGGGCGGCGGTGGATGCGCGCGCCGTCAGCGCGGCAGCGGCCCCCAGGCGGGTTCCCGCACGTCGCCGGCGGGCGATACGAGCCGCTGCTTGACGCGGCCGTCCGAAGAGGTCGCGGCCAATATACCACGCCCCCCCTGCTGCGCCGCGTAGATGATCAGCTTCGAATTGGGCGCAACGCTCGGACTTTCGTCGAGCGGGCCTTGCGTCAACGTTTGCACTTGGCGCGACGCGTAGTCCTGGATGGCGATGGAGAAGCGACCGCCGTCGCGCTTCACGAACGCGAAGCCCTTGCCGTCCGGCGTGGGCCGCGGCGAGACGTTCCAGTTGCCTTCGAACGTGAGCCGCTCGACGCCGTTGGTGGCGAGGTTCAGCCGGTAGACCTGCGGCGTGCCGCCGCGGTCGGAGGCGAACAGGATCGAGCGGCCGTCAGGCGTGAACGCGGCCTCGGTGTCGATGCCTGGTGAGGTCAGGAGCCGCGTCACGCCGCTGCCGTCCGCGTTGATCAGGAACAGTTGCGAGCCGCCCTCTTTCGACAGCGTGATCACGAGGCGCCTGCCGTCGGGGGACCACGAGGGGGCGCTGTTGGTGCCGCGGAAGTTCGCGAGCACCTGCCGCCCGCCGGTGGCGAGCGATTGGACGTAGACGACGGGCTTCTTGTTCTCGAGCGAAACGTAGGCGAGCCGCGAGCCGTCGGGCGACCATGCCGGCGAGAGAATCGGCTCGTTCGAGCCGACGACCGCTTGCGGATTGCCGCCGTCGGCATCGGCGACGATCAGCTCGTAGCGAGAGCCTTGCTTGGTGACGTAGGCGATGCGCGTCGAGAACACGCCGGCGTCGCCGGTCAGCTTCTCGTAGATGATGTCGGCGATCTTGTGCGCGGTGGCCCGGAACTGCGCCGGCGTGACGGTGTAGTTCATCCCGGCCAGCTGGACGCTGCGCACCGTGTCGACGAGCGCGAAGCGGACGTCGGCGCGACCGTCGCCCAACGGCTTCATCGAGCCGACGACGACCGCATCCGCGCCGCGCGCCCGGAAGTCGGCCGTGCGCACATCCTCGGCCCGGTACGGCCGCGGCGTGATGCCGGCGTCGTCGACCAGGCGGAAGAGGCCGCTGCGCGTGAGATCGGCGCCGACGATGCCGGTGATGCCGAGCGGCCACTGCGACTCGCCCTCGAAGGGCACGACGGAGATCGGGATAGCGCTGCCCGAACCGCCGACGATCTCGATGGTGAGCTGGGCGCGTGCCGGTGCGGCAGCGAAGAACGCGAGCGTGAGGAAGGCGAGGAGAACTCGGGCGATGCGGGACAACGGAACCCTCGGTGATGACGGAACATTCGCCGCCGGCGACGCGGCGTGCTGTCGCGCGCGCCCGGCGGAAGCGTTATTCACTACGGCGTGCCCTGCAATTATAACGAACGGTCCGCACCGCCGGGGTCGGTGCGCGCCGTGCAAGTTTTTCAACGTCGACGTCAGTGGACGGCAATGGTGGTCGGAAGCCCCAGCGCGTCGCGGAGACGGTCTGCATTTCGCCGAGCTTCGTCGCGCGTCGGATACGGCCCCACGAACACGCGGAAGAGCCCGCCCACCTGCCGGACCTTCGCTTCGACCCCCAGCGGCGCGAGTTGGTTCGCGAGGTGCGAAACGAAATTCTGTGCGTTCGCATAGTTGGAGAAGGCGCCTAACTGCACCGCGAAGCCGCCGTCGGAGGGCGCGACCGGCACCGGCGTGCCCGCATCGGCCAGCGGCTGGCCCGGCGGCGGCGCCGCGACAGGCGCCGATTCGACCGGCGGCAGCGGCGTGGTCGCCACGATCACCGTCTCGCCTGGAATGATCGCCTCGACCTCGACCAGGCCGCTGCCCTTCTGCGCGATGCCGATCCGATAGGCGGCCGCATACGAGAGGTCGATCACGCGATCGTGCAGGAACGGGCCTCGATCGTTGACACGCACGACGACGCTCTTGCCGGTCGCGACGTTGGTGACCCGCGCGTACGACGGCAGCGGCAGCGTCGGATGCGCGGCGGTCATCGCATACATGTCGTAGGTCTCGCCCGTCGATGTCTTCTCGCCATGGAACTTCCTGCCGTACCACGACGCGACGCCGCTCTCCTTGTACGGACGCAGCGACGTCGCCGGTACGTAGTCGCGGCCGAACACGGTGTACGGGCGGTTGGCGGAGCGGTGAAGCGCCTCGGGGCGCGGCTGCGCGTCGGGGATCGAGTCGAGGTTGGTGGGCGGCGATTCGCCCGGCCCGTCGTCCTTGTAGTAACCCGGCTTCGATGGGGGCGTGGGAGCTCCGGGCGGTGCGGGAGCCGGCGACGGCGGCTTGGTGGAGGTGGTGCTGCAGGCCGCGAGCAGAAAGGTCACGACGAGCAGGGTGGGGCCAAGCCAAGTTCGCATCGAGCAAGCGCGGAATCGGGGGAGCAGGTATTATGGTCCGAACATGGAGGGCGGGCCGGACAGACGGTGGGCGCCCCGACCATGGACCCGTCAAGGAGCGTCGAGTTGCCAAAACCGAACTACGAATACCAGAAGCGGCAGAAGGAGCTCGAGAAGAAGCGCAAGAAAGAGGAAAAGCTCAAGCGCAAGCAGGAGCGGCACGCGCCACCCGGTGAGGGCGACGCGCCCGCCGAAACTGCGCCGGACGGCGGCGAAGCCGTCTAGTCAGGGGCTGCCCCGAAGCCATCGAGCGGGCTCACCACGCCGCGCCCGCCGCGATTGAGCACGTGCGTGTAGACCATCGTCGTCTGCACGTCGGCGTGCCCGAGCAGCTCCTGCACCGTCCGGATGTCGTAGCCCGACTCCAACAGGTGTGTCGCGAACGAGTGACGCAGCGTGTGCGGGGTTGCAAGCTTCGCGATCCCGGCTTCGCGCACGGCCTGTCGCATCGCGCGCTGGAATGCCTGGTCGCCCAAGTGATGGCGCCGCGCGACGCCACTCCGCAGGTCGATTGAACGCCGGTCCGCCGGAAACACGTACTGCCAACCCCATTCGCGGCCCGCGACCGGGTACTTGCGCGCGAGCGCGAACGGCAGCCAGACCTCGCCGAACCCATCCGCAAGATCGAGCGCGTGCTGCCGCTGGACCGAAGCCAGGTGCGCTCGCAGCGGCTGCGAGACGCTTCGCGGGAGCATCGTCACGCGGTCCTTGAACCGCTTGCCGTACACGGGCTGCTTTTCTGGCTTGTCGCAGTTTGGGGCAACATGGGCCTAACCAGGCGGTCAACACGGACCGCCACCGGCGGGCCTTCGGCCCCGCCTGGCGGCCGGTTACCTTAGTTCGTTAGGCGTCATGTCTTCGGGCCGCCTCGTCTTCCCCCTTCGCAACTCAGCGGGCTATGTCGATGGCTCACAATTCACGAACAACAATCTGAAGTTGTTGCCCACTGATACGGTAGCGCTTCGCTTGGAAGGCGCGAATATCGGCGATCAAGGCATACGCGCCATGCCTGCGCTTCCGTTCATTCGCTATCTTGATCTGGATAACACTCGTGAGCGCACACGCGGTCGCCCTTCTCAGAGCCGCCAACCCACGCGTGGAAGTTAGCGCATAGAGAACACATTGAGAACCGCCGGTAAGAAGTAGAATCCCTCGAGGGGAGGACAAAAAAATGAATCAGCTGCGTTGGGCGGTGTTTGCGGCCTGCCTATACGTCATCGTGCCCGCATCTGCGGCCGCTCCGCAGCGGACGTTCGTCGCTTCTATGGGAAACGACTCCAATCCGTGCTCGTTGGTGTTGCCATGTCGCGGATTCGCCGTCGCTGTCGCTGTGGTTGCCCCTGGCGGGGAGGTGATCGTACTCGACTCAGCGGGCTACGGCCCGGTGACCATCGACAAGGCCGTGTCCCTTACCGCGCCGGCCGGTGTCTATGCGGGCATCACTGTGCCGGACGGAGCAAACGGTATTGTGATAAACGCTGGAGACGAAGACAACGTCACTTTGCGCGGACTCACAATCGTTCAACAAGGCGCGGGGCCTGGAATCGGGATCCTCCAGTCGTCGGGCCGGCTTCTGACCGTGGATCGCTGCACAGTAAGCGGCAACGGCTCGACAAGTGGTGTTGCCATCGCCCACGGAAACTTCCTGATCCGCAATTCGATGTTTGAGGGTCTCGGCATCGCAATATCGGGCGGGGTGCCGGCTGGATTGGAGCTGGGCCCCCAGGTTCTGGGCACCGTTACCGATTCAACCATCCACGACGTCGATACCGGTATTCATGTCGGCTCACGAGTGAATCTGTTTCTTGCTAACTCGGTGATCGTGGGAAAGGCGACACCTGTTCTTGGCCCGGTCGGGAATGTTGGTGTCGATGCGAATGCTAATGGGTCGGGATCAAGCAACGTTCATGTCGTCGATACGCGCGTTGAGCGTTTCGCGTATGCCGTTGCCGGCAACGGCATTTATCAGACGGCAAACATTACGGTCGTCAATTCCGATTTGAGTCTCAACGACACAGCAGTGATCTGCGGGTTTGGTGGGAATGCGGCGATTTCGCTTAGCAACGTGCGCGTAACGCACAACCAACAGGGAATCGCGACATCCCCTGGAACCTGTACAACTGTTTACACGTCGGGGACCAATTACTTCCGGGACAACATGGATGATGGCCTGATGATGGGGCCAGTAGGGATCAAATAGATATTTGCACGACCGACATTCAGTGCAGCGGCTCGTCGGTGCGACAGTGAGACCGCCATGTATCCAGTACCACTGCCAGAGTCCGAACCAATAGACCGTCCGACCCAAGACAGGCGGATTCTTGGAGAAGATGTGCTGGGCGTCACGCTTAGGATGCAGCAGCTGGTCGAGATCCTCTCCGGCCCTGACGCCGGCACACGGGGCCGGCCAATTTCGGTTGGATCGCCGAGCCTTCGATCCATGCTCGTGTTGCCGCCTAACCTCTCGGTCAACACGGACGCCCCGCCGGCAGCGCTTCGCGCCTGCCGCGGGTCGCCGGTTACTTTGGTACGTTAGGCCACTAGCCCACGCCGTGCCCACCCTGCGCAACATATTTTTCTTCCGGTATGCGGTTTCCCTTGTGCCAGCGTATATCTTGGTTCGCCAATTCCAAGACGCCCGCCTTTTCGACAGTATCGGCATTTGGTACAGCGCCTACTGCGCGGCGGGGTTGGCAATTCCAATCGCCCTTGTGCTCACCGCATCTACCAAGGGATTCTTGCTCGGTCGCCCGTGGTTGTGGTGGTGGTTACGTCGGTAGCACAACGTGCGATTCGGCAAAGCTCTGTGGCCTAACCTGTCGTTCAACACGGACGCGCCGCGTGCGGGGCTTCGCCCGCGCAGCGGGTCGCCGGTTACCTGAGCCTCCTGACGAAAGCGTCCTTCTCGGCTTTCCGCAATCTGCGGGCGAGGACATCGCGCAAACCTTGGGGCCGAGATTCGCTGGCGATTCTCCGCTCACCGGTTCAACCGAAACATTCGCAGCCTTATGTGGCATTACGCCGAAGCCAACCCAATGAACAGTCGCCTAACTCGTCGCTCAACCCGAACGCCCCTCGGCGGCGCTGGTGCGCCGTCCTTCGGGTCGCCGGTTAGCTTGGTTCGTTAGGGCGCATGTCCCGCATCGCGACGCTCCTTCTTGCCGCACCCGTGCTCGGTGTGTGCCAACTTGCCTGGTGCGCCCCTACATCGCTGCCTGTCCAGCAGGCTGCTGCGGAAGAAATGATCAGGTTTAAAGTTCCCCTGGGCTCGTCGGTCTCCAGCGCCCTTGCTGAGATGCGTGAACTCGGCTTCACCTGCTCGCACGTTGCGCGCGGGCAGTTCGCTGGAACGGACATGCCAGAGGAATTCGACTATTGCGACAAAAAAGAGGTGTCGGGATTGGTGGCGAACCGATGGCAGGTGGCCTTGGTTCGAAGCGGGACGCGAGTTTCCGATGTGAAGGTCACGTTTGGGCGTGTGGGCCCATGACCACTAATGCGCCCTAACCTCTCGGTCAACACGGACCGCCACCGGCGGGCCTTCGGCCGCGCCCGGCGGCCGGTTAACTTCGTTCGTTAGGCCGCATCAGCAACTCAAGGGAGGCGTCGATGAAGAAGAGCCACGAAGAAACGAGCCGTCGGAAGTTTCTGGAGCTCCTTGCGGGAAGCTCGCTATTGCAGTACGCGGCGGTTCCGGGGATGTTGCTAGGTGAGACCTTAGTCGCATCAGCGGCGGAAAGTCCGGCCACGGCTTTCGAGATTTCGACGCCTGCGCAGGCGCTAAGCGTCTTCGATCTGGAGGATGTCGCGCGCAAGAACCTGCCGCCGGCCCATTTTGCTTATCTCGCGACCGGAGTCGAGGCCGACGGAACGGTCCGCGCGAATCGCGAGGGATTCGCGAAGTTCCAGATTCGCGCGCGCCGGCTGGTGGATACATCGCGAATCGACTCCTCAGTGACTTTGTTCGGCACCACCTGGCCTACGCCGATCGTGTTGTCCCCGGTGAGCAGCCTGCGCGCGTTCCACCCCGAAGGCGATATTGCCGTTGCTCGGGCGGCGCGCGCGCGCAATCACTTGCTGATCCTGTCGACACTGGCTACCGCATCGGTCGAGGACGTGATTGGCGCGCGCGGGGCGCCCGTTTGGTTCCAGCTCTACCCCACCGTCGAGTGGAACATCACCCGGGCGCTGGTCAAGCGCGCAGAGGCTGCGGGATGTCCGGTCGTCGCGGTGACAGTGGACAATCAGACGGCGGCCGGCCGCGAAACGCTCGCGCGCGGTCGCCGGCTTGACTCTCGCGACTGCTCCGCCTGCCACTCGACGGAACCCGGTGGCGCATACCGGCGCAAGCCGAACTTCGACGGCATCGATACCACGAGGCTGCAGACATCCCTTTCGGCCCACCTGACTTGGGACTTCGTCGGGAGACTGCGCGAAACCACGTCGATGAAGATCCTCCTGAAGGGCATCGTGACGCACGAGGACGCCACACTCGCCGTAAAGTACGGGGTGGACGGTGTCATTGTCTCCAACCATGGCGGCCGGGGCGAGGAGAGCTTCCGCTCTACGATCGAGACCCTCCCCGAGGTTGTCGAGGCGATTGACGGAAAGATGCCCGTCCTGGTCGACAGCGGGTTCCGTCGCGGAACCGACATCTTCAAGGCTCTAGCTCTCGGGGCAAGCGCGGTTTGCGTCGGCCGGCCTTACGCGTGGGGACTTGCGGCTTTCGGGCAAGCCGGCGTCGAGCGCAGCCTCGAGATCCTGAAGACCGAACTGGATACCACGATGCGTACGATGGGGACGGCCAACGTTCAGAGCATCACGCGCTCGTTCGTGCAGCGTGCGTGAATCCGCAACATTCGAGGCAAGAACGCAGCCGCTCTCATCGTGGAGCTGATCTGCATGTGAGGCGTGCAGAAAGCGTCAATGCGGCCTAACCGTCCTGGTCTCGCCATGACCAATCATCTACTCACCGTTGCAATTCTGATAGGTGCGGTTCTTGCCTATTTGTTTGGGTTCGCAATCGCAGGTGTGCTCGGCCTCGCGATAGGTATCGGTCTTGAGCTTTGGTTCTACGTCCGAGTTCTCCCACGTCGCCATCGGTGACCCGCCTATGATGCGCACTCTTGGCATCGGGCGCAGCCGTTTGGCTCCTTGGAGCCTAACCCGGCGCTCAAGGGGACTCCCCGGATGCGGGGCTTCGCCCCCGCACCGGGTAGCCCCTTAGCTCGTGTCCGTTAGGCATCGATGGCGGCGACACTTCATCTGAAACGTGGTGGCGGCTGGGTCGATTCGATTCGTCGCTATCGGATCGAGGTTGATGGCAATGTCGTCGGAAACATTGGGCGTAATGAGGAGCAGGTTATCTCCGTTGCCCCAGGGTCACATCGCTTGCGCCTATGTATTGACTGGTGCTCCAGCAACACGCTTGACGTTGCCGTCTCCGACGGGGACTCGCGCTGGCTGAGCTGCGGCACTAATGCCACACTTCTTCTGGGGCTCGTCTTTGCCATATTCTTTCGCAGCCGTTACTTGTGGCTTGCCGAGGCGCGCGATGCCTAACCCGGCGGTCAACACGGACGCCCCGCGTGCGCAGCTTCGCCCGCGCAGCGGGTCGCCGGTTACCTTCGTTCGTTAGGCGTCCGGCTTGCGCATCCCAAGCTTTCGATGCTCCAAATGCGCTCGCGGACGAAGGTCGATGAACTTGGTGACATTCCTTGACCCTCTCCGGCGGGCTTTGCCCGTCCGCTCGCGGCCGGTTAGCTTGGTCCGTCAGCCGTCATGAATGATGCGGAAGTGTCGGTTACCGGAGGTGCCCAAGTCGGATGGCTGCATGCCACTTGGCCGTTCGCTCGATTGACCGTATCCGCTACACATCTCCGAATCAGCATGATGGGCGCCTACGATTTCACGCCTCGTCAAGTGGTCTCGCTCGAACGCTACGGCAGCATCCCGGTATTGGCCAGTGGTATACGGCTCAATCACAATCGGCTGGATTACCCTCCTAAAATCATCTTTTGGACCCTGGGTAGTCCAATCAAACTTCTTGCCCGAATTGCGGACACCGGGTTCTCGCCGAGCGCACCTTCCGGCCTGGCGCCCGAGCGCAGCGGCATCCCTGTCCGTTGGAGTGCAATTGCCATTGCTCTCATTGTCTGGAATGTTCTGTTCTTTCTTGACGACAGCCGCTCCGATTACTCGCGCCACCATTTGGGTCTCGGGGGGTTCACCGCGATCCTTCTCACGTTCTTCCTAGCTTGGGGGGTTCGCGTGTCCGAGTGGCTACAAGGTTTCGTGCTGAAGGAAGGCCGCTCGGTCGGCGAGATCAAATCACTTCTCTTGTTTCTCCAGTTGCTGTCCGGCATAGGTGTTGTGGCCTTTGCCGTGCAGTTCCTCATCGATCATGCCGGCTAACCTCTCGCTCAACACGGACGTCCCGCCGGCGGCGCTGGCGCGCCGTCCGTTCGCGGCCGGTAGCTTGGTTCGTTAGGCGGCTGTTACGAAGGCACGCCATGGTCAAATACGCTGATCCGGCAAAATCGTATGTTCTTGGGCACTCCGACAAAGAGCTAGAGCGCCTGAACGCCCAAGCGCAGCTTATCGATCCGATCACTCGCCAGTTTTTTCGCGAAGCGGGGCTTGTCACGGGTATGCGGGTGCTCGACATCGGGAGCGGTGCGGGCCACGTCGCTGTACTGGCGGCGGAACTTGTCGGCGACGCCGGTGAGGTAACAGGAACTGATACCGCTCCGACCGCTATCGCGCGAGCACGCGCCCGCGCGGAGGCACTTTCGTTGAATAACGTTTCATTCCGCGAAGGCGATCCCGCGAATATGGATTTCGACCAACCCTTCGACGCCGTAATTGGACGATACGTCCTAATGTTTCAGCCTGATCCGGCGGCGATGCTGCGTGCTGTCGCCCGCCACGTGCGAAGCGGAGCAGTGATTGCGTTCCACGAGCCCGACTGGGTTGGCGTCCGGTCGTCCCCTCCGGTGCCCCTATACGACGAATGCTGTCGATGGATAGTCGAGACCATGCGTCTGCGCGGCGCGGATATGAACATGGGCATTAAACTGTGTGGGACATTCATTGCTGCTGGACTGCCAGCTCCCTCAATGCGACTTCAGTCGTTGATCGCGGGAGGCAGCGAAAGCCGCGATCAGGTTCGTTTCAAAACGGATCTCGCCGAGACGCTAGTTGCTGAGATGCAGCGGCTGGGCGTAGCAAATGCGGAGCAAATTGGCATCGAAACGCTTGCCGACCGCATAACGAACGAGGTTGTTGCCCGCCACAGCGTGATTGTTGGGCGTTCAGAGATTTGCGCTTGGTGTCGTGCCGCCTAACCACGCGCTCAACTGCATCCGCCGGTACGGGGCTTCTTTATTGGCCACGTCGGTGGCGGCGGGCCGGTTAGCTTAGTCGTTAGGCCGCATTTCGGAGCCCTCCGTGGAGATCATTCGCCGAAGCGAGATCGCGTCGTTTGCTAACGGTGGTGTAACGTCCGAGCAACTGATTTTCCCCGAGAATTCGCGGTCGCAACGTGTAACCATTACGCGAGTCACGGTCGCGCCTGGGGCCAAGAATCCGCCACATGCCCACGCGGCTTCTGAACAGGTCTGGGTCGCGCTGCGCGGGAGCGGGGTCCTGCTGTTGGGAGGTGCCGCAACCGCGCCATTCGCGGAAGGAGATGTCGTGCGCTTTGCGGAGGGCGACGTTCACGGCTTCGAGAACACGGGGGATGCCGAATTCGTATATCTTTCGGTGACGTCTCCGCCCATCAATTTCCGCAGTGCCTACGCCGCCGAATGGCAGGCACGCGGCAACAATGCGGCCTAACCTCTCGGTCAACGCGGACGCCCCGTGTCCGTGGCTTCGCCCGCGTCGCGGGTCGCCGGTTACCTAGTTCGTTAGACGGCACCACAATGGCCAACTCCGTCGGCGAGATCTACAACTATCGCGAAGCAGCGCCCGATCTCGCGACGTCAGGACAGCCTCGCGAGGATCAGCTCGCTGCGATCGCGGAGGCGGGCTACGACGTCGTGATCAACCTGGCGTTACACGACGACCCACGCTACTCGTTGAAAGACGAGGCATCTTCCGTTCAGAAGCTCGGGCTTGAGTACATTCACATTCCGGTGCAGTTCGCCGCCCCGAAAGAAAATGATTTACTCAAGTTCTTCGATGCCATGGACCGCCACAAGAATCATCGCGTGTGGGTGCATTGCGCCGCTAACATGCGGGTCACGGCGTTTCTCGGGCTCTATCGCCGATTGCGCGAGGGCTGGCCCGAAGAACACGCATTTGCTCTCCTTCGCGAGATTTGGCAACCTGATGCGGTGTGGTCTGAATTCATTGCATTCCAACTGGCCAAGTCAAATGCCGCCTAACCCGTCGCTCAACGCGGACGTGCCGCATGTGGGGCTTTGCCCGCGCAGCGTGCCGCCGGTTAGCTTGGCCCGTTAGGCGTCAATCGGCGATGGACACAACGGATAGGCTTAGCGCCGCGCTATCTGCTATCCCCGGGGTCGAGGTTGGGAGGTCGCGGTTTGGCTCGGGAAACAATCCCGCCTGGCGCGTCGGCAGCCGCGAATTCGCGCACCTGCACTCGGCGTCGCGCATTGATTTACGTCTGCCGCGTTCGCTTCAGGCCACGCTACGCGATGATCCGCGTGCACACTTTCGCGCGGGAAAGTCGGAATGGCTGGAGCTTGAGTTTCACTCGCCGGCTGACGTCACAGCAATTGCTGCGCTGGCGCGTAAAGCCGCGGCTGCAGCGCGAGCAAAGAGCAAATGACGCCTAACCTCTCGCTCAACCGGATCGCTCGCCGGCGGCGCTTGCGCGCCGTCCGGTCGCGGCCGGTTAGCTTCATCCGTTAGGCGCCATTTGCGAAGTCGTCTCCCACTCTTAGTTCGTCGGCTGGAAGGAGCAACATGAATCATGTCCACCCGAATGCGGTGAAAAGCGAGCTCGACGCGCTCACAGTCAAGTTCTTTCGAGCCGTGTCTTTTGAAGCAGGTGAAGTCCCTTCGTACGAGGAGATCTACACTATATTTATTGAGTCCGGGCTTCTGATCAAGAACACAGCCTCTGCGCCTGAGATCTCCTCCGTCCGGCAGTTCATTGCCCCACGGCAGGCACTGGTCGCATCGGGCGAACTCACGAGGTTTCGCGAATGGGAGCTGTCGGAGAGCAGCCAAATCTTTGGCAACGTAGCCCATCGATTCAGTGCATATGCGAAGTCCGGCACTACGAAGGGCTCGCCGTTCGAAACGCGAGGCATGATAACCACGCAGTTCGTCCGCACTCCGGCGGGGTGGAAGATGAGCGCAATGGCTTGGGACGACGAGCGGCCGGGGCTAACCATTCCGGACCAATCGCCTTCTGAGCGGCCTTCAATACCATGACGCCTAAC
The DNA here is from genome assembly GCA_963773195.1 of uncultured beta proteobacterium. GTDB lineage: Bacteria > Pseudomonadota > Gammaproteobacteria > Burkholderiales > Casimicrobiaceae > CAIWHR01. The sequence continues at coordinate 738,445 of CAVZAE010000005.1, forward strand.
CTGTCGCTCAACGCGGACGCCCCGTGTGCGGGGCTTCGCCCACACATCGGGCCGCCGGTTACCTTCGTCCGTTAGGCGTTGGCCATGCCGAATCGTCTGCTGGGCGCCATAGTCCTGGCCGGCTGTCTTGGTGCGGCCGCGTACGGAATCTGGGCCTTCGCTCAAACGTCGGTGTTGGCCTCAACCCTTGGGTCCGTGGCGCCCGAAATTGATGCCGGCGATTGGGCCATTCACTGGCGCGTTTCTTCGGCATCACTATTTTTTATCAGTTGCTTTGGCATCTGCGCCGGCGTCGGCCTACTATTCCAAAAACGATGGGCGCTACCTTTCTTGGCTGCCGTTTGTGGCGTTTGGTTGCTGCTGCAATTCGGTGTTGAGATGCTGGGCTTCTCGCACTATCCGTTTGAAGCGCTGGACCCCGTTGAAATCATCTTGGTTTCGGTAATTGCGTTGGGGGCACTCTATGCGTCGCGTCGTGAACGTCGGGGTTCACCAAACGCCTAACCTCTCTGTCAACACGGACGCCCGGCGTGCGCGGCTGCGCCCGCGCAGCGGGTCGCCAGCTACCTTGATACGTTAGGGCGCATGGCATTCGCATGTCCACATTGCGGGGCACCATACTTCTCGTTCGGAGAGGTGCTACGACACAGCATGCGGTTGGCCGGCCCAAGCGCGCCCATGATTTGCGCTCGCTGCAAATGGGGAAGCTATGTTGCTCTGACGGGTCGCAACGCTGTATTTGCCCTAATTGTTCTCATTGGCGCCTTCGTTGTGTCGTTCCCATCCCCGCTCTCGGATGCAATCTTTGGCTCGCTACAGCGCCCATGGCCGGCGGTCGTTCGTGCCCAGGTATGGTCAATGGCGATTTTGCTTTCGCTCGGCGTCTTCATGTACGGCGGTCCGCTTACGAAGGTTGAAGAAGGGCGGCCTTTGGGACAATCGTTCGGCCTTGGTGGGCGGTTGGCTCGGCTCGCGTTTCTATCACTCCTCCTATTCTGGATGTACATAGTGTGGCGAGGTTTGATGAATGCGCCCTAACCAGTCGTTCAAGACGGACGCCCCGCTGGCAGCGCTGCGCGGCGTCCCGCGGGTTGCCGGTTAACTTGTTCCGTTAGGCCTCGGACCCCAATCGCACTCGCGCTCTTGCCGTCGCCGTATTAGGAGGATCATGCCCAGAGAGATCATTGCAACAGCCAAGGCCCCGAAGCCGCCGCCTACCTATAGTCAAGCGGTCAGAGCCGGCGGCCTAGTCTTTGTTTCCGGCACCGGCCCTTTTGATCCATCTTCTGGGGCTGTCGTCGGCACCACCATTCAAGAGCAGTGCCGCCAGTGTCTCACCAACATCGCGGCAATTTTGGAAGCCGCCGGGAGTTCTCTTGGCAAGGTCGTCAGTGCCACCGTTATTCTTCTCGACGAGGCTGATTTCGCGGGCCTGAACGAGGAGTGGGTGAAATGGTTCCCTTCCGATCCACCGGCTCGTCAGGCCGCAAAGTTGCCTGTCCGCATTCCTGGCATGAAGGTGTCAATTGCAGCAATTGCCGAGGCCTAACCACTCGCTCAACCGGACCGCTTCCCGGTGCGCTGGCGCGTCGTCCGCTCGCGGCCGGTTAGCTTAGTTCGTTAGGCGTCACCACCGACTACGCCGCGCCTCACGCGCCAAGGGCCACCGGCAGAAAGAGAGACGAGACATGCTTGAAGGTTCGTGCCACTGCGGTGCCGTGCGTTTGACTCTGCCCTTTCCACCTGAGGTGGCCACTGACTGCAACTGTTCGCTCTGCCGCCGTATCGGCGGTCCTACGGTGTATTACGAATTCGGAACGGTCAAGATCGAGGGCCATCCCGAATGTACTTCCGAGTACATATGGGGTGACAAGACCCTCCGTACAATTCGCTGCAAAACGTGCGGCTGCGTCACACATTGGGAGCCGCTGAACCCAACGCCAGGCGTCAAGCACGGCGTCAAACTTGGCAACTTCGACCCGCGCTTGATTGCTTCGGTCCGAGTCCGCCACTTCGACGGAGCTGACACTTGGAAATTCATCGACTGAGCACTGCGCGCCGTCCGCTCGGCGCCGGTTAGCTCTGTTCGTTAGCCGTCATCGAGCAGATCGTGGATTCCTCCTTCTCCTTCCTGGTGCCGTGCGGAATCATCGCCGTGGCAAGCATTCCTCTCATCCTCAATGTCGTGCCACCGAACGGCGTCTACGGCTTTCGGACGCGTCAAACCCTCACGAATCGCGAGCAGTGGTTTCGTGCCAATCGCTTTGCAGGGTGCGCGTTTTTCATCGCCTCAGGGTTAAGCGCCGGCATCTTCGCAACTCACCCAGAATATGCGTCGGGCCGGTCCTTTGCGGGGCTGATCGTGTTCGTTGTGCCGCTGGTCATTGCATTTGCGGCCAGCTTTGCGTACGTTCGGCGGGTCGGTGGTGGGAGCGAACGATGACGGCTAACCCGTCGCTCAACGCGGACGTCCCGCGTGCGGGGCGCGGGCCGCCGGTTAGCTAATCCGTTAGGCGTCACGAGCTGCCGCCCCACCGCTGCGACGGGTTCTCAACTCTTCGGACACGGCATGAAGACGCAAGAACCACAAAAACTCCTTGCTAGTCTGAAGGCACGATTTGAAAAGAACACGTCGAGGCACCAAGGAGTAACTTGGACCACGGTGCAAGCGAAGCTGCTGAGCAAGCCAGAAACGTTGAAGGTGCTCCAATCAATGGAAGCTACCGGCGGAGAACCCGACGTGATCGGCTACAACAAAGCTGCGAACGTCTACATTTTCTATGACTGCTCCGCCGAAAGTCCCCTTGGACGTCGGAGCCTTTGCTACGACCGCGCCGCCCTCGATGCCCGCAAGGAAAACAAACCGAAGGGCAACACCCTCGACATGGCTGCAGCGATGGGCATTGCTCTTCTAACCGAGGAACAATATCGTCATCTCCAGACACTGGGTGTCTTTGACACGAAAACTTCCAGCTGGATTAGCACGCCGCATGATGTAAGAGCTCTCGGGGGAGCGGTTTTCTGTGATAGGCGCTATGGCCGGGTCTTCGTGTATCACAATGGCGCTGAGTCGTACTACGCGGCTCGTGGCTTCCGAGGTTCGCTGCAAGTGTGAAAGCCTTCGGAAGCCCATACACGTCGAATTCCAATGCGCGCCGTGACGCCTAACCGCTGGCTCAACCGGACGCCTCGCCGGCGGCGCTTCCGCCGTCCGCTCCGCGCCGGTTAGCTTGGTTCGTTAGGCCCCTCCACACTTATGCTAGATGCTCTTCATTCTAGGGTGATCATTCGCCAAGCTGCACCACGAGACGAGAAGCGCTGGCGCGAGTTGTTCGACGGCTACTGCCTCTTCTACAAGCGCACCCCCTCGGAGCCCCTCACCCGCCACACGTGGGCGCGCATCATGGATGACGCGTCGCCTATCCATGCGATCGTCGCCGAAGATCAACAGGACGGCGTCATCGGCATCGCGAATTACGTCGTCCACGAACACACGCTCGGCCTCACCCCGGCGTGCTACCTGGGCGACCTGTTCGTCGATCCCGCGCGACGCGCGGCGGGGGTTGGCGAGCAGTTAATCGACTGGCTGGTGGCCGAGACGAAGCGGGAGGGCTGGTCCAGGCTCTATTGGCACACCAGGCTGAACAACTACCGCGCCCGCGGCCTGTATGACAAGTTCACGCCGCATAGCGACTTCGTTCGCTACACCGTGTATCCGGAAACATGAGACTTCGGAGCGTCGATCATGCCGCTCAGCACTTGGATCATCCATGCATGATTGAGGTAACTTGGCGCCGTGGCTGTGGCGTCGGAGCTTGTGAGGGCCTAACCTGGCGTTCAACCGGACGCCCGGGTACGCGTTTTCTTGCTCGCGAATGGCGGTGTCCGGGCACCGGTCAACTTAATCGTTAGGGCCTCTCCAATGGATCGAAAAGAGCTAGAGAGGATGTGGGCGGCTACGGCTAAGCACTTGACTGCGGCCCGAGCCCAATTGCCAGAGGTACCCGCTCCAGGTCTTGATGGCGCGACAGTCAGCGGTTTCGACGAGTGTTTGCGGCATAACGAAATGGAGTTGGCACTCGATGAACTTGAGGACTTGGGGCTTACGAATGCACCGCCAGCGGAGTTTTGGCGGCACCTCATGTTCGCGGCCGAGAGCATGGCACTTTCGGAACGCGCCGCAGATTTCAAGCGGAGGGCAAACGCATGAGGCCTAACCGCTCGGTCAACACGGATGCCTTGCATGCGCGGCTTCGCCCGCGCACCGGGTCGCCGGTTACCTTCGTTCGTCAGGCAGCATGCCAATCGTGACCGTAGAGGTGGTTTCTGGCGCAAATGACGGAATGGCGCAGGACCTTGCGCAGTCACTTGCTGATGCCATCGGCCGCGCGCTAAAGTCGCCACCCGGACAGACTTGGGTTCGCGTTCGTTCCGTCACCTGTGATCAATATGCGGAGAACGAGGCACCTCTCGAGGCGACGCAACTGCCGGTATTCGTCACCATCCTCAAACGGCAAACTTCTCAGAGCGCGGAACTCCAGGCCGAGGTCACGCTTCTTGCCCATGCGGTCGCCCAAGTCATTGGTCGGCCAGTCTCATCTGTGCACATCGAGTACGCGCCCGCTGCAGCGGGCCGGCTTGCATTCGGCGGCGTGCTCGTTCAATGATCATGCTATGGCGATCGGTACTCTTACGTAATGCGACCCCTTCGGTATTCCATCAACGTCACATTGGACGGGTGCTGCGATCATCGTGAAATGGTCGCGGACGACGACTTGCATCGTCACGCGGTCGAGAACATCGGCCAGGCCGATGCCCTCCTCTTTGGCCGGGTGACTTACGAAATGATGGAGGCAGCGTGGCGGCCGCCGGCGCGGCCGGGAGCGAGGCCTGATTGGATGGAACCCTTCGCCCGGACGATCGACGCGGCAAAGAAGTACGTCGTGTCGAGCACCCTGGATCGGGTCGATTGGAACGCGGAGCTCGTGCGCGGGGATCTGGGGAAGGCCGTTCAGCAGCTCAAGCGGGAGTCGGGCAAGGGACTGTTCGTGGGAGGCGTGAAGCTCCCGCAGGCGTTGGCGGAGCTGGGATTGATCGATGAGTACGAGTTCGTCGTGCATCCCAGGCTAGCGGGCCATGGGCCGACGTTGTTCGCGGGGCTATCGAAGCGTGTCGACTTGAAGCTCGTGAGCCGGCTGGAGTTCGGCTCGGGGGCGGTGGCGATGCGGTATGAGCCGAGAAGGTAGCCATCCGTCGAAGCGCTGCCCCAGACAGTCTGGTGGGTCAAGGTCAGGAACGACGCTGGACTCGTTGGCTGGACTCTTGTTGACGAGAATTTCGACGGTGCGGATATGGACGCGTGCTCGTGACTGTCGGGAGGCGGCATAACCTGTCGCTCGACGCGGACGTCCCGCATGCGGGGCTGTGCCTCGGCATGTGGCCGTCGGTTAGCTTGGTCCGTTAGGCCACGCAAGCATGAGCCGCGAGCCGATGCGAGCCATCGACGACCTGAGTTCGCAGCGGTTCTACCATGGCACGAAGGCCGACCTAAAGCCGGGGGACCTGATCGAGCCAGGCTATGACTCTAACTACGGTAAGAGGAAGAAGGCGGCCTACATTTATCTGACTGCCACCTTGAATGCGGCCACCTGGGGTGCCGAGCTGGCGCTAGGCGAAGGACCCGGCAGAATTTACGTGGTGGAACCGACCGGACCGATTGAAAATGACCCCAATCTGACGGACAAGAAGTACCCAGGCAATCCGACGAAGTCATACCGCTCTCAAGAGCCGCTTCGGGTCGCGGGCGAGATCACGGATTGGCAGGGTCACTCCCCAGAAGAACTCAAAACCATGAAGGACAACATTGAGCGACTTAGGCGACTTGGTGTTGAGGCAATCGACGACTGAGTAAATGGGAGCGTCACCGCGGCAAGCACAACTTTCCTCAACTACAGCGACTATTAACCTATGCCCAAAGCCTATTGGATTGCTGCATATCGCTCTATTCACGATGCGGAGGCTCTCGCCGCGTATGCCAAGCTTGCCGCTCCGGCGCTTCAGAAAGCTGGCGCACGCTTCCTTGCGCGAGGAAGTCCGGCCCAAGTGTATGAGGGCGGCCTCAACCAACGCACCGTCCTAATGGAGTTCGACAGCGTCGCGCAAGCGATCGCCGCACACGATAGTCCCGCGTACCAGGAAGCACTCCGCGTATTGGGCAACGGAGTTGATCGGGACTTGCGCATCATCGAGGCAATCGAGTAAGCCGCGGGCGATGTTGCGCCGCCCAACGCCTCGCTCGGCCCGTGTCCGTGTGCGGCGTTTCGCGTCCGCACGGGCGGCTAGTTAGCTAGTCCGTTCGGCCTCGCGCAGGCCCACATATTTCAGGAGAACTCATGTTTGACCACGTCAAATTCGGGGTCAGCGACTATGCAGCAAGCAAAGCATTCTTCCTCAAGTCACTCGAACCGCTCGGCGTAGCTGTTATCTCGGAGGGGCCGTCGACGTACGGTGTCGAGCTCAGTTCAAAGAGTAAGGCTTCGTTGTGCCTGTACCAAACCGGGGAGAAGCCGGCGCATCTTCACTTGGCGTTCACGGCCGAAAATCGCCAGCAAGTCGAAGCTTTCTATCGCGCGGCTCTGGAGGCGGGTGGCAAAGACAATGGTGCGCCTGGTCTGCGCCCGCACTACCACGCGAACTACTATGCAGCTTTCGTCATTGGTCCGGACGGGCACAACATCGAAGTGGTTTGCCACGAACCCGGGGCCTAACCCTTCGTTCCAGCCGACCGTCTCCGGCGGCCGCTGAACTTTGACGTTAGGCTGCAAATCGCGTGGCCTAGCGCCCGCGCGAAACATCATGGACTACGCTATTCGTCACAGTGGTGGAAAGCGAGCCTACGTTGCGTTTCATAGGGTTCCGGAGCGAACGAATGGCGCAAGCGGCTCCTCAGATGAGGATCAAGGGAGGGCCATGAAATTCTTATCGCTTCTTATCGTTGCGGCGTTCACGATGACTGTGGCTTCGCACGCTCTATCGCAGCAACTCGGACCCGTTCCCAATGGTTGTGTGAAGGATCTGTCGGGCAAGATCAGCTGTCCTCCTGTGGGGGGCGAAGTCCACGTGAACCTCTCGGGACAAGCCGTATGTGGTAAGGGACGGTGTGTGCGTGACTTGTCCGGAAAGATAACTTGTTCTTCCCTCCCCGCAGGCCAGATTGCACAGGACGTGAATGGCAAGATCATGTGTGCGGGCAGCTGCGAAGAAGCTTCCGCTTCGTATTGCCAAGTATTGCAATGAACGCTAGGTCGATCGAGCGCGCGTGGTTACCGCCTGTGGCCTGACCTCGCGTTCGAGCGGACACGCTAGTCCGCGACTTCGTGCTTATCGACATCGGTGGCAGCCCGCCGCTCAACTTGTGCGATAGGCCGCACGAACATCCTCGCCAAGGACGCTCGCATCGTGTCCCCCTACTCAGGTTCACTGGAGCTGTCGAGCGAGCTCCCGCCATCGATGGGTGGCTCGCCACGCAGCCGAGCGAGCTACGCGCCATCGCGCGGACTTGGTTTTCGCTAATGCGCCAGTGCGGCGCCGACGTTCGAGAACTCATGCACGATGGTTACCCCACCGTGTGCGTAGAAGACGCACCGTTTGGCTACGTCGGTGTCTTCAGGGCTCACGTCAACGTTGGCTTCTTCCACGCGCAGCGCTGCCAGACCCCGCGGGTCTGTTGCAGGGGACGGGCAAGTACATGCGTCACGTGAAGGTCAAGCCTGATCTTGCCCTCGACGAGTTGTCGCTCGAGGCGCTGATTACCTCCGCGTATCGAGACGTCGTGGAAAGGTTGAAGATAGCCAACCAAGCAGGTAACGCCGATGAGGCCTAACCCTTCGTTACCCCTGACTCACTACAGCGGGTTTCGCCCGCTTCTGCGAGCGGGTGAACTCAAGCGTTAGACGGACTGTGCCCAAATTAGCGCGAATGAGCATCTTTCTGGAGGATCGGCATGGCTAGAACTTCCAATAATTGGCGCAGTCGTACTGTCCCTAGTCGCCCTTCAAATCATGCCAGCCGGCAATCTACGGGCTCAGGCGTCCGGCACCACCGGACACGAGCACTTGACCGAAGTGGCCTGCGTGGACGTGCCGCCGGGCGAGAAGCGACCGGAGTTCGGCTGCTTCAACATCGGCACGGTAACGGGACTTCATTTCAGTCAAGCGTCCGTCTACTGGCATTTGCGCGCGTTTCCAAGCAGGAAGGCCGCGGAGGCGGCCAAGAGTGCGACCGGAATCGTGGTGGAGGAAGACGGGCGAGTGTGGCTCTCCGAATTCGGGCCCCGAGACATTGCTCCGCGAGGTGGTGATGCTATCGCCGTCGATCGGACCCATGCAGCTTCCCGTGGCAAAGAGCTATAGCTGCGGTTCTCTCCTACGCCGTCATGCGGCCGGGCGACAGTTCGAGGGTGCATACACACCCCGGCCCCGAAGGCTGGTACGTGCTCGCGGGAGAGCAGTGTCTCGAGACTCCGGCTGGCGCTAATAGGGCTCGGGCCGGAGGAACCATGACAGTGCCACCGAATATTCCAATGGAACTGAACGTCACTGGTACGACGCTCCGGCGAGCGTTCGCCCTGGTCATCCATGATTCGACTCAGGAGAGGGGCATACCCTCTGACTGGAAACCGTCCGGAGCCTGTAGCCGCTAGACACCGCGTACGCATCGGCTCGGTGACGTCTAGCAATTCATTCAGGCCGAAGCCGCTTCGCGGCTCGGCTTAATTCAGGCGTTAGGGAGCTGGCGACACGAGCCTAGCGGTTTCTGCAGTTGGCGAGGGCGTAGAACGATTTCGTTAACGCGGAGGAGCACGCGATGAAAGTGTTGGCCTTGGTATATCCGGGCATGACTCTGCTGGACTTGGTCGGTCCCCTTCAGGCGTGGAGTTTCTTGCCAGGTTACGAAGTTCAGTATGTTTGGCATCGTCCTGGTACGGTGGCCACGGACTGCGGCCTCGGCGTACAGGCGACGCACAGTTTTGCGGATGCTTGGACTGATCCAGACGTGCTCTTTGTCGGTGGCGGGGCGAAGCCCACATTGGACCTGCTGGGCGATTCTGAGGCAATCGCTTTTCTAGCTGATCGCGGGTCCCGCGCCCGTTGGGTGTGCAGTGTCTGCACTGGTGCCTTGCTGCTAGGTGCCGCTGGGCTGCTTCGCGGCTACCGCGCCGCGGTGCACTGGGGTGCGCGCGATGCGCTGAGCCAGTTTGGCGCCGAGCCCAGCGGCGAGCGCGTCTGTGTCGACCGCAATCGCCTCACTGGTGGCGGCATCACAGCTGGTGTCGACTTCGGTATCAAAGTGGCAGGACACTGGGCCGGAGAGGACATGGGGCGAGTCATCGAACTGATTATGGAATATGCACCGCAGCCGCCATATGGGTCGGGCAGTCCTGAACTGGCAGACGCGCAGACCCTCGCGGCTGCGCGCACGGCGATGCACCAGGCGATGACTGGCGCGGCCTCATAGCTAAAGCGCTAAGCCGCAGTTAGTTCATGTGTTCACGCTACACGCGCCCTAACCATCCTCGAATTCATTGCCTGGCAGATCTGGTGACACCAGCCGCTCGCTGGACAGGGATGCCGCCTAACCTCGCCGTCAGCTTGGACCGCCACTGGCGGGCCTTCGGCCACGCCGGGTGGCCGGTTACCTTTGCTCGTTAGACGTGTCGTGCAGATCACGACCACTCGAAGGCTCATCGTTGTCACTGCGTGGCTTCTCGCCACATTGTTGGTCTTAGCGTGGGCGAGCACGCGGTTCCAGTTCTCTGACCTCGACATGGTGTTTTTCCCGGCCATGCTCTGCCTTACCTTTCCGGCAGGGATTGTCGGCGCTTTCGTCGGCTTGCTCATCTATTTGCTATTCGCGTACTTTCTCAACCTTCCAGCTGGTGGCGCCTTCTTCTATTTCGTGGCTTGGCTAGCTATGGTCGCCGCTGGCTATTGGCAATGGTTTGTGATGGTGCCTCGTCTTCTCGCTAAGCGCCGCCACGCCTAACCTTGCGTTCAACTCGGACCATGGCCGGCGGGCCTCGGCCCCGCCTGGCGGCCGGTTACCTTGATTCGTTAGGCGTCCCAAGCACTGTCCGCTTTCGCCGTTGGCACCGTTTGCGAGTGCGCCGATGATGCACACTGTGTCATCATGGCTGCGAGCGCCGCAAATGGTTCGCTCGATCTTCATGTCGCGCTCAGTGCGCACGCAAGGATCGTTGGTGCGAGCGCACAGAAATGATCAACCAAGGAGCACGTCATGGCCGACGAAGATAATGTAAAGACGCCGCTCGATGCGATGCAGGATACGCTGTCCAGACTCAAAGAGATGGAGCACTATTCGAAGACAAACATCGAAAAGCTCGCGGCGTTATGGCTCGAAGTCAGCGAGCACAAGGAACAGAAGCAGTACGAAATGATGGTCGACGCAGTTCTCAAATGCCAGAATCAGTTTCAGGAGTCGATCACATCCCTGATCGAGGCATATGAGGCGGAAACTGGCCGGCTGCGGGGTGGCACGCAGTAGCGGAGCAAACGGAGAGCATCGGCAGGGGCTGTGAGCCCCTGGTTGCCGGGTCGCGATGGAAGCGTTGCACCGGCAGTCACCCCGCGTAGTGGCCAGAGTAGATCGTTTTTTGACTCTGACGTCGACTTCGGAGCAAACCCTTTGACTTGGGAGAGGAACACATGAGCGTCACAAAGTTCCTCGGGATCGTTCTTGTGGCCGCAGGTATCTTTGGTTTGCTCTACGGCCACTTTGATTACACTAAGGAAAAACACGAGGGTCAGTTCGGGCCGTTCAGCTTTTCGATCACTGAAAAGGAAACGGCGGTTATTCCGAGCTGGGCCAGCATTGCGGTGATCGTCGCGGGCGTCGTTCTACTGGTCGTCCGCAAGTAAACACACTAGTCCTCGCGCCAGACCTGCACATGCAGAAGACTTCTTTGGCAAGGGGCCTAACCACGCGCTCAACCGGCCCCGCCGGTACGCGGCTTCTTGCGCACGGGCATCAGTGGCGGCGGTCCGGTTAGCTTAGTCCGTCCGCAATCCTTTCCACCGCCGCATGCAAGCCTTCGCGAACCTACCAATTCGAACGGCGAGGCTCGAGCTTCGACCCTTGCGGGAAGCAGACGTCGCTCCGCTCTTTGAGATTCACTCCGATCCAAGAGTAATGAGGTACTGGGATGCGTCGATTTGGAAGAACGATGAACGCGGACATGCAATGGTCGCCCGAGATCTTGCCCTGACGACCAAGGACTACCTGCGCCTTGGAATCGAGTTGGCTGCCAGCGGAAAGTTGCTCGGAACCTGCGCGCTCTGGGGCATCAACGCGCAGTGTCGACGCGCGGAGATCGGATATGTCTTGGGTTCCGAGGGCTGGGGCCAGGGATACATGCATGAAGCTTTGTCCGCGCTCCTTGACTACGCGTTCACCGAACTGAACTTGAATCGCGTCGAAGCTGACACCGATCCCAGGAATGAACGATCATCACGCCTCCTTGACCGTCTCAAATTCTCGAAGGAAGGGCTCTTCCGCGAGCGCTGTATCGTCGATGGCGAGATCTCCGACGCAGCCATGTATGGCCTGCTCCGATGCGAATGGAATCAAGAGCCATAGCACGCTATCAACCAGCGAGGCCTAACCCCTCGCTCAACCTGACCCGCAACGCCAGGCGGGCAGCTTACCTGGAACGGTAGGCCACATGGCGGCGGTAGTTGGGCGGATACTCGCAACGATCGTGCTGATTGCGCTAGCGTTTGTCTCACGGTATGCACCCATCGCGCTCCTGCTTTTGGTTGTTGCATTTGTTGGGTGGGCGCTTGCGTTTTTCGGCGACGAACTCTCCCCATTTATCGGAGTGCATTCGACGCCCGGAACGGCCCAATATGTCGGCTCCGTGGTTCGCGGTATCGGTTGGTTTTTCCTTCTTGCAACGTTTGCTTTCGCTGTCGCCCGCGCAGCAAACTTGTTGTAGTCGTCATGTGGCCTAACCCGGCGGTCAACACGGACCGTTGCGTGCGGGCCTTTGCCTGGGCACGGCGGCCGGTTGCCAAGGACTGCCGTCGCCCTTTCGCCTCGCTTGTCGGCAAGAATGCGGGCGATCACAATCTTGGTTTAGCGGGCCTTGGGAGGGGCAATGATAAGAACCGCCTTCGCATTCTCGGCGTTGGTGACATGGGCAGCTCTGGCAAACGGGGCTGCTCTCGCGCCCCCTACGGGACGGCTACCGAACGACGTCACGCCTACCGCCTACCGCCTGGATCTTACGATCGACCCAAGCCGTGCCCGATTCACCGGGCACACAGAGATCGAGGCGGTGCTGGCGCGTCCGAGCACGACAGTCTATTTGCACGGTAACGGCCTTCGCGTCACAAGCGCCCGTATCGTCGCACGGGGACGGACATATCCCGCCCACTACTCGGAAGTCGATCCAACGGGCGTGGCTCGCCTCGACGTTTCGGGACTGGTGCCCGCGGGCAAGATAACTTTGAGATTCGATTACACCAGTGCGTTCCGCAGTACCAATGAAGGACTCTACCGTGCAAAGGTAGCGAACGAATGGTACGCATGGACGCAATTCGAGCCCATCGACGCACGTCGCATGTTTCCGGGGTTCGACGAGCCTGGATTCAAGACCCCCTTTACGGTAAACATCACGGCGCCGAACAGCGCAAAGGTGTTCGCGAACGCTCCGGAAATCGGAGCGGTGGCATCAGGTTCGGCGGTGATTCACCACTTTGCGCCAACCAAGCCCCTGCCCACGTATCTTGTAGCGATCGGTGTCGGCCCGTTCGACGTGGTAGAGACATCGGTGCCCCCGAACAGTGTGCGCACGGAGCCGCTGGGGTTTCGCGTCATTGCCACTAAAGGACAGATGCCGCGCATGCAATTCGCCGCAGCTGAGGCGCCGAAGCTGCTCGCTCTGCTTGAAAGTTATTTCGGCACACCGTATCCCTACGAGAAACTCGACTTCCTGGCGTCGCCGGTGCAGCCGGGTGCGATGGAGAACGCGGGGCTCATTATCTTCACGGACAGCTTGATACTGCTCGACCAGGACGCCTCGCTCAGGCAGGTGCGCGGCTTTTCCGAAGTCAGCGCACACGAGATGGCTCACCAATGGTTCGGCGATCTTGTCACTCCGACATGGTGGACCGACCTCTGGCTGAATGAGAGTTTCGCGCAGTGGATGGGTAAGAAGATTGCCGATCAATGGCGCCCGGATCTCGGAATCGCTGCGACCGTGCAGTTTGAAGCGTTCTACGCGATGGACGCGGATGCCCTTGGGCATGGCAGACCGATTCACCAGGAAATTACCCGCAATATCGAGATTCCAAGTGCTTTCGACGAGATCACGTACCAAAAAGGCGCGCAGGTTTTGTCGATGTTCGAAGGCTATCTTGGAGCCAATACGTTTGCCAAAGGCGTACGGCTGCACCTCGAGCGGCATCGATACGGCAACGCGACTGCGGAGGATTTCTTTCAGGCGCTGGGTGATGCCGCGGCGGACCCTAAGGTGGTACCCGCCATGCGCACGTTCACCGATCAGACGGGGATACCCGTCGTAACCGTCGCCGATGGCCGGGAGTCCCTGGTTCTCACCCAGAACCGGTACCGCCCATTGGGCGTCGAAGCGACCGCGGCCCAACTGTGGATGATTCCGGTGTGCCTGTCCCGCGGCGAGCAGCAGTCCTGCACGCTGCTTGAGCAGAAATCTGCCGTGACCCCGCCGTTCGACGATTCGACGCATGCCCTGATGCCGGATGCCGGCGCCGCAGGCTACTACCGTTTTAGCCTGGACGGCGCTGGATGGGATCGTCTTATAGCAATAGGCGCAGAGATGCCAGGGCGGGAGGCGATGGCGGTTGCAGACAATCTATGGGCCGACTTTGCTGCCGGGGTAACCAGTTTCGATCGTGTCATTGCAGGGGCAAGGACACTCAGTGGAAACCCCGAGCGGCTCGCGGCACTTGCACTCGGCTATCGATTGAAGAGCATCGCCGACACAATGCTCACCCGGGAGCAATTGCCCGCCTATCGCCGGCTTATGGGCTCAATGTATGGTCCTCGCCTCGCCGGATTGGGAATCGACGTCACGTCGGGAGCCCACGCGCGTGAGCCAGCGCAGCGCCGCGCCCTGCGTGAATCGTTAGCGTTGCTGGTGGCGCTCGAAGCCCGTGACCCTGTGCTGCGGGCGGAAATGGTCGTGGCGGCAAAAGCCTATCTCGGCGGGGATCTACACGCGCTCGACCCGTCATTTCGTGCCGTTGCCTTGCAAGTCGCGGCGCAAGACGGCGACGATGCGTTGCTGAGTCAGCTGAAAGAGGTGTTGCTCAGGTCCTCCGACCCGCAATTCAAAGTCGATGCGAGCATTGCCATCGGATCCGTTGACACAGCCACTTCCGCCGACGCGTCGCTAAAGATTGCCACGTCTTCAGGAATCAAGTCGCCGGAATCGATGCGCATCCTCTTTTCCCTATCGGAGCGGCCCGGTGCCCGAGACGCCACAACCAAGTTTGTCGAAGACAATTTCGCACAAGTAATCGAGCTGTTCCCAGGCTATGCGCGGCCCTATATTCTTTCTTTGTTCGGCGGCTACTGCGATCCGAATGATGCGGTAAGGATCGGGGGTTTTTTTGAGCCCCGCCTCAAGGTTATGGGCGGCGGCGAACTGGAGCTTGCAAAGACCGAAGAGCAAATCGGCATTTGCGCGGCCCTGAAAAGCGCAAGGGGCGCCGAAATCGCGGCGGCCTTCGCACATTGACTCGACCAACGATCGATTTCGGTCGGTAGGACGGCGCGCATGATCACGCACACAGGCGGTTGTCATTGCGGTCGTGTCCGATTCGAGGTCCTCGCGCCGGCCAAGCTGCAGGTTTCCGAGTGCAATTGCTCCCTTTGCAGTAAGGCCGGCTACCTGCACCTCGTCGTTCCCGCAGATCGCTTCAAGCTGCTTTCCGGTAGCAACGTTTTGACGACCTACAGCTTCAACACTCACACTGCGAAGCACTTGTTTTGTTCAGTTTGCGGCATCAAATCCTTCTACGTGCCGCGCTCTCATCCCGATGGTTTCAGCGTCAATGCTCGGTGTCTTGATCCCGGCACGGTGGAGGAAATGAGCATCAAGCAGTTCAACGGTCGAGAG
The DNA here is from genome assembly GCA_963773195.1 of uncultured beta proteobacterium. Classification (GTDB taxonomy): domain Bacteria; phylum Pseudomonadota; class Gammaproteobacteria; order Burkholderiales; family Casimicrobiaceae; genus CAIWHR01. Next base: position 753,626 of record CAVZAE010000005.1, read on the forward strand.
TGGGAGGCGCAATACCCCAGAGGTCGAGGGGAATACGCGCGGTGAGGCAACGCCTGTCGCCCAGCCTTTCGCTCAACCCGGACGCTTTTCGGCGGCACGCCGAGCGGCGGCGCGTCCGGTTAACCTAATCGTCAGGCCGCAAGAGGGATCTCATGAGGCGCACGTGGACGATCATTGGCGTTGGCGATGTGCCTGGCAGCTTCAAGTGGTACCAGTCGCTACTTGGCCTGCCGGAGACGGCTCCTGCCCATGACGACTTCGGTCAAATCCTCGACTCGGACGGAACGGTCTTGCTCTGCCTTCACGCGTGGGGTGCCCATGAGCATCCCTCCTTGATGAGCCCCGATCACGCGCAGCCTGGCAACGGCCTCCTCTTGTTTTTCCGTGTCGATGATTTCGACATGGCACTCCCAAGGGCGCGCGCTCTCGTCCCTCGGCTCGAGGAGGAGCCCCACGTGAACCCGAACACGGGAACTAACGAATTCTCACTCAGAGATCCGGATGGGTATTACGTCACCATCAGTGCGCTCTCTGCGGCCTAAGCTCGGCCGCGGTGGAGCTGACGTTGCCGGCTCGTTGACGACGAACCTGCCGAAATAGACAGTCACGGATGGCGGGCGCATGCCTCATCAATCATTCATTCCAGGCGCAACTATCGTCACCCACGAGGGAACCATTCCATGTCCGACCGCACCGTTCGTCTCCATCGAGTACTCCGCACCAAGCCCGAGAAGGTCTATCGCGCCTTTCTCGATGCGGGTGCCCTGGCCAAGTGGCTTCCTCCCTATGGTTTCACTTGCACGGTGCACCACATGGACGCGCGCGCTGGCGGCACATTCCGGATGTCGTTCCAGAACTTCTCCACCGGTAATGGTCACTCATTCGGCGGTGAGTACATCGAACTGATCCCGAACGAGCGGATTCGCTACACGGACAAGTTCGAAGACCCGAATTTGCCGGGGGTGCTGGAGGTGACAGTGTCGCTGACGCCGGTCCTGTGCGGAACAGAGCTGAGCATCACTCAGAGCGGCATTCCGGAGGCCATCCCCCTTGAGATGTGTTACCTCGGTTGGCAGGAGTCGCTAGCGCAGCTGGCGACACTCGTCGAGCCAGAAATTCCCGGCTAGAAGCGGCGATGCCTAAGCTCTCGGTCGACACGGGCGCCTCGCTGGCAACGTTGCGCGCCCGCAGCGGCCCGCCGGTTGCCTTCGTTCGCTAGGCTGCGCCCGCAAAATCAGCCCTCGCCAGCTCCGTATGCGCAGGTATTTCCAGTCTTGGTGGGTGAGAACCGGCGTGGCGCTATTGATCCTCGGTTCCAGCCCGTTGGTATTCATTATCGTAGCGGCAGCCATTGGCCTTTGGCCCGATCCGAATCCCAATCCGGTCGGCCCAGGGTTGCTGTTCTTCTTCACTTTCTGGCCCGCTGTGATCTGCATTCTCACTGGGATCGTCCGCGTCGTTCGCGCTAACCGTGCGGCCTAACCGCTTGGTAGGTCGCATAGAAAGGCTCGTATGCACATCGTTCGCGCTTTCCCTTTTTTCGTTACTTATCGTAGCGACGAACGTCTCGGCGGCAGGCGTTGCCGCGGACGCGGACACCCGATCGGAATTGCTGTCTGCCTTGCAGAGCTGGACCGCTGCATATGACAAGGGAGACCTGGACGGGACCATGCGCATCTTCGCCCCCGAGGTCTTGTTTGCGTTCCAGGGCGCCAAGGATCAAACCTACGACGACTTGAGACAGGGCTACGTCCAGGACTTTGCAACAAGGACGCCGGGAACGACTTGGGTACCCCACATTGAAGAAGTGTACGTAGAAGGAAGCGTGGGCTTCGTTCGATCAATCTGGGAGTTGAAGGTGAAATCCCAAACGGGTGAGATACAAACGAAGGCCCGCAATCGCAGCGTAGACATCCTGAGCAAGAGCTCTGGGACGTGGCGCATCATCCGGTCTTTCAATTACCCCGAGAAATAGACGCCCCGTGCGCGCGGGCCTAACATCGCGTCGAACCGGGGTGGTGCCAGATGCGAGCGAGGGAGGACGTGATGCACGGGTCGCGGGTTTGGCTATCCTGTCTTGCTGGGTTGTTTCTGGGCTGGTCGGGGTTGAGCCTGGCTAGCGAGCCCGCGAGCTTTGTTCTCACAACGAAGGACCTCGACTTCCCTGTAATCGACACGACCATCACGTTTACTCGAGCGGCCGAGCACACCTATCGAGTGCGCTATTCAAATCCGCCTGCGGGCGCCGAATATCTCATGCTCTACAGTGGATTCTATCTCTGTGCCGTCCAAAAGTTGGCGCTCGACAATGGATTTGATCGATTCGCACTGCTCGCCGATCCGGATTCGGTTCAGAGTGATTCGGCTCAGTTGTCGGTACGCTCTTCCTCCTGTCAAACCTGGGCATGATTCCACGGCTAGGCCCTCTCTTGCGGCAGTGGTGGCCGCTCATTCTCATCGTGGTTGGTGTCCTCATGCTAGCGCAACGCTCATAGCGGTGGGCCCGCACTAGCGTAGGTGGTGACCGCCATGCCCGCCGTACGCTGGAATTGCCCGACGTGCAAGGTCGTGGTCACGACTCCGTTCTGCGCCCGTTGCGGCGAGGAGCCATTGCCGCCGCGTGATCTCACGCTACGGGGACTGATCGAAAAAGTCGTTCACGCCGTGACCAGCGTCGACGCGCGCGCAGCGCGATCGGCATGGAAACTGTTGCGCCGCCCTGGCGAACTTACCGTGGCCTGGGTGAGCGGTATCCGCAAGCCATACGTCGGCGCGTTTCAGTTGTTCCTGATCGCAAACGTCTTCTTCTTCGCGATTCAGTGGGCGACCCACGAGAACGTCTTCAGTTCCTCGCTCGACTCGCATCTTCATCACCAGGACTGGAGCGAGTTCGCTCAATCGGTCGTGGCTCAGCGACTAGCAGCAACGAACATGACCGCCGAGCAGTACGAGGTGATCTTCGACCGTGCCGCCGTGTTGAACGCCAAGTCGCTAATTTTGTTAATGACATTGCCTTTCGCATTGATCTTGCCGCTGTCTTTCTGGCGTGAGCGCCAACCGTTCATGACCCACGTGGTCTTCTCCCTTCACCTCTATACGTTCCTGTTGCTGCTCTTCTGCGCCGCTCTGCTGGCAGCGAAGGTTAGCGCGCTATTAGGATTTGGGGGTCTCGACGCGCCGAATGTTGACAACGTGCTGAGCGTTGTCAACGTCCTGGTGTGCACGCTCTATGTCTATTTGGCGATCGGTCCGGTCTACGGCGTCGCCGGTGCCCGCCGGATAGGCACCTCACTCGTCTTGGCAGCAGCCGTGGCTGCTATCGTCTTGGGCTATCGATTCGTTATCTTTTTGATCACATTGTACGAAACGTGAAGGGTAGGATGGCGGCTGATCGGATGCGATCGTGACATCGGCAGAATCTGACTATCTTCTTCGCCTCGCGGCGCTCTCATTGTCGTTTGTCGGTTTTTCGGCAGTGGTCGTCACCCTCCGGGGCGCGCTGGGAGGCGAGCTCTCCGACCGGCACGTTCGGCTCGTGCGCCTCTACATTGAAGGTGGGCTTCTGGTGACGGCTCTGGCCTTGGTCCCGACACTTCTGAATCTTCTTCATGTCCCTGGCACCGTCACTTGGCCGCTGTCCAGCGCAGCCGCTGCGTCGATCTATACCTTCGTTCTCCTGATCCAGTTCCGCCGTCGCCGCATGATCGAGCCGGGGCGATTTCCCCGATGGGTCGTCATCATTTACGCCGTTTCGATTGTCGGGGTTGTGGGTCTCTGGCTCAACGTCGCAGGAATCCCCTTCGTATCGAGTGTCGGTCCGTACGCCGCTGTCCTGACGTGGGCTCTTTGCGTCTTTGGGTTCATTTTCGTTCGAACCATCGAGCTATTCCTGCATCGCGGACCTCACACCTGAATATCTCTCGTCTCACCACGATCGGTCGAAGGACGGGCCACATGTTCCACCGCATCACCCGAGCGCCGCTCCTTCGCCCGATGTTGCAAGGGTTGCGGCTTTGGTGCAGGATTTGGTTCATGCTCTCAGTTGCGCGCGCTAGTCCGCTGGTGAGTCGACGCGCTAAGCATCGATGACGAAGTTTCAAGGCACCGCTATCGTTCTGGGGGCCGTCGCCGTGGCTGTGGCATGGGCGATTTGGCCGCTTCCTCCATTACCGGATGGGACCCGGGCGGATCGCGTCGTCCTGTGGAAGTCCGCGCGTACGCTCACTCTTTACCGCGGAACCGAGGCGGTGCGATCGTACAGAGTTTCGCTGGGACACGCTCCCATCGGACCCAAGCGGCGGGAAGGCGATGGCCGGACGCCTGAAGGCGACTACATCCTGGACTATCGCTTGCCCGACAGCGATTTTCATCGCTCCGTGCACGTCTCGTACCCATCGCCGGCCGACACGCGAGCGGCGCGATCGAGGGGCGAGGACCCCGGCGGACAAATCATGCTTCACGGAATGAAGGATGGCTTCGGGTTCATAGGCCGCCTGCACGTCCTTTATGATTGGACAGACGGATGCATTGCGGTCACGGATTCGGAGATGGACGAGATCTTGCGCGTGGTGGCCGTTGGCGCCCCGATCCGAATCGAACCCTAGGCAGTTCAACACCTGACCGAGTATTCGCGGTATTCGGCTCGTGCAGGAGCCTTCCGCTTTTGGCGCGTGAGCGCGAGTGCCGGGCGCCAATCCACCTCGTGTCATGAACCTGTCCGACAACGCCCCAATTGCGCTTGTGTGTGGCGGATTCGGATTGGCGATGCTTGTGCTTATCTGGAGCTCGCTGCGCGAGGCAGCGGCCATGAAGCGATGGCCTGTCGCGAGAGGGCGAGTGCTCTCGTCAAAGGTCGAGGAATATCGGGCCGATGCCGGTTCCGGCAATTTCGGAGGCCCCCGCGGGCGGATGACTCTCTATCGTCCCGCCGTCGTCTATGAGTATGAAGTCGACGGGCAACGTTTTCGTGGAAACCGGATTGCCCAAAGTCCCGGGATGAACAAGGGAGTGGCTGATTTTGCTGAAAAGGTTGTGCAGCGATATGCGAGCGGGAGCGCAGTGGATGTCCGTTTCAATCCCAAGCGCCCTGGAGAATCCGTTCTCGAGGCGCGCGTGCCGAAAGGATGGATTTTCGCACTGGTGATAGCTGTCGCGTTGATGGCTCTGGCGATACACCTGTACTGAAGCGGACCGTAGCCCGCGCATCACTCGTGGGAACGCTCACTTGTGCTTCGCGGTCTTTGTTCCGCCGGAACTATTGAGAGCCACGGCCGCGCGGATGAGCGCCTTGAATGCCTTCGCGTCGATCGCTTCACCCTCGCGAATGTCGATGGCGCGCCGTACGTTTCCATCAAGGCTCGAATTGAAGAGCTTGCCGGGATCTTTCAAGGAAGCGCCCTTGAAAAAGGTCAGCTTCACTACCGCCTTGTACGTCTCGCCCGTGCAGATCCCTCCGTCATGGGACCATACCGGAGTGCCCATCCACTTCCACTCTTCCAGAACGTCGGGGTCAGCATCCCGGATGAGGGCGCGCATCGTTGCCAGCGTGTCGCCTCTCCAGTCACTTAGGTTGGCAATCTTTTCGCTGATGAGCTTGGAGGCCGCTGCGCCTGCTGCCTTTGGCTGACTCTTCATCTTCATGCCTCCTATTGAGCATGCGGACCCTACACGCCTGCACCCGAACGGGTCAAGAAGCTGGCACGCATGACGTGTCTAGCTAGGCCACGTATGCCATTCGTCATCGAGCGTTAGGGCGACAGCCGCGATGCCTCTCGCCTACCGTTTCCTCTTCCCAGGTCTGTGGGTGTCGTGGTGCCTGTATTGGCTCTGGGCCTCCCGGCGCGCCAAGCTGAGCGCGCGACGCGAGTCGCCGGGCTCGCTTTTGCTCCATATGGTTCCGCTGATCCTGGCGGCGGAACTGCTGGCGAGCAACCGGACACCAATCGTATTTCTCAACGAAAGGCTGTATCCGTGGGCTCCCTGGCAGTTCTGGATGGCCGCGCTCGTCACTGCGCTGGGACTGCTGTTCACGGTCTGGGCACGCGTGTACCTCGGACGCAACTGGAGCGGGGTGGTCACCATCAAGCAGGACCACGAGCTGATCGACACCGGTCCGTATTCTCTGGTTCGCCATCCCATCTATACCGGGCTGCTCATCGCTTTCATCGGCTCGGCGCTGGCTCGCGGCGAGTGGCGTGGCGTGCTCGCCGTGGTCATCGCGTGGGCCGCGCTCTGGCGCAAGCTTCGGGTGGAGGAGCGATGGCTCACCGAGCACTTCGGCGAACGGTACATCGACTACTGCCGGCGCGTGCCGGCGTTGATCCCCTTCTGGAGATAGAGGCCATGCCACTCTTCCCGTTCAACAATTTCTGGCAGTCGATTCCGGCCATCGAACTAAGCGACCCTTAGGTCATGCGACAGCGATCGCTCTTTTGGGCCATTCTCATCGGCGGTGCAATCGGTGGGATGCTTGATCTCCTGTTCGCCCTCGCCTTCGCCGGATACCACGGCGTCGGCCCCGTCCGTGTGTTCCAGACTATTGCGAGCGGCCTGCTCGGTGACGCCGCCTTCACCGGCGGGGCGCTGGTCGCGATCCTGGGCGTCGCCTGTCACTTCGGTCTATCCTTGATGTGGGCTGCCCTCTTCGCCGTTCTTGCTTGGAACTTCGGCGCATTGGTCTCGCGACCAATTGTGTTTGGTGCGGCGTTCGGGTTCGGCGTTTTCTTTTGCATGCGGTTGATCGTATTGCCTCTTTCGGCGTATCCGCGTCCCGTCAGCTTTCCACCCTTGGCTTCCGTTCTGGATCTGTTGTCGCACATGTTTCTCTTCGGCGTCCCGATTGCGGTGATCGTCAGCAGGCAAATCGGACGTCGTAGTAGCTGAGGGTTCTGGAAATGTCCGAAGACAGGAATGCCATGTCCTTACGGGAGCTCGTGGCCTGGGCGTGGCGGGAGACGCCTCCCGTACACAAGAACGCCACCAACTTGCTGATACATTTGTTCGCCGTACCCCTCTTCGTGATCGGCAATGTGCTGGTCGTTGCGGGCATCGCACTCAATTCGTGGCTTATTCCGGTGGCGCTGCTCTGCATTGTCGTGTCCCTGGCGATGCAAAAGTTCGGCCACTCCATGGAACGAATGCCGGTCCCACCGTTCACCGGTCCGCGCGACTTTCTGCGCCGTCTGTACGCAGAGCAGTTCTGCAACTACTGGCGCTTTGTTTTTTCAGGCCAGTGGTACGCCAGCTTCAAGGCGCGTCACGAGAACAGGAACTGACGCGCGCCGTGGCCACACTCTCGCACCCGAAGAAGCCCGCCCAAAGCGGTGCTCCGGCCGCGCGGGATCTCCGGGCGCTTGAACTGGCTGCGCGCCGGAGTCCTGGGCGCCAACGACGGCATCGTGTCGACCGCGGGCCTGATCCTCGGGGTCGCGGGCGCCATGCCGACGCACGCCGCGCTGCTGACCGCCGGCGTGGCCGGCCTCGTCGCGGGGGCCCTCTCGATGGCGGCGGGCGAATACGTATCGGTCAGTACGCAGCGCGACACGGAGGAGGCTGCAGTGGAGCACGAGCGCACCGAGCTGGCCGCGATTCCGGGGAAGGAGCTCGACGAGCTCGCTCGACTGCTCGAGAAGAAGGGCTTGAGCCATGACGTCGCGCGCGAGGCCGCGCAGGAAATGACCCGCCACGATGCGTTGGCGGCCCATGCCGAAATCGAGCTCGGCATCAAGCTCGGCGACTATACGAATCCCTGGCAGGCGGCTGTCGCCTCGGCGATTTCGTTCGCGCTGGGTGCGTTGGTGCCTCTGCTGGCCGTGCTGCTCGCGCCGCTCGCAAACGCGGTTCCCATCACGGTCATTGCCGTCGTCGTGGCGTTGTCCATTACCGGCGTGGCGTCGGCGCGACTCGGCAGCGCGCCACTCGCACCGGCGACGCTGCGCAACATCGGCGGCGGTCTCCTGGCGATGGGCGTCACCTACTGGGTAGGGCGGCTCGTCGGCAGCGCGCTGTAAGTCGATCGGCCCGGGGCCGCCGTTGAAGTACGATCGCCAGCTGCTTCTCCTCGGCACTAAGCGCGATGCGGTGCTCGAGTTGGCCGAGATTCAAGCCTACGGTCGAGACAGCTACGGTGACGCCGACTACGTCTGCCTCTACGGTCTGCGACCCTCTGAGTGGTTCGCCAAGGGCATCCGCCTCCTGGGACGCACCGCAGTCGAATGCACGCGAGACGAGCTGGCCGATCGCATCAGCCGCGATGCGGCCGTCGTCGCGCGCCATTGGGCCTCGCGCGAGCGTCCCCTGTTAATCGATCCGTTCGCGGGTTCCGGCAACACCCTCTATTGGCTGGCGCGGCACCTCTCGGTTGCGCGAGGGATCGGCTTCGAGCTCGACTCCGGTGTCTTCGCTTTGACCCGGGAGAACCTTGCGACGATGTCGCTTCCGATCGAGATACGCAATGTCGATTACCGTTCCGCACTGAGCCCACTCTCGCCGGATCCGAGCCAGCTCGTTGTGGCGTTCATCGCTCCACCCTGGGGTGACGCACTGGATCCCGCGTCGGGCCTCGACTTGCGGCGAACCGATCCGCCGATACCAGAGATTACTGAGCGCATCTCCAACCACTTTTCCGAGAATCCCATCCTCTTCGTGATTCAGGTGCATGAGACCGTCAACCGGGACTCGGTCGACGAGGTCGCGGCCGCATTCGATTGGTCGACGCTGAAGATTTACGATCTTCTCGCGCCGGGCAGCAACCATGGGGTACTGCTGGCGACGCGCCGCTGGAAACCGGCGGCCGACCGACGTCGACGCGGCAACCTGACGCGTCGCGCCTGATGCGGCCGTCAGTCCATCGGCCAAGGGAGATTGCGTAGACGAGGCGCCACCTCTTCGGATGCTGGCACGGGCGCATCGGTCGCGGCCGATGGGCGCACTGCCGGCCGGCGCCACCAGGCCCGCGGCGGCGGCGCTGCGCTCGGCTCGACGGCCTCGCCTGGTTGTGGCAGCAACAGCGGCAGATCGCGGCTTGCCGCCAGCGACAGCAAGGTCTCGACCGGCTCGTCCCAGGCGTGCATGGCCAGGCTGAAGGTGCCCCAGTGGATGGGCAGAAGCGCACCGCCGCCCAGCCACGCGTGAGCCTGGACCGCATTGGTGGGGCCCAGGTGGATGTCGACCCCAGGCCGCATGCCACGCGCCGATTTCGAGCATCACGACGTCGAAGGGGCCGAGCCGCTCGCGGATCGTCGCGTACTCGGGCGTCAGGCCGGTGTCGCCGCTGAAGAAGACAGCGTGCCGCGGCGAACGGATGGCGAACGATGACCACAGCGTCGCGTTGCGATTGCCGAATGCGCGGCCGGAAAAGTGCTGCGACGGTGCCGCCGTGACCACCACGTCGGTGCCGGGCAGGCGATGCGACTCCCACCAGTCGAGCTCGGTGATGCGCTCCGGGCGCTACGCCCCACGCTTCGAGGTGCGCCCCGACGCCCAGCGACGTAACCATCGGCACGGCGCTGTGCCGGGCGAGCGTATGGATGGTGGGGTAGTCCAGGTGGTCGTAGTGATCGTGCGAGATCAGCACCGCGTCGACCGGCGGCATGTCCCGCAGGCGCACGGGAACGGGCTGAAAGCGCTTCGGCCCGATCAGCCGGAACGGCGACGCGCGCTCGCCCCAGACCGGATCGGTCAGCAGGCGTACGCCGTCGATCTCGATCAGCACCGTCGAATGACCGAGCCAGGTCACTCGCAGCCCGCTCGCGGGCGTGCGCTGCCATGCCACGCGCGGATCAAGGGTCATGAGCGGCGCTTCGGGGTATCGAGGGCCGCGCGTGCACAGGAGCTCGCTCGACGCGGGAGTAGGCGCCGCCGGATCGCGCAACGACGGGGGAATCGGATGAACGTTGCGAAAGCCCTCGCCGGCCCAACGCGGCGACGCGGTCATGCGCTCGAGACGCAGGCCGCGGGATCGGGCGCCAAACGACTTCATGCCCGTCAGTCTATCCCAGCGGAGTAGACTCGTTCCGTCAGCGCGCGAGTCATCATGCCACCCCCAATCCTCGAGTCCACTCTCACGTGTCCCGCGTGCGGCTTCACGTCCCTGGAGAGCATGCCCACCGACGCTTGCGTGTTCTTCCACGAGTGCGCCGGGTGTCACGCGCTATTGCGCCCGAAGCGCGGCGATTGTTGCGTCTTCTGCTCGTACGGCTCCGTCAAATGTCCGCCGATGCAGCAAGCAACGGCTTGTTGCGGGCCGGGATCGCCGCCGTCCTGAGCGCAGGTCGCAGCTGCCCGGTCTTCTACACGGCGTGCGCTATGAGGTACAACCCAACCCCGATGGCGACGGCCCCGATGCCTCGCGCGACCTGCTCGCCCGGCGACGCGAGACGCTCGACGGTGATGGCCGCCATCACGACCGCCATCGCGCGCAGATCCATGACGCCAATGACGAGAAGGATCGCCGTCAGGCCGGCGCAGCAGGCGCTGCAGTGGAGTCCGAGTCGCAGGCCGTGCCGCAACGCAGTAATGGCGTCGGCTGCCAGCGTGCGATCGGGACCGGGTGCGGCCCGACAGCAATCAAGGTGACGCGCTTTCCACGCAGTGAACTGGAGCGCGCCGGCAACCAGAACGACGACACCGATCGCGACAGGAACCGCGTGCGACACCGCCGGCAGCTGCATTTCGAGCGCTGCCAGCGCGATTCCCAGCGGAAATGCGGCTGCTCCAACCACGGTCCAGACGAAGAAGTACGCGATCCCCGCAAGCACGGTCAGCCATCCCAGTGGCGCTTCGTTGGTCGTGACGACAGCGCGGCGGTAGCGGGACAGCATCGGCACGAGCGAGGGCAGCATCATCGCCGTCATCATCACGATCCACATGCCGAGGAACGATGCCGCGGCGCCCGCCCACGTCTGCCCGGGCATCCGCATCCATGCCATCGACATCGTCCAGCCGCCCGGCATAGACATCCCGCCCATCGCCGACATCGACGCGGAACCGCCGATCGTCACCGCCGCGCTGAGAGCGAAGAGCAGCGCCGAGATGACGATAAACGTTGGCCCGGAAGCCTGCTCAGACGTCATGCGTCGCAAGGCTGCGCGTCCGGTGCTCATCTCTTTCGGGTGATTGCCGGGCACGCTCGCCTATTCCGTAGATCAGGCTTACAAGCCCATTTCGAAGCTGCTCGGCCTTCCGCAGCTCGAGCGTTTGACGCTGCGTCGTCGTCGCAAAGAGCGTCTTGCCCTTGCCGGCGATCAGCGGGTAAACAATGAGCCGCAGTTCATCCACGAGGCCGGCATTGATCAGGCTCGCCGTGGTTCGAGCGCCGCCCATGAGATAGATGTCCTTGCCGGGCTCTCGCTTCAGGGCAGAGATGTCCTCGAGCTTCCGGACGAAACGCGTTTGCTCCCAAAGCGCTGTCGTCAGCGTCTTCGACAGAACGTAGTGCGGCGTCCGCGCGGCGAAGCGCGCCCATTCGACTTCAGCCGGCGTCGGCGGCTTGCCCGTAATCCAGACAGGTTTGCCCGGCTCTCGCCGTATCGCGGTCCAGTAGTGCTCGTAGCCGGGATACATGCCTCCGCCGAGCAAGCACGCGTCGACCTGCTGCATCAGGCCGTAGTCGTCCGACCAGGCTTCCACCCAGTCCGCCATGCCTTCGGACCCTTCCACCTGCCCGTCGACGGACGTCTTCATTGCGGCGATCAGCTTTCTCATCGGTGCCTCCGTGCATTAGCGCTTCGCGTACTCGTCGTGGCGGCGCCACCAGAGGCCCTTCTCGTTGCGCCCCAAAGGCGCGCGGTCGAGCCACTGGTACATGCCCCACAGGCCGTCCAGCCCACGCGCATACGTGGAGTACGCGTGATAGACGACCCCATCCTCGAGCACGAACGCGCTCATGCCCGGGCGCTCGCGTATGTACGTGGCCACGTCGGTGCCGGTCGTGGCTGCCATGTCGGCGACCGGCCCTGTGTCCTTCTCCGAACTCGCGCGCGGTGGTTCGCGCCGGTAGTTGTATTCGACGCCCGCGCGCTGCCGCTCCTCGGTTTGCGAGACGTTGAAGTCGTAGTTGAAGTCGGTGCCAAACGCGGATGCCCACGGAAACGTCCACCCCAGCCGCCGCTTGTAGGCCTGCAGCTTCGCGAGCGGCGCTCGCGATACCGCCCAGAGCATCACGTCGTGATTCGCCAGGTGCACGTGGACCCCGTTGAATCCGTCGGCGATCGCGGAGCACGACGGGCATCCCGCCGTGTAGTCGGGACCGAACATGAAGTGGTAGACGAGAAGCTGCGAGCGGCCCCGGAACAGGTCCGCTAGCGAGGCGCTTCCTTGGTCGGTGTCGAATTGATACGGCTTGTCGATCCGGACCCATGGCAGCTCCTGCCGCCGCCGGGCCACCTCGTCGCTGCGGTGCGTCAGCTCCTTTTCCGCCTCGAGCAGCGGCAGCCGCGCCGCGAGCCACTCTTGATGGGTCCCTGTCTTGTGCGTGGTCATTCTCGTTCCTCCGGTGATTGATTGATCGTGTGTCCAATGTAGCGACGCACGCCCGAGGGGTGGGAGTGACAAATGTGACGCGAATTCCGTTCGGACCCACGACCCGACCCGCACTGTGTGTAATGGGCCGACCCGTGCTACGGTTCGGGCGGAACCAAAAATGGGCGATCCAGATCAAGTATTTGCAACGACTGCCCGACGCGGCGTCGGAACTCGATGGATTCGCTGATCACGGCAGCCGCGCGTGCGCTGGCGGCGGGTGATCCGCTGGGCGCACTCAATCGGGTCGCGTTGCGCGACGACGCGCCCGCGCTTGCGCTCCGCGGCATCGCAATGGCCCAGCTCGGCGATCTGGCGCGGGCGAGGACGCTGGTGCGAAGCGCGGCGCGCGCCTTCGGTTCGAAGGAGGCTGTGGCGCGTGCGAGGTGCGTCGTCGCCGAGGCCGAGATCGCGCTCGTCTCGCGCGACCTGGTCTGGCCCTCGAGAGCGCTCGACGCGGCGCGGGCGACGCTCGAACATCATGGCGACGGCGCGAACGCCGCGCATGCGCGGTATCTCGAGGTCCGGCGACTCCTCCTGATCGGGCGCCTCGATGACGCCGAGCGCGCGCTTGCCGATCTCGACCCCGCGCCGCTGCGGCCTGCGCTGCGAGCCGCCCGCGAGCTCGTCGTCGCGGGGATCGCCATGCGGCGCCTGCGCACGAAAACGGCACGGATGGCGCTGGCGCGTGCCGAGCGTGCCGCACGCGGCGCCGGGATCGCTGCGCTGACGGCGGAAGTCGCCAACGCGGCGGTCGTCCTGAACACGCCCGCGGCGCGTCTTATCGCGCGCGGCCACGAGCGACTCGTCCGGCTGCACGAAGTCGAAGCGCTGCTGGCGTCGAAGGCGCTCGTCGTCGACGCCTGCCGTCATGTCGTACGAGACGCAGGGACGGTCATCCCGCTGACCGGCCGGCCGGTGCTGTTCTCGCTCGCTCGCGCGCTCGCGGAAGCGTGGCCGGCGGACGTGTCGAGGGACACGCTTGTCGCAGGGGCCTTTCGGGCGAAGGTTGCCGATGAATCGTATCGTGCACGGCTGCGCGTTGAAATCGGGCGGCTGCGCGCCAAACTGCGGACGCTCGCCGGCATCAGCGCGACGAAAGGGGGATTCGCACTCGTGCCGCGGCGCGCGCGTGAGGTCGTCGTGCTGGCGCGACCGGTCGAAGAGAAGCATGCCTCCGTGCTCGCGTTCCTGGCGGATGGCGAGTCGTGGTCGACCTCGGGGCTGGCGCTTGCGCTCGGCGCCAGCCAGCGTACCGTGCAGCGCGCACTCGACTCGCTCGCAGCCGCAGGCAAGGTGCAGGCGCTGGGTCGCGGGCGAGCGCGGCGGTGGATGACCCCGCCCCTGCCGGGTTTCGCGACGACGTTGTTACTCCCTGCTCCGCTGCCTGCTGATTAGCGAGCTCAGCGCGCCACGACCGCCTGCGATAGACGAGACTTACGACTCGACAAGTCGGCGATAAAGATGCCATGTTGCGTGGCCCAATATCGGCAGCGCCACGGCGAGGCCGATCAAAAGCAGGATCGCCCCGGCCCCCAGCATCACCACAACAATCAGTCCCCAGACAGCCATTACGAATGAATTGGAGGTGACCGCTTTGATCGAGGTGACGACCGCGGTAAGCGCAGTCACTGGTCTGTCCAATGCCAGAGGAAAGGAGACCACCGATATCGCCAGCGCCGTGACGGCGAACAAGAGCCCGAGACCAGTCCCGTAGAACATCAGCGCACCGCCCCGTCGGGTCGTGAGTACCTGAGTCGCAAATTCCGAGATCGAAGCCGGTGGATCTGCACCGAACAGGCCAAAGTAGAGGAGTTGCGCGGTATACAGCCAGCCGACATAGAGCAGCATCATCGCCACCGAAAGCGCAACGACAGGAGCGAATGACGAACGGTGAACAAAATCGAACGCTGAGCGCCAGGCGAGGTCGAGGCCACGTTCGCGACGCCTGCTCATTTCAAAGAGTGCAACCGAGACTACGGGGCCGAGAAGAGTGAGGCCCGCAACCATTGGAAAGGCGAGATGCAGCAGATTCCCGCCAACGAAAAACAGTGTCAGAAGCAGGGCGAACAGCGGATAGATTACAATCAAGAACGCGATGATGACGCCTGGTTTGGCATTGACGTCGTCGAAGCCATCCTTCAGTGCCTGCCAGAGATCTCTTAAGCCGATCTCGCGGATTCCAATCCCGCTCGATCTGACTTGTACATCCCTAAACGACATTTCCTGAGCCATGACGGACCTTTCAAAGGGTCTGTGCCGTTAGACGGCAGGAAATCGAATCCGTGCCCGGTCGGCGTCCTTTGCCGATGCAACGCTGCGATGACCCATCATGCGCTGCGGGCATGAAGCGGGTCAAGCGCCGGCCCGTCGCAAGAACGACGCCGCCGCACCGGGATTCACGACGACCTTGTTACTCCCCGCTCCGCCGCCGAGCGACTAGGATGGAAACATGAAACGATCGACCGCCGAAGTCGTGCGCGAGTACGGCCCCTTCCCTGGGGTCGACCGCGTGGCCGGAGTGACCTACGACGGCAAGCACGTCTGGTTTGCGGCCGGTGACAAGCTGATCGCGTTCGATCCGGCGAGCGGGAAAGCACAACGCTCACTCGACGTCGCCGGGCATGCGGGAACTGCGTTCGACGGTGAGCACCTGTTTCAGATCGCCGAGGATCGCATCCAGAAGATCGATCCGAAGACGGGCCGCGTGCTCGCCACGATCGCGGCGCCCGGCGGCGGCGCCGACTCGGGGCTCGCGTGGGCCGAAGGGTCGCTTTGGGTGGGGCAGTATCGGGCCCGGAAGATTCATCAAGTCGATCCCGACACCGGCGCGATCCTGCGCACTATCGACTCCAACCGCTTCGTCACCGGCGTCACCTGGGTCGACGGTGAGCTCTGGCATGGCACCTGGGAAGGCGACGAGAGCGAGTTGCGACGAATCGATCCTCGCTCGGGAGAGGTTCTGGAGCAAATCGAGATGCCGGCCGGTGTCGGCGTGTCGGGGCTCGAGTCCGATGGCGGCGATCGTTTCTTCTGCGGAGGCGGAGACAGCGGGAAGGTGAGAGCCGTTCGCCGGCCCCGGCGAGCTTGAGCCGGTTCGGGGCTGCTATCATGCCCCGGGCCGATGAGCGCACTCGAACTCAAGATTCCTCCGCCTCTCGTCGCGCTGCTCATCGGTGTGGCGATGTGGTTCCTTGCACGCTCAGGGCCGTCCCTTGAGCTGCCGCTCTTTGCGCGCGCTGCCGCGTTCATCGTCATTGCGCTCTTAGGCGGAGCCTTGGCCATCGCCGGGGACCTGGAGTTCAAACGGGCACGCACCACGATCAATCCGTTCAAGCCCGATAACACGACATCGCTGGTGACGTCCGGCATCTATGGCTTGACTCGCAATCCGATGTACGTGGGCCTGACGCTGGGCCTTGTCGGATGGGCCGCGTTTCTCTGCTCGGCATGGGCGCTCGCCGGCCCGGTCGCTTTCGTTCTCTACATCGCGCGCTTCCAGATCATGCCGGAGGAGCGGATACTCGCCGCCAAGTTCGGTGCAACCTACGGTGACTACACGTCGCGAGTGAGAAGGTGGCTGTGAGCTGACGCGGGCAGAAGGGGGCCGATATGGCTGCGTACCTGATCGCTGAACATGTCATCACCAATCCGGCCAAGTTCGACGAATATCGGACCAAGGCCGGACCCATCATTGCGCGGTATGGCGGTCGCTACCTTACGAAGGGCGGCAGTCACAAGCTGCCCGAAGGCGGACACTGGACGCCCGAGCGCGTCGTCATCATCGAGTTCCCGGACATGCAGGCACTCAATACCTGGTACTCCGCGCCCGAGTACCAGCCGCTGATCGCGCTTCGGAAGCAGTGCACCAGCGACATGGACATGCTGATCACGCTCGAAGGCGTGTAGTCGGAAAGGACATCATGAGCACCACTGAAATCAACCTGGGTCGTCTCGGCGTACGCTACCTGATCGATGGCTCGCAGGACGGCAGCCTCGGGATATTCGAGCTCACCGTACCGCCGGCGTCGAATGTCCCGCCTCCGCACAGCCATTCGAACAATGAAGAGATTGTCTATGTCCTCGAGGGCACGCTGCGCTACTCGGTGGGTGCCGACACGCGGGACCTTGCCCCGGGTCAAAGCATGCATACGCCGAAGGGCACGGTTCATGCATTTTCCAATCCGCACGACGCGACCGCGCGCGCCCTCATCGTCATGTCTCCGGACATTGGCGCTCAGTACTTCAAGGACATCGCCGCCGTCGTGAACAGCGGCGGCCCACCCGATAAGAGCGCGCTGATTGCCGTCATGAGCCGCTACGGGCTTGTGCCTGCCGGACCGAAGTAAAGTCCCACACACGCCGCCAGCTCGCCCTCGTTGGCGCGATGCCAAACCGCCCAATCCGTACGTACCGGGGCAGTTGCCACTGTGGTGCCGTCCAATTCGAGATCGAATCCGACTTTCCGGAACTCACGACGTGCGACTGCTCGATCTGTCGCCGGAAGAATGCGCTGATGGTGAAGGTGCACGAGAGTCATTTCAGGCTGCTGGCGGGCGAGGAGTCGCTCACCGAATATCGGTTCCACACGATGACCGCGCGCCATTTCTTCTGCAAGCGATGCGGCATCTATCCGTTCCATCGCAAGCGGGTCACCCCCGACTATTTCGGCATCAACGTCTTCTGCCTCGAGGATTTCGACCCCTCCGGGGCTTCCCGTGCGGCAAACGGTCGGCGCCGCGATGAAGTGAACTCATTCACCATTGCTACCATGCCCGCATCGAAGCGACCGGCTCGCGTGAGCGCCCAGGACACGAGTGCTGCGGTCGACCAGTTCATGGCAGCGTTGCAGCACCCGTTCAAGGCCGAGATCGAAACGCTCCGCCGGGCGATCCTCGCCGCAGATCGCTCGATTGCCGAAGGCATCAAGTGGAACGTGCCGAGCTTCCGTACCACGGAGTACTTTGCAACCACCCATCTCCGCGCCAAAATCGGGTTTGGTCTCGTCCTTCATCTCGGGGCCAGGGCGCGCGAACTCCCGTCCGGCGGACTGGTCATTGCCGACCCCGGGAAACTCCTGACGTGGCCCGGCGAGGATCGTGCGATCGTCGAGTTCAGGACGACCCAGGACGTCGAGAACGGGATTCCCGCGCTTCAAGCTGTGCTGCGTGACTGGATCAGGTACCTGTAGGTGCGTTGCAAATCGTACTAAGCGCTCGGAGGAACACATGGCGAAGCCCATCATGAACGTCGACGACGGAGTCGACGACGTCGAGGACAACGGCATCTACACCTCCAAGCGGGGCACCATCAGCGATCATATCGGCGCACAGAAGCTGGGATACAACCTGACGGTATTGCCGCCGGGCAACGTTCAGTGCCCGTTCCATTGCCATCACGCCGAGGAGGAGATGTTCCTCATTCTCGAAGGCGAAGGCGAGCTGCGCCTCGGTGACCAGCGCTATCCGATTCGCAAGCACGACGTGATCGCGTGTCCGCGCGGCGGGCCGGACGTGGCGCACCAGATCATCAACACCGGCACGGTGACCATGCGCTACCTCGCCCTTTCGACGCTGGTCGAGGTCGAAACGTGCGAGTATCCGGATTCGCAAAAGGTCCTCGTCGTGGCAGGGCCGCGCGGCAAGCGCGGGCTCCGGAAGATGTTCCGCGCCGAGAGCACAGTCGATTACTACGACCGCGAGCGCGGCTAAGCTAAGGGCGCTCGGCCGCAGGGAGAGCATGACAATCCATCGATATTCGAAGGCGCTGATCGTCGCTTGCACAGCGGTGACAACGTTGACGGCGGGAGCACGCGCTTACGCCCGCCCAGCAACTCGCCCTCGACATCCACAAGGAGCTCGTCGAAATCAATACGGTCACGTCCACCGGCGACACGCTCAAGGCCGCTGAGGCCGTAGCAGCTCGACTGAAAGCGGCGGGGTTTCCCGATGCCGACGTCCAGGTGCTCTCGCCGACACCAAATCGTTTCTCGACGGCCAGGACTACCTTTATCGCCTCGTGAAGGCCCTGTCGTTCGACTAGCGCGAGGTCCGGCTGATTGCATGAGCAGTCTCTTTGCATTTCTCCATCACATCGCGGCGTTCACCTTGGTGAGCGCGCTCGCGATCGAGTTCGTCCTGATCCGCGGTGAGCTGACGCTGGGCAACGCACGAACGCTTCTCCGCGTCGATGCGGTGTTCGGCCTCGCCGCAGGCGTGATTCTCGTCGTGGGATTCCTGCGGGTGTTATATTTCGAGAAGGGTCCGGCCTACTACTTCCACAGCGTTCCGTTCATCGCCAAGCTCTCGCTGTTCGCGGCCATCGGGCTCCTGTCGATCTATCCCACGCGCCAGTTCCTGTTGTGGCGGCCCGCGCTGCGGCAGGGTGTGGCACCCACGCTCGAACCCGGTCGATGGCACACCCTTCGTCGCGTCATTCATTGGGAGCTCGCGCTGGGCGTCGTGCTCATCCTGTGCGCAGCGCTCATGGCCCGCGGGATTGGCTATGTCGGCGCCTGACGCGCGTTCCACCGGTCGCGTTGGAGGTCGCATGAAAAGTGTCGGATTCGCGGTGGTGCTGAGCGCCACCAATCTTCTGCTGCTGGTTGCGCTGCTGGCTCACAGCTTCGGACCGGCTCGTGCGGCTGACGACACCTCCATCCTCCGAGGTCGCGGTTTGCAGATCGTGGATGATCAGGGCCGCGTCCGAGCGAGCATCGCGGTTCTGCCGAAGGACAGCGCGGATCAATCGGAGACAGTATTGCTTCGCCTGATCACCGAACGCGGACGTCCGACGGTGAAGATCGGAGCGTCCGAGCCCACCTCCGGTCTCAGCCTCGCAGGTCCGTCCGGGACGAAAGACACGTACATTGTGCTCGAAGCCCGCGAGAAGACGACGTCGCTCCGGTTGCGCGACGAGGCCGGGAACGAGCGTGTGATAAGACCCTAGCATGAAGCGCACGCGGATCAGCTCCGGATCAACGTTCGAGCAGGAAATCGGCTACTCGCGCGCCGTTGTTCAGGGCGATTGGATCTTTGTTTCGGGGACCACCGGCTTCGACTATTCGACCATGACCATCGCCGAAGGCGTCGAGGCACAAGCGGAGCAATGCATCACGAACATCGACTCGGCGCTACGCCAGGCGGGGTCGAGCCTCGAGGACGTCGTGCGCGTGACCTACATCCTCCCCGACGGCAAGGAATTCGCGCAGTGCTGGCCCGTGCTACGCAAATATTTCGGCGACGTTCGCCCGGCGGCCACGATGATCTCGGCCCAACTGCTCGATCCGCGGATGCGCATCGAAATCGAGGTCACCGCGCTGAAACAGTCATCCAACAACTGATGGAGCCACGATGCCACTCGTCACGTTGACCCTTCGCAAGGGGAAGTCATCCGAGTTCAAGTCCGCCGTATTCGGCGCGGTGCATCGCGCGCTCGTCGCATCCGGCGTGCCGGAGAAGGACAAGTTCCAGCGCGTGCTGGAGCTCGGCCCCGATGACTTTCGCTTCGATCCCGAGTATCCGGATCTGACTGCGTCGCGGACCGAGGATTTCGTCCTCATCGAGATCCTGCTCTCGGTCGGCCGCAGCGTGAAAGTGAAGAAGCAGATCCTGGCGCAGCTCATCGCCGACCTAGCCAAGGCCCCGGGACTGAATTCGGACAACGTGATGGTCTGCTTCAAGGAAACGGCCTGGGAGAACTGGGCGTTCGGCGGCGGCCGGCTCATTCATACGTAGCGTCCCGATCCCATCGACCCCTTCCTGACGTGTACCTCAGGGCTCCCTCCGCCGGCGATCCCGATTGGCTGGCGATGCGGCTGCGCCTGTGGCCGGAAGGCACCGCTGCGGAACATGCGCGCGACATGGTCGACTCGCTCGCGCGCGGCCATTTCGTCCGCGTTGCCTCGGACAACGATGGTGTCGCGGCGGGCTTTGTCGAGGCGTCGAAGCGCGTCGATTATGTCAATGGTACGAGCACTTCGCCGGTCGCGTTCCTCGAAGGGCTGTACGTCGACCCCGCGGCGAGGAGGAACGGCGTGGCGCGGGCGCTGGTCGAGGCGGTCGTGGCGTGGGCGTCGGCCGAAGGCTGCCGCGAGCTCGCGTCCGACTCGCCGTTGGAGAACGTCGCGGCCCACGCCGTCCATCGCGCGCTTGGATTTGCCGAAACGGAACGAGTAGTCTATTTCCTGCGGCCGCTGTCCGATCCTTAGAGATCTAAACAACGTTGCGCCACCGACGGAGTCTTGTGACATGCTGACCGGCACTTGCCACTGCGGCGCCGTGAAGATCCAAATTCCGAGACGGCCCCGACGGCTCACCGAATGCAACTGCTCGATCTGCCGTCGCTACGGCACGCGCTGGGCGTACTTCAAGGCCGCCGACGTCAGGATCACCGCCAAGCGGGGCGCCACCGAAGACTATCGCTGGGGCGACAAAGAGTTGCGCTTCGTCAGGTGCAAGCATTGCGGCTGCGTCACGCATTGGGCCGGGGTCAAGCCGCGGCCGAGGGGACGAATGGGCGTCAACACGCGGAACTTCGATCCGGCGGAGCTCGCGGGCGTTCGGGTCCGCTTGCTCGACGGCGCCAAGACGTGGAAATTTCTCACCTAGCGTCCTCCGGCCGTGAACCTGCGATCGGTCGAGGCGAAGGCGTTCGTCCCGGCGCAGGACTTCGAGCTGTCGAAGCAGTTCTATCAGGATCTGGGCTTTTCCGTGCTGTGGTCCACGACCGAACTCGCGTATCTGCGTCACGGCGCTCGTCGCGCGAAGCACATGGGCTATCGCAACGTCAAAGTCATGTCCGCAGGCATCCGCGGATGGCTGGCCGCGCGCATGCCCTTCGAGCCGGGCGGACGCAAGCGCATGGGCCGCGGTAGACTCGGCATATGGCGAATCCGCAACCGGAAGGCTTCCTTGCGCTGCCAACATCGAGCGAGGCGCCGGGTGTGCTGGTCCTTCACGCCTGGTGGGGACTGAACAACACCATCAAGAGTGTATGCAAACAGCTGGCGGACGCTGGTTTCGTCGCATTCGCGCCGGACCTCTACCACGGCAAGGTCGCGGATACCCTCGCCGGCGCGGAAGTGCTCGCCAAGACGCTCGACGCGAACGCGAGCCGCGCCAAGTCCGAGGTCAGGGAAGCCGCCGCGTTCACGAGCGAGCGAGCGCGGCATCACGACCGCGGCCTGGCGGTGATCGGATTTTCGTTGGGAGCGTACTACGCGCTCGATGTCTCGACGACCGATGCCGAGGACGTCCGCCGCGTCGTGATCTTCTACGGCACCGGGCGCGGCGACTTTTCCCGCTCGAAGGCCGCCTACCTCGGCCACTTCGCTCAAAACGATCCGTACGAGTCGGCGGCCGACGTCGCCGCGTTGGAGGAAGCGCTGAAGAACGCGAAGCGGCCGGTGACGTTCCATCACTACCCCGGCACCGGACACTGGTTCTTCGAGCCCGACCGTCCGCAGGCCTATAACGAGACCGCCGCCCAGCTGGCATGGGAGCGGACGCTCGCGTTCCTGCTTCGCGTCGCGCCCCGTCCGTCATAATGGCAGTTCCGCCCCGTCCGCGAGCACCCAGATGCGAATCCGACTCTCACCGCTTCCGTTGCTGATCGCAGCCGCTGCTATCCTCGATTTCGGCTGCGCCACTGCTCCGCCGGCGGACGCCCAGGCGCGACCTCCGGTGCAGGTGTATCCGATGAATCCGTACGTCGGTCAGTCGTACGACGTCGTCGGCCGCATCTGGGCGGGAACCTCGAAGACCGCCTATCGCGTTCCGGTCTACTCGACGCGGGAAGAGGCTATCGCCTCGATGCAGAACGAGGCGGCCCAGCTCAACGCCGACGCGCTGATCAGCGTGAGCTGCCTCGATGGCGCCCGCTCGACCTGGTTCCAGACCAACGAACCCGGCTTCCTTTGCTACGGCGTGGCCATCAAGCTTCAGCGCGCCCAAGGGTAATACGCACTATCCCGGCGCAGCCCGCCCGGCCGAGCTAGATCGGGTCGCGCCGCCGGCGCAGCCAGATCGCCAGCGCGAAGAGCGCCGCCGCGACGACGACTCCGATCCATACCTCCGGACTGCTCACGAACTTCCCGGGATCGGGAGTCGCGCTGAATGCCTGCGCCATTCGCTCGGCGCCGTGGCCGCCGCCATCGCCGAGCGCCGCGGCGCTTTCCTTCGCCCTGACCAGGAAGGCGTGGGAGAAGCCCCCGTTGAGGCGGGACTTGAGCAGCGCTCCGACGTACGACGTGTTGAACGCGATCTTCTCGATCGCCGCGATGACGAGCGGAGGCAGCACGGCCCAGAGGATGGGCGCGCGCTGAGCCCACGCCGACACCACGAACAACCAGCCGTATACCGGTGCATTCCAGATCGTGAGCGTGATCAATCCGTAGATCAGCACCCACGGATTCCGGAACAGCGGTGCCTGCGCCCACAGGATCGCGGGACTCTCGCCGTTCGACAGCAGGATCAGCGAAGCCAGGAGCAGCATGAGAAGGTGCGTCGCGGCGATGACGCAGAACGCGATGAGGGGCAGGACCACCAGCGGTATCGCGGCCTTCGAGAGCACCGTCGTCGTGTCGGAAACCGGCAGCGACTTCCAGAACAGGATGCTGCGGTCGCGCCGCTCGCCGTGCAGCGCGTCGAGGCAGTAGAACACGCCCGTAAATCCGACGACGAGTATGAGCAGGGCGGCGACGTAGTCGTGCGAAGCAGTGAAGATTGCGTACCTCACGTTCGGATCGAGCGTGGCCGCGTTGCGCACATTTTCCGGCAGGTGGCGCGAGCCCCAAAGGAACCCGATCAGCGCGACGCCGGCCGCGATCAGCGGCACGAGATAGAGCGAGCGGTTCTCCCAAAGCTCGCGCCGCACCGACCAATAGAACGGGCGAGTCGGCGCCACCGCGGCAGCCGGCGCCGGCCCGGGGACGGCATTCGATGGAGTGTTCATGCGAGAGTTCCTTGCGCGTTGGCCATCCGGTTACCGATGACGGCGACGAACAGGTCGGCGATGCTCGTTGTGTGCACCTCGCCCAGGACCGCAAGCGCCTGCGGATCGGCGTGGTCGAAGAGGAAGATGCTGCGGCCGAACACCTGCCGTTCGTGGATCGGCTTGAGCGCGCGCGCCGCGGCGATTTGCTCCGGTAGGACCATCACTTCGAGATAGCTCGACTCGAAGTCATCCATGCTGCAGTTGAGCACGATGCGGCCGCGATCGACGAACATCACGTCGGTGATGACATGCTGGATCTCCTCGGGGTGATGCGTCGTCACGACGATCGTTCGGCCGTGGTCGAAGTAGTCGTTGAGAAGCGAGTCATAGAACTGCTTGCGGTAGAGGATGTCGAGGCCGAGCGTCGGCTCGTCCAGCACGAGAAGCTTGGCGTTGATCGCCATGACGAGCGCCAGGTGCAGCTGTGTCACCATGCCCTTGGAGAGCTCCTTGACCTTGCTCGCGGACCTGATCGCCGTCTTCGCGAGAAAGCCTTCCGCCTTCGCCCGATCGAAGCGCGGATGCACGCCGGCGACGTAGTCGAGTGCCTGCGTGACCCGCATCCACCGCGGCAGCACCGCGACGTCGGCGATGAACGAGACGTCGCGCATCAGTTCGTCGCGCTCGGTCCACGGGTCGCGCCCGAGCACGCGGAGCTCGCCCTCGAACGGCGTGAGGCCGAGGATCGCCTTGAGGGCCGTGGTCTTGCCGGCGCCGTTGGGACCGATCAGGCCGAGGATGCGGCCCTCCTCGACCTGCAGGTCGATGCCGTCCACGGCGACGGTGGAACCGAACGTCTTGCGCAGGCCGCGCGCTTCGATGCAGGGCATGGCGTCAGCGCTCCTTGGGTTGGTTGCTCGATTCCCCGCTCGCAAGCGGAGCTTCGAGGAGATCGCGGGGCTCGAGCCCCAGGCGCTGGATGGTCGCGCGAATCCGCGGCCATTCCGCCGTGAGAAACTTCCGCCGCTCGTCGCGTAGCAGGAGGGCTCGCGCGCCGGCGACGACGAACATCCCGAGTCCCCGTCGCTTTTCGACGAGGCCATCGTCAGCGAGCTCCTGGTACGCCTTGAGCACGGTCAGCGGGTTGACGCGCGAGTCGGCCGCCACATTGCGCACGGACGGTAGCGGGTCGCCCTCGGCCAAGGCGCCGTCCAGGATCATCGCCACCACGCGATCGCGAATCTGCCGGTAGATTGGCTGGCTGTCGTTCCAGTCGCGATCCATCAGCGCGCCCCCTGCAGTTCCTGCGGGAGTCCGGCAGCGGTGACTTTGCTCCGGCGATTCAGCAAGTTACGAAAGGAGTAGACTTTCATAGTGTATTAGTTTAGTATAACACTAATGGAAAGGCAAGCAACTTCTGGTTGGGCCTCCGGAGCCCCTCGGATGCGGCCGTTCGGATCGACGTCGTCGCGTCCACAGCCCCTGATGTCCAGCCGCGTCCTGACGGCCTCGATTCTGGTCGCGACGCTGACCGCCCTCTTCGTGAAACTGGCGCCGGTCGAGTGGAGTCACGTGCTGACGGCGCTGGTCATCACCGGCGGCAACCTGCCGCTCTGACGTCCCGCGACGGATCCGCCGCGCTGCTCGAGTCTGCGTCGCCGCGCTTCGAAGCTCCGGATTGCGCCGCGTCCGTGGAACGGACACCATTGGAGCCTGCCTGCGCCAACGTTGGCGCTGCGTCCATCGCTATTGCTCGGAGCAACAGCCGGATGCCGGAGTCCGATCCCGTCGCCGCCCTCGTCCTCGACCTGCTCGAGTGGATCGGGCCCGAGCCGCGACCCTACCCGGAGGTGATCGAGGCGTGGCGCACGTCGTGCCCTCGCCTGCCCGTGTGGGAGGAGGCGAACGCGCGGGGCTTCATCGCGCACGGCCGCTCGGATGACTCAGGCGCCGTCGTTGCGGTCTCGCCGGAAGGCATCGCCCACCTGACGGCTTACGGCCGCGCATGGCGGCTCGCGCGCTGAAGCCGCGATGCGCCTCGCCGGCAAGTGCCATTGCGGCAACATCGCCTTCGATCTCGACTGGGAAGGCGACCCGTCGGCGATCCCGGCGCGCGCGTGCGGCTGCTCGTTCTGCACCAAACATGGCGGCGTGTGGACGTCGCATCCGGCTTCGAAGCTGACCGTGACGATCGGCGACGGGAACCTCGTATCAAAGTACGCGTTCGGCACGCGAACCGCGACGTTCCACGTCTGCGCGCGCTGCGGCGCCGTGCCGTTCGTCACGAGCGAGATCGCGCAGCACCTTTATGCGGTCGTCAATGTCAACGCGCTCGAGAACGTCGATGATTCGGTCCTGCACCGCGCCGCGGTGAGCTTCGAAGGCGAGGACCTCGATGCCCGCCTTGCGCGCAGGACCCGCAACTGGATCGCCGACGTGCGCTTCGCCGGCGCGCGCGGCTGACGCGCATGGGCAGAACGATGCCCTCTGCTGCGCCCGAAATCCGCCCCTACCGCGAGTCCGACTGGCGCACGGTATGGCCGCTGCTACAGGCGACCTTCACCGCGGCCGACACGTACATGTTCTCACCGCAAAGCTCGGAGGCCGAGATCCACAAGGCCTGGATCGAGGTGCCGACGTCGACTTTCGTCGCGTGCGACGCCGACGGCCGCGTCCTCGGAACTTATTACCTCAAGCCCAATCAGCCGGGCTTGGGCGCCCACGTCTGCAACTGCGGCTACGTCGTCGCGCCCGCGGCGCAGGGTCGCGGCATCGCCACCGCGATGTGCGAGCATTCGCAGGCTGCCGCCAGGGCTCACGGCTTCCGCGCGATGCAGTTCAACAGCGTCGTCGCCACCAACGAACGAGCGATCCGGCTGTGGCAGAAGCTCGGCTTCGCGATCGTCGGGCGCCTGCCCGGCGCCTTCCACTTCAAGTGTCGCGAGTACGTCGATGCGCTGGTGATGTTCAAGGAGCTCGCTTGATCATGCCCTCGTCCCCGTGAATTCCGACCTGGAAATTCGCGCGATCCGACCCGACGAAATCGAGGCGGTGCGCACCCTTCTCACCGCAAGCGGCTGGAGCCATCGCGTCTCGGATCCGGCGCAGTTCCGCGAGCTAGTCTCGCGATCGCAACGGGCGCTGGTCGCGATCGAGCACGGCCAGGTGGTCGGATTCGCGCGCGCCCTTTGCGACGATATGGCCAACGGGTACATTTCGATGGTCGTCGTCGCGGAGGAGCACCGGCGCAAGGGCATCGGCCGCGCACTGGTCCACGCGATCATGGGCGACGATCGCACAATGACGTGGGTGCTACGCGCGGGACGCGACGGCGTCTCCGGGTTCTACGAAAAGATCGGCTTCGCCCGCTCGGAGGTGGCGATGGAGCGCCCCGGTGCGAGGACCCCCGACGCCTGAGCCGAACGGTCGACGCGCGATGCGCCTGTGGAGCCTGCATCCCCGCTACCTCGACGCTGCGGGGCTCGTCGCGCTCTGGCGCGAGGCACTGCTCGCGCGCGCTGTGCTGCGCGGCGAAACGATTGGCTATCGGCATCACGCGCAACTCATCCGGTTTCGCGCGTGCCGTTCTCCGCGCTCCGCGATCAACGCGTACCTGCGGGCGGTTCACGCCGAAGCGATGGCGCGCGGCTACGCGTTCGATCGCTCGAAGCTCGTACGGACAGGGGCCATCGAACGGATCGTCACGACGCGCGGCCAGGTCGATTACGAATGGTCGCGTCTCCTGGCCAAGCTTCGCCGGCGCAGTCCCCTGGTCTACCGGCGTCACCGTCACGTCGCGCATCCCGCCGTCCATCCGCTGTTCTCCCTCGCGGAGGGCCCGATCTGCGAATGGGAAAGGGTGGCATGACGCGAGTCGGCATCGGGTTGAAGGCGCGCACCGGCCGTGCGGCCCTTGTGGCCGTTGCCGGCGATGCCCTCGAGCCCGTGTTCATCGAGCGGTCGCAGCTCGAGCTCCTGCCGAAGGGCGAATGGGCGCCGTACCACGCCGCGAAGGAGCTCGATCCGGCCGACGCCGACGCGAGCGTGCGGCGCAGCATTGCGATTGCAAGTGCGCTTGCAGCCACTGGCCTGCGCGCGGCCGCGCAACGCTGCACCGACGCAGGTCGCGAGCTCCGCGGATGCGCCGTGCTCGTCGGCAGCGGAATGCCCGCGTGGAGCACGGCCGAGATCCTCGCCGTCCACGTCCGCATGCACAAGGCCGAAGGCGAGCTCTTTCGCAACGCACTTGTCGAGGGCACGCGCGCATGCGGCTTTGAACTCACCACACTGCCCGAGAAGACCGCATTCGACGACGCGGCGCGGCGGCTCGGCTTTACGAGCACAGGACTCGACGCGCGCATCGCTGCGCTGGGCAAGGCGGCCGGTCCTCCGTGGGGCCAGGATCAGAAAGAAGCAGCAGCAGCGGCGCTCGTTGCGCTGGGACATGTCGAAACCGCATAACCGACGCCGGAAATTTCTGCGCGCGCTTGCGTACATCGCGGGCGCGGCCTCGGGCGTCATACATGCACAACCTGCGTCCGGCAACTTCCGCATCGGCTATCTGCATCCGACCGACGCGCAGGACGTTGCGTATGTCACCATGAAGGGTGCGCTCGGCGGCTGATTCAGGAGTTATCATCGGCCGCACCCGATTCCGGGCGCGGCGAAAACCACGGAGGAGCGAATGGAAAAGGAGCGCAGCTACGGCGGCTCGTGCTTTTGCGGCGCAGTCCAGTTCACCGTGACCGGCGAGCCGGCCGCGATGGGGTACTGTCATTGCGCCTCGTGCCGCCATTGGTCGGCGGGGCCGGTCAACGCGTTCACGTTGTGGAAGCCCGATGCGGTGCGCGTCACGCAGGGCGCCGACAAGATTGGCACGTACAACAAGTCGCCCCACAGCTATCGTAAGTGGTGCAAGAGCTGCGGCGGCCACCTGTTCACCGAGCACCCGGGAATGGGGCTCACCGACGTCTACGCCGCCATGTTGCCGACGCTGTCGTTCAAGCCCGGCGTCCACGTCCACTACCAGGAGACCGTGCTGCCGATCAGGGATGGCATCACCAAGCTCAAGGACGTGCCCAAGGAGATGGGCGGCTCGGGCGCGAGCCTGCCCGAATGACGACAGCGATGGCGGCCCATGCCGACGCCCGAAACCCTCGAGCGGTTCATCGCGACGGTCGAGCGCAACGATCATGTAGGGGCACTCGAGTCGTTCTACGCCCCGCACGCGTCGATGCGCGAGAACCAGGCGGCGCCGCGTGTCGGTCGCGAAGCGCACGTCGCGAGCGAGCGCCGCGTGCTCGCGCGGGCGAAGGCCGTCACGTCGACGTGCATCCGCCCGGTGCTCGTCGAGGGCGACATCGTCGTGATTCGCTGGATCTTTCGTTTCGAATGGCTTGACGGCGGCGTGACGCTGATGGAAGAGCTCGCCTGGCAGCGGTGGGAGGGCGAGCGCGTCGTCGAGGAGCGGTTCTTCTACGACCCGGCGCAGCTCGCGCCGGTCAGATCCTGAGGGAGATTCCGATGTCCGGCGCCAAGACCGTTGCCGAGCTCGTCGTCGAGTTCCTGATCGGGCACGGTGTCGATCGCGTGTTCGGTCTCCAGGGCGGCCACATCCAGCCGATCTGGGATCATCTCGCGCAGCACGGCGTGCGCATCGTCGACGTCCGCGACGAGGGGGCGGCCGTGCACATGGCGCACGCGCATGCCGCGCTCGGCGCCGGCTTCGGCGTTGCGCTCGTGACCGCGGGGCCGGGTGTCACCAACTGCGTGACGGCGATCGCCAATGCGCAGCTCGAGCGCGTGCCGGTGGTGCTGATCGGCGGCTGCGCGCCGGTGGCGCAGGATGACATGGGACCGCTGCAGGGGATCGCGCACGTCGACATCCTGCGGCCTGTCACGCGGCTCGCACGAACCTTGCGCGTCGCCGACAACGTGCCGCGCGACCTCGACAAGGCGCTGGCCACTGCGCAAGGTGACGGCGCGGTACCAGGTCCGGTGTACGTCGAGATTCCGACCGACGTGTTGCGCGAGACCGTGCCCGCCACGGTCGTCCTCGACGAATACCTGACCGCGCGGCCGCGGCGGCGCCTGCCGCCCGATCCGGCGGAGATCGAGCGTGCGGCGCGGCTGATCGACGAAGCGACGCGACCGCTGGTCATGACCGGTCGCGGTGCGAGCGGCGCCGGCGCCGCGCTCGTCGCGCTCCTCGATCGCACGGGCGCCGCCTACCTCGATACGCAGGAGAGCCGCGGGCTCGTTCCGGCGGAGCACGCCGCGGTCGTTGGTGCAGTCCGCGGGCGTGCCATGCAGGAGGCGGACCTGGTCATCGTCGTCGGGCGCAAGCTCGACTACCAGATGGCTTACGGCTCGCCTGCGATTTTCGGCAACGCGCGCTTCCTGCGCATCGCCGACAACTGGGAGGAATTGCGCGAGAATCGCCGCGGCGAGGTCGAGCTTCTCGCCGATCCCGCGCTCGCGCTCGTGGCGCTTGCGCAGGCCGCGAAGCGCCGCTCGCCGCGCCTCGACACGCAATGGACGACGGCGCTGCGGAGCGAGCACGAGCGCCGATCGTCGCGTTATTCCGAATCGCTCGCGAGCGTGTCCGCCGGCAAGGACGGACACATGCATCCAAACCGGATCTTCGCGGCGCTCGCGAAGGTGCTCAAACCCGATGCGATCACCATCGCCGACGGCGGCGACATCCTGAGCTTCGCGCGTATGGGCCTGCCGCCTCGAACCTACCTCGACTCCGGCGCGTTCGGCTGCCTTGGCGTCGGAATCCCCTATGGCGTGGCGGCGGCGCTATTGCATCCGGATCGGCAGGTTGTCGTGATCACCGGCGACGGCGCCTTCGGCATCAACGCGATGGAGATCGACTCGGCCAAGCGCCACGGCGCGAAGGCCGTGTTCATCGTCGCCAACAACGCGGCGTGGAACATCGAGCGACTCGACCAGGAGATGAACTACGGCGGCCGCGTCGTTGGCACGACGCTGCAGTGGTCGGACTACGCGGCCATGGCACGCGCCTTCGGCCTGCATGGCGAGCGTGTCACCGATCCGGCGCGACTCGACGGCGCGCTGGCCGAAGCGTTCGCAAACGCGCCCGCGCTCCTCGACGTGGTCGTCACGCGTGATGCGCTCTCCTCCGATGCCGGCAAGGGCTTGGGCTGGGTGCCGACCTATCAGGCACTGACCGCGTGGGACGAGGCCGAGCGCGCACGGCGCAACCTGTAGCTCTGCCGCGGCCGCGATGAGCGCGCTCCTGACCGTCGCCGACGTGGTCGCGGCGCAGGCGCGCCTGCAGCCCGCCAAGATCGGTGCCCGCGATTCGCGCCGCGCGCTCACGTTTGCGAACTGGCACGAGCGTGCGAACCGGCTCGCCAACGCGCTTGCCGGACTGGGCCTCGCGAAGGGTGATCGCGTCGCGATCCTCGCCTACAACTGCGTCGAATGGATGGAGTTCTACGTCGGCCTCGCTGCCGCCGGCTTGGTCGCCGTGCCGATCAACTTCCGCCTCGTCGCGCCGGAAATCGCGTACATCGCCCAGCACTGCGAGGCCCGCGCGTTCATCGTGCAGGACGAGCTCGTCGACCGCGTCGAGCCGATCCGCGCCGAGCTCGGCATCGTCGCCGGCGGCTTCATCCACTTCGGCGCCGCGCGCGCGCCGGCCGGCTGGCAATCCTGCGAGGCGCTGCTCGAGCGCGCAACCGCGGCGATCCCGAATGTGCGCGTGGCGCCCGGGGACACGTGGGCGCTCATGTACACGTCGGGCACGACGGGTCGGCCGAAGGGAGCGATCCGCAACCACGCGGGCAGCGCCTTGATCTCGCTCGTCACGGCGCTCGACATGGGCTTCGGAAGCGAGGATACCGGCCTCTTGGTCATGCCGATGTGTCACGCGAACTCGCTCTACTTCTCGTTCACGTTCACCTACCTGGGCGCCACCTGCGTCATCGACGACCGCAAGAGCTTCGATCCCGAGCATCTGCTCGCGACGCTGGCGGCGGGAGTGACGTTCACCTCGCTCGTGCCGACGCACTACATCATGATGCAGGCCGTCGCGGAGGGGACCAAGCGCCGGCACGACCTGGGCCGTGTGCGCAAGCTCATGATCTCGTCGGCGCCGGCCCGACGCGAGACGAAGCTCGCGATCATGGAACAGTTCCCCAATTCGCAGCTCTTCGAGCTCTACGGCTCGACCGAGGCGGGCTGGGTCACGCTGCTGCGTCCGCACGAGCAGTTGACGAAGCTCGGCTCCGTCGGCCGCGAGTGGACCGGCTCGGGGCCGATCAAGCTGATCGGGGCCGACGGCAACGAGGTGCCGGATGGTGAAGTTGGTGAGCTCTATTCGCGCACCCCGT
Source organism: uncultured beta proteobacterium (assembly GCA_963773195.1). GTDB lineage: Bacteria > Pseudomonadota > Gammaproteobacteria > Burkholderiales > Casimicrobiaceae > CAIWHR01. The sequence goes on from CAVZAE010000005.1 coordinate 785,443, forward strand.
ACGCCTTCGACGGCTACTGGAAGAACCCGGAGAAAACCGCGGAAGCGTTCCGCGGGGCGTGGTGTTCGGTCGGCGACATGGCGCGCCGCGACGCTGACGGCTTCTATCATCTCGTCGACCGCAAGAGCAACATGATCATCAGCGGCGGCGAGAACGTCTACCCCTCGGAGGTCGAGAAGCTGCTCGGCACCCATCCCGCCGTGCAGGACGTCGCCGTGATCGGCATCCCGCACGACAAGTGGGGCGAGGCGGTGCACGCCGTCGTCGTGCTGCACGCGGGCCTTGCGGTGACGGAAGACGAGATCCTCGATTGGTGCAAGGATCGGATCGCCGGCTACAAGCGCCCGCGCGCGATCTCGTTCATCGCCGAATCCGAGATGCCGCGTACGGCGACGGGAAAGATCCAGCACCGGATGCTGCGCGACCGCGTCGCGGGGACAAGGAAACCATGAGACGATTCGGAATGGGCCTGCTCTGCGCAATCGCGGGAATCGTCGCGGGTGGCCGGAGCAAGTCGCGTGATGCCGGATGATGATCGGGCGCCGGTCGAGATCGTCGCGTATTCGCTCGACTGGCCGCGGCGGTTCGGCGCCGAGCGCGACGCCCTCGCCCGCCTCTTCCCCCCGGACGTGTTCAGCATCGATCACGTCGGCAGCACGGCAGTGCCGGGGCTCGGCGCCAAGCCGATCGTCGATATACTGATCGGCGCACCCACGCTCGCGGAGATCGAAGCGCGCATCCCGGCCCTCGAGATGCTGGGCTATCGCTACGCGCCCGAGCACGAGGCTGCGTTGCCAGAGCGCCGCTATTTCGCCAAGCCCGCACGTCATCCCCGGCTCTATCACGTGCACGCGGTCCGCGCCGACAGCAGGTTCCACCGGGAACATCTCGCGTTCCGCGACGCGCTGCGCGCAGACGCGGCGCTCGCAGTCGAGTATCTGACGCTGAAGCGCGCCCTCGCGGCGCGCCACGGCCGCGACCGCGAAGGCTACACCGACGGCAAGGCCGCGTTCATCCGGGCCGCGGTCGACCGCGCATGCGTGTGATCGAGACCGCGGTGTGCACGCTCGAGCCGCAGCTCGCGACCCACGCGGAGGCGATGTTCGCCGTGCTCTCCGACCCCGCGATCTACGAGCACGAGAATGCGCCTCCCGCGTCTGTCGACGCGTTGCGCGAGCGATACGGGAAGCTCGAGACGCGGCGCTCGGGCGACGGCCGCGAACGCTGGCTCAACTGGGTCGTGCGGCTGCCGAACGGTGAGCTCACGGGCTACGTGCAAGCGACGGTGCACGCCGACGGCCGCGCGGCAGTGGCGTACGAATTTGCGAGCCGCTACTGGGGCCGCGGCCTCGCGCGCGCCGCCGTCGAGGCCATGATCGGCGAGCTCGTCGCGTACTACGGCGTGCGCACACTGTCGGCGGTGCTGAAGCGCAGCAACGAACGCTCGCGCCGACTCCTCGAGCGCCTGCACTTTGCGCTCGCGTCGCCCGAGCTTCATCGACAAAGGAGCATAGACGCCGACGAGCTCTTGATGGAGCGCGATGCGCCCGCCAGGCGACTCGAGTTCGACGTCTTCGGCAAGCGCATTCTGATCGAGCGCATGCCGGACGGCTGGCGCGCGTTTCGCCCCGGCGCCGACGGCAAGCGTTCCGCGCTCGATCTCGCCATTCCCGATTTCGTCGCCGAGGATGAACTGTTGCAATACCTGGACGACCTCTACCACGAGCTCGCGACGCCTTCGAATCCGTGCGTCCGGCGCGTATCTGGCTGAAGGCGACGCGGTGGCAGCGCCTCCACGCAAGTCGACTCGATCGCACCCCGCGGGCTACTCGCGCGCGCCGCTGGCGGCGAAGCTCGGCATCAAAGCGGGCACCACGATTTACCTGACCCACGCTCCCGCGGGGTTCGAGCGGCTGCTCGAGCCGCTGCCGCCCGGTGTGCGGTTCACGCCGCGTCTCGCGGCCGGCATCGACCTCGCGCACATCTTCGCCACGCGCACGGCCGAGCTTCGTGCCGCGCTCAACTCGCATCGGCGCATGCTCGCGCCCGACGCGACGGTCTGGGTATCGTGGCCGAAGAAGGCATCGGGAGTTCCCTCCGAGATCACCGAGAATACGGTGCGCGAGCTCGCGTTGCCGTTGGGCTACGTCGACGTCAAGGTCTGCGCCGTCGATGCGACCTGGTCGGGACTCAAGCTCGTCGTGCGCAAGGCGCCGCGCCCGGGGAAGGCCGGGCCCCGCGATTGACGCGAGCGCGCAGCTGCGCGAGGATCACTGCGAGAGGAGGGAGGGCGATGCGCTGGATCGCGGCCATGGTCGGCGGGCTCGTCGCGTGGTTCGTCGTCGCCCAGCTCGGCGACTTCGTGCTCCGCGCGCTGCTGCCGGGCTACGCGGAGGTCGAGCGAGCGCTGACATTCACGCTCGGCATGCAGGTGGGCCGGCTCGTCCTCGGCGCGCTCGCTTCGCTGATCGCTGGCTGGGTCGCGGCGCTGATCGCGCGGAATGGGCGCGCCGGATGGGCGCTCGCGCTCGCGCTCGTCCTGTTTTTCATCCCGGTGCACTACCAGCTCTGGGACCGCTTCCCGCTCTGGTACCACCTCGTTTTCCTAGCTTCGCTCATTGTCGTGACCCCGGCCGGCGCAGCGCTCGTCCGACGGCGCCGCGCGTGATGGTCACCGGCCGCTGCCAGTGCGCCGCCGTCGCGTGGCGGCTCGATGGCGAGATCACGTTCATCAGCCATTGCCACTGCTCGATCTGCCGGCGGATCCACGGGGCGGCGTTCGGCACGTTCGCGCACGGCGATGCCTCCGCGTTTCACTGGGTCCGCGGCGAAGGCTCGATCGCGCGCTACGAATCGTCGCCCGGCGTCTTTCGCGCCTTCTGCCGGGCCTGCGGCTCGCAGGTGCCGGTGATCGAACGCGACCAGATGTGCATCCCTGCGGGCGGGATCGACGGCGATCCGGGCGTGCGGCCTTCGCGCCACATCTTCGTCGGCTCGAAGGCGCCGTGGTACGAAATCACGGACACGCTGCCACAGCACGAAGCCTTTCCGCGCAATGACGACGCGTAGGCAACGCAGCGCCCATGAGATGGAAGTTCCGTCCGCCGCGGTCGGGCTCGTACGGCCGACGCTCGAGCGACTGCCAGCGTATGCGTCAGCGCTCGAACGCGGCTGGTCCGCCGACAACCTTCGCGGCGAAGCCGCCATACGCGATGAACTCGCGCGGATCGCCGAGGACGCGGAGGCCTTCGTCGTCCAGCAGACCGACCGCGAGGCGCGGGGCCGCGAAGTCACGCTCCCCGACGGATCCAAAGCCGCGCGCATTCCCGGCTTCCGGCTTTGGATCTGGGACGGCGATTTCTGCGGCGCGATCAGCCTGCGCTGGCAGCCCGGCTCGCTCGACCTGCCACCGCATGTGCTGGGCCACATCGGCTACTCGGTCGTGCCGTGGAAGCAGCGGCGCGGCTACGCCAAAGCGGCGCTCGGGATGATGCTCGTGCATGCGCGGGCCGAAGGGCTGGCCTTCGTCGAGCTCACGACCGATCCGGACAACGTCGCTTCGCAGCGCGTCATCCTCGCGAACGGCGGCATGCTCGTCGGACCGTTCACCAAGCCGGCGCAATACGGCGCGGTCCCGGGATTGCACTACCGGATCCCGCTCGCCGTCGCGTAGTGCCAAGCCCCGACGATGCGCCGGCGCGGCCTTTGCCAGCGGCGCCGCGCGGGAGTAACCTAGGCGGAACAGTGCCGCGGAGCCACGCCGGAGCATCATGGAACCGCTCGCCGTCCTCGTTTTGCTGCCGATCGTCGTCGGCATCGTGTCGGAGCTGTTCTTCCGGGACACGACGCATGCCTCGCTCGCGGCTGCGATCGCGACTACCGTCCTGCTGTTCCTTTGCCTGCGCCTGCTCGCGCCGGCGGGCCTTTACAACTGGCTCGCGGTGCTCCTGGTCTCACCGCTCGCGATCGCGTCGGCTCTCGCGGCAGTGCTCATCCTGTATGGGCACAAGCAGGGACGCCGCCGCAGACGGCGCAACGGAGCCTGAGGCGGCAGGCGCGACGCGAACCTACGCCGCCGGACGCTGTCTCCAATAGGCGAATGCCCGCCGCAACCGCGAGGTGATACACCTCGCCGCAAAGCGTTGCGATTTGTGTCATTTCCGTACAACCCAGCGAAGAACAATGACGGTCGGCGATACTGCAACGAATTGGGGACCCGTGTCGCGCGTGCTGCATGCGATCGGGGCCGCGCTTGTTCTCATCCTGGTCGTGCATGGCTTCTGGATGACGGGATTCGTGCCGCGCGGCACGCATTTCCCGCACTATGCATGGCACGCGTCGCTCGGCTACGCGCTGATCGCGCTCATGTTCGCATGGCTGTTCTGGCGTCTCGGCAGCCCCGGGCCTCGGCTGCCCGAGGCGCGTGCCTGGGAGCGGGCCGCAATGTCCGCGGGCCATTGGCTGCTCTTCGCGATGGTCTTCGTCACGGCCTTTTCGGGATGGGCGCTCGCGGGAACCGCGCGCAAACCGCTCGATTCGGTGTTCGGGCTCCTGCGCCTGCCGCCGATCGTCAATCCGGACCGTTCGCTGCACCCGACGCTCGGGTCGTGGCACTCCATCGCCGCCTGGACGCTCGCAGGCCTGGTCGCGCTGCACATCCTGATGGTCGCGTGGCACTGGATGGTGCGTAAGGACGGCGTGATGCAGCGGATGTTCCGCTCGGCTCCGCAGTGACGCCGGCGCGGGAGCCGCGCGATTCACAAGAGCGATGAAGAGCGGTCCGCGGGTGCCCGATCATGCACGGCTCGACCGGGTCGTCGCCGAAGCACGGCGCGGGCGCGCGGAACGCGAGCAAGGTTATCGCGAACGAGCACTCAAGATCTATCCGTGGATCTGCGGGCGCTGCGGCCGCGAATTCGATCACACCACGGTGCGTGAGCTCACCGTTCACCATCGCGACCACAACCACGACAACAACCCGCCCGACGGCAGCAACTGGGAGCTGCTCTGCGTCTATTGCCATGACAACGAGCATCAGCGGCAGGCCGAGCGGGCGCGCGGAATCGATTCGGGAGCGACGGACCCGGAGTCCGCGCCGGCGACCCATCGTCCCTTCGCCGGATTGGACGAACTCCTGAAGCGCAAGGGATGAGCGAAGGCGCGATGGCCGATGCGCTCGTGGCGCTGCACGCGCTGTTCGTCGTCTTCGCCATCGGCGGCGGAATCCTCGTCGTCTGGCGACCGATCATCGCGCTCGCGCACCTGCCGGCGGCGCTCTGGGCCGCGTGGGTCGAGCTCTCGGGATCGATCTGTCCGCTGACACCGATCGAGAACGCGTGGCGCGGCGCGGGGGGGAAGCGGGTTATGCCGGCGGCTTCATCGAGCACTATGTGTTTCCGGCGCTCTATCCCGCGGGCCTCACCGCGCGAATGCAGCTTGGACTGGGCCTCGGGGTAATCGCGATCAACGCGCTTCTGTACTCGATCGCGTGGCGGCGGAACAACACCCGGCGCGAATTGCGCGACAATGGCGAACCACCAGGAGGACCGCCATGACGCTCTGCCCCATTGCGATCGCCGTCGGCTGCAAGAAGTGCCCGGCATTCTCGGTCTGTCCGCTGAAGACGGTCATCGGCGACTACAAGCCGCCCGAACCGACGGCCGCCCCGCGCAAAAGCAAAACGCCCGCGAAATCATCGAAGTAGTTTCTTCGACGCACAGCACCGCAGCGCAGCAATCAGGGCGACGTAACAAGGCGCGCGCCGCACGAGAGCAGCGCCCCCTCGCTCTCGGCTTGGGATTTCGTGCCACAATCGGCACGCCGCGGCTCTCGCGGTTCCCGAGTGCCGAGAATGACCTACGCCGCCATCACCGGATGGGGCAAGTGCATGCCCCCCTTGGTGCTTTCGAACGCCGACCTGGCGACGTTCCTCGAAACGACCGACGACTGGATCACGACGCGCACCGGCATCCGCGAGCGGCGCATCTCGCACGTCTCGGGCATTGATATGGCCGCGGTCGCCAGCGCGCGCGCGCTCGCTTGCGCGGGCCTCGCCGCAACCGGCGTCGATCTCGTCCTCTACGGCAGCTGCTCAAACGACGAGGCCGTGCCCAACTCCGCCTCGGGCCTCGCGTTCAAGCTCGGCGCGATGAGCGCGGCGGCCATGGACATCAACACCGCGTGCACGAGCTTCCTCTACGCGCTGTCGACGGCGACGGCGATGATCCGCACCGGCGTCGTCCGCAATGCGGTGGTGGTCGGCGTCGAGCTGATCTCGCCGTTCATGGACTGGGCGAATCGCGGTGTCGCCGTGCTCTTCGGAGACGGCGCGGCCGCCGTCGTGCTGCAGGCGAGCGAGCGCGAGGAAGGCGTGTTGGCGCAGAAGCTCGGCTGCTACTCCGACGCGCGGCAGACCCTGCGCGTACGCGGCATGGGCACGACGTACGCGAACCGCGGCGTCTCGCTCGGCGACACGATCTGGGACTTCGATGGCCAGGAGATCTTCAGGCGCGCGGTGGTCGGAATGGTCACCGCGTCGCAGGACGTGCTGGCGAAGTCGAGGCATCGTTCCGATGAGATCGACCTCGTCGTCCCGCACCAGGCGAACCTGCGGATCATCGAAGCCGTGGCCAAGCGGCTCGACGCCCCGATGGACCGCGTGTACCTGACGATCCAGCGCTACGGCAACATGTCGGCGGCGACCGTCCCCGTGGCGCTGGTCGAAGCGCTCGAGGAAGGACGGGTGAAGCCCGGCGCGCTGATACTGACGCCGGCGTTTGGCGGCGGGCTCACCTGGTGCTCGCACCTGATCCGCTGGGGCGAGCGGACGACACCGCTTGCTGCTTCCGACGCCAAGCTGCCGCCACCCGCGCAAAGCGCGCTCGAGCGGATTCGGGAGCTGATAGCGATCAAGGCGCCGCACGGACGCTCCGATGCGGGACTCATGGGTGCCACGCTGGCGGAGGCCCGGCCGGCGACGGCGGGAAACGGAGCGGCGAGCCCCCTGCAGAGTCTGGCTCGAGGCGTTTCGACTTCGGCGTAGCCGCCGCGAGTAGAAGCGGCCAGAGCGTGTTGGGGCCGCGGTGGTTCAGCTACCTCCAAGCGTGTTCTTGTAGATCCTGCCGTCCTTCATGATGAGGACGAAGTTCTTGCCAGGATTCGCGACCAGATTGATATCTTCGAGCGGGTTGCCGTCGACCAGAAGCAGATCGGCCAGCGCCCCTTCCTCGACAACGCCGAGCTTCCCGGGATAAGGATTGCGCTTTCCCGACATTGCCAGCAACTGGGCGTTCGTTCCGGTGGCCATGACCAGCGCTTCGGTCGGCGTATACCACCGAGCGAGCTTGGCTAACAGCTCGCCCTGACGCTGCGCCAGCGCAGGGGAGAACAAGATGTCGGTGCCGAACGCCGTCTTGAGCTTGTATTTCTTCGCGAGCGCATAGGCCGTGTCCGTGGCGGCCAGCACTTCCTGCGCTTTCGCCCGCTCGTCGGAGCCGGGCGGAAACGGATCGGCCATCTCGTCGGGAAAGGGCTGGATGCTGAGCCAGATACCCCGCTCGGCCATCAGCTTGGCGGTTGCCTCGTCCATCAGATGCCCATGCTCGATGCATTTGACGCCGGCAGCGATGGCGCCCTGTATCGACCCCGGCGTGTACGCATGGACGGTGACGTAGGTGCCCCAGTTGGTCGCGGCTTCCACGGCCGCGCGCAGCTCCGCCTCGGTGAACGTCGTTACATCGAGCGGACTGTGCGGCGAAGCGACGCCGCCGCCTGCCGTCAGCTTGATTTGCGTTGCGCCCTGCATCAGCTGTTCGCGCGCGCGCAAGCGCACCTCATCGGGGCTATCGGCGACCATGCTGGCGCCGAGCACCTCCATTCGCGCCGGCGGGCCGCCGATGACGCGGGGCAGTTCGTGGAGCTGACGAAAGTCGCCGTGCCCGCCGGTGACGGTAATCATCGCGCCTGACGGAAAGATGCGCGGCCCCGCGACGAGGCCCTCGTCGATGGCACGCTTGAGCCCGAAGGCAGGCCCTCCCATATCGCGCACTGTGGTAAACCCCCGCATCAGCGTGTCCGTGGCCTCGGCGCCGGCCAGGAGGTTCGTGTAGCCGATGTCCGCCGCCAGGGCAGCCGCGGGCGTCGGCCGCACCAGCATTGCGTGCCAGTGCGCGTCGATGAGGCCCGGCATCAGCGTGCGTCCTCCTCCGTCGATCACGACCGCCCCTTCGAGCCGGTCGGTCGGAATTGGCGTCGAGGAAATGCGCTCGATCCTGTTCCCGCGGACGAGGACATTCGATGGGCCCGAGACGCGATCGCTCTTCCCATCGAAGATGCGGACGTTCTGGAGCACCGTTGCAGCCGGCAGCTGCGCCTGGGCATTGAGGCACGCTGCCAGTCCGCACGCCAGAGCGACGAACGCCGACTTGGCAATCATGATCAAGGCTCCTCCGCGTTCGATGGGTAGGGCGCGTCCGAGCGACCGCCTTGGGCCCGGCGCGCAACTACGTGTTCACGAGCTTCCGGTGCGCCTGCACGCTCATCAGCAGGCCAAGCCCAATAAAGAGCGAGATGAGTGCGGTGCCGCCATACGAGACGAAGGGCAGTGGTACACCGACGATCGGCAGCACGCCGCTCACCATCCCCATGTTGACGAACGCGCATGTGAAGAACATCAGGGTCACCGCGCCGGCGACGAGCCGCGCGAACATGGTCGACGCGTTCGCGGTGATCATCATCCCGCGGCCGATCAAGAGCAGATAGAGGACGAGCAGCACCACGTTGCCGACGAGTCCGAACTCCTCGCCGAACACGGCGAAGATGAAGTCGGTGTGGCGCTCGGGCAGGAAGTCCAGATGCGTCTGCGTCCCGTTCATCCAGCCTTTACCGACGACGCCCCCCGATCCCAGCGCGATCGACGCCTGCGACGAGTGGTAGCCCGCCCCCAGCGGATCGCGCGTCGGATCGACGAACGTCAGGATCCGCTCGCGCTGGTAATCGTGCAGGTGCTGCCAGACGAACGGCGCGCCCGCGGCGGCAAGGGCCGTCAGTCCCACGATCACCTTCCACGAGAGCCCGGCCAGATAGAGGACGTAGAAGCCCGACGCCGCGATCAGGAGCGCGGTGCCGAGATCCGGCTGGCGCTTGATCAGCCACACCGGAACCGCGATCAGCACTGCCGTAAGCACGAAGTCCTTCCAACCGATGCGGCCCTCGAACTTCTGGAAGTACCACGCGAGCATCAGCGGCAGCGCGATCTTCATGAGCTCGGAAGGCTGAAAGCGCGCCACGCCGAGGTTCAGCCACCGTTTGGAGCCGTTGACCGTCGTGCCGGCGACGGCGACGCCAATCAGCATGACGACGGCCAGCACATAGAGCGGCACCGCGGCGCGCGCGATCGTCTGCGGCGCGATGTTGGCAACGATCCACATGAGCACGAGACCCACCGCGAGGCTCGATGTCTGGCTCGTGATCCGCGCGACGCTCTGGTCGGATGCCGAGAACAGCGTGACGAGGCCGACGCCGGCGATGGCGAGCGCGATGCCGAACAGGAAGCTGTCGACCTTGAGAGTCAAGCCTTCCCACATCCGCGCGACAACGCCGGCCATCAGTCGCTTTCGTCGTCCGTCGCGGCGGGTGCCGGAGCCGCGGGCGCCGGCCCCTTCTTCGTCTCGCCGGTCAGGTAGTAGTCGAACACCTGCCGCACGACCGGCGCGGCAGCCTGCGCGCCGAAGCCACCATTCTCGACCAGCACCGCGACCGCGATCCTCGGTTTGTCCGCGGGGGCATAGGCGACGTACCACGCATGGTCGCGCAGCCGCTCGTCGATCTTCGCCGAGTACTTCTCGCCCTTGAGCGAGAACACCTGCGCGGTGCCGGTCTTGCCGGCGCTCACGTAGGGCGTCTTCAGGAACGCCGCGGCACTGGTGCCTTCCTTCGGCACGCCCACGAGCGCGTTCTTGATGATCGCCAGAAACTCGGGCTTGACCGTCAGCGTGTGCGAGGCTTCGAGGGCAATCTCGCGTATCTCGCCCGTGCGCACGTCGCGCACGCTCTTCACGAGGTGCGGGCGGAACTCCACGCCGTCGTTCGCAATCGTCGCGATCGCCACCGCCTGCTGGATCGGCGTGAAAGCGTTGTAGCCCTGGCCGATACCCGCCGAGATGCTGTCCCCCAGATACCACTTGCGGTGCTCTTCGCGATAATCCTTGCCCGCGAAGCGCGTGCGCTTCCATTCGCGTGACGGCAGCACGCCGGGGAGTTCGCCGTCGATGTCGATCCCCGTCTTCTGGCCAAAGCCGAACTGGCTCATGAAGTCCGCGGTGACGTCGATGTCGGTCTCGCTCGCGAGAATGTAGTAGTACGTGTCGCACGAGACGACGATCGACTTGTACATATCGACAGTGCCGTGGCCGCCAGGCTTGTCGTCGCGGAAGCGGTGCGCCTGCCCCGGAATCTGGAAGAAGCCCGGGTCGAAGATCGTCTGCGTCGGCGTGCGCTTGCCGGAATTGAGCGCGGAAAGCGCCAGGTAGGGCTTGATCGTCGAGCCCGGCGGGTAGGTGCCGCGCAGCGGCCGGTTGAGCAGCGGCTTGTCCGGCGAGTCGTTGAGCATTTCCCAGTTCGCGGGATCGATACCCTCAACGAACAGATTCGGATCGAAGCCTGGCTTCGACACGAACGCGAGGACCTCGCCGGTCGAAGGCTCGATCGCGACCAGCGCGCCACGCCGATCGCCGAAGGCGCTCTCGGCGACTTCCTGAAGCTTGATGTCGAGCGCAAGCCGGAGGTCGTTGCCCGACGTCGGCGGCGTGCGCGACAACGTCCGTACCGCGCGCCCGCCGGCGTCGACTTCGACTTCCTCGAAGCCGGTCTTGCCGTGAAGCTCGCGCTCATAGGAGAGCTCGACGCCGATCTTGCCGATATAGTCGGAGCCTTTGTAGTTCGCCGTCTCCTCCCATTCGTCGATGCGCGTGACGTCGCGGTCGTTGATGCGGCCGATGTAGCCGATCACGTGCGAGGCGAGCTCGCCGTAGGGATACTGCCGGAAGAGGCGCGCCTTGATCTCGACGCCCGGAAACCGGAAGCGGTTGACGGCGAAGCGCGCGACCTCCTCGTCGGCAAGCCGCGTGCGGATGGGCATGCTCTCGAAGTTCTTCGATTCGTCGAGGAGCTTCCTGAATCGCTTGCGGTCGCGGGCCTGGATGTCGATGATCGTCGCGAGGGCGTCGATTGTCTCGTCGAGGTTCTTCACGCGCGAGGGCTGGATCTCGAGCGTGTACGCCGAATAGCTCTGGGCCAGCACCACACCGTTGCGGTCGGTGATGACGCCGCGGTTGGGCACGATCGGCACGATCGCAATGCGGTTGGTCTCGGCGAGCGTCTGGTAGTGCTTGTGCTGCGTGACCTGCAGATAGAAGAAGCGCCCGAAGAGCGCGCCGAACGCCGCGACCACGAGCACGCCGGCGAGCCCGAGTCGACGCCGGAACAGGAACAGCTCGCGCTCCGGATTGCGGAGCTCGGGTGAGCCGAAGCCGGCGACGGCATCCCCGGTGCGCCAGCGGGAGGTGAAGAGCAGTCGTCTCGCCATCGTCGTCGGGCCGTCAACGATCGGACGGCGAGCGCGTGGGGCGCTGCGGCCATTGCAGGACCACCGACACGATGGGCCAAAGCAGGGCCCCGACGAGCGATGGCGCGACGTAGGTCCAGCGCGGCAGGCTCGCGCCGCCCACCAGCCGGATCAGCAGCACGAGCGCCGAAGTCAGGAGCAGCAGCACAGCCACCTGCGCGGCCTGCTGCCACGGCGGGAAGCGCAGCACGCGGCGACGGAAATACTCGGCCGCGTAGGCGAGGAACGCGTAGGCGAGCGCGTGCTGCCCGAACACGGTGCCGTCGCCGACGTCCATCACGAGTCCGACCATCCAGGCCGTGCCGACGCCAACGAAGCGCGGTTCCTGGATGCACCAGTAGAGCAGCACCAGCGCGAGAAAATCAGGACGCAGCGCCAGCACGACGCCGGAGGCCGGCAGCAGGTTCGCGAGCAACGCGAGCAGCAGCGTCAGCACGATGAACCATGGCTTGACGGGCCGCAGGATCTCTTCGGGTCGCGAGGGCGCGAGCGGCATGAGTCCGGGCAGCGCCATCCTAGCCCCCGCGGCGCCGGCCGCGGCCGGGCTTCTTCGCCGTCTCGGCGTCGGCGGGCTCGTCGGGCCGTGGCGCGACGCTCGCCGTGCGTCCGAGCACGAGCAGGTATTCATTGCGGTCGACGCCCGCGAGCGGCTGCGTCGTGATCCGCGCGAACATCTGGCCGGTCTCGCGCTCGAGCGTCGCCACGCGGGCAACCGCGAGCCCGGGCGGATACGTGCCGTCGATGCCGGAGGTGACGAGCACGTCGGAGGGCTCGATGTCCGCGTTGGGCGACATGAAGCGAAGCTCGGGCGCGCGGCCCGCGCCGGCGCCGTAGAGCACGCTGCGCACACCGCTTCGTTCGACCTTGACCGGCACTGCCTGGTCCTTGTCGGTGACGAGCGTCACTTCGGCCATGTACGGCAGCGCGCGCGTCACCTGGCCGACGACCCCCTGCGCGTCGATGACGGCATCGCCGGGCGCGATCCCTGCGTCAGCACCCTTGTCGACGAAGAGCTTCTGCGTGAACGGATCGCGACCGGTGTAGAGGACCTCGACGACGGTCGCGCGATGGCCGTAGTGCGCGCGTACGTCGAGCAGCGACTTGAGCCGCGTGTTGTCCGCGCGCGCGCTTTCATAACCCTGCGCGGCTGTGCCCTGTTCGAGCAGCCGGCGCTTGAGCGCGGCGTTTTCCTCGACCAGCGCCCGCTGCGTGACGAAATAGCTGCCGACATAGGCGATCGCCTCGCTTGGCATCTGCGCCACACGCTGCAGGGGATACAGCGCGACCGCGGCGGCCTGCCGGATGTTCTCGAGGTAGCGGTAGCGCGTGTCGAGGAAGAGCAGCGCCAGCGAAACGAGTCCGACGAACGCGAGGCGTGCGAGCGGCGAGGGCCCGCGATGGAAGAACGCGGGGGGCTCGACGGGGATGTGACGCATGGGCGTCGGAGGTCGAGCTTCGGAGGCCGCCTGGGGTCTAGTCGGACGTGAAGATGGTCGAGAGCTTTTCCATGTTCTCGAGCGCCTTCCCGCACCCCCGCACCACGCACGTCAGCGGATCGTCGGCGACGACCACGGGCAGCCCCGTTTCTTCCATCAGCAGGCGGTCGACGTCGCGCAAGAGCGCGCCGCCGCCTGTCAGCACCATGCCGCGCTCGGCAATGTCGGCCCCGAGCTCCGGCGGCGTGCGCTCGAGCGCGCTCTTCACCGCGGACACGATGCCGTTCAGCGGATCGGTGAGCGCCTCGAGGATCTCGTTCGACGACACGGTAAAGCTGCGCGGGATGCCTTCGGCGAGGTTGCGGCCCTTCACTTCCATTTCCTTGACTTCGGAGCCTGGGAACGCGCTGCCGATCGTCTTCTTGATATGCTCGGCGGTCGTCTCGCCGATCAGCATCCCGTAGTTGCGCCGGATGTAATTGACGATCGCCTCGTCGAACTTGTCGCCGCCGACGCGCACGCTGCCCGCGTACACCATGCCACCCAGCGAGATGACGCCGACTTCCGTCGTGCCGCCGCCGATGTCGAGAACCATCGAGCCGATCGCTTCCGAGATCGGCAGGTCGGCACCGATCGCCGCGGCCATCGGCTCCTCGATCAGATAAACCTTCGACGCGCCGGCGCCGAGCGCGGATTCGCGGATCGCGCGGCGCTCGACCTGCGTCGAGCCGCACGGCACGCAGATGATGATGCGCGGAGAAGGTGAGAAGAGGCGCGAATCGAGCACCTTCTTGATGAACTGCTTCAACATCTGCTCCGTCACCGTGAAGTCGGCGATGACGCCGTCCTTCATCGGACGGATTGCGGTGATGTTGCCCGGCGTGCGGCCCAGCATCTGCTTGGCCGCGAGACCCACTTCCTGGATCACCTTCTTGCCGTTGGGACCGCCTTCCTGGCGAATCGCGACCACCGAAGGTTCGTTCAGCACGATGCCCTTACCGCGCACGTAGATCAGCGTGTTCGCGGTGCCGAGATCGATCGCGAGATCGCTGGAAAAGTACCCTTTGAAGAACTCGAGCATGAAAGCGTGGCCTGCGGCGAAAAAATGGCGGCGCGGTCCCCCGCGCGGCCGGGGTTCGACTTGCAGCCGAGGCTGCCCGAAATATGCCAATATGATACCCTAAGAACCGCAGCCATAGCACTGATTCACCGGGGGAATTTCAAACGGACCCCGGCGACCGCGAGGAGGCCTGCGGCAAACCCGCTCGCCGCAGTTGCTGGCGCCCTCTTTTGCCTGCCTCCGCCATGAGCCTCACCCTTGCCGACGTCCACCGGATCGCGGAGCTCGCGCGGATCGAGATCGACCGTGCGCAGGCCGAGGAGGTCCGCCGAAAGCTCGATGCGATCCTTGCGCTGATCGGCAAGCTCCAGGCCGTCGACACGACGGGCGTCGTGCCGATGGCGCACGCGCAGGACATAACGCTGCCGTTGCGGGAAGACCGAGTCATCGAAGGGGACGCCCACGTGCTCTACCAGAGCGTCGCGCCCGCGGTCGAGGACGGGCTCTACCTCGTCCCGAAGGTGATCGAATGAGCGAGGGGACCGCGGAGTAAGCGATGCGCGATGCGTCCATCGCCGAGCTCTCGGCGGCGCTTCGCGCGAAGCGCCTGTCCGCGGTCGAGCTCACGCAGGACACGCTCGCCCGGATCGCCCGCCACAATCCGGCGCTGAACGCCTTTGTCACTGTCGACGCGGAGGGCGCACTCGCGACCGCGAAGGCCGCCGACGCCACGCTCGCCAAGGGTGAAGGCGGGCCGCTGACCGGCATCCCGATCGCACACAAGGATGTGCTGATGACCGCCGGCCTGCGGACCACCTGCGGCTCACGGATGCTCGAGAGCTTCGTTGCCCCGTACGACGCATTCGTCGTCGAGCGCCTGAAGCGAGCCGGCTCCGTGCTGGTCGGCAAGACGAACATGGACGAGTTCGCGATGGGCTCGTCGAGCGAGAACTCGCATTTCGGACCGGTGAAGAATCCCTGGAACCTCGCCTGTGTTCCCGGCGGGAGCTCGGGCGGATCGGCGGCAGCGGTCGCCGCGCGGCTCATCCCGGGCGCGACGGGAACCGACACCGGCGGCTCGATCCGGCAGCCGGCCTCGCTGTCCGGCATCTGCGGTCTCAAGCCGACCTACGGCGTCTGCTCGCGGTACGGGCTGGTCGCGTTCGCGTCGAGCCTCGATACGCCGGGCGTGTTCGCGCGCACCGCGCTCGACTGCGCGCTCATGCTCAGCGCGATGGCCGGCCACGACACGCGCGACTCGACGTCGCTCGCGCGTCCGACGGAGGACTATGGACGGCATCTCGTGCCGGCGGCAGACCGCAAGCCACTCGCGGGCCTTCGCGTCGGGCTACCGAAGGAGTACTTCGGCGATGGCAGCCATCCGGAGGTCGCGGCCGCAATCGACGCCGCGGTCGCATCGTTGCGCGAGCTGGGCGCGACGACCGTCGAGCTCACGCTGCCCAACGTCGGGCTGTCCGTCCCGGTCTACTATGTGATCGCGCCAGCCGAGGCCTCCTCGAACCTCTCGCGCTTCGACGGCGTCCGCTACGGCCACCGCGCCGCGAGGTACGCCGACCTCGGCGACATGTACCGAAAGACGCGGGCCGAGGGCTTTGGCCCCGAGGTGAAACGCCGGATCCTGGTCGGCACGTACGTGCTCTCGCATGGCTACTACGATGCCTACTACCTCAAGGCGCAGCAGGTGCGCCGCCTCATCGCCGATGATTTCCGCAACGCGTTCGAGCGCTGCGACGTGATCGTCGGCCCGACAGCGCCGTCGCCTGCATTCAAGCTCGGCGCCAAGACCGACGATCCCGTGCAGATGTACCTGAACGACATCTTCACGATCGCCGCGAATCTGACTGGCATTCCGGCGATGTCGATTCCGTGCGGGTTCGATCGTGAGGGCTTGCCGATCGGCGTGCAGCTCCAGGGCAATCATTTCGATGAAGCGCGACTCCTCGAGATCGCGCATCGGTTCCAGCAGGCGACCGACTGGCATCAAAGGATTCCCACGCTCGCTGAACGTGCGGGCCCGCTGCCCCATGAGGGGCCGACATGAGCTGGGAAGTCGTCATCGGCCTCGAGACGCATGCGCAGCTCTCGACGGCAGCGAAGATCTTTTCGGGTGCAGCGACCGCGTTCGGCGCCGCACCCAACACGCAGGCCTCCGCGGTCGACATCGCGCTCCCGGGCATCCTGCCGGTGCTCAACAAAGGCGCGGTCGAGCGCGCCATCCGGTTCGGGCTTGCCGTCGGGGGCACCATCAACACCCGCAGCGTATTCGCACGCAAGAACTACTTCTATCCCGACCTCCCGAAGGGGTACCAGATTTCGCAGTACGAGATCCCCGTCGTGCAGGGCGGCTCGATCGCGATCGCCACCGCAGACGGCGAGAAACGCGTGCGCCTGACGCGCGCTCATCTCGAGGAAGATGCGGGCAAGAGCCTGCACGAGGACCTGCACGGGATGACAGGCATTGACCTGAATCGCGCGGGGACGCCGTTGCTCGAGATCGTGTCCGAGCCCGACATGTCGAGCTCGGAGGAAGCGGCGGCCTACGCCAGGGCGCTCCACACGCTCGTGCGCTGGATCGGCATCTGCGACGGCAACATGCAGGAAGGCAGCTTCCGCTGCGACGCGAACGTCTCGGTGCGGCGCCCTGGCGCACCCCTCGGCACGCGCTGCGAGATCAAGAACCTGAACAGTTTCCGCTTCCTTCAGCACGCGATCGACTACGAGGTCCGCCGCCAGGTCGCGCTGATCGAAGACGGCGGGAGCGTCGCGCAGGAGACGCGACTCTACGATCCCGATCGCGGCGAAACGCGCTCGATGCGAAGCAAGGAAGACGCGCACGACTACCGCTACTTCCCCGATCCTGACTTGCCTCCGCTGGTGATCGCCAACGATTGGATCGAACGCATCAAAGCCGAGCTGCCGGAATTGCCCGAAGCGATGAAGGCGCGCTTCGAAAGCGCGTACGGCCTCGGCGCCTACGACGCGACGATGCTCACGCAGTCGCGGGAAGCCGGCGCCTACTTCGAGGGCACCGTACGGGCTTTTGGGGGCGAGCCAAAGACCGTCGCGAACTGGATGCTGGGCGAGGTGGCGGCGAGGCTCAACGAGGACGAAATCGATATTGTGGTTGCCCCGGTCAAGCCGCAGGACCTTGCGGGATTGCTGAAGCGCGTCGAAGACGGCACGATTTCCGGCAAAGCCGCGAAGGACGTGTTCGACGCGATGTGGGCAGGCGAAGCAAGCGGGGCAAATGCGGCCGACGCGATCATCGCGAAGAAGGGGCTGCAGCAGATCTCCGACGCCGGGGCGATCGAGAAGCTCGTCAGCGATGCTCTCGCCGCCCATCCGGCGATCGTCGCCGAATTCCGCGCCGGCAAGGGAAAGGCGTTCAACTCGCTCGTCGGCAAGGTAATGGCAGCTTCGAAGGGCAGGGCCAACCCCGCGCAGGTCAACGCCATCCTGAAGGCGAAGCTGGGATGATGATGGGTCGCATGTTGCGGATCGTTGCGGTCGCGGGCGGATGGGCTCTCGCCGGTTGCGTCAGCACGGCACCGTCCTCGTCCGAGATCTCCGAAGCGGATCGCAACCAGATCCAGGCGGCGCTGAACGCGTCGGTCAACGGCTGGAACGAAGGCAGTCTCGCCAAGCACCTTTCGCTCTACGATCCCGCCGTCACGATGATGACGCGCGAAGGACCGCGCCCCGGCTTAGCCCCGATCGAGGAGTCGTTCCGCAAGACCTATTTCGTCGGCGCCCAGCCGAAGCAGAACCTGCGCATGGAGCGTGTCGCCATCCGTGCGCTATCGTCCGATTCGGCGCTGATGACGGGCCGTTTCATCCTCGAAGGCGGCGGGCTCCCCGAGCAGTCGGGGTGGTTCACGCTCGTGTGGGTGCGCACGGCGGCCGGCTGGAAAGTGGTACACGACCACACGAGCTAGCAGCGGCTCGTGCCGCGGTCTCCCGCCGAATCGTGATCGTTAATGCATCAACGGCTTGTACCGCGGTCGGTGCGGGCGCGCACCCTCCTCGCCCAAGCGCCTGATCTTGTCGTTCTCGTACTCGCGATAGTTGCCCTCGAAGAACACCCAGTTCGAGTCGTCCTCGGCAGCGAGGATGTGCGTTGCGATGCGATCGAGGAACCAGCGGTCGTGCGAGATCACCATCACGCTGCCGGCGAATTCGAGCAGAGCTTCCTCGAGCGCCCGGAGTGTCTCGATGTCGAGGTCGTTCGACGGCTCGTCCAAGAGCAACACGTTGCCGCCCTCGAGCAGCGTCGCCGCGAGATGCAACCTGCCGCGCTCGCCGCCCGAAAGCTGGCCCACGTTCTTCTGCTGGTCGGGTCCCTTGAAGTTGAAGCGGCCGAGGTACGCGCGCGAGGGCATCTCGAAGCGCCCGACGGTCAGGATGTCCTGGCCGTTGCTGATCGCTTCCCACGCCGTCTTGTCGTTCGGCAGCGATTCCCGCGTCTGGTCTACGACGGCGAGCTGCGCCGTGTGGCCGATGACGACCGCGCCCGAATCCGGCTTCTCTTTCCCGGTGATGAGCTTGAACAGCGTTGTCTTGCCCGCGCCATTCGGCCCGATCACCCCAACGATGGCACCCGGCGGTACCCTGAACGAGAGGTCGTCGATCAACACGCGATCGCCGTAGCCTTTTGACACCTTCTTGAATTCAATCACCTCGTTGCCAAGCCGCTCCGCGACCGGGATGAAGATCTCGGAGGTCTCGTTGCGCTGCTGGTGCTCATAGGACGCGAGTTCGTTGAAGCGGGCGATGCGCGCCTTGCTCTTCGCCTGCCGGCCCTTCGCGTTCTGCCGCACCCACTCGAGCTCCTGTTTCATCGCCTTGATGCGCGCCGCCTCCTGCTTCGATTCGACCTCGAGTCGCTGTTCCTTCTGCTCGAGCCAGGAGCTGTAGTTGCCCTTCCAGGGGATCCCGTAGCCTCGGTCGAGCTCGAGGATCCACTCGGCGGCGTTGTCGAGGAAGTAGCGGTCGTGCGTCACCGCAACGACGGTGCCCGGAAACTTCTGCAGGAACTGCTCGAGCCAGTCGACGCTCTCGGCATCGAGGTGATTCGTCGGCTCGTCGAGCAGCAGCATATCGGGCTTCGAGAGGAGCAGCCGGCACAACGCGACGCGGCGCTTTTCGCCGCCCGAGAGCATCGCAATCTTCGCATCCCACGGCGGGAGGCGCAGCGCGTCGGCGGCGATCTCCATCTGCACGCCCGAGCCGGCACCCGACGCCGCGATGATCGCCTCGAGCTTTGCTTGCTCGGCAGCGAGCGCGTCGAAGTCGGCGCCCTCTTCCGCGTACTCCGCGTAG
Source organism: uncultured beta proteobacterium (assembly GCA_963773195.1). GTDB lineage: Bacteria > Pseudomonadota > Gammaproteobacteria > Burkholderiales > Casimicrobiaceae > CAIWHR01. The sequence goes on from CAVZAE010000005.1 coordinate 804,902, forward strand.
ACCTCGTCGAGGCGCTTTTGCGCGCCGAGCACATCGCTCATGCCTTCTTGCACGGCCTGCCGTACCGTCTGCGCCGGATCGAGCGCCGGCTCCTGCGGCAGGAAGCCGATCTTGAGGCCCGGCATCGGCACCGCCTCCCCTTCGATCTCGCGGTCGACACCCGCCATGATCCGGAGGAGCGTTGACTTGCCCGCGCCGTTCAGTCCGAGCACGCCGATCTTGGCGCCGGGGAAGAACGACAGCGAGATGTCCTTCAGGATCTGCCGCTTGGGCGGGATCAGCTTGCCCACGCGGTTCATCGTGTACACGTACTGCGCCATGGCGATCCACTGCGATGCGAAAGGGCGCGATTATCGCAGGTAGCGCCGCGAGCGGCGAGCGACCCATCGTTAAGCCGAATTGTCGGCCGCTTGCGCCGACTCGCGATTGCTCGCATCCCATGGCACTGCGCGCCGAGGGCCCCTGCTCGCCGCTCGCGGCGCTACTTCTTCTTGGCCGCGGTCTTGCCCGCCGGGGCGGGCGGCTCCGGCGGCGCCGGCAGCGCATTGACGTCGGCGAGCGCCGCCGCCTCTCCACCCTTCGCCGCCACCAATTCACGCCAGCGCCTCTTGTCGGCGTCGTATTTCGCGTTGACCGCGACCACTTCCTTCTGCCTGAGCGCGAGCAGATCTTGCTGCTTCACGAGCTCCTCATTGATGGAATCGAGCTCGCGTTCCATCGCCGCGGGCATCGGCTTGCTCGCGAACTCGGTCTTCTTCTTGCCTTCGAGCTCCGCCTTGCGCCGGGTGAGCTGGTCGGTGTACGCCTTCGACGACTGAACGGCGCTCTCGATCGTCCGCAGCGAGCGGTTCCGCGCGAGGTCGATCTCCCCTTCGGTCGTATACGAAGACAGGAGCGCGCGGTCGCGCTTCGCGGCCTCCTCCTGCTGCCGCGCGAGCGCCCGTTGCCGCGCGTCTTCTTCCTCCTTCGCGCGCCGCTGCTCGGGCGTGGGCGCCGGATCTGTCTTCTTGACCGTCACGCCCTGCTTGTTGAGTTCGGCTGGTCCCCTTGTTGACCGCTTCGGGTGGCATGTGGTCGGTGTAGTGGACGACTCCCTTCTCGTCGACCCACTTGTACGTGGCGGCGCGGGCGAAGCCCGGGTGCGCGAGCAACGCGAGCGCCGTCAGCGCCGCCGCGGCGAGCATTCCCGTCGCCAGCCCTTCTGCGCCCGCATCCCGCTTTGTCCGAACCATCTGCTCCACTGCGCTCTCCACCCTCTCTGCTCGGGCTCACCGCGTGCCGTATTGCTCGCGGTAGGCGCCGATCGCCGCACCATGCCCGGCGAGCTGCGGCTGCCCGGCGATGAACCCCATCAAGTCGTCGAGCGTTGCGACCGCTACGACGGGGATGCCGAATTCGTCCTGCAACTCACGCACGGCCGACTTGTCGCCGCGGCCCCGCTCCAACCGATCGAACGCGATCAAGATGCCTGCCGGGTCGGCACCATGCGCGCGGATGAGCTCGATCGCCTCGCGCTTGGCGCCGCCGTCGGTGATCACGTCGTCGACAATCAGAACGCGCCCCTTGAGGGGTGCGCCGACGATCGTGCCGCCTTCGCCGTGATCCTTGGCCTCTTTCCGATTGAAGCTGAACGGCAAATTGTGACCTTTTTCGGCAAGGGCGACCGCCGTCGCCGCCGCCAGGGTGATGCCCTTGTACGCCGGTCCGAACAGCTGGTCGCAGGCGAGGCCGGAGGCGAGCCATGCCTCCGCGTAATACCGTCCGAGCCGCCTCAGGCTTTCGCCGTCGGCAAAGAGCCCGGCATTGAAGAAATACGGACTGCGTCGCCCCGCCTTGGTTGTGAATTCCCCAAACCTTAGCACTCCACGTGCCAGCGCGAACGCGAGGAATTCCTGCCGGAAATCAGACATCGCACCACCAGTTCTGTTTCTCGCAAGTATACGCGGCGCCCCGGGGCGGCCCGGTCGTTCGAGCGACGGCGGAGCCCGTCCGCTTGTGTAAACTTCGCTGGCGGCGATTTCATCGTCCATGGTCATCCACTCGTGCGAATCATCACGCTCAACGTCAACGGCATCCGCTCCGCCGAGCGCAGGGGACTCGCGCACTGGCTCGCGCGCGGCAACGCGTGGGATGTCGTGTGCGTGCAGGAGATCCGCGCGTCGCACGCCGACATCCCGCGCGCGCTGCGCGCTCCGCGCCGGGCGCATGCCGCCTTCCACCCGGCCGCACGCAGCGGCTACTCGGGTGTCGGGGTGTACTCGCGGACACCGCCGCGGATCCGGACCGGCTTCGGCAGCCACGAGTTCGACGGCGAAGGTCGCTACATCGAAGCACACTTCGCGGAATTGACGGTGATCAGCGTCTATCTCCCCTCCGGCTCGAGCGGGGAGCACCGCCAGGCGTCGAAATTCCGTTTCCTCGCGGAATTCCTGCCGCACCTCGCGCGCCTCAAGCGCGGCGGCCGCGAAATCGTGCTGTGCGGCGACTGGAACATCGCGCACCAGCCGATCGACCTCAGGAACTGGCGCAGCAACCAGAAGCACTCGGGCTTCCTGCCGCAAGAGCGCGATTGGCTCTCGCGCGTATTCGACGAGCTCGGTTTCGTCGACGTGTTTCGGCGCGTCGATCCCCGCCCCGACCAGTACACGTGGTGGTCGAACCGGGGTCAGGCCTGGGCGAAGAACGTCGGATGGCGGATCGACTACCAGATCGCGACGCCAGGGATCGCCGCGCGAGCGCACGCCGCCGCGATCTACAAGAAGCGACGCTTCTCGGACCACGCGCCGCTGATCATCGACTACGACTACTCGCTCGCGTAGCGCTGCTGCGCGGGCGACCTGCTCGCGACGCTTTACGTCCTGGAGCGGCCCTTGATCCGCATCTCGAATCTCACGCTCGCCCGCGGCGCAATGCGCCTGCTCGAAGGCGCCAATCTCACGGTGCACGCAGGGCACAAGGCGGGGCTCGTCGGGCCGAACGGTTGCGGCAAGTCGAGCTTGTTCGCGCTCCTGCGCGGCGAACTCCACGCCGATGCGGGCGACGTCGAGCTGCCCGCCGCCTGGACGATTGCCCATGTGGCGCAGGAGACGCCCGCGGTTGCGACGCCCGCGCTCGAGTTCGTGCTCGATGGCGATCGCGAACTCCGTCACGTCGAGCGTGCCCTCGAGACGGCGGAAAGGGCCGCGGTCGCGGATCCCGAGCAGGGTGCAGCACTCGCCACGCTTCATCATCGCTTCGAGGAGATCGGCGGTTATGCGGCGCGCTCGCGCGCGGCGACGCTGCTCGCCGGGCTCGGCGTGCCGGTCTCGCGCCAGTACGAACCCGTCGCGCAGTTTTCGGGCGGCCTGCGGATGCGGCTCAACCTCGCGCAGGCGCTCATGTGCCGCTCGGACCTCCTGCTCCTCGACGAGCCGACGAACCATCTCGACCTCGATGCGGTGCTATGGCTCGAGGACTGGCTCGCGCGCTTTCCCGGCACGCTCCTGCTCGTCACCCACGATCGGGACTTCCTCGACGGCGTGGTGGACACGATCGTCCACTTCGACGTCAAGAAACTCCGCATGTATGCCGGCAACTACACCCAATTCGAGCGCGAGCGCGCGCTCCAGCTTGGGACGCAGCAGGCGGCTTACGTGAAGCAGCAACGGCAGATTGCGCACCTGCAGAGTTTCGTGGATCGCTTCCGGGCCAAAGCCACCAAGGCGAAGCAGGTGCAGAGCCGGATCAAGGCGCTCGAGCGCATGGAGCGCATCGCCGCCGCGCACGTCGACAGCCCGTTCGAGTTTGCGTTCGCTCCGGTCGACACGAGCGCCCGGCAGCTCGTCCGGCTCGACCATGTCACGCTCGGCTACGACGACGACACCGCAAGCTCGCCCCCCGTGCTGGCCGATGTCGACTGGGGCGTGCTCGCCGGTGAGCGGATCGGGCTCCTGGGTCCGAACGGCGCCGGCAAATCGACGCTCTTGCGGGCACTCGCGGGAACGCTCGCGCCGCGCGCGGGCCGGCGCCTTACGACGCAAGGGCTCTCGATCGGCTACTTCACGCAGCATCAAGTCGATCAGCTCGACGCCGGCGTATCGCCCCTCGCCCATCTCGCGCGCCTCGATCCCGCGGCACGCGAGCAGGACCTGCGCGACTACCTGGGCGGCTTCGACTTCCGCGGCGACATGGCGATGGCCGACGTCGCCCGTTTCTCCGGCGGCGAGCGAGCGCGACTCGCCCTGGCGCTGATCGTGCGCGCGCGCCCGACCCTGCTTCTGCTGGACGAGCCGACCAATCACCTCGACATCGAGATGCGCGAAGCGCTCGCGGAGGCGCTGCAGGACTACGGCGGCGCGCTCGTCGTCGTCGCGCACGACCGACACCTGCTTCGCGCGACCGCGGACGAGCTGTGGCTCGTCGCGGACGGTCGGATCGCACCGTTCGATGGCGATCTCGACGACTATCGCGACTGGGTGCTGTCGCGGGGACGGGGCAATGCGGAACCGGTCACGGAATCCGCTCCGACCCTCGATCGCAAGGGGCAGAAGCGTGCCGAAGCGCAAGCGCGCCAGGAAAGCTACGCGCGCCGCAAGCCGCTCTCGGACCGCCTCGCGCGGATCGAGCAGGCTATCGCTCCGCTCGACGCCGAACGGAAAGGGCTCGAGGCGTGGCTCGCTTCACCCGACGCGTATACCGATGACCAACGCGAGCTCCTGCGCGAGCGGCTCACACGGCAAGGCGAGGTCACTTGGCAACTCGCGCGACTCGAGGCCGAATGGCTCGAAGTCAGCGAAGCGCTCGAGAAGCTCGCGTGAAGAAAACGCGCGCTCAGCCGACGTTCGGGCTCGGTCGATAGAACAGGTAGACCGCGTAGCCCAGCGTGTCACGGCCCCAGCGCAGGTACGCGTCGCGCCAGCGCCGGATACGCGCGACCATGGCCGGCACGTCGGGGTCGTCCGGCTGCTCGCGCGCGTAGCGCTCGATCGAGCGGCAGTATTTCCACTCGTACTCGTCCCACTCTTCGACCGAGGCGGTCGTCGCGTGCATCGGGATCAGGCCTGCATCGACGCCTGCCTGCACGTTGCCCCAGTGGTCGAGATACTGCGCATCGGAGCCGCCCAACAGCGCGAGATACTCGGGATGCGGCTTCTGCCGCCAGTAGCCGTCACCCACCAGCACGTAGCCGCCGCCCTTGGTCCAGCCCTTGAGAGTGTTGCAGATGCCGGCCATGCCGCCGGCGATTCCGCCTGCCCCCATCATCACCGTCAGGTGGAACGTTTCAGGGTCGGCCTTGAAGTCGCGGATGTCGATGTCGTCCAGGTGCAGCTTGTGGAGCGCGCCCGTCCATTCGGCCCGCTCGCGCGCCGCATCGAGCATCAGCGACGAGTGGTCGACGGCGACCACCGGCGAGCCGAACCGCTCGATGAGGCGCAACGCGAACTCGGCACGGCCGCACCCCAAGTCGAGCGCACGCGAGGTCTCGTCGAGCGGCAGGAGGTCGAGCAGCCGCTCGATCTTGGGGGCTGAAATCGGGTTGCAGTAATCGTGGTCGCGATGCGCGATGGCGCTGAACTTGTGGTGGTTCATGGCCGCTATCCCTGTTTCTTCCTCTCATTCCAGGGAGCCACACGCAAGAGTAGTGCCATCCCAGGCAGCGCGAGGACGGCACACAACAGGAAGAACGGCAGCCAGCCGACGGCGTCGACGATCCAGCCCGTCGTCGCGTTAACCGCCGTCCGCGGCAGGGCGGCCAGACTGGTGAACAGGGCGAACTGGGTTGCCGTATAGCGCGGGTCGGTGGCCCGGGCGATGTACGCGACGAAGGCCGCGGTGCCCAGGCCCACCCCGAGTGCCTCGAACGCGATGACGCCCGCGAGCAGCAGTCGGTCCGGCCGGTTCTCCCAGGCGAGCCACGCGAAGCCCAGGATCGAGACGAGCTGCACCGCGCCGAAGAGCCAAAGTCCTCGGTTGATGCCTATCTTCACCATCCAAAGACCGCCCAGCATGCCGCCGGCGACGCTCGCCCAGAGTCCCGCATTCTTCGCGATCACGCCGATCTCGGTCTTGGTAAAGCCGAGATCGAGGTAGAACGGCGTCGCGAGCGCCGTTGCCATGCTGTCGCCGAGCTTGTAGAGGAAGATGAAGAGGAGAACGAGCAGCGCTTCCTTCCGGCCGGCCCGCGTGATGAACTCGTGGAACGGCTCGACCACGGCTTCGCGCAGCGTCTTCGGCGCCAACCGTGAAATCATCGGCTCGGTGACAAGCAACGTCATCGCGATGCCCGGCAGCATGAACAGCGCCGTCAGCGCGAACACGGTGTCCCACGGCAGGAGGTCGGCCAGGATCAGCGCCAGCGCGCCGGGCACGAGGCTCGAGATCCGATACGCGTTCACATGCACCGCATTGCCGAGACCGAGCTCCGGGTCCGGCAGAATCTCGCGGCGGTACGCGTCGAGCACGATGTCCTGCGAGGCCGAGAAAAAAGCAACGGCGATCGCGACCCAGGCGATGGACCAGAGGTCACGCGCGGGATGGAAGAACCCGAACGCCGGAATCGACAGGAGGAGAAGTATCTGCGTCAGCAGCATCCAGCCGCGACGACGACCGAGCACGGGGAGGCCGTAGCGGTCCATGAGCGGCGACCAGAGGAACTTCCAGGTGTACGGCAGCTGGATCAACGCGAAGAGGCCGATCTGCTTCAGGTCGACTTGCTCCGAACGGAGCCATGCCGGCAGCAGGTTCAACAGGAGGTACAGCGGCAAGCCCGACGAGAAGCCCGTGGCCACGCAGATCAGCATCCGCCGGTTGAAGAGCGCTTCGCGCCACGTTTCGCGCGCGGGCGCCGCAGCGCGCGATGCTGAATCGGTCATCGGCGGATTCTACCGGGCAGCGGCTGCACGCCCTGCGGGCGCGGGTGAACGGCCGCTGCACGCACGGTCACGGACGAAAGAATCGAGGAATTCCTGAGCAACCACATGCGCGAGCTGCACGCATTCATCGTGCGCGTGCACGCCGTACTGCCGCGGGGGGTTAGTTGCCTGGCGGCGTGTAGTCGCCCCGCTCGCTCATTCGCGGCCTCCGCGCCGCCTTGGCTGTTCGATGCGTACGGAGGTCGGCCGCCCTCAATCGCTCGCGGACGCGCCCCTCGGGCCTGGGCTAGCGCCCCGCTCGCTCATTCGCGGCCTCCGCACCGCCTTGGCTGTTCGATACGTACGGAGGTCGGCCGCCCTCAATCGCCCGCGGACGCGCCCTTCGGGCCTGGGCTAGCGCCCCGCTCGCTCATTCGCGGCGAAAGCGATAGATCGCGAGCTCGCCGCACAAGTTCGGCCAGAGCGTGACCGGCCGCCCGCGCGCAAGCACGACCCGGTTCTCGACGACGCACTTGCGGGCGCGGAGGAACGCGTCGAAGTCGGCGACTGTGCAGAGGTGGATGTTCGGGGTGTCGTACCACTGATACGGCAGCGACGGCGACACCGGCATGCGCCCTTTCAGGATCTGCCAGCGGTGTGACCAATGCCCGAAATTGGGGAACGTCACGATCGCGCCGCGGCCCACGCGCAGCATTTCGTCGACCAGCGCTTCGGTGTGGCGCATCGCCTGCAGCGTCTGCGACAGGATCACGCAATCGAACGACGCGTCGTCGAAGCCCGCGAGCCCGGACTCGAGGTCGCTTTGCAGCACGTCGATTCCGTTCGCGATGCTCGCGTGGACGCCGGCGGGATCGATTTCGATCCCGTAGCCTTTCACCCCTCGCACGCGAGCGAGATACGCGAGGAGGCTGCCATCGCCACAACCCAGGTCCAGCACGCGCGAGCCAGGGGCGATCCACGAGGCGATCGTCGCGAAGTCGGCGCGCCCCGCGGCCGCAGCAGCAGAAGGCACATAGTGCGGCGACCCGAGAGCCGCGGCCGGCGGCGTTGCACCGGGCGTCGTCGGAAGGGGCTGGATCTCCGCGGCGATCCGATCGAAGTATGCGCGCACGACGGCCATGTACTGCGGATCGTCCAGCAGGAACGCATCGTGCCCGTGCGGTGCCGCGATCTCCGCGTACGACACCGAGCGATGGTTGTCGACCAGCGCCTTGACGATCTCGCGCGAGCGCGGCGGCGCGAACCGCCAGTCGGTCGTGAACGCGATGACGAGAAAGCGGCACACCGCGGGCGCGAGCGCACGGGCCAGGCTCTTGTCCGTCGTCTGCGCGGGGTCGAAATAATCGAGAGCCTTCGTCACGCGGAGATAGGTATTCGCGTCGTAGTACTCGGCAAACTTGTCCCCTTGGTGGCGCAGGTAAGACTCGATCTGGAACTCGGGCGCGAACGAAAAGTTCTTGCCCTCGCGCAGGCCGCGCCCGAATTTCTCCTCCATCTGCTCGTCGGAAAGGTACGTGATGTGGCCGATCATCCGCGCGACGCGCAGGCCGCGGCGCGGCTTTGTCCCATGCGTGTCGAAGCGACCGTCGTGGAAGTCAGGATCGGACAGGATCGCCTGCCGCGCGACTTCGTTGAACGCGATGTTCTGCGCCGACAGGTTGGGCGCCGCCGCGATCACGAGCGCGTGGCGGATGCGATCCGGATAGCGGATACCCCAGTCGAGCGCCTGCATGCCGCCCAGGCTCCCGCCCATCACCGCCGCCCACGTACGAATGCCGAGGCGATCGGCGAGCCGCGCCTGGGCGTCGACCCAGTCCTCGACCGTCACCAACGGAAAATCGGCGCCCCACGGCTTGTCCGTCGCCGGATTCAGCGTGAGCGGCCCCGACGAGCCGAAACAGCTTCCGATGTTGTTCACCCCGACGACGAAGAATCGATCGGTGTCGAGCGGCTTGCCCGGGCCGATCATGTTGTCCCACCATCCGAGGTTGTCGGGATCGCCTTCGTACCACCCGGCGACGTGGTGGGACGCATTCAGCGCGTGGCAGACGAGGACCGCGTTGGAGCGCTCGGCGTTGAGCGTCCCGTAAGTCTCGTAGGCGAGCTCGAACCCCGGAAGCGACGCTCCGCAGGCGAGCGGCAGCGGCTCGTCGAATCGTGCCCGCTGCGCGACGACGGCGCCGACAGAACCGCCCTGCGCGGCGCGCGGCGCGCCGGTTCCCCCCGTGGTCGCGGCGAACGAAGGCATGGCGGTCGGCGGCGTCCTGGCCCCAGGCAACAAAAAACCCGACCAGCTTGGCTAGTCGGGTGGGGGCGGGCCATCCCGCGCGCCGCACCGCTTTAGCCGTATTTGTCGCGTACATCCCGTCCACCGGGACTCGCTCGCGCCCGCAAGCTGGTTTCAAATCGGCGCTCGCCCGCAGTCTAGCCGGTACGGCCCGGTTTGCCTATCGTGGGCGCCGGCGCCGACCAGCGTGCCTTGCCCGCTTCATGACAATGGAATAACCTATGACGTTGGGATAGTGTCGGCCGGAAGGGAGATCCGAATGGGACGATGGTTCGCGGCGATGGTGTTCGCCCTCTTGACGGCTATGGCCGTCGGCGGGGCGCCGCGCGCGTCCGCGGAACAGGCGCTGCACCACCCCCGTGGCGAACCTCGCCTTCAACGGCTGCGGCGACGCCAATCGCGGCATGATCTTGTTTGGACAGACGCCGACGGCTGCGGTACCCCAAGTCTGGAGCTGCAATCAATGCCACAGTTCCCCGACCGAGTACCCGCCCACCCCACTATCGGATAGTCACGTGCGTCAACCTGGGTCGGTACCTGTGCTACTGCTCGCCGCCCCGCGCGACCCCGGCTACATCGACGTGATGATGAATGCCCGCCTAGAAGTTAAGCCTATTGCAGCTGCAATTGAAGGGTGCTGCATTGCGGATCGCCCCCCCAACAACGTGTGGGGCGATCTTGGCGACATCGCCGAATTCCTCTACACGTGCAAGATCGGCATCGCGCCTTGCGTGGCCGGCGGTGGCGGGGCGGGCGGAGGGGGAGGGGGCGGCGGCTCGCAAGGCCAGTTGCAAGGCTCGGGGACGCTCGACTTCGGCAACCAGCCGACGGGATCGACGAGCGCTCCGCTCACGCTCACGCTCAGCAACGTCGGCGCCGCCAACGTTCACGTCGCCTCGGTGACGAGCGACAACACGGAATTCGCGATCACCTCGAACACCTGCACGTCGCTGACGCAGGCGACCTCCTGCGCGGTCAAGGTCGCGTTCACCCCGGCGGCCACGGGCGGCCGGTCGGCGAAGATCGTCGTCACGAGCGACGGCCTCTACAGTCCGCAGAGCTTCACCTTTACGGGCACCGGTATGACAGGCGTCGCCAATTACGGCGGCATCTGGTGGAACGCGCCGGCGAACTCCGAATCGGGCTGGGGGCTCAATCTCGCGCACCAGGGCGACACGATCTTCGCGTCGTGGTTCACCTACGACACCTCGGGCAACGGCTGGTGGCTGGTCGTCACGATGCACAAGACCGGCACCGGTACCTACAGCGGCGACCTGTACACCGTGTCCGGCGCGCGCTTCGATGCCTTCGACCCGGCGAACGTGACCTCGACCAAGGCGGGAACCGCGACGCTGACGTTCACCGCTGCGAACAGCGGCACGTTCAACTACGTGATCGGCGCGGTGAACCAGACCAAGACGATCACGCGTCAGGTCTTCGGCACGATGCCCACATGCAGTTTCGGCACCGTGGCCGACCTGACGACGGCGACCAACTACCAGGATCTGTGGTGGAACAAGCCGGCGAACTCCGAGTCGGGATGGGGGATCAACCTCAACCACGAGGGCGACACGATCTTCGCCACCTGGTTCACCTACGACACGAGCGGCCAACCGCTGTGGCTGGTGGTGACAGCGAAGAAGACCGGCCCGGGTATCTACAGCGGTGACCTCTATCGGACGTCCGGCGCGCGCTACAACGCCTTCAGCCCCGCGAGTGTCGTCTCGTCCAAGGTCGGGACCGCGACGTTCACTTTCGCCGACGGCAACAACGCGACGTTCGATTACACGGTGCAGCTCGCGGGCATGGGAGCGCCCGTGCACCAGCAGAAGCAGATCACGCGCGAGATCTTCACCGCGCCCGGCACGACCTGCAAGTAACCGCTCGTCGTCCCCGTGCAGAGCCTGCCCCCGACCTGATCGGGGGCGGGGACCCAGCGGCTCCGGGCACCCTGTAAGGACGCTGGATTCCCGCGTTCGCGGAATGACGGAACGTCGTCGTCACGTCTGCGGTCGCCGCAGCGCGCCGTCAGGCCCGACCGCGACGTAACTCCAGCCCTGCGCGGCGAGGAACGCTTCGCCCTCGGCCTGCATCAGCATCGCGACCGTCGCGCAGCTTCCCGCGACGACCGCGAGCGGCGCCACCACGCTCACCGATTGCCAATGCGCGACCGGCATTCCCGTGCGCGGATCGATGATGTGACAGTAGCGGCGGCCGTCGAGGTCGAAATAGCGTTCGTAGTCACCGCTCGTCGCGACCGCGCCGTCGGCGAGATCGACGTAGGCGATCACCTTGCCCGCGGCAGCGCGCGGATGCTGGATGCCGACGCGCCACGGCATGCCGTCGGCCTGCACGCCGATGGCGCGTACGTCGCCCCCCAGGTTGACGAGGCCGTGCGCGACGCCGTGCTCCATGCAGAGCGTCGCTGCACGGTCGGCCGCGTATTCCTTGCCAATACCGCCGAAATCGATCTCCATCCCGGCGCGGGGCAGCCGGATCGAATGCTCGCACCATTCGACCTCGGCCCAGCCGACGAGCGTCCTTGCATCCGCAAGCGCTTCGGGCGCGGGAAGCTTGGGCGGCTGGCGCCGGAAATCCCACGCGCGGCGCAGCACGCCCGAGGTCAGATCGAAGCGGCCGCCGCTCTCGGCGAAGCACCGGTCGGCGTACGCGACGAGCGCGGCCGTCTCCGCATCGATGTCGACCGCATCGCCGCCCGCCGCGCGGTTGATGCGCGTCACCAGACTGTCGTCGCGATAGCGTGAATACTTGGCCTCGATGCGCACGACGTCGGCGATGGCCGCGTCCGCCGCGCGTTGCGCGCGTGCCGGATCCGCGGCATCGAGCTGGAGCTCGTTGTCACCGCCCATCGCGCGGAATGGAAACCGGAGCGGCGGCATCGGGGCAGCATACGCCCGCGGTCCGCGCTCTTCAGAACGCCTTGGTGATCCCGACGATGAACCAGCGTGCCGAGAATGACAGGAGACCGGGACTGCCGCCTCCGGGGCGCCAGCCCGATTGCTGCCGGTAGAAATCGGCCTCGAGATTGGCAGTCCAACCCTCACCGAGCGACTTCCCCAGGATGAGGCCGGCGGTCCATGCGCCGAAGGCCGACAGTCGGGTGTCCATCGTGTACGGCTCGCCCACCACGAACCCCGAGCCGGGCGGCGGGTCGTGATAGAACCATGCCGCGCTCTGCGTGTAATAGCGGATGTTGGGCGTCACGCTCCACTCGCTTGGCAGCGGTTGCACCCAGGCGGCAGTGACCGTGTTCGAGACGCTGCCGAACGAATCGTGCAGATAGCGATACGACAGCCGCAGCGTGCCGTCCTGCCCGGCGAAGTACTCGTTGTAGCGCGTGAGCCACGCGAAGATGCGTCGCTCGCTGGGACGCTTGTCGAGGAGCTTGTACGGATCGTTGAAGTCGCCGTGCCCGTACGAGTACGTGAGGTTCGACTGGACGATTTGCGTCGGCGATAACGCTTGCGTGATCCCGAAGAGATATTCGAGCGTGTTGCGCGGTCCCGGCGGGGCGGCGTTCGACGGGCGGATCCAGTCGTTCGCGCCGGCGACCGACAGCGCGTACGTCCGGTTGCGATCGTCCGAGAAGAAGCGGAAGTCGACCGCGCCGCCGCGCGAGAGGTAGTCGCGCTCGGAGGAGACCACGCCCGCGACGCCCATCGCCCAGTTGCCGAAGTACTTCGTCACCTTGGCATCGCCGGCTGTCCGGTAGTCGGTCACGCCGAGGCCCGAAGCGCCCGATAGCGTGTTGTGGTAGAGCGGCGAGGCCCCCGACATCGCATCGTAGACGAGCGAGCCCTCGAGCTCGGTCGTGTCGTTGACCGGAATGAGCGTGTAGAGCGAGGGGCTTCGCACCGTCATCCGGCTCGCGCCGGGCTGCCAGTCGCGGTAGTCGAGGTACTTGAGCTCGAGAATGCCGTGATCGGCGACCGATTGCGCGCCCGCGGACGCCGGCAGGATACCCGGGAGCGCCAGCGCGGCAGCGACGAGCGCACGAGCGGCGGAGCCTGGCGGTCGCGGCGGCGCCGCGCCGTCAGTTGCAGCCACAGCCGCCCCCGCCGACGCCGTAGCCGCCGGTTGCAGCTTCCTTGCTCGTGTAGATGTGCTGGTCGATCTTCGTCTGCAGCTTGTCCGGGTCGATCTGCATCGCCGGCTTCGCGAGATCGCCGCGCTCCCACGGCTGGGGGGGCTGCATCGTTCCGCATCCCGCGACGCACGCAAGCAACGCGACCGCAAACACGAAGCGCATCCGAGCCTCCAGAATTAGTGGGATGGAACGAGCGTGCGAATGCGCGCTTCGAGCTCGACCTTCTGCTCGTCACGAAAGCCGCTCTCGACGGCGACGATCTTGCCGCTCGCGTCGACCAGGTACGAGCTCGGCATGCCCTTCACGCCGTAGGCCCCGGGCGTCTTGCCCTCCGGGTCGTAGACGATAGTGAATGTCGCCGGTGTCTGCTGCAGGAACTTGTCGGCGTCAGGCCGGCGCTTGTCGACGTTGACGCCGACAACGGTGAAACCCGCGGGCCCGTACTTCTGCTGCATCTCGTTCATCCACGGAAACGAGCGCCGGCAAGGACCGCACCACGAGGCCCAGAAATCCACGTACACGACGCGGCCCTTGAGGTTGTCGAGGGCGATCGTTTCGCCGGCTGCGGTGGTGAGCGTGAACGCGGGCGCCGGATCGCCCGCGCCGACGGCGGAAGCAGTCGTTGCGAGCGCCGCGATGCCGAGCGCAAGCGCGATCTGCGCGCAAAGGCGCTTCGTGAGATGGGTCGCTCGGAAGCTCATCGACGATTTCCAGCCGTGGGTGTCTCGATAAACCGCGGCCGCGCCCGGAAAGTCCTGGCCGCGGCGGCACTAGGGCCATTATGCCATTGTCATTGCCGGCGCGCAGCGCCGGCAGATGGTCCTGTTTGCGGAGGGGTTACAGCTCCCCGCGCATCATCGGCGCGCGAGGGCGCGCCGCCGGTCAGGCATTCAGGCGGTCGAGCATCGCGACGAGGCGCGCCGGGTCGTCGGTGCGGCGCATCCGCTTGACCTGCGCGCGCGCCTGTCCGACGTCTGTCGTCAGTACGCGCTGCTTGACCGCGAGCAGATGCGCCGGGTGCATGGAGAGGTTGGCAAGACCCATCCCGAGCAGGAGCCGCGTCGAGCGCACCTCGCCCGCCATCTCGCCGCAGACGGCGATCGGCACACCCGCCTTGTTCGCGGCGGTGATCGCCATGCCGATGAGCCTCAGCACCGCGGGATGCAGCGGGTCGTAGAGGTGCGACACCGTATCGTCGGCGCGGTCGACGGCGAGCGTGTACTGGATCAGGTCGTTCGTGCCGATCGACAGGAAGTCGAGCCGCTTCAGGAACGCGGAGATTGCGAGAACGGCCGCCGGAATCTCGATCATCCCGCCGATAGCTATGCCGGGATCGAACGGCACGCCCTGCTCGCGCAGTGTCTCCTTCGCCTGCGCGATCATTCCGAGCGTCTGGTCGATCTCGCCCACCGATGCGAGCATCGGGATCAGGATCTTCACCTTGCCGTAGTGCGATGCGCGCAGGATCGCGCGAAGCTGCGTCAGGAACAGCCTCGGCTCGGCCAGACAGAAACGGACCGCGCGCAGGCCGAGCGCGGGATTGGGTGAGACACGCGCCAGGCCATCGAACCCCGCGGCCTGCTTGTCGGCGCCCAAGTCGAAGGTGCGGATCGTGACGGGCTTCCCTTCCATCCCTTGGGCCACGCTGCGATACGCCTCGAACTGCTCGTCCTCCGAAGGCAGGCCCTCGCGATTGAGAAAGAGGAACTCGGAGCGGAAGAGGCCGACACCGGTCGCGCCGTTCTCGACGGTCTGCGGCAGGTCGCCCGGCAACTCGATGTTCGCCTGAAGCTCGACCAGCACGCCGTCGATCGTCGTCGCCGGCTTCGTGACGAGCCGCCGCAGGCGTGCGCGCTCGAGCGAGAGCTCGCCCTGCTTCAACCGGTACTCGGCGAGCACCGATTTATCCGGATTGACGATGACGACGTTGTTCGTGCCGTCGACGATCAGGAGCTCGCTCTCGCGGATCAGCTGGCGAGCGTTGTGGGTGGCGACGACGGCGGGCACCGCGAGGCTGCGCGCGACGATGGCGGTGTGCGACGTGGCGCCGCCCACGTCGGTCAGGAACGCCGCGAAGCGATGCTGTTTGAACTGGATGACGTCCGCCGGCGAGAGGTCGTGCGCGACCAGGATCGTGTGCTGCTCGGCGCCCGCCGGCGCGACGGTGCCCGGCTTGCCGAGCAGTCGCTTCAGGATCCGCTCGACCACCTGCACGACATCAGCCTTGCGCTCGCGCAAATACGGATCGTCGATCGCGTCGAACTGCTCGACCAGCACGTTCATCTGCTGGACAAGTGCCCATTCGGCGTTGCAGCGCTGCTCGGCGATGATCCGGCGCGGTGTCTCCGACAGCGTCGGATCGGTGAGGATCATCCAGTGGACGTCGAGGAACGCGCCGAACTCGGCCGGTGCGTCGCCGCTCGTCATCGCGCTGTGTAGGCTTTCGAGCTCGCGCTGCACCTCGCGGACCGCGTTGCCGAAACGTGCGATCTCAGCATCGACGTCACCCGGCGCAATCGAGTAATGCGCGACCTCGAGCGTCGCGTGCGACACGAGCTGCGCGCGACCGATCGCGATGCCGGCCGAAACACCGACGCCGTGCAGGGCGAAACTGGTCATCGCGCCGCGCTCCCGGGACGGCGCGCGGTGCTTACGGGACGTCGCCGCGAACGAGCTTCGCCACGACGGTAAGCGCTTCCTTCTCGTCCGGTCCGTCGGCTTCGACGCGCACCGACGCACCCACCGCCGCCGCCAGCAGCAAGAGCGCGATCATGCTCCGCGCGCTCGCGCGCCGGCCGCGACACACGAGCGCGATGTTGCAACGGAATCCTGACGCAAGGCTGACGATGCGCGCGGCGACGCGCGCGTGCAAGCCGAGCGGGTGGCGCACGAGGACTTCGCAGGTCTCCATGGGTGTCCCCGATGTCGGTTCGAGTCGCGGCCCGCGCGATGCGCGCGAGCGGCATTTCGACATGGAGCGTTTCGTCCACGCGTTGGTTCCCCGCTTTCGCTATTGCCCCTCGCCGAAATAGTCGCCGATCAGCGCCACCAGGGCGTCCATCGCTTCGGCCTCGTCGGGGCCGTCCGTCTCCAGCGTGACCTTCGCGCCCTTGCCCGCCGCCAGCATCATCACCCCCATGATGCTTTTCGCATTCACCTTGCGATTGTTGCGGGCCATCAATACTTCGCACTGATACTTGGCGGCGAGTTGGGTGAGCTTGGCGGACGCGCGGGCATGGAGCCCGAGCTTGTTGATGATCTCAACCTCGCGTTGCTGCATAGGCGGGGTCGACCTCGATATGCAGCACGCCGTCGCACGCTCCGGAGATGGCCTTCTTGATCGTCGTCTCCAGGCCGCGATTGCGGTACGTGAACGCGCGGACGAGCATCGGCAGGTTGACGCCGGCGATCACTTCGATGCGTCCGGGCTTCAAGAGCTTCGTGGCGAGATTGCACGGCGTCGCGCCGAAGAGGTCCGAGAAGATCAAGACGCCGTGGCCGGTGTCGAGCCGCGCGATGAGCTCGCGTGCCGCGGGGACGAGGTCGACGGGATCGTCGGTGGCGGCGACGGAGAGCACCTCGAGCTGCGGCGGTCGGCTGCCGAGCACATGCGTCAAGGCCCGCACGAGGCTCTCGCCGAGTGTGTCATGAGCCACGATCAGGATGCCGATCATCGTCGATCCGCGGTCGTCGAGGCGGCGTGGAGGTGAGGCAATGGTAGCACGCGCGCCCGCGGCGAAAGGCTAGGGCTCGCAGGCGTGGACGAGCGCATCGGCAAACATGCCACCGACATCGAAGCCCGTCTGCTCGGCGATCTCGACCATGCAGGTCGGGCTCGTCACGTTGACTTCCGTCAGAAATTCGCCGATCACGTCGAGGCCGACCACGAGCAGGCCTTCGGACCACAGCCGCGGGCCGAGCGATGTCGCGATCTCGCGGTCGCGCGCGGTGAGCGGGCGCGCGACCCCGCGGCCGCCGGCGGCGAGATTGCCCCGCGTCTCTCCCGGCTTCGGGATTCGCGCGAGCGCGTACGGCACGGGCTCGCCCGCGATTAGCAGCACGCGCTTGTCGCCGTCTTTGATCGCGGGCAGGTAGCGCTGTGCCATCACCGTGCGGCTGCCGCCGACGCCGACGGTTTCGAGGATCACGTTGCGGTTCGGATCGTCGGCACGAACCCGGAACACCGAGGTGCCGCCCATCCCGTCCAGCGGCTTCACGATGACGTCGCTGTGTGCGTCGATGAACGCGGCGATGCGTTCCGCGTCGCGCGTCACGAGCGTCGGCGCGACGAACTCCGTGAACTTCGCAATCGCCATCTTCTCGTTGTTGTCGCGGATCGCCCGCGGACGGTTCCACACGCGCGCGCCTTCGCGCTCGGCGGCTTCGAGCAGGTAGGTCGCGTAGACATACTCCATGTCGAACGGTGGATCCTTGCGCATCAGGACCGCAGCGAATTCGGCGAGCGAGCGTTCCTCCGCCACGCCGGCCGAATACCAGTCGGCATCGGTAGCGCGCACCTCGAGCGGCGCGACGCGGCCGCGCGTCGCCCCCGAGCTCCAGTAGATGTCCGCCGCCTCCAGCGCGAAGACGCGGTGACCGCGCGCGACGAGCGCGCGCATCATCGCCACGCTCGAATCCTTGTAGGCCTTGAGCAAAGGCAGCGGGTCGAGGATGAACGCAAAATCCATGAGCGGCGGCATGGCGGGCGGGCCGCCATGCTACCGCATCCGGAACGACGGACGAGACTAGAGGCCGAGCCAGGCGATCGCCGACGTGTCCACGGCGTGGTCGGGCATGACGAACCCACGGTAGCCCATCGCGGCCAGCACCTGCTTGCCCTGCTCGGACTGCGCGAGCGTCACGAGCGCGCGCTGGATGCGCTCCTGCTCGTCGGCGGATACCTTGCTCGAGACGATGAAATACTTGATCGGCACCGAGCGCGACTTGAGGAACACCTTGCCGCCCTTGTCCGTCCATTCTTTGACGACCGAGCTCGCGGCGGTCGCGCCGATGTCGGCGAAGCCGTATTCGAGATAGAACGGCACCGCGTCCTGGTAGCGCGTCGTCATGATCTTGAGGTCTTTGTCCGGAGACATGCTGGCCGAGCGCAGCATCGCGCGCACCATCCACGCGGTGATCGAATCAGGGTCCGGCGTGACGAGCCTGCGCCCCTTGACGTCGGGGAGCGCCTTCGCCGGGTCGTTCGGCTTCACCATCAGCGACACCGTGTATTCGGTGTAGCCCGTCGTCCATGCGAGCGTCTTGTACCGGCCCGCCTTCACTTCGGCGAGCGCGACGTGGGCCGGATGGATGAATGCGAGGTCGAATTCCTGCTTCGCGAGCCCCGCGCGCACGTCGTCGTACTTGGGGACGAGCACGACCCGGACGTTGCGCTTGAGCGCGGCGCCGAGCGCGAGCGCGAGCGGCTCGAACTTGTCGCGGATTTCCTTGGGCGTCGCCTGGTAGGTGACCCCCTCGGTGACCGAGAACACGAGATCGGCGGCCGCCGCGCTGCTGTACGGTACGGCGGCGGCGAACACCGCGACGGCCAGCCACGCCAGCGGACGAGATGACATCGGTGACTTCTCCCTTGCTGCAGCCGCGCGATGCGGGCTTCGTCAACCGACGCTGCCGGGCGGTCGGGTGACACTGTACGGCAATAACCCTTAGGGACGTAGGGCCCGCCAGACCCGCTCGGACGTGAGCGGCATCTGCAGTGCGAGTGCCCGATCCCCCACGCCCGCACGCGCGAGCGCGTCAACGACGGCGTTGACGACAGCAGGGGTAGCACCAATCGTGCCCAGCTCACCCACCCCCTTCACGCCCATCGCGTTGTTGCGGCACGGCGACGATTCGTCGGTCGCCGTCGCGAAATGGCGGACGACCGTCGCCCGCGGAATCGCGTAGTCCAGGAAGGTCGCAGTGAGCGCCTGGCCCGATTCGCGGTCGTAGACCAGCGCTTCGGAAAGCGCCTGGCCGATCCCTTGGACGGCACCGCCCTCGACCTGGCCCTCGACGATCAGCGGATTGATCACGCGCCCGACGTCGTTCACCGACCAATAGCCCGCGACTTCGACGGCGCCGGTGTCGGGGTCGACCTCGACCTCGCAGATGTGGCACCCGTTGGGCCACGTCGCGTCGGCCACTTTGCTCGTCGAGGCAACGACGATGCGCCGCTCGCGTTCACGCTGCGCGAGCTCGAAGAGCCCGACACGGCGGTCGGTGCCGGCGACGACGTATTCGCCGTCGGCGTACTCGAGATCCCCGGCCGCCGTTTCCAGGGCCCGCGCCGCGAGGTCGCGCGCCGCGGCAACCGTCCGCTCGGCGCCTACGCGCACCGCGGACCCGCCGACGAACAACGAGCGCGAGCCGGCGCTGCCGAACCCCGTCGCGCGATCGGTGTCGCCCTGCACGATCCGGATTTTCTCGATGGGCACGCCGAAGACGTCGACCGCGAGCTGCGCGTAAGTCGTGGCAAGTCCCTGCCCCATCGCCTGCGTCGCCGAGACGATCTCGATGCCGCCGTCGCCTTCGACGGTGACGGTCACGGTCTCCTCGAAGACATCGGCGCCGGTCCATTCGAGGAACGCCGCCATTCCCCGACCGCGCAGCCTGCCGCGGCGGGCCGATTCGGCGCGCCGCGTTTCGAACCCGTCCCAATCCGCGAACGCGCGCGCCCGATCCATCACCTGCGCGAAGTTGCCGCTGTCGTAGGTCTTCGCGAGGGGATTCGTGTACGGCATCTGCTCGGGACGGATCATGTTGCGGCGGCGCAGCTCGATCTGGTCAATGCCGCTCGCCCGCGCCGCGGCGTCCATCAACCGCTCGATCATGTAGATGGCCTCGGGACGGCCTGCGCCGCGGTACGCGCCCGTTGGGGTCGTGTTCGAGAGCACGGCCTGGATGCGGATGTCGACCGTGGCGATGTCGTAGACCGATGTCGCAACCCAGGGTCCGATCAGGAGCTGGATCACGACGCCGCCGCCCGTCGCGTAGGCGCCGACGTTGGCCTTCGAATCGACCCGGAGCGCCAGCACACGGCCGTCGGCCGCGAGCGCGAGCTCCGCCGTGCTGGTTACGTCGCGGCCGTGCGACGCGGCGAGGAACTCGTCCATCCGTTCCGCGCACCACTTGACGGGGCGTGCGAGCGTCTTCGCGCAGTACGCGACGACGACATCCTCGGGGTACAGGCTCGTCTTCATCCCGAAGCCGCCGCCGACGTCCCCCACGAGCACGCGGATGTCCTCGCTCCTAAGACCCAGGACCGCGGCGAGCTCGTCACGCAGCCCGGTGGGCGTCTGGCAGCTCACGGTCAGCGTGAGCCGGCCCGTCTTGCCGTCGAGCATGGCGAGCGTCGCTCGCGGCTCGATGGGGCAGGGCGCAACACGCTGGTTGACCAAGTCGAGCTTGACGACATGCGCAGCCTTGCCGAAGGCCGCGGCCGTCGCCGCCGCATCACCGTGGCGCATTTCGCAGGCGAGATTTCCGCTCGCCGCGGGCCATACGCGCGGCGCGTTCGCGCCAAGCGCGGCGCCGGTATCCGTCACCGCGGGCAACGGCTCGTAACGGACATCGATCGCCTCGATCGCGTCGCGCGCCTCGCGCACGCTCGTCGCGATCACCGCCGCGATGGCTTCACCGACGTACCGCGCCGTGTCGACCGCGAGGGCGTGCCATGGCGGGGTCGCCGTGGGCGAGCCGTCGGCGCGACGGAAATCGCTCGATAGCGGGAGTGGCTGCACGCCCGCATGCACGAGGTCCTGCCCGGTGAGCACCGCGACGACGCCCGGCATTGCCGCGGCCGCCCGTATGTCGACCCCGGCGATGCGCGCGTGCGCGTGCGGCGAGCGCAGGAACGCTGCATGGAGCTGGCCCGGCGCGTTGACGTCGTCGGCGAAGCGCCCCTGCCCCTTGAGGAGCGCTTCGTCCTCCACGCGGCGGACGGAATGGCCGCTGCCGAAGCGGGCGTGACGCGGTGACGAGGTGGCCATGGAAGCGCGGGTTGACCCTGGACGCGCCGCGAATTCGGCGCGCTCGAATCATAAACCGGGGATCCCGGATTGTGCGTTGCAGCACACAGGAAGCGCCGAGCGGCGCATGCTGTTCACGTAGCGCTTGCCCCGCCCACCCGCTTCCCGGAGAACGCCATGAGACTTCATTTACTGACGATCGCCATGCTCGCGAGCGCCACCGCGAGCGCCGCCGACCTCGAGGCGGGACGCGCCAAGGCCGCCGAGGTATGCGCGGCATGCCACGGCGCGCAGGGCGTGAGCGTCAGCGACGCGATCCCGAACCTCGCGGGACAAAAGGCCCGCTACATCGAGGTGCAGCTGGCGGCGCTCAAGGACGGCAGCCGCAAGAACGCGATCATGAATGCGATCGCCGCGCAGCTCACCGCCGACGATATCGCCAACGTCGCGGCGCATTTCGCCGCGCAACAGGGCGCCACGGCCGGCACTGCGAAATCCGAGTTCCTGCCGAACGTCGCGAAGACCGGGGTCGCCTTCCCGGAGAACTACAAGACCACCTTCACGAAGTACCACACGATCAACTTCCCCGACACCAAGCAGGTTCGTTACTACTACGCGAATCCCGCGGCGATCGCCGCGGCGAAAGCGGGCAAGCCGCTGCCCGACGGCTCGTTCCTGTTTGCCGAGGTGTACTCGGTCAAGCAGGACGCCGACAAGAAGCCGGTGATGGGGCCGGATGGTTATTTTGTCGCCGACCAGCTCGTCGGCTACACGGCGATGGAACGCGAGGCCGGTTGGGGCCGCGACATCCCCGATATGCTGCGCAACGAGAACTGGAACTACGCGGTGTACACGGCGGCGAAGGCGTCCCGTGCGGGCATCAACCAGGCGGAGTGCCTGGCCTGTCACAAGCCACAGGACAAGGTGAGCTACATCTTTACGCTGAAGGAATTGACGGCGGCAGCAAACAAGTAGCGGCGCGAGCCGAGGAGCGGGGGCCCCACGAAGTGGGGATGCGACTCCCGGCGAGTCGACGCGAGCGGCCGACCCCTCGAAATCGCGATCAACGCGGACGGTGCGGAGGCCGCGGCGTCTAGACATCTCCCACGACGCCGAGATACGCCTCTCGCAGGCGCGAATCGGCGAGCAGCGTAGCGCGATCACCCTCGGCGACGATCCGCCCCTCCTCCAGTACGAGGGCACGCGTCGCGACCTCGAGCGCACGCGCGACGTTCTGCTCGACCAGCAGGATCGCGACGCCCTCGGCGTGGATCGCGCGCACGATGTCGAACATCTCGGTGACGACGAGCGGCGCGAGGCCGAGCGATGGCTCGTCGAGCAGCAGAAGGCGCGGTCGCGCCATCAGTGCGCGCGCGATTGCGACCATTTGCTGCTGGCCGCCCGACAACGCGCCTGCCGGTGTGTCGAGGCGCGAGGCCAGCACCGGGAAAAGCTCGCTGACCCGCGAGAGCGAACGCGCCCGCTCGCGCCGCGCTGCCGGGACGAGGCTGCCCAGCTCGAGATTTTCGCGGACCGTCATCCGCGTGAACAGTCGCCGCCCTTCGGGGACGACGGCGATGCCATGGGCGATGAACCGGTGCGGCGGCAACGCCGTGAGATCGACGCCCTCGAACACGAGGCTGCCCGACCGGATCGGGTGGAGACCGGCGATCGCGTTGACGAGCGTGCTCTTGCCGGCGCCATTGGCGCCGACGACGGACAGGAGCTCGCCGCGCTCCACCGACAGCGATACGCCCGTCAGCGCACGCGCCTGCCCGTAGCCGACGTCGATGCTCCGGGCCTCAAGCATGAACAGGCCCGCCGAGATACGCGGTGACGACCGCCGGCTCCCGCATCACCTGCGCCGCTTCGCCGGCGGCGATGACGTCGCCATGATTGAGCACGACGATGCGATCGGCGAGGGCCAGCACGGCGCGCATCACGTGCTCAACCAGCACGATCGTCGCGCCCTGGCGCCGGATGTCGCGAACGAGCGCGACCGCGCTGTCGATCTCCGCGGGATTCAGCCCCGACAGCACCTCGTCGAGCAGCACGAGCGTGGGCCGGAACGCAAGCGCGCGCGCGAGCTCCAGGAATTTTCGCTGATGGAGGTTGAGCTCGTCGGGTCGGGCATCCCCCTTGCCCGCGAGGCCCGTGAATTCGAGCCAGCGCGCGGCCTCGCGCTCGGCCGCCGCGCGCGTCAGCGTCGTGCCGCCGAACATCGCGGCGACGCGCACGTTGTCCTTGACCGACAGCTCGTGCCACGGCCGCGGGATCTGATAGGTGCGCGCGATGCCGGCACGCGCAATCCTGTGCGCGGGCCGGCCGCCAATGTCGTGGCCGCGGAACGCGATCCGACCTCCGTCGGGGCGGTAGTGACCGCTCACGACGTTGATCAGCGTCGACTTGCCCGAGCCGTTGGGACCGAGCAGGCCCAGCACTTCGCCTTCGCGCACGTCCAGCGTGACCCGGCGCAGCGCCCGCACCCCTTCGAACGCCTTCGCGACATCGACGAGCTCGAGCAGGACGCTGGCCTGCACGCGAGGCACGGACGGCGTCGCCACGGCGGATTCGGGCTGCGGGGTGGGGAGCTGTCGCTTCGCCCGCGTCGCGTGCGCGCGAGCGCCAACCCAGCAACCCGCGAGGCATGAAAAGGATCACGAGGATCAGTACGACCCCGACCACCGCCTTGCCCGCGATCGCAAGGTCGCCGGCCGTGAACGCATACATGAGCGCCGTGATCGCCGCCGCGCCGAGCGCCGGCCCGGCCCAGTGCCGCGTGCCGCCCAGGACGCTCATCAGCACGACGGTGAGCGGAACCGTGATCGAAAACGTCTCCCCTACCGTCACGTACGACACGAACATCGCGTAGATGCCTCCGGCCACGGCGGCGAGCGCCGCGGACAGCGCAAACGCGGCGAGCTTGTAGCGGAACGTCGGCACGCCCATCACTTCGGCCACGTCCTCGTCGTCATGAATCGCGAAGAGGCCGCGCCCGAGTCGCGAGCGCTCGACGACATACGCGATCGCCATCGTCGCGTAGGCGAGCATGAGCGCGAGCAGGTAGAACGTCGACGAGGCGGTCGGACCGAGCTGCGGCAACGGCACGGCGCTCAGGTAGACGCCCGGGCCGCCGTCGATCGGCGTGTTGAGGATGATCGTCGCGAGCACGAACGTGACGGCGAGCGTCAGGAGCGCGAAGAGCTCGCCGCGAACGCGCCGCACGCGGAACGCGACAGCGCCGACCCCGAGCGCCAGCGCGGCCGCGACGGCCGCCGCCGCGGGCAGCGTCCACAGGAACGGCACGTCGTAGCGCGCGGCGAGCGTAGCCGTCGTGTAGACGCCGGCACCGAAGAACGCACCGTGGCCGAACGAGAGGTAGCCCGAGTAGCCCGACAGGATGTTCCACGATGTGGCGAGCACCATCCAGTTGAACACGAGATAGAGGAACGACTCGTAGAAGGGCGGCAGGCCGAGGAGCGGGACCAGCGCGAGCGCCGCGGCGAGCGCGGTCAACGAGGCGACGACCCTCACGCTTTTCCGGGACGCGCGACGAGTAGCAGGATCAGGAGCGAGAACGAGACGACCGGCGCCCACGATGGCGCCGTGACGGCCATCGTCACCGCTTCACTCACGCCGATGATGATGCCCGCGACGAGCGGGCCGAGTGCACGGCCCGGGCCACCCATCATTACGACGGCGAAGATCACGCCGATCCACGCGTAGATCTGCGCGGGGGCGAGCGTCTGCGAGAGCGCAAGGCAAAGCCCCGCTGCTCCGGCGAGCGCAGCCGCCGTGCCGGACACGAGGTATGAGAGCTTCCGTTCGTCGACCCCGAACGCCCGCGCGATGGGCGGGTCCTCGGCCGCAGCGCGCATCGCGCGACCGACGTCGGTGTAGCGCAGCACTGCCCACGCGGCGAGCGACAGCGCGATCGCGATCAGGAGCGTGATGAGCTCCGGCAGCGGGACGAACAGCGAGCCGACGCGGAAACGCACGCCGGCATAGCCGGACTCGAGACGGCGGAAGTCAGCGGTCCAGATCGACTGGATCACGGTTTCGATGATGACGGTAAAGCCGAACGTGACGAGCAGCGAGTTCAACGGGCTCACGCGAAAACGCGCGAAGAGCCACTGCATTGCCGCGCCGAGCACGAAGAACGCCGGCGCGATGATCGCGAGCGTCAACAGCGGATCCATTCCGCCGACCGTCGCGAGGTGGTACGTGAGGTACGCGCCCAGGAACGCCAACGCGAAGTGCGCGAGATTGATTTGCCCGAGCAGGCCCCACGCGAGGCTCAGGCCGAGCCCGAGGAGTCCGTACAGGGCGCCGATGAAGACGCCCGACAGGATGGCCTGGCCCAGGAGCGTCGCGCCCGGCAAATTCATCGCTGGGCGTTACGCGAAAGCGTCAGGGCACGATCAGCTTCGCGCCCGGCGCCGCGACGGTCTTCGGCCACACGACAATCCAGCGGCCGTTCTGCACCTGCTTGACGCGCATCAGATCGTCGCCGTAGTTGCTTGGGCCGTCGAAGCGCAGCGTGCCCTGGATCGTCGGGACCTGGTTCTTGCGCAGCCAGGTCGCGAGCACCTTGTCGTCGAGGCTCTTGGTCGCGGTGACCGCGGCGTCGAGCACCTGCCACGCGGAGTACGAGGCAGCGGCCTGGGTGTCGACCGCGGTGTCCGGAAGCCCGGCCTTCGCCGCACGCTCGTTGAACACCTTGATGAACGCCTCGGCCTGCGGATTGCTCGTGAACGGCGGATGCTCCTCGAAAATCGTCCCTGCCAGCGCGAAGTTCGCGTCGGGCGATTTCACCATCGGCCCGGGCGACGGATAGAGATAGAACTGTTCCTTCGGCGTGTAGTCGATCTTCTTCATGGCCTCGATCAGCTGGTTGCCCTCGAGGCCGATCGCACCGACCCACAGGAAGTCGGGATTGGCTTCCTTGATCCGCGCGGCGATCGGACCGTAGTCGCGATTGCCGAACTCCCATTCGAGGAACAGCACCTCGTTCAACCCGCGCTTCTTGGCGACGTCCCGCGCTCCCAGCGACATGAAGTGGACGCTCGGGAACTTGCTCGTGACCACGGCGATGGTTTTCGGCGGCTTCGGCGACGCGGCGAGCGCGTCGAGCACCGTGTTCGGGAACGTGTTCTGCGGGTCGGGCCCGAGCGACCACGTCGGGAACTGCCGCTCGTACTTCGCCATGCTCGGGATGCCGAAGGTGTGATGGATGAGCAGCTTGTCATAGCGTTGCGCGACCGCCATCGCCGACAGGATCGCGCCCGTCGCGTACGGACCCATGAGGAGGTCGACCTTGTCGACGGTGATGAGCTGCTCATAGAGCGTGCGGGCGAGATCGGGCTTCGACTGGTCGTCCCGGACGATCCACTCGACCGGCCGGCCCAGCAGGCCGCCTCGCGCGTTCAGTTGATCGACGTAGATTTCGCCGACGATCTTGTGCACCTGGCCGGTCGCCGCGAGTGGCCCCGTAAGCGCGAGCGTGCTGCCGATGCGGATCGGCGGACCCGACGGCGCGGCGAGCGCACTGCCGGCGGTCGCGGCGAAGGCAAACGCCGCGAACATGGCGGCGACGAGGCGCGTGACGATGTTCATGCTTCCCCTCCCTGCGTTCTGGTTCGCGGTGACCGACGCTACGCGGCGCGGCGTGCCGCAGTCTCGTGGTTCTGGATGAAATAGTCCGGCGGCGGGGGCCCCCAGAGATAGAACGAATCTTCCGGCGGGCAATCGTGCGCAACCCAGTCGACATCCGCCGGGATGAAGTCGATATCGAACGAGTACTCGGCGAAGCTGCCCCACGGATCGCGCACGTAGTAGAAATAGTTCGAGCCGAGCACGTGTCGGCCCACGCCCCAACCATAGGCATGGCCCTTTGCCGTCATCTGCTCCATGCCCAGACCGACCTCGTCGACCGACCCGACGTCCCAGCTCGAATGGTGGAGGCCCGGGCCGTCCGACTTGGCGAAGGCGACCATGTGGTGGTCGCTCGCGTGCGCTCCGTACATGAACGCGATGCCGTCACCTGAGTGATCGGCAAGCCGCAGCCCGAGCGCATCGGCGTAGAACTTCCGGGACCGCAACACGTCGGACGTGAACAGGAGCGTATGCGAAAGCCGCCGCGGTCGCACCTTCGGCGCCTTCGAGCGCGCCGGTGCGGCCCCGGCACCGCTTGCGACGACCGCCGCCGCCGCCGGAACCGACTTGGTGGCCGGCGACACCTTCGGTGCCGCGAGCACGTGCACGAGCACGCCATCGGGATCGCGGAACCAGAGCCCCGACGACTCCGCCTGCGGATGCGCGTCGGCCTTCTTCACGCCGAGCTCGGCGAGGCGCGTCTCGAGTGCGCTCATGTCCTCGGCGAACGCACCGAACGCGAGGTACTGGAGGCGCTTAACGGAGCCGCCGCGCAGCACCGTGCCCCAGCGATGCGAATGACCGAACGTATGTAGGTGCAGGCGGTCGTCGCGCCGCTGGACCTCGAGGCCGAAGTCGTCGTAGAACCGCGCGGCCGTGTCGAGGTCCGGGACCGAAAAGACGAAATGATCGAGCGAGTGCACCGCGGTGACGCCGGCGCGCCGCGCAGTCGCCGAATCAGCTGCCATGATTCCTCCTCGTGCCTGACTTCTTGTGCGCCGATCATAGCACCCGAGGCGGGCGTACCATAGCGGCGGCCGCCGGTCTCCGATGACGCACGTCTTCCATCGCCAGCTCCGCACGATGCCGCCGATGGCGATCGGCGGACAAGGCGTTTGGATCGTCGATGCGGAGGGCGAGCGCTATCTCGACGCATCCGGCGGCGCGGCGGTGTCCTGCCTGGGTCACGGGCAGGCCGATGTCCTCGCGGCAATGCACGCGCAGATCGATCGGCTCGCCTACGCGCACACGAGTTTCTTCACCTCGGGGCCCGCTGAAGCGCTCGCCGACGAGCTCGTCCGCACTGCGCCCGCCGGCACGAGTCACGCGTATTTCGTGAGCGGCGGTTCCGAGGCAATCGAGGCCGCGCTCAAGATGGCGCGTCAGTACTACGTCGAGATCGGCGAGCCGGAGCGCAGCGTCTTCATCGGGCGCCGCCAAAGCTACCACGGCAATACGCTCGGAGCGCTTGCGGTCGGCGGCAACGCCTCGCGGCGCGCGCAGTTCGCGCCCCTCCTGATCGACGTCAAGCACGTCGCGCCCTGTTACGCGTACCGCGAGCGGCACGAGGACGAGAGCGAAGCGGCCTACGGCGCACGGCTCGCGGCCGAGCTCGACGCGACCATCCGCGACTGCGGCGAGCGGCGCGTGATCGCCTTCGTCGCTGAAACGGTCGGCGGCGCGACCTCGGGCGCACTCCTGCCGGTGCCCGGCTACTTCAAGCGGGTGCGCGAGGTCTGCGACCGCCATGGTGTGCTGCTGATCCTGGACGAAGTGATGTGCGGGATGGGCCGCACCGGGACGCTGCACGCGTGCGCGCAGGAAGGGATCGCGCCCGACCTCCTCACTATCGCGAAAGGTCTCGGCGGCGGCTACCAGCCCATCGGCGCGGTGCTCGCGCAGAAGAAGGTCGTCGATGCCATGTCCGCGGGCACCGGCTTCTTCCAGCACGGCCACACCTACCTCGGTCACCCCGTCGCCTGCGCCGCGGCGCTGGCGGTGCAGAAGGTCATCGAGCGCGACGGGTTGCTCGCGCAGGTCCGCGCGCGCGGCGCTACACTGGGCGCGCAGCTCCGTGCACGATTCGCCGCGCATTCGCACGTCGGCGACGTCCGCGGCCGCGGGCTCTTCTTCGGCATCGAGCTCGTCCGCGACCGCGCGACCAAGGCGCCGTTCGCTCCCGCGCAAAAGCTCCACGCCCGGATCAAGCGCGAGGCGATGGCGCGGGGGCTCCTGGTGTATCCGATGGGTGGCACTGTCGACGGTCGGCTGGGTGACCACGTGCTGCTTGCCCCGCCCTTCATCGTCACCGACGACGAGCTCGGCGTCATCGTCGAGCGACTCGGTGCAGCGATCGACGCCGCGATCGCAACCGTGTAAAGCGACCGGCCGACGCGACGCATGTCCGGAGCTCCGCCGCGCATCGCGCTGATCCACGCGCTCGCGCACTCCATCGCGCCGGTCAACGCCGAGCTCGACCGGGCATGGCCCGGCGCGCTGCGGATGAATCTGCTCGACGACAGCTTGTCCACGGACCTCGCGGCCAACCCGGCCGGACTCGATGACGCGATGACCGCGCGGTTCATCGCGCTCGCCGACTATGTCGTCGGCACCGGCGGGCGCGGGATCCTTTTCACGTGCTCGGCGTTCGGTCCGTGTATCGACGCCGTGGCCCGACGCTGGCCCGGGATTCCCGTACTGAAACCCAACGAGGCGATGATCGCCGATGCGGTGAAGGCCGGGCGCCGCATCGGGCTCGTCGCGTCGTTCGCGCCGACGCTCGCCTCGATGCCGTCGGAATTTCCCGCCGGCCTGACGGTGGTGCCCGTACTTGCTGACGGCGCGCTCGACGCTCTCACGTTCGGTGATCATGCGTTGCACGACAAACTCGTCGTGCAGGCCGCGCAACGCGCCGAGAAGCAGGGCTGCGACGTCGTCGCGCTCGCGCAGTTCAGCCTCGCGCGCGCCGCGGGTACGGTCGAGCGAGCCGTGCGCGTCCCGGTGCTGACGACCGTCGGCAGCGCGGTGCGCCTTCTGCGCGAACGAGTTGAACGGCCGGCGGTGGGCTGATACGCTTGCCCTTAACCCACACCCTAGATGTGAGATTCAGGAGGGCCCCATGCGCGCTGGATCGCTTGTGAAGCGGGGTCTGGTCTGGCTGTTCGCGTTCGCTTGCCTCGCGTCGCCGCCGCAGGCAGCATTTGCCCAGAAGGCCACGAAGGTCTGGCACATCGGGCTCTGCCACGTTGGCCTCGACCACGAGCCGCCCGGCCTCCACACGCTGCACAAGGCGCTCAACGATATGGGCTACGTCGACGGCCGCAACCTGCGCTTCGATTGGCGCAACCAGGCAGACGCAGCCGCGGCCGCCGCGACCATCAAGGAGTGGGTCGCGACTCCGGTCGATCTGATCGTGGGGTTCGAGGATCAGTGCGTCAGTGCGGCCAAGGCCGCGACGTCGAAGATTCCAATCGTGTTCGTGCAGATCTACGATCCGCAAGCCGCCGGATTCATCCAGAGCCTTGCGCGGCCGGGAGGCAATATCACCGGTCCCGTTGCGAACCTCAAGCTCCTCGATAAGCGGCTCCAGCTTCTGCAGGAAATCGATCCCAAGGTTCAGCGCATTCTCGTGCTGTACGACGGACGCGATCGGTTCTCCGCGGGCGAGCGCGCGCTCGCCCGCCAAGCGGCGGAATCGCTCAGATTGACGCTTGTCGAGCGTGACGCGGGGACCGAAGCCGATCTCAGGCGCGTTTTCGCCGGTCTCAAGGCGGGCGAGGTCGACGCGGTCATCGTGGCTTCGCCGCACCTGCAGACCAACCATCCGCATCTCATCATCGATCTCAGCGAAAGGGCGCGGCTTCCGGTGGTCGGACATAGGGAAGCGTGGGTCGACTGGGGCGCGCTGGTGTCCTACTCCACGGACGGCGAGTCCGCGGGTCCGGTGGCTGCGCGCTACATCGACAAGATCTTCAAGGGCGCGAAGCCCGCGGACCTGCCGGTCGAGGAGCTCTCGACGACCGTCCTGGCAGTGAACTTCAAGCGCGCACGCGAGCTCGGCCTTACCGTCCCGCCGGCGGTGAAGATGCGGACGGACCACAAGGTCGAATGACGACCTCAGTGCCTGGAGCGGCCCTCCAAGCGGGCGGCTGAGGGAGCCGGGATCCCGCCCCGCGAGGGCGGTCCCGCCATGCGCCCGCGCTGGACGCGCTCCCGGTCCTGCGGCAGAGTTGCGGTCCCTCCTCGGATAGGTTGGCCGAATGCGAGGTGGGGCTCGTTGTCCAACCGATTGCACAGGGAGGTCGTCATGAAGAAGTCGCTCGTCATCGTGGCCGGGCTTTGTGCGCTTCTCACGGCGTGCGCTGACATGCGCAAGTTCTATACCGAAGAGCAGCCGCGCACGAAGGGATACTCGCTCGCGTTCGTCTCGCCGCCGAATCCGACTGCCCCCAACATCTTCATCGTCGACGACAAGTGGATCGTCGTCGACCAGGAGCCGGTTCGGCCGCCCGGGTATCAGCAGGGCGATCCGATCACAATCTACTGGGCTCTCCCGGACGGGGGAAACTACAAATTTCAGCAGCACGGAATCGAAATCGCGCAACATCCCAGCTTCTGCAACCCCGTCTCGGACTACGTCTTCAGGTGCGCCTATCCCCGGCCAATGCCGGGCACGGTCTACAAGTACGCGATCCGGGTGAGGAACGACGCCACCCATACCAATCTCACAGACCTGGATCCGACCATCTGGAACTAGGACACGCTAACGCAATCGGGGAGGAGCAGCATGCAACTGAAAATCATGGCGTTCATCATTAGTTCCGCGTTCGCGCTGGAGGCATGCGGGCAGCAGGAATCGATGCCCGGGGCAGGAGCGCTTCCGTGCAACGCGGGTGTCTGCAAGGCAGAAGTCACGGTCGCGAACAACGATTGCTCGAACGCGGCCAACATCAAGGTCAGCCCCGATCCACTACCGGTGCCGAAGGGCAATCCCAATAACATCGAGTGGACGGTCCAGGACGGCTTCACGTGGGTGGCGGCGCCCGGTGGCATTACGTCGCTCCCACCAGGCATCTTCACGGATCACCAGGTCACGGGCAACGGGAAAAAGTACAAACTGCACGACGCCAACCCCGAACAGGTGGCCACGTCGCACAAGTATGACGTCCACCTGCAGAAGAATGGCGTGGCTTGCGCCGTCAAGGATCCGACGATCCGCAACGGCTCTTAGCGGCACTCAGGCGGGGTCGGCGAGCCAGCGCCGCACATCCGCGAGCGCGTCGGCGTAGGGAACGAGCCGACCTTCGCCGACCGCCGCAGAGAACCCCGCGCCGAGACTCGCCTGCGCGGCGGCGATGTGCGGCCCGAGGAAAGCCTCGTCCGCGGGGTCGCGGTGCATGCCCGTAAGCGCATTCTGCGATTCGGCTGCTCCGAAGAGGCGCGCGGCGCGGGCCCAGTCCCGCTCGAACGAAGCCAATCCCGCGCAGACCTCGATCAGGCTCTGCCCGACCGGCTTCGAGCCGATCTCGCCCGCGATCGCATCGACCTCGACCAGCGCCTTGCGCGCGCTCGCGCCCTGCCCGCGGCCTATGTAGACCATCGCCACGTTGAGGAGCGCCAGCGCCGTGCTTTCCCGGTCGCCGATCTCGCGAAGCATGGCGACGACCTGCTCGTAGAGCGGCTCCGCGACGTCGAGGGCCCCTTCGATCCGATGGAATTGCGCCAGCGCGTTCAGCGCAGCCGCGACGTCGCGCCGCCCTGCGTGCCTCCGCGCGAGATCGAGCGCCTCCTCGTAGGCAGCGCGTGCACCGGGTCGGTCGCCGAGCCCGAGAAGCGCCAACCCAAGCGGCTGCAGGATATCGGCCGCGCTGCGCACGTCCCCCATCTCTCGAGCGATCGCGAGGCCTTCCTCCAGTACCGGTCGCGCCTCCTCGTAGCGGCCCATGAAGCAGCAGATCTGCCCAGCGTCGAAGAGTGCCCGGCTGCGCGCGCTGCTGCGGATTTGCGCGCCCGGGCGCGCCAGCGCATCCCGCATCATCCGCAGCGCGAGCTCGGGCATGCCGCGGGTCAGCAGGTAGGACTTGGTCGCATGCATGAGCCGCAATCCCAGTGCGGCGCCATCGGGTGAGGTGCCGCACCATTCGTGCACCAGCAGGAGGTTCTCGCGCTCGAGATCGAATCGCGCGTACCAGGCGGCCTGCTGCGGGCCGAGAAGCGCCGGCTGTCCCCGTTCGGCGAACTCGAGGTAATGCGCGGCGTGCCGCGCGCGAAGCGTGTCCGCATCGCCCGAGGCCGCGAGGCATTCCTGCGCGTATTGCCGAACCGTCTCCAGCATCCGGTATCGCCCGCTCTCGCGATCGAGCACAATCAGAGACTTTTCGACCAGCTGCGCGAGCAGGTCAAGAACCGCGGTCCGGTCGAGGACACCGCCGCCGGCAACCGCTTCCGCGGCCTCGAGCGTGAACCCCCCCGCGAACACAGCGAGACGATGGAACAGAACCCGCTCGACATCGTCGAGCAGGTCATAGCTCCAGTCGATCAGCGCCCGCAGCGTCTGCTGGCGCGGCAGCGCCGTGCGATCTCCGCCCGTGAGCAGACGGAACCGATCGGTCAGCCGCGCGGCGATCTGCTCGACCGAAAGGGCGCGCACGCGAGCCGCCGCAAGCTCGAGCGCGAGCGGAATGCCATCGAGGCGCTGACAGATGCCGGCGATCGCCGACGCATTGTCGTCGGTGACGTGAAACGCGGGCTGCGCCGCACGCGCGCGTTCGACGAACAGCCGCGCCGCCGCGAACTGCTCGAGCGTGTCGCGCATGAACGTGCGGAACGCATCGGGAACTGGCAGCGGGGGCACGGGAAACGTGGCTTCGCCGCGGATGTGCAGCGGCTCGCGGCTCGATGCGAGGATCTTCGGCTGGACCCCCGCCTGCAAAAGTTCGGTCGCGAGCTCGGCGCACGCCTGCAGTAGATGCTCGCAGTTGTCGAGCACGATCAGCACGCGACGGTCCTTGACGAACCGCGCCAGGGCCTCGGCGACCGTTCCCCCGGGCTGCTCCTTTACGCCTACGACGGAAGCCACCGCCTGGGGGACGAGCCTTGGATCGGTCAACGACGCGAGCTCGACCAGCCAGACTCCGTCCGGGTACTGGTCCATCACGCTGGCGGCGACCTGTAGCGACAGCCGCGTTTTGCCAATGCCGCCGGCGCCCGTCAACGTGACGAGGCGGGTCTTCGCCAAGAGCTGCACGACCTCGGCGAGCTCGCGCTCGCGGCCCACGAACGAGGTCAGCGCCTGCGGCAAATTATGCGGTGTTGCCGTCAGCGCCCGCAGCGCGGGGAACTCCGCGCGCAGCTCAGGGTGCACGACCTGATAGACGCGCTCGCCGCTGGCGAGGTCGCGCAGCCGCACCTCGCCCAGGTCGCGGAGGACGACACCCTCGGGCATGCGCGCAGCAACCAGTGCGGCCACCGTCTGTGACAGCAGGATCTGGCCGCCATGGGCCATCGCCATGATGCGGGCCGCGCGGTTGACGGAACGTCCGAAGTAGTCGTCGTCCCGTTCCTGCTCGACGCCCGCGTGCAAGCCTGAGCGCGCGGTGAGTGCGATACCGCCCTTCGCCACGGTGTCTGCGAGCGCTCGCTGCAGCGCGATGACTGCCGTGACGGCGTCGAGCGGATCGTCGAACGCGGCGTGCATGCCGTCACCCAGCATCTTTACAACGCGCCCGCGATACTCGGCGACCGCGGCGCGACAAATCGCGTCGTGGCCCTCCATCGCGCTGCGCATGCGCTCGGGCTCCTCCTCCCAGAGGCGGGAGCTGCCCTCGATGTCGGTGAACAGGAAGGTGACGACGCCCGGGCTCGTGGGCATGGGGTGCGTCCGGCGCGCGGTGCGTTTGGGCTCGGGATCGGTAGAAAGCCAGATTACCATTTCACTCGTTCGGGACGGCCAAGCGGCCTTGCCCTTGCCCGGCCCCCACCCGTGGCATGATGCAGGTGCGGCCATACCCGGCCGAGTCTGCTTCCCGCCGCTCACGGAGCCCCTATGTCCAAAATATTCGTTGCGCTCCTCGCTGCCGTGGTCCTGTTCACCGCTGCCGGAGCCTCGCTTGCGCAGCAACCCGTGGCCCCTCCGTCGAATATCAAGCGCACACCGCTGCAGAAGGTCGACATCCCGGGCACGGCCTACGAGACGGTCACCGCGATCGCCGAGGTCGCGCCCGGCGCCAACGCGGGGCGGCACACGCATCCCGGACCCGAAACCGGCTACGTCATCGAAGGCGACATGGTGCTGATGATCGACGGCCAGCCGGCAAAGCCGCTCAAGGCCGGCGATTCCTACCAGATTCCCACGGGCGCCGTGCACGACGTGAAGGCCGGCGACAAGGGCATGAAGGTGATGGCCGTGTACATGGTCGAGAAGGGCAAGCCGATCGCGTCCCCGGCTCCCTAGGTCTTGCTCGCTACCCGGGCGCCTCGCGACCGCGCGGGTCATGCCGATCCGCATCGTCCGCCTCGGTTCGCCGCGGCATCCGCAGGAGGGACTGCGGATCGGTACGGTGCGCCGGCCGCCGCGCGGCGTGCCGAAGCGGGAGTTCGCCAAGCGCAATTTCTACGACGTGTGGTTGCCCAACCTCGCGCCGAGCGAGCCGCTGCTCAAGCGGGCATTGAGCGCCGACGACGCACGCGCGTGGGCGTCGTTCAAGCGCGCGTTCGCGGCCGAGATGAAAGCCGCGGAGGCGAGCCGCGTGCTCGATCTGCTCGCGGCGCTTTCGCACAGGACCCACTTGTCCGTGGGTTGCTATTGCCCCGACGAGTCGCGCTGCCACCGCTCGGTGCTGCGCGCATTGCTCGCCAAGCGCGGCGCCGACATCATCTGACGCACTTCTCTTCGTATTTCGCCACGGCCCCGGCGGGAAGCCCCGCCGGGTGGCCGCGACTGCTGACCGCGACACGTGCCGGCCACGTGCCGCGGCGGCGATCCCGCAACATCGGTTAGGCGCACCGCGCACGGCACGCGAAATCGCCGTCCTGCCGCCGTTCGCACGGCGTCCTCTCGCTGCCCTTCGCACTACACGAACCAGCTCGCGACATGCACCACGAGCACGGCGCGCCGGGTCCACACCCACGCGCGCCACAACCACCGGACTCCTGGGCGCTCGCACCACTGCCTCACGTCGCGCCAGAACGCCCAAGCGCGACTTCCCACTCCCGTTGCGACGCTTCGCGCCATGGCGCCTCGCGGATCCGCGCACGCGCGTCTTCCGCCGCCGCGACATGCACCCGCATGCCGTCGGCGCTCATCCAATACGCCCCATCGGGTCCTGCCCGCACGAACTCGAAGTCCCGAAGCACGTACGGTCTTGCGAAATTTTCGTTGACTCGCTTCATGGTCCGTCCCTCGCGTTGTCTCACTCGCGGCGCCGGACAATGAAAAAGCCCGGCGCCTGTTCATGGCTGCCGGGCTTTTCGCTCGGGAGAGTCAGCTCGTCCTACGCACTCTCCTTTGCTAAACCCCGGCTCTCGAGGCCGATGCCCACCGGGTTCAGGTGGCGCAGCGCGAACGCGCGCGACGCCCGGGGACCCGTACGGTCCATCGGCGTTTGCATCGTGCTGGTCATGTCGTCCCACCTCCTTTCGTCACGTCCGCGCGAAATGACGCGCGCCAAAAGCGTTCCCCTCGTCGCCGAGGCGGAAGCTGCCGGATCAGGTGAGGGAAGCGACCTTCCGACAGTTTCCGCCGACTCATCCGGCGGAATGTCTTCCGGTCGGACGAGGCTACTGCGGCGTAACGTCGCCGGCTTGCGCCGACGCCATCAGCACGAAACCCGGCAGGCTCGCGCACGGCGAACGGAGCCCCTGGGCGGCAAAGCCCCTGTGGGACATCGTTCGAATGTGCGTGGTGGCGTGCATGCGGTTTCGAAATGAGTAACGAGTGACGCAATGT
This sequence comes from uncultured beta proteobacterium, assembly GCA_963773195.1. Taxonomy (GTDB): domain Bacteria; phylum Pseudomonadota; class Gammaproteobacteria; order Burkholderiales; family Casimicrobiaceae; genus CAIWHR01. Next base: position 841,719 of record CAVZAE010000005.1, read on the forward strand.
TAGCGTTGACGAGCGGGCGCGCGCAAGAATTTCCGGCGCGCGCGTGAATATTCACGGGTGGAAATGCAACGGCGCGCGAGCGCGTCCCGCGCTGCACGCCCGGCGCCGCAGGGCCCGGCGCGGTCTTGACCGGGAAAGCCGATCGGTTGCGCCCCCGAGAGAGCGCGTGGCATGATCGGCGACCGCGTTAGAGACGATAGGGACGCGCGAGGATTCCCGCCATGGCGCAGATCCTGTTCAAGAACGCCCATCTGCTCGACCCGCACGCCGATGCGCTCAAGGGCGGTACGTCCGTGCTGGTCGAGGACGAGCACATCCGCGAGGTTTCGGCCAAGCCGATCAAGGCGCCGAAGGCGGCGGTGATCGACTGCAAGGGCAAGACCCTGATGCCCGGCCTCATCGATTGCCATGTTCACGCGATGCTGTCGGAAGTGAACATCCGCTACCTCGAGGCGATCCCGCTGACCATGATGACCGTGCGCGCCGCAACACTCGTGCGCGCGATGATCGATCGCGGCTTCACAACGGTGCGTGACACCGGCGGTGCCGACTGGGGTCTGCGCGACGGTATTGCGCAAGGCCTGTTGCCGGGTCCGCGGATGTTCATCGCGGGCCGCGCGATCGGGCCCACGGGGGGGCACTCGGACGCGCGCCGGCGCACCGACGTGCACAAGCATTCGTGTCATTGCTGCAACGCGATGCTCTTCTGCCTCGAGGTCGCGGACGGCGCCGACGCCGTGCGCGCCGCGGCGCGCGAGCAGCTCCGCCAAGGCGCCGATCAGGTCAAGATCATGGTGTCCGGCGGCGTCGCCAGTCCCTACGACCCGCTCGACAGCAAGCAGTTTTCGCTCGCGGAAATCAGCGCGGCCGTCGAGGAGGCGCAGGCGTTCGGCCGCTACGCCCAGGCGCACGCCTACACGCCCGACGCGATCACGCGTGCCGTGAGCCAGGGCGTGCGCACGATCGAGCATGGCAACCTGATCGACGACAAGTCGGCCCGGCTCATGAAACAGAAGGGTGCCTACCTCGTCGCGAATCTCGTCGCCTACCATGCAATGAAGGAGCGCGCCCGCGAATTCGGGATGACCGCGGACATGCTCGCGAAGAACGAGCTCGTGATCGACGGGGGCCTGAAGTCGCTCGAGATCTGCAAGCGGCACGGCATCAAGGTCGGCTACGGCAGCGATCTCCTCGGTCAACTGCAGGTCGATCAGAGCCGCGAATTCCTGCTGCGGCGCGAGGTGCTTTCGCCGATCGAGATCATTCGGCAGGCGACGCTCGTCGGCGCGGAAGTCCTCCGCATGGATGGCAAGCTTGGCGTTCTCGAGCCGGGCGCATACGCCGACCTCCTCGTCGTCGATGGCGACCCGTTGAAGAAGCTCGAGGTCCTGACCGGCCAGGGCGAGCACCTGTCCGTCATCATGAAGGCCGGTCGCTTCCACAAGAACCGCCTCGCGGTCTGATGGCTCACGGCGCGTCGCACCCGTCGCTCGCACTCCGGACGAGGCGGGCGACGATCGCCAGTCCCCATCGGATCGGGCGCCTCGGTCTCGTCGCCGCCGCCGCGGTCGGCTATGCGGTCATCCTGACACCCCTCCTGTTCGTCTGCTGGCTCAGCTTTTTCAATAACGAGATCGTCACGTTTCCCCCGCAGGGCTACACGCTGCGCTGGTTCGCGCACATCTTCGACCAGAACAACTTCGTCAGCGGATTTCTGACCAGCCTGCAGGTCGGTGTCGCGGCGATGATCGGCGGGCTCCTGCTCGGCATCCCGGCAAGCCTTGCTCTGGCCCGGCGCAAGTTCGCGGGCCGCGAAGCGCTGAACACGCTGCTCGTGTTGCCGCTCGTCGTCCCCGGCATCGTTGCCGGAACCGCCATCTACGTCTTCCAGATCGAGATCGAGATCGCCACCGGCCTGCCGCTCCTGGGATCGCTCGCGGGGCTCGTGTTTGCGCACATCATGATCACGATTCCGTGGACCGTGCGTCTGTTGACGGCGAGCCTCGCCGGATTCGACCGCGCGATCGAGGAGGCCGCCCTCAACCTCGGGGCGACGCCGGTGCGCGCGTTCGTGAAGGTGACGCTGCCGGTGATCAAGCCGGGCATCGTCGCCGCCGCGCTCTTCTCGTTCATCATCTCGTTCGGCAACCTGGAGATGACCTTGTTCCTGGTAGCACCCGGGCAGACGACGCTTCCGATCGCGATCCTGCAGTATCTGCAATGGCGGATCGACCCGACCATCGCCGCGGTCTCGCTTTTGCAGATCCTGCTGATCGGCGCGGGCATGCTCGTCACCGATCGTTACGTCAAGCTGACCCGGGTGCTGTAGTCGCCCGCGCCATGGCCCGCCTCGAGCTCTCCGGCCTCACCAAGACCTACGGCGACTTCCATGCGGTCGCAGGCATCGATCTCGACATCGCGCAAGGCGAGTTACTGGTGCTGCTCGGACCTTCCGGCTGCGGCAAGACGACGACGCTCCGGATGATCGCCGGATTTGTCGCGCCGACAGCGGGCGAGATCCGGCTGGGCGGCCAGGACATCACGCGACAACCCTCGTGGAAGCGCAACACCGGGCTCGTATTCCAGAGCTACGCGCTCTTCCCGCACCTGACGGCCGCCGAGAACGTTGCGTTCGGTCTCAGAATGCGCAAGCTGTCCGAAGACCGGATCGCCGCCAAGCTGGCCAACGTGCTGCGCCTCGTGCGTCTCGAAGGACTCGCCGCCCGACTGCCGCGTGAATTGTCCGGCGGCCAGCAGCAGCGGGTGGCGCTCGCGCGCGCGCTGGTGATCGAGCCCGACGTCCTCTTGCTCGACGAGCCCCTGTCGAATCTCGATGCCAAGCTGCGGGCCGAGGTACGAGTCGAGATCCGCGACCTGCAGCGCAAGCTGGGGCTGACCACGGTGATGGTGACGCACGACCAGGAAGAAGCGCTGACGATGGCCGATCGGCTGGTCGTGATGTCGAACGGTAAGGTGCAGCAGATCGGAACGCAGCGCGAGCTCTACGAGCACCCTGCGAACACGTTCGTCGCGGGCTTCGTAGGCCGCACCAACTTCCTTTCCGGTCGCGTTGAAGCTCCCGGGACGTTCCGCAGCGACAGCGGCCTCGCGATCCGCTGCAGCGCAGGCGCGTTGGAGGGCCGAACGCTGGCGCTGCGGCCCGAGCGGCTGTCGATCGCCGCCGCGCCCGCCGCGGCCGACAACTCCTTTCCGGGCGTCATCGAGTTCGCTTCGTACCTGGGCGGCATCCTGGAATACCATGTGCGCCTGACACCCAGCGACCGGTTGCTGGTGCAGGCGCCCAACAAGATCGGCGACGCGGCGCACATAGTCGGCGATCGCGTCCATCTGCATTGGCCGGCTCAGGCCAGCCTCGTGCTCGCCGACGATGGCGGCGGCACGGGCTGAACGACAACACGCCATCGCGACATCGGAGGCTATCCCATGGAAGACAATCGGCTCGACATCACGCGGCGGCGCTGGATGAAGGCCGCGGGCGCATTGGCGGGAGTGGTGGCGATGGGCGGCGTTTCGCCAGTGCGCGCGCAGTCCGGCGGGCGCATCGTGCTCGGCACGTGGGGTGGCGATTACTCGAAGCTGCTCTCGAAGAACATCGATACGCCGTTGATGGTGCCCAAGAAGTACGAGGTCGTCCACGACATCGGCGGCGATCCGGAACGGCGCGCGAAGATGCGGGCCGAAGCGCGGCTGCCCCGCGGCACGAGCGACCTGCAGGGCCTTTCCGCGGCGCAGATGTACGAGATGAACGATGCCGGCCTGTGCCTGCCGGTCGACTACGCGAAGCTTCCGAACGCGCAGTTCCTGCTGCCGCAGATGAAGTATCCGTACGGCGTGGGGCACATCTACTCGGGCAAGGTAATCCTCTACAACCCGAAGCTCATCCCCACGCCACCGACGAGCTTCGCCGACGCGCTCGATCCGAAGCATGGTGCGAAGCTCGGCATCATCGACATCCAGTACCAGTTCACGATGATGGCGGCGGCGCTCGCTTCGGGCGGCTCGATGACCAACTACGAGCCCGGCAAGGAGCGCCTCCTGGCCTGTCGCAAGGCCGGCGCGAAGATCCTGCCCACCAACGAGGCGATGGCGCAGGCGCTCACGAACGAGGACGTCGGCATCTGCATCATGTGGAAGGCGCGCGCCGTGCAATGGCAGAAGGCCGGCGCCAAGGTGGACACGGTCGCGCCCAAGGAAGGGATTCCGCTCTACATCTCGGGCTTCGTGATCCCCAAGAACTCGCCGAACAAGGACGGCGCACACGTCTGGCTGAACGAGATGCTCGCGACCTCCGCGCAGGAGGCCTTCGCGGAGGATATGGGCTACAACCCGAGCGTGACGAACGCGAAGGTCCCGCCGGAGACCGAGAAGCGCATCGGCTTCAACGCCGACGAGCGCAAGCGCCTGATCGACCTCGACTACGGCTACCTGGCCAAGAACGACACCGCGTTGAAGGAGTGGTGGGACAAGACGTTCAAGGGCTGACGCCCACGTGAACGGACGCACGGGCATGACCGCGGCGGCACTCGATCCGGCGCGCACGCGCGCGCCAGGCTGGACGGCCGCCGCGATGCTGACGCCGGCATCGATCGTCGTCACGATCGGGATCGTGATCCCGATCCTCATCCTTTTTCGCTACAGCCTGAACCAGTTCACGCCGGCGAAAGTGATGGTCGACGCGGTGACGCCCGAGAACTACGTCAAGTTCTTCACCGATCCGTTCTACGTCGCCGTGCTGCTGCGCACGATCCGCGTCGCAGCCGTGTGCACCGCCATCTGCGTGGTGCTCGCGTTCCCGATGGCCTACGGCCTCGCGCGCACGCGCTCGCGCTACAAGAATCTGCTCCTGCTGATCGTGATCCTGCCGCTCTTCGTTGGCAACGCGGTCCGCGCCGCGGGCTGGATGGTGCTCTTCGGCAGCAAGGGCTTCGTCAATGCGGTCGCGTTGGGCCTGGGCCTCACCCACGAGCCCCTGCAGATCATGTACACCGAGCTCGCCGTGACGATCGGCATCGTCGCGGTCAATCTGCCTTTCGTGGTGCTGACGCTGCAGGCAGTGCTCGAAGGCATCGACCGCGCGCTCGAGGAAGCCGCGCTGGGGCTCGGCGCCACGCCGTGGCGCACGTTCTGCCATGTCATCCTCCCGCTCGCGATGCCAGGAGTCATCGCCGGCACGATTCTCTCGTTCATTCTCGCGATGAACGCTTACGCAACACCGGTGCTGTTGGGTGGTCCCACGTTCCACATGATGGGGCCGACAGTCTACGACCAGTTCGCGGGACTCTCCAACTGGCCGTTCGGCGCCGCGCTCGCGTTCGTGCTGATGACGGCCACGCTGCTCCTCACGGTGACGTCCAACTGGCTCGCGCAGCGCCGCTACCGGCGGTGAGGCAAGCCCGTTCGGGCGAAGCGGGCCGCGGCCGTCGCTTGACATTGCGGAGCGCTCGGCGCTAGATAACTCCGTTGTATCGCGAGTTTCCCGGCGAGGGCATGCGCGAATCGCTCGCATCGTCGTCCGTTGCAACGGTCTCCGTCCTGGAGGTCCAATGAACAAGCTTACGTCCGTTCTCCTGTGGCCGGTGGTGGCCATCGTCGGCGCCTTCTCGTTCGCCGCGCTGGCGCTCGGCCGCGGCGAATCCGTCAACGCGGTCTGGCTCGTGACGGCGGCGCTGTCGCGTCTACTTCATCGCCTACCGCTTCTACAGCAAGTTCATCGCCGAACAGGTGCTGCGGCTCGACGACTCGCGGCCGACGCCGGCGGTGCGCCACAACGACGGCATGGACTACGTGCCGACCAACAAGTGGGTGCTCTACGGCCACCACTTCGCGGCCATCGCCGGCGCCGGCCCGCTGGTCGGCCCGGTGCTCGCGGCGCAGATGGGCTACCTGCCCGGGCACGCTGTGGATCCTGGCCGGCGTCGTCGTCGCCGGCGCGGTGCAGGACTTCATCGTGCTGTTCGCCTCGGTGCGGCGCGACGGCAAGTCGCTCGGCGAGATGATCAAGATGGAGCTCGGCCCGGTGCCCGGCATCGCTCGCGCTCGTCGGCGTGCTGGCGATCATGATCATCATCCTCGCGGTGCTGAGCCTGGTCGTGGTCAAGGCGCTGACGGCGAGCCCGTGGGGACTGTTCACCATCGCCGCGACGATCCCGATCGCGCTGCTGATGGGCGTCTACATGCGCATCATCCGGCCGGGACGCGTCGGCGAAGCCTCGGCGTTCGGCGTCGTGCTGCTGCTCGCGTCGATCTTCTTCGGCCGCGCGGTGGCCGCCGATCCCGACCTGGGGCCCGCTGTTCACGCTGACCGGACCGCAGCTCGCCTGGGCGCTGATCATCTACGGCGCGATCGCCGCGAGCCTGCCGGTGTGGCTGATGCTCGCGCCGCGCGACTACCTGAGCACGTTCCTCAAGATCGGCACCATCGTCGCGCTGGCGATCGGCATCTACGTCGTCGCGCCGCCGCTCGCGATGCCGGCGACGACGCGCTTCATCGACGGCAGCGGGCCGGTGTTCTCCGGCACGCTGTTCCCGTTCCTGTTCATCACCATCGCCTGCGGCGCGGTGTCGGGCTTCCACTCGCTGATCTCGTCGGGCACGACGCCGAAGATGGTCGAGAAGGAGTCGCACATGCGCTTCATCGGCTTCGGCGGCATGCTGGCCGAGTCGTTCGTCGCGATCATGGCGCTGACGGCCGCCTGCGTGCTCGATCCCGGGCATCTACTTCGCGATGAACGCGCCGGCGGCGGTGATCGGCACCACGGCCGCCAATGCGGCGCAGGTCGATCTCGAGCTGGGGCTTCACGATCACGCCCGAGATGATCGAGCCAGACGGCGAAGGACATCGGCGAGACCACGCATCCTGTCGCGCGCCGGCGGCGCGCCGACGCTCGCGGTCGGCATGGCGCAGATCCTCGCCCAGGCGTTCGGCGGCAAGTCGATGGAGGCGTTCTGGTACCACTTCGCGATCCTGTTCGAGGCGCTGTTCATCCTGACCGCGGTCGACGCCGGCACGCGGGTCGGGCCGCTTCATGATCCAGGACATGCTGGGCCACGTCTACAAGCCGCTCGGCAACACCGAGTACCTGCCGGCCAACGTGCTCGGCACGGTGCTTTGCGTCGGCGCTCTGGGGCTACTTCCTGTACCAGGGCGTGGTCGATCCGCTCGGCGGCATCAACACGCTGTGGCAGCTGTTCGGCGTCGGCAACCAGATGCTCGCCGGCATCGCGCTGCTGCTGTGCACGAGCGTGCTGGTGAAGATGAAGCGCGAGCGCTACGTGTGGGTCACGCTGGTGCCGACGGCGTGGCTGCTCGTCACGACGCTGACCGCGGGCGTGCAGAAGATCTTCCACAGCGACCCGCGGATCGGCTTCCTCGCGCTGGCGCACAAGTTCAGCGAGGCGGCCGCGGAGGGCAACGCTGCTCGCGCCGGCCAAGTCGATCGCGGAGATGCAGCGCGTCGCCTTCAACAACTACCTCGACGCCGTGGTCTGCGGCGTGTTCGTGGTGCTGGTGCTCGCGATGTGCTGTGTACGCGCTCAAGATCTGCCTGCAGGCGCTGAAGCAGGCGCAGCCGACGGCGCAGGAAATTCCGCCGGTCCCGCAAGCGGCGTAGCCATGGATTCCTTCGAGCTGGCGCGATTCAACAAGATGCGCGAGCGCCTGCGCCAGGTCGGCCGCGCCTATCGACAGGTCGTGGGCATCCCCGACTACGACGCCTATCTGCGCGCACTGGCAGCGCATCATCCCGGCGAAGCTCCGCTGTCGCGGCAAGCGTTCTGCGCGCGGGAGATCGACCGGCGGTACGGGAAGAGCGGTCCGCGCTGCTGCTAGATCGCGGCGGGCGGCGGGTCGCCACGCGCTCGACCCCGTGCAGCCGATTAGTATCGTCCGGTTGACCTGCGTCATGGCGGGGGCGCAACGCTGTGCCCAAGCTCCGAGGATGCGCCACCCTCCTCGATTGGAGCCTCCTCCGCCGCTACGATCGTCCGGCACCCCGGTACACGTCCTATCCGGCGGCGCCGCAGTTCTCGATCCGACTTTGACGAACGGGCGCTGCGCGAGGCGGCCCGGGAGAGCAACGGCGATCCGATTCCGCGTCCGCTTGTCGCTCTACGTCCACGTACCGTTCTGCACGAGCCCCTGCTTCTACTGCGGCTGCAACCGGATCATCACGCGCGACCGATCGCGCGCGGGTCCCTACCTGGCGGCGCTGTACCGCGAAATCGACCTTACGGCGGCGTTGTTCGACCGCGATCGCGAAGTCATTCAGCTCCATTTCGGCGGCGGGACTCCCAATTTTCTTTCGACCGCAGAGCTGCGCGACGCGGTCGAAACGTTCCAGCGCCACTTCCACTTCCGCGATCGGGAGCGGGACCTCTCCATCGAGCTCGATCCGCGTACGGTGAAGGCTGGCGATGTCGTCGAGCTGGCCGCGATCGGATTCACCCGCGCCAGTCTCGGCGTGCAGGACTTCGATCCCGCGGTGCAAAGCGCCGTCAACCGCGTGCAGACGGTGGACGAGACCATCGCGATCATCGATGCCTGCCGTCGGCACGGCTTCCGGTCGGTGAATATCGATCTGATCTACGGGTTGCCCGAGCAGACGCGGGAGGGTTTCGCCGCGACGCTCGATACCGTGATCGCCGCCCGGCCCGATCGGCTCGCCGTCTACGGATACGCGCACCTGCCGCAGCTCTTCCCCGCTCAGCGCCGGATTTCGCGCATGAGCGTGCCGGGACCCGAGGCCAAGCTCAACCTGTTGCAGCTCGCGATCGAGAAGCTCGAGGGGGCCGGGTACGTCTACATCGGGATGGACCACTTCGCATTACCCGATGACGAGCTCGCCATGGCGCAGGCCCGGGGCAGCCTGCATCGCAATTTCATGGGCTACACGACCCACGCCGATACCGATCTCGTCGGCGTCGGCGTCAGCGCGATCAGCCATATCGGCGCGACGCTACAGCCAGAACCCGCGCGACCTCACGGCATGGCAGGCGGCGATCGACGATGGTCGGCTGCCGGTGTTCCGCGGCATGCGCCTCTGCGAAGACGACCAACTGCGCGCCGACGTCATTCAGAGCCTCATGTGCGAGGCGGAGCTCCCGCTGAGCTCGTTCGAGCGTCGCTACGGAATCACCTTCCGCGACCTATTTCCGCGAAGCGCTCGCCCGGCTCGCGCCCATGATCGAAGATGGCCTGGTTCGAGGTCGGCGTCGATCGCATTGCCGTTACCTCGCAAGGCCGCTTCTTCTTGCGTAATATCGCCATGTGTTTCGACGCCTATATCGACCGCCGCGATGGAACGGGGACGCTTCTCCCGCGCCGTGTAGGCCCGTCGACACGGGACGGCCCATGAGCCGGCCCGAGTTCCCGCGTTCGGATGCATCGACCTCGGCCGACGACGGAGACACGCGCAAGTTCTGCTCGACCTGCGCGTTCTCGCAGGCCTGCCTCGAGCAGGGAATGGATAAAAGTCAGCTCAAGGAGCTGCACGTCCTGGTCGAGCACATTGGGCCGTTCACCGCGGGCGCGCACATCTTCCGCAAGGACGAGCCGTTCGATGCGATCGCCGCGGTTCGCGCCGGATCCGTGAAGACCTACGTGGTCGACCGCGAAGGGCACGAACGCGTCCTTGGATTTCACTTTCCCGGCGAGGTCATCGGCCTTGACGCCATCGATGACCAGCGCTATCCGTGCAACGCGGTTGCGCTCGACACCGTCACGCTCTGCCGCTTCTCGTTTCCCCGCATGGCCGAGCTCGCCTCGAGGTTGCCCCAGCTGCAGCAGCATCTGTTCCGCCTGCTGAGTCGGGACATCGGCTCGGCGCTGCGGCAGAGCGGCGACTGGTCCGCCGACGCACGGATCGCGGCTTTCCTGCTCGGGATGGCGCGTCGACTCGAAGCACGAGGCTTTTCGCCGCGCCGATTCCAGCTCACGATGGCCCGCACCGACATCGGCAACTATCTGCGCCTCGCTCCGGAAACCGTCAGCCGCGTCCTTGCGCGCTTTCAGCACGACAGGCTCGTCCACATCGAGCGACGGGAGGTCGAGCTCCTGGACGTGGCCCGCCTCGAAGCGCTCGCTGCACCCATCTTGCAAAGCTGAGCCGCGCTTGACCTGAGTCAGGACGCGCCGGCCGGGCCGCGGCGACAATATTGCGGCATCTCCTCGTGGAGAGCCGCAACTGGCTGATCCGGGTCGTCGTGCTCGCGTTCTACACGCAGATCAAGTGGGTGCACGTTGCCACCGTGCTCCTGAGCGGCGCCTTGTTCGTCACGCGGGGACTTCTGGTGCAAAGCGGACGCGCTCGCTGGGCGATGGTTGCGCCTGTCCGCTACGCGAGCTACGGCATTGATACCGTGTTGCTCGCCGCAGCGCTGACGCTTGCGGCGGTCCTGCCCGGCGCGTTGTTCGCGAACCAATGGCTGAGCGTCAAGGTTGCGCTCGTCGTCCTGTACATAGGCTTTGGAAGCGCGGCACTCAGACGTGCCCGGACGCCGCGGGGCCGGATGTTCTGCTTCGCGGCCGCATTGACCGTCTACGCGCTCATCATCGGCATCGCGCGCGCCCATCACCCTTGGGGCTGGTTCGCCGCGCTTCGGGGCTGATTCGCGCGGCCACTTGCTCCAGGTCAGCGCGGTCCATGTCGACCCCGCGCATTGCGGGCGTATGGGGATCTATGTCTACTCAACTCGCGCAAGGGAAAGGTACCCCATGCTCGTTTGACGACGACGGTCCCGGTGATGCTCAGGCAAAGCGAACGGGCTCGCCGCGGCGATCGAATGGAAGCAGGCCTTCGAGGTGACCGGACTTGATCGCATCGACCATCCGCTGCAGCGGTAGTTCTGCATCGTGGCTCGTGGGCGGCACGCCGGCACGGCCGGACATTGCCGCCGCGAAGACGATCGACCACGGTGGTCCCGCCTTCGCTGCCTCGGCTGCGAACGCGGCGAATCCGGAGAGCTCGGCCAGCGACTTGTCGACGCACATCAACGGCGCGAGCTCGCCGCCTTCGCCTGCATCGAACTGCGCGCGCTGAAGCGCGGTTGCATTGTCGGGCAACTCGGCGCCGGCGAACACGAACAGCAGGCGCTGCGGCTCGGGTTGCTGCCGCGCCGCCTGCAACAGGTCGTCGAAACTCGCGATTTCCATGGAGAGCTCCGGAGGCGCGGGCGCGTCGCGGGCTACTGGACCAGTGGCGTGCCGGCGCTCTCGAGGTCCACCCCCTCGATGTCGGCCGCGCCTGCAAGCACTTGCAGGTATTGGCGCAGCGCCGTCACGAACGCCTGGCGTTCGAGCGTCCTGGCTACCGCACCGCGCACCGCTTCATAGGTGGGAGTCACCCCCGCCTCGCGTTCCAGCACTTCCACGACGTGGAATCCGAAGCGGCTGTGCACGAGCCGCGGCAGCACGCCGACCCCGACGTGTGAGAACACGTCCTTCGCGAATTCAGCCGCGCAGTCGGCCGCGGCGAGCCAGCCGAGATCGCCGCCCGCGGCGCCCGTCGGGCAGTTGGACAACGTGCGCGCCGCCTCCGCGAAGGTGGCGCTGGTGCGAGCGTCGAGCAGCGTCGCCTCGGCGCGCTTGCGAAGCGCATTGACGTCGACTCCGGGCGTGACGGCGAACAGGATATGCCGCAGGCGCAGCCGTTCACCGGAAGCATACGAACGCGCATTGGCTGCGAAATAGCGCCGGCAGGTCTCGTCCGACGGCGGCGGAACCTGCACCGCGCGATCGATATGGGCGTCGATCGCCGCCGCCGCGGCCTCGCTGATCGAACCGTCGAGGCCCGGAGTGTCCGCTGGGTCGAGCAATCCCGCGCGCTGGGCGGCCTGGCGCAGCAGCTCGGTGCAGGCGCGCTGCCGAAGCTCCTCGAATGAAGGGGCCTTGTCTGGCGCATGCAGCGCGACACCGTTGACCTGGGCAGCCGCAATCGTTCGATTGGCGAGCATGGACATCGTGCGTCTCCCTTGGGGGCCTGTTCCTAGCGGGCGGTGCCGGACCCGCCCGGCGCGTTGCGCCCAGCAGGCACGTTCAGGCGGCGGCTGCGCACCACCTGATACGGACGGAAAAGGTAACCGAGCGACGCGAAGCCGCTCCACACGTGCACGAGCCGGCTGAACGGAAAGAGCAGGAAGATCGTCATGCCGAGGAGCATGTGCACCTTGAAAAGCCACCCGACCCCCGCGAGTGGAGCGGCATCCGGCTGCAGCGTCGCGATGCCTTGAAGGTAACTCGCCAGAACGAGCATGGTGCCGGCGTCGTGACGATGCGCCCACGACAGCGGCAGCGTGACGAGGCCGAGGCACAGCTGGGCCCACAGGATCACGAGGATCGCGATGTCCGTGCGATGGCTGGTCAGCCGGATGCGAGCGTCGAAGACGCGACGGTACAGGAGCAGCGTCAGGCCGACGAAGCAGATCGCGCCCGCAACGCCACCGGCGACGATCGCCAGCAGCTGCTTCTGCGGTGCGCTGATGAACGGCTCGTACATCCAGTGCGGCATGAGCTGCCCGATCAGGTGCCCGAAGAACAGGAAGATGATCCCGACGTGGAACAGATTGCTGCCCCAGCGCAGCGTGCCGCTGCGCAGCATCTGCGACGAGTCGCTCTTCCACGTGTACTGGTCGCGGTCGAAACGCGCCAGGCTGCCCATGAAGAACACCGCGAGGCAAACGTACGGGTAGACGACGAAGGCGAGATTGTTGAGATACGTGCTCATGGTTGGCCGACCCCCGCGCCTGCGGCTGGCACCTCTGCGCTGCCCCCGGAGGGGGCGCTGTTCGCACCGTGGGGCGGCCCCGCGGTGCTCGTGCCTGCTTCTGGTTTTGTCTTCCTGTGCATCACATGGATCGGCTGCGGATCACCCGGCCGAGCCTGTCCTTTGGTCGAGCAGCCGTCGAACACGGGCGGCTCGGCCCAGGCTTCGTCCAGCGGCTCCTCCGTGGCCGGCGCGGCCGGCTGCGCCTTCTCGCCCGCCAGCTCGAGCAGTGCCCCCAGCACGCTTGCATAAGGGCTTTCGCGCTTCTGCAGCGCACCGAAGATCGCGCCGAGGATATGGGCCATCTCGCCTAGGAACGACTTCGCTTCGCGCGGCGGTTGCGTCGACACGAACTCGAGCACCGCCGGCAGATAGTCGGGCAGCTCGCCCGGCGCCAGCAGCAGGCCCGCCTTATGGTAGGTCTGCGCGAGGTCGATCATCGCGGGACCTCGATCGCGCGAGTCGCCGTGCACGTGCTCGAAGAGATGCAGCGAAGTGCCGCGCCCGCGATCGAAGAGTTGCACGTACTCGGCCTCGCTGTCGAGCGGATCGCCTCGCAACAGCTTGACGAGCAGCGCATCGAGCTCGTCGATGCGGTCCGACGGCAGCGCTCGCTCACGGCGCAGGATCTCGCGCATCTCGGGCAGGTGCTTGCGCACGTCGGCGTCGGGGTAGGACAGGAGCGCGGCCAGCACGCGCAGCGTGCCCCGTGCCGCGACGGGTTTGGATAGGAGGCTCATGATTGCTCCCCGAAACTCATACCGTCGCCTTGATCGGGATGGTGCGTTTCTTCTCGCTGCCGAAGAGGCTCGTATCGGTGGTGCCTTCGGAGCACCCGTTGCCGAACGAGAACCCGCAGCCGCCGCGCACGTTGAACGCGTTCTCCGCGTATTCGCGATGGGTGGTCGGAATGACGAAGCGGTCCTCGTAGTTGGCGATCGCCATCACCTGGTACATGTCCTCCACCTCGGCCTGCGAAAGCTCCACCTGCTGCAGCGCGGCGAGGTTGGCCTGCCCGTCGACGTGCTTCGCGCGCTGGTAGGCGCGCATCGCGAGCATGCGCTCGAGCGCGCGTACGACGGGTGTGGTGTCGCCCGCGGTCAGCAGGTTGGCGAGGTACTTGACCGGAATGCGCAGCTGGTTGACGTCCGGAATCTCGCCGTTGGTGCCGATCTGGCCCGCGTTGGCGGCGGCGGTGATCGGCGACAGCGGCGGGACGTACCAGACCATCGGCAGCGTGCGGTATTCCGGATGCAACGGCAGCGCGACCTTCCAATCCACGGCCATCTTGTAGACGGGGCTGCGCTTCGCGGCCTCGAGCCAGTTGTCGGGAATGCCGTCGGCGCGCGCCTGCTCGATCACCTTCGGATCGCCGGGATCGAGGAAGAGCGACAGCTGAGCGGGGTAGAGGTCGCGATCCTTCTCGACGCTCGCCGCCTCCGCGATGCGATCCGCGTCGTACAGCAGCACACCGAGATAGCGGATGCGGCCGACGCACGTCTCCGAGCACACCGTGGGCTGCCCCGCCTCGATGCGCGGGTAGCAGAAGATGCACTTCTCGGCCTTGCCGCTCTTCCAGTTGTAGTAGATCTTCTTGTACGGGACAGCCGCTCACGCACATCCGCCAGCCGCGACACTTGTCCTGGTCGATCAGCACGATGCCGTCTTCCTCGCGCTTGTAGATCGAGCCCGACGGGCAGCTCGCGACGCACGCCGGATTGAGACAGTGCTCGCACAACCGCGGCAGGTACATCATGAACGTGTTCTCGAACTGTCCGTAGATGTCCTTCTGGATGTCGTCGAAGTTGCGGTCCTTGGAGCGGCCCGAGAATTCGCCGCCGAGGATCTCCTCCCAGTTCGGGCCCCAGACGATCTTGTCCATCTGCATGCCGGTGATGAGGCTGCGCGGCCGCGCGGTCGGCGCCGCCTTCATCTCGGGCGCCGACTGCAGGTGGTCGTAGTCGAACGTGAACGGCTCGTAGTAATCGTCGATCTGCGGCAGGTTCGGGTTGGCGAAGATGCGCATCAGGAGCTTCCAGCGTGCACCCTGCCGTGGCTCGATGGTGCCGTCCGCCTTGCGCACCCAGCCGCCGTTCCACTTGTCCTGGTTCTCCCATTCCTTCGGATAGCCGATGCCGGGCTTGGTCTCGACGTTGTTGAACCACGCGTATTCCATGCCGGGCCGGCTGGTCCAGACGTTCTTGCAGGTGACCGAGCAGGTGTGGCACCCGATGCACTTGTCGAGGTTCAGCACCATGCCGATTTGTGCGCGAACTTTCATAGGGCCTCCCGCCGGTGAGCGTGGGGGTTCATACACTCTCTCCATGCGCCTGCGTTGGGCGAATCAATTCCTGGCCCACGGGCGTATCCAGCCAGTCGACGTTGGCCATCTTGCGCACGACGACGAACTCGTCGCGGTTGGTGCCGATCGTCCCGTAGTAGTTGAATCCGTAGGAGAACTGCGCGTAGCCGCCGATCATGTGCGTCGGCTTCAGCACGATGCGCGTCACCGAGTTGTGGATGCCGCCGCGCACGCCGGTGATTTCCGAACCCGGCGTGTTCACGGTCTTCTCCTGCGCGTGGTACATGAGCACCATGCCGGGATTGACGCGCTGGCTCACCACCGCGCGCGCCGCGATCGCGCCGTTGACGTTGAACAGCTCCACCCAGTCGTTGTCGACGATGCCGGCGCGCTTCGCGTCGTCTTCGGACAGCCAGATGCACGGGCCGCCGCGGCTTAGCGTCAGCATCATCAGGTTGTCCGTGTACGTCGAGTGGATCCCCCACTTCTGGTGCGGCGTAATGAAATTGAGCAGGATCTCGGGATTGCCGTTGCTGCGGACGTTGTGGATGCCGGCCGTGGTCTTGAGATCGACCGGCGGCCGATAGCTCGAGAAGCCTTCACCGAAGGCGATCATCCACGGATGGTCCATGTAGAACTGCTGGCGCCCCGTCAGCGTTCGCCAGGGAATCAGCTCGTGCACGTTGGTGTAGCCGGCGTTGTACGAGACGGTCTCGCTCTCGATGCCGCTCCAGGTGGGCGAGCTGATGATCTTGCGCGGTTGCGCCTGAACGTCGCGGAAGCGGATCTTCTCGTCCTCGCGGTACAGCGCGAGATGCGCATGCTCGCGGCCGGTGACCTTGGACAGCGCCTCCCACGCCTTGACCGCCACGTGGCCGTTGGTCTCGGGCGCGAGCTGCAGGATCACCTCGCACGCGTCGATGTCGGTCTCGATGCGCGGCATGCCGAGGGTCGCGCCGTCGGCGTCGACTGCGCCGTTCAGCTCGCGCAGCTGCTTCACCTCGGTCTGCGTGTTCCAGGCGATGCCCTTGCCGCCGTTGCCGACCTTGTCCATCAACGGTCCCAGCGCGGTGAAGCGCTTGTACACGTTCGGATAGTCGCGCTCGACCACCGCGATCTGCGGCGCCGTCTTGCCCGGGATGAGGTCGATCTCTCCGCGCTTCCACTCCTTGACTTCGAACGGCTGCGCGAGCTCGGCCGGGCTGTCGTGCATCAACGGGGTGAGCACGATCTCGCGTTCCACCCCGAGATGGCCGACGCACACCTCGCTGAATTTCTTCGCGAAGCCCTTGTAGATCTCCCAGTCGCTGCGCGATTGCCACGCCGGATCCACTGCGGTCGACAGCGGATGGATGAACGGATGCATGTCGCTGGTATTGAGGTCGTTCTTCTCGTACCACGTCGCCGTCGGCAGCACGATGTCCGAGTACAGGCACGTCGTGCTCATCCGGAAGTCGAGCGTGACGAGGAGATCGAGCTTGCCCTCGGGCGCCTTCTCGTGCCAGACGACCTCGTCGGGCTTCGAGTCCTGCGGACCTAGATCCTTGCCTTGAACGCCGTTGCTCGTGCCGAGCAGGTGCTTGAGGAAGTACTCGTGCCCCTTGCCGCTCGAGCCCAGCAGGTTCGACCGCCACACGAAGAGGTTGCGCGGCCAATTGTTCGGATGGTCGGGATCCTCGCAGCTCATCGCGAGTGTGCCGTCCTTCAGGCGCCTTGACCGTGTACTCTTTCGGATCGGCGCCGGCGGCCTGCGCATCGCGCACGACCTGCAGCGGATTGGTCGTAAGCTGCGGCGCGGACGGCAGCCATCCCATGCGCTCGGCGCGCACGTTGTAGTCGATCATGCTGCCGCCATAGAGCTTCGGGTCGGCGAGCGGCGAGATCACCTCGTCCATCTTGAGCTTCTCGTAGCGCCACTGGTCCGTATGCGCGTAGAAGAAGCTCGTGCTGTTCTGCTGGCGCGGCGGGCGGATCCAGTCGAGCGCGAAGGCAAGCGCGGTCCAGCCGGTCTGCGGCCGCAGCTTCTCCTGCCCGACGTAGTGCGACCAGCCGCCGCCGCTCTTGCCGATGCAGCCGCACAGCATCAGCATGTTGATGATGCCGCGGTAGTTCATGTCGCAGTGATACCAGTGGTTCATCGCCGCACCGATGATCACCATCGACCGTCCCTTCGTCTTGTGCGCGTTCTCCGCGAACTGGCGCGCCACTGTGATGACCTGCGCGCGCGGCGTGCCGGTGATGCGCTCCTGCCACGCCGGTGTGTACGGCGTATCGCGGTCGAAGTTCGAGGCCGCGAGCTCGCCGGGAAGGCCGCGCGGGATGCCGTAGTTCGCGACCTGCAGGTCGAACACCGTCGCCACCAGCGCCTCGCGCGTCTTTCCTTTCTCGCCGAGCGAGATGCGCTGCACCGGCACCGTACGCACGATCACTTCGTCGCCCGGGCTGTTCGGAAAGTGCTCGCTCGCGATGCCGCCGAAGTACGGGAAGCCGACTCGCGCCGTTTCCTTGCCAGGGCTGTCGCCTTCGAGCACCGAGAGCTTCAGCTTCACGTCATGGCCATCGCGTGCTTCCTTCGCTTCGAGGTTCCACTGTCCCCGGTCGGCGCGGCCGTCCGGTCCCCAGCGAAAGCCGATCGCGCCGTTGGGAAGCACGACCTTGCTCGCCTCGTCGAAGGCGACGGTCTTCCATTCCGGATTGTTGGCTTGTCCGAGCTTGTCGTCGAAGTCCGATGCGCGGACATAGCGATCGGGCACCATGACCTTTTCGCCGCTCGGCAGCGTGTGCTCCTTCAGCACCACCAGCATCGGCATGTCGGTGTAACGGCGGATGTAGTCGTCGAAGTAAGCGCTGCGCTCCTTGCCTTCGCCCGGGAAGTAGAACTCCTTCAGGATGACGTGGCCCATCGCCATCGCCACCGCGGCATCGGTGCCCTGCTTGGGATGCATCCAGATGTCGGCCAGCTTGGCGACCTCGGAATAGTCGGGCGTCACCGCGACCGTCTTGGTCCCCTTGTAGCGGACCTCGGTAAAGAAGTGCGCGTCGGGCGTGCGCGTCTGCGGCACGTTGCTGCCCCACGCGATGATGTAGTTCGAGTTGTACCAGTCGGCTGACTCCGGCACGTCGGTCTGCTCGCCCCAGATCTGCGGGCTCGACGGCGGCAGGTCGCAGTACCAGTCGTAGAAGCTCATGCACGCGCCGCCTATGAGGCTGAGGTAGCGGCTGCCCGCCGCGTAGCTCACCATCGACATCGCCGGGATCGGAGAGAAGCCGATCACGCGGTCGGGTCCGTACTTCTTGATCGTGTAGACATTGGACGCCGCCACGATTTCATTGACCTCGTCCCAGCTCGAGCGCACGAAGCCGCCCAGGCCCCGCACCTTCTGGTAGTCGCGGCGCTTGTCTTCGGACTCGACGATCGACGCCCAGGCGTCCACCGGATCGTGCGCCAGGCGCGCGGCGCGCCAGTGCTTGAGCAGCCGCCCGCGCACCATCGGATACTTCACGCGGTTGGCGCTGTACAGGTACCAGCTGTAGGAGGCTCCGCGCGCGCAGCCACGCGGCTCGTGGTTGGGCATGTCAAAGCGCGTGCGCGGGTAATCGGTCTGCTGCGTTTCCCACGTGACGATGCCACCCTTAACGTAGATCTTCCACGAACACGAGCCGGTGCAGTTCACGCCGTGCGTCGAGCGCACGATCTTGTCGTGCGCCCAGCGGTCGCGGTAGGCGTCCTCCCAGGTCCGGTCTTCGCCGGTGATCACGCCGTGGCCGTTGGCGAACGTTTCCCGGGGTTGCGAAAAATAGGTGAGGCGGTCGAGGAAATGGCTCATCGGATCATCCTTCGCGCTTGGGAACGGCCATGCCCGCTCATGGATTCTTCACATAAGCGTTGCGGCGGAGATAGAACCACCAGTTGAGGACGAGGCACACCGCGTAGAACGCGGCGAAGCCGTACATCGCGATCTGCGGCGTGCCGGCGGTGATCTGGTTGCCGATCACGATGGGGGCGACGAACGCGCCGTAGGCGGCGACCGCCGACGTCCACCCGAGCACCGGGCCGGCCTGCGTGCGATCGTAGAGCACACCGATGGTGCGGAACGTCGAACCATTGCCGATGCCGCTGGCGAAGAACAGCACGACGAAGAGCGCGAGGAAGGCGGGGAAGTAATTCTCCGGCGTGGCCGAGCCGTACGCCTGCATCATGACGTAGCCCACCGCCACCGACGCGACCACCATCACCGACGAGATGATCTGAGTCACGATGGAACCGCCGACCTTGTCGGAGATCCAGCCGCCGATCGGCCGCACGGCGGCGCCGACGAAGGGGCCGATCCAGGCGTAGGCGAGGACAGTCGGGGCATTGGGATTGTTCAGCGTGTGCCGCATCACGCCGTTCGCGTCGGGCACATGGCTGACGCCGAAGATCACCTTCATCGAAAGCGGCAGCGCCATCGAGAAGCCGATGAACGACCCGAAGGTCACGATGTACAGCGCCGTCATCGACCATGTGTGCTTGTTGCGGAAGATCGCGAACTGCTTGGCGACGCCTTCCTTCATCGGGCCGAACGCGGCGAGCCGCATCACGAGCAGCGCCGCCACGACGTCCAGCGGAATGGCGACCCACATGCTGATCACGCCAAGTCCGGTGGGCTTCGGCAGGTAGAGGTACAGGCCCAGAATCGACGGTATGAACGCCAGCGTGTACAGCCAGGTAATCCTGGCGAACGCCACGAGCGGGTGCCCGGTATCGGGCGAGACGGTCTTCAGGTTGTTCATGCCGAACCAGCAGAGGATCGACAGCGGCACCAGCGATAGCACCCATGCGAAACCTGCGTTCTGAATCCAGGTCGACGTACCGGAAGGAATCTTGCCGAAGATCCAGCCGCTGTCCTTCATCAGCGTCATCGGCTCGCCGCCGAAGGCACCGAAGATGCCCACCGTCATGAGCAGCGGAATCACGATCTGCATGGTCGTCACGCCGAAGTTGCCGATGCCGGCGTTGACGCCGAGCGCCGTGCCCTGCAGCCGCTTCGGGAAGAACGTGCTGATGTTGGACATCGAGCTCGCGAAGTTGCCGCCGCCCACGCCGGACCACAGTGCCATGAGCTGGAACGCCCACAGCGGCCAATCCTTGTGCTGCAGCACGATGCCCGTGCCGATCGCCGGCGCGAGCAACATCGCTGTGGTAAGGAAGATCGTGTTGCGGCCGCCGGCCACACGGATCAGGAACGACGCCGGGATGCGCATGGTGGCGCCCGCGATCCCGGCGATCGCGGTCAACGTGAAGAGTTCGGCCTGGGTGAACGGAAAGCCCAGGTTCAGCATCTGTACGGTGATGATGCCCCACATGCCCCACACCGCGAAGCCGCAGAGGAGCGCGGGCACGGAGATCGCGAGGTTGCGGTAGGCGATGCGCTTGCCGGTAGACTCCCAGAAGGGCTCGTCCTCGGGACGCCATTCGGTGATCGTTCCGCCTTGCTCGGCCAGTTTCGCCGGGAGGGCCGTTTCGATGGTGGTATTCATGTCGTTGTCCGGTTATTCGGCAGGAGCGCCGTACAGAAGAAAGGGCTTGGCCTTGTTGCCCATCACTTCGGTGGCGCGCACCTCGGTCCAGTACATCCAGATGAGCGAGACCCACACCACGCCGTACATCAGCATGAAGGCCGAGGAGCGGATGCCGGTGAGGTCCATCAGCGCGCCGAACATGATCGGGAGGACGAAGCCGCCGAGGCCGCCCGCGAGTCCGACCACGCCGGAGATGACGCCGATGCTGTGGGAGTAATCGTCGGCGATGTACTTGAACACCGACGCCTTGCCGAACGCCCACGCGACGCCGAGGATGAAGAGCAGCGCGGTGAACATCCATACGTTGAGGCCGACGTGGAAGGTCTTCGCGCCGTCGATCGTGGTGATCGTCATGTCGGTTTGCGGATAGGAGAGGAGAAAGAGGCAGATCCAGCTCGCCCACATCACCCACCAGGTCAGCACATGCGCGCCGACCCTGTCGGAGAGCCAGCCGCCCACGGCGCGCAGCACACCGCCGGGCAGCGAGAAGCAGGCGGCGAGCAGCGCCGCCGCACGGATGTCGAGACCGTATTCGCCGACGTAGTACTGCACCATCCAGAGGCTCAGCGCCACGTAGCCGCCGAACACGATCGAGTAGTACTGGCAGTACTTCCAGACCTTGGGATCCTTGAGCGCTGAGAGCTGGTCGCGCCAGGTGATCTTGGCGTCGACACGGTGCGCGGGTTCGCTGTAGCTCATGAACCAGAAAAGCAGCGCCATGCCGAGCATGATCGCGGCGTACACCTGCGGCACCGTGGCCCACCCGTAGGCGACGATGATCGCGGGCGCTATGAACTTGTTGACGGCCGCGCCCGAATTGCCTGCGCCGTACACGCCCATCGCAAAGCCCTGGTGCCCGCGCGCGAACCAGCGCGCAACATACGGCGTGCCCACCGAGAAGGAGCCGCCCGCCACGCCGACGAACAGCCCCAGCACGAGGAATTGCCAGTACGTGGTCGCGTACCCGATGAGCCAGATCGGCACGACACAGGACAGCATGAGCACGAACATCACGATGCGACCACCGAACTTGTCGGTCCACATGCCGAGCGGCACGCGGATGAGCGAGCCCGTCAGTACCGGTGTGGCGGTGAGCAGGCCGAACTGCGTCGCGTTGAGGTCAAGCGCCTTGCGGATCGGGATCCCGATGACACCGAACATCATCCACACCATGAAACACACGGTGAATGCCAGCGTGCTCACGATCAGCACCGACAATGCCCTGGTCCGCTTGCTCATGGACACAACCTTTCCTTCATTGCTCCTGGCCTCTTAGAGCACTGCCCAGCCGCCGAGAACGGTAAAAACAGACTGGATAGAAGTACTAGCGGACTGAAGGGTTGGCTGGTCTGGCCACCGGACGTGGTTGCTATGTCAGCAAGGCCCCCGTGTAGGGGGTTCTCGCTTTCACTCACCTTGCGCTCCATCGCTGCCGCCACTTCGCCTCGTTGCTTCTTGAGGCTCCCGGAGTCGAAACGATCCTCTTCACAACGGGAGTAACCGTATGGAAAGCATGTGATAAGTGGGCAAATCGGACCATGACCCACGTCAAGTCAACGTTACTTGAATTGAATTGCTCGCGGGGACCTTGCAGGAGGACGAGCGGACGCTCCCACGACCGGTCGCGTGTCGGAGCTCGCGCGATCCGCCCGAAAGCGGTCAGGGATGATACTCGGGTGACAGCTGCACGCACCGAGCCACCAGAGCATCTAGCGTGCGTCCGGGAAGATCGGGATCGCGCGCATCCTTGTTGATACGCGCGATCGCAACCAACATGTTGCTGCCGCCGTGATGAGTAGACACGGCGGAGTATGGGCGCCGTCCCGGAATCACCTCGATAGAGGGATCAAGATGAGCGCTTTTTTAAGACTCGTACCAAAAATCACTCGCCGGCGATTTCGAGCAAGATTGCAGCTTTGTTGTGTGCGGTCCGACGGCACGTTTGAAACTTTATTGCTTGTTTGAAATTTATTGTCTTCAACCACACGCCGTGGAACGCTGCTTCGCCTACTCTACCGTCACCGACTTCGCGAGATTGCGCGGCTTGTCGACGTCGGTGCCGCGGATCACCGCGGCGTGGTAGGCCAGAAGCTGCAGCGGGATTGTGTGCACGACCGGCGAGAGGAGGCCGGCGTGCTCGGTCAGGCGGATCACATGGATGCCCTCGCTCGGCGCAAGCTTGCTGTCGAGGTCGGCGACGACGTAGAGCTCGCCGCCGCGTGCGCGCACTTCCTGCAGGTTGCTCTTGAGTTTCTCGAGCAGCGCGTCGTTCGGTGCGATCGCGACCACCGGCATATCGGCGTCGACCAGCGCGAGCGGGCCATGCTTCAACTCGCCCGCCGGATAGGCCTCGGCATGGATGTACGAGATCTCCTTGAGCTTCAACGCACCTTCGAGTGCGATCGGATAGTGGAGTCCACGCCCGAGGAAGAGAGCGTGCTGTTTCTTCGCGAACCGTTCCGCCCACGCGATCACCTGCGGCTCGAGCGCAAGCGCCGCCTGCAGCGCGGCAGGCAGGTGGCGCAGGCCGCGCAGCCAGTGCGATTCCTCCTCGGCGGTTAGGCGACCCCTGACCTTCGCGAGCGAGAGCGCAAGCAGGAACAGCGAAACGAGCTGCGTGGTGAAGGCCTTGGTCGACGCGACGCCGATCTCCGTGCCGGCCCGCGTGAGATAGGTGAGTGCCGTCTGCCGGACCATCGACGACGTCCCCACGTTGCAGATAGCGAGCGTCCGCGCGTGCCCCAAGTCCTTCGCGTGCTTGAGCGCGGCGAGCGTGTCGGCCGTCTCCCCCGACTGCGAGACCACGACGACGAGCCCCGCCGGATCGGGCACGCTGTCGCGGTAGCGATACTCGCTCGCGATCTCGACCGCGCATGGGATCCGCGCGAGCGACTCGATCCACTGCTTGGCGACAAGCGCGGCGTAGTAGCTCGTCCCGCAGGCGAGCATTAGCACCGAGTCGACCTCGCGCAGGACGGCTTCGGCGTCCTTTCCGAACGCGGCCGGATCGACGCCGTCGACACCCTCGAGCGTGTCAGCGACCGCGCGCGGCTGCTCGAAGATCTCCTTCTGCATGAAATGCCGGTACGGGCCGAGCTCCACGGCCGCCCCGGACGCCTCGATCGTAATCACCGATCGCTCCACGCGCGCGCCGCGCGCGTCGTGGATTGCATACGACTCGCGTCGCACATCGGCGACGTCGCCATCCTCGAGGTAAGCGATGCGCCGCGTGACCGGCAGGAGCGCGGCCGCGTCGGAGGCAAGAAAGTGGTCGTCGCGGCCGATGCCGACGACGAGCGGGCTGCCCGCGCGCGCGCCCACGATGCGGCCCGGCTCGCGCGTCGATATCACGGCGATCGCATACGCGCCATGGAACTCGGCCACCGCCTGCTGGACCGCGCGCAGCAGGTCGCCGCCGCCGGGTCCGTGCCAGTGCGCGTGCACGAGGTGCGCGATCACCTCCGAGTCGGTCTGTGTGACGAACTCGTAGCCCTGTCCGATCAGGCGCTCGCGCAGCGCCTCGAAGTTCTCGATGATGCCGTTGTGGACGACGGCGATCTCGCCGTGCGACGTATGCGGGTGCGCGTTCGCCGGCGTCGGCGCGCCGTGCGTCGCCCAGCGCGTGTGCGATATCCCGGACAGTCCCTCGAGGCGCGTCGATTCGGCTTGCGCGGCCAAGTCGGCGACGCGGGCGGTGGAAACGAGCCGCGAGAGCCGCGGCGCGCTCGCCACTCCGTTGATGACCGCGAGGCCTGTCGAATCGTAGCCGCGGTATTCGAGGCGGCGGATGCCATCGATCAGGATCGGAACTACATTGCGCGTCGAGGACGCGCCGACGATGCCGCACATGCGAACCTCCCTTTGGGTCGAACGCCGCCCCTACTTGGGCGCGACCTTCTTCGCCGGCCGTTTCCAGCCGGCAATGCTCACCTGCCGGGCCCGCGCCACTGTGAGCTCGCCCGCGGGGGCGTCGTCGGAGATCGTGCTGCCGGCGCCGATCGTCGCTCCCTTGCCGACTGTGACAGGCGCGACCAGCACGCAGTTCGACCCGATCGACACGTCGTCCTCGATCACCGTGCGATGCTTGGCGGCGCCGTCGTAGTTCGCCGTGATCGAGCCGGCGCCGAAGTTGACCCGGGCGCCGATGGTCGTGTCGCCGACGTAGGCGAGATGATTGGCCTTGGCGCCGCGGCCGAGCTTCGACGCCTTCACCTCGACGAAATTGCCGATGTGGACTTCGTCTTCCAGTGCGACGCCGGGCCTGAACCGCGCGTACGGACCGATGCGGCAGCGCGCGCCGATCGTGGCCTGATCGAGGTAGGAGAACGCGACGATCTCGGTGTTCGCGCCGACGGTCACATTGCGCAGCACGCAGTACGGGCCCACGGTGACGCTGTCGCCCAGTTCGACCGCGCCTTCGAACACGCAGCCCACGTCGATCGTCACGTCGCGCCCGCAAGCGAGCGTGCCGCGGATGTCGATGCGCGCGGGATCGGCAAGCGAGGCGCCCGCCTTCATCAGGGCGTCGGCCCGTCGTGCCTGGATTCGGCGCTCGATGGCGGCGAGCTGCGCGCGGTCGTTGACGCCGAGCGCGACGTCGGCATCGGCCGCAACGTGTGCTTCCACCGGGACGCCCGCCGCCACGGCCAGCTTGACGACGTCCGTCAGGTAATACTCGCGCTGCGCATTGTCGTCGGTAAGCGCGGAGACGAAGCGGCGCAAGAGGGGCGTCGGCGCTGCGAGCGTGCCGGTGTAGATCTCGTCGATGGCGCGTTGCGCGGGCGTCGCGTCGCTCTCCTCGACGATCGCGCGCACGGACCCGTCGGTCGCGCGGTCCACGCGACCGAGTCCGAACGAATCGGAGGGGCGTGCCGTCAGCACGACGAGTTTGCCCTTGGCCGCGGCTTGGCCGAGCGCTGCGAACGTCGCCGCCGGAATCAGCGGGCAATCGCCGTTGGTGATCAGCGTGACTCCGTCGTCGGACAGCGCGGCCAGCGCCTGGCGCG
Organism: uncultured beta proteobacterium; assembly: GCA_963773195.1. Lineage (GTDB taxonomy): Bacteria > Pseudomonadota > Gammaproteobacteria > Burkholderiales > Casimicrobiaceae > CAIWHR01. Next base: position 867,368 of record CAVZAE010000005.1, read on the forward strand.
CGGCATCGCCGGTCCCGCGCGGCGGATCCTGCGTGACGAACGCGAGATCCGGTGCGGCGAGCGCCGTGCGCAATTCATCGCCGCCGTAACCGACGACGACGGTGAGCGAGCGCGGCGCAAGCGCCCGCGCCGTGTCGAGCACGTGCGAGACGAGCGGACGACCGGCGAGCGGATGCAGCGCCTTGGGCCGCGCCGAGTGCATGCGCTTGCCCTGGCCGGCGGCCATGACGACGATCTGGAGCGAAGGGTTGGACGCGTTTGTAGCAGACACGGTGATCGGCCGAGCCGGCGCGCGGCGGGTGAGGAGCTAACCATCATACGGTATCCAACGACCGTGCGCGCCTGACCCCTGTTGTAAGATCAACAATCCCGCACGGAGCTCGCCGCCGCGGGGCATTCAACGCCCCATCAAGGAGAACGTCATGCCCCTGTTCCGCTCGTTCCTTGCCGTCGCGCTCACCGCGGCCGGCATTGCCCTCGCGGCCCCGGCCGCTGCCGCGGACGACTGCAAGAATCGTGGCGAGCTCGACTCGATGTACTGCGATGCCAACGGCGATATGGTCGCCGACGCGCCGGCCGATGCAAAGAAGTGGAAGAACCCGAGCACGATCGTATTCACCTACACCCCGGTCGAGGACCCCGCGGTCTACGAGAACATCTTCAAGCCGTTTACGAGCTATCTTGCGAAGTGTCTCGACAAGAAGGTGGTGTTCTACCAAGTCCAGTCGAACGCCGCCGAGATCGAGGCCATGCGTTCCGGACGCCTGCATGTGGGCGGCTTCTCGACCGGACCGACGGCTTTCGCGGTGAATCTCGCCGGGGCGGTTCCGTTCGCGGTCAAGGGCGATGCGAAAGGGTTTCAGGGGTACAACCTCATCGTCATCGTGAAGGCGAATTCGCCGTATCAGAAACTCTCCGATCTCAAGGGCAAGAAGGTCGCGCACACGTCGCCATCGTCGAACTCGGGCCATCTCGCGCCGCTGGCGCTGTTTCCGAACGAGGGCCTCGCCCCGGACAAGGACTACAAGGTCGTCTTCTCCGGCAAGCACGACCAGTCGGTGATGGGCGTCAATTCGGGCGATTACGACGCGGCGGCGGTCGCCTCCGACGTCTTCCACCGGATGGCGGAGCGCGGCCAGGTGAAGGAGGCCGACTTCCGCATCATCTACCGGAGCCAGAAGTTTCCGACGTCGTCGTTCGCCTATGCGCACGACCTCGAGCCCAAGCTTGTCGACAAGATGCTGTCGTGCTTCTACGAGTACCGCTACCCGGCCGAGATGCAGAAGGCCTTCGACGGCGCCGACCGCTTCGTCCCGATCAACTACAAGACGACGTGGGAAGTCGTGCGCGCGGTCGCGAAAGGCTCGGGCCAGGGCTTCGACAAGGCGAGCTACGACAAGGAGACTGCGCGCGAAGCCGCCGAGGCTTCCGCGAAGAAGAAGTGACCCGGCACGCGTCGCGACCGGGGCGCGGCGCGTTCGCGCCCGTCGCGTGATGCTCGAGCTCCGGAATCTCTCCAAGTCGTACGTCGCCGGCAGGCCGGTGCTGGCAGGCATCGACCTCGAGGTCGCACCGCACGGTGTCACCGCGATCATCGGGGCCTCGGGCACCGGCAAGTCGACATTGATCCGTTGCATCAACCGGCTGGTCGAGCCCACCGGCGGCGAGATCCGGTTCGAGGGCGTTGATCTGGCGCGGTTGGCGGGCCGCGCATTGCGCCACGCCCGGCGGCAGATCGGCATGGTCTTCCAGGAGTACAACCTGGTCGAGCGGCTGACGGTCATGGAGAACCTCCTCTGCGGCCGGCTGGGCTATGTCTCGCCGTGGCGGGCGTGGCGGCGCCGCTTCCCCCCCGACGACATCGCCCGCGCCTACGAACTGCTCGACGTCGTTGGTCTCGCCGGCCTCGCGCAGCAGCGCGCCGACGCGCTGTCGGGCGGCCAGCGGCAACGCGTGGGCATCGCGCGCGCCGTGATGCAGGCACCCCGGCTGTTGCTCGCCGACGAGCCCACGTCGTCGCTCGACCCCAAGACCTCGGTCGAGATCATGGAGCTCCTGTCGGGAATCGCGCGCTCGCGCGGCATTCCGGTCCTCGTCAACATGCACGACGTGCTGCTCGCCAAGCGCTTCGCCGACCGCGTGGTCGGCATGGCCGGCGGCCGGATCGTGTTCGACGGCCCGCCCGGTGCCCTCGACGATGCGATGCTGAAGACGATCTACGGCGGCGAGGACTGGCTGCATTGAACGCGCGCCGACCGCCGCGATCGCCGTGGGAATGACCCCGCCCGCGGTCGCCCCCCGCGCGAACGATCCGTTCCAACGCCGCGGCTGGTCGCGGGTGGTGGCGATCGCGGTCGTGCTCTACGTCGTCTATGCGGGCGCGCAGCTCGAAGTGTCCTGGGAGCGCGTGCGCGCCGGGCTCGACCATGCGGCGCGGTTCTTCTCCCGGCTCTTCCCGCCCAATTTCACGCGGTCCGATCTGCTGCTGAAGGGCCTGACCGAGAGCCTCGAGATCGCGATCCTCGCGTCGACGCTCGGCATCGTGCTCGCGCTGCCGGTGAGCCTCGCCGCCGCGCGCAACCTGATGCCGGCATGGCTCAGCTGGCCCGCCCGCTTCGTGATCGTCGCGGCGCGCTCGCTGCACCCCGTCATCGTTGCGATCCTCTTCGTCAAGGCCGTGGGGTTCGGCGCGCTCGCCGGCGTTCTTGCGCTGACCGTCGCTTCGATCGGCTTCGTCGGTAAGCTGTTCACCGAAGCCATCGAGGAAATCTCGGAAAAACAGGTCGAGGCCGTACGCGCCACCGGTGCTCCGTTCGCGGCGGTGCTGGCCTACGGCGTCCTGCCGCAGGTGTTCGCGCGGTTCATCGGCTTTGCGACCTATCAGCTCGATTCGAACCTCCGCAATTCGACGATGGTCGGCATCGTCGGCGCGGGCGGGATCGGCGGCACGCTGTTCGCGGCGTTCCAGCGCTTCGACTACGACTACGTCTGCGCGATCCTGATCTCGATCATCGCGCTCATCATGGTGGGCGAGCTCCTCGCGACCGCCATCCGCGCGATCTTCATCGAGAACGCGACCTTCGGCGACCTGTTCCGCCGTGGCGCGGCGATGCGCCGCGCTCGCCACGTCGAGGCCGACTGATGGCGAGGTCGATGCGCGCACCGGAGCCGCGCGTCTGGCGCCGCTTCACCCGCGCACAGCGGCTCTCCCGCTTCGCCGTCTACCTGGCACTGGTGGCCGCGATCGTCGCGGCGCTACGGGCGGTCGAGGTGATTCCCGAATTCCTGGCCGACGCGCCCGACCAGGTCGTCGACCTCCTGACCCGGATGTGGCCGATCGACTTCGCGCACTACCCTGCGGCGATTCACGCGGCGTTGATGGAGACGATCCACATCGCGACGCTCGGGACGCTGCTCGGTCTCGTGCTCGCCCTGCCGGTCGGCGTCCTGGCCGCCCACTCGCTCGTGCCGTCGTTGCCCATCAATCTGGCGGCAAAGCTGATCCTCGTCTCCTCGCGGAGCGTCAACTCGCTCGTCTGGGCGTTGCTCTTCGTCGGCATCTTCGGCCCCGGCGCCTTGGCCGGGACGCTCGCGATCGGGTTTCGCTCGATCGGCTTCGTCGGCAAGCTCTTCGGCGAAGCGCTCGACGAGGCGCAGCGCGGCCCGGTGGAGGCACTGACGGCGGCGGGTGCGCCGTGGACTTCGCGGCTCGCCTTCGGTTACTGGCCGCAGGTGCGCCCCGCGTTCTGGTCGATCGCGCTCTTCCGCTGGGACATCAACGTCCGCGAGTCGGCCGTTCTTGGTCTCGTGGGCGCCGGCGGTATCGGCATGGTCTTGGACTCCGCGCTCAACCTCTTCCAGTGGCCACGTGTCGCGATGGTCCTCGTCGCCATCTTCGCGGTCGTGATCGCCGCCGAGGCTGTCGTCACCCAGGTGCGCAAGCGCGTGCTGTAGGGGTCGCTCGTATAATCGCGCGCATGTTCGCGGATCCCACCGCATGACGGTCATCGCGGTCTTCAATCAGAAGGGCGGCGTCGGCAAGACGACGACGGCGTTGAACCTGCTCGCCGCGATCGCGCGCCGCGGCCATCGGCCGCTCGGCGTCGATCTCGACCCGCAGGCGCACCTGTCGTACGTGTTCGGGGTCCATCCGAAGCTCGCCGACGATTCGATCTACAGTTTCTTCATCCGGCAGCGCCCCCTCGCCGACATCGCGTGCATCACGAGGAGCGGCGTCGTGCTCTGTCCCGCCCATCTCGACCTGTCCAAGCTCGATTCGCTTTTGGGCAAGGGCGTCAACGTCGTCACGCGCCTGCGCTACGGGCTGCGCCAGCCGGGGCTCGCGCCCGGCCCGGTCGTCATCGACTGCGGTCCGCTCCTGAACGTGCTGTCGCTCAACGCCGTGTTCGCCTGCGACCTGCTGCTCGTTCCGGTATCGTGCGACTTCCTCTCGCTGCGCGGGGCCTGCGAAGTCGAACGGGCGTTGAATGCGCTCGAACCTGTGTTCAAGCGCCGGTTGCCGCGCCGCTACGTGCTGACGCGCTATGACCTGCGGCGAAGGATGAGTGCCGAGGTGGTGGGCCGGCTCGCGCAGTCGGTGCGGGCCGAGGAGATCTGCGCGACCCGGATCCGCGAGAGCGTCAAGCTGGCGGAAAGTCCGGCAGTCGAGCTCGACGTGTTTCGGCACGCGCCCGACAGCCGCGGCGCGCGCGACTACCAGGCGCTGACCGAGGAGTTAGTGGGTGCCGGTTTTCTGGCGTAGACGGATGAACGCCAGCGGCGCGTCGTTGGCCGCAGCGGCCACCGCTTCGCTGCCGCTGATGAGCCCGATCACGCCTTCGACGTCGAGCGTGTCGACCCGACGCGGCACGGTCTGGGCATTGCACTCGAGGATTTCGCAGTGGTGGTACATCTGGCGGAGCCGTCGTTCGGCGTCCCGCTGCGAGCCGGCCACGATGGAGATGTTCTCGACGCGCTGACCGGTCCGCGTCTTGATGTTGAAGCCAAAACGAATCATGGTGAGGCCTCCCTGCCTGTCCCTCGTTCGCTGGTTTTTCCCGGATTGTGTCTGGTCAAGTGCTTAGCTCGTGCACTTGGTGTCCCGGGACAGGAATTTCATGCAAATATCATACCCCGCAGGGATTTCCGAATCGGGGCCAGACGGACGGCAGGCAGCCAGGGCCGATTTAGGGAGCCGAGGCCCGTCAGCCATCGACTGGATGCCTATTCTGCTGATAGCGTCCGCTAACTAACCGATGGTCCGGAATCGCTCGAAACGATCGTTCGATTCGACGCCGGACGGGGGCTTTTGCCCCTTCGCGTCAGGGCTGGGACATCGGGGCTGGGGCGAGTGGCAGGGCGTGCCCGGCTTTTCCTGCGTCAATCCCCTTCGTGCATCATTTCGCGGATGAGACGCACCGGCGCGCTGCCGTAGGAGAGGAAGCGGTTGTTGAAGTCCTTGACGCGGAAGTCCTTGCCGAGACGCGCCCTTTCCTCGTCGCGGAGCGCCGTGATCTCGGCGTAGCCGTCGTAGTAGCTCACGAGCTGGACCTGCGACAAGGTCGCTCGGCGCCATTTCTCTTCGGCCTCGGTCTGGCTCTGGAATGCCTCGCGGGTGAGGAAGCGCACCGTCTCCTCACGGCCCAGGCTCCCGGTCTGGATCTCGACGTCGATGATCGTGTTGCACACCGAGCGCAGATTCCACTTCATCCACGTGAGCCATATCTCGGGCGCATTGTCGCCATAGCCCGCGTCGAGCATCATCCGCTCGCCATAGACGGCCCACCCTTCGACCATCGCGCCGTTGCCGAACACGCGCTTCACCGGGCTCGACGTCTTGTTGGCGTGGACGAACTGCAGGTAGTGCCCCGGCACGCCTTCATGGATGTTGAGGAGCTGCAGCATCCAGTCGTTGTACTCGCGCAGGTACGATTCCGCACGCTCGGGCGTGTAACCGTCGAGCGGCGCGACATCGTAGTAGGTGTTGGCCGTCGGATCGTAGGGTCCGGGGGTCTCGACATGCGCGCCGGCCAGTCCGCGCTGGTAGGCCGGCATCTCGCGGACGACGAGCGGCCGGGTCGGATCCTGGTCGACGAGATCATGGTCGCGCACGAACTTCTCGAGCTTCGGAATCTGCCGGCGCACCGTCTCGACGAACCGATCGGGGGTCGTGTGGTGGGCCGACATCGCGTCGAACACCGCGCCGATCAGCTCGAGCCGGTCGCTCGGCATCCTCGCGCTGCCCATGTATTTGGACCACAGCACGCGCGCCATGAGCTCCATCCGATCGTGGAGGCTCGCCTTCTCGGCCTTGGCCATCGCGTAGAGCTCTTCGACCGAATATCTCGACTGGATGTCGTGGGCGAATTTCTGCGCGTAGAGCTCGCGGCCGATGCGGAAACTTCGCGCGCCCTCGCGCTCGAGCTTCGCCTTGAGATCGGCGAGGAATGCGACATGGTCGGTGATGGCCGCTCGGGCTGTGGCTACGCGCGCCTTGAACAGCGCCCTGTCGGACGCGGAGAGTCCCGACGCGTCGACCTTGCGCATGAGCTCGTCGTCGAATACCCCGAGCGCAGCCCGGTTCTGGTCGAGCGCCCGCGTCGTGTCCTCGACCGTGGGGCGCTCGATGCTGGCCCTGGCGGCGGCGTAGTAGGCGGGAACGCTGTCGAGACGCGCCAGTACGTGCTTGAGTCTCGTGTCGTACGGCGCGTACTCGGTGCTCAACTGCCGCGCGAAGCTGTTGGCGACGTTGTACTGCGACGGCTGCCACTGCCAGCTCTTGAATACGGTGGCGTACCAGCGGTCGGACTCGAGCTTGTTTTGCAGGAGCACCAGGTCGACGCGGTTCGAGGTGCTGAGCGCCTTCGGGTCGAACCGTGCGAGCGCCGCCAGCGTATCGGTGTCGAACTTGAGCTCCGCGGTCCGCGCCGCGGCGTCGGGGATCGATGCACGGTCGGCGTACTTGTAGTACCCGACGGCAAAGGCTTCCTCAGGGTTCAGCCGCCAATAGGCATCGAGGACGGTCTCGACGAACGCGGCGAAACGCGTGTCTTCGGCATTCATGGAGGCGGCGGAACAGGAATAGGCCATCAGCAGCGCGGCGGCGGCGGCGGCGGCAACGAAACGCACGGGCGGTCCTGGAATCTGGAAGAGGGTGGGCCGCACGCTTCGCGAAAGTGAGTCCCAACTGCGGCCGATGGAGTATTTCGGGTCCGGTTGCCGACGTCAAGAGTCGAGCAGGAACCCTGCGAGCTCGGCGAAACCCGCACCCGATTCCGCCTGCGTGACATACGCGGGCAGCGCCGCAAGCCGGTCCGCGAACTCGCGCACGTTGGCGACGCCGACGGCATTCGGAAAGTACGCGAACATCGGCGCATCGTTCGGCGAGTCGCCGGCGAACACGTAGCGCTCGCGCTCGCGATCGAGGTCGGCCCCGAACACCTGGGCGAACAGCCGTTGCGTCGTCGTGAGCTTGTTCCATGCACCGAACCAGCCGTTGACGTGGATCGAGCTCACTTTCGCCGTCATCCCTTCGGCTTCCATCAGCGTGACGATGCGCTCGACCGCGGCGCGCGGCAGCTCCGGAACGTCCTCGCGGTAGTCGATCGCGAGATCGGCCTCGCGGTAGAGCTGATCGGAAGCGAGGGCGGCGCCGGGCACGGCGCGCAGGATGTGCTCGCCTATCGCCGCGAGTCGCGCACGGTTCGCGCGCCGCGTGGGCTCGTCGACGACGAACCACCGCTCCAGGCGTTGCGCGCTCCGGTCATAGCGCATATAGAACGCGCCATTCTCGCCGACGACCGCAGCGACCGGCCACATCCTTGCGATGTGGTCGCACCATCCCGCCGGACGACCCGTGATCGGGATCACGAGCTTCCCCGCCTTGGCCAGCCGGTCGACCGCCGCGTAGGCTTCGGCGGTGAGATGTCCGCGCGTGGTGAGCGTCTCGTCGATATCGACCAGGACGCCGCGAATCGATGCACACACCTCGCGCGGCATCGCGGCGAGCGGTCGCATCGAGGTCGTGGCGCTCGCGCTCACGCCGCCGCAGGCACGGCCTGCGCCACGTAGGCCGCAACGCGCGCGCGCGCAGCGTCGGTCATCCCGATGCCGCACTTGCTGCGCCGCCACAGCACGTCGTCGGCGGTCTGCGCCCACTCGGCGCGAAGCATGTAGTCGACCTCCCGCGCCGTGAGCCCGTTGCCGAAGTCCGCACCAAGATCCCGCGACGTTTTCGCGTTGTCGAGCACGGTTATGGCGAGCGAGCCGTGGCGGCGGGCAACGCCGCGCACGACGTCGTTCGGCAGTCCCCGGTAACGATGCTGCATCTCCGCGACCCAGGCGTCGAGGCCCCCCTCCGGGAGATCCCCGCCGGGCAGCGCAGCCGCGTGAGTCCACGCGGGTTGCATCGACGGGAGGAACGGCTTGAGCTCGGCCAGCACGTGCTCGGCGAGCTTTCGGTAGGTGGTGATCTTGCCGCCATAGATCGACAGGAGCGGCGCGCCACCGTCGTCGAGCTTGAGCACGTAATCACGGGTGATCGCGGAGGGGTCCGACTGGCCGTCGTCGTAGAGCGGCCTCACCCCGGAGAACGCCCATACGACGTCCTTGGGGGTCAACGGCGTCGCAAGATAGGTGTTGGCGAGCTCGAGCAGATACCGCGTTTCGTCGCCCGAGATCTCCGGGTGCTCGTATTCGGCCACGGCGGTGTCGGTGGTGCCAATCAGCGAGTACCGCTCGTCGAAGGGGATCACGAACACGATCCGGTTGTCCCGGTTTTGCAGGATGTACGCGTGGCGCTCGGCGTGCACGCGTGGTACGACGATGTGGCTGCCCTTCACGTGGCGGACATTGTCGGGCGACGGCGTGGTGGCCAGCGTGTCGCGTATCGCCTTGACCCAGGGGCCGCCGGCGTTGGCGATCACCTTGCCTTCCACCTCGCTGCGCACGCCGCCCGGGGCTTCGAGCATCGCGCGCCATAGGCCATTCTCGCGCCGTGCGCCAACGAGTTTCGTGTGCACACGAATGTCGGCGCCGTGCTCGCGCGCCGACATCGCGTTCGCGAGCACGAGGCGCGCGTCATCGACCTGCGCATCCGCGTACACGAAGCCGCGCTCGAAGCTTGGCTTCAGACCCGCACCCCATTGCGACGCCCGCAGGTCGACGCCGAACGAACCGGGCAGCGTTGTGCGCTGCGACAGATGGTCGTACATGAAGAGCCCGGCCCGGATCATCCAGGCGGGCCGCAGGTGCGGCTCGTGCGGCAGCACGAACTGCAGGGGGTGCACGAGGTGCGGTGCCTGCCGCAGCACAACCTCCCGCTCCGACAACGACTCGCGCACGAGCCGGAATTCATAGTATTCGAGGTAGCGGAGGCCTCCGTGGATCAGCTTCGTGCTCCACTGCGAGGTCGCCGCCGCGATGTCGTCTTTCTCGACGACGAGCACCCGGAGCCCGCGCCCGGCGGCATCGCGAGCGACGCCCGCGCCGTTGATTCCGGCGCCGACGACGATCAAGTCGAAAGCGTTGGCACCCTTGCCCGGCATGGAAGGAAACGGGATGATGACGCTCCGGATTCTAGCGCACGCCCTTTGGCCGGCACGATCGGCCGAGAGCGTGCCCTTGTGGAGGAGATTGCCGTGAAGATCGCCCCGGAGGTTGCCGCGCTCGTGCAGGACATGAAGTCGTGGCGCCATCATCTGCATGCACATCCCGAGACCGCGTTCGAGGAGACGGCAACCGCGGCGTTCGTGGCCGACAAGCTGCGCGGCTTCGGACTCGAGGTGCACACGGGCCTCGCCAAAACCGGCGTCGTCGGCGTGCTTCGCTGCGGCGACGGCAGCGGTGCGGAAGAGCGGGCGATCGGACTGCGCGCCGACATGGACGCGCTCCATATCCTCGAGAAATCAGGCGCGACCCACGCGTCGAAGGTGCCCGGCAAGATGCACGCCTGTGGCCACGACGGTCACACCGCGATGCTCCTGGGCGCAGCGGCGGCGCTTGCGCGGCGCAAGAGCCTCGACGGCACCGCGTACTTCATCTTTCAGCCGGCCGAGGAAAACGAGGGCGGCGGCCGGGTGATGGTGGAGGAAGGGCTCTTCGAGCGCTTCCCCATGCGCGCCGTCTACGGGATGCATAACTGGCCGCAGGAGCCGTTCGGCACGATCGCGATGCGGGCCGGCCCGCTGATGGGCGCTTTCGACATCTTCGAGATCGTCGCGACCGGCAAGGGCGCGCACGCGGCAATGGCGTACACGGGCAAGGACCCGATGTTGTTCGTCGCGCACGTGATCTCCGCACTGCAGACGATCGTCTCGCGCAACCTGCATCCGCTCGACGCCGGCGTGGTCAGCGTGACGCAGGTGCACGGCGGCGATACCTGGAACGTGATCCCGCAGGAAGTCGTGCTGCGCGGCACGGTGCGGAGCTTCCGACCCGAGGTGCAGGACACGATCGAGCAACGGATGCGCACCATCGTCGCCGGGATCGCGGCGACCTTCGAGATGACGGCGTCGGTCCGCTACGAGCGGCGCTACCCGGCGACCGTCAACGACGCCGCGGAGACGGAACACGCGATCGCTGCCGCCACGGCCGTCGTGGGCGCCACCAACGTCGAGACGGACCCGATGCCGAACATGGGCAGCGAAGACTTCGCGTTCATGCTGCAGGCGAAGCCGGGCTGCTACGTCTGGCTTGGTGCCGGTCGTGGCGCCGAAACGCCCAACGTCCACAACCCGCATTACGACTTCAACGACGACGCACTCGCGGTTGGCGCGAGCTATTGGGTAGCGCTCGCCGAGCAGCAGCTGGCGCGGACCGGGGCGGAGCGCGCCGACTGAGCCCGGCCGGCCTCGCTCAGTCGGCGAGCCCCATCTTTTCGAGAAACACCGGCCAGCGCGGGTCGGCGTGCAGCTTTTGGAGATAGTAGCGTTCGCGGATCGAGTGCAGCCCGTGATCGCGCTGCGCGTACGCGCGGTCCAGCCACTCGAACGCGGCGTCGATCTCACCGCGGAAGGCATGAGCCGACGCGATCTGGTATCCGCTGGTGTCGGCATGGCTGTCGAGGAGCGTTTGTAGTGCGCGGTCCGATTCCTGCGACCGGTGTGCTGCGTGCTCGATCAACGCGGTTCCGTACAGCCGCATGTATTCGTTCGGTTCATCGGCGAGCCAAACCTGCGCCTCGTCGTAGCGGCCCTGCATTAGACGCAGGCGGGCCAAGCGGCCGCGGACTCCGCCAATCGCGGGCGACAGGTCGAGCGCCGTGCACAGCGCGCGCTCCGCCGCATCGAGGCGTTGGGCCGCCATGAGGCTCATCCCGAGCAGCACGTAGCTGTTGGCGCCGAGTGGATCGAGTTCCACGGCGCGCTCGCCGAGTGCGATGGCATCCACATACCGCCCGCGGATCCGCGCCAGGTTGCCGGCCGCCGCAAGCGCGTCGGCGTTGTCCGGCGCCAGCTCGAGCGCGCGTGCGAGCGAAGCGTCGGCGCCAGCCCAGTCCCAGTCGGACGTGCGGATCGCCGCCAGCTCGATGTGCGCGTCAACCAGGTCCGGCGCGAGCTCGAGCGCCCGCTCTACGGCCGCACGCGCATTCGCGTAGCTCGCCACGACGTTAGTGCCAACGTATTCGGCGTCCAGACGGTGCATTCGGGCGAGGCCGACCCACGCCAACGCATACTCGGGCTGCAGTGAGAGCGCCTTGCGCAGCAGCTCGCCGCCGCGCGCGAGATCGTCCGGACGATTGCGGCCGCTCAGGAATTTGCCCTGCAGGTAGAACCGGTATGCCTCCGGGTCGGCGCTGCGCGACGGTCCATGCGAGGCGATCTCAGCCGCCGCGCGCGCCCTCGCTTGGGCGGTGGACGCCTCACCCAGCAGCGCCGCATGGAGCTCCGCGACCACTGAACGAGCGATGTCGTCCTGCATGGCGAAGATGTCGGTGAGCTCGCGATCATAGGTTTCCGACCAAAGGTGTGAGTCAGTCGCCACCTGGATCAGCTGCGCGGTGATGCGGATTCGTTTACCCGACTTGCGCACGCTCCCCTCCAGCACGGTCACTACGTTCAGCTTCTGCGCCACCGACGCGAGGTCCGCATCCTTTCCCTTGAACCAGAACGACGACGTGCGCGACGCGACCCGAAGGCCGTGAACTTTCGACAGCATGATCAGCAACTCGTCGGCGAGGCCATCTGCAAAGTACTCGTTTTCCTCGTCGCGGCTCAGATTAACGAACGGCAGCACCGCGATCGACGGGACGTCTACCTCAGGAGGGCGCAGCAGTACGTTCAGCGGCGGGAATACCTGCTGGATCTCGGGGTGGACGAGCTGAAACACGCGCTCGCGGCGCGCGATGTCGCGCAGCGCGTGCTCGCCTAGCGACTTAAGCGATGCCGACCGTGGCAGCAGATCGCGGCAAAGCTCCGAGCTCACCTCGCTCACGAGTGTCTGCCCGCCGTGCCCCGCGGCCAGGAGCCGCGCGACGCAGTTCAGAGGTTCGCCGAAATAGTCGTCACCGCGCCGCTCCGGCGAGCCCGTGTGCACGGCCATCCGGACGCCCAGTCGCAGCGAGCCTGGCCAGCGTTCGGAATGGAGCGCGCGTTGCGCGGAGAGCGCAGCGATAAGTGCATCGGGCGCGGCCGCAAACACCGCGCAGAACGCGTCCCCGCTTGCCTTGAACACCGTACCGCGATGTTCGGCGATCGCCTGTTGCACCAGCAAATCGTGCCGCGCAAGCGCCGCGGGCATGGCATCGCGATGCGCTTCCCACAACCGCGTGCTGCCTTCGATGTCAGTGAAAAGGAAGGTCAGCGTGCCGGTGGGCAGGTCGGCCATGACGCGTGATGCGATGGGAAAGCGGGCAACATAGCATGACCAACCGCCCGTCGGTGGCCGGGCAAGAGCCGGTTACGGACCCGACGAGGCAGGCCGCGTGCGCACACTGTCGATGCGAGAGGTGAGCACGAGCGTGCGCGAAACTGTCTCGGTCGCTCCTACCGCGATCTCGTCGAAGATGCGGTTCGTGAAATCGCGCATCTTCGACTTCGCGGACGCGCCGCCCCGACGAGGTCAGGCGCGGTGCCGCATCTTGCGGATTGCCTCGATCTGCGCCATCGCGATCGCGAGCTCGGCCTCGGCAGTGGCGATCTCTTCCTTGGAGCTCTTGTTCTGCAGTGCCTCGAGCGCCGCCTTCTTCGCGTCGTTCGCCTTCACCTCGTCCAGGTCCTTCGCGCGAATCGCCGTGTCGGCCAGGACCGTGACGAGATGCGGCTGCACTTCGAGGAACCCGCCCTGGACGAAGACGAGCTCGTCCTCTGCTTGCCCCGGAATCTTGATGCGAACTGCGCCGGGCTTGATCTGAGTGAGCAATGGCGCGTGGCGCGGGTAGATGCCGAGCTCGCCCACGATGCCCGGGAGGACGACAAACTCGGCCTCGCCCGAGAAGATCTGCTCCTCGGCACTGACGACGTCGACGCGGATCGTATTGGCCATGGCGCTTACTGCAACGTCTTGGCCTTCTCGAACGCTTCCTCGATCGGGCCCACCATGTAGAACGCCTGCTCCGGCAGCGCGTCGCACTCGCCGTTGACGATCATGGTGAACCCCTTGATCGTGTCCTTGAGCGAGACGTACTTGCCCGGCGAGCCGGTGAACACTTCGGCCACGCTGAACGGCTGCGAGAGGAAACGCTGGATCTTGCGCGCGCGGGCGACGACGAGCTTGTCCTCGGGCGAGAGCTCGTCCATGCCGAGGATCGCGATGATGTCGCGCAATTCCTTGTACCGCTGCAGCGTCTGCTGCACGTTCCGCGTGCAGTTGTAGTGCTCCTCGCCGACGACGTTCGGGTCCACCTGGCGCGACGTCGAGTCGAGCGGGTCGACCGCCGGGTAGATGCCGAGCGACGCGATATCGCGCGAGAGCACGACCGTCGCGTCGAGGTGGCCGAAGGTCGTCGCCGGCGACGGGTCGGTCAGGTCGTCGGCCGGCACGTACACCGCCTGGATCGAGGTGATCGAGCCGGTCTTGGTCGACGTGATCCGCTCCTGCAGCCGGCCCATCTCCTCGGCGAGCGTCGGCTGGTAGCCCACGGCCGAAGGCATCCGTCCGAGCAGCGCCGAGCATTCGGTGCCGGCAAGCGTGAAGCGGTAGATGTTGTCGATGAAGAGCAGCACGTCGCGGCCCTCGTCGCGGAAGTTCTCGGCGATGGTGAGGCCCGTCAGCGCGACGCGCAGCCGATTGCCTGGCGGCTCGTTCATCTGGCCGTACACCATCGACACTTTCGACTTGCTCAAGTCGTCGCGGTTGACGACGCCCGCGTCCATCATCTCGTGATAGAAGTCGTTGCCCTCGCGCGTGCGCTCGCCCACGCCGGCGAACACCGACAGGCCGGAGTGCGCAGTCGCGATGTTGTTGATGAGCTCCATCATCGTGACGGTCTTGCCGACGCCCGCGCCGCCGAAGAGGCCGATCTTGCCGCCCTTCGCGAACGGGCAGATGAGGTCGATGACCTTGATGCCGGTCTCGAGCAGCTCCTGCGACGGCGAGAGTTCCTCGAACGTCGGCGCGCTGCGGTGGATCGACATCGACCGTTCGGCGTCGACCGGACCGCGCTCGTCGATCGGACGACCCAGCACGTCCATGATCCGGCCGAGCGTCTTCGCTCCCGACCGGCACCGTGATCGGCTCACCGGTGTTGACGACCTTCATGCCGCGGCGCAGGCCGTCCGAGCTGCCGAGCGCGATCGTCCGCACGACGCCGTCGCCCAGCTGCTGCTGCACCTCGAGCGTGAGCCCGATGTCGTCCATCTTGAGGGCGTCGTAGATCTGCGGCATCTCGTTGCGCGCGAACTCCACGTCGACGACGGCGCCGATGCACTGGACAATGGTTCCCTGGTTCATTGCAGTTCCTTCAGGTTCGGTTCCTGGAAATTCGGTGCGACCTCAGACGGCCGCGGCGCCGCCCACAATTTCCGCCAGCTCCTTCGTGATGCCGGCCTGGCGCGTCTTGTTGTAGATGAGCTGCAGCTCGTCGATGATCTTTCCCGCGTTGTCCGAGGCCGCGCGCATCGCGACCATCCGCGCCGACTGCTCGGAAGCCATGTTCTCGTTCACCATCTGGAAGACGAGCGCCTCGACGTAGCGCCGCAGCACGCCGTCGAGCAGCATGCGAGCGTCGGGCTCGTAGAGGTAGTCCCATCCACGGTCCGAGACCTCCGCCTTCCGTACGTCGTCGGCCGCGCCTGGCGCACGGAACTCCTCGGGGATCGGCAGCATCCGGCCGTGGCGCGACTCCTGCCGCATCGTGTTCACGAACGTCGTGAAGTAGATGTGCACCTCGTCGAGCTCGCCGGCCATGTACTTGTCGAGCAGGAGCTTGACCGGCCCGATCAGCCGGTCGAGGTGCGGCCGGTCGCCCAGCTGCACCGCATGCGAGACAATGTTCGCGCCGAGGCGGTTCAGGAACGCAAAGCCCTTGCTCCCGATCGCGCAATAGTCGACCTCGATTCCCTTCGCGCGCCACTCCTTGTGCTGGTTCAGCACGAGGCGAAGGATGTTGGTGTTGAGTCCGCCGCAGAGCCCCTTGTCGGTGGTCACGACGATCGCGCCCACGCGCCGGACGGCGTCGTGCTGCAAGAGGAACGGGTGCTTGTACTCCGTATTCGCCTTCGCGACGTGCATCGCGATCTGCAGCGCGCGCATGACGTAGGGCCGCGACGCGCGCATCCGGTCCTGGGCCTTCTTCATCTTCGAGGCCGAGACCATCTCCATCGCCTTGGTGATCTTGCGCGTGCTCTGCACGCTCTTGATCTTGTTCCGGATTTCCTTGGAGCCTGCCATCGCCTTCGTCCCGTTGCCGCGACCCGCGGATCAGTACGCGCCGTTCTTCTTGAAGTCCTCGATCGCCGCCGTGAGCGCCTTCTCGTCGTCGGCCGAGAGGTCCTTGTTCTTCTCGAGGCTGTCCATCAACGGCCCGTACTTGCTCTTGAGATACGCGCGGAGCGCTGATTCGAACGCGAGCACCTTGTCGACCGGCACGTCGTCGTAGTAGCCCTTGGTCACCGCAAACAGCGTCACCGCCATCTCGTTCACCTGCAGCGGTTGATATTGGGGCTGCTTCATGAGCTCGGTAACGAGGCGGCCACGATCAAGCTGCTTGCGCGTCGCTTCGTCGAGGTCGGAGGCGAACTGCGCAAACGCAGCGAGCTCGCGGTACTGGGCGAGTGCGAGACGCACGCCGCCGCCGAGCTTCTTGATGATCTTGGTCTGCGCGTTGCCGCCGACCCGCGACACCGAGATGCCCGCGTTGATCGCCGGGCGGATGCCCGAGTTGAACAGATCGGTCTCGAGAAAGATCTGGCCGTCGGTGATCGAGATCACGTTGGTCGGCACGAACGCCGTTACGTCGCCCGCCTGGGTCTCGATGATCGGCAGCGCCGTGAGCGAGCCGGTCTTGCCCTTGACCTTGCCCTGCGTGAACTTCTCGACGTACTCCTCGTTGACGCGCGCGGCGCGCTCGAGCAGCCGCGAGTGCAGGTAGAACACGTCGCCCGGATACGCTTCGCGGCCCGGCGGGCGGCGGAGAAGCAGCGACACCTGCCGGTACGCCCACGCCTGCTTGGTCAGGTCGTCGTAGATGATGAGCGCGTCCTGGCCACGATCGCGGAAGTATTCGCCCATCGTGCAGCCGGAGTACGGCGCAATGTACTGCATCGCCGCCGACTCGGACGCGGTCGCCGCGAGGACGATCGTGTACGCCATCGCGCCGTGCTCTTCGAGCTTGCGAATCACGTTCTTGACCGAAGACGCCTTCTGCCCGATCGCGACGTAGATGCAGATCAGGTCCTTACCCTTCTGGTTGATGATCGTGTCGATCGCCACCGCCGTCTTGCCGGTCTGGCGGTCGCCGATGATGAGCTCGCGCTGGCCGCGGCCGATCGGCACCATCGCGTCGATCGCCTTCAGGCCCGTCTGTACCGGCTGCGACACCGATTTGCGCCAGACCACGCCTGGCGCAACCTTCTCGATGACGTCGGATTCCTTGGCGTTGATCGGGCCCTTGCCGTCGATCGGCTGGCCAAGCGAGTTGACGACGCGGCCGATGAGCTCCGGCCCGACCGGCACTGACAGGATCTTGCCCGTGCACTTGACGGTGTCGCCCTCGGAGATGTGCTCGTACGCGCCCAGGATCACCGCGCCGACCGAATCGCGCTCGAGGTTGAGCGCGAGGCCGAATGTGTTCTCCGGGAACTCGAGCATCTCGCCCGCCATGACGTCGGAGAGCCCGTGGATCCGGCAGATGCCGTCGGAGACCGAGACGACCGTGCCCTCGGTGCGCACCGTCGCGCCCGTGTCGAGGTTCTGGATCTTGCTCTTGATCAGTTCGCTGATTTCAGAAGGATTCAACTGCATGGTGTCCTCGCTTCGGCTGGTCGCCGGAATGCGACCGGGCGTCACTTCGTATGAGTTACGACCGCAATTGGTTGGCCATCGCCTGCAACTGTGCGCGGACCGACGCATCGATCACGGTGTCGCCCACGGTGATCCGCGCGCCGCCGACGAGCTCGGGGTCGACGTTGACCGATGGCTCGATCTTCTTGCCGAAACGCTTTTCGAGCGCCGTCTTGAGCTCCGCCACCTGCTCGTCCGTGAGCGGGAACGCGCTGTCGATCCGCGCAGTCGCGACACCTTCGGCGTCATTCTTCCGCGCGTCGAACAGCTCCGCGATGTGCGGCAGCAGCGCGACACGATCGGCCTCGACCAACACCCGCACGAAGCGACGCCCCTCGGCATTGAGCTTGTCGCCGCAAACGGACAGGACGAGCGACTCCTTGTCGCCCGCCGTCAGCTTCGGATTGTCGAGTGCCTGCGCCATCGCCGGATCGGCGACGACCGCGCTTGCATAGCGCAGCATCGACGACCAGACGGGCATCGCGTTGCTCGCCTGCGCGAGCTCGAAGGCGGCCTCCGCGTACGGGCGGGCAATCGTC
>CAVZAE010000006.1:0-356432 GCA_963773195.1 uncultured beta proteobacterium
CGGCCAACAGCCGCCACAGCGTGACATCGCCGATAGCGGACGTTCGATGGCGCTGGACATGGCGCCCCCGATTCACGGGAATCAGGCACAGTGGTCAGATCAGCCGCGCCGCCTCGTCGTCGGTCGGCAGCCGGCCCTCCGGCTCGCAGCGCTGATCGAGCCCACTGCGCCCCGACAATTCCCACACGGCGTAACGCGCCGTGATGGCGCACGGCGACGTAGCGCGCCCAGCAGCCTGTTACGGCGCCGCGGAGTGGGCGAGCGAGCCTTCTGACTTGACGCCTAAGGTACGGGGCTGTACCATTGTACCATGGTAACAATAGAGCGCACCCAAACCGGCGTCCGAATGGAGAAGCGCCTGGTCAAAGTCCTGAAGGCGCTCGCGGAGTACCACGATCTCTCGCTCGGCGATCTGTTGGAAGGCATCGTACTTCACGCATTCGAGGGTAAGGTGCCGTTCGGACCCGAATCGATGCGCCGGATCACCGAAATCAAGAAGATCTATGGACTCGATCTGAATGCCTCACATGCGCACAAGCTCATGGAAGGCGAACATCGGGTCAAACGGGCGCCGCGGAGCCCTGGATGAGCCGCCGCGTTGGACAAGCCCTTCGCATAGTGGCGGGCCTTACCCTGGTCGTGCTTCGCTCATGGCGCTACCTGGTCCGGGTTTCGTTCGCTGGCTCGCGGGGGCGGAAGCTGTCGCGGCAGTCGCGTTCTGCCTGCCGCGCGTTTGGCGGGGCGGTGGCATAGGGCTGCTAGTCGTTTTCGGTGTCGCCTTGACCCATCACGCGATGGCAGGGCAGTTCGCCGCGTCGTTGTTCTTCGCCGCACTCGTTGTCTGCATGGCGTTGGCCTATGAACTGTGGATCTATCTGGGCAACCACTCTCTGATCGACGCGATCGACCGCTTCACCCAGTCACTCAGACGGTTCGCAGTTCACTGTGGTGTTCCGGAGAAGTATCACGAGACGATCACTTCAGCTACCTGCTCCTGATCCATGAGCGCATGCAGCGTGCAGATGCGCCATGCGGGTGGGAGAGCTTCCGCGCAGCTAACGTCGATCTTTCGACTGGAAACCCTCCATCCTCGAACGCTACTACGCACCGCATACCCTCCGCTCCGACTTTGCGCGACGAATCGTCCGGATCGAGGTACATTTCCTGTTTGACCCGGATCGGACCCATTAAGCGCTCCTAGAAACACTGATCGTGATGACATCGCCCGGTAAGGTGTCCACCGTTCGTGGGTAAGATCAGAAGCGGACATCCCGTCGGAGGCTACTGCCACCTCGTCCGCGCGTAGTAACAGGGTTAGAGGAACACTAAGCCCGAGAGCCCGCGCCGTCTTGAGATTGATCACCAACTCAAACTTAGTGGACTGCCTGACGGGAAGATGGGAAGGTTCCACTCCGCGCAAGATCCGGTCGATGTAATGGGCCCGTATGCGGTCCTGTTCGACCTCGTTCCCGCTGTACGCGATCAGGGCGCCGGCCTCTCGCGCCATGCCTCTGCCGTCGGATATGGTGGGCAGGCCGCGTTCCGTCGCGGCATCGACGATTTCGGATGCGCGCTCCGCGACGGGGATCTCGTACGGCACCACCAGCGCTTGCGCACGCTCCCGCACCAGGTTCTGCTATGGCAGCACCAGATCTCGCTGGCTGGAGTAATTTCGACAGAAACAGGTTCGAGGCCGAGCGATTGGCATACTTGCTCGAACTGACGGCCAGTGCGAGCGTACGGATTTCCCGCCGGCTCCAGGATGCCGACGCGATGCAGTCGCGGCAACAGCGCCTTTAGCAGCGACAGGTCGCTTTATTCATGGAGCGGTTGCGATGTTGTTGGGATGTTGCCCGTCACGACCGTGGACATGAGTTTCGTGGTGCCGCCGCCATACGTGTAAATGCCACCGCCCTGTATGTCGGCGAAGTTACCGGTAATTGTGCTGTCCTTGAGGGTGAGCGTGCCGCCATTAGCGATGGCATCACCGTACCTCGCGTTGTTGCCGAAAAAGGTGCTATTGGCGACGGTGATTGCACCTGTATTGCAAATAGCTCCGCCGTTGCCGAAGTCGGAAGCATCGTTATCAATGAATTCGCTGTCCTTGACGGTCGCTATGCCCTTGTTGTCGAGAGCCCCACAGAAGGAGCGCGAGTTCTGGTTGCCGCGGTTACCGAAGAAGGCGCTGTCGCTAACGCTGAGCGTGCCTAAATTCCTGACGGCGCCGTCGCCATTTCTCGAAACGTTGTTTGAGAAGACACTTCCCTTGATGGTGAGGATACCCGTATTCTCAACGCCACCATTTGAAAAGTTGGTTATGTTAAGGGAGACGATGCTGGCCTCGATGATAAGCGTTCCGCCGTTTTGCCCGATACCTGCCTGATCGATGTTGGCCCCCGAAATTTCGCTGCCCTTGATGGTGGCCATGCCGCTGTTGGCGAAGACAACGTTCGCATCACCCATAGAAATCACGCTGTCTTTGACTATAAGCGCACCGCTGTTGGAGAGGCCCACGAAGGCATCGACGGAGATCGTGCTACTCTTCAGCGTGAGCGTGCCCGCGTTGTAAACGATCATGCCGTTGGGCGAAGTACCACCGTCAAGATGCAGATTCTTGAGTATCACTGTAGCGTTTGATGGACAAATAGAAGACGCGCCGCATCAAAGCTGCGGGCGGAGAGTAATTACTTCGTTACCATCAATGGTCGTGTCGTTCGGAGGCATCAGGGGTTCGTTCAGCGTTATTTTGAGCGCAGCGCCGCCACACTCGAACCTGATGTTTCCACTGCCATAGAGTGCTGCCGTGTTCATGGCATCCCGTAGCGTCGCCTCCGTGCAACTTTCCGGCGTCCCCGTTGCCTTTACAATGATCGGAACAGCGGCCGCGCTCATCTGAACCAACGCACTCAACAAGAAAAACAGCACGGGGAGGCTCGTAGCGCGACAAGTGCGATTTAGCTGTTGTTTCATTGCTCCCTCCTCAGAACGGAGAACCCCGGCGCGACCTGCCCGGGGAAGCCAGAAAGGATTTCCCTTAGCAGACGTGGTAAACGGCGCCGCCATACAACTACACGCGGCGCTTCGTCAGAGATGGTCCCACTAGGATAAGTGTATACCGGGCGCTGGAGTCCGGCCGTTCGCGTTCCGGCGGGCGACCGGGCCGTTCGCGTTCCGGCGGGCGACCGGGCCATTCACGTTCCCTGGCGATGAGCTTGGGGGAGAGAGGCGGGCAATCGACCGTCGGGTCGACCGACCGCTATCCGCCAAGAACGGTCATAACGCTTCGGACCAAAGCAGCCATTCATAGTGCTCACTGTCACGGGCAAGTATGCTGTGGCTCACTCTCGCAGGCGTAGCATTGCGAGACTATCTCTCGACGAGGTGATTGGGTGAACCATCGCCGACGCTTCCTGTGTGGCGCGGCCAAGCCTTAAGGGCGTCAACGGCCTCCCCGCAGAACCCAAAGCTTCCGCCGTCCATAGCGAACCCGCAAATCGCTCATTTCCCAATATACAAGGCGTCGCGACGAAACGTCCCGCGGACTACTATGAAGCTGTATATCACGGACACTTCTCCGTATGCGCGGATCGCACGAGTAGTTAGTTTTGGAGAAAGGCCTTGAGAACCGAATCTCGATCATTTACGCGCTAACACGCCTCGCAGACAGCCCTTATTACCGTATCAATCCCTCGGGTCGTGTGCCCTATCTCGTACGCGATGACGGTGTCGGATTAGAGGAATCCACGCTCATTTGCGCCTACCTCGATGGCCTCGACGGGAATCCCATTTTCGGTGCGCCTGAGGGAGCCGATGGGTGGGAGGCGCGTCGACTCGAGGCACTCGCGAGGAGCCTCCTCGATGGGCTCGCTGTTTGGAGCCGAGAGATCCATCGGCCGCAACCTGAACGTTCGTCAACCGTCATCAAACATGAAGCGAGCCGCGCCGCACGAATGGTCGAGCTCTGGGAAAACGATATTGCCCATACATTGTCCCGCAGCGCACTCAACATGGGTCAGATCACGCTCGCTTGCGCTCTCGGCCTCGAAGCCCAGATTCCCGAGTTTCGCTGGCGCCCTAATCACCTAAGACTGAGCAATTGGTTTGACCGCATTTCCACGCGCCGGTCGTTTGTCTCGACGGCACCATGAAGCGCCGTTGAATGGCGACCCCCGCACGCTGCGACTGAATTTGAGGTGGTCGATACTGCCGATAACATTCTGGGCCCAGGCACATAGAACCCTGATGGCAGTGCGTCGGCGCTTGCTGCTCGCGTGGCTCGCGGCAACGCTTACGGCGTTGGCCCCGGGTTTCGCTTACGCTCACTTACGTTGGCGTTAACGGCGAGATCATCGAGGACTGTACTGGCGACGAGCCAGCAGCCAAGTCGGGTGGATCGTCCAGTTGCACTTCATCTCGATGATCTTTTCCGAGCGGCCATCGCTCGGCCCATTTCCGGAACTGAATTGAAGCCAGTCTCGCTGTCAGTTGGGTGACGGGTGCGCGGCAAGCGCTGCATCGCCAGCGCACGCGTTCCTCGTTTAGGCCTGCGAGTTTTGCTTCTTCTGAAATTCTTCCGCCTCATTTTTCAGCCAGCGGCAAAAAGCAGATGCCGCCTGGCTAAGTGGCAATCCCGCCGGATAAAGTAAGTAGTACGAGTAGTTCGTGGCGCAGGCAAACCGAAACGGTCGAATAATGCGCTTTTCACGAAGATCGTCCGTCGCGGTAACGGTGCGGGCAAGCGCGACACCCTGACCGTCAATGGCAGCTTGCAACGCCATGACCGGTGAATTAACTCGCAGGCCGCGTCGCGCATCCACCCTACGAGCGCCGGCAGCTTTGAGCCAGGTTGTCCAAGTCGGGAAGCTTGTGTGAGATTCCATGGTCGTATCGTGAATCAGCTTGAAGTGAGCAAGATCGTCCGGCTCGCGCAGCTTGCGCATGCGGATCAACGACGGGCTGCAGACCGGAAAAACTTCATCAGCCATCAGCAGGGTTGCGTCCAAACCCGGATACCGGCCGGACCCATAGCGTATCCCGAGCGTTACGTTCTCGCGCAGAAGGTCGACCAGGCGATCCGTCGTGTCGAGTCGCAGGTCCACCTCGGGATGGGCCATGCTGAAAGCTTCAATGCGGGGTATGAGCCATTTTGCCGTGAAACTTCGGGGCAGCGTTATGGTCACGAGATCCGCGTGGCGCGTTTCCCTCAAATGGTTGGCAGCGTGCGCAAGCCTGTCGAACGCATCCTTGATGTCAGGCAGCACGGCGCGCGCAGCCGCGGTTAATACAAGCTTTTTTCCCTGGCGCTCGAAAAGCGCGCTCCCAAAGTGTTCCTCCAGCATGCGTACCTGCTGGCCGACGGCTGCCGCCGTTACCGCGAGCTCGTCTGCGGCGCGCACGTAACTACCAAGCCGCGCTGTGGCTTCGAACGCCCGCAGCGCATTGAGGTGAGCCAGGCGCGCGGTCACAAATAAAATCTATTCATAGTTGAAAGAACAAATCATTTTTCAACCGCATTATCGTCCTCTAAAGTCGCGACCTGCAATCCATAGGTTCGATCGCAGATTACACAGACTTAAATCGTTTAGGAGGCCGAGACTGAACGTAATCTGGCTCCATGGAGATGCAAATCCCAGCCCCACAACCCGCGCACAACGCGCAAATGGAGAATCGCATGAAGAACTGCACTACACTGTCGGAATCGGACCACGCGTCGCATCCTGCCTCGTCGCGTGCGCCACTGCTCTCGCCGTGGCTTTCACGGTCTCGCTGCCGCAGCCGGCCCACGCTGACAAAGTCACACCGCCACCCGTGCCCGACAACCTTCAGGTGCCAGACGGGGACCAGGCGTTCCTCGTGGGTCACGCCGTCGGCACCCAGAACTACGTCTGCCTGCCCTCAGGCACTGGCGTCGCCTACGCACTCTTCACGCCGGAGGCCACCCTGTTCGACGACGACGGCGAGCAAATCATCACCCACTTCTTCAGCCCCAACCCGTTCGAGCCGAACACTGATCCGGCGGTGGTGGCCGATGGCACGATTCGCGCCACGTGGCAGGACTCGAGGACACGAGCACGGTCTGGGCCAAGGTGCACAGTCAGCGACCAAAGGCACCGACCCCATTTCGTCGAGACCAGGGTGCCATTGCCTGGCTCCTGCTCGACGATGGTTGGAGCCCAAGACGGACCCACCGGTGGCGACATCCTGACGAAGACCACCTTCAGTCCAGCGGCTGAACACCACTGGAGGGCTCGCACCGTCGACGGGCTGTGACTCGCCGGCAGACGTCGGTAAGCAGGCGTTCATGCCTTACACGGCCGACTACTTCTTCTACACGAACCAATAAAGGCAACACGGACGGCGGCCCCTAGGATCCTCTGGCGTGGCCGCCGTGCCATGCCCATCATGCCAATTCACAGGCGAAACCCTACAGCCCCAAGCAAATTGAATTACGTATCTTTACAGCGCGAATTTTGATGTACCAAATTATCTAAAGGAGACAGTAATGAAGCTCACTCGTAGCAACACGGCACTAGCACGGCAGGCGAGGACCTCGGCGGCATCGCTAGCACTCGGGGTACTGTCCATCGGAGGGTCGATGAGCGCAGCGGCAGCCCCGCCCGAGGAACTCAAATTCGACATGGCCCTCTCGGCTGCGGCGGCAGGTTGCTTGCCGCAGGCGCAAGGACGCGTAACGGTTAGGGACGCGAGCGGGGGAAACCAGCGTATGCAGGTCAGCGTAAATGGCCTCCCTCCGAATACGGATTTCGCCTTCTTCGTGCTACAGGTTCCGACGGGGCCTTTTGGGATGTCCTGGTATCAGGGCGATATCGTGACAGACAAGAAGGGCAGAGGCAGTGAGGAGTTTCGTGGGATTTTCAGCAGCGAGCTTTTTGTCTTCGCCCCTGCGACCCGCGCCGCCCCTCAGACGGATACCTTCGACGCAGCGACGAATCCCACGACGGCACCGGTGCACACGTACCATCTCGGGCTGTGGTTTAGCGACCCGGCCGATGCCGCGGCCGCGGGATGTCCGGGCACCGTGACACCTTTCGAGGGCAATCATCAGGCCGGCATTCAGGTGTTTAACACCAGCAATTTCGGTACCGAGGCAGCAACCGGGCCGCTAGGTCAATTCTAGTGAATCCACCCAAGCCTAAAGCCGTGCCGCCGCCAAGATAGGGTGGCACGGCCGCATCCAACTAGATGTGCCCAACCATTGAGTGATCTTGCGCAATCCGCGCGGCCTGATCGCGTGGCACGCTAAAGCCGGTTACCGCGCGGAGAACACAGTGAACATCATGGACGAGCAGAAATTTGAAGGTGAGATGTTGAAAGCCATTATGCGCCGCGCAACCCAGCCCGAACGTGCAAGTTATTGGAAGGTGTCGAGCGCGGGCTGCAACGGGCCCACTATGGAGCAGCATTCGGGACAGACGAGAACGGCGGTGATGAGTGTCGCATCGCGAATACGGGCGCGGTTACCGCGACGGGTTGGCGCTCGCCGAGCTGGACGCTACCGTCCCGACCGCGTCGATCGACCTGTGAGACGATCAAGGCGCAACTCGCTGTAACTGATCTGTGATCGGCTGCTTCTGAGAAGCCCGACCGTCCGCTCTGGGTTGCGGATTCAACCGGTGGATGCAACACACTATGGCGTGAGCCATCAGAGGAGTGTTGCAGATGAGACCTCGGATCCATTACACGGAGAGCCAGAAGGCGCTGATGTGGGAGCGCTGGCAGAAGGGCGAGTCGCTCCAGCAGATCGCCCAGTTGTTTGATCGGAACCACTCATCGATACAGGGGATTCTGGCCGCGACAGGGGGGATCCGTCCGGCCCCTCGCAGCCGCTCCCGATGGGCGCTGAGCCTGGCGGAACGGGAAGAGATCTCGCGCGCGGTGGTGGTGGGTGATTGCATGCGTTCGATCGCAGCGCAACTCGGCCGAGCGCCGTCGACGATCAGTCGGGAGATCAAGCGCAACGGTGGCCAAGAAGGCTACCGAGCGAGTCGGGCCGACCAGGCGGCTTGGGATCGAGGTCGGCGTCCCAAGACCGGTAAACTGGCGGCGCACCGAGCGCTGGCGCGCCTCGTGACAGGCAAGCTCCGACGGCAGTGGTCACCGGAGCAGGTTGCCGGATGGCTCAAGCGCACTTATCCAGACGATACGAGCCGTCAGGTGTCACCCGAGACCATCTATCGCAGCCTGTTCATCCAGGCCCGCGGTGCCCTGAAGAAGGAACTGGTGGAGCATTTGCGGCGCAGCCGAGTGATGCGCCGGTCGCGCCATCACACCCAGAAGACGGACGATCACGGCCGCATCACCGACACCGTCTCGATCAGCGAGCGTCCGGCCAACGTGGAAGACCGGGCGGTGCCCGGTCACTGGGAAGGCGACCTGTTGTTCGGCAGCAAGAACAGCCAGATTGCGACGCTGGTCGAGCGTCAGACACGCTATGTGATGCTGGTGAAGGTTGCCGGCAAAGATACCGAGACGGTCATCAACGCGTTGATCAAGAACGCGCGCAAGTTACCGGACGAGCTCTACCGGTCGCTGACCTGGGATCGGGGCAAGGAAATGGCCGATCACAAGCGCTTCACCCTGGCGACCGACATCCAGGTTTACTTCTGCGATCCTCAGAATCCCTGGCAGCGTGGGAGCAATGAGAACACGAATGGGCTATTGAGGCAGTACTTCCCCAAGGGAACGGACCTTTCAGGCTACTCGCAAGCAAAGCTCAACGCCGTGGCCCGAAGATTGAACGAGCGCCCTAGAAAGACACTAAACTTCGAAACACCAGCTGAACGATTCCACCAAACTGTTGCGTCGATCGGTTGAATCCGCAGTCGGTAGCAGTCGTTGGTGACAGTCCGCTATCGGCCACAAGCGGTAGTTCGAGCTTCACGCGGAAATGCGTCCATTCGGGGTCATTTGAGGCGGTGGCGTTCTCGGGGTTACACTGACCCGCATCTGCAAGGGAGGCCCCCATGCATAGTCACGCTCGACCGTTCAGCCGGCGGAGATTCCTTGGTGGCTTGACGCTCGCAGGGACAGCAGGGCTCCTTGGCGTGCACCCCAGACCGGTCGCCGCGGAGCCGCCGCCGGAAACCACCCGAATCAGGCTGCTCCAGTTCACCAGCGCCTGTCAGGCACCTCTCTATCTCTCCGAGGAGCTGCTGCGGACTGAAGGGTTCACCGACGTGCAGTGGGTGCGAAGCGAAATGGACTTCGTATCTTCGCACCTGGCGGCCGGAACCGTGGACCTCGGCATGAACTTCGTGGGTCCGAACCTCATCGGGATGGATTCGGGCGCCCCGGCCGTGATGCTGGCCGGGGGGCATGTCGGGTGCTTCGAGCTGGTCGGAACCGACCGGGTGCACTCGATTCGCGACCTCAAGGGGAAGAAGGTCGGCATAACCGTGCTGGGAACCGCAGCGCATGTCTTCCTCAGCGCCATGGCCGCGCAGGTGGGCCTCGATCCCCGCCGGGATATCAACTGGGCACCGGATGAGACGGCCGACACCGCTGCGCTCCTCACGGAGGGCAAGATCGATGCCTTCATGGCGTTTCCTCCAACGACGCAGGAGCTGCGCGCAAAGAAGATCGGGCACGTGGTCGTCAACAGTGCCGTCGACCGCCCCTGGTCCCAGTACTTCTGCTGCATGATCATCGGGCACCGGGACTTCGTCCGCCAGAACCCTGTTGCGACGAAACGGGCGATGCGCGCGATCCTGAAGACGGCGGACCTCTGTGCGCAGGCACCCGAGCGTCAAGCCCGAGCCTTGGTGGACAAGGGCTGGGGCAAGCAGTATGAGTATGCTTTCCAGATGATGCGGGATCTGCCGTACGGTCGGTGGCGGGACTACAGTCCCGAGGATACCGTGCGCTTCTACGCCCTCCGCCTGCACGAGGCCGGGATGATCAAGTCGACCCCGCAGAAGCTCATCGCCGAGGGTACTGACTGGCGGTTCATCGATCAGCTCAAGCGCGAGATGAAGGGGTGAGCGTTGTCCCGGAAGCGCTCGAATTGCGAGACCAAGGGGTGACGACGCGCCGGCGCGCGTTCCTGCTCGTCGTCGCGACCGCGGCACTCTCAGCAGGTCAGGCGTGGGCCCACGGTGGCGGCGCGAGCGCGCGGCTCCCTGTCATCGGTCCAGCGCCGGCGTTCGATCTCGTCGACCAGTCGGGACGCCGAGTAGCGCTCGCCGATCTCGCCGGCAACGTGCTGGCGGTCACTTTCATCTATACGAGCTGCCGCGACACTTGCCCGATCCTCACGGCGAAAATGGCGTCGCTGCAGAAGCCGCTCGGAACCGAGTTCGGCACGCGCGTGCGCTTCGTGTCGATCACCGTCGAGCCCGAGGTCGACACGCCCGTGGTGCTTAGCGCTTACGCGGAGGCGCACGGCGCCGACCTCAACGGATGGAGCTTCCTCACTGGACCGCCCGACAAGGTGCAGGATGTCGTTCGCCGCTACGGCGCGTTCGCGCGCCGCAACCGCCCTGGCGACGTCGACCACGTGTTCCTGACCACGCTCGTCGATCGCAGGGGCATGATGCGCGTCCAGTACCTCGGCTCCCGCTTCGATCCCGCAGAGATGCTCGGCGATCTCCAGGGACTGCTTCGCGAATGATCATCGCCCGGGGTACCGATTGGCGTGTTCCTCAATGAGTTGAAGCGCGAACTCAAAGCATAGGAACATCATGGACGAGCAACGGCGCAAAGTGCTTCGCCTCCTCGGCGCTGCCGGCGCGGTCGGCATCGCGGGAGGCGCCTCTAAGCCCGCGCATGGCGAGCCGCCGCCGGAAACGACCCGGATTCGCCTCAGCAAGGTTCAAACGGCCTGCCTCGCGCCGCAGTACGTTGCCGAAGGGCTGTTGCGCGCTGAAGGCTTCCAGGATGTGAAGTACGTCGCGGACGGCCCAATCGCCGCAGGTGGAGTACCGGGCGCGCTGGCCATGGGTACTGGCGCGGTCGACTTTGCGATGAACTTTGCGGCGCCGCTGGCCATTGCCTTGGACAAGGGCGCGCCCATTCTGCTTCTCGCCGGAGTCCACGTCGGCTGCTTCGAGCTCATCGTCTCCGAAAAGGTTCGCACGATCGGCGATCTAAAGGGGAAGACCGCTGCCGTTCTTGCGCTCGGATCGGCACCACATACATTCCTCGCCAGCATCGTGACGTCGCTCGGACTCGATCCCAATCGCGACATCCATTGGGTGACGAGCCCTCTCGCCGAGTCGCAGCAGCTCCTCGCCGAGGACAAGATCGACGCCTTTCTAGCCTTTCCGCCGGATGCTCAGGAACTGCGCGCGAGGAAGATCGGCCGGGTGTTGCTCAACAGCGCCGCCGACCGACCGTGGTCGCAATACTTCTGCTGCATGGTCTCAGCCAATCGGGATTTTGTCCGCAAGAATCCGGTAGCTGCAAAGCGCGCGCTGCGCGCGATACTCAAGGGAAGCGAAATCTGCGCGTCAAACCCCGATCGCGCAGCCCAGGCGTATCTGGATCTGGGCTTCAAGACAAACCCTGACTACGTCCGCCAGGCGCTGCGAGAGATTCCCTATGGCCACTGGCGCGAATACAACCCCGAGGAGACGGTGCGCTTCTACGCGTTGCGCCTGCGCGAAGCCGGGATGGTGAAAAGCTCGCCCCAGACCTTGATCGCGCAGGGGACGGATTGGCGCCTGCTCGATCAGCTCAAGAGGGAACTCAAGGCCTAGCATGCTCGGCCACCCCGACACTTGCCCGCTGCTGACGGCGAAGATGGCGGAGATCCAGCGCCGGCTCGGCAGCGACTTCGGTCCGCGCGTCCGTTTCCTGTCGATCACCGTCGACCCGGAGGTCGACACGCCCGGCGTTCTTCGCAACTATGCGAAGGCGCATGGCGCAAACCTTGAAGGTTGGAAATTCCTCACCGGCACCGCAGCGGAGATCAGGGACGTCGTCCGCCGCTACGGCTCGTACGCCAGCAAGACGGCGAATGGCGCCGTCGATCACCTTTTTCTCACGTCGCTGATCGATCGCGCGGGAATACTGCGCGTGCAGTACTTGGGCGTCCGGTTCGACCCCGACGAGCTGCAGAGGGACCTGCAGAGGTTGCTGCGCGAGTGATGAGCCCGCTGCTGCGTTGGCTGCCGGAGGTCGTGGCGCGTGCACCGGCCACGATTTACGTCAAGCTGGTAGCGGCGTTTCTCGCCATCGTCGGGCTCCTCATCGTCGTGGCGGTGGTGAGCCTCGGCGAGCTTGGACGCGTCAACCAGCGTGCGGAGGATTTCGTCAAGCTCCACAGTAAGATTGCCGCCTATCGGCAGATTCAGCACGACACGACGTCTCAGCTCTACAGCGTTGCTTCGGCGCTATTGGTCCCGGACGAGCATGCGCTGGACGCAACCCTGCGCCAACTCAATCAGTTCGGGTACGACCTTGACCGACTCGAATTCGTCGCGCCCGATGAAGCAGAGCTCATGGGCCGGGTGCGAACGGACTACGAGGCGTTCATCGCAGTGGTTGGCGAAGTCGTCGGCCTGATACGCGCCGGCAAGACGACGGAAGGGCGGGAATTGCAGATCGGTCGCGCCGGCCCGCTCGCTGATCGCCTGGAACGGTTGACCAACGAGTTGGTGAACAAGGCGGAGGCGGACATGGTCGCCGCCATCGACGAAGGGGAGCAGCATTACCTGCATTCGCGCGGGCTGGTCATCGGCTTCGCCGTCGGGAGCGTCCTGTTAGCGCTCGCGCTGGGATACGCCATTTCCTGGTCGATTATCGGCCCGGTGCGCGCCATGGACGCTCGCTTCAACGAGTTGGCGGCAGGTAACTTCGACAGGAGCATCGACGTCCCCAATCGCGACGAGCTGGGCGAACTCGCATCGAACCTCAACCGGACCAGCGGTGAGCTGGGCCGGCTCTATCGACAGATTGAAACTGCCAACAAGCACAAGAGCGAGTTCCTCGCCAACATGTCGCACGAGCTGCGCACACCGCTCAACGCCATCATCGGATTCTCGGAAGTGCTCTCCGAGCGGATGTTCGGTGAGATTAACGAAAAACAAGCCGAATACATCGGCGACATACTGCAATCGGGACAACATCTCCTATCCCTCATCAACGACATCTTGGATCTCTCCAAGATCGAAGCGGGACGGATGGAGCTGGAGCTGAGCGATTTCGATCTGCCCAGCGCCGTCGAGAACACGCTCACCCTCGTGCGGGAGCGGGCGGTCCGGCGAGGAATCACGCTCGAGCGTACGCTAGACGAACGTCTCGGAACGATTCGCGCTGACGAGCGCAAGGTGAGGCAGGTGCTCCTCAACCTGCTCTCCAATGCACTGAAATTCACACCCGAGGGCGGGAAGATCGACGTGCGGGCGGCCCTGAACGATGACGCAGCGGCGATCTCGGTCACCGACAACGGCGTGGGGATCGCTCCAGAAGATCAGGAAAAGGTGTTCGAGGAATTCCGCCAAGTGGGTACGGCCTACAAGAAGGTGGAAGGCACAGGCCTCGGGCTCGCCATCTCGCGCAAGTTCATCGAGCTCCACGGCGGAAAGATTTGGGTAATAAGTCAGGTCGGGACCGGCTCGACCTTTGCTTTCACTCTGCCGTTGCAGCATTGATCACGTGAATTAGCCCCGCGAGTGTCCGCTTTACTCGCGTCCGAAGGTCAGCAACCGGTCGGAAGCGCCTGTCGCGGCAATGCTCCATTGCGGTACAGGCCCCGCGCGTGTTCGCTAAGGGTCAGAAGCTTTCCGGTGCCCATAGCACGATGGGATCTCCTTCAACTGCAAGGAGACCTTCATGGAAGCCAAACACACCGTTCCTCGTACCGAGCCGTGGAACAAAGGCAAGCTTGTTGGATCGCCGAACAGACTGAGGTCTAAGCCGTAGGACGGTCGGCTATGGCCGCAATGCGGCTGCCTTCGGACAGGCGCTTGCGGCCAGGAGCGGTAGTTCGAGCATCACGCGGAAATGTGTTCATTCGGGGTCATTTGAGGCGGTGGCGCTCCCGGGGTTACACTGACCCGCATCTGCAAGGGAGGGTCCCATGCATAGTCACGCCCGACCGTTCAGCCGGCGGAGATTCCTTGAGGGGATGACGCTCGCAGGGACGGCAGGGCTCTTGGGCGTCTCCCCCAGACGCGCCGCAGCGGAACCCCTGCCCGAGACGACGCGGTTGCGGCTGGCATACGACCCCGTCCTCTGCTTTGCGCCGCAGTTCGTTGCGGACGAGCTTCTGCGGCTCGAAGGGTTTACCGACGTCCAATATGTCAAGACTACCAAGGGCCCCTACCTCGCCCTGGCGGCTGGCGAGGCCGATATTAATACCGGCCTTGGTGGGCAGCTCATCCTGCGGATCGATGCGGGGGACCCGCTCGTGATCCTGACGGGGACCCATGCGGGCTGCTTCGAGCTCTTCGCGACCGAGCGCATTCGCTCCGTGAAAGACCTCAAGGGCAAGACCGTGGCCGTGCCGGGCATGGGGTCGAGCCATCACCTCATCGTGGCTAGTATGGCCGCCTACATCGGGCTGGACCCCCGCAGCGACCTCACGTTCGTGACCCCACCCACAGCCGAGGCCATGCAACTCCTGGCCGAGGGGAAGATCGATGCCATGATCGGCTTTCCACCAGAGCCGCAGGAGCTGCGGGCGCGGCAGATCGGCCACGTCGTGATCAACATGACTACGGACCGGCCGTGGTCCCAGTACTTCTGTTGCATGTTGGCGAGCAACGCGAACTTTGTGCGCCAGCACCCCATTGCCACCAAGCGGGCAGTGCGCGCCCTGCTGAAGGCGAACACGCTGTGTGCGCAGGAGCCAGAGCGCGTCGCGCAGCTCCTCGTGGAGAAGGGCATCACCTCACACTATGGCTACGCGGTGCAGGCCCTCAAGGAGCTGCCATACGGGACGTGGCGCGAGTACGACGCCGAGGACACGGTGCGCTTCTATGCCCTACGGTTGCATGAGGCGGGTATGATCAAAAGTACCCCCCAGAAGATCATCGCCCAGGGCACGGAGTGGCGCTTCCTCAACGAGTTGAAGCGGGAGCTGAAGGGATAGCGGGGAGGCGCCCGTGCCGGAGAGCAGACGGGTGCGCAGCGGGCCCCTGTCAATCCCTGGACCTAACATCCGCATCCAGCCGACTGGCGCTGAGCGACGGTGTTTGTACGTCAGCTTCCGAGAATCGTGAACGGCTGCTGAGGGTCGGAAGCCACCATCGGCGGCTGGCCGCTCCCCGCCTACACCAGCCGGTCAGCCTCGCCGCCCAAAGTGCCCGCAAGCAGTCCTTCGCCTTGGTTCTATTGCGTTGAGAAGCGCAGGCGAAGCGAAATTTCCGACGGGCGCTACTCGCTTCTTGCCGCTACGCTCGGTCACCGGGGCAATGCTGGAGCACTTTCAGCAAGCCCCAACGCGAATTCCTTGCGGCGGCTTAAAATGCCGGCATGGACTCGCCGCCCCCCGCCCCGTGGACCTACGCTGCGCGCGCCGCGTATTTTGGCGACCAAGTGTGCCCCTTCTGCGACCACCACAATCCAGCCGGTGCTAAGTTCTGCAACGACTGTTGCTCGCCGCTGAACCTGAAGCCGTGCAACCAATGTGGTGCGGTCAATCATCAGGCCGCGACAAACTGCTACAAGTGCGGCGCGGAATGTCCAGCGTTACTCACCACACCCGAGGCAACGCCAGTGTTGCCAGCCGCTGACGTTACTACGCCTGCGTGGGCAACAGCAGGCGACGTGGGCGTCGCGGCAACCGTGACGCAACCGCTGTTCGCCGCCGGGGCGTTGCGCGCGAGCTGGCGCTTGGCTGGCATCGCGACGATCCTTATCGCGGGTGCCTACGCCACGTACCGCATCAATGCGACGACGCCCGACGCGATGGGAGTCGCCTCGCAACCGATCGGTACCGGTGAGCACGACGCACCCACGGCGGCGTCTGTTGTGCCTATGGCGGCGGAGTCGAAGCCCGTGGAACCCGACACAACTGCCGCCCTCCAGGCGCCTAGTTCCAATACCAACCTCGAGGCACCGAAGCGCGCAAGCACGCATCAACGCCCAGTGCCTGTTCCCGCCACGAAGCGCACAAGCACGCATCAACGCCCGGTGCCTGACGTGCCGGTACCGGGAGGCGCGACCCCACCGGTAGCACAGACCCGTGCCGCCGCACCCGTCGGTGTTGCGGAAACCCGCAAAGCAGGGCAGCCGGATCCGTGGGAGGCGATGCATGTAGGCTTGGCCAGCTGCGGCGGTGACCTCATCGATCGCATACTGTGCGACCAGCGCGTGCGCCGACGCTTCTGCGAAGGCCATTGGGGCGAGGCGCCGGAATGCGCGCGCGTCGCCAATGATCACGGACAGTGATCTCCATGGCGCGTCGGCTTGTCCGCCACCTCCACCAACCTGCAGAATGACGGCCCCGACTTGGGGCCGTTTCTTTTCGGCGCGCTCGCCACGCTATCGCTGTGGCGCAGACGCTGACGCGACACGAGAGCAGGCGCTCACCCCTGGCGCCTGCGTCCTGGGCAACGTCTCGTGCGGCATAGTGGTCCCCACGGTGGACGATGCGGCGCTACTCCGCGGGAAGCCGTCGCGTCGCGACTCGCGGGATCGTTACTTCAGCACACCGTTCTCGATGAGGGCCTTGCCATCGACAGACAGCGTGGCGGCGTCAACCGATCCCGCGAGACCAAAGTTGCTCACGTTCGTCCCGCCCCAGCCCGTATTGTCGCCCACCCCGATGGTCATGCCGCCGGGCGCCATCCACGCGATACGGCCGGTGTCCGTCGGCAACTTCGCCTCTGGACTTAACCCGATGTCGATGTACCAAGGCATTCAGGCGCGCGCGGATCCGGAAGCAGCATCCAGGTCAGGCAGCAGCAGTGCCCACTCTTCGTAGATAGCCCCTTCGGGCGATTTCCAACGCAGCACCCACATATCGGGGCGCCGAGACAGGAGCTCGCCGTATTCGCCGTGGCCGCCCGTCAATGCGAACCCGTATTGTGCTTCGTTGGGCAAGCCGACAAATCGAATGTAGGGATCCCAGTCGGACAGATGTGCATGGGCAATTGCCAAGGCTTCATCCAGATACCGATGCACGCTAGCCCGAAACTCCATGGGCTGTCGCGGTCGTTCCGGGAATTGCGTAACGAGCTGCGACAACCCTGTTTCAACGGCATCGGAAATTTCGGCAAAACGGAAGTCGCGCTGTGTGAGTGGGACTGATATTGCGGCGCGCAACAGACTTGCCGTCCACGGCCGCGAGGCGCAAGGCGCTGGGGGCGTCCGCACACAGGGTTCTACGTAATGTGGCCTCTCCCCTTGCGCGAGTAGCCTATTGTCAAATAGGTGTGCGTATTTCGATCCGGGACAAGTTCATATCCGAACAGCCCATCCTCGACGATGGGAAGCAGATCCAGCGAAGTGTCGACGGGCAGCGAGTAGCGCGGTGAAGCGGCCACCAATTGTGCGCGAAGAGTCGGCAACAAGGTCTTGGCTTCGGAGAGTCGGGGACAGTAGATTGGTAGCATCGGGCCTCCCCTTCGCCGACTCCGCAATCCGGGACCGGTCAGGCTTGCCGGTGAAATCTCGGTGAGCACCAATCGCCGCTTCGCGCTGACCGAGCCCGGCGAAACAAAGCAGCCAGCAGTGTGGGCTTAACTGCGACCTCAAGGCAAGTCGAATATTCATGCTTCACGTAACGCCGCCGGTTGTTCGCCTGGTCACGGTCAGGCAGCATCAGCCCATGCCGGGCGACCTCCCGGGGCCCACCCCGCTGGCTCTCACGTAGCATCCGCCGACGTCGCCGGTCCGGCGGGCTGGTCAATGCCTACGAGTGAGCCGCCGCGTTGAGGTCGGCCGGCGGGCTGCACAGCCAGCCGTGATGAAAGCCGAGCCGCGGATCGTCATGCGGGGAGAGCGGCACAAATTTCTGGAGCGGCGGCATCTTCACGCGCAGACGCACCTGGTTCGACGGGTAGTCGTAGACCGTTATGTGGTTCAGCCCCCGGTTGGCGGTGAAGAGGAGGGACTGGTCTGCCGACAGCTGGCAGGCGTAGACCGAATCGAGGATGGCATAGCGTGAGATGCGCAAAGCACTGAGGAAGTGCCGCGTCTCGGGGACGAAACTGCCGCGCGAGAGGGCGTCGACAACCTGCTTCGCCACGGCGCGCTTGTTGTCGGCCAGTGCCTCAAGGCCCGGGCGTTCGTCGATCAGGCGCCAGCGCGCGAAAGACTCCCGGTCGATGAAGACGATGGTCTGACTCGCGCCGTTGCAGAAGATGAGCTCGCTCTTCGAGAGCGTGACGTCGGAATTGATGTGGGCCGGAAAATCACGGCTCGCGGCCCAGTGCCGCAACACGCGCCCGGAGACCGCATCAATCTCGAAGGCATACTCCTTCAGGTATGCCATCGCCCATTCGTGGTAATCGACCCCGCCCTGTGGGTGAACTCGGAAGGACAAAGTGTAGAAGATGTCACGGTGGGCATCGACCGCGACGTGCCAGCAGGTCGCGGGCAGCTCGACCCGGCGCGCTGCTCCGGTTTCGAGGTCAAAGATTCCAACCTCACGCGCTTCGCCGTGCCGCGGATGATCCATCGAGCCGTACAATAGGTACCGGCCCGAAGTGGTGAGTTTCATGGCATGCGGCAGCTTCACGCCGTGCGCGCCGATCCTCTCGCCCGTGGCGAGCCGGCGCGCGTCGAAGCGATAGAAAAAGTCACCGATGGCGACGATGAACTCGTACTCCGACAGCCACACGGCGTGCGTGCTGCCCCGCAGGGAAGTGTCAGTGGGCTCGAAGAAAAGCGTGGACTGGCGGCCCAGCTCCCGCGAGTCACTTCCGTCGTAGAGCAGGATGTGCTGCCCGGTATTGCCCAGGAAGCCGATGGTGCCAGTGGCGTTCGCGCTCACCGCGTGGCCGCCGGCGATGCCGTCGAAATAAGTCACCTTCCATGCGTACGCATTGTCGGCGGGGTCGAAAAGGAACTGGCAGACGCCGGCCCGGCCTTCGAGGCCGTTGAGACCGTTGCCGTCGAGCGCGACGTGGAAACGATACGGGTAGGTTCTCATCCCGGCAGCTATTCTTTGTCATGAGCCTCCAAGCTGGCAACACCTCCACGGGATCAGCGCAGCGGAGGCGCAAGCGCCCCACCCTGGTGCGCGTGAGCGTGGCGCAGCGCGCGGGGGCGACGCCCAGGGAGCTGCTCGAGGAAGTGTTGGAGGCGGCCGGACTCTGGCACCTGCTCCCACGGCGCCGGGGCCCGATCGTCATCAAGCCCGACCTCGATTTCTACGAGGCCGTGCCCCACGGGGGCACCGCCCCCGAGCTGGTCGAGCATCTGATCGACCTGCTGCACGATCGCGGTCACGCCGACGTTGTCGTGGGCGAAGCCCGGAACGAAGCCGATGGGTGGCTCCACAACCGCGATCCCATGATGGTGCCGCACCTCGTGGGCTACCGCTTCGTCACATCGAAGGGTCGGCGCTACGACGTGATCGACCTGCGTCCGGGCGCGGGCATCAGCGAGCTTTGGTTGAAGGCAGGCTTCCGCATCAACTTCGCCAAGAACAAGACGCATGAGGATTGTCACTTCGCCCTGTGCGTGCACAACTTGGCGGGCCTCGCAACTACGCGCCGCACGGTGGAGGACGACTGCCTGCGCGTGCTGCGCGAAGCGCCGCCCCATTTCAACCTCATCGATGCCTTCATCAGCGCCCACGGCGGCGCTGGCCACCGCGCCCCGCGGCCGCTCGCCACGCACACGCTCATCGCCAGCGCCGACGCCGTGCTCGTCGACTGGGCCGGCGCGGCGCGCATGGGGCTCGATCCGTACGCATCGCCGGTAAATGCCACCGCGCTGCGCGCCATCGGCCTGCCTGCCCATCATCTGATCGACGGCGACCTGTCGCCCTACCCACTCTGGTGCAACGTGCACCCGCTGCTCGCACGCTCGGCGCGCCAGCGCAATCGGAGTCAAAACCCCGGCGCAGCATCGGCCGCCTGGTTCCAAACAGTGGACCGCGAGCGCTTCGCGCTGCGCGATTTCTACAGCGACCGCTTCAACGCCTTCGTGGGTCCGCTCATGAAGCGCGTGGATGACAATCCGCGCTCGTTCTGGATCGCGGTGGCGCTGAACTACCTGCTCGCGCACATCGACGGTTTGGTGCAGGCGCAGAACACGCTCTTTTCCAAGGACAAGCTACGCCGGCACGTGGCGCCGCTCCTCATCGATCCCGCCTCCTTCCCGCCCACGGCCTACGACGGTATCGCGGCCGAGCTCGCGCCGTACGAGCAGCTGTTGCAACACGTGCCGCCGAACGACAACGGGCTGCGCTGGCGGCACGTTGACGGCGCCATCGTGTTCGGGTCCGAGCACGTGTTCCCGATCGCCTTCGACAAGTTCACGCGGCGGGTGGACATCACGCGCGCGATCCAGTACATGAACGACTACATCGGCGGCGCAACGATTGCCGTGCGGCGCGACGTGCGCAGCCGCATCGTGCACCAGGCCGAGCGCAACCTGTATCTGCAGCAGCCGAACTGGATGGTGCTCTTCGGCGGCGAGGTGATCGACGTCGAGAAGATCCAGCGGGTAACCTACTCTCGCGGCCGCCAGACGATCCAATGGCGCACCGTCGCAAGCCCCAATGGCAGTGCGCGCGTGGATGACGGCCGCGTCTCGTTCACGCGCACGGCCGAGGGGCAGACGCGTGTGGACATATTTGCGCGCCAGCAGTTCGCTTTGCCACTCCCCTTCAAAGTGTTCGACTTTGATCTCGCGCCCGGCCTGCGCGACCCCATCATCGAGACTGCGTATACGACATTCTTCGCCAGGACTATGGCTAACCTGCAGGCCGCCTACGAGGGGCGCGAGTTCCGCATCGGCCACGAGCCCGAGGCGGAGTCGCCCGGGCGCCCGCTCCCGCATTTCCTGGCGACGGCGGCCGCAGCCGTCGCCGAGCTACTAAGGCAGCGCTACGCGGTGGGCAATGTCGGTGATGTGGCCGCGTGGGCATTCGGGACCGGCAGCGCGCTTGCGGCAGGTGCGCCCGCGGGGCCGGCGCCACACGAGACCGACGCGATGGGGTTCCGGCACTTTGCCGCACCGCCTTCCGCGCCGGATACGATCGACCGTGACGACCAGCTCCTGGCTGGCATAGCGGCGCTCGCCCGCGATGCGCCGGACTTCCTTCGGGGGCTGGCGGACGCCATACACCACGACCTCGACGGGCTCGCGAACCCAGGCGAACACGCGTGACGGGAAGAGCTCTCGTTACCGGCGCTACCGGCATCGTCGGATGCCACATCGTCCGTGCGCTGATCGCCGGAGGACACGCGGTGCGCGTGCTCGTGCGGCCGGGACGCGATCGGCGCAGCCTCGACGGGTTGAGGGTCGAGACCTGCGAGGGCGACGTGCTCGACGCGGGCAGTGTGCAGGACGCCGCAACCGGCTGCGACTTGGTATTCCACGCTGCCGCAGTGTTCTCGTACGGCGGAATGAGCGCCGAGGCGCTGATCGATCTGGCAGTGTGCGGCACCCAAAATGTGCTCAAGGCCGCAAAGCGCGGGGGTGCGCGGCGCGCGGTGGTGACCTCGTCGTCGGTCACGCTCGGCTCGAAGCTGACGGCGCAGGTGCTGGAAGAGGACGCCGTCTTCGCTGAACCGGAGCCCGCCGCGTACACGCTCTCAAAGGTGAAGCAGGAGGAAGCTGCCTTCGCGGCGGGCTCCGCTCTGGGGCTGGAGGTCGTCGCAGTGTGCCCAACGCTCGTGATGGGCGCGCACGACTACCGCCTTGGGCCGAGCAACGCGAACATCGTCAATTACCTGAATGATCCGTTCCGCTCCACATTCATTGGCGGGTGCAACGTCGTGTCGGCGAAGGACGTCGCGCACGCCCATCTGCTGGCGGCCCGCCATGGCCGACCTGGTCATCGCTACATTGCGGGCGCCGAGAACCTGCGCTGGGAGGCGCTGCACACCATTGTGTCCGAACTCGCGGGCACGTTCGGGCCGTCGCTGATGCTGAACCACACCGCGGCCTATGTCGCGGCCGCCTCCGTCGAGGCCGCCGCGCGCCTTGCCGGACGGCGGCCGGTAGTGACGCGCGACGAGGCGCGCATGGCCTGCCGCTTCTACTGGTATTCGCACGCGAGGTTAGCAGCGCTCGGCTATGCGCCGCGGCCCGCAAGGCAGGCGCTCGCCGAAGGATTGGCGTGGGTGATCGATCGCGGCCATGTTTCGGACGCCGTGACGGCGCGCCTGAAGCTCGCGCCCGAGGTCGCGGCCGCGCGCGCATGAAGGTCGTCATCGTCGTCATGCATCCGCGCGAGGCGGTCATCGACGCGCTGTGCGAGCACAGCTGCGAGTTCGCGCACGAGGTTCGCCATGTCGCCAGCGCGCACTTGCAGAGCCGACGGGTCACGCCCGAGGGCACCGTTGTGAGCGTGCAGCGCTGGCGTGCGCGCGCTGCCGTCCCCGAACTCCTGCGACAGCACGTCGAGGACGGCCTGCTCGAGTGGACGTTGTCCATCGAGCGGCTCGTCGGTGGCCACGCGTGCCGCTGGCGCGCTGAATCGTCCGCGGTCCAAGTGCCCGGCCGCTGCCACGGGACCATGGTGTTCCTGCCCGCGGCAGGCGGCCGCGGCACGTGCATCGAGGTGGACTACGACTTCGCCGCCGCAAACGAAGGCCTGCGCACCATCTTCGGCACGCTGGTGGCCAAGCATTGGCGCAGCCTCGCAGAAGCCGGCGCGCGGTGGATCGCTGCTAGCTCGCCAGGAGATTGATCGCCGACCAGGCGAGGGCTGCCATGGCCGCGGCTTCGGTCCGCGCTTCGTGCATTGCATGCATGCCTAGCGAGAGCAGGCTCGCACGCGGGTCGTACGCGTCGTGGTGCAGCCGGCGGCGCCGGGCTTCGACGACGAGGTGCAGGCACGAGCCGTCCCGCAGCGGGCGCCGCCAATGCGCGGCGCTCGCCGGCGAGCCGGTACTTCGGGCGTAGCGCCCCGAGGCAACCAGCGCGTCGGCGTCGCGATTCGTAACGGGCTGCTCGCCGTTGGAGTTCGCGTCGTGGTCGAGCACCCGGCGCTCGACGGCCCGGTACATCATGCCCGTCGCGTCTTCCGTGCCCGCCTGAGTGGTTTCTGCGCCGGAGCCGGCCTGGCGGCCGCGGCCGTGTCGACTTTGTCGGAGGGCTTCAGGACGTTGTCCGCGATGTGGTCGAGCTCCCTGTAGTACGACGCGCTGAGCTTCTGTGAGAGGTCGGCGAAGGCCTGGGCGCTCTGGCGGCCGAATGCCGTGAGCTTGCGCGCGGTTTCGGACAGCGACGCCTTGCCGTCCTGGATGGCCTGCAGGGTCTCACTTGCCAGGCTGGAGAAGCGCGACGCCTGATTGATGTACACCTGCATCGTTTCGACGCCGGCGTTCAGGAGCTTGAGTTCGAGCTTGACGGCGCCGCCGAGGAGTTTCTGCACGTCGAGCGAACTGGATGCGGAGCGTGTCGCCATGCCGGTGTCCTTTCCAAGGCCGACTATTAACTATAGTGACACCGTCGCCGGAATGCAACGTCGGTGTCCGCGCCCACGATGCCGGCGATTCGACGGGGACTCGAAACCAACGCCGCCAGATCTATGGCGGGACGCTCGTTCCACCACAACCGGGTATTCGCCAACGGGACCAACGGTCTTGTAAGCGGTTCCCGCCGGGAGAAGAATGCGGTCGAACCCCCTTGGAATTCCGGGAATCGTTCGCTGAGCGAGGAGGAACGCCATGTCGGACCACCATGACGAAACAACTGAGGCTTTGCATCACCACCACGAGTGCGGCAACCTGTTCGGCTGCGGCGACGAGAAGGGAACAGGAGTGCTGCGTGAGGACATCAAGGACGCGGCGTTCCAACGGCGATCCGCCGACCGTTTTCTCCACATGGACGAGGTCGACCAGGAGAGACTGGACGCATACCTGTCAGCACGCGGCCGCGCCCGCCGCGACTTGATGCGCGCAAGCGGCTTCATGGGCCTGTTGGCTGCTGTACAACCATGGTTTGCCAAGCTCGCTCAAGCGCAAACATACGGGGCAACCCCCGCGACGGGCAGCCAGCGCAGCGACGCGGGGCGGCTGCACGTCGTCGAGTCCACCAAGGAGACGGTGCGCCTCGGTGTTTTCGACGCCAATCTCGCACCGATCGTTACCATCGATTCGGGCGACACCGTCAGCTTCCCCAACACCTGGTCGCATTTTCTGAACGAGATGCAGCCCGGTGTGCCGGTGGACAAACTGGCGGAGTTGCGCGTCGCCAACCCGGGCAAGGGGCCGCACTCGATCATCGGCCCGATTGCCGTCAAAGGCGCCGAGCCGGGGGACGTACTCGAGATCCGGTACAAGAAGCTTGAGCCCTTCAATTGGGGCGCCGTCTTCAACAATCCGGGCGCGCTCGGCACCGGGCTGCTTCCTCAGGACTACGCACAAGGGCAGATCAAATACCTGGATCTCGATCTTGCCGCCAAGAGCGCGAAGTTCGCGACCAACATCAGCGTACCCCTCAAGCCGTTCCAGGGAACGTTGGGCGTGGCGCCACCCGACGGCTACTTTCCTCCACTAAGCCCGGGCGTCACGAGCTCCGTTCCTCCGGGCCCTCATGCCGGGAATGTCGACTTGAGCGAGCTGTCCGAGGGATCTGCGTTGTTCATTCCCGTGTGGAAGCCGGGCGGTCTCATTTTTACCGGCGACTCTCATGCGGTGCAAGGCGACGGCGAGATCTGTCTCACCGCGTTGGAGACGCGCATGAAGGATATGCGTATCCAGGTCATTCTTCACAAGCAGAAAAATTTCGCGTGGCCGGTTGCGGAAACCGATACTCACTGGATCATCATCGGACTCGACAAGGACCTCAACGTCGCCATGGCATCGGCCGCGCGCAACGCGATCAAATTCCTTGCGACCCGCGCCAAGCTGAGCGACCTCGACGCGTACGCCTTGTGCAGCATCGCCGTGAGTTTCCGGGTCACGCAGGTCGTGGATATCGTTCGCGGCGTGCATGCGATGATTCCCAAGAGCCTGTTCACAGGCGCGCTCCGCCAGGAGATCGCCATCGTCTGATGGGGTGCCGGGCCGTTAAGACGCACCTCACGTCCGGCCAACGAGACCGGCCACAACAATCACAAGCTCGGCTATGTCGATTGGTTTCGCTATGTGTGATTGATAGCCAGCAAGAAGCGCCTTTTTCCGGTCTTCGGCGCGCGCAAACGCGGTAAGGGCAATGGCCGGGAGTCGCTGACCTTTCGGCTCGCCCGCGCGGAAGCGGCGGATAAGCTGATATCCGTCCATGCCCGGCATCCCAATATCACTGACTAAGACATCCGGACTCAGCGTCTCCATCATGCGCAGCGCCTCTTCTCCCCCGGAGGCGACCCATACGGTTGCTCCTTGTTCCTGCATTACTCGCTGAATGAGATCACGGGCATCCGCTTCGTCGTCGACGACTAGCGCATGCACACCAGCGAGATTCGGAAGCGTTTTCTGCTCTTCGACAGTGGGATGCGTCGGATGGACCCGATAGACGATTCGGGTCTTCCGCTTCCCGG
This sequence comes from uncultured beta proteobacterium, assembly GCA_963773195.1. Taxonomy (GTDB): domain Bacteria; phylum Pseudomonadota; class Gammaproteobacteria; order Burkholderiales; family Casimicrobiaceae; genus CAIWHR01. The sequence continues at coordinate 25,577 of CAVZAE010000006.1, forward strand.
ATAGTGAGCGGGAGTCGAACGATAAACGTCGAGCCTCGGCCTTCGCCTGGACTCGTCGCCTCCAGCGTGCCTCCGTGGACCTCTACGAGCTGCTTTGAGATCGCCAAGCCGAGCCCAAGGCCGCCGTGACTTCGCGTTGTCGAGCTGTCTTTCTGCGAAAAGCGATCAAACACCAGTGGCAGAAAATCGGCCGAGATGCCAATTCCGGTATCGCTGACGCTGATTTCGAGGTGCGAGTTTATCCGCTGCAATAGCACTTGGACCTTGCCACCCTTCGCAGTGAACTTGATCGCATTGCTGAGCAGGTTCCAAACGATCTGTTGTAAGCGCGCCGGGTCGCCGGACACGTTCCCGCTGCGCGGGTCGAGTATGCTTTCCAGGCGGACGCCTTTCGCTTGGGCGGTCGGCTCCGCCGATTCGATCGCTCCTTTGACGACATCGACAATTGCCAGCTGCTGCACATCGAGGCGAATTCGACCTGCCATGATTCGGCTCAAGTCGAGCAAATCGTCGATGAGCTGCGTTTGCGCCCGCGTATTGCGTTCGATTATCTCCATCGCCCTCTGGAAATCCTCCGGTTTCGGAGTCCCTTGCTTTCTCAGGATTTGCGTCCATCCCAAAATAGCACTCAGTGGCGTCCGCAGTTCGTGCGACAGCGTGGCTAAAAACTCGTCTTTGGTACGAGCCGCACGTTGCGCCGCTATGCGCGCACTGCGTTCTGCCTCGAGCATCTCATCCCGTTGCATCCGGCTGGCCTCCAGGGCTTCGGTGCGTTTGCGCTCGGATAGGTCCCGGGTGAGTTTGGCAAATCCGCGGAGCCGCTGCCGTTCATCGCGCAGTGCGGTGATGATGACGTTCGCCCAAAACCTCGTTCCGTCTTTGCGTATCCGCCAGCCCTCATCCTCGAACCGGCCCTCGGTGCTGGCAACGTCAAGCTCATGGTCGGGCCATCCCGCTTCCGCCACATCCAACGGATAGAATTTCGAGAAGTGCTGCCCGATGATCTCACTGGCTTCGTACCCCTTGATACGCTCGGCGCCGCTGTTCCACGTCATCACATGCCCGTTGGGATCGAGCATGAAAATGGCGTAGTCGGTGACGCCTTCCACCAACAGCCGAAAGCGCTCCTCGCTCTGTCGTAACGATTCTTCGTGTTCCCGACGGCCGGTCAGGTCGCGCGTAATCTTTGCAAAGCCGTGCAGCTCGCCGAAGTGATCGCGCAAAGCGGTAATGACAACATTCGCCCAAAACCTGGTTCCGTCTTTGCGTAGTCGCCAACCCTCGTCCTCGAAGCGGCCCTCGGTGGTGGCGACTTCGCAGCTCATGGGCCGGCCATCCGGCCTGTATCGCCTCCAACGGATAGAATTTAGAGAAGTGCTGCCCGATAATCTCGTCGGCTTCGTACCCCTTGATGCGCTGGGCACCGGCGTTCCACGTCATCACCCGCCCGTTGGGATCGAGCATGAAAATGGCGTAGTCGGTGACGCCTTCGACCAAGAGCCGAAACGGCTCCTCGCTTGCGCGCGAAACTGAATTTTTACCTCGGGAGCCCGTCGTGCCATGGAAGCAGTCTTACTCCATGAACCTAGTCAATTCTTCCACTAGCATAATCCTGCGTTTGGCCGGCAGTGAGCTGGTGATGACGAGGTCCTGCCCGGACACATGCGATGAGATAACACCGTCAAGGAAGACCATGACTTCCAGTCGCAAGCGAATCACGCGTATGGCGTTAACGGGCGCCGTCCCGAGTGCGCGCGATCGGAGGGGAGCTCCGCCAAATGGGAGCTGAAAGGCCACGGCGTTTGCGGAGTCCTGGGGTCAGAAATGAGCAATACCGGGTGGGCATGCTGGACCAGGGTATCGGGCCCGATCCATTGTCGCGCTGTTGCTAACGCCAAGCGGTTGGCGCGAACCAGCTTTCGTTAGCTTGCGGCCTAGCCCCATGCCGCAACCTCCTGGCGCAGGGACGCTGCCCAATTGATGAGCTTGAGGAGCTTCGAGTCGCAGGCGAGTATTAGATCGAGGATTCATGCTGTCTAGCGTTATCGGGACCAAATGCATGTAGGACGCGGCCTACGGGTCGCGGTATGCTGTCGCTCGCTTGCTCGGTTGAATCTTCCAAGCTTTCGGATGTCGATCACTCGATGTTATCCCGTCGCAGGGTCTTGCTCGCTTCGACCGCACTGCTCGGCTGTGGGTGCTCTTGGGCCCTTGCGGCCGCGAGCAGAAGCATTCTGCAGTTGCGAGTGGAGTACACCGCGACAAGCTCGATCGGTACCGATGAACGCGCCCCGCCCGGCCGTCTTTGGCGCACCCCCTCGGCGTTGCGTCATGAAGCCCAACAGAATGGTCGTCCGCTGACCGTCATCGCGCGGCTCGACCGTAATCTCTGCTGGCTGGCAATGACCGATCCGCCGATCGCGATCGAGACCGACCTCTCCGCACTCGATCTGCCACTCGATGTGCTGCACGGCGGGGGCGATATGCGGCAGATCCGTGAAGGACGCGAACGGGTGAACGGTATGGACACCATGCGGATCCGCGTCGAGCGCAATGCCGTTTCGGGCAGTCGCTTCACCGGGCATATCTGGGCGACCGACCAGGGCGTCATCGCTCGCCTGGCTGGAGAGGGGGAGAGCCATGGCCGACGCGGTCGGACGCTGATGAATTTCCGCGAAGTGCAGATCGGGCCGCTCGATCCAGGCCTGTTTGAGGCGCCGCGTGGCGTCACGCTCGTGCGAGTCAAGGGCGGCGAGCTGGCCACGTTGCTCGAAGGCATGGCGGCGGCCGGACAGGCCGTGCAGCGGCGGTGACCCGTCCGGGCTCCCGCCCGCGCGACTCTAGTCGCCCTTGTCCTACATCTCCAAGCGGTCACGACTGACGTACAGACGAATGACGGATGCCTAACATCTCGTCTTCGACCACCACGTCAGGAGACTGGCATGAAGTACAAACTTGCAACCACCTGCTTCGTGATCGGCGCAGCGCTGGCACCCATTGCAGTCTATGCGGACGCGGATGCGGACCGCCCGAACCCCGCGACGTTCGTCAAGGACTCGGCCATTACGACTAAAGTTAAGGCCAAGCTCGCGGAACAGCATCTGGGAAGCTTGGCGCACATCAGCGTCGACACCGACAACAATGGCGTCGTCTGGATGAGCGGCACCGTGAACAACAAGGCCGAGGCTGACCAAGCCATTACGATCGCGCGGAACACGGAAGGCGTGAAGTCGGTCAAGAGCGACCTCAAGGTGCAACCAGACAAATAGGCGGCTTAGTCAGCGTCAGCGTGACGGTCTCAAAGAGTCTGTCACGTTCCCAGCAGTAACCGGGGGCGGTTCGAAGGGACCGCCTCTTTTCTTTGCCGCCTGACGAACGCGCTGCCATTGCGTCAGCGTGACGCCGTATTCGACGGGTCATCGTCGAACGGCGCCGCGCGCGCCGTCGTGACCGAGCTCGCGCAGATGCTCGCGCGCTTCCTCCGCCGATTCGTAGATGTGCGGCGCGACGCCACGCTCGCGCAATGCGTCGCCGAGCTTGACCCGCAGGAAGCCGCTGGTCGAGTAGCGCGTGACGCCCCAGTAATAACGCTCCATCAGGTAGTGGACCATCTCGGTGTAGGCGGGGACGATCTCGGGCAGGATGACGGCGTTCTGATAATTGACGATCGCATAGACCTTCTTTCCGAGCGGCGCGAGCCTGCGCTCGACTTGATCTCGGATCTCATCGACGTCATGCTGTGACTTCACGGTAAGCCGCTCGAAGTTGATGAAGAACAGGTTGTGCTCGGGATCGTAGGAAAGCCGGCGGTCGAGCGGAATCGTGAGCAGCGCTTCGCGCAGGTCCATCGGGCCCGGGCGGAAGATCCGCTCGTCCATCGTGACGGGGTCTTTCCGGATTAGTGGCGCAAAATCCATCCGACTCAGGATGTCGCGCTCGAGATCGACGCCGGGCGCGATTTCGGTCAGCTCCAGGCCTTCGGCGCCAAGCCGGAACACGCAGCGCTCGGTGATGTAGAGCACCGGCTGCCCGCGCTTGACCGCGTATTCGCCGCTGAAGGTGCGCTGCTCGACGGCGTCGACGAACTTGCGTGCTCCGCCTTCCTCGTCGATCCGCAGGCGCCCGTCCTCGACGGCGACCCGCAGCCTTCCCGCGGTGAACGTGCCGACGAACACGACTTCCTTCGCGTTCTGGCTGATGTTGATGAAACCGCCGGCGCCAGCGAGCCGGGGTCCGAACTTGCTGACGTTGAGGTTGCCGAGCCGGTCGGCCTGCGCCAGACCGAGGAAGGCCAAGTCGAGCCCGCCGCCGTCGTAGAAATCGAACTGGTACGGCTGGTCGATGACGGCCTGCGTGTTGGTCGGCCGCGCCGAAGTTGAGGCCACCCGCGGGGATGCCGCCGACGACGCCCGGCTCCGCGGTCAGCGTCATGAGGTCGATCACGTTCTCCTCGGCCGCGACGCTCGCGACGCCCTCGGGCATGCCGATGCCGAGATTGACGACGGCGTTGGGCTTGAGCTCGAGCGCCGCGCGCCGGGCGATGATCTTGCGCTCGGAGAGGTCCATCGGTTTGAGCCCGCTCATCGGCACCCGGATCTCGCCGGCGAACGCCGGATTGTAGGGCTCGACGAAGGTCTGCATGTGGTACTCGGGCTTCTCGGCCACGACCACGCAGTCGACGAGGATGCCGGGAATCTTGACCTGGCGCGGGTTGAGCGTGTCGCGCTCGGCGATGCGCTCGACCTGCACGATCACGATGCCGCCGGAGTTGCGCACCGCCATCGCGATCGCCAGCGCCTCGAGCGTCAGCGCCTCGCGCTCCATCGTCACGTTGCCGTCCGGGTCGGCGGTCGTGCCGCGGACGATGCCGACGTGGATCGGGAAGGTCTTGTAGAACAGGTACTCCTCGCCGCCGATCGTCGATCAGCGTCACCAGATCCTCGGTCGTGCGCTGCGTTGATCTTGCCGCCGCCGAAGCGCGGATCGACGAACGTGCCGAGGCCGACGCGCGAGAGCTGGCCCGGCTTGCCGGCGGCGATGTCGCGGAACAGGTGCGTGATCACGCCCTGCGGCAGGTTGTAGGCCTCGATCTGGTTCGCGACCGCGAGCGCCTGCAGCTTCGGCACGAGCCCCCAGTGGCCGCCGATGACGCGCTTGACGAGCCCTCGTGGCCGAGGTGGTTGAGCCCGCGCTCCTTGCCGTCGCCCTGGCCGGCGGCGTAGACCAGCGTCAGATTGCGCGGGCGTGCCGACGCCGTGCGGATCATCCTGCGCGCGATTCGAGAAAGCGCTCCTCCAGCGCGACCGCGATGTTCTCGGCAAAGCCGATGCCGACGAAGCCGCCGGTCGCGACCGTGTCGCCGTCGCGGATCAGCGCCACCGCCTCGGCCGCGGTGACGATCTTCCCCGTCTCGAACGTCCGCAGCGCGGACAGGAGCTCGGCCGCGCCGTCCACGGCCGCCGTCCCGTTCGACATGGCAAGTGCTCCCGGGCTAGACGATGCCATAAGCGTAATACGTTCCGATCACGACGAACACTGCGGCGGTCTTGATGCAAGTGATGGCGAAGATGTCCTTGTAAGACGTCTTGTGCGTGAGACCGGTCACGGCGAGGAGCGTGATCACCGCGCCGTTGTGCGGCAGCGTGTCCATGCCGCCGCTCGCCATCGATGCCACGCGGTGCAGCACCTCGAGCGGGATGTGTGCGGCGTTCGCCGCCTGGATGAACGTGTCCGACATCGCCGCGAGCGCGATGCTCAATCCGCCCGACGCCGACCCGTGATGCCGGCGAGCGTGGTGACGGTGATCGCCTCGTTGATCAGCGGATTGGGAATCGCTCGCAGCGCCTCGGCGACGACGAGGAAACCGGGCAGCGCCGCGATCACGCCGCCGAAGCCGTACTCCGACGCAGTGTTCATCGACGGCGAGCAAGCGAACCCGCGACGGCCGCCTTGCGTGCCCTCGGCGAACTTGACCATCACGGTCTTGAACGCGAACGCGATCACGGTCAGGATGCCGACCAGCAGCGCGCCCTCGACCGCCCAGATTGCGGCGAGCGGAGCGACTTGTACGGTCACCGGATGGCCCGGCAAGCGGGAGCGTGAACGCGCTGCCGAATACCGTCGGAATCAAGCACCGTGAACACCTTGTTCAGCACGCCCACCAGAATGAGCGGCAGGATCGCGATCAAGGGATTGGCGAGGTTCTCCGTGCTCGAGACGGGCTCCGGTTCGTTGCTGTGTTCGCTGCCGTAGCCCTCGCCGGCTGCAGCTGCCTGCCGGCGGCGCCATTCGAGGTAGGCGAGCCCGGTCACGAGAATGAAGACCGCGCCGATGATGCCGAGCCACGGCGCAGCGTAGGTCGTCGTCTTGAAGAATGTCGTCGGAATGATGTTCTGGATCTGCGGCGTGCCCGGCAAGCGAGTCCATCGTGAACGTGAACGCGCCGAGCGCGATCGTTCCCGGAATCAGCCGCTTCGGGATGCCGCTCTGGCGGAACATCTCGGCGGCAAACGGATAGACCGCGAACACCACGACGAACAGCGAAACGCCGCCATAGGTCAGCACCGCGCAGACAACCACGATCGAGAGCATCGCCCGCTCGCGTCCGACGATCCTGATCACCGACGAGACGATCGACTTCGAGAATCCGGACAGTTCGATGACCTTGCCGAAGATGGCGCCCAGCATGAACACCGGGAAATAGAGCTTCACGAAACCGACCATCTTGTCCATGAAGACGCCGCTGAACATCGGCAGCACCCAGCCGGGATCGGTGAGCAGGACGGCCAGGAGCGCAGCGACCGGCGCGAACATGATCACGCTGTAGCCGCGATACGCGACGAACATCAGGAAGACGAGCGCCACCAGGACGATCAGGAAACTCATTGCGTGTTCCTCCCTCGATGTTGGTTCGGGCGACGGACGTGCCGGCCCGTCGCTAGTAGCTCGATGCCGCCCGAGCTGAGCATCGTCAGCTTCTCGAGTTCCATGTTGCGAATCAGGCGCTCGTGGTGCTCGACGATTTCCCTCAGCAGGTCGCGAATCGATAGCACGCCGATGAGCTTCCCGTTCGTCGACCACCGGCAGATGGCGGAACGACTTGTCGTGCATCACCGCCATGCACTGCGGTACCGTGTGCTCCGGCGTTACCGACACGACCTTGTCGACCATCACGTCGCGCACCTGCACGTCCTTCGCCGCCTTGCCCGCAAGCTCGACCTTCCGCGCGTAGTCGCGCTCCGAGAACACGCCGACGAGCTTCCCGCCGTCGAGCACGACCAGGAAGCCGATCTGGTTGTCGGCCATCGACTGCAACGCGGCGAGCACCGAATCCGTCGGTGCGACCGCGTGCACACCCGCCGGCTTGGCCGCGAGCAGCTCTTGCAAGCTCCGGTAGGCGAGCAACTGCTCGGGCGATTTGAGAGGCGATTTCCTTTCCATGGGGTTCCTCCTTCGGACGCCTCGTGCACATGCTACGCCGGGCGGGAATGAAAGGAGGGTTCAACGCGAGGCGGTCGGAGACCACTCGATGTCCCCTATCCCGCAAGGGGATATAGCGCTTGCGGAAGGGAGCCGGTCGCATAGGCAGGATGGCCGGCGACGGCCTCCTGCCGGGAATTCCGAGCGTGGTCGATGCCGGAACATGCGCCATCGACGTCCAGCGCGGCATGGTCCGGCATCCCGGAGAATTGGGGCTTCCTAGGGCGCCTCGCCGCGTGCGGTCGGGGTGCGCCCGGCGTGGTTCAACGCCTCGCGCCGCGATTGGCGGCGTCGCTCCTGCCGAGGCATGAGTACTCGGGCAGATGGAGCGGACTTCAAGCGGCCCGTTTCAGTCGCTCGACCATCTCGTCGGATTTCGGGACACTCGAGGTCTTACCCACAGCCGTTGGGTCCGCCGACCGGTTCCATGCATGCACCTGCGGGGCAGTTTCGTTTGCCGAGCTGGGTGGCTCGGGGCCTACAAAGCTGGCCAAGCCATGCGTCGCGTCGAAGCGATCGTCGCCGAAGTAGAGATCGCCGCTCTTGACGGCAACGTTGCCGAACCCGAGCGAGCCATTCCGTAAAAAGCTCGCGATCTCACGCGTTTGCTGGTGCGCCATGGCGAACTCCTTGTGCCGTAGTAGGGCGGTGCAATCGCTTTCAATCCATGGCCGTATCGTGCGATCAAACCGAGTCCGCGTCAGCGGATGAATCGGGCTGTCGAGCGCGAATATTCACGTCCTGAACTGTGCGTCCTCCCTGGATTGGGATGCTTGCAGCGGGCGGAGACGATGTCTTTCAGACCCGCGGCCATCGTAGGGCCATGGCGATCCCCAAGAAGCGTTGAAATGAAGGCGTCACGCATCTTGACGATGCCGCGTCGAGCGGCGTACAAATCGAATCCACTGCGTTACTCACCATCTGTCACCGGCATCGAACGCCGGCGCGCGAGCAGGAATCCGTCGATACGCGCATCGGTAGCACGCTTCAGCGCCTGCCATCGGGACATGGGATACGAGCTCGAGCACCGCACGAACAAGACCGTCACCAAGGGCATGCACTACCCGCTGGGCGCGACCCTCACGCCGGACGGCGTCAACTTCGCGCTCTACTCGCAGCAACGCGACCGAGGTGTTCCTCCTGCTGTTCGACACGGCGGACGGCGAACCGACCGACGTCATCGAGCTCGAGGAGCGCGACAAGCTACGTCTGGCACGCGCTCGTGCAAGGGCGTCAAGGCCGGGCAGCTCTACGGCTACAAGGTCCGCGGCGAGTACCGCCCGGAATGGGTCTGCGCTTCAACGAGCACAAGCTGCTGCTCGATCCCTACGCCAAGGCGCGTCACCGGGAAGTTCCGGAACACGGACAACCTGCTGCTCGCCTACGACGCGCAGCCGGAGCGGCGCGACGCGCGCTCGGACACGCGCGACAACACGGCGATCGTCCCGAAGGGCATCGTCGATCGACGACGCGTTCGACTGGCAGGGGACAACGTCACCCGATGTCGCGCTCGAGCAGCTCGTCATCTACGAGGTCCACGTCAAGGGATTCACCGCGCATCCGTCGTCGCGCGTGAAGATCCCGGGCACCTACCTCGGCTTCATCGAGAAGATCCCGCATCTCGTCCAGCTCGGCGTCAACGCCGTGGAGCTGTTGCCGGTCCACGAGTTCTTCGTCGACGACTTCCTGATCGCACAAGGGCTGACGAACTACTGGGGCTACAACTCGATCGGCTTCTTCGCGCCCGAGTCGTCCTACCGCACCGGGCAGGACGCCCGGCTGCCAGGTCACCGAGTTCAAGACGCTGGTCCGCGAGCTGCACAACGCCGGGCATCAAGGTGATCCTCGACGTCGTCTACAACCACACCGGCGAGGGCAACGAGATCGGCCCGACCATCTCCTTCCGCGGCATCGACAACCCGTCGTACTACGGCCTCACCGGCCCCGCCGACGCGCCCGGCGCTACTACATGAACTAGACCGGCTGCGGCAACAGCCTCAATTTCGACAGTGCGCCGGTGATCCGCCTGGTCATGGACTCGCTGCGCTACTGGGTCGGGCGCAATGCACGTCGACGGCTTCCGCTTCGACCTCGCGTCCGTGCTCGGTCGTGCCGGCCAGCAGCGGTGCGTTCCAGGCCTCGTCGCCGTTCTTCGACGCGGTCTCGCAGGACCCGGTGCTCTACCGCGTGATCCTGGTCGCCGAGCCGTGGGACCTCGGCACCTACCAGGTCGGCAACTTCCCGGTCGACTGGTCCGAATGGAACGGCAAGCTTCCGCGACACGATGCGGCGTTCGGCAAGGGCGACGCGGGGCAGCTGGCCGACCTCGGCTGGCGCCTCACGGGATCGGCCGATCTGTACGGCGACGACGGGCGCTCGGCGTACAACAGCATCAACTTCATCACCTGCCACGACGGCTTCACGCTGCTACGACCTCGTCTCCTACAACGGCAAGCACAACGAGCGAACGGCGAGAACAACCGGGACGGCTGCGACGACAACGACTCGTGGAACTGCGGCGTCGAAGGCGACGACCGACGATCCCGGCGATGCCGGCGCTGCGCCGGCAGCTCATGAAGAACTACGCCTGCTACCTGTTCTTCGCGTCGGGAACGCCGATGATGCTCGGCGGCGACGAGTTCGCGCGCACGCAGCAAGGCAACAACAACGCCTACTGCCAGGACAACGAGATCAGCTGGTTCGACTGGACGGCGACCGAGCGCAACAAGGACCTGCTCGAGTTCTTCCGAAAGACGATCGCGATCACGCGGCGCTTCCCGGTCCTCCAGCGGCGGAAGTTTTACGTGGGCAAGGATCTCGACGACGACGGCGTGCGGGATTTGAGCTGGTTCTCGCCGGATCTGGGCTCGCCCGCTTGGGGGGATCCGAACGCCCGCACCTTGTGCGTGCAGCTCGACGCGACCGAGGATGGCTCCGATGTCGGCGTCGATCGGTTGTTCTTCATCTACAACGGCCACTACGAGCCGCAGTGGATCAAGCTGCCCGAGCTGCGCTCCGATCGCGGCGTGGCACCGGGCGATCGACACGAGCCTGCCCGCCGGCGAGGACTTTCTCGATACGGGGGAGGAGATCGCGATCGATCCCGCTGACCACTACCTCGTGAATCCGCGCAGCACCGTCGTGCTGTTCGCGCAGAAGCCGATGGCGGTCAAGGCCGCACGACCGGCGCAGCCGAGCGCCGAGGCTGTCGCGGCGGAGTGAGCTCGGTCCGCGTCCCGGGATTTGCGCGCTGCGCCACGTCGACCTCGGCATCGGGCATTCCCCCGAGGTCGTGCCCCGCCTTGCGTAACCTTGCGGTTGATCGGCGGCCCGTAGCCGGCGCGGTCGGTGGCTATTCACCGCCACGCTGCGGGGGGTATCCTATGGCCCATTCGCGGTTTGCCGGTGTTCCCGGCCTTTACCCGAGCAGGGGATTATTTCGAGGGGGCGACGATGGCAACGGATGGCGGCAGCACGTCGGAGGGCTTCTTTGCGCGGACCTGGCGCCGGTTGACGTCGCCTAGCGCGCGCTGGTCGGTGCTGTCGTTGCTTCTGATCGGGTTCGTGATTGGCGCGGGCGCGCTCATAGCGACGAAAGTGATGGTCGACGTCACCGGCACCAACGAATTCTGCAGCGATGCGTGCCACTCGATGCAGTGGGTGGCCAAGGAGTATCGGCAGAGCAACCACTTCCTCAACCGGACCGGCGTGCAAGCGGGATGCCATGACTGCCATATCCCGCACCACTATCCGGAGCTCCTCTGGTACAAGGCGAAAGCGGGCATCAAGGACGCTATCGGCGAGATGACCGGCGTGATCTCGACCGAGGAAAAATTCAAGAAGGAACGGCTCCGCATGGCGAAGGACGTCTGGGCGGAGTTCAAGGCGAACGGCTCCGCGAACTGCCGCAGCTGCCATGCGTTCACGAAGGAGGTTGTCGCGAAACAGAAGGACTTCGTGCAACCGATGCATGAGCAGGTGTTGAGCGGGGCGGCGACCTGCGTCGACTGCCACAAGGGAATCGCCCACGCGGCGCCGCAGGAGTGAGGCTCATTGCATGCGCCTCGCTCGGCACGTCAAGTTTCGGGAGGAGAAGTTCGGCGGTGTGGTGTTCGAGACGCGCAGCGAGAAGGTCTACACGCTGAACCCCACGGCCGCCGCCGTGCTGCGCGAGATCCAGGCCGGGTCGACCGAAGCAGAAATCCGCGACCGCCTCAAGGATCGCTACGCGGCCGACGATGGCGGGACCATCGATCGCGAGCTCGCGGTGCTCATCGCCGATCTCCGTAGCAAAGGCCTGGTCGAGGACTGACGCTCCGTGACCGCTGCCTCGGCTTCCGCCGCGATTCCAAGAACGACGCCCGCGGCGACGGGCAGCGGCGATTTGAGCGCCCCGCTGTACGTAGCCTGGCAGATCACGAACGAGTGCAATCTCGCTTGCCTCCATTGCATCGAGGAAAGCGGCCCGGGCAAGGCGTTCAAGGACGAACTCGACGAAGCCCAGCTCATGGGCGTCCTCGAGCAGCTCCTGGACGAGCAGGTCCCGTACCTGTCGTTCTCGGGCGGCGAGCCGATGGTCCATCCGCGCTTCTTCCAGATGGTCGACTACGTGTGCTCGCGGGGCGGCGAGCTCAAGGTTGAAACGAACGGTCACTTCCTGACGCCGGACAACTGCGCGCGGCTGCGCGAGCTCGGCGTCAAGGCCGTCCAGGTGAGCCTCGACGGCGCGACCCGGGCGACGTTCAACAAGATGCGCGTCCTCGGCGAGTTCAATACCGCCGTGGACGGGACGCGGAACCTCAGGAAGGCCGGCGTCCCGATCGAGATCAATTATTCCCCGACGAAATTCAACGCGCACGAAGTCGGCGCGGCCGTGGATCTGGCCTACGAGCTCGGCGCGTACAGCTTCTACACCGGGCGCACGATGTACACCGGCAACGCGGTCAAGACCTGGCACAAGCTCGCCCCCGACGAGGAGCAGTACCGTGCCTTCTTCGAGACGCTGCATGCAAAGAGCGAGGAGTATCGCGGCCGGATGCGTGTCTACTTCCACGAGATGGGGCTGCTCGAGGAGCTGCGCTATCGGCTGCACCACCCGGCGGCGCTGCTGATCGTGCTGCCCAACGGGCTCGTCAAGCTGATCAACGCGTTGCCGTTCATCTGCGGCGACCTCCGGAAGCAGTCGCTCGCGAGCGTGTGGGCAAACTTCCAGCGCGCGTGGAAGGATCCACGCGTCGCGCAGTTCGTCGAGGACCTGGCGCACGATCCGCAGAAGACGAGAGTGCTGCACCAATGGGTCTTTCTCTGACGACGGCGCCGCATGCCGGGGCTCGCGCCGGGCATCCGGTCACGGGGATCCTGTGGCTCGTCGCGAGCCGCATCCGCTACCGCTTCTTCCTCTACGCCGGTTTGCTCCCTTACGTTCTGGGCGCGGCGTGGGCGTACGCGATCGAGCGCCGGTTCGATGGGCCGATCTTCTGGAGCGGTCTCGCGGGGATTGTCCTGGCGGTGATCGGCGTCGAGACCTTCAACGAATACTTCGACTCGCGGATGGGCACCGACCGTGTGTTCAATCCGAGCGACCTGCCGCCGATGTCCCGCGCCGTCTTCTGGGTCGGCGTCGCGTCGTTCGTCGGGGCGTACGCGATCGGGGGCTGGCTCGCCTACCGCGGCGGGTGGCCGATCATCGCGTTCGCGGTGCTGGGGGGCCTTGCCGCGATCTTCTATGTCGCACCGCCGATTCGCTGGGCGTACCGCGGACTCGGGGAGACGGTGATCGGGCTGTCCTACGGGCCATGGATGGTGCTCGGCAGCCTATATCTGCACACGCAGTCGCTCTCGTGGGGCGCGTTCTGGGCCTCGCTCGTGCCGGGATTCCTGATTGCAGCCCTTGCCGTGGTGAACGCAATTCCCGATTTCCACCAGGACCGTCTGGTCGGCAAGCGCAACCTCGTGGTCCGGCTGGGCAGAAGACGCGCCGTCGGGCTGTACCTGGCACTCGCCGCGCTGGGTCTGCTTGTCGCGGCGGCGGGCGTGGTCGCCGGCGCGTTCCCCCCGGGCTGCCTCCTGACACTCCTTGCGTTGCCGCTGCTGGTGTCGAGTGGCCGTCGCGCGCTGTCGACTTACGAACGGCCGCGCGACTTCGTGCCGGCGATCGGCCGGATCGTCGCCTGCTATCTCGTCGCCGTCGGCTTGTTCACCGTCGGCCTTCTCGGCTCCGGACTCGCCGGATCAGCGTAATGCGTACGTTCGAGCGGCTCTCGGCACCGCTTTTCGTCGCGTGGCAACTCACGCGCGACTGCGACCTCTGTTGCCTCCACTGCTGCACGGACTCCGCACCCGGGAAGCCGTTCCCGGATGAACTGACGGCGGCGGAGGCCATAAAGCTCGTCGACGACATAGTCGCGAACGAGGTTCCTTACGTCATGCTCTGCGGCGGCGAGCCGTTCGTCGTGCCGCATTTCCTGGCCGTGGCCGAGCGGCTGGGTGGCGCGGGGGTCAAGCTCAAGATCGAGACGAACGGGCAGAAGCTCGACGGCGAAGCCGCCGCGCGCCTTGCGCGGCTGCCGATACGGTCGATCCAGGTCAGCCTGGACGGTGACAGCGAGGACGTCTATCGCCGGCAACGCCCCGGCGGCTCGCTGGCCAAGGCGCATGCCGCCTGCCGAGCGATCCGCGAGGCCGGGATGCCGCTGGAAGTGACGTTCGCGCCCACGCGCATCAATCTCCACGAAGCGGCACGGGTCATCGCCCGCGCTCGGGCGCTGGGCGCGTTCCGGTTCAACACCGGCAAGCTGATGCGTGTGGGCACCGCCGCCCGCCTCTGGGATCGCCTCGAGCCGTCCGCGGGCCAGTACGAGGAATTCCTGGCGTTGCTCGCGCGTGAGGCGGCCGCGCTTGTGGGTGAAATGGAGATTTGCTACAGTCCGTTCACGCTGGAGGAAGGGCTGGCGCGCGCCCTCGACGATCCGCCGGCAACGCTGCTCGTGTTGCCGAATGGCGTCGTCAAGGTGGCGGCGGCACTGCCCCATGTGTGCGCTGATCTGCGACAATCGACGTTGGCGCGCGCATGGCAGTCGTATCGTCAGGCGTGGAGCGATGCAGAGTTCACCGCGGACGTGCACCGCGCGATCGCGGAGCCCGAACGCCATGCCGAGGCCAACAACATTCGGCGGATCGTGTCGTTTGCCAACGTTTGAATCTGTGGAGGCAGCATGGACGAGTTGAAGCTGGCATCCGAACGCACGCAAACGGAGCCCGTTCCCACGATCAGGGAAGCCCAGGCAGTCGGCAAGATCAAGTGGGAAACCCCGAAGCTCGAGGACGTCTCCGAGCAAGTGATGGCGCAGCCGTACATCCGCTTCACCTGATAGCGACGCCACCGTCCGCATGGAGGGGCGCTCGGTCGACGAGTACCGGGCGCCGTTGTTCCTCGCCTGGCAGCTGACCAACCGCTGCCGCGGTTCCTGTATCACCTGCTGCGAAGAGTCCGGCCCCGACCGCGCCTGGCGCGACGAGCTCGGCCGGGACGAGGCGCTCGACCTCGCGCGGCGCATCGCTGACGCCGGCATTCCCTATGTCGCCTTCGGCGGAGGCGAACCCCTCGGCGTCCCGCACTGCTGGGAAATCTTCGAAATCCTGGCGGCCGCAGGGGTCGCGATCAAGCTGGAGACCGACGGTAGCCTGATCGACGATCGGGCCGCCGATCGTCTCGCGACGCTCGCGGCCGACTGCGTCCAGATCTCGGTCGACGGCGCGACCGCGGCCACGCACGACCGATTGCGTCCCGGATCGACCTACGCCGGCGCCATCGCCGCCATCGAGCGCCTGGTCGCACGAAATCTCGCGCCGCAGTGGGTGTTCGTGCCGACGCGATTCAACGTGCACGAGATCGGCGCCGCGTACGAGCTGGCCGCGAAGAAGGGTTGCGGCGCGTTCGTCACGGGGCCGCTGATGCGGCTAGGGCGCGCGGCCCTCGACTGGGATGGCATCGCTTGCGATGGCGACGCGTGGCAGCGCGCCGTCGACGCGTTGCGTGAGCGCGCGCGGGCCCATCCGGGATCGATGGCGCTGTCGATCTATCCGTGGGACATCGTCGGCGAAATGGAACGACGACTCGAGCACCCGCAGGCAATGCTGCTTGTCGTGCCCAATGGCAAGGTGAAGCTCCTGAACGCGCTTCCCTTCGCGCCGGCGGACCTGCGGCGCGCTTCCATCGCCGAGGCATGGAACGCCTACCGGGACGCATGGCGGACCCCTGCCGTCCGTGACTTCGTTGCCCGCTGCCGCGAACATCCGGCGCTCCTGCGCCACGCGAATGAGACGTGGGCGATGAACGAGGCCGCGCCCTGATCCCGGTCGACTCTCGCGGCCACCGTCGACCAAGGCGCGCCGCTCGCACGCCGGCTACGCGGGATCGAACGGGGAGAGATCCATCGTGGCGATCAGGTGGGCGACCGCCGGGGGTGTGCGCCGATGGAGCAGCCACTCCTCGCGTGAGGTGGTTCTTGCCGCCTCGAATTCGAGCGACTTGAGGATGTGCGCGCAGCGCTGGCCGCCATCGGTATGGAGGCTGCACCGCGCGAGCTGCAAGTTCCGCCCGGACGGGGTTGCCAGGAGGTCGGTGAGCATCCGGCGCCCGAAGCCCTTGCCACGCGCCGACGGATCGAGCCCGCAAAGCCAGAGCTCGAGGCCGTTGTCCGCGAAGTCCTTGTAGAGCCCGAACCCGCTGGGCGCCGCTCCGGCGTCGGCCAGAAACACCCACCCGCCGATGCGAGTGGTGATGCGGCGTTGGGTGCGGGGGTCGATTTGCGGCAGCGCGCCATGCTCGAGTGCGTAGCCGATCTTGGCGAACAGCACGTCGGCCTTCGGTCCGGGCGCGGCGAGCTCCGGATCCCAGCTTCCCTCCGTAGCTCCTGCCCGAATCCAAGGTTTGATGGCTGCGAGATGTTGCGGACCCGCGATTTCGAGCACTGGCGCCTCGGCTAGGGGCGTGACGGATGTCGCCCCGGAAGACCGACGCTGTAGCGTCCGAGTTCCGCTTCCACACGTAACGATTCATGACGTAGGGCAGGGACTACGGCGCGAGCGGGCACGCGCCGATGGCGCGGAAACCCGGCCGCCGCTAGCGTCGCCCCCATGAAGCTGCGGCGCGACGTCATGATTTGTCTGCTGACGGCAAGCGTCGCGCCGATGGCAAGCGCGCAGGCAATCTTCAAATGCGTGAGTGCGGTCGGGGAGACGGGCTATCAGTCGACTCCGTGCGCCGTGGGGTCCTTCGAAACACGCATTGCGCCGGGCTCCGCCCGTTCCGATTTTCCGTTGCCCGTGACGCGAGCGGCGCCCGGGCGCGCGTCGGGGTGGAAGCCTGGCCCGTGGAGACACACGGCCTTGACGCTCGGGATGTCCGACGACGAAGTGCTCAACATGGCCGGCTGGGGCTGTCCAGGCCGCATCACGCGCAATCGCCTGCCCCGCGAGTGGCGTGAGGAATGGGTTTACGGCGTCGATACGCAGGTCGAGCGGCGCCTCCACTTTTCAAACGGCAAGCTCGTCGACTTCGGTGGTGGTGCGTCCGGCGATCGCATCGTCGCGGCGTCGATGCCGTAGCGGGGCGTGCTATTGCGACCCGCGAGCGCAAGCGCCATCAGCAGCGTGCTGATGGTTTGCCTCATGGATTTCCCTGTAAACGAGTCCACAACATCCGTGCGGCTTTCCTCGGGCGCCGTCGGCGATGTCCGACAAGGGAATACAGCGGGCGCCGACTCTCGCGACCCGGCGGGTCGTCTAGATTGGTGGCATCGTCAAACCGTATATGGAGGTCAACGATGGCTGCGTATTTTTCGCCGTGGCGACACCGACTGGCGGCATGCGCCACCGGGCTTGCCGGAACCGCATCGACGTCTGCTTTCGCCGCGCCTCTCGATATTCATTGGCCGGAAATCACGTTCACGTGGCCGCCATCGCCCCCCGACCTGCTGTTGATTGGCTCGGGTATCGTGCTCGTGCTGGCGCTGCTGTTCGCGCTGATGCGCAGCGGTAGCAGTGGCGCGCGCAAGCATGAGGCGCCGCAAGGTGCAGATTTACGCTGGTGGAAGAATCCGCCGGACCCGCGCGAGCACGTCGACCCCATGTCCATGCCGCGGTAGCGACGCGCTACTGGCAGACGGTCCCCGGCGCCGCGTAGACCTCGCGTACGATCGTCTTGGTCTGGTGGACGACGCCGGCTGCTGTGTTGACGTTGTAGTCGAACGTTGCGCTGTTGCCGTTTGCGAACGTGAACGTGGCCGTGCCCACGGCCTGCGCCGCCACCCGGGTCGGGTCGAACGGCACCGCACTGAAGGGTGACCCGACCGTGCGGTACAGCGTTCCCGCGTAGACCGACGGCGTGGCAAGGTTCGCCGTGACGACCAGCCACATGGGCGTACCGTCGACAGCGTATGTGAACCACGTGGCGAAGATCGTGTCGCCTTGGTGGTTGAGGTTGATGCCCCAGCCCGATTCCGAGGATGCGGGCGCGGCCCACCACAGGTCCTGGTAGTTCGTCGCAAGCGTCTGGTCGGATTGCGCACCGGACACGCACACGGGCTGCGGGCCGAATACCTGGCGCGTGATCGCTTTCGATTGCGAAACGCCGTCGACGGTATACGAGAAGGTGCCGTCGGTCGCATCCGTGAACGCGAGCGTGGCGGAGCCCACGGGCGTGGCGTGGACGGCGGCCGGATTGAACGGTACTGCGTTGAACGGCGGACCGGTCGTCTTGTAGAGCGTCCCGCCCCAGGGGCCTCCGGGGGTTCGCTGGGCGGTCATGACGAGCCACCAGGCCTTTCCGGTTTCGTCGTACGTGAACCAGGAGGCGAAGATCGTGGTGCTCTGGCGCACGATGTTGAGCCCCCACCCCGATTCCGAGTTGGCCGGTGCGGCCCACCACAATCCCTGTTCCGGCATGACGGCGGCCGCGCCGCCGGCCTTGGCGGCCAGCACTGCGGCGCCCGCATCGAGCATCCCCGCGCCGCACGTCGTCGTGGTGCACGAACATTCGAGCTGGTCGATGGGCGTGCCTGAGCTGTCGAACTGGGGTGCGGTGCACGCGACGAGCGGCGTCCCGTCGCCCGCCGTGCCGCCAGGAGGCGGGAACGGGCGAGCCGATGCCCGCAGGATGTCGAGTACCTGCGTCGGCGTCAATGAAGGTTGTGCGGACAGCATGAGCGCAACGGTGCCGGCGACGAGCGGCGCCGAGAAGCTCGTCCCGAGCGACGCGTTGAAGCTGTCCGTGTACGTCGAGCTCGCCGGGGCCATCGTGCCGGTGTTCGACGTGGTCAGGATCGGATACAGGCAGGGCGAGTCGGCGGCCAGGTTGACGCAGTTCCCTCCCGGTGCGCCCAGCGCGACCTCGGGGCCGAGATTCGAGAACCCGACCTTGGTGCCGACATGCCTGAGCCCGGCGACGGCAATGACGCCGCTGCAGTTCGCGGGTGCCGATACGGCGTGGCCCGCGCTGTTGCCGGCGGAGATGACGATCACGGCGCCCGTCGCGACGACTTCGCTTACGGCGTCCTGATACGAAGACACGCACGGCCCGTCGCCGCCGAGGCTCATGTTGATCACGCGCGCCGGTGTCGGATTGCTCGGAACGCCCGGAACCGAGAGTCCCGCGGCCCAGCGCATGCCCGCGATGATGTCGGAGTCGAAGCCGCCGCATTTGCCGAGCGCGCGCACCGGCAGGAGGCGCACCGTGCGCCCGACGCTGGCCATGCCAATGCCGTCGTTCGTGCGCGCGGCAATCAGTCCGGCAGTCTGCGTGCCGTGCCAGCTACTCGGAGTCGCCATGGGCTCGCATTGATAGAACGATCCACCTCCCTGCGAAAGCTCGGTGTCCGTCACCCAGTCGCCGGGGTCCGAGGCGTCGCCGTCGCGACCGTCACCGTCGTTGGCGACGGCCGGATCGCTGATCATGTCGTAGCCTGGAAGGAGATTGCCGCCTGCCGAGACGGCGAGCAGATCGGGATGCTCGAAGCGCACGCCGGTGTCGATGTCGGCGACGACGATCGTCGGGGCCCCCGTCGTGACTTGCCACGCGGATTCGATGCTCATCGACGAGGTGACGGTGCTCGATGGCGCTCGCAGGTACCACTGTCCGACGGCGGGTCCGTTGCCGGGCACGCCGTTGGCATACAGCGGATCGTTCGGCGCGGCGCTGATGTGCTTCCGCTGGTCGGGCACCGCGTATTCGACGTCAGGTTCCTGCAAGAGTCGCGCTGCCAGCGCCTCCGACGTCATGCCGGGCGCGCGCATCACCTGCACGCGCTCCGCCACCGACGGGCCGTCGACGAGCGCAAGCCCGACGCGTCGGCTCAGCATCGCCGCGGTAGCGAGCGCACCGCCACGTGGCACGGCACTCGTCGTCGCCGCGAGCATCGGCGACCCGGCCCTGAGCTTGACGATCACGCGGGCCTCGGACGACGGTGCGGGGGACTGGGCGAGTGGTTGTGAAGCTATAGCGACCAGCGCGACCGCACACACGACGGCTGGCCATACACGGACATTGGGCATGAAACAATCAGATACAAATCGTTGGATGGGAACGCGCAGGCGGCCTACGGCCGCCGCGCATCCTACCGCGGATTCGACGCCGTTACTGGCAGAGCGTTCCAGGCGCGCGCAGGAATTCGCGCGTGATTGTCTTCGCTTGGCTGACGCTGCCCACCGTGTATTCGAAGCGCGCCTGCGTTCCGGAGGCGAACGTGAGTCGCGCATTGCCGACGGAGACGACGATCACCGCGGTCGGGTCCCACGGCATCGCGGAGTACGGCGGTCCGGTCAGCCGGTACAGCGTGCCCGTGTAGCTGCCTGAGGCATCGCGCGGCATTGTCGCGACCAGCCAGAGCGGCGTGTTATCGGAGTCGTAGGTGAACCACGCCGCGAAGATGATGTCGCCCTCGTGGTTCAGGTTGATACCCCAGCCGGATTCCGACCCCGGCGGCTCATTCCACCACAGGCCTTGGTAGTTCGCCACGCGCGCCGGGTCGAGCGATGTCCCGAAGGCGCACCACGGCAGGCGTCCGAACACTTCGCGCGTGATCGCCTTGGATTGCATGACGCTGCCGATCGTGTAGCTGAACGTCCCGTTATCGCGATCGGAGAACGCGAGCGTGCCGCTTCCCACCGGCATCACGACGACGGCTGCCGGGTCGAACGGCGTCGCGGAGAACGGCGGGCCGCGTGTTTCGTAGAGCGTGCCGCGATACGTACCGTCCGACATGAGGCTCGCGGTCATCGCGAGCCACCAGGGCTTGCCGTTCACGTCGTAGGTGAACCAGGTGACGAAGATCAGATCGCCTTCATGCTCGAGATTGATTCCCCACCCCGATTCCGACCCCGCCGGCGCCGCCCACCACAGCCCGTTGTAGTTGGCGTCGGCCGGAATGTTGAGCGGGACGACGACATGGTCGTCACCGCCGCCGGCGACGTTCGCCATCATCGAGATCGTCACTCGCGCGCTTGGAGTGCCGCGGACCACGGCGTCCAGGAACGTCAGCGCCCACGTGAAGATGTCGGGCGCCGACGGCGGGTCGAAGCCATGCCCGACGCCCGTCAATGCGACGAGCTCGCGCGGCCCGGCGAGCGCGTCGATCGCTTGCTCGGTGACGATGATAGGCGCCGTCGTGTCCGCGGTGCCGGAGATCGCGAGGTACGGCAGCGTGACGCTGTTGAGCGAGTGCTGGTCGCGACCGAACGCGGGAAACAGCGGCACGCCCATGTACGGCACGTAGCCGACGGCTCCCTTAAGGCGTGGGTCCGTCTCGACCGTCGTCCAGGAAAGGCCGAACGACGTGGTCAGACCGGCGCCTGCCATCAGCAGCAGCGACTCTCCGCCCAGGCTCGCGCCAAAGCCGCCGACCTCCGCCGCCATCACGTGACTCGACCAGCGTGGATCGGCGAGGAGCGTGTCGAGCGAGCCGGACAGTGCAAGGGGTCGCACCGCCTGCATGCCGAGGAAATCGCGCAAGTGCAGCGCGAGGTAGGCGAGGTCGCCCACGTCCTCGAGCTTGAGCGAGCCGAAGCGCCCATCGCCGTGGAACGGCGCAACGACGACGTAGCCATAGCTCGCGAGCAGCGTCACTGCATCGATGTAGTCGTTCGAGGTCGGCGACCCCAGGTACCCGTGCGAGAAGAGCAGGATCGGAAAGCGCGCGGTCGCATTCGGCCACAAGGGCGCGTCACCGGCGCGCTGCATCTTGGGCACCGACTTGCCGTTGGGCAATGGATAGTCCGGCCGCGAGTTGTCATCCGCGGTGGGATAGCAGACGATGACCACCTGCGGCATCGTCGTCCCGGCAAACGAGCCGTAGAGATCCGAATTGTCGGGCACGCTGAGCGGGACCGTCATCGTGTCGGCCTTCTCGGAGAGGAGCGAGGTGATGTAGCGCGCGCGTGCCGTCGTCGCGCGCCACGCCTTCCCAGTAGTCCTGCACGTCCTCACCGGGCAAGAGCCGGGAGAAGTCCTGCGCCACGTCGCTGCACGCGACCTGGTACTTGCCGGGCGCCGGCAGCGGGGGCACGGTCGCCGACGGCTGCGCCGTCGCGACCGGAATGCACCATAGAAAGGTCAGCAGGCGCGCGAGGCGCGCGGTTACTGCCAAGGCCTGTCCAAGCTTCATCGTGACCCTTTCCGGGAATGAAGTCCCCAGTAACCCGGTTCACGATAGCGCAATCGCTCGGAAATCCACCCTGCGGGCGTGAAGGGAAAGCGCTCATTGTCGTGTAGGGCATCTTCCCGCCACGACGGGCGTAGTCCCTTGCGCACTACAGGTCGGAACCGCATCATCGGGCCGCGGGTCCAACCTGCGCTCTGCGGTTATGTTCCTTCCACTACGAAAGCCGATCTCATGATCAAGCCCGCTCTATCGTTCGCGTTCGCCGCAGCATTCCTGGCGCTCCCTGCGTTCGCCGCGCTCAAGCCCGGCGACAACGCGCCGGACTTCACCGCGCAGGCGTCGCTCGGCGGAGGACGTCTTCACGTTCTCGCTCGCCGACGCGCTGAAGAAAGGACCGGTGGTCCTGTACTTCTATCCGGCAGCGTTCACCAAGGGCTGCACCATCGAGGCGCACGACTTCGCCGAAGCGACCGACACCTACCGCTCGCTCGGGGCCACTGTCATCGGTGTGTCACATGACAACATCGACACGCTGAACAAGTTCTCGGTCAGCGAATGCCGCAGCAAGTTCGCCGTCGCGGCCGACGGCGACCAGAAGATCATGAAGGCGTACGACGCAGTGCTGGCGATCAAGCCGGAATACGCGAATCGCACGTCGTATGTCATCGCGCCCGACGGGCACATCGTCTACGAGTACACGTCACTCAATCCGGAGAAGCACGTCGAGAACACGCTCGAGGCGCTCCGGAAGTGGTCCGCCGAGCACAAGCACTAGCGCTACCGGGCGCTCACGGTCCGGGAGTTGCGGCGCGCAGCGTGAGCGTCTTCAGCCACTTGACGTGGCGCGCCGAGCCGCGATCACCGACGGCGATGAGCGCGATCTTCCCTTCGTCGTCGCCGAGCGGCGCGCCGTCGCGTTCGTAGACGACGAATACGGAATCGCCCTGCGAGAGAAACAGCTCGCCCCACGAGAACACGACTTCGTAGCCGTCGCTGGCAGCGGCGACGACGTAGCTCCGCCGCAGCTCGCGCGGCTTGCTTTCGGTGGGGTTGGCCGCGTTCAGCACATCGCGCAGGAGCGCGCCCGTGTAGTGGCGTGCCGCCGCCGGCTCCGCCGTCGCCCCTTCGCCGCGACGCGGCATGTATTCGACGCGATGCGCTGGCAACCGCTTCAGATCGTCGACCGACAGCGCTTTCGCTTCGGCGATGTTGCCGGCAATCGTGACGGCCGTGGTGGGCTGCGCCTGGGCGAGGGCGGGGGCAAGGGCGGCGAGCGCGAGGCAGAGAGCCGCGGCGCGGGCGATGCTCATCGCGTCTTCCTGGCTTCGAGTCTCCGCGCGAGCGACGCTGTGCGACGCACACGGACCATCGGGCGAGGGTGTCGCGACCGGCGTGAAGCCATGCTTCGCGAGCACTGCCTGCCCAGGAATCGACATCACGTAGAGCGCAAAGCTGCGTGCGGCCGGATGCGCATCGTTGAGCACGACGAGCGCATAGCTGGCACCGACGGCGAGGGGCGCCGGGACGGGCACGACACGCGCGCCACCTACCTCGCGCGCCGCGACGACGGCGTTGGTGCAGTACGTGAGGACGATGTCGGCCTTGCGCTCGGCGAGCAAGAGCCCGTAGACCGAGCGGTCGGTCGGTGGCGGTGGTGACTCCGGTCCGCCGGTGAGCTTCGAGCGCCTTCGCATCGAGCGCGGCAAACGTGCCGGCGCGCAGCGTTTCCGCCTTCTCGAACAGCTGCCACGTGTAGTCGCCCGACGGGTCCGAGCGCGGCGTCGAGGTGCCGAGCTTGATCGCGGGATCGAGCATTCGCTCGAGCAGCGTGTCGGTCGTCACCGTGACGCCTGGACCGGCCAGCGCGCAGAGTTCGTTCCGCGCGAACACGATGGGGGGCGAGCTGCGTCCCGCGTCGGCGAGCTTCTGGGCATTGCCGATATCGGCCGACGCAAAGACATCGAGGGCCTCGCCCTTTTCGATGCGCTCGCGCAAGAGACCCGAAGCGGCGAACGTCGGTGCGACCTCCGCGCCGCCGGCGGCCCGAAACGATTGGGCAAGATCGGTCATGACGGCGCGCAGGCTGCCGGCCGCGTACAGGCGCACCGGTGGCTCCTGCGCGAACACCGCCGTGCTCAACGCTATCGCCACGACGGCGATTGCACCGTTCCTCATGCCTCGTCGTCGTTGGCGTTCGGATAGAAAAGCTGCTGCCCGCCGATCTTGTACTCGGCGATCGCTTTCTGGCCGGCGGGCGAAACGAGCCAGTCGATGAAGGTCTGGCCGAGGTCCTTTTTCACGTTCGGATGCTTGGCCGGATTGACGAGGATCACCCCGTACTGGTTGAACAGCCGCTTGTCGCCTTCGACCAGGATGTCGAGATCGCCGCGGTTCTTGAACGCGAGCCACGTGCCGCGATCGGCGAGCAGGTACGCGTTCATCGACGACGCCGTATTGAGCGCCGGGCCCATGCCCTGGCCCGTGTCGCGGTACCAGGGGCCTTTGGCCTTGTCGATGTCGATCCCCGACTGCTTCCAGAGGTCGAGCTCGGCCATGTGTGTGCCGCTCTTGTCGCCGCGCGAGACGAACGGCGCCTGCGCCGCCTGGATCTTCTGGAGCGCGGCGACGATGTCGTGGCCGCCGGCGACCTTGGCCGGATCGCTCTTCGGGCCGATCAGCACGAAGTCGTTGTACATCACCGGAAACCGCTTTACGCCTTCGCCCTCGGCGATGAACTTTTCCTCGGCCGCACGCGCGTGAACGAACACGACATCGGCGTCGCCGCGGCGCGCGAGATCGAGCGCCTGGCCTGTGCCGAGCGCGACCACCTTCACCTGGATCCCCGTGTCCTTGGTGAAGATCGGCAGCAGGTAGCCGAAGAGTCCCGACTGCTCCGTCGACGTCGTCGACGCGACGACGATGGACTTGTCCTGCGCACCGGCGGCGAATGACGACAGCGCGAGGAGGAAGGCGACGAAGGCACGACGGGTGACTACCATGGCAGTTCTCCTTCGAGGAATTGCGCGGCCTCGCGGGATTGGGGCTCGCGGAAGAAACGCTCGGCGGGCGTGCGCTCGACCACGCGGCCCTGGTGCAGGAACAGGATCTCGTCGCCCAGCCGGCGCGCCTGGCCCAGGTTGTGCGTGACCATCACGATCTTCGTGCCGCCCGCGTGCATCGCCGCGATAACGCCTTCGATCTCCTGCGTCGCGCCGGGGTCGAGGCTCGCGGTGGGCTCGTCCAGGAACAGCACCTCGGGGTCGAGCGCCCAGGCGCGGGCGAGTGCGAGGCGTTGCTGCTGGCCACCGGAGAGCACGCGCGCGGGGCGATGGGCACTGGCCGCGAGCCCGACGCGCTCGAGCGCTGCAAGCGCGCGCTCGCCGCGCCACGACGCGAGCACCCCCGAGCACTGGAGCGCGTAGACGACATTGGCGAGCGCCGAGCGGCGCAGCATCACCGGCCGCTGGAACACCATCGCCTGCCGCCGCGGCGCGTCCGGCACCTCGGGCGAATTCCACTCGATGCGGCCCGAGGTCGGCCGCAGCAGGCCGTGACAGAGACGCAGAAGCACGCTCTTGCCGGCGCCGTTCGGCCCGACGATCATCGTTCGTGGCCCGGCGTCGAGCGTGAGCGTGATGCCGTCCAGAATCCGGTGCGAGCCTACCTCGAACATGATGTCGCGCAAAGCGAGAGGCAGCAGCGAAACCGGAGTGCGGAGATCCACGTCGGCGCTCATCCGTAGCGTTTGCGCGCGGCGTCGCGGATCACATAGGCCGCCGCGTTCAACGCGAGCACGATCGTGAGCAGGATTACGCCCAGGCCCAGCGCGAGCGGCAGGTCGCCCTTGCTCGTCTCGAGCGCGATCGCGGTGGTCATCACGCGCGTGACGCCGTCGATGTTGCCGCCGACGATCATCACGGCGCCGACTTCCGAGGCGGCGCGGCCGTAGCCGGCGAGCAGGATCGTGACGAGCGAGAAGCGCAGGTCCCACAGGAGCGTCATCGCAATGCCGATCCGGGACGCGCCGAGCGAGCGCAGCTGGTCGCGGTACTCTTCCCACCCGTCGGCGACGATCTGGCGCGACAATGCGGCGATCGTGGGCGCGATCAGGATCGTCTGCGCGATCACCATCGCCGTCGGCGTGAACAGGATGCCGAGCTCGCCCAGCGGTCCTGCGCGCGACAGCAGGAGGTAGACGACGAGCCCGACGACGACCGACGGCAGCCCCATCAGCGCATTCAGGACAACGATCAGCGTGCTGCGCCCGGGAAAACGCGCGACGGCGACAAGCGCCCCGGCCGGGAGCCCGATCGCCGAGGCGAACACGACCGACAGCAGGCTCACCTTGAGGCTCAGGACGACGATCTCGACGAGCTTCGGATCGCCGGAGACCACGAGCGAGGCGGCCTGCCCCAGCGCAGCGTCGAACCCGGTCATGTAAAATATGAAATAGTTTGCATAATATATGCGTCGCAACCGCTAGCCGAGATCATAGCTTGTTGCGGTATTCCGTCAAAATATGCAATTATTTGCATAAATGAAGCTGCTCCCTCGACTCGTCTGGTCTGCGGCGACCGCGCCCGCGTCGTCGCTACCCGAGGGGCTCCTGCCGCTGCTCGAGGCGATCGCGCGGACAGGTTCGCTACTGCATGCGGCCGCGCAGTGCGGGATCTCGTATCGCACCGGCTGGACGCTGCTTCACGCTGCGCGCGAGCAGCTCGGCGTTCCGCTCGTGGTCCTCGCGCGCGGACGCGGGCATGGCTCCGTGCTCACGCCCGCGGGGCGGCGCCTGGTCGATGCGGCGACAGCGGCGAATCGGCGGGTCGCGCGGCTTTCGCCTTCGCTCACGATCGAGCTCGGCGAGCGCGCGCCGCGGTTGCGCCGCGTCGGCGGCGAGCGCTTGCGTATTGCCGCCAGCCACGACCTCGCGTTGGCTGCGCTGCGCGAGCCGGCGGCGGCGGGCGGCCTCGAGCTCGACCTGCGCTTCATCGGCAGCCTGACCGCGCTCGAGGAATTTGCCGAAGGCGGCGCGGACGTGGCGGGCTTCCACGTCGGCGCCGGGCCGCGCGCGCGCGACGATCGCGCGCCGTTCCTGCGTTTCCTGTCCGCACGGCGCG
The DNA here is from genome assembly GCA_963773195.1 of uncultured beta proteobacterium. Taxonomy (GTDB): domain Bacteria; phylum Pseudomonadota; class Gammaproteobacteria; order Burkholderiales; family Casimicrobiaceae; genus CAIWHR01. The sequence goes on from CAVZAE010000006.1 coordinate 52,830, forward strand.
ACCGCCTCGTGCGCTTCGTCGACCGCGAGCAGGGACTGATCCTCGCGCGCGGCAACCCGGCGCGCGTGCGGAGCCTGCGCGACGTCGCGGCGCGCGGGCTGCGCTTCGTCAACAGGCAGCGCGGCTCGGGAACGCGCGTGCTGATCGAGCGCCGTCTCGAGAGTGAGGGCGTCGCCGCCGACGCGCTCAAGGGCTTCGCGAACGAGGAATTCACGCACGCGGCCGTCGCGGCGACGGTCGCGTCGGGCGGCGCCGACGCGGGCTTCGGCTTGCGCGCCGCGGCCGCCGAATACGGCCTCGCGTTCGTGCCCCTCGTCCGTGAACGATATTTCCTTGCGCTGCGCGCGGCCGACCTCGGCAAGCCGGCGTTGGTCCGGCTCCTCGATTTGTTGCGGGGGCCGGCCACGGCGAAGATCATTGGCCGCCTCCCCGGGTATCGGGCGACGCGCGCCGGAATAGTAGCGAGCGTCGATTCGCTCGCCCGTACCGTGTCGCGGTAGCGCAGGATCGCGAGCGGCGCCGCTTCGTCCCACGTGACGACGCAGCCTCGCTCGTCGGCGCCGAGCGGGAACTGCGTGCTCAGCTCAGCCGTCGATCGCGATCTCTCCGCCGACCCGCGCCGCGACCATGGCGGGCGGTGGCGCGAGCCACATCTGGTACATCGTTACCGCCCACATGAACGCGAAGCACGCGCCCATGATGCCCCCGGAAACGATCACCACCCACGCGAACGGATGGAACAGCTTCGTGAAATACCAGGAACTCACGTCCATTGCGATGGCAACGTACGGCAGGGCGATGATCGCGCACTTGAACCACACGGGGCGCACGTACGCGTGGCTGTACATGAGCCCCATGATGAAGAAGACGAACGTGAGTCCGAACAGGTGGATGTGCGACACGCGGACGAGCGTGAAGACGTCGGTGCCGGTATCGCGTTCCGCCACCTTCTTCAGGTTGTCGTAGCCGTTGAGGTTGCGCAGGTGCGGATTGCTGCCGTCATGGCAGATCATGCAGCGCTTCTCGAGCAGCGGCCTCACCTCGCTCTCGTATTTCGCGCGATCGGTGCCGCCCTCGACCCACGTGATGAGGACGCCGACCTCGTCCGGCGGCAGCATGTTCGACATCGGTCCGCGCAGCGCCGATTCGAGACGCGAGCCCTGCCCGCTGCCGGAGTAGGCGACGACCAAGTCCTGATAGGTCATGATCATCGGGTTTCCGCCCGCCCGACCCGCGTAGGTGTGGTAGAGATTGATGAGCGCGAACAGGTAGGCCATCCCGAGGATGAGAAGCGTCGCCGTGTACAGCACGCGCTGGCTGTAGGGCAGCTCGGAATAGTGGCGATACAGTCGGTGCAGCGGAGCGTCAGTCATGTCGGGCCTCGGGTCTTGGCGGGTCCTTGGTGCCGGTGCGGCGCGAGCCGCGTCCCCCTACGATGCGACGGAGCTCACTTGCCCTTGAGCGACGCGTAATAGGCCGCCAGGTCCTCGATTTCCTTTTCGCTCAGCCCACTCGCCATCGGCTTCATGATCGCGTTCGCGCGCTTGCCCGATTTGTAGTCCTTCATCGCCTGCTCGAAGCGGTCCTTCTTCATCGCGGCCAGCGGCGGATTGGTGCCGGCGCCCTCGCCGTTGGGCCCGTGACAGCCGGCGCAACTCGCGGACTTCGCCTTCCCCGCCTGGACGTCGCCGTCCGCCCATGCGGTGCCCGCGATGCCGAGCAACACGAACGCTCCGACCGACGCCAGCGCGCGCTTCGTTTCCATGGTCCGGCTCCTTTCCGGTGATCGAATGGAAGGGGTCGAGCCGGACCCGACGGACTATTTCCCGGGCAACGGCACGTAGACCACCGCGCGCGGCTTCTGCCGCGAGTAGTAGGTCGCGAGACTGTCGATGTCGGCCTCGGTCAGCACGTCGGACATCGCCGCCATCTGCGGGCTCTTGCGCGCTCCGGTCCGGTACGCGTTCAGCACCTTCTGCAGATAGTCGGCGCGTTGCCCCGCGAGCGCCGGCATGCGCGGGTCGGTGCTGTTGCCGTTCGCGCCGTGGCAGCGATCGCAGCGCTGCGCCCACTCCGCCGCGGTGAGCGGCTTGCGTATCTTGGCCGGCTGCGGCTGCTGCGACGCGTACCAGGCCGACATGTTCTTGATCGCGACATCTTCGATTGGGGCGACGAGGCCTTTCATGGGCTCGTCGTGGCGCGAACCGTCCTTGTAGTCCTTCATCGCGACGATGAAATACTGCGCGTCCTGGCCGGCGAGGCTCGGAATGGCCGGGTTCTCGCTCACCCCCAGCTCGCCGTGACAGCCGGAGCAGGCGCCGGCGGCGACCTTGCCTGCAGCCTGATCGCCCGGCGCGGGATTCTCGGTGCGCAACGGCTTCTGCAGGGCGTAGTACAGCGCGATGTTGTTGATCTCCGTCTCGGTCGCGCGTGCGAGCGCCCCCGCCATCACGTCGTTCTTGCGCTGGCCGCCTTTGTAGGCCTTCATCGCGGAGACGAGGTACTTCGGATCGAGCCCGGCCAGGCTCGGCATGCCCGGAATCTTGCCGACGCCGCCCTCGCCGTGGCACCCGCCGCAGGTCGCGGCGGCCGCCTTCCCCGCCTGCAGGGGATCGGGCTTGGCGGCGCCCTTCGCAGCCTCGGCCGCGGGTTGCGCCGGATCGAGGCTCGCATAGTACGCGGCGACTTTGACCAGCGCGTCGTCGTTCAGGTCACGGACGGCGGCGCCCATCGTCTCGTCGCCGCGCAGACCGGATCGGTAGGCTTGCAGCTCGATGTAGAGGTAACCGGGGCGCTGGCCCGCGAGATGCGGTACGGCGCTTGCGGCGCTGATGCCATCGGCGCCATGACAGCGGACGCAGGCGGATTCCGCCACGCGCTTGCCGTCGACGATGTCAGCGGCATTGGCGTAGGCCGGCCGCAAGTCGTCGCCGCCGGATTTCGCCTTTGCCGATTGCGCCACCGTGCCGGAAACGTGACCGAGGAGGGCCGCGCCGGCGACGAGCACGAGTGCCCGAACGAGAACGCGCGCGCTGATCTTCACGAGGACTGGCTCCAACGATGCCGGCGATAGCTGCAGGCGGAACGGCAGGAAGGACGCGGCGCGGCCGTGCGGGCTGCCGGCTTCACCGTTCCTCGATCATCGAGTGTGTAGTCACCGGGGACCGTACTCGAACCGGGTCCGGATCGTATCGGGCAATCCCGGTCGCGTGATCTGTACCGCGATCTCGAACGGACCTCTGCCCGCCATCGCGAAGTAACCGCCGTACGTCTGCGCGTCCCTGATCGTGACGGGCTCGAGCACCTTTTCCGGCCCCGCGTTCGTCGCCGTGGAGACGCGCGCCCGTACGCTGGCATCCGTGATCCGCCGTCCGGTGTTGGCGTCGAACAGCGCGATCGTGACGTAGTACTGGCCGGGCCCGATCGGTGGCGTGCCGTACGTCTTCGCCGGGTAGTCCGTCGGGCTGTGCCGGATCACGTCTGTCGCGATCGCACCGAAGTACACGGCGGTGCCGTCGACCACGCGGTAGTCCGGTCCGCTCTCGGCGCGCGGCGACACCACCGCCGCGGCAACGGGCGCAGGATTCATCATGTAGACGATGGCGCTTCGCAGCTCGGCATCCGTGAGGTCGGCCTGGCCGCCACGCGCCGGCATGCCGCCGTGTCCATTGATCGCCGAGCGGACGACGCTGTCGAGACCCTGCTTGAGCCGCGGAATCCACGCGGAACGGTCGCCGATCCTGGGCGCGCCGCCTTCGCCCGTCTGATGGCAGGTTGCGCAACGCTCCCGAACGATCTGCTCGCCGCTGCGGTCGACCGGTCGGCTCGTCTTGTCGGTGGGCTCGCTCCAGTGGCCACCCGACTGATTCACCATGTACGTGATCGCGCGCTCGATCTCGATGTCGGTGAGATTCGGATTACCGCCGTGCGGCGGCATCTGGCGGATTCCTTCTAGCGCCGTCCGCGTGAGGCTCGTCAGTCCCTCTGCGGCGCGTTTCGCCCATGCCTTTCGGTCGCCGATCTTCGGCGCGCCCTTGGCGCCTGTCCCGTGGCAGGCAATGCACTGGGCGTCGACGATCTCCTTGCCGGTGCGTCCGCTGCTCTGCGCTGCCACCGATTCGATGGCGCCTGCGAGAAACGCGAGCGCGGCCACGATCGTCAGCGTCGCGCGCACGGCACAAACCGGTGGGCACTTTGCAGCGTGGAGCTCGGATCGCATGAGTGTCTTCCTCCTCGAACCCTCTCTGATGCGTCGTCGTGCCGGCGCTTGCCTGTTCCTCGTTCAATGGGACGCCGAATTCGAGGTGGCGATGTTGACCTGCGTCAACTTGTCACTGTCACACCTCAGGGATGGCGGTTGTGCGCGCAATCGAAGCACGTCAAAGTGAGTCGATAATCGACTCAACGCGAATGCGTCCCACTCGCGGGAATTGCATTGCATCGAAGTACCGCGTCACCATTGATTCAGATCAGTCGTCGCGGAAACTCGACTTCTCTTTGCAAGCAATCGAGGTCGTACTCGTGACCGGGTACACGGATGCGATCTGCACCGAAGCAGTGCGTGACTACCCCGTGAGCAAGGGCGTGCCGAAGGACAAGATCGAGGCGATTGGCGTGGGCGAGAAGGAGCCGGCGCCGGTCTCGTTTGCAATCAGAGGAACCTGAAGGAGAAGATCGCCTGCCTGCAACCCGACCGCGGGTCGAAGTCCAGGTCAAGGGCGAATCGGCGAAGTAATCGTGGACCGCGATGTCCGCCAGGGCCGCGTCTCCGGCGCGGCTTTTTTGGACCGCTCTGCACCCATCCGGCATTGAGATCCGGCAAACCTCGGGCCTCGCCGGCCCGGTTGTTGCGCTGCGTCGACGACCTTTGACGCAGGTCAAGAGTCGTACGCGAACAAATGGGTTTTCATTGACAATCAATGATGTATTTTTGCAACAGCGACTGAATTTTCGCGGCTTGTTCCCCTTGACCGTCGCCGGCTCGCAGACGAACAATTCGTTTCAAAGCTGCGGAAGCGATGTTCGCGCGCGTAGCGAGCGCGCCGGAACCCCCGCCAACAAGAACACACGCAGCCGGTAGCTTCGACGCAATTGGGCGCGATTCTTTCTCGCGCAACCCAAGCCCGACGGCCCATGGCCGCGGATCCGGTAGATCAGGGCCTCCTGGCCGCGCCGCCGGATCGGACCGAAGCATAAAAGGGGTTTCCATGCGAATCGAGTCAGCCGTCGCAGCGTCCGGAATCCTGGTACTCCTCGCGGCGTTCACCGCATTCCCCGCGTCCGCGCAGACGCAGACGGCCACGAGCAACGTGCCGGTCTGCGTCAACTGCCACGAGAGGCAGAACAGCACGATCCTGCTGACGGCGCACGGCGCTCAGAACGACGCTTCGGGCAGCATGTGCCAGGCGTGCCACGGCGACGCGTCAGATCACGTGAAGGATCCGACGAAGAACAAGCCCGCGAATATCCTCGGGTCGAACACCGCGAGCGCCGCGGAGAAATCGGCGGTGTGCCTCGGCTGCCACAGCGGATCCCGACACCTCGAGAACTGGGCGGTCGCGAAGCACCGCAAGGTCGACGTGACGTGCGTCAACTGCCATTCGATGCACGGCACGCAGTCGGCGAGCAACAACAGCGAGATCAAGGGCGCGCAGTTCGCCGCGGCGCCGTACACGACGACGGTGCGGCAGCTTGCTTACAAGCGATGCGTCGAGTGCCACACCGACGTGCGCGCCGAAATCCTCAAGCCCTCGCACCACCCGATCATCGAAGGCAAGGTCGGGTGCCAGGACTGCCACGACCCGCACGGCGCGCTCCTCAAGGCAAGCCTGCGCAACGACTCGGTGGTCGACTTGTGCGTGAGCTGCCACGCCGACAAGCGCGGCCCGTGGATCCACGAGCATCCGCCGGTTGAAGAGAACTGCGCGATCTGCCACACGCCGCACGGCTCCGCGCACAAGGGCCTGCTCGCGCAGAAGCCGCCGGCGCTATGCGCCGACTGCCACGCGAACGGCCACACGCATGGCATCTACGATGGACGCGGGACGATTCCCGGCACGCTGCCGTCGAACGTCCGCTTCATCTCCAGCGGCTGCGTGAATTGCCACCGGCAGATCCACGGCAGCAACGCGCCGGCGTCCGCCTACGGCCAATACTTCCTGCGCTGAGATCAGGGGGCCAACATGAGAGTCAAGCTCATTGCCATCGTCGTGGCCGGCCTCTTTGCGCAGCCTGCGCTCGCCGACGAGAACTTCATGTGGGGCGGATCCGCCGAGGTCGGCGGCCGCGGCACGAACATCGACGGCGCCAACCGCAACGGTGCCTACGGCAACACCAAACCGCTCTCGGCCACCAACCCGCTGACGCCGTTCGTCGGCCCGGCGGACGACGCCAAAGCGCAGGAGTATCAGAACATCAACAGCGCACCGATCGGCGTGATCGACGTTCGCGGCAGCAACCGCAATTACTACCTCCGCGCCTTCGGCGAGGAGTTCGGCCGCGATGACCAGTTCATCAATGTCGTCGGGGGCAGCTTCGGGGCGTGGAAGGCCGCGATCTACAACAACGACATCCCGCACAACTACTCGTTCAACGCTCTGTCGCCGCTCACCAATGTCGGCAGTACGCTGCTCGGGTTCTCCTCGCCCAGCGGAACCTATCCACCCGCGGCGAACCCGAACGCCTGGGGTACGTGGAACTATGGCACTCAGCGCAACACCACGGGGGGGAACTTAGAGGTATCGATGAAGTCGCCGTGGTTCGTCCGCGCCGACTACAACGAGGTCAGGACGAACGGCATCAAGCCGTCGAGCGGCCAGCTGGGAACCGGCTCCGGCAACGGCTTCATCGAGTTCGGCGCACCGGCCGATTACAAGACGAAGAACGCGTTCATCGAGGGCGGTTACAACACCAGGCAGTACGGGCTGAAGCTCGCGTACCTCGATTCGAAGTTCACCGACAGCAACAGTTTCATGCAGTGGCCGAACTTCTACCTGGGCAACCAGCTCGACGCCTCGCTGCTGCCGCCGGACAACGAGCTCAAGAAGTGGAGCCTCAACGGCTACATCAAGCAGCTGCCGTGGGATTCTTCGATCATCGCGCGGTACACGCAGAGCAAGCTGACGAACAACATCGATCTCACATCCTCACTGTGGACGTCGAGCTTGAAACCGACGGGCACTGCCACCAGTCCCCAGGGGAATCCCGTCGGTGCGGGATATCTCTTCACGCAGCCGTTCGACCCAGCGACAGATCAGAACCTGACGAATTTCAGTGGCGACAACAAGAGGACGAGCGCCAACGTCGCCTGGAACGCGAGCCCGATGGCGCAGCTCGACATGCGGGTCTACTACGACTACTACGACCTGCAGAACAATTCGACGACCGTCGCGTACCGGCAGGGGAGCCAGGGCAGCAACTGCGCGACTCCGCCCGTGAACAGCGCGACGTGCTTCACGATCGACGCGCTGACCGAGGAGGTGGGCGAGGCATTCTTCTACACCAAGAATGCGGCCGGGTTCGACGGGTCCTGGGCATTCAACCGCACCAACAAGCTGCTCGGCGGATTCGACTGGGAGCAAGTCAAGCGTAACTGGGAGGTCAACAACCAGGAGGTGCCCAAATCCACCGACTACCGCTACTGGATCCAGTACAAGAACTCGGGGTGGAACAACCTGAGCGGCTGGATCAGGTACGAGTTCCTGCAACAGCGGTCCGACATCAGCAACGACAATGCGGCGACCAGTGTCGCGGCGTACTTCACGCCCTACAACGTCAACAATTTCGACCGCAACAAGGTCAAGCTCTACGTCGATTGGACGCCAGCGCCGCTGTGGCTCTTCGCCGTCGGCGCGACGTGGGCGGATACCGACTACAAGGACAACCTCTACGGGCGCACCAAGGACAAGAGCCAGCAGTACGACGCGACGGTGGCGTGGGGTGACGACAAGCTGAAGGTCACCGGCATCGGGAACTGGGGCAAGGTCGAGTACAACCAGACGTACCTGAGCGGGAACTACCCGCCACCGACGCCGAACGCGTCGGGGAATTTCACCTGGGGCACGCAGAACACGCAGGACGGCTGGATGGCCGCCGCGCTGGTCGACTGGGCGGCGACCGAAAAGTTGATGCTGACTGCGTCGTACACCTACCAGAAGACCGGCGGCGGCGTCGATTTCTCGTCGGGCAACACGCAGGCCGGTGGCGGCTTCATGGGCGGTCCGCTCGTCAACTACGGCACCGACGATACGAAGCTGCAGCGCTTCCAGCTCAAGGGTACGTACAACTACAGCAAGGTCTGGGCCTTCAGCTTGGGGTATGCCTACGAGAAGTACGAGTACAGCGATGGACAGATGGCGGGTTACGGCGGCTTCTACCCGTACTTCATGAACCTGAACACGTCGTCACCAGGTTCGAACTACTCGTGGCTCACCGGCGCTTTCGCCAACCCGGGCTACCGAACGAACCTCGTCTGGGCGACCGTGACGTGGAAGTTCGAGCCGCCGCCGCAGGTCTATGTCGCCGCGCAGCTCGCGGAGCCGCCGAAGGCCGCTCCGCCGCCGCCGCCAGCGCCAACGCCGCCGCCGCCGGCACCGGCACCGCAGGTCACGAAGATCACGCTCGATTCGAAGGTGCTGTTCGACTTCGACAAGGCCGTGCTGAAGCCGGAGGGCAAGACGGCGCTCGACAGCCAGGTCGTCTCGAAGCTCGCGCAGATCCAGAAGCTCGAGGTCGTGCTCGTCACCGGTCACACCGATCCGATCGGCACCGCGGCGTACAACCAGAAGCTCTCCGAGCGTCGCGCCGATGCCGTGCGCGACTACCTGGTCTCGAAGGGCGTGCCGAAGGACAAGATCGAGGCGATCGGCGTCGGCGAGAAGCAGCCGGTCCCGGGTCTCGTCTGCAATCAGAAGAACCTGAAGGACCGGATTGCCTGCCTGCAACCCGACCGGCGGGTCGAGGTCGAGGCCAAGGGCGAGACTAGCAAGTAGCGGTCGGCGGCCGCCCCGGGACCGGCAGGACCCCCGCCGCGCGGAGGTGGTCCGCCCGCGCGACGTACGCGTCGACGAGCGTGTTCGCCACGCGATCGAACACGGGACCGGCGACCTTGCCCAGCAGCGAGCGGTCGACGTCGTAGCGCAGGTCGAAGTCGATCCGGCAGCCGTGGGCCGCGAGCGGCGTCAGGTGCCATTCGCCGTGGAAGTGGCGAAACGGCCCGCGTTCCATCGTGACGGCCATCCACTCGGGCCGCCGCTTCGGATTGCGCGTGCGGAACCCGAAGCGTACGCCGTGGACATCGACGTCGATGTCGGCAACGACGATCGCCGCATCGCGATGGACGATCGTCGCGCCCGCGCACCACGGGAGGAACTCGGGATAGTGCTCGGCCGCCTCGATGAGGTCGAACATCTGCTCGGCGGCATGGGCGACGAGCACCGACTTGCGCAGCTCCATCCGCGCATTCTAGGCCGCCGCCTACGGGGGCGCCGTGCCGCCGCGCGGACCTTCAGGCCAGCGCGTCCTGGCGGCGTACCGTGATCGGGAGGATTTTCTTGCGCGCCTCGCCCTCGGCGACCGAGCGCGCTTCCTTCACTCGCCGCTGCTCGCGGCGGATCCTGGCGAACGTCTTGCGCAGGTCGGTCTCGACACTCGGCGTATAGCGAAACTCGGGATCGAGGATCGATTTCATGGCCAAGTCCCCGGCGACGGAACGCCGCGTTCGGGCGCACCTGGTGCTTCCGACGCAACGCGCGTGCCAGAGCGTTTCCCGCTGGCGGTACAGGGAGTTGGCGCGCGCCGTGCCTGCAAACCGGCGCCGGCGCAGGCAATCCTTGCAACCGACCGTGCAGCGAATTCCGACACGTCCGGTCCTCGAGCGGCAAACGTGACAATCGTGTCAACCAAATCTGCCTCTCGTGCGCTAGAATCGCGCCGCACCCGCCATCGATGGCGTCGCGCGGTGGCGGTCCCGAGCATCCAATCGGAGGAGATACCAATGAAAGCTGTCATGATCGCCGCGGTCGTGGCCGCGGGTTTGGCTTGCGCCGGCTCCGCGAATGCGCAGGAAGCGCTGGCGAAGAGCAGCGGCTGCATGAATTGCCACGACGTAGCCACGAAGAAGGTCGGCCCGGCGTTCAAGGACATCGCCGCGAAGTTCAAGGGTAAGCCGGACGCCGAAGCCATGCTCGTCAAGCAGCTGTCGACCGGCGACGGGCATCCCAAGGTGACCGCGAAAGAGGACGACATCAAGTCGCTCGTGAAGTGGGTCCTCTCGCAGTGATCGTCGCGGGTTGACGAAGACGGAAAAAGCCGGCGCCCGCCGGCTTTTTCGGGCCGCGTTCGCCCCCGCGAAAGAAAAGGGCCCCAGTGCGGGGCCCCTTTGCCGAACGTTGCGGCGTCCTAAACGCGGCGCTTGTACTCGCCCGTCCGCGTGTCGATCTCGATGTTGTCGCCGGTCGACACGAACAGCGGCACTTGCACATCGAAGCCGGTGCCGATCTTCGCGGGCTTCATCACCTTGCCTGACGTGTCACCCTTGACCGCAGGCTCCGTGTAAGTCACTTCGCGCACGACCGTCGTGGGCAACTCGACCGAGATCGCCTTGCCTTCGTAGAACGTGAGCTCGCACTCGAGGCCGTCGGCGAGGTAGCGGATGGCCTCGCCCAGGTTCTCCGCCTCGACCTCGTATTGATGGAATTCGGAGTCCATGAACACGTAGAGCGGATCGGCGAAGTACGAGTACGTCACTTCCTTGCGGTCGAGCTGGATCACGTCGAACTTTTCGTCGGCGCGATAGATCGTCTCCGTGCCCGAGCCGGACAGGAGGTTCCTGAGTTTCATCTTGACGACCGACGCGTTGCGGCCGGATTTCGAGAATTCCGCCTTCTGGACCACCATCGGATCCTTTCCGACCATGATCACGTTGCCGGCGCGGATTTCCTGGGCGATTTTCATTGCGGCACCTGGTAACTGAGTAAGTAAGAGTCTGATTTGGAAAACCTAATATTCTATCACGCCGACCGCCGCGGAGACCAGCCCGGTCGCGAGATCGGCGTGCGTCGCCAGGACCCTGCACCACGCCCGCGCATGCGCGGCGACGGCCGCCTGCCGCGCCGCGAACTCGCGCCAGGCCTCCCCTAAGGCCTGTTGCCCGGCGATACCGTTCCACGCGTGATGGAAGCGGCAAAGGGTGGCCGCGGACGCGGGTTCGAGCCCGTCGCAGAACCGGTCGAGGAAGGCGTCGAGCTTCGCGACGTGCGCCTCGCCGACCTGCGGATAGATGTGCCACGCAAACGGCCGAGCGGCCCACTGCGCGCGCACGAAGGAGTCTTCGCCGCGCACGAAGTTCACAGCGCAGCTCCAGAGGAGCCGGTCGTAGTCGTCCTGCGCGAGGAAGGGGATTGCATGAAGGGCGAGGCGGCCGCGCACGAACGGCTTTCCGGGGTGCGGCACGTTGCCGCTCGCCCACGCGTCGATCGCGCCGGCGGCCGCTCCATCGGGCACGACGCAGGTGATGCGGTCGTCGCCGTCCGCCCACGCGTCGAAGAGCGCGGGCAGCGCGGGATTGGGGTAGCAGAACAGCGAAACACGCGTTTCGCCGGCGACGGGCTCGGGCAGGCCCAGCGAGGCCCATAGCCGCAGGGCGGCTGCGGGATCGCCTTGGAGCGCGTCGCGCGCCTCGAGCAGTCCGCGCTCGCGTAGGAGGCCGCCGCTCGCGGCGGTGAATCCGGGAAACCAGAAGCGACGCGCGAGCGCAAATCGCGGGTGCGGCGACGGCAGCCCGTGCGCGCCGTCGATCCACGCCTCTGCGCTCAGGTACTCGAGCACGAACCATGCGGGAGGCTGCATCCGGCGCGCCATCGCTTCGGCATAGGCGTCGGGCACGCCGCAGCCGAACGCCTCGACGACGACGTCGGCGGGGTCGGCCGCCGGAAACGGATCGGGCCACGCCCGGATCTCGACCCCGTCGAAGTGCTGCCTGTCGAGCGCGACATCGATGGCGGGCGCGATGCGCGCGAGCGCGCGCGGCGCGTCGATCCACAGCCGCACCTCGAGTGAATGCTCGTGCGCGAGCTGCCGCGCAAGTCGCCACGAGACACCCGCATCGCCGAAATTGTCGACGACCTTGCAGAAGAGATCCCAGCGCGCGCTCATGATCGATGGCTCGGGGGCGCATGCCGACGCGCCGCCGCCCATTATCGCGCGGCCCCCCAACGGGATCGCGACGGGCATAATCCGGGCACGCGTACCCTTCGGCAGGAGCGTCGGATGCCATCCTCTCCGCTGAGTATCGACGTCGTCTCGGACGTCGTGTGTCCCTGGTGCTACATCGGCAAGCGCCGACTCGCGACGGCGCTCGAGCTCGTCGCGGCCGAAGGCGCCGCCGAGGTTGCGGAGGTGCGCTGGCGGCCGTTCGAGCTCAATCCCGATATCCCGGGCGAGGGCATCGACCGGCGGGCCTACCTCGAGGCGAAATTCGGCAGTGCCGAGCGCGCGGCGCAACGCTACGAGGTCGTACGCGCGGCGGGGAAGGACACGGGCATCGCGTTCGAGTTCGAGCGGATCAAACGCGTGCCGAACACCCGCGATGCGCACCGGTTGATCGAATGGGTCCAGGACCGCGGCGACGCGGGCCCGTTGGTCGAGCGCCTGTTCGTCGGGTTTTTCATCGAAGGCCGCGATCTTGGCGATCGCACCGTGCTGGCAGCGATCGCCGGCGAAGCGGGTCACGATGCCCGCGACGCACGCGCCATGCTCGACTCGGAAGCGAACACCGTCGAGATCGCGGACGGTCTGCGCTGGGCGCAGGACGTCGGTATCGGTGGCGTGCCCTTTTTCATCTTCGGCGGCCGCTACGCGGTGTCGGGTGCGCAGGTGCCGGAGCTCCTGGCTCAGGCGATTGCGAAAGCATCCGAAGCCGGCGCGGTTTGATCCCGCTCAACGACAGTCTCCCTGCCAACGTCGGGGGCAACGGCGTAGCATTGGCTCAGGGCCGGAACCCGGCCCGGCTGCCGCAGTCGAGATTAAATCGATACTCGCGTGCAATCATGCTGGGCGAGCAGGACATCTATCTTTTCCGGGAAGGCACGCACGGCCGCCTCTATTCGCTGCTGGGTTGCCAGCTCGGTCGCGACGCGCGCGACCTTCCGCGTGTGGGCGCCGAACGCGCGCGCGTCTCGGTGATCGGCGACTGGAACGGCTGGGATGCGGGCGCCCATCCGCTGGCGCCGCGCCCGGACAGCTCCGGCATCTGGGAAGGCGGCCGTCGGCGGTGTCACGCGCGGGGACGCCTACAAGTTCCGCATCGTGCACGGCGGAGGGCCGCGCGAACTGGACAAGGCCGACCCGTTCGCGCTGTTCGCCGAGGCGCCGCCGTCCACCGCGTCGCGCGCGTGGACGCTCGACTACGACTGGGGCGACGACGGCGTGGATGGCGGCGCGCCGCGCGCGCAACGCGCTCGACGCGCCGATGTCGATCTACGAGGTGCACCTCGGCTCCTGGCGGCGCGACGACGGCAACCGCCTGCCGACCTATCGCGAGATCGCGCAGCCGCTCGCCGAGTACGTGCGCGAGCAGGGCTTCACGCACGTCGAGCTGATGCCGGTCACCGAGCATCCGTTCTACGGCTCGTGGGGCTACCAGACGACCGGCTACTTCGCGCCGACGGCGCGCTACGGCACGCCGCAGGACTTCATGTATCTCGTCGACATCCTGCACCAGCACGGCATCGGCGTGATTCTCGACTGGGTGCCGTCGCATTTCCCCACCGACGCCCACGGCCTCGCGCTACTTCGACGGCACGCACCTCTACGAGCACGCCGATCCGCGCCAGGGCTTCCATCCGGAGTGGAACAGCTCGATCTTCAACTACGGCCGCCACGAGGTGCGCGCCTTCCTGCTGTCGAGCGCGCTGTTCTGGCTCGACCAGCTACCACGTCGACGGCCTGCGCGTCGACGCCGTCGCGTCGATGCTCTACCTCGACTACGCGCGCAAGGCAGGCGAGTGGATCCCGAACGTCCACGGCGGCAGCGAGAACCTCGACGCGATCGCAGTTCCTGCGGCACCTGAACGAGGCGGTCTACCGCGATCATCCCGACGTCGCAGATGATCGCCGAGGAGTCGACCGCCTGGCCGATGGTGTCGCGCCCGGTCTATCTCGGCGGCCTCGGCTTCGGCATGAAGTGGAACATGGGCTGGATGCACGACACGCTCGACTACATGCGCGCAGGATCCGATCTACCGCAAGTACCACCACGACCGGCTGACGTTCTCGATCTGGTACGCGTTCACCGAGAACTTCGTGCTGCCGCTGTCGCACGACGAAGTGGTGCACGGCAAGGGCTCGCTGATCGGCAAGATGCCGGGCGACACGTGGCAGCAGTTCGCCAATCTGCGCCTGCTGTACGGCTACATGTGGGCGCACCCGGGCAAGAAGCTGCTGTTCATGGGCGGCGAATTCGGCCAGCGCCGCGAATGGACGCACGACGAGGAGCTCGAGTGGGACGTGCTGCAGCTATCCGGAGCACGCCGGCGTGCAGCGCTGGGTGGCGCGACCTCAACGCGCTCTACCGCGCGCGAGCCGGCGCTGCACGAGCTCGATTTCGACGCGCGCGGCTTCGAGTGGATCGACTGCCACGATGCCGACGCGAGCGTGATCAGCTTCCTGCGCCGGCCGCGCGACGGGCGCGCCGGTGCTCGTCGTCTGCAATTTCACGCCGGTGCCGCGCACGAACTACATGCGTCGGCGTGCCCGGCGGCGGCTACTGGCGCGAGCTGCTGAACAGCGACGCGCGCGCATCTACGGCGGCAGCGGCATGGGCAATCTCGGCGGCGTCGACGCGGCGCCGGTGCCCGCGCACGGCCGCTTCCATTCGCTCGCGCTGACGCTGCCGCCGCTCGCCGACGCTGTTCTTCAAGCCCGGAGAGCGCTGAGACGATGGCTGCGCGCATCGAAGGCGCCGAGAATCTCCGGCCGGAATGTCCGGCCGACGGCCGCGCCCGCGCCGTCATCGAGAACATCGCGCCCGCGGTCGACGGCGGCCGCTTCGCGGTCAAGCGCGTCGTCGGCGAGCCGGTCGAGGTCGAGGCCGACTGCTTCGCCGACGGCCACGACCTGCGTCGCCTGCGCGCTGTCCTGTACCGCCGCGACGACGAGGCCGCACTGGCACGAGACGCCGATGACCGCGCTCGGGAACGACCGCTGGCGCGGCGCGTTCGCCGTCGACGGCGATCGGCCGCTATCGCTACACGGTCACGGCCTGGGTCGACCCCTTCCTGTCGTGGCGCCACGATTTCGCGCGCCGCGTCGACGCCGAGGACCTGCGCGTCGCGGCGCAGGCCGGCGCCGACCTGATCGACGGCGGCGGCGCAGCGCGCGACGGGCGACGACCGCGACGCGCTCGCGCAGTGGGCGACGCGGCTGCGCGAGCGCGCAGGCCGCGCCCGAGCTGCGCGCGCTCGCGCTCGACGACGAGCTGGCGGCGATCGCGCAGCGCTATCCCGACCGCAGTTCGCGACCACGTATCCGGCCGAGCTGCCGGTGGTCGTCGACCGCGAGCGGGCGCGCTTCTCGGCGCTGGTACGAGATGTTTCCCGCGCTCGTGCGGCCGCGACGCCGGCACGCACGGCACGTTCCGCGACTGCGAGGCGCGGCTGCCCTACGTCGCCGCAGATGGGCTTCGACGTCCTGTACCTGCCGCCGATCCATCCGATCGGGCGCGAGCGGCGCAAAGGGCCGCAACAACACGCTCGACCGCCGACCCGGACGACGTCGGCAGCCCGTGGGCGATCGGCGCCGCCGAGGGCGGCCACACGGCGATCCATCCGGAGCTCGGCACGCCTCGAGGACTTCCGCCGGCTGGTCGCAGCGCGCGCGCGCAGCTCGGCCTCGAGATCGCGCTCGACATCGCGTTCCAGTGCGCGCCCGATCATCCGTACGTGACGCGCGCATCCGGAGTGGTTCCGCCGGCGCCCCGACGGCACGGTGCAGTACGCGGAGAACCCGCCGAAGAAGTACCAGGACATCTATCCGTTCAACTTCGAGTCGGACGACTGGCGGGCGCTGTGGCGCGAGCTCGCGAGCGTGTTCGCGTTCTGGATCGGCGAGGGCGTGCGGATCTTCCGCGTCGACAATCCGCACACCAAGCCGTTCGCGTTCTGGGAATGGGTGATCGGGCAGATCAAGCGCGAGCATCCGGACGTGATCTTCCTGCCGAGGCGTTCACGCGGCCGAAGGTGATGCACCGGCTCGCGAAGCTCGGCTTCACGCAGTCGTACACGTATTTCACCTGGCGCAACACGCAAGCGGGAGCTCACCGAGTACTTCACCGAGCTGACGCGCGGCCCCGGGCGCGAGTACTTCCGCCCCAACTGCTGGCCGAACACGCCGGACATCCTGCCCGAGTATCTGCAGTTCGGCGGCCGCGCCGCGTTCATGGCGCGGCTGGTGCTCGCCGCGACGCTGTCGGCCAACTACGGCATCTACGGCCCGGCGTTCGAGCTCCTCGAGCACGGCCGCGCGAGCCGGGCAGCGAGGAATATCTCGACTCGGAGAAGTACGAGCTCCGCCACTGGGACCTCGACGCGGCCGGACAGCCTCGCCGCCGTTCATCGCGCGCGTCAACGCCGCGCGGCGCGACAACCCGGCGCTGCAGCGCGACGACGGCCTCGCCTTCCTCCCGATCGACAACGACGAGCTGATCTGCTACGCCAAGGTCGATCCGACGACGGCGAGAACGCCGTGCGTCGTGGTCGTCAACCTCGATCCGCACCACACGCAGTCGGGCTGGGTGACGCTCGATCTCGGCCGCGCTCGGGCTCGACGCGGGACCGCGCCTTCCAGGTGCACGACGTGCTGACCGGCGCGCGCTTCCTGTGGAGCGGCGCGCGCAACTTCGTGCGAGCTCGATCCGGCGCGCGCGCCGGCGCACGTGTTCCGCGCTGCGCCGGCGCGTGCGCACCGAGCGCGACTTCGACTACTTTCTCTAACGCCTGGCGGACGCGTGCACGCGGCATCGACGAAACCGCGCCGGCAGCGCGCCGCGGCACGCGCGCCCGTGCGACGCTGCCGGCGACGCGCACTGGTACAAGGACGCGGTCATCTACCAGCTGCACGTCAAGGCGTTCTTCGACTCCAACGACGACGGCATCGGCGACTTCCGCGGCCTGACCGAGAAGCTCGACTACATCCAGGATCTCGGCGTCAACACGATCTGGCTGCTGCCGTTCTATCCGTCGCCGCTGCGCGACGACGGCTACGACATCGCCGACTACCGCAACGTGCATCCGGCGTACGGCACGCGCGCCGACTTCCAGCAGTTCGTGCGCGAGGCGCACCGGCGCGAGCTGCGCGTCATCACCGAGCTCGTCATCAACCACACGTCCGACCAGCACCCGTGGTTCCAGGCGGCGCGCGCGCGCCGAAGGGCTCGCCGAAGCGCAACTACTACGTCTGGAGCGACGACCCGAACAAGTACGCCGGCACCCGCATCATCTTCACCGACACCGAGAAGTCGAACTGGACGTGGGACGACGTCGCGCAAGGCGTACTACTGGCATCGCTTCTTCAGCCACCAGCCCGACCTCAACTTCGACAACCCGCACGTGCTGCAAGGCGATCTTCCGCGTCATGCGCTTCTGGCTCGACATGGGCGTCGACGGCTTCCGCCTCGACGCGATTCCCTACCTGTTCGAGCGCGAGGGCACGAACAACGAGAACCTGCCGGAGACGCACGCGGTGCTGAAGGAGCTGCGCGCGCTGGTCGACGCGCACTACCCGAACCGGCTGCTGCTCGCCGAGGCCAACCAGTGGCCGGAGGACGTGCGCGAGTACTTCGGCGACGGCGACGAGTGCCACATGGCGTTCCACTTCCCGCTGATGCCGCGCATGTACATGGCGATCGCGCAGGAGGACCGCCACCCGATCATCGAGATCATGGCAGCAGACGCCGGACATCCCCGACAACTGCCAGTGGGCGATCTTCCTGCGCAACCACGACGAGCTGACGCTCGAGATGGTGACGCAGCAAGGAGCGCGACTACATGTACCAGATGTACGCCGACCGACCCGCGCGCGCGCGTCAACGTCGGCATCCGCCGGCGGCTCGCGCCGCTGATGGAGAACGACACCGGCCGGATCGAGCTGATGAACGAGCCTGCTGCTGTCGATGCCCGGCACGCCGATCCTCTACTACGGCGACGAGATCGGCATGGGCGACAACATCTACCTCGGCGACCGCAACGGCGTGCGCACGCCGATGCAGTGGCGGCCGGAGCGCAACGCCGGCTTCTCGCGCGCCGATCCGCAGCGGCTCTACCTGCCGCCGATCATGGATCCGATCTACGGCTACGAGGCGGTCAACGTCGAGGCGCAGCAGCGCGAGCCGGCGTCGCTGCTCAACTGGACGCGCCGCATGCTGGCGGTGCGCAAGGCGTTCCGCGCGTTCGGCCGCGGCACGCCTCACGTTCCTCCAGCCGGGCAACCGCAAGATCCTCGCCTACCTGCGCGAGTATGGCGACGAGATCATCCTGTGCGTCGCCAACCTCGCGCGCTCGGCGCAGCCGGTCGAGCTCGATCTCGCGCGCTTCAAGGGACGGGTGCCGGTCGAGCTGATGGGACGCACGCCGTTCCCGCCGATCGGCGACCTGCCGTACCTGCTGACGCTCGCCGGCCACGGCTTTCTCTGGTTCCGGCTCGCCGCCGGCGAGGAGGTGCCGGCGTGGCACGAGGAGCGCCTGCCGCGCGACGAGCTGCCGGTGCTCGTGCTGTTCGACGGCTGGGCGAGCCTGTTCCGCGACCGCGTCGTGCCGTGGCGGATCGCGATGTCGGAAAAGGTCCGCGCGCAGCTCGAGCGCGAGGCGCTGCCCGCCTTCGTCGCCGGGCGCCGCTGGTACGCGGCGAAGGGCGCGGCGGTGCGGCGCGGTCACGCTCGTCGACCACGTCGAATGGCAGGCGCGGCGACCGGAGCTGGCTCGTCGCGCTCGCGCGGGTCGAGCGCGACAAGGGCGAGGGCGAGACCTATTTCCTGCCGCTGACGCTCGGCTTGGGAGGACGGCGACGAGGAGCGGATGCGCACGCTCGCGTCGCTCACCGTCGCCAAGGTGCGCCAGCAGGCGCAGGTGGGGTCCTCGCCGACGCCTTCGGCGACGACGCGTTCTGTCGCGCGCTGGTGGCGCGCCATCGGCGCCGGCGGCGAGCTGAAGACTGGCGCACGGCACGCTGCGCTTCCGCCGTCGCAGCGCGTTTCGCGCGAGATCGCCGGGCGCCGCCTACGACGCGCCTGCCGGTCGCCGCGCCGGGCGCGCAGAGCAGCAACACGATCGTCGCGTTCGGCGAGCGCCTGTTCCTCAAGGCCTATCGCCGCGTTGCAGATCGGGATCAATCCGGAGGTCGAGATCGGCCGCTTCCTTACCGATGTCGCGCGCTTTCGGAACAGCGTTCCGGTCGCCGGCAGCGTCGAGTACGTCGGCGACGGACGGCCGCACGACCACGCTCGCCCTGCTGCAGGCCTACGTCGCGAACCAGGGCGACGGCTGGGAGTACACGCTCAACTATCTCGACCGGGTGTTCGAGCAGTCGCCGGGACAGCACGGAGCCGCCGGGCACCGGCGTCGAATCTGCACGGCGGCTACCTCGCGCTGATTCGCACGCTGGGCCGCGCGAACGGCGTGAGCTGCACGCTGCGCTGCGCGACCAGGACCGGCGATCCCGCCTTCGATCCCGAGCCGATCGCGGCCGCGGATGTCGCGGCGTGGACCAGCGCGAGTCGGTGATGCGGCGGCCGAGGCACTCGACCGGCTGGAGACGCAGCGCAAAGCGCTGCCCGACGCGGCGCGCCCGGAGGCGGACGCGGCTGCTCGCGCGGCGCAAGGAGATTGCTCGCACGTATCGACGACGCACGGCCGCGACCGCGTGACGGCCGCCAAGACGCGGCTGCATGGCGACTATCATCTCGGGCAGGTGCTGATCGTGCAGAACGATTTCGTGATTGCCGATTTCGAAGGCGAGCCGGCCCGCACGCTCGCCGAGCGCGCGCGAGAAGCAATCGCCGCTGAAGGACGTCGCGGGCATGCTGCGCTCGTTCGATTACGCGATGCACGTGGCGCTCGCCAACATGGGTCCCGAGCGATCGGAAGCGCACGCGCAGCTCGAGCGCGTCGGCCGCGAATGGCAGGCGCAGGCACGGGAGGCGTTTCTCGACGGCTACGAGGAAATCGCGCGGGCGAGCGGTCTCGCGTTGCCACGCGGCGCCGGCAGCGACCTGCTCGAGCTCATGCTTCTCGAGAAGGCGTTCTACGAGCTGCGCTACGAGCTCGAGAACCGTCCGGACTGGGTGCGCATACCCCTGCGCGGCCTGACGGACATACTAGGTCCGGGCCGGTAGCGCGATCCGGCGAATCGCAGGTCAGGCGTCGATTGGAGAACGCGATGGACAACATGGAGATGCTGCTCGAGCCGATCCGGGCGTCGCTGCACCAGATCGGCGAGTTCCTGCCCCGGGTGGTGCTGGCCCTCGTCATCCTTCTCGCAGGTTGGCTGCTCGCCAAGGCCGTCCGGTTCGCGATCGTCCGGACGCTGCGCGCGATCAACTTCAACGTCGTCACCGAAAAGGCCGGCGTCGACAAATTCCTGCAGCAGGGCGGCGGCGGGCTCGACACGACGACAGTTCTCGGGCTGCTCGCCTACTGGCTCGTGATCCTTGCGGCCCTGATGATCGCGTTCAACAGCATGGGACTGTCCTACGTGACCGACCTCATCGGACGGATCGTGCTGTTCGTGCCCAAGGTGATGGTCGCCGTGCTGATCGTCGCCTTCGGCGCCTACTTCGCGCGCTTCGTCGGGGCCGCGGTCGCGACCTACGGCACCAATGTCGGCGTCGGCGAGGCCAAGGCGCTCGGGCGACTCGCGTGCTACGCGATCATGATCTTCGTAGTCCTGATCGCGCTCGACCAGCTCGGGCTCGGCGACATCATCCGGCAAACGTTCCTCATCGTCATCGCGGCGGTCGCGCTGGGGCTCGCCATCGCCTTCGGCCTGGGCGGCCAGAAGCGCGCAGCGGAGCTTCTCGAGCGGTGGACCCGCCGCACGGACGAGGACGATAAGACGCGGGTGCCCGCGCCTCGGTCACGCTGAGATCGAGCGGGAATGCCTTCGCGGCGGTCGGGTGAACCCGGCGAGGCGCTCGTCGACGAGTGCGCGGCGCGCGCGGTGGCGCTGCTCCGCCGCAACCTTTCGCCAGGCGGGATCCTGGCCGCGACTCCGGGGCGGCGCTCGCGTGCCCGCGGTTATACGGCTGTCTTCGGGCGCGACGCGGCCGTCTGCGCGATCGGCATGGCGCTCTCGGGCGATCCGATGCTCGAGCGCGAGGCCGCGAGGGGCCTCGTCACGCTGGCGGCGCGCCAGGCCGTCAACGGTCAGATTCCGAAATTTGTCGACCCCGAACGCGCCGAGGCCGATTTCTGGTATCTCGGGTGCATCGACGCGACGCTGTGGTGGTTGATCGCCGTCGACTTCGTCGATCGGCAAGGTCGGCATCGCGGCTTCCGTCGCCGGTTCGCGCGCCGCATCGCGGAAGCGGTGCGCTGGCTGCGGTGCCAGGAACACCAGGGGTTCTTCCTGCTGCAGCAGAACGAGGCGAGCGACTGGGCCGACATCATGCCGCGGTCCGGGTTCGTCCTTTACACCAACGCGCTCTGGCACCTCGTGAAGCGCCTCTACCGGCTGCCGCAGCGCGCCGAAACTCGCGCCGCCTGCAATCAACTCTTCCACCCGTTTTCGGCGGGACTGGCCCCGTACCGGCGGGCGCGCCTGCTCGTGCGCTACGTCACGAGCTCGGCGCGGGAGCGCGACCTGTACCTGAGCTTCGTCAACTTCTCGTTCTGGGGCGAGGAGGGCGACGTCTTCGGCAACCTGCTCGCGATCATTTGCGGTCTCGCCGACGCGCGCGCCACGCGGCGTACGCTCGCAGCGCTTCTGCGCGCGGGCGTCGACACGCCCTACCCCGTGCGCAGCGTCTGCGTGCCGATCGAGGACGAAAGCTTCCTCTGGCGGCCGTACATGGCCCGCCACCGTCAGAATCTCCCCGATCAGTATCACAACGGTGGAATCTGGCCGTTCATCGGCGGCTTCTGGGTGACCGCGCTCGCGGCGGCAGGCCTGCGGGCGAGGGCGCTCGCGGCGCTCGTGAATCTCGCGCGCGCCAACGCGCTCGGCGGCTGGGAGTTCAACGAGTGGCTGCACGGTCGGACCGGACGTCGCCGCGGCATGCCCGGCCAGTCGTGGAATGCGGCGGCTTTCCTGATGGCCCGTCATGCCGCGCGCAGCGGGCGCACGCTGTTCGGAGCCTTGGCTCGCTGACGCACGAACGGGTTGCCGGCGTCAATGCGTGGCTTCTGCGGCCCGCGGCGGCGCGACCGGGGCGGCGAGCCATCGGCGCACGGCAGCGACATCGGGCAATCGGAAACGCGCGCGTGTAGGGCCGGCGCCCACCTTGACCGACCAGCCGCCCATGCGCGCGACGGCGGCAAAGCCGAACTCGTCGCTGCGGTCATCGCCCAGGAACACAGGCATCCGTCCATGGAACGGCGGCTCGGCCATGAACTCGGCGATGGCCGTGCCCTTGTCGCGCCCGTCGGGACGGAGCTCGACGATGCCCTTGCCGGGCTGCATCCGCCACGCGCGGCCGCGAGCGCCCGTGGCAATCTGGGCGCGCACCGTCCGGTGCACGTGCGCCGCCAGGCGCGGCGACTGCCGATAATGGAGCGCGAGCGTCGCGCCCTTGTCCTCGAGCATCACGCCCGCATGCCGGGCAGCGAACCGTGCAAGCTCGCGCCGCAGCCGCGCGATGCCGGGCTGCGGCAACCGATGGCGGTGGATCTTGCCGTCGGCGCCGCGCCGCTCGGTGCCGTGCTGCCCGGCGATCGGCAGCGAAAGCCCTGGGAACAGCCGATCCGCATCGGCGATCGCGCGCCCGGTGATCAGCGCGACCGCGCCATCGAGCGCGCGCGCGAGCGCGGGCAGGCGTTCCGCTACGACGTCGTCGACGCGAACGAGCGACGGTGTGAGGGCCAGGTCGAGCAGGGTGCCATCGATGTCGAGGAACAACGCCGCTCCGGCATCGAGGGGAGGGGGCGGTCCTGGCCGGCGCGGCGGACGGCGCCGCGCGCCGGTGGCCGCGCGCCGGTCAGCCATGACCCATGGCCACCTCCGCCGCGCGATACCGTCCGCGCTGGCGCATCACCGCGGCATCGAGCAGCATGCGTCCTGCCCAGCGGTAGACATTGAACTCGCGGACCACGCCACGCATGATCCGCATCCGATCGCGCTGCTCGGCCTCCGGCATCGTGAGTGCGAGGTTCAACGCCTGGGCGCATTGTTCGGCGTCATACGGATTGACAACAAGCGCCTCCGAGAATTCGCGCGACGCGCCCGCGAACTGCGACAGGATGAGTACGCCCTGCTCGTCGTCGTGCGCCGCGACGTACTCCTTCGCGACCAGATTCATCCCGTCGTGCAGGCTCGACACGAAGCAGAGGTCGGCCGCGCGGTGATATTCGTAGACCGCCTCCGGCTCGTGGTGCTCGGCGATCAGGATGATCGGCGGATACTTCGCGTTCGGATAGCGGCCGTTGATCTCGGCTGCGAGCGCGTGGACCCGTGCCGAATAGTCGCGGTAGTCGTCGATCGTCGCGCGCGACGGCGCGGCGATCTGCACGAAGCTGAAGCGCCCGATCCAGCGCGGCTCCCGCTCCATAAGGCGCGCGACTGCGTTGAAGCGTTCGAGGATGCCTTTCGTGTAATCGAGGCGGTCGATGCCGACGCCGAGCCGGTGGTTGGCGGGCAGGCCGAGCCGCTCACGCACGGCGAGCCTCGCCTCCGGCACCGGCTTCACGTTCGCGAGCGGAGCCGGCGGCCATTCGATCGAGATCGGATAGCGATGGACCGCGGTCGACTCGCCGCGGAAGGTGATCGTGAACGTCTCGCGATCGACGCGCGCCTCGAGCATCCGATCGACGGTGTCGAGGAAGTTATTGCAGTGGAACTGCGTGTGGAAGCCCAGGATGCTGCTGCCCAGCAGGCCGTCGAGCAGCTCTTCGCGCCAGGGGCAGATCGCGAACGCCTCGGGATTCGGCCACGGAATATGCCAGAACGACAGGATCGTCGCCTCGGGGAGGCGCTCGCGGATCATCCGCGGCAGCAGTGCAAAGTGATAGTCCTGCACGAGGACCACGGGGTCTGCCGACTTGGCCTCGGCGGCGACCGCATCGGCGAACTTCCGGTTGACGCGCCGGTACTGCTCGAAGTCGCTCGCGCGAAACGTCGGGCGCACATGGGCGATGTGGCAGAGCGGCCAGAGGCCCTCGTTCGCGAACCCCGCGTAATAGCCTTGCTCTTCTTCCTTGGAAAGCCAGATGCGCCGCACCTGGTAGAGCGGGTGCTCCGGCGGCACGGCGATGTGGTCCTTGCGGTCGACGGTCTCGCGGTCGGCCGAGCCGCTGCCGTGCGCGATCCAGGTGCCGGAGCACGCGCGCATGACCGGCTCGAGCGCGGTGACCAGCCCGCTCGCCGGACGTTGCAGCCGTACGCCCTCGTCGGTGCGAACATGGATGTAGGGCTCGCGGTTCGACACCGCGATCACATCATTGCCGTGCAGCTCGCTCCGCAATGTCGCGCGCAGCGCCTGCTGGTCCCAGATGCGCTGGCTGCCGTCGAGAGGGCGGTACTGGCGCTCGAGATCGCGAATCAGGTCCCGGATATCGCGCGCGATCGGCCGGAGCTCGGGTGCGGTCGCGGCGGCCGACGGTCGCAAGAGGCCCTCGCCGTGCAGGAGCGCGCGCAGACCGCGCACCCAGCCGCGCCAGGAGATCTGCGCGATGACGACCGTGATGAGCGCGATCGACGCGCCAAGCGCGATGAAGAAATAGAACAGGTACTGCCGCGTCTCCTCGTTGCGTCGTGCGAGGAAGCTCATGTCGTGGACGAGCGCGAGCCAGCCGTGCACGTCGTCGTCGCCATCGATGCGGCGAACGACGATGTGGTAAGCCTCGTTGCCCGAGCGGATCAGGTGGCGGCTGCCGACGTCGTCCTTCTCGATCTCGTCGCAGTTGAGCGAACGCGGGAACTGCGCCGTCGCGACGGGCTCGGTCCGCGCGCCGTAGCAGAGCCCAAGCGCGTAGATCCGCTCGTCCTGCAGCATCCGGCTGAAGTACTGGCGGATTCGCGGCTCGGAGCCCGTGGTCATCAGCTGCGTCAGCGGTTCCTGCGCCGCGGCGGCGATCAGGCTCGAGCGCGCGTCGAGATCGCGGATGAACCAGCGCTGCATCAGTGCGTCCGCGAGCGGCACGGCCGCATACGCGAACGCGGCGATCGCGAGCAGCAGGGGAACGATGAAGCGGAGCGACAGTCGCATGGCGAGCCCGTTCCGTGCCGAGGGCCTGTCGCGTGCAGGGTCAGGGCAGGATCTACCCCCGATGCGCTCCCTCCGCAAACAGGCCGAGGGGTGCACGGAAAGACCCCGCGCGGCGCGACAGGTTCCTGATGATGGCACGGGCGGGCCGCATCCGCCAGCGCTGCGAGAGGCAATATTTACAACGTCGAATCGGGCTGCGCGCCGAAGTTATCGCCGCCGTCGTTGTCGCGCACGTAGTTCTTGTTCGTGTAGAGCGAACCCGATGACTGGAGCAGACCGGCGACTGGATTGCGAAACACGGCGTTCTGCGACGAGCGCAACGTTGTTGCGCCTCCCGAATCGGCTGCCGTCGTCACGCCGACCTGCCCGTTCTCGACGACGTCGTTGCCCGTCGCGCTCATCATCGCCGTGCCGCCACTCTGCGAAAAGCCAAAGAGGCCGTTGAAGTTGCGCGTAACCAGGCTACCCGTTACGTCGATCCTGGCGACCGCCGATGCAGCGGTCGCTTCCGCGTACACGCCGGTGGCGGCGCCATTGTCCGAGACAGCCGTATCGTCGACGGCGATCTGTGTCGTGCCCGCCGCCCCCTGCGACGCCGTGATGCCGAAAAGCCCGCTATGGAAGACGAGTGTGCGCGCCACGGTCCCGGCGGCGCCGCCCGTCATGGCGATACCGTCGCCCCCGCTCGACTGGATGCGGCTCCGCACGATCGTCACCTTCGCGGCCGCGCCGACGAATACGCCTTCCTGCGCGCTGCCGCGGATGGCGCTCCGTGCAATCGCCACAGTTCCGGACCCTTCGACCCGCACGCCGTTGCGGTTCATGCCGGTGATCTGGCAGCCGACGACGTTGAGCCGCGCGCCCTGCACGAAGCGGATGCCATCCCGTCCGCCCTGGCCGTTGATCGTGAGATTGGTGAGCGCGACGCTGATACCGGCGGCGTTCACCGTAATGCCGTCGCCCGACATTACGGACACGCCCGCGTAGACTCCGGCGGGGACGGTGATCGACACCGACTTCCCGATCGTAACCTGGCCGTAGCCGGCCGAATCGAGCACGACGATCTCGCCGCCCGGGACGGTCGCGGCTAGCGCGACGGTAAATCCCCGGCATGGCGCCGGGAGCGAGCATGGATTCGAGTCGCTGCCGAACGAGGCCACGAATGTGCGGCTGATCGCCGCGGCGTCGGACGAGAGCGCGAACGCCAATACGGCCACCGCCAAGGCGATCCCGCGCTGGAGCCGCGAGGAAACGATCACAGCAACGAGTCCGGCGCCGGCGTGCCCGCGCTCGCATCGGCGCCATTGTCGCGGACGTAGTTCGTCGTCGGGCTGTAGATCACGCCACCACCCGTCGTGCTCAGGCCCACGCCGTTGCGGAAAACACCGTTCCGCGAGACGCGGATCACGGACGACCCGCTCCCCTGGGCGAGGATGCCGGCGACTGGGTTCTCGACGATCTGGTTGCTGACGACGCCGGCCTTCGCGTTCCCGCTTGCGATTGAATTCACCTGGACGCCGCTCGCGTTTCGCGCGAGCGTCGAATTCGTGACGTCGAGGCGGACCACGTCGCCCGCGTTCAGCGCTTCCGCGTAGAGCCCGGCGCCGGACGCGTGATCGCTCACGACTGACGAAGTCATCGCCATGCGTGTTCCGGCCGCGACGCCCTGGACGAACAGGCCCTTCTGGCCGTTCCGTGCAACGGTCGTTCCGGAGACCGTCATGCTCGCGCCGCCCTCCGCCGCGATGCCGTGACTGCCATTCGACTCGATGAGACTGTCGATGACGGCGACAACTGCGGCGGAGTCGACCTCGATGCCGACGCCAGTGTTGCTGATCACGGTCGTGTTGGCGATCGAAATCGTCCCTGCGCCGTCGATCAGGATCCCCTGCGCGCCCATGTTGCCGACATTGCAGCCGTCGATGTCGAGACGCGAGCCTTGGGCGAAATGAATGCCGACGCTGCCGCCCTGGCCGTTGATGGTCAGGCCCCGCAGCGTCACTTCGACGCCCGCGGTGTTGATCGTGATGCCTTCGCCGCTCATGACCGACACGCCGGCGTAAATGCCGGGTGGTGAAATAATCGACACCGACTTCGCAATGGCGACGGGCCCGTAGCCAGCCGAGTCGAGCACGATGATCTCACCGCCGGCGTTCGTGACGCCGATGGCGGCGCCGAACGATCGGCAGGGCGCGGCCAGCGCGCAGTTGGCGGCGGTGTTGACGTCGGCACCGCCCGGCGAGACGAACGTCCGCTGCGCGGCGGCGTGCGCGGTCGCAGCGGAAAGCGCGACGGCGAGCGCGGTGACGATGTGAGCAAGGCTCCGGCGCAGGCTGCGTCGGCGGCGATCATCAGGCATCGGGAATCTCCGGTGAGTCGGTGGGCCGTGCTGTCTCGACCGCTTCGTCCACCGGTTGCCGCGCATTCTAGCATCGCGAATCGCGCGCTCGCCCCACCCTTTTGGGGTGGCCATGACTGTCGCCGCCGCACGACACGGGCGGCGAACGAACGGGACGCAGTGGGCCCGCGCGAACGGGCGCCCGCCCCGGATACCGTGTCCGAAAACGGCGAGTGCA
The DNA here is from genome assembly GCA_963773195.1 of uncultured beta proteobacterium. GTDB lineage: Bacteria > Pseudomonadota > Gammaproteobacteria > Burkholderiales > Casimicrobiaceae > CAIWHR01. The sequence goes on from CAVZAE010000006.1 coordinate 80,814, forward strand.
CGGAGGGGGTGGAGCGCATAATGCGGCTCATGCCTCTCAATGCCGACGCCTGCTATCGCGCGCTCACCGCGCATGACGTTCGCTTCGACGGCCGCTTCTTCGTAGGCGTGTCGTCGACGCGCATCTATTGCCGTCCCGTGTGCTCGGTGCGGATGCCGCGGCGCGAGAACTGCCGCTTCTTTCCGAGTGCCGCAGCGGCCGAAGTCGCCGGCTACCGGCCGTGCCTGCGCTGCCGCCCCGAGCTCGCGCCGGGTCACGCGAGCGTGGACGCCTCCGAGCAGCTCGCGCGCGGCGCCGTGAGCCTGATCGAGGACGGCGTGCTCGACGAAGGCGGCATCGAGCATCTTGCGCGCCGCGTCGGCGTGACGAGCCGGCATCTCCGGCGCATTTTCGAGTCGCAATACGGGGTCTCGCCGATCGAGTATGCGCAGACGCATCGGCTGCTGCTTGCGAAGCGCCTGCTGACCGACACGTCGCTGCCCGTCACCGACGTCGCAATGGCGAGCGGATTCGCGAGCGTGCGTCGGTTCAACGCGCTGTTTCGGGCGCGTTACCGGATGGCGCCGGGGCGCCTTCGCGCGCACACCGACGGCGCGATGCTGCCGGCGACGCTGGCGTTCGAGCTAGCCTACCGGCCCCCTTACGACTGGGAAGGCATGCTGGACTTTCTTCGCACGCGTGCGGTGACGGGCGTCGAGCATGTCGGGCCGGACGGCTACGCGAGGAGCCTCGCGGTCGTGCATCGCGGCGCGATCCACAAGGGCAGCATTGTCGTGCGGCGTGCGCGGCGCAAGCACGCGCTCGCGATCGCGGTCTCGCCGTCGCTCGCTCGCGCAGTGCCGGCCGTGCTCTCGCGCGTCAAGCATGCGTTCGATCTGGCATGCGATCCCGCGGTCGTCGCGGCGGCACTGGGCGAGCTCGCGACGCCGCGTCCCGGGTTACGCGTCCCGGGGGCGTGCGACGGCTTCGAGCTTGCGGTGCGCGCCGTGGTGGGCCAGCAGATCTCAGTGCGCGGCGCGCGGACGCTCCTGTCGCGGCTCGCGGCAGCGTTCGGTGAGCCCGTGCCCGCGGCGCCGGCGGAAATTGCGCGCCTCTTTCCAGCAGCGGTCGACATCGCGGCGGTCGAACCGGCGGCCATCGCGCGTATCGGGATGCCTTTGGCCCGCGCACGCACCATCGTCGCGCTTGCGCGTGCGGTGGCCGACGGCGATCTCGCGCTGCAGCCCGAGGGCGACGTCGAAGCGACGATCGAACATCTCATGGCCGTTCCCGGCATCGGAGCGTGGACTGCCAACTACATCGCGATGCGGGCGTTGCGCTGGCCCGACGCGTTCCTCGAAGGCGACCTCGTCGTGCGCCGCGCGCTCGACGTCGAGCGTCCGGCGCAAGCGCTCGCGCGCGCCGAAGCGTGGCGCCCGTGGCGCGCCTACGCCGTCATTCATCTCTGGAGATCCCAAGCATGATCGTCACCACCCTCCGCTACACTGAAATCGCTACGCCGCTCGGCGCTTTGCGTCTTGTCGCGACATCCGCAGGTCTCGTGGGCATCGCGTTCGACGGGGATCGTTACGCGTCGCCGACGAGCCCTACGTGGATCCGCGATCCGGCGTTTCCCGCGTTGCGCGAAGCGGCTTCGCAGCTCACCGCGTACTTCACCGCGCGTCGCGCTTCGTTCGATTTGCCGCTGGCGGCCGCAGGCACACCGTTCCAGCGGCGCGTCTGGGCCGCGATTGCGACCGTTGCCGCCGGCGAAACGATCTCCTACGCCGAGCTTGCGCGCCGCGCCGGCTGTGCGGGCAGCGCCCGTGCCGCGGGTGCCGCGACCGGTCGCAATCCGCTCGCGATCGTCGTCCCGTGTCATCGGATCGTCGGCTCCGACGGTTCTCTCACCGGCTACGCGGGCGGGCTCGACCGCAAGCGCGCGCTGCTCACGCACGAGCGCGCGTTCGCCGGACTGCGCTCGGCGGCGTGATGCGGTCTGAGGACATCGCGCGGCTCGTCGCGCTGGCTGCGATCTGGGGCGGCTCGTTCATCTTCCTGCGGGTGCTCTCGCCGGTGCTGGGACCCGTGGTGACGGCCGCCTCGCGCGTGTTGATCGCGTCGATTGCGCTGATCGCGTACTTTCGCGTCGCCGGCGTTGCGGCGGACCTGCGCGCGCAAGGTCGGCACTACGTCGTGATCGGGCTCGTCAACTCGGCGCTGCCGTTCGTCCTCTTCGCGTTCGCCGCGCTGCACTTGCCGGCGTCGTACTCGGTCATCATGAACGCTTCGACACCGCTGTTCGCGGCGCTCCTCTCGGCGCTGTTCCTGGGCGAGCGGCTCTCGCCGCCGAAGATCGCCGGGCTCTTCGCCGGCGGGGCGGGCGTTGCGCTCGTCAGCGGCGCGGGGCCGGTCGTGCCCGACGCGATGTTCGGCCTGTCGATCGCAGCGTGCCTGGGCGCCGCGTTGTGCTACGCGGCGTCGAGCGTCTACATGAAGAAGTACGCGGCGGGCGCGAGCCCGATGGCGATCGCCGGCTGGAGCCAGCTCGCCGCCGGTGTCGCGCTGCTGCCGCTCGTTCCCCTCTCTCCTGTGCGGGGCGAGATCACGCCTGCGGTCGTCGGCAACGTGCTAGGCCTCGCGCTCCTGTGCAGCGCGGTTGCCTATCTGCTTTATTACAGGCTGATTGCGGACGTGGGCCCGACGCGCGCGTTGACCGTTGCGTTCCTGATGCCGATGTTCGGGATGGCATGGGGGGCCTTGCTGCTCGACGAAACGATCACGTGGTCGATGATCGCGGGCTGCGCGCTCATCGTCGGCGGCACGTTCACCGTCGTCCGGCCGCACCCCGCGCAGCGGCGCCGCGGGGCGCCCGTTGCGACGCAGGCACGCGGCGAATAACATCGACGGGTGCTCCCGTCTTTCTTCCGCGCCTTGGCCCTGACGGTCGCGGCGGCCGTGTTCGCAGGCTGCGCCGCGCGACCCGTCAATCCGAAGCTCGATGAAGCGGATCCTGCCGGGGGCTATCGTCCCGGCGGCCACCACATCCGCGGGCTGGTATCCGACACGTTGATCGTTGTCGCGTTCTCGGGCGGTGGCACGCGCGCCGCCGCCTTCGCGTTCGGCGCGCTCGAGGCGCTGCGCGACACGGAATTCACGGTCGGTGGCAGGAAGACGCGGATGCTGGACGAGGTCGACATCATCACCGGCGTCTCCGGCGGGAGCTTCACGGCGCTTTCCTATGCGCTGTACGGCGATCGCCTCTTCACCGAGTACGAGCGGCGCTTCCTCAAGCGCGACGTGCAGGGCGAGCTCGTCTCCCGCGTCTTCAATCCGCTGCGCTGGCCCGGACTGAGTTCGCCGACTTTCGGGCGCTCCGAGCTCGCGGAAGACTACTACGACGAGATCCTGTTCGACGGCGCGACATTCGGCGACCTGGTCGACACCGAGCGCCCCATCGCGGTGGCTTCGGCCACCGATCTCTCCACCGGTGCGCGCTTCGCATTCGTCCAGACGAACTGGGACCTGATCTGCTCGGACCTCTCGAAAGTGCGGCTGTCGCGGGCGGCCGCGGCGTCGTCCGCGGTGCCTGTCATCCTTTCGCCGGTGACGATCACCAACTATGGCGGCGGCTGCCACTATCGTGACCCCGAATGGGTGCGGGCGTTCACGAAGACCGACACCAGGACACGCCCCGCGAACCGCACGCTGCAGCGGTACAACGAGCTCCAGGCGCTGCAGGACAGCGCCGAGCGGCCCTATCTGCATCTCGTCGACGGCGGCGTATCCGACAACCTCGGGATGCGCGCGGTGCTCGAGGGCCTGGAACAGATCGAAGCGAGCGAGGAGTTTCGTCAATCGTCAGGGATCAACAGCATTCGTCGGATCGCCGTATTCGTCGTCAACTCGATATCGGCGCCGCGGCGGGACTGGGACAAGAGCGAGCAGCCGCCCGGGACGCTGCAAATCCTGGTCAAGGCAGCCGGCGTGCCGATCGAGCGCTATTCGTACGAGGCGGTCGAGCTCCTGCGCGACACGATCCTGCGCTGGCAGACGTTCCGCTCGCTCAGGGCTGCGTCGGCGTTTCCGAGCGGGAACAATCCGCTGCTTGCCCGTGCCGTCGACGTTCCGGACATCGAGCTCTACGCGATCGACGTGAGCTTCGCAGCACTTCCGGATCCGGTCGAGCGCGAGTACCTGAACTCGATGCCGACAACGCTCAGCCTGGCGCCCGAACAGGTCGACCGACTGCGAGCGGCGGCGCGCACCATCATTCGGGACTCTCCGGAATTCCAGCGCCTGGTGCGCGACATGAGTGCGGAGTCCGCGACGCCGGGTGGCAAGGTCCCGGCGATGTTGCAGTAGTTAAAAAAAACGAGGGCCCGCGCGGGGCCCTCGTGCTTTGGATGCTCGTGCGGGCTATCTTTTGGCCGACGCCTTCGTCAGCGTCTGCATCAGGGCCGCCGCGCCCTTGTTGGTATGCGAGCCGCGCACGAGGATGTCGGGCGGCAGCACCTTCGTGCCGTAATAGGCCTGGTTCCAGTCGTCGGTCGATGTGACGACCGTGCCATCGAGATTCAGGCCACCATAGACGCCCTTCGCACGCGAGAATGTGATCAGGTCCGCGACGATGTCGCTCTTCGCGCCCGTGCCGACCGGGCCTGCAGCGACGCTCGCATCGCCGCCCATCTTGAACGATGTGGCGAGCAGCGAGTTGAAGCCCTTGTCGGTCATCACCAGCGTGACGTTCTCGGAGACTGAGACGCCGGCCTGAAAGCCTACGCTCGCGGTTGCCATCGTGTAGAACACGGGCCCGAGCCACCGGCCGGTCTTGGGATCGCGGGCGACGACGATCGCACGGCCGCCGGAGCCGCCGAAGATGAAGCCGGCCTTGACGATCTCGGGCGCGATGATCACGGCCTTGGCGTGATAGAAGTTCTGTTGCAGCCATGACATGTCGGGATCGCGCAGGAACGTGTTCAGCGTGGTCTGCGAATCGTTGACCAGCTTTTGCTGCTCGGACTGGGCCAGCGCCGCAGGCGCGAACAGCGCGACCAGAAGCGTCACGCCGGTGATGCGGAAGAGGAGGTTCAGCATGAGATTATTCTCCTTGAGCGCAAGGATGCGCGGACCGCGCCGTTCGCGCACTACCCCTCGGCGACGGCACATTCCATATTGTATATCACGACTTGGACGCCGGGTTGAACGGCCTTCGACGACGCGTCACGCCGCGAGGAAGTCGCACACGGCGGCAGCGACGACTTTCGTCGCCCCGCGGAGATCTTCGAGCTCGAGATTCTCGTCAGGACGCTTCGCGTTCGCCTCGACGAGCGTTCGCGGGCCGGCGCCGTACATGACGATCGGAACGCCGTGCTCGCCATACAGGCGCGCGTCGGCATAGAGCGGCACGCCGACGGCCGGGATGTCGAGGCCGAATATTTCCTTCGCGTGACGCTGGAGCGCCACGACCAGACGCTCGTGCCCTGGAAGCGGCTTGAGTGCGCGGGCGAGCAGGAGCCGCCGGATCTCGACGCGGATACCATCGTGGCCGGCCGCCGCGCGCTCGATCAGCGCGCGCAGCCGTTGCTCGACGTCGGCTGGATCCTCTTCCGGCGTCATCCGGCGATCGAGGCGCAGCACGAGTCGATCGGGTACGACATTCGTATTGATCCCGCCTTCCATGCGACCGACGATCAGCGTGGGATGCTCGATTCCCCCAACGCTCGATTTCTTCGCCCTGAGCGCGTCGGCCTCGGCATAGAGCGCGTTCAGGATCGCAGTGCCGGCACGGAACGCGTCGCGGCCCGTCTCGGGCATTGCACCGTGCCCCGCCTTGCCGTTGACGGTGACTTCGAACTGCAGGCACCCGTTGTGCGCAGTGACGACCGCGTAGCTGAAACTCGCAGCGATCGCGTAGTCGGGTCGCGTGAGGCCGCGCTCGAGCAGGAACCCGGGGCCGGCGAGACCGCCGAACTCCTCGTCGTAGGTGAAGTGGAGCTCGACTGTCCCGTTGAGTCGGGCTCCGCTCCGTGCACGCGCGCGGAGCGCCGCGAGCGCGTACGTGTATGTCGCGATGTCGGACTTCGATACCGCGACGCCGCGCCCGTACATCCTGCCGTTCTCGATGACACCTTCATAGGGCGGCTTCGTCCAGCCGTCGCCGGGCGGAACGACATCGCCGTGGGCGTTCAATGCGATTACCGGGCCGCCGGTCCCGAAGCGCTCGCGGACGATCAGGTTCGTGATGCTCTTGAGACCGTAGTCGCGGAGTACGTCCTCGGGCACCGGGTGCCGCTCGACGGCGAACCCGAGCGCCGCGAGCAGCTCGGCTGCTTTTTCCGCAGCGGGCGCGTTGTCGCCGGGCGGCGTGTCGGAAGGCACTCGGACGATCTGGCGCAGGAAGTCGACCTGCTCGTCGTGGTGGTCGTCGATCCAGCGACCGAGATCCAGTTCCGCGCTCATTTCGGTGGCTGGTAGTGCTCGAGGAAATGGAGCAGCACCGACGTGGCGAGCTCGGCATCCTCGGCCGTCATCGTTTCGTCGGGGTGATGGCTGATGCCGTTGTTGCCACAGCGAACGAACAGCATGGCCATCGGCGCGACGGCGGGAAACTCCATGGCGTCGTGACCTGCCCCGCTCGGCAGATAGCGCAGCGGGACGCCGTGCGCTTCGATCGCCTGCGCGAACGCGGTCTGGAGCCTCGGGTCGCAGGGAGCCGCGTCGGCGGTGAAGAAATCGGCGATGTCGATCTGCATGCGGCGGCGCCCGGCAATGTCCGCCAGGCCCGCGCGAATCGCCGCGACTGCGGCGCGACGCACGGCGTCATCGGCTGAGCGCACGTCGATCGTGAACGCGACGTCCTGCGGGATCACGTTGATCGCGCCCGGCAGCGCCGAAATCTTGCCGACCGTGCCGACAAGCCCGGGGTTCGTCTCGCAGTGGCGCTCGACGAACAGGATCATCTCGCTGGCCGCCGTGAGGGCGTCCTGGCGCGCGCCCATCGGCACGGTCCCCGCGTGCCCGGCGAGCCCGGTCACGTTCACATTGAGGCGCGTCCCGCCCTGGATCGCGGTCACGACGCCGACCGGCAATCCCTCGTTCAACAGCACCGGCCCCTGCTCGATGTGCGACTCGACGTAGGCGACGACGTTCTTGCCGCGGCGGTCGACGCTGCGCCAGCCGTCGGGATTGCCGCCGAAGTCGATGAGCGCCTGCCGCATCGTCGTCCCGTGCTCGTCCTTCTGGTCGAGCCATTCGGGCGCGAACCGTCCGGCCATTGCCTTGCTGCCGATCAGCGTGGCGCCGAAGCGGACACCTTCCTCGTCGCCGAAGCCGACGATCTCGAGCGTGTACGGAAGGCGAATCCCGCGGTCGTGCAGGTCCTTGACGCACGCGATCGGAGAAATGATCCCGAAGAGACCGTCGTAACGTCCGGCATTGCGCACGGAGTCCTGGTGCGAGCCGGTCATCACGACCGGCGCGCCCGGATCGGCGGCTTCGTAGCGCCCGACGATGTTGCCAAGCGCATCGAACCCGGCGGTCATTCCCGCGCGCTGCATCAATCCGATCAGATAGTCGCCCGCCTGCTTGTGCTGCGGGCTCAGGTAGGTCCGCGTGACACGCGGCGCGTCTTCGCTCATGCCCGCAAGCACATTGGCCTGGCGCATGAGCTCGTTGCCGAAGCGCATCGTCATGGCGTCATCCGCTCAGTGATCAACTCAGTGACCAATATCGCGCGAAAGTCGTTCACGTTGGTGAGCGTCGGGCCGGTGACGACGGCATCGCCCAGGGCGCCGAAGAAGCCGTGGCCGTCGTTCCGCGCAAGGCTCTCTGCGGGCCGCAAGCCCGCCTGCCATGCGCGTGCGAGCGTGTCGGGCGCGACGATGGCCCCGGCGATCTCTTCCTGCCCGTCGACGCCGTCGGTGTCGCCGGCGAGCGCGAAGATGCCGGGACAACCGTCGAGCGCGAGTGCAAGCGAGAGCAGGAACTCGACGTTGCGCCCGCCGTGCCCGTCGCCCCGAACGGTGACTGTCGTCTCGCCGCCCGAGAGCAGCACGCACGGCGGCGTGAACGGCTCGCCGTAGGCGGCGACGTGCAATGCAATGCCGGCCATCGCCTTGCCGACATCGCGCGCTTCGCCCTCGATCGCGTCCCCGAGGATCGCCGGGGCGATGCCCGCCTCGCGCGCCACGCGCGCCGCCGCCTCGAGCGCCTGCTGCGGAGTGACGATCATCCGGACCCGAGCGCGGGCGAGCCGCGGGTCGTCGGGCTTTACCGTTTCACCGACGCCGGACTCGAGCACGCGGCGTACGTTGGGCGAAAGTTCGATGCCATAGCGGCGCACGAGGTCGAGCGCGTCGGCGCACGTTGTCGCATCGCCGACGGTAGGTCCGGACGCGATGTCGGCGGGCCGGTCGCCGGGCACGTCCGACATGAGCAGCGTGACAACTTGTGCGGGGTGACAGGCGACCGCAAGGCGACCTCCTTTAATCGCCGAAAGATGCCGCCGCACGCAATTCATTTCACTGATCGTCGCGCCCGAGGCGAGCAACGCACGGTTGACCTGCTGCTTGTCGTCGAGCGTCAGGCCCGGAGCGGGTAGCGCAAGCAGCGCCGAACCGCCTCCGGAGATCAGCGCGACGACGAGGTCGTCGGGCGTAAGCCCCGCTACGAGATCGAGCATTCGCTTCGCGGCGGCGAGGCCTGCGGCATCCGGGACAGGATGCGCCGCCTCGACGATTTCGATGCGCCGGCACGGCACAGCGTAGCCGTAGCGGGTGACGACAAGACCTTCGATCGGGCCCGGCCACGCATCTTCGAATGCCTTGGCCATTGCGGCCGACGCCTTCCCCGCGCCGATCACGACCGTGCGTCCGCGCGGGCGGTCGGGCAGATGCGGCGGCAGGCTGCGTGCGGGCTGCGCTGCGTCGATCGCGGCGTCGAACATCGCGCGCAGGAGCTGAGGAGGCGAGAGCATGGCGCTTGGCTGTTGCCGACATTCCCGCGAAGCTTGCCCCCGAGTGTTCTAGCGGGGGGCGCGAATCCAGCGTCGTCGGGCGAACGACGCTGGGTCTCCGCCTGCGCGGGGATCGACGGACGTCTACCGTTCGTTTCGCTGGCCGATCTCGAAATTCGCGAGCTTCTCGAGCGCGTGCACGAGCGCCGAGTGATCGAGCGCCGCGTCGCCGTTTGCCGCGCAGGCATTGAACAGCTCCTGCGCGGTCGCCGTGTTCGGCAGCGCTACGCCGAGCGCGCGGCCCGTCGACAACGCGAGATTCAGGTCCTTCTGATGGAGCTCGATCCGGAACCCCGGCGCGAATGTGCGCTTCACCATCCGCTCGCCGTGGACCTCGAGGATCCGTGACGACGCGAACCCGCCCATCAGCGCCTGGCGCACCTTCGCCGGATCCGCGCCCGCCTTCGCGGCGTAGACGAGCGCCTCGCCCACCGCTTCGATCGTCAGCGCGACGATGATCTGGTTCGCGACCTTGGTCGTCTGGCCGTCGCCGACGCCGCCGACGAGCGTGATGTTCTTGCCCATGAGCTCGAAGTACGGCTTCACGCGCGCGAATGCCGCGTCGGTCCCGCCCACCATGATCGTCAGCGAAGCGGCCTTGGCGCCGACTTCGCCGCCGGAAACGGGTGCGTCGAGATAGTCGCAGCCCAGCGCCGCGATCTTCTTCGCGAACTCCTTGGTCGCGAGCGGCGAGATCGAGCTCATGTCGACGACCGCCTTGCCCTTGCCGAGGCCCGCGGCGACGCCGTCCGCACCGAACAGCACCGCCTCGACGTGCGGCGTGTCCGGCACCATCGCGAATACGATGTCCGACTTCTGCGCGACCTCTTTGCCGCTCGCGCAGCGGATGCCGCCGGCGTCGGTGAGCGCCTGCGGCACGCCCGAGCGGCTGTGCAGGTGCACCCGATGGCCGCCCTTGATCAGCTGCCCCGCCATCGGTGATCCCATGATGCCCAGCCCGATGAAGCCGATATCCGCCATGGTCCGATCCTCCCGCTACACGTTGTGCACAGCGCGCCAGCCGAGGCCGCCGTCGGTCGTTGCTTTGGGTTTGTATTCGCAGCCGATCCAGCCCTCGTAGCCGATCGTGTCCAGGAATCCAAGCAGGAAGCGGTAGTTGATCTCACCCGTGCCGGGCTCGTGTCGTCCCGGGTTGTCGGCCAGCTGAAGGTGCGCGATCCGCGCGAGGTTCGCCTGGATCGTCGCCGCGAGCTCACCCTCCATCCGCTGCATGTGATAGATGTCGTACTGCAGCCACAGGTTCGTCGAGCCCGTGTCGTCCATGATGTCGAGCGCCTGTCGGGTTCGCGACAGGAAGAACCCCGGAATGTCGTAGGTGTTGATCGGCTCGATCAGCAGGCGAATGCCGGCCGCCGCCAGCTCCTCGGCGGCGAAGCGCAGGTTCGCGACGAACGTCCCGTGCACCTTCTCGACGTCGACGCCGGCCGGCGCAATCCCCGCCAGGCAGTTGACCTGCTTGCAGCCGAGCGCCTTCGCGTAGTCGATCGCGCGGCCGACACCGTCCTGGAACTCGCCCACGCGCGCCGGGTCGCAGGCGTTGCCGCGGTCTCCCTTGGCCCAGTCGCCGGCCGGCAGGTTGTGCAGCACCTGCGTGAGGTCATGCTGCGCGAGCCGCTCGGCCAGCGCTTCTTTCGCGTACGCGTAGGGGAACAGGTACTCGACACCCTTGAAGCCCGCGTTCGCCGCCGCCGCGAAGCGGTCGAGGAACTCGAGCTCGTTCCAGAGCATCGTCAGGTTGGCGGCGAGCTTCGTCATGGTGTCGCCATTCAAGATATTGACGTCTGGTCGAGCCGCACAATCCCGTCGTCCCCGCGAAGGCGGGGACCCAGTGACTCTACGGCAACGACGCTGGATTCCCGCCCCCCGATTACAACACTCGGGGGCAAGCTTCGCGGGAATGACGGAGTGACTTGGCGCATAGCCTTTACGGTCGATCGAGCGGTTAGTCGAGCAGTGCCACGGCGGTGGGGGCGTCTTCCTTGCCTTTTGCGAGCTCCTCGAACTCGACGACGTTATCGATCTCGGTGCCCATCGCGATATTCGTCACTCGCTCCAGGATCACTTCAATCACGACCGGGACCTGATACTGCTTCATCCACTGCTCCGCCTGCTGGATCGCGGGGTCGATCTCTTCCTGCTTGTGCACGCGGATCGCCTTGCAGCCCAGGCCTTCGACGACCTTGACGTGGTCGACGCCGTAGCCGCCCGTCTCGGGCGCGTTGACGTTGTCGAAGGCGAGCGACACGCAATAGTCCATCTGGAATCCGCGCTGCGCCTGCCGGATCAGGCCGAGATAGGAATTGTTCACGACGACATGGACGTACGGCAACTTGAACTGGGCTCCGACGGCAAGCTCCTCGATCATGAACTGGAAGTCGTAGTCGCCGGACAGCGCGACGATCCGGCGCGTGGGGTCGGCCACGCGCACGCCGAGCGCGGCCGGGATCGTCCACCCGAGCGGGCCCGCCTGGCCGCAGTTGATCCAGTGCCGCGGCCGGTAGACGTGCAGGAACTGAGCGGCGGCGATCTGCGACAGGCCGATCGTCGTGACATAGCACGTGTCCTGATCGTCGAACGCACGATTCAGGCACTGGTAGACGCGCTGCGGCTTCATCGGCACGTTCTCGAAATTCGTCTTGCGCAGGAGCGTGCGCTTGCGCTCGCGGCACTCCGCGACCCATGCGCTCCGATCCTTGAGCTTGCCCGCGGCCTGCCATTCGCGCGCGACGGCGACAAACAGCTCGAGCGCTGCCTTGGCGTCGGAGACGATCCCGTAGTCCGGAGGAAACACGCGGCCGATCTGCGTGGGCTCGATGTCGACGTGGACGAACTTGCGGCCTTTCGCATAGACGTCGATCGAGCCCGTATGGCGGTTCGCCCAGCGGTTGCCGATGCCCAGGACGAAGTCGGACGCGAGCATCGTCGCGTTGCCGTAGCGATGCGAGGTCTGCAGTCCGCACATCCCGGCCATCAACGGATGATCGTCGGGGATCGCGCCCCAGCCCATCAGCGTCGGGATCACCGGAACGCCGGCGATCTCGGCGAACTCGACGAGCAGTGCGGATGCGTCGGCATTGATGATCCCGCCGCCGGCGACGATCAGCGGTCGCTCCGCCTCGTTCAACATCGTCAGCGCCTTCTCCACTTGCGCGCGGCTGGCCGCAGGCTTGTAGATGGGCAGCGGCTCGTAGGTGTCGGGGTCGAATTCGATCTCCGCGACCTGGACGTCGAAGGGCAGGTCGATCAGCACCGGGCCCGGGCGGCCCGAGCGCATCACGTGGAACGCCTGCTGGAACGTGCGCGGCACCTGCGCGGGCTCGCGCACCGTCACTGCCCACTTCGTCACCGGCTTCGCGATGGCCTCGATGTCGACCGCCTGGAAATCTTCCTTGTACAACCGGGCGCGCGGCGCCTGGCCTGTGACGCACAGGATCGGGATCGAGTCCGCCGACGCCGAGTAGAGCCCGGTGATCATGTCGGTCCCCGCCGGGCCCGACGTGCCGATACACAGGCCGATATTGCCCGCAACTGCGCGCGTGTAACCCTCCGCCATGTGCGAAGCGCCTTCGACGTGGCGCGCGAGGACGTGCGCGATGCTGCCGCGCGCTTTCAGCGCCGAGTACAGCGGATTGATCGCGGCGCCTGGTACACCGAACGCGGTGGTGACGCCTTCGCGCTCGAGCACGTGGACGGCGGCATCGATGGCTCTCATCCTGGGCATGGGACTTCTCCTCTCGCGAGCCTGGGCGCGGCTCGTTGAATGTCAGCCATCCTATAACCTATTTGACATGTCGATAAGATCACATAAACTCATCCTATTCGATACTCCACGTATGCAATGCGATGGACAAGCTGAAGCAAATCGAGGCTTTCGTCGCGGCGGTCGATACAGGAAGCCTGGCCAAGGCCGCGTTGCGCGCACAGGTCACGCCCGTCATGATCGGCCGCAGGATCGACGCCCTCGAGCGCCGCCTCGGCGTCCGCTTGATGCACCGATCCACGCGGCGGCTCGCGCTGACCGAGCAAGGCGCGGTCTATCTCGAGCAGTGCAGGAGGTTCGTCACCGACCTGGAGCAGGTCGAGGCGCAACTCGGCGAGGGACGACAGAAGGCCACGGGCCACCTCGTCATCGCAGCGCCCGCCGCGTTCGGCCGTAAGCACGTCGCGCCGCATGGGCCGGCGTTCATCGCACAGAATCCGGACGTCCGCGTGTCGTTCGGCCTGACCGACCAGGTCGTCGATCTCGTGCGCCTGGGCTTCGACCTGGGGGTGCGCATCGGCGGGGCGATCGATCCCGCGTTCGTCGCGGTGAAGCTCGCCGCCAACCGCCGCGTCGTCTGTGCAACGCCCGGCTATCTCGAGCGCAACGGCATGCCGCGCACGCTTACGGACCTGGAGCAACACAACTGCCTCGCGTTCAACCTCCAGGGCGGGCAGCAGGGCGGCTGGCACTTCCGGCTCGACGACAAGCCCGTCGTCGTGCGTGTCGCGGGTAAACTCGAGTGCAACGACACCGAGCTGCTTCATCGTTGGACCTGCGAAGGCCTGGGGCTCTCGTGGCGGTCGAGCTGGGAGATCGCGCGCGAGCTCGCGTCCGGCGAGCTCGTGACCGTGCTCGACGACTTCGCTCTGCCGTCCTACGACATCATGGCCGTCTATCCGCCGCAGCGCCATGTGCCGGCGAAAGTGCGCTTCTTCGTCGATCACCTCAAGCGTGCCTGGGCGGCACCCGACTACTGGATTGGCGAGCGCTGAAGCGCGGATTACGGTATCGTCAGGAAATACCCGACGTTCATGACCGCGACGTCGCTTGCGCCGGCGAGTCGGGTGCACAAGAGTGGAACAACGGCGGGGCCGACCGACCACAGCCTCGAGCCGAAACACGGGGGAAGGTTCCCATGCCATCACGCAGTCTTGTCGTCGCGGCGCTCGCCGCGCTTTCGTTCGCCGTGCACGCAACCGACTACTCGGACATCTGGTGGAATCCAGCGGAATCTGGCTGGGGTGTGAATCTCGCGCAGAGCAACAGGTTCATTTTTGCGACGTTTTTCGTCTACGGCCCCGGCAACGTGCCGACCTGGTATGCCGGCACGCTGACTTTGGATGCCGCGGGAGCGTTTACCGGCCCGCTGTACGCGACCACGGGCACGTATCTCGGCACCGTGCCGTTCAATCCGAAGCAGAGCACGGCAACACAGGTGGGGACAGCGTCGTTCAAGCCGAGCGCCGCGGATACGGGCGTGCTCACGTACAACGTCAGCGGCGTCGCGGTGAATAAGAACATCCAGCGGCAGACGCTCACACCGGTACCACTCGCTGGAAGCTACGCTGGCGGCGTCACCGTCAACGACTCCGGCTGCACCGATCCCACGCAAAACGGACCGGCCAGTCTTCCGGTGAACATAAGCGTTACGCAGTCCGCGTCCGGTCAGCTTCAGTTCGTCTTCGACCTCATCGGCATCGACACCTGCACGCTGACGAGCACCGGCGCCGTCACGCAGAATGGTGCGCTGTACTCGTTCCCGGGCACGACGGGATGCGGGACCGACGCTCCATACGCAGTCACGGTCCTCGAGGTCAGAGCGACGTCGCTCGGCATCGAGGGTCGCTGGACAGCGCCCGACGCCGGCGGTGCTTGCCACGAGGAGGGGCGATTCAGCGGTGTCGCGACGTTCTAGCGTAGATCGAGGATGAGAGGAATCGCGGGGCTAGGGCGGGTCGAGCAATGCGTCGAGCCGCAGCCGCGCGATCTTGCCAATCTCCTCTAGGCAGCGCGCGAACTCGGCGTCCCGCGTGTTTCCGGTGCGCTCGGCGAGCGCCGCAAGGATCGCCTGGCGCGTCTTCCCCTTGACCGCCATCACGAACGGAAAGCCGAACTTCTCGCGATAGGCGGCGTTGCCCGAGCGCAGTCGCGCAAGCTCGTCGGGCGAGCAGCGATCGAGCCCGGCCGACGCCTGTTCCCCGACGGACTCCGCCGTCATCGTGCCCGCGGCCGCTTCCTTGCCGGCAAGCTCCGGATGTGCGCAGATCAACGCGAGCTTGGCTTCGCGCGGCGCCGCAGCCAACACCGCCAGCATCGCGCCGTGCATCGCATCGACGTTCAGGAAGGGTCGCCGCTCGTACGCGCGCTCGGCGATCCACGGGGTGTGCTCGAAAATGCCGCCGAGCGTTGCGACGAATTCTTTCTTGGGCGCGGCCGACAAGCTCGCAAGTGTGGGCTTGGAAGGGGCCGTCATCGGCCGCTCGCCGCGACGTACGGGTGGCGCTGCACCCAATGGCGGGCGATGTCGACGCGCCGCGCGACCCAGACGTTGTCGTGGGCCTCGATGTGGTCGAGGAATCGCTGCAGCGCGCGGAAGCGCCCCGGACGCCCGAGCAGCCGGCAGTGCATGCCGACCGACATCATCAGCGGCCGCAGGGCACCTTCGTCATAGAGCACGTCGAA
This sequence comes from uncultured beta proteobacterium, assembly GCA_963773195.1. GTDB lineage: Bacteria > Pseudomonadota > Gammaproteobacteria > Burkholderiales > Casimicrobiaceae > CAIWHR01. The sequence goes on from CAVZAE010000006.1 coordinate 96,275, forward strand.
CGCGTCCCGCAGATAGACGAAGAAGTCGTCGGCGGTATCGAAGCCCGCCGGGGTCGCGAAGCGCATGTCGTTGGCGTCGAGCGTGTACGGGACCACGAGGTGCGGCACGGAGCGGCCGTCGGACGTGCGGACGACCGTCCAGAACGGCAGATCGTCGCCGTAGTAGTCCGAGTCGTAGAGAAAGCCGCCGTGCTCGACGACGAGCCGCCGCGTGTTGGGGCTGTCGCGCCCCGTGTACCAGCCCAACGGTGAGGACCCGGTGAGGCGCTCTAGGATGCCGGTGGCCTCGCGCATATGCGTGCCCTCGGTCGCCGGGTCAGCCTCCTGATAGTGGAGCCAGCGTAGACCGTGGCACGCGATCTCGTGGCCGAGGGCGACGAACGCCGCCGTCGCCTCCGTGTTGCGCTCGAGCGCCTGCGCGACGCCGAACACGGTGAGCGGGAGCGCACGACGCTCGAACTCGCGGAGAATTCTCCAGACGCCGGCGCGCGAGCCGTATTCGTAGATCGACTCCATGCTCATGTGCCGCGCGGCATACGACGGGGCGTTGATGATCTCGGAGAGGAAGGTTTCCGAGCCCGCGTCGCCTTCGTCGACCGAGCGCTCGCCGCCCTCCTCGTAGTTGAGGACGAACTGCACTGCGACGCGAGCTCGTTGCGGCCAGTCGGCACTGGGGACGTCGCGGCCGTAGCCGGTGAAGTCGCGCGGAGCGTGGTTCGGAGTCATGCGCGGCGCACGCCCAGGAGTACGCCCAGATCCATTTCCCGGCGCGCGGGTTCTTCCAGGTCGAGGCGGGCGAGGAGGGCATCCAGATGCGCGGCCATCGTGGCGACGGCGCGCGGCGCGTCGTCGTCGGCCATCGCGTCGACGATCTGCGAGTGCTCGTCGATGCTGCAGGCGTTGTCGGTCGCGGGCCCCTGATGCGCCAGCACGACGAGCGGCGTCCTTGCGACGAGCTGGTCCAGGAATTCGGCGAGCGTGGCGTTCCCCGCCATCCGGGCCAGGACCCGGTGGAACTCGACCGAGAGCTTGAGCCCGCGGCGGGCGTCGCCGGCCGCGTAGGACTCGCGCTCGGCGCGGGTCATCGCCCGGAGCTCGCGCAGCTGCTCGCGCGTCACCCGCGGTGCGAGCGTCGACACGATTGCGCCCTCGATTGCCCGGCGCGCGGCGAACAGGTCACGCGCCTCGTCGGCCGTGGGCGAGGCGACCACCGCCCCGCGATGGGGGCGCTGTTCAACCAGCCGCATGTGCGCGAGGCGTCCGAGCGCCTTGCGGATGACCGCGCGCGTGACACCGAAGAGCTCGGCGAGCGCCACCTCCTTGAGCTTCGTCCCCGGAGGCAGGCGGTGATCGAGCACGGCCTCATGGATTGTCGCGCAGATGCGATCGTCGACGCTGGCGGCTCCGTTGCTCGCAAAGAGGGCGAGCGGCGCACCGGGTGCGCGCGCGGCCCCGGGCCCGCGACCGCGGCGGGCAGTGGCACGCCTCGATGACGGCGCGCGCGAGGGCGAAGGAGGAGTCGTCGCCATGTGTCAACAACAAGTGATCGACATTGTAGACAAAGAGAGTCGCTATGCAAGCCCCAAACCGACCTCGACAGGCACAGTTGTCTGCCGCGGTTGCAGCACGTTGGACGGGTGGTTGAACAATAAGCGTTTGTTTATTTAGTCGTAACTACAAAAACGCGCTGCAACATGGCCACAAGACAGTCAATGATTGTGTACAAAACTTGCGAATGATTGTTGACACTTTCCATCGCGCGTGCGACAGTCCTCCGGAGATCCGAGGCGATGGGCAGACTCACCACACACGTGCTCGACACCGCGAACGGCCGGCCCGCAGCCGCCGTGCGCATCCGTGTGTACCGAATCGGCGCCACGGGCGGGCGCCAGCTCTTGCGCGAAGCGACGACGAACACCGATGGGCGCTGCGATGCGCCGTTGCTCGAGGATGCTGATTTCGAGGTCGGAATCTACGAGCTGGTGTTCGGCGCGGGCGCGTATTTCGCGGCGATCGGCAGCGCCGGACCGCGGCCGCCATTCGTCGGCGACGTGGTGCTACGATTCGGCGTCGCGGACGCCGCGCAGCACTACCACGTACCGCTCCTGGTCTCGCCCTGGAGCTGGTCGACGTATCGCGGCAGCTGACGAGCAATCGACACGAGGCGGCGAGGAGGCGCGGCATGGCGGGTAGGCACAAGGCAGCGGCCGACGGCGACGCGATCCGGTTCGTGCTCGACGGCGAGATCCGAACGCTCGAGGGCGTTCCCCCGACGAAGAGCGTTCTCAACTTTCTGCGCGAGGATCTCGGCCGGACGGGGACGAAAGAGGGCTGCGCCGAGGGTGATTGCGGAGCCTGCACCGTGGTGCTGGCCGAGCTCGACGGCGATCGCGTACGCTTCCGCGCCGTCAATTCGTGCATCCAGTTCGTGCCGACGCTCGATGGCAAGGAGCTCATCACGGTCGAGAGCTTGAAGGGCGCCGATGGTTCGCTGCACCCGGTGCAGCAGGCGATGGTCGACTGCCACGGCTCGCAGTGCGGGTTCTGCACGCCGGGCTTCGTCATGAGCCTTTTCGCGCTCTACAAGACGCGACAGCATCCGTCCCGTGCCGAAATCGGCGATGTGCTGGCGGGCAATCTCTGCCGCTGCACCGGCTATCGGCCGATCGTCGACGCCGGCGTGAAGATGTACGAATACGGTGCGGGCCGTGAGGATCGCCATCAGCACTGGATGAACTGTTCGTTCTCGTCGGCGTCCGATCGCGAGGTCACGCAGAGCGAGCGCGAGATGGTCGAGCGGCTGCGCGCGATTCGCCGCCGCGACACGCTGGTCGTGCGTCATGCCGCTGCTTCCTTCCACGCGCCGACGACGCTCAAGGATCTGGCTGCGCTGCGCGAGGAATATCCGGAGGCGCGGATGCTCGCGGGAGGCACCGACGTCGCGCTCTGGGTCACGAAACAGCACCGCGATCTGCCGACGATCCTCTACGTGGGCAATGTCGACGAATTGAAGGAAGTCCGGGGGACCGCCGAAGGCCTCGACATCGGCGCCGCGGCCAGCCTCACCGACGCCTACGATGCGATCGTCGCGCGCTATCCGGAACTGGCCGAGATCTATCGCCGCTTCGCATCGCCGCCGATCCGGAACGCGGGCACGCTGGGCGGCAACATCGCGAACGGCTCGCCGATCGGCGACTCGATGCCGGTGCTGATCGTCATGGGCACGACGCTCGTCCTGCGGAAAGGGAAGCGCACCCGCGAAGTGCCGCTCGACGCCTTCTATCTCGCGTACCAGAAGACGTCGCTCGAGCCGGGCGAGTTCGTCGAGCGCATCAGGATTCCGGCCGCACCACGCGGCGGGCTCCTGCGTACCTACAAGATTTCCAAGCGGTTCGACCAGGACATCTCCGCGGTTTGCGGCGCGTTCCGCATCGTGTTTGACCGTGGAGTGATCGCGGAGGCGCGGATCGCGTTTGGCGGCGTGGCGGCCACGCCGAAGCGGGCGGCGGCCGCGGAGGAAGCGCTCGCCGGGCGCGAATGGGACGAGGCGGCAGCACAGGCAGCGATGGCGGCGCTGGCCGGCGATTACGCGCCGATCACCGACATGCGTGCCAGCGGCGCCTACCGACGAAGCGTCGCCCGCAACCTGCTCTACCGGTTCTGGCTCGAGACTTCGGGCCGGACGGTGGCGACCCAGGTCGTCGAATACGCGGCGTGAGCCAGGAGGGGACTGCGATGGACAGGCTTCCTGCCGGCGGCGTCGGAACGCCGCTTCCCCACGACAGTGCGCACCTGCACGTCACCGGCGAAGCGATCTACACGGACGACATTCCCGAGGTCCGCGGCACGTTGCACGCGGCCATCGGCCTGAGCGAGCGCGCGCACGCGCGCATCAAGTCGATCGATCTGACCCGCGTCCGCGCGGCACCGGGCGTCGTGGCTGTGCTGACCGCGAAGGACGTGCCGGGCAAGAACGACTACGGCCCCGTCGTCGCCGACGATCCGATCTTCGCGACCACGCTCGTCCAATACCTGGGTCAGTCGATATTCGCAGTCGCGGCGCGTACCGTCGAGGAGGCACGGCGGGCCGCGCGGCTCGCCGTCGTCGAATACGAGGATCTGAAGCCGATCCTCAACGCCGAGGCGGCGGTGCGCGCGAACTCGTTCGTGCTGCCCACCGAGCGAATGCAGCGAGGGGATCCTGCGGCGGCGATCGCCGCGGCGCCGCATCGGCTCACGGGCCGGGTCCACATCGGCGGGCAGGAGCAGTTTTATCTCGAAGGAATGATCGCGTACGCCGTGCCGAAGGAAGACGGCACGATGCTGGTGTACAGCTCGACGCAGCACCCGGGCGAGGTCCAGCATCAGGTCGCGCACGCGCTCGACGTCGCCGCGAACGACGTGGTGGTCGACTGCCGGCGGATGGGCGGCGGCTTCGGTGGCAAGGAGAGCCAGCCCGGTTTGTTCGCGTGCGTCGCCGCGCTGTTCGCGCAGAGGCTCAGGCGCCCGGTGAAGCTGCGCGTCGACCGCGACGACGACATGCTGATCACCGGCAAGCGCCACGATTTCGTCACCGACTACGAAGTGGGCTTTGACGGGGAGGGGCGCATCCAGGGCGTCACCTTCACGCTCGCGGGCCGCTGCGGCTATTCGGCTGACCTCTCGGGGTCGATCAACGATCGCGCGATGTTCCACAGCGACAACTGCTACTACCTCGGGAACGTCGGCATCACGAGCTACCGCTGCAAGACGAACACGCAGTCGAACACCGCGTTTCGCGGTTTCGGCGGCCCGCAGGGCATGGTGGGCATCGAGCGCGTGATCGACGACATCGCGCGCCAGCTCGGACGTGACCCGCTCGACGTTCGCAAGGTCAACTTCTACGGCACGACCGAGCGGAACGTCACGCACTACCAACAGACGATCGTCGACAACGTGATCCACGAGATCGTCACGGAGCTCGAGCAGAGCTCCGACTATCGCAAGCGGCGGGAAGCGATCCGGACATGGAACCGGTCGAGCCCGGTCTTGAAGCGTGGCATCGCGCTCACGCCGGTCAAGTTCGGCATCTCGTTCACCGCGACGCACCTGAATCAGGCGGGGGCGCTGATCCATGTCTACACCGACGGCACGGTGCTTCTGAATCACGGCGGCACCGAGATGGGGCAGGGGCTCTTCACGAAGGTAGCGCAGGTCGTCGCGACCGAGCTCGCGATCGACGTCGACCGGATCCGCGTGACCGCATCGGACACGAGCAAGGTGCCGAACGCATCGGCGACGGCCGCCTCGTCGGGCGCCGACATCAATGGCAAGGCCGCCCAAGCCGCGGCGAGGACGCTGCGCGAACGCCTCGCCGCGTTCGCGGCCGAGCACTTCAAGGTGGCGGCCGACCAGGTCGCCTTCGCCAACAACGCGGTCACGGTCGGGGCGCGGACGCTTCCGTTCGCCGAGCTGGTCCGCCTCGCGTATTTCGCGCGCGTGTCGCTGTCGGCGACCGGCTTCTACAAGACGCCGAAGATCGGCTACGACCGCAAGACCTGGAGCGGGAATCCCTTCTACTATTTCTGCTACGGCGCCGCGGTAGCCGAAGTGATCGTCGACACGCTGACCGGCGAGAACCGTCTCCTGCGCGTCGACATCCTGCACGACGTCGGCCGCTCGCTCAATCCCGCGATCGACATGGGCCAGATCGAGGGCGGCTTCATCCAGGGCATGGGCTGGCTCACGATGGAGCATCTGTGGTGGAACGACAAGGGCAAGCTGATGACGCATGCTCCGTCCACCTACAAGATCCCGGTGGCGAACGACGTCCCGCCGGTCTTCAACGTGAAGATCTACGAATCGGGAATCAACGCCGAGGACTCGATTCACCGGTCCAAGGCGGTCGGCGAGCCACCGCTCATGCTCGCGATCTCGGTGCACCACGCGATCGCGGACGCCGTCGCGAGCGTCGCCGACTATCGCGCAAGCCCAGGACTCGACGCGCCGGCGACACCGGAGGAGATCTTGCGCTCGGTCGAGGACTTGAGGACGCGCGCTGCGGCGGCTGCGGCGGCGGGCAAGGTCGAGCAGGTTCCGGCGTGAGCGACTGGGTCGACGCGCTCGTGCGTCAGCGCGCCCGCGGTGAGCGTGCGGTGCTGGTGACGGTGATCTCGGCGCGAGGATCGGTGCCACGGGGCGCGGGCACGCGGATGGTCGTGAGCAATGACACGGTCGACGGCACGATCGGCGGCGGGCATCTCGAGTTCTCGGCGATCGGCATCGCGCGTGACATGCTCGCTGCCAACGGTACGCCCGCGTTCGAGCAGCGGCGCTTTCCGCTCGGTGCGAGCCTCGGCCAATGCTGCGGCGGCCTCGTCAACCTCCTCTTCGAGCCGGTCGCTGCCGACGCACAGTGGGTCGACGCGCTCGTGGCGCTACGGCGCGGGGGCACGGCCGCGGTGGTGGCCACGCCACAGGACCGCGAAGCCGCGGGGCACCTGATCGTCACGGCCGACACTGTCTTCAGCACGTTGGGCGACGGCGTCCTCGACGTTGCCGTCACTGCCGCAGCGCGTTCGTTGCTCGGGACCGGCGACGGACCGCGGGTGGCACGATTTGCAGTGAGCGCGCAGGAGGTGGCGGTCTTTCTCGATCCGCTGCGCGATCATGGTTTCAACGTCGTCCTGTTCGGCGCCGGGCATGTGGGCCGTGCGCTGGTCGCGCTGCTCGGAGGTTTGCCGTGCCGCGTGACGTGGGTAGACGAGCGCGAAGCGGCGTTTCCGGCCGATATCCCCGGCAACACGGCCATCGTCGTCACCGACACGCTCGACGCCGAGGTCGCGGCGGCGCCCGCGGGAACGTATTTCCTCGTGATGACGCACAGCCACCCGCTCGATCAGGCACTCGCCGAGGCGATCCTGAAGCGCGCGGACTTCGCCTATTTCGGCTTGATAGGATCGCTGTCGAAGCGGCGCCAGTTCGAGCGCCGGATGGCCACTCGGGGCATTGCGCCCGCGCGGTTCGCCAACATGACGTGCCCCATCGGCATCTCCGGCATCAAGGGCAAGGAGCCGGCGACGATCGCCATCGCGGTCGCGGCCGAGCTCTTGCAGGTGCGCGAAAGAGCGATGGCCGCGCTCACGAGCGCAACGCCGGCAGGCAAGGTGCACGCATGAACGCCGATCGCACCGAACCGCCCGTCAACGGGACCACGCCGCGCCTCGCGCTCACCGGCATCACCAAGATCTATCCATCGGTCATCGCCAACGAGGACATCGATCTCACCGTGATGCCCGGCGAGATCCACGCGGTGCTGGGCGAGAACGGTGCCGGCAAGAGCACGCTGATGAAGATGATCTACGGCGTGGTCAGGCCGGATCGTGGCGAGATGCGCTGGGAAGGGCATCCGCTGGTCGTGGCCAACCCCGCGCATGCGCGCGAGCTCGGCATCGGAATGGTGTTCCAGCACTTTTCGCTTTTCGAGACGCTGACGGTCGTCGATAACGTCGCGCTCGCGCTGCCCGGCACGCCGGATTTGTCGGAGCTCGCCGAGCGCATACGCCAGGTGTCCGACAAGTACGGGCTGCCGGTCGATCCGCGCCGGATCGTGCACTCGCTGTCGGTCGGCGAGCGGCAGCGCGTCGAGATCATCCGCTGCCTGCTGCAGACGCCGAAGCTCCTCATCATGGACGAGCCGACGTCGGTGCTGACGCCGCAGGCGGTGCGCAAGCTGTTCGAGACGCTGCGCAAGCTCGCGTCCGAAGGCTGCTCGATCCTGTACATCAGCCACAAGCTCGACGAGATCCAGGAGCTCTGCCACACGGCGACGGTACTGCGGGGCGGGAAGGTCACCGGGCACTGCGTTCCTTCGCAGGAGTCGCCGAAGTCGATGGCACGCCTCATGATCGGCAAGGACCTCCCGGTGTGCGAGCACGGCGAGGCGAAGCAGGGGGGCGAGGTACGCCTGCGCCTCGCGGGGCTGTCGCATGCCGCCGAGGATCCGTTCGGCACCGACCTGCGCGATCTCGAGCTCGAAGTGCGCTCGGGCGAGATCGTCGGGATCGCCGGCGTTTCCGGCAACGGCCAGCAGGAGCTGCTCTACGCCCTCTCGGGCGAAGCGCCGCTTGCGGAGAAGTTTCCGGTGCAGATCATGCGGCGTCGAGGCAGGGCGGACGTCGCCCGGACGGCGCCGACGCGCGGGGCTTTGCTTCGTGCCCGAAGAGCGCCTCGGGCGCGGCGCGGTGCCCTCGATGTCGCTCGCGGACAACGCGATCCTTACCGCGGCGAAGAACCGCCGTCTGGTGCGGCGCTCGCTGATCGACTTCAAGCGCGCACGGGCCTTTGCGGCCGAGTGCATCGAGAAGTACAACGTCAAGTGCGGCGGTCCCGAGGCCCAGGCGCGCTCGCTCTCCGGAGGCAACCTCCAGAAGTTCATCGTCGGCCGCGAGATCATGCAGGACCCGAAGGTGCTGGTCGTCGCGCAGCCGACATGGGGCGTCGACGTGGGAGCCGCGGCGTTCATCCGGCAATCGATCATCGATCTCCGCAACGCCGGCTGTGCCGTGCTCGTCATCTCGGAAGAGCTGGACGAGCTCTTCGAGATCTGCGACCGGATTGCCGTCATCGCCAAGGGAAGGCTGTCGCCGGCAAAGCCGGCAGCCGCAACCAACGTTGAGGAGATCGGCGTCTGGATGAGCGGAATGTGGCCCGGCACGAACGGATCCGACAAGGCGCAGCATGTGGAAGCTTGAGGCCCGGCCCGAAGCCTCGCGGGCGATGCGCTATGCGTCGCCGGCGATCGCCGTCGCGCTGACGCTCGTGTGCGGCATGCTCGTCTTCGCGACGCTCGGCAAGAATCCCATCGAGGGTTTCCGGATTTTCTTTCTGAATCCGGTCCGCGATCTCAATGCGATCACCGAGCTCCTGCTCAAGGCCACGCCGCTCATGCTGATCGCGGTCGGGCTTGCGGTCGGCTTCCGCGCGAACGTCTGGAACATCGGGGCCGAGGGCCAGTTCCTGATGGGCGCGGTGGCCGCAACCGGCGTCGCGCTCGCTTTCCAGAAATCCGACAGCGTGCTCGTGCTGCCGACAATGGTCGTTGCAGGCGCGCTGGGCGGCGCGCTGTGGGCGGCGATCCCGGCGTTGCTCAGGACGCGCTTCAACGCGAACGAGATCCTGACCTCGCTGATGCTCGTCTACATCGCGCAGCTCACCGTCTCGTGGCTCGTGTTCGGGCCGTGGAAGGATCCGGCCGGCTTCAACTTCCCGCAGACGGAGACGTTCTCGGATTCAGCGCTGCTGCCGATCCTGATCGAGGGGACGCGGCTCAACTTCGCGTTCGTGATCGCCCTTGCGGCGCTCGCGGTCGGCTACGTCTACATGCAGAAGAGCTACAGCGGATTCAAGATGCGCGTGGCCGGCGAGTCGGCCGCCGCCGCGCGTTACGCCGGCTTCTCTGCGACAGGAATGATCTGGATGGGACTTTGCGTGGGCGGCGCGGCCGCCGGCGTCGCCGGGATGGCCGAGGTCGCCGGCCCGGTGGGGCAGCTCACCGACAAGATCAGCAGCGGCTACGGCTTTGCCGCCATCATCGTCGCGTTCGTAGGTCGCCTGAACCCCATCGGCATTTTCTTCGCGAGCCTGCTGATGGCGCTCCTCTACATTGGCGGCGAGCAGGCGCAGCAATACATGAGTCTGCCGTCGTCGATCTCGAAGGTGTTCCAGGGCATGCTGCTCTTCTTCCTGCTGGGCTCGGACGTTTTCATCCAGTACCGCCTCAAGCGCACGGCTGCGGTGGCATAGCCTTGGACAACATCGTCACCTCGATGCTGTTCGCGACGATCGTCGCCGGCACGCCGCTCATCATCACGGCGCTCGGCGAGCTCGTCACCGAGAAGTCGGGCGTGCTGAACCTGGGTGCCGAAGGGATCATGGCGGTGGGCGCGATCGCGGCCTTCGCCGTCGCGCACGACTCCGGCAGCAGCTGGGCGGGCGTGTTCGCGGGTCTTGTCGCGGGCGCAGCGATGAGCCTGATCTTCGCAGTGGTGACGCTCACGCTGATGGCCAACCAGGTCGCTTCGGGGCTTGCGCTTTCGATCTTCGGCGTCGGGCTGTCGGCGTTCATCGGCAAGCCGTACGAATCGGAGACGATGTTGGCGGTGCCGCCGATCAGGATTCCGCTCCTCGCCGACATTCCGGTGATCGGCCCGGCCCTGTTCGACCAGCAGTCGCTTGTCTACCTGTCGTGGCTCCTGTTCGCGGGGGTCGCGTGGTTCCTTTACCGCTCGCGTGCCGGCCTCGTGCTGCGCGCGGTCGGCGAGTCGCCGGTCTCGGCACACTCGATCGGCTACCCCGTGATCCGTATCCGCTATCTCGCGACGCTGTTCGGCGGCGCGATGGCGGGCGTCGGAGGCGCATTCCTTTCGGTGTTCTACACGCCGCTCTGGGTCGAGGGCATGGTCGCGGGCCGCGGCTGGATCGCGCTCGCGCTGGTCGTGTTCGCGACCTGGCGTCCGGTGCGGGTGCTGATCGGCGCGTACCTGTTCGGCGGGGTGATGATCACGCAGTTGTTCCTGCAAGGCTCGGGGGCGCAGATCGACATCCCGTCGCAGTTCCTGTCGTCGCTGCCCTACTGGGCGACGATCATCGTGCTCGTGATCATCTCCCGCAACGTGCAGACGATCCGGCTCAACTCGCCGGTGTCGTTGGGTCAGCCCTACAGGCCCGACTGAGCGAGGCGGCGACGATTAAGGGACGGCATAATCGGAAGCCGAGCTGGCGGAATTTGGGATGAACGTTCGCGGCAGGTCGGGGCGCCGGCCGCGGGCGCGAGAAGGTGCCCCGGCGCGAGCCGCCCGGCGGGGCCGGGTTCGAGAGGAGAGAGCGATGTTCGATCGCAAGGCAGGGTGGAAGGCCGCCGGCGCGTGGGCGGCGGCGATGCTGCTGGGGTTGGCGGCGGGGACGGGTGGCGCGCAGGCACCGACGCCGCCGGTCAAGGTGGGGTTCGTCTACGTGAGCCCGATCGGCGATGCCGGCTGGACGTTCCAGCACGATCAGGGACGCAAGCAGATGGAGACGGCGCTCGCGGGCAAGGTGCAGACCAAGTACGTGGAAAACGTGGCCGAGGGTGCCGACGCCGAGCGTGTGATCCGCGAGCTCGCGCAGAGCGGCAACACGATCATCTTCACGACCAGCTTCGGGTACATGAACCCGACCGAGAAGGTTGCGAAGCAGTTCCCGAAGCAGGACTTCATGCACGCGACGGGCTACAAGACCGGCCCCAACATGGGCAACTACAACGCGCGCTTCTACGAGGGCCGTTACCTGACCGGCGTGATCGCGGGCAAGATGACCAAGTCCAACATCCTGGGCTACGTCGCCGCGTTCCCGATCCCCGAGGTGCTGCAGGGGATCAACGCGTTTGCGCGCGGCGCGCGCAGCGTGAATCCGAAGGCCGAAGTGCGCGTGATCTGGGTCAACTCGTGGTTTGACCCCGGCAAGGAGCGCGAGGCCGCGCTGACACTGATCTCGCAGGGCGCGGACGTCGTCACGCACCACACCGACTCGACGGCCGTTGTCCAGGCGGCGGAGGAGAAGGGCAAGTGGTCGTTCGGCTATCACTCCGACATGTCGAAGTACGGTCCGAAGACGCAGTTGAGCGCGACGACGCACCAATGGGGCGACTTCTACACGAAACAGGTGCAGGAGGTGCTGGCGGGTACGTGGAAGCCGACGACGACCTGGGGCGGCTACAAGGAAGGCATGATCAAGCTCGCGCCGCTCAATCCCGCGGTTCCCGCCGACGTCAAGGCGCAGATCGCCAAGCTCGAAGGCGAGCTCAAGGCCGGCACGTTCCATCCGTTCGCGGGTCCGGTCAAGGATCAGGACGGCAAGGAGCGCGTGGCCGGCGGCAAGACGATGACCGACGACGAGCTGGGCAAGATGGACTACTACGTCGAGGGTGTCGCCTCGAAGCTGCCGAAGAAGTAATCCGTTCGCGCACGCTGATCCGGGTCCGCCTGGCGCGGGCCCGGCTCTCGCTCCGGCCATGGATGCCTATCTCCTCGACTGGCTCAATCTGCTCGTCCGCTGGCTGCATCTGATCGCCGGCATCGCGTGGATCGGCGCGTCGTTCTATTTCGTGATGCTCGACAACTCGCTGTCGCCGCCGCTGAAGGCGGCCGACCGCGAGCGCGGCGTCTTCGGCGAGCTCTGGGCCGTGCACGGCGGCGGCTTCTACCAAAGCCAGAAGTTTCTGACGGGCCCAAAGGGCGAATCCCTGACCGAGAACCTCCACTGGTCGAAGTGGGAGGCGTACACGACGTGGCTTTCGGGGATGGGGCTGCTCGCTCTGATCTACTGGATCGGCGCCGGCACCTATCTCATCGACAAGTCGGTGCTCGACATCTCGGCCGGGACCGGGATCGCCATCAGCATCACGGTGATCGTCGGCGGCTGGCTCGTCTACGACGGCCTCTGCCGGCTCCTGCGCGGTCGCGAGAACGTCCTGGCGGCAATCGTCTTCGCGTTCGTCGTGTTCGTCTGCTGGGCGCTGTTCCACGTGTTCGGCGCGCGGGCCGCCTACGTGCACGCCGGCGTGATGATCGGCACGATCATGGTCGCGAACGTGTTCTTCGTGATCATTCCCGGCCAGAAGAAGATGGTCGCCGACATCCGCGCGGGGCGCGTGCCCGATCCGGCGCCCGGCCAGGCCGGCAAGCAGCGGTCGGTGCACAACACGTATTTCACGCTGCCCGTGCTGTTCGTGATGATCAGCAACCACTATCCGATGACGTACGGCAACCGGTATGGCTGGGCGGTGCTCGCCGCGCTGATGCTCGCCGGCGTGCTGATCCGCCAGTTCTTCGTGCTGCGGCACAAGGGCGTGGTCAAGCTGTGGTTGCCGGTGGCCGCCTGCGCGATCATCGCCGGCGTGGCGTTCGCGATCGCCCCGCCCAGCACTGCGCCGGCCGGGGCGCCCGTCGCGTTCGCCGAAGTCGAGCGGGTCATCGCGGCGCGCTGCGTGCCCTGCCACGCGACACAGCCCAAGCAGGAAGGGTTCGCGCAGCCGCCGAAGGGCATCGTGCTCGAGACGCCGGAGCAGATGGCGGCGCAGGCGGCGAAGATCGGCGAGACCGTCGGCAACGGCTACATGCCGATCGGCAATCTCACGCAGATGACGGATGGCGAGCGGGCGCTCGTCACGGCGTGGGTCGCGCAGGGCGCGAAGACGCGATGACGGTGTCTGGAGGAATGGGTCCGGCGTCGCGGGAGACCGCGTCCGGCCTCAAGGTCTATCGTGGCCAAGTCCTCCATTTCATGGACGATCCGGCGGTCGCAGGGGAGAAGGCCCACGTCTATCACGAAGATGGGGCGCTCGTCGTGCGCGACGGCCGCGTTGAGCGGGTCGACGATTGGCGCGCCGCCGCCGCGTCGATACCGGCCGGCACTCCTGTCGTCGACTGCGCGGGCCGGCTCCTCGTTCCCGGCTTCATCGACACGCACGTCCACTATTCGCAGTCCGACATCATCGCGTCGTACGGCGAACAGCTTCTCGAGTGGCTCGAGCGCTACACGTTCCCGACGGAACGACTGTTCCAGGATCCTGCGCACGCGGAGGAGGTCGCGTCGTTCTTCCTGACCGAGCTCCTGCGCAACGGCACGACGACGGCCGCGGTGTTCGCCACGGTTCATCCGGAATCCGTCGACGCGATCTTCGCGGCGGCGCGCGAACGCGGGATGTGCATCGCTGCCGGCAAAGTTCTCATGGATCGGAACTGCCCGGAGTTTCTGCGCGATACCGCGGAATCGGGCTACGAACAGAGCGCGGCGCTCGTCGAGCGCTGGCACGGCCGCGATCGCTTGCTCTACGCGGTCACGCCGCGCTTCGCGCCGACGTCGACCGATCGCCAGCTCGAGCTCGCGGGCCAGCTGCTCGAAGAGCACGAGGGTGTCCTCCTGCAGTCGCACGTGGCCGAGAACCACGACGAGGTGCGCTGGGTCGCCGAGCTGTTCCCGTGGAGCAGAAGCTATCTCGACGTCTACGATCATTTCGGGCTGCTCCGCCGGGGCGCCGTCTACGCGCACTGCATCCACCTGGACGAGCAGGACCGCCGGCGAATGGCGGAAGCGGGCGCGGCGATGTCGTTCTGCGCGACATCGAATCTCTTTCTCGGCAGCGGTCTCTTCGACCTCGACGCGGCACGCGCGCACGGTGTCGCGGTCGGCATCGGCACCGACGTCGGCGGCGGCACGAGCTTTTCGATGCTGCGTACACTGGCCGAGAGCTACAAGGTCGCGCAGCTCGCGCGACAGCGCCTGTCGCCGCTTGCCGCGTTCTACCTGGCAACGCTCGGCGGAGCGCGGGCACTAGGACTCGCCGACCGCCTCGGCAACTTTGCGCCCGGGATGCCTGCCGACTTCGTCGTGCTTGATCCGGCGTCGACGCCGCTGATGGCGCGCCGGATGGAGCGCGCGCAGGGACTCATCGAGGAGCTGTTCTTGCTGATGATGCTGGGCGACGACCGGGCCGTCGCGGCGACGTACGTGATGGGCGAAGAACGATATCGACGCGCGGGTTGATGGGCGTTCCGCGGCTAGCGCGGAATGGCGTTCAGGATGTAGAGCGCCGCCACGAGGCCGTTGGGGCGGCCGTAAGGCCCGAGCCATTGCTGGAAGATGCGCTCGATGTCGCCGCTCCTGTAGATCTCCCCCAGCGTACGGTTGACTTCGAGGCGAAAGGCCGCGTCGTTGCGCGGTAGAGCGAAGGCGATGAGCTCGACTGACAGGTCCTCCGGCAGCAGCTCGTACGCGCGCGGATCGTTCGCGTGCGCGGTGAGGCCGGCGAGTTCGAGCCGATCGCCGGCGAGCGCGTCGATCGCGCCGGATCCGAGTTTCGCGATGCCGTCGCCGTTGTCGCGCAGGCGCTCCACCTTCGCCGCGACGGAGCGCTCGCGCAGAAGTTCGAGGAGTCGGGGTTCGGTGGTCGTCCCGCCCTCGACGCCGACGGTCCGGTCGGCGAGATCGGCAAGTTTGCGGACGGGCGATCCGTCGCGGACGAGAAGCGCGCCCCCGTCGATGAAGACGAGCATCGAGAAGTCCACGCTGGAGAGCCGCGTGAGCGTCATGCTCGTGTTTCCGCACTCGAGCTGGACCTTGCCCGACCGCACCATCTCGAGGCGTTCACCGACACTGCCCGAGACCCAATTCGTCCGGAGATCGGGCACGCCGGCGGCGCGACCGATCTGCGCGATTACGCGCTGGCAGAGATCGATCGAATAGCCGGTCGGGCGCTTGCCCTCTCCCGCGAACGAGAATGGCGGCGAGTCGGTCGAATAGGCAACGTCGATCTGCTTTGCCGCGCGGATCCTGGCGAGCGTGTCGGGCGCGCTCTGCGCATGCGCGGGGTACGGCCCCACGAGCACGCTGGCGAGGGCCAAGGCGAGGGCGGCGGACTGCCGGATCGAAGGGTTCACGACAGGATGCACGTGGCTTGGACGAAGGACGCGTTGCGTCTGCGCATCGCCTGCGACCGATTCTAGCGCGGACGCGAGCTACGGCGCTCCCGCCGAGAGGCCCCATGCTACACTCGGATACGACTGTTCGCACTCGATGACCGCGATGCGCCGACTCCTCCTTTCGCTCGCTGCTCTCATTCTCGCCGGCGCCTGGCAAGCCGCGCCCGCGTCCGCCACTTCGCCGACGCTCGATCGAATCAAGCAGAAGGGCTCGATCACGTTCGCCTATCGCGACGGCGCCGCGCCATTCTCGTTCAAGGATCGTGGCGGCCGGATTCGCGGCTACAGCGTCGAGCTCTGCGTCCGCGCCGCGCTTGCGGTCCAACGCGAGCTCCAGATGAAAGAGTTGAAGATCGAATGGGTGCCGGTGGACGCGGCGACCCGCTTCGAAACGGTCGCCGGCGGCAAGGTCGACGCGGAGTGCGGGACATCGACGATCACGCTCGCGCGGATGAAGACCGTCGATTTCAGCCTGCCGATCTTCGTCGACGGCGGCAGCGTGCTGGTGCACGCGAACTCGAAGCTCACGCGGCTCAAGGACCTCAAGGGCAAGCGGATCGCTGTCATTCCCGGAACGACGACCGAGCAGTCGCTCCTCCGTACATTGAATGCCGCCGACGCGGCCGCGACGCTCGTGCCAGTCAAGGACGGCGCCGAGGGCATGGCGCAACTCACGCAGCGGAAGGTCGACGGCTATGCCGGAGACCGCGTCGTGCTCGCCGGATTCCGGCAGCGCGCGAAGTTTCCCGAAACGTTCGAGTTCATCGGCGAGGACTTCTCCTACGAGCCCTACGCGATCGTCCTGCCGCGCAACGACCCCGACTTCCGGCTCGCCGTGAACACGGCGCTGGCCAATCTCTACCGCACCGGCGACATCGACCCGATCTTCCAGCGCTGGCTCGGCAACCTTGGCCGGCCCGGGATGCTGCTGCACGCGATGTTCTACCTCAACACCCTGCCGGAGTGATGCGATGAATCCGTCGACCTTCGTCGCCGATGTCGTGCGGGCGGCGCTCGCCGCGTCGGTGAGTCTGGTGGCGGCGGTCGCCGACGCGCAAACCTCGCCGCCCCCGATTCCGCAAACCTCGAGCGACAAGGCGTCCGCGGCGGCCACGCCCCCGGCGGACGACTGCGGCCAATGCGGCCGCGTGCTTTCCATCAAGCAGACATCGGTCAAGGAGCAGTGGACACCGCTCGGAACGGGCACCGGGTTCGATCAGGACACGAAGACGGCCACCCAGTTCAAGATCGGTCCGGGCCTTTCGAACCAGGGGCTCGTCATCGTCGGCGCGGCGGGGGGTGCCGGCTATCAGAAATCCCCCAACTCGTATGAGAAGCCTCGCTGGGACGTGACCGTGAAGCTCGATACGGGGCAAATGCGCGTCGTGCAGCTTACCTACGAACCCTACGTGCAGGAAGGCGACCGGGTCCGGATCTCGGGCCGCAACGTCGAATTGGTCAACTAGCGGCCGCCCATGACAGCGGCCGCGCTCGCGATCAGCGACACCCCCGACGGTCGTCGGGTGCTGGCGCTGTCGGGACGGCTCGACGCCACCACCATCCGCGCGGTGTGGGACGAAGCGCATCGCGCGCTCGCCGAAGTACCCACTCGTCCCGTGACTGTCGATGCAGCGCGCGTCGATTACTGCGATGGCGCCGGCATCGCGCTCCTGGTCGATCTGATCGCCCATCCGCGTCCCGCCCCGGTCGAGGTCGCGAACCTGAGTCCCGCGAACGAGGTCCTGTTCAAGCAGTTCGATCCGGCTCGGCTCGAGCACGATCTCGACCCGGAGCCGCCACGCCGGCCGGTCGTCGAGGAGATCGGCCGCACGGCGGCCGGCATCTGGCGCGACCTCCGCAATCAGGTCACTTTCATCGGCGAGACCGTTGCCGCACTCGCTGCTGCGGTGATGAACCCTTCGGTCGTCCGCTGGCGCGACGTCTGGCGGATCAGCGAACGGGTGGGCGCCGACGGCCTGCCGATCGTCGCGCTCATCTCGTTCCTGCTGGGGCTCATTCTCGCGTTCCAGTCGGCAGTCCCGATGCGCCGGTTCGGCGCCGAGATCTTCGTCGCCGATCTCGTAGGCATTGCGATGATCCGGGAGCTGGGACCGCTCATGACGGCCATCCTGCTGGCCGGCCGCACGGGTGCTGCGTTTGCGGCGGAAATCGGCACCATGACCGTGAATCAGGAGGTCGACGCGCTCACGACGATGGGTCTCGATCCGGTGCGCTTCCTGGTCGTTCCAAGAGTCATCGCGGCGTTGCTGATGACACCGCTCCTCACGCTGTTCGCGATGCTCGTGGGCCTGGCCGGCGGCGCGCTGACGATGCAATCGTTCTCGATCCCCCTCGTCACGTTCCTGAAGGAGGTCGATAGCGCGGTCACGCCGACCGACTTCATGGCCGGCTTCGTCAAGTCGTTCGTGTTCGCGATCACGATCGCGGGCGTCGGTTGCCTGCGCGGCCTCGAGACCGCGGCCGGCGCGTCGGCGGTCGGCGATGCCGCGACCCGCGCCGTGGTTTCGGGCATCATCCTGCTCGTCGTCATCGACGGGATCTTCGCCGTCATGTACTTCCTGATCGACATCTGATGGCTACGGACGAACCCGTCATCCGCGTCGAGAACCTGAGCGCCGGCTACGAGGACAAGGCGATCATGCGCGGGCTCAACTTCGTGGTGAAGAAGGGCGAGGTGTTCGTGATCCTCGGCGGCTCGGGCTCCGGCAAGAGCACATTGTTGAAGCACATGATCAGCCTCTATCCACCGCTCGCCGGCCGCGTACTCATCAACGGTCGCGACATCACCGCGGCCGAGGGCGACAAGCGGCGCGAGATCATGCGCGGCTTCGGCGTCATGTACCAGTCGGGCGCGCTGTTCGGCTCGATGACGCTGCTCGAAAACGTGCGGCTGCCGCTCGAGGAATACACGGACCTGCCGATGCAGGCGATGGACCTGATCTGCCGGATGAAGCTCGAGCTGGTCGGCCTCGATGCGTTCACGGGCCACCTGCCGAACGCGATCTCGGGCGGGATGCAGAAGCGCGCGGCGATTGCCCGGGCGATGGCGCTCGACCCGGGCATCCTGTTCCTCGACGAGCCTTCGGCCGGCCTCGATCCCATCACGTCCGCCGAGCTCGATGCGCTGATCCGCCGCCTCCAGAAGACGCTCGGTGTGACGTTCGTTGTCGTGACCCACGAGCTGCAGAGCATCTTCGCGATCGCGGACCGCGTGATCATGCTCGACAAGCGGACGCAGGGCATCATCGCCGAGGGCGACCCGCGCGTGCTGCGCGACACGAGCGACAACCCGTGGGTCCGCCAGTTCTTCCGCCGCGAAGCCGAACTCGACACCGCCACGGCCTGACATGAGCCAGAAAGCCAACTACTTCAAGCTCGGCCTGTTCGTGATCGGCGCGATCGTCGCCGGCATCATCGTGCTCGTGATCATCGGGTCCGGCCGCTGGTTCCAGAAGCGGATCGTGATCGAGACCTACTTCAACGAATCGGTGCAGGGCCTTGACGTCGGGTCGAAGCTCAAGGTGCGCGGCGTCACGGTCGGCGAGGTCACCCGCATCGGTTTCACGTACAACCGCTACCAGCTCGACCGGCCGATGTCCGACCGCGCGCGCTTCGTGATGGTCGAGGCGCAGATCGAGCCGCGGCTCCTCGGCGGCCGCGCCGGCGCCGGCGACCTGACCGACCGCGCGAGCGTCGAGGCCGAGGTCGAGCGGGGATTGCGCGTCCGCCTCGCGCCGCAGGGGATCACCGGGACCAGCTTCCTCGAGATCGACTACTTCGATCCGCCGCCGCCGGTGCTTCCGATCGACTGGACGCCGGACAATCTCTACGTACCGAGCACGCGTTCGACCGTGACGGCGCTCCTGAACGCCGCGAGCGAGATCATGGATCGCCTGCACAAGCTCGATATCGAGAGCACGGTCAACAACCTGAACAAGCTGCTGGTGACGGCGAACGCGCGCCTCGAGGCGGTCGACGCGAAGGCGCTGTCCGACCGCCTGACGGCCGTCCTCGCCAAGACGGAGAAGCGGCTCGACGAGCTCCAGACGAAGGATATTTCGGAGAAGACGACCGCCTTGCTGAGCGAACTACGTGATTCGAACACCGCGCTCAAGAAACTGCTGTCGAACCCGGCGACGCAGAAGATCCCCGATGACGTGGAGGCGGCGCTTGCGCGCGTGCGTGCGATTGTCGACGATCCCGCCCTGTCGCGGTCGGTGCAGAACCTCTCGCGATCACTGGGGCGCCTCGACCGCATCCTGGGCGGTGGCGAGGCCGACATGACCCGTACCTTCGAGAACCTAAGGCAGATCACCGACAACCTGCGCGACTTGACCGAGGACGCGAAGCGCTATCCGGCGAACGTGATCCTCGGCGCGCCGCCCCGTCCGTTCGAAGGCAAATGATGACCGCCCGCCCGCAATTCCGCACCTCCGCGCCGGCGATGCTCGCCGCGGTCGCATTCGCCGCGCTCGCCGTCGGCTGTTCGTTCTCGCGTCCCGCACCCGTCAAGCAGGAATACCTGCTCGAGGTGCCGTCGCCGCCGCCGGTGGCGAAGTCCCAGCCGGCCACGCTGCAGGTCCGCGGGGTCACGGTCGCGGCGCCGTTCCGGGGCCGGTCGTTCGTCTATCGGCAAACCGATCTCCGTTACGATTCGGATTTCTACACCGAGTTTGTCGTTGCTCCCGGCGCGATGCTCGCCGACGGCACGGCTCGCGCCCTCGAGCGCTCGCATGCGTTCACGCGCGTGGTTCCGCCGGGAAGCGCGCCCGAAGGCGACTTCGTGCTCGACGGGTTCTTCGACGCCTTCTACTTCGATCTGCGCGATGCGGCCAAGCCTGCTGCGGAGATCTCGGTCACCTACTTCCTCTCGCGCGGCGATCCGCTCGCGAGCGTGCCGTTCTGGTCGAAGCAGTACCGGCGGCGCGTGCCGATCGACGGCTCGTCCACCGAGAAGCAGGCGGCGGCGCTGTCGTCAGCCTTCGCCGAGATCACGGCCGAACTCGCCACCGACCTGGCTGCCGTCAACCTGCCGAAGCCCTGAGCGTCCGCGTCAGGACGCGGCGCTGCCCGGCGCCGCGGGCGGCACGACCTCCACCTTGAGCGGCCCCGCTGACGCGACGCGGATGTCGCGCTGCGGCAGCGGCATCGAGATGCCGGCTTCGGCGAAGGCGCGCTCGATCATGTGCAGGAGATCGCTGCGAATGCGGCGCGTGTCGTTGTCCGGCGTCATGTCGACCCAGTAGGCGACGGCGAACCAGATCGCACTGTCGCCGTACTCGTCGAGGTAGACCTGCGGCGGCGGCGTCTTGCGCACGAGCCCGTGCCGTCCGACGACGTCCTCGAGCACGTCGCCCGCCTTCCGCAGCGAAGTTCCGTATGCGACCCCTACCCGGATCGTGCTGCGGCCCTCCGGACTCGAGTACGTCCAGTTCGTGAGCTTGCCCTCGACGAACGCGCTGTTCGGGATCATCGTCTCGATGCCGTCGCCGCCCAGGATCGTCGAGGCGCGGATGCCGATCGACGTGACGCGGCCGCGGATGCCGTCGACCTCGACCAGATCGCCCAGACGCATCGGTCGCTCGAGGAGCAGCATGAGCCCGGCCACGAAGTTCTTGAGAAGCGTCTGCAGGCCGAAGCCCGCGGCGATTGCGAGCGCGCCGCCCAGGAAGGCGAACGCCGTGAGCGGAATGCTCGCGCTCAGGAGGGCGAATACCACGAGGATCGCGGTGAGCAGGAACAGGATCCAGCTCCGCACGAGTGCCGCGGCCTGGGGTTCGACCCCGCGGCGCGCGACGACGAAGCGCTCGACGCGGCGCGCGATGAAGCTCGAGAGCAG
Organism: uncultured beta proteobacterium; assembly: GCA_963773195.1. Lineage (GTDB taxonomy): Bacteria > Pseudomonadota > Gammaproteobacteria > Burkholderiales > Casimicrobiaceae > CAIWHR01. Next base: position 117,632 of record CAVZAE010000006.1, read on the forward strand.
GTAGCCCAGGACGACGATCAGCACCGCGCCCACCGTCTTGCCGAGCGTCACGCTGCGCGAGACCGTGAGCTTGCGGCCGTCGGCGGTCTCGTAGGAATCGTCGACCGTCGTGACCTCGTAGTTCCAGATCCGGCGGATCCAGAGCCACGTGGCCGCCGCACGGTCGCGCACCCGCTCGGTAAAGGAATCCTCGCGCCGTCCCTCGAAATCGTCGCGGAAATGCCGCAGCAGCCGCTCGAGCGGCAGCATCTGGTCGAGCGCGCGGCGCAGGTCGTTTTCGCGCTGCCGGTACGTGTCGAGGATGATCTGGGCGTGAACGGCATCGTCGCCTGACAGCGTGCGCAGCTTCGCTTCCTGCTCCTGGGCGCGTGTCGTCGCGGCGTCGCGCTGCTGGCGAACGTACTCCTGCCACGTGCGCAGCGTCGCGAATGAGGCGACGAGCTTTTCGAAGATCGCGCGTCCCTCGACCGGGTCGTGCGTGGAGATCGCGGCGGCGCGCGCCTCCCACGTGCTGCGCTCGCCGTCGAGGAGAAGCTCGTCCTGCTTCAGGAGCTCGATGCCGAGCGTTGCCCGCGTGGACGACTCGCGCTTCTGCTCGACGTCCCGCGCGAGCGCCGCAATGCGGGCTTCGCGCGCGGCCGGGTCCTCGCCTTTGGCCGGCGGCGCATTCATCGCCTGCGCAAGCCGCGACTCGGCCGCCGTCCGCAGCTCGAGCGTCGTTGCCGAGATGCGGTTCGACCGCTCGATCGCTTTGCCGAGCGCGACCTGGCGCGCCTCGATGTCGGCGCGGATGCCCGCAAGCTCGTCGGGGGACAGCGTGACGGCGTTGCCCGCGGCGGCGAGCTTGCGCACGGCGAGATCGCGTGACGCTCCTGCGGCCTCGCCCTCCTCGCGCGCATTGCGCGAAGCGATGTCGATGAGCTCGCGGGTCGCGTCGTCGACGCGCGCTCGCATCGCGGCAAGGTCGCGCCGCCACTCGAATGCTGCCGCCGTCGGCGTCCCGACGGCGCTTGCGGCCGCTTCCGCGGCGAGCCGCGCCGCGGCCTGGCTTGCCTTCGACCGCGCCCCCACTTCGCTGCTGAATCGCTCGAACAGCGTCCGACGCGACGCGGCGTTGGCGATGCGGACGTCGGCGGTGTCGACGTCGTCGCGCAGCGCATCGACGGTCCGCACCGAGTACGGAGGAGGGGTGGGGAATCCCTGCCAGTCGGCAAGCGCTTTTTCGGCGACCGCTCGCTCGTGCCGGGCCCCATCCGCCCGAGCGAGGACGTCGAGCTGCTGCTGGTAGATGCCGGTGAGCGAGCGGGCGAGCCCGAGGCGTTCGGCGATCTCGCGCCGCGGCGTGTCGGGCGGGGCGCCGAGCATCGTGTCGGGCGAGGCCTCGATCGCGTCCAGGCGCTTTTGTGCAGCTTCCTGCTCGCGCCGGATGTCGGCGCGGGTGTCCACTGTCTCGGCCGCTGGCTTCGGCGCGGCGGTCTTGTCCGAGGACGTAGCGCTGGGAAGAGGCAACGGCTGCGCATCGAGGCCGGCGGCAGTGAGCGCGCAGGCGGCGACTACGAGCAGGACGGCGCGAACCGGCATCTAGAACAAGGGCGGCATCCCGGTGCCGCGGTCGGCCGGAGGCGGCGCGTCATCGCCGGTCATCCCGTCGGCGGCGACGACCCAACCACCCCCCATCGCCTTGTAGATGTTGACGCTCGACGAGAAGACCGAGGCGCGCAGCGACGCGAGCTGGAGCTGGGCAGGGAATAGCGACTGCTCGGCCTGCAGCACCGTCGTGTACGACGTGTAGCCGCCGTTGAACTGCAGCGTCGCGAGCTGTGCATAGCTCTTGAGCGCGTTTACGAGACGCTCCTGCGCCGCCTGCTGCTCGACGAGCTTCTGGCTCGCGACGAGGGAGTTGTCGACGTCCGCAAACGCGTTCTGGATCGAGAATCGGTAGTTGTACAGCGCTGCCTGCTGCCCAGCCTCAGCCTGCGCGACCTGGCCGCTCACGGCGCCGAACGTGAAGATGGGTCCGACCACTTGCCCGGCGTAGCTCCACACCCGCGCCGGCCCGCTGAAGAGCTTCGACAGATCGGCGCTGGCGCTGCCGAGCGCACCCGTGAGCGAGATCGTGGGGAAGTACAGGGCGCGCGCCGCGCCGATTTGCGCGTTCGCAGCGATCAGGTTCTCCTCCGCCTGGAGGAGATCCGGACGCCGCGTCAGGAGCTCCGAGGGAACCCCGGCAGGCACGCTCGGCAGCATGAGATCGTAGACGGACTTGCCCCGCTCGATCGGTCCCGGATTGCGGCCAAGCAGCACCGAGAGGGAATTCTCGGTTTGCGAGATTTGCGACTCGATCAACGGAATCTGCACCGCTGCGGTCTCGTACTGCGACTGGACCTGCGACACCTGCATCTGCGATACCTGGCCGTAACTGAACTGCAGCGCATAGAGGCGAACGGATTCGCCGTAGGCTCCCAGCGTCTGCTTCGAGATCGCGAGCTGCTCGTCCAGGCCCCGCAGCGTCAGGTAATTGGTCGCCACCGACGCGACGAGCGAGAGGATGACGCCGTGCCGTGCCTCGTCCGTGGCGAGCAGGTTCGCGCGGGCCGATTCGCTCAGGCGGCGGATGCGGCCCCACAGATCGATCTCCCAGCTCGCGGTGAGAAGCGCCTGGTACGACGACACGGGGTTGGCGACGAGCTTCGCGAATTCCGGTGTCGCACCCTCCTCGGTCGAGCGTGCACGACCCGCGGTACCACTGTAGCCAATCTGCGGGAACAGTGCCGACCGCGTTTGGGTCAGCACGCCCGCCGCCTGCTCGACGTTGGCCGCTGCAACCTTGACGTTCAGATTGTGCGCGAGAGCCTCCGCAATGAGGCTGTCGAGCACGGGGTCGCCGAACTGCTTCCACCACTCGGTGTTGACGGTGTCGGCGGCGTCCTTCGCCTCGAAGCGGAAGGCGGCGGGGGCATCGACCGGCGGCCGGACATAGTCCGGCCCCATCGTGCAGCCGGCGGCCAGCGCGCCAGCGACAGAGGCCGCGACGGCCGCGCATGTAGGCGCCGGGCGCCAAGGGACTGACCGCCCCCTGGGTAGCGAGGGAGTCGCCTTCACCTGTCGCCCTCGTGCGGCGCGCGCGGCGTCGTCGCCGCGTTCGTGTCCGCGGGTGGCGGCGCTTCCTTTCCCTTGCCCCGGCGCTCGGCGAGGGTGTCGAACAGATAGAAGAACAGCGGCACGTACAGCATCGCGAGCGTCGTCTCGCCGATCATTCCACCGATGATGCCGGTGCCGATCGAGTGGCGCGCATTGGCACCGGCGCCGAGTGCGAGCGCGAGCGGCAGGCAGCCGAACGCAAAGGCGAGCGACGTCATGATGATCGGGCGCAGCCGCTGTTCGCCGGCCAGCCGCGTCGCCTCCATGATCGAGTGGCCCTGGTGCCGGAACTCGACGGCGGCGGTGACGCGCAGCACCGCGTTCTTCGCGCCGAGACCGATCAGCACGAGGAGGCCGATCTGGAAGTAGACGTCGTTCTCGAGGCCGCGCAGCCAGTTCGTGATCAGCGCGCCCAGGATCCCGAACGGCACCGCGGTCATCACCGCGCCCGGCAGCGTCCAGGACTCGTACTGCGCCGAGAGCACGAGGAACACGATGATCAGCCCGAAGATGAACGCGATCGACGACGTGCCGCCGGATTTCTTCTCCTCGAAGGCGAGGCCGGACCAGGCGAACGTGTAGCCCGGCGGCAGCACGTCCTTCGCCACGCTCTCCATTGCGGCGATCGCGTCGCCGGAGCTGAAGCCTGGCGCCGCGGTGCCGTTGACCTTGGCCGCGGGGAAGCCGTTGAAGTGCGGCAGCAGGTCCGGGCCCGGCGACCCATTGCGTCGTGACGAGTGCCGAAAGCGGCACCATTTGTCCGTTCGACGATCGGGTGTAGAGCCGTGTCAGGTCCTCGGGGTTCTGCCGGTAGCGGGCCTCGGATTGCACGATCACCCACCAGACGCGGCTGAACTGGTTGAACTGGCTCGCCGTGAGCGAGCCGAACTGCGCCTGGATCGCGCTGTAGACGTCGTCGATCGAGCACCCGAGGAGCGTCGCCTTGTCGCGGTCGACGATGGCGCGCAACTGCTGCGTGTTGGCGCGAAACGTCGTCGACAGTGTCGCGAGCTCCGGCCGCGCGCGCGCCTTCGCGAGGAACTCCTGCGTCACCTGGTCGAGCTGCGATGGGTCGCCGGAGCCCGTGTCCTGGATCCAGAACTCGAAGCCGCCGGTAGTGCCGATGCCGGGGATCGGCGGCGGAGCGACGGGGAGCACGATCGCCCCCTCGATCTTCTGTGCCTCGGCGTACATGTGGAGGAGCACCGCGCGCGCGTTCTGCGTGCGCGCCGCTTCGGCCGATGCGTAGCGCTCCTTGAAATCCTTGAGCGTCACGAAGAACGCGCCGGCGTTGGTCTTGAAGCCGGAGTCGAGCAGGCTGTAGCCGGTGATCATCGAGCGCAGATCGGTCCCGGGCGTCTGCGCGAAGATCGCGTCGACCTTCTCGGCGATGGCCTGCGTGCGATCGATGCTCGCGGCCTCCGGCATGATGATCGCCGCCATCACATAACCCTGGTCCTCGTTCGGGACGAAGCTCGACGGCAGCACGGTGAAGAGGTGGTAGATCAGGTAGAGGAAGCCGACGAGAAGCACCAGAGCGATCGCTGAGCGCGCGATCGTCCACTCGACCGCGTGCCCGAAGCCGCGGGTGACCTTGTCGACCTGTCGGTTGAACCAGGCGAAGAAGCCGCGTTGCGGCGGCGGATTGTGCGAGAGCATGAGCGCGCACATCGCCGGGGTCAGCGTCAGCGCGACGAAGCCCGAGATCGCGACCGAAACCGCGATCGTGATCGCGAACTGCTTGTAGAGTTGACCGGTGGTGCCGGGCAGGAAGGCGGCCGGCACGAACACCGAGGCCATCACCAGCACGACGGCGACGAGCGAGCTCGCGATCTCGCCCATCGCCTTGATCGTGGCCTCCTTCGGCGGCAGATGGGCCTGGTGCATGATCCGCTCGACGTTCTCGGTGACGACGATCGCGTCGTCGACGACGATGCCGATCGCCAGCACGAGCCCGAACAACGTGATCAGGTTGATCGAGAAGCCGAGCGCCAGCATGCCCGCCATCGTCGTGATCAGCGACACGAAGATGGCGACCGTGCAGATGATCGTCGTGCGGATGCTCTGCAGGAACAGGTAGACGATCAGCACGACGAGCACGACCGCCTCGAAGAGCGTGTGGATCACCTCCTCGATCGACAGCCGCACGAAGTCGTTGGTGTCGAGCGCGATGACGTAGTCGATCCCCTCCGGGATCCGCGCTTTCATGTCCGCGAGCGTCTGGCGGACGGCCTTCGACACGGTGAGGCCGTTTGCGCCGGGCTGCAGGTAGACGGCGAGGAACGTCGTCGGCGTGCCGTTCAGCTTTGCATCGACGATGTACTGCCGCAGGCCGATTTCAGCCCGCGCGACGTCGCCCAGCCGCACAATTGCGCTGCCATCCTGGCTTGCGCGCAGGATGATGTTCTCGTACTGGCGCGGCTCGACGAACGGTGCCTGCGTGACGACGGGGAAGGTGAGCTCGACCGGACCGGCCGTCGGCTGCTGGCCGATCTGGCCGGCGCCGAAGAGCGCGTTCTGCTTCTGCACCGCGGTCGCGATGTCGGTCGTCGTAATGCTGAGCGACGCCATCCGGTCCGGGTTCATCCAGATCCGCATCGCCTGGTCCGCGACGCCCAACACCTGCGCCTGGCCGGCGCCGGGCACCCGCTTGAGCGCGTCCAGCACGTAGACGTTCGCGAAGTTGGCAACGTAGTCGGGCGTGTAGCGGTCGCCCTTCGCGAATACGCCGACCAGCATCATGATCGACGACGATTTCTTCTGCACCGACACGCCGAGCTGGGTCACCGCCGTCGGCAGCTGTGGCAGTGCGAGGTTGACCCGGTTCTGCACCTGAACCTGGGCGATGTCGGGATTGGTGTCGAGCGTGAAGTAGACGGTCAGTGTGAGCTGACCGTTGGCCGAGCTCGTCGACACCATGTAGATCATGTTGTCGACGCCGTTGATCTGCGCCTCGATCGGCGCCGCCACCGAGTCGGCGAGCGTCTTCGAGTCGGCCCCGGGATAGGTCGCCGACACCGTGATCTGCACGGGCGTGATCGTCGGGTATTGCTGGACCGGCAGCACCACCATCGAGACCAGGCCCGCGATGCAGAGCAGGATCGAGACGACCGCGGCGAAGATCGGCCGCTCGATGAAGAAGTGCGAGAACATGGCGCGTCTAGTGGCCCGCCGCGAGCTCGACGCGTCGCGCCTGGTCGTCGTTGCCGCTGCCGGTGACGTCCACCGGCGCCTTGAGGTGGATGCGATCGGCGGGTATGCCTTCCGCGACAAGCGCGTCACGCACTGCCGTCGCGCGCCGCTTGGCGAGCTCGACATTGGCGGTGTGATTCCCCCTGCGGTCCGCGAAGCCGGTGATGTCGATCGGATTGGGGCCAGCCTTTATCGCCGGGGCAAAGCCCTTGAGCAGCCGGAGCGCTTCGGCATCGAGCGTCGACTTGCCCGACGCGAAATGGACGGCCAGCGACGCGCCGGATGGAACCGAGACCGGCGCGGTCTCGGGTGCGCCGGGCTTCGGCACGTAGGCGTCGCCTTGACGGGCGCGTCCGGTGCGAGGCGGACGCCTCCGTCGACGACCACCTGGTCGCCCTGCGCAAGGCCTTGCGAGATGAACCACGAGTCGCCGTACCAATCGCCGACCTGCACGGGCCGTTGCTCCGCCTTGCCGTCCTTGTTGACCACCCAGACGAAATGGCCGCGCGCGCCTTGCTGGACCGCGCGTTGCGGGACGAGGATCGAGTTGGGTCGCACCGCGCCGACAAGCCGCGTGCGGACATACTGGTTCGGTCGCAGGAGGCCGTCGGGATTGTCGACCGAAGCGCGGATCAGGAACGTGCCGGTCTGCGGGTTGTACGACGGATCGGCGAACGTGATCCGGCCCTTGCCCGGAAAGATCGATCCATCGACGAGCTCGATCTCCACGATGAAGCTCCGATTTTCAGGCAGCCGGAGCAGGCCGGCCTTCGCCTCGCTGCGAATGCGCTGCATCTCGTTTTCCGAGATGCTGAAGTTGATCCACATCGGCGTCAGCACCGACACGGTGGTGAGCTGCGCATTCTTCGCATCGAGGTACGTGCCATCGGCAACCGCCGCGAAGCTCGAGACGCCTGTCACCGGCGACGTGATCGTCGTATACGACAGGTTCAGCTTCGCTTCCTGGAGCTGCGCCTTGCCCTGCTCGACCGCGGCCGCGGCGGAATCGTACTGGCCCTGCGCGTCGTCGAGGTCCTTCTGCGACAGCGCATTCTGCTCGGCGAGCGGCTTCGTACGCGCGAGATTCGACTTGGCGACGTCGAGCGACGCCTGGCTGCGGGCCAGCGCCGCCTGTTGCGCATCGACCTGCGCCTGGAACGGCTTCTGATCCATCTGGAACAAGACCTGCCCGGCCTTGACCACAGAGCCCTCGACATACATGCGCTTGTCGAGGAATCCCGAAACGCGCGCCTGGATGTTGACGGCTTGCGAGCTCTGCGTCTGCGCGACGAAGGTCTCGGACACCGGCGTGTCTCGGGGCGCGACAGTGAGCACCGTAACGTCAGCCGGCGGCCGCTCGGCGGCTCTTCTTGTCGTCCTTGCCGCAACCGGCGAGCAAGGCGAGCGACGCAAGCAACGTGACGGCAAGCGCCCGGGGAACGCGCGAATAGGCGAGAAGACGATCCGCAGGATTCATGGGCGGATACTCCGGACGGAAGGGGCGGGAAATGACGGGTCCCGCGGTGCACCTGCGATCACGTCGGCCGCGGCAGCCGGCATTTGTACCGCAGCGCTTTGCTTTTGTCGACCCGACGCGCGGGCGTCGCCACCGCGATCAATGCGCGGCGGGAGGTGCCACGCCCTCGGCGGTTGCGTGCAGCGCCTGGTAGCGTTCGATCGCCGCGCGCGCGTTGAACAGCATGCGTTCACGGCCGAGCCGTTCGTAGAGCCCGGCATTGCGTACGACCTCGAGCACGCCGGGGTTGAGCCCCACCAGCCACACGACGACGCCGCGGTCGGTCGCGCGCTTCTCGCCCTCCATGAGCGCCTGCAAGGCCGAGTATTCGATGTCGGGGACCCGGCTCATGTCGATCGCCACGACACGTGCGGCCGTGCTGCGACACCAGCGCGTTGATCTGTTCACCCACATATTGGGCATTGACGAAGAAGAGCCGTCCTTCCGGCCGCACGATCAGCAGGCCGTCGAATGTCTCGTCGTCCGGGATGCTCGGGCGACAGCGGTCGCAGAACGTCCGCCCCGCGCTTGCGGCCGATGACGGACACGCGCGGGTGTGCCGTCTGGCTCGCCAGGCTGATCAGCGACAGGATGATGGCCACGACGATGCCGTTGAGCGTGCCGAGCGCGAGGACGCCGACGCAGGCGATCAATGCGCCCAGCGGAATTCCATCGTGCGCACGGTGCGAATGGCACGGAACTCGGCAGGCTGGATCAATCCGACCGAATAGACGATGACGACCGCCGCGAGCGTCGCGTTCGGCATCAGGCCTAGAACCGGCGCAAGGAGCAGCATCGTCGCCGACCGCGGCGCCTGCGGTGACCAGCGACGCCTTCTGCGATCGCCCGCCTGAAGCGCGCACGACCGCCGTCTGCGACGTGCCGCCTCCGGCCGGCATCGCGCCGAACAGCGCACCGCCCACATTGGCGGCCCCCGTCGCGACCAGTTCGCGATTCGCGTTGATCGGCGGGTCGTCGGGGCGGGCAAATGCGCGTCCCGCGGCTATTGTTTCGGTGAAGCTCATGAGCGCGATCCCGAGATGCACCCGGGAGCAGTTGCACGATCAGCGCGGGGTCCGGGCAGCGTGAGCGACGGGAAGTCCCTGCGGAATCAGGCCGACCGTCGAGACCCCGAGTGCCTGCAGGCCGAGGAACCATGAGGCCGCAATGCCGCCGCCGACGGCGACGAGCGGTGCCGGCGAGTGTGGCCACAGCCGCTCCATGCCGATCAGCACGGCGAACGTCGCGACGGCCACCGCCAGGGTTATGCAGCGACGTGTCGGGAACATGCTGCGCGACGCTCAGGACGTCGGCGAAGAATCCGTGCTTGGTGATGTGGATGCCCAGGAGTTTCGGCACCTGGTCGAGCACGATCACGAGCCCGATGCCCGCCTTGAAGCCGGTCAGGACCGGCGTGGAAATGAAGTTGGCGACGAATCCCAGCTTCAAGAGCCTCGCCACCAGGAGTATCGCGCCGACCAACGCCGTCAGCGTTGCCGTCGCGGTGACGAGCCTCGCCGCATCGCCATCCGGCACCACCAGTCCGAGCTGCGTACCCGCCAGGATCGCCAATGTGGTGGTGGAGCTGACGCTGAGCACGCGCGACGAGCCGAGCAACGCGTAGACGACCATCGGAATAAAAGCGGTGTAGAGACCGACCGCGACGGGCAAGCCGGCGACCGTCGCGTACGCCATCGCCTTGGGCAGAACGACCGCAGCCGCCGTGAGGCCCGCCACCACGTCGAAGCGAAGAGTGGCGGTGCCGGATGGGCTCGCCTGCGCATGGGTCGGTTGCTGATTCATGCGGCTGCTCCTGGGTTCTGCGCGAATGCAGGCAATCGAGATAAGGTTCCGCAATGAGCCTTAGGGACCCAGCGCGATTGTAGCCCTTCGCTTCTGTGCTTCGCCGGTATAGTGAGTGTGGACGGCGAATCCCGTCGCATCGACATCGTGTGAAGGTTTGGCGTCGGCGTGCTGCCGGTGCTTAAAATGATGCCGCTCGAGGAACTTCTGAAGATGCTGCTCGGCACATGGTTCAGGAAGCTGCGTTGGCGAACGCGCGTCGACGCCGAGCCGGCGCCGTTGCTGATCGCGCTGCTCGCGGCGTGCGTAGTCGCGGGGGTCGCCTCGCCGGCGCATGGTCAGGACATCGAGCCGCGGGCCTATTCCAATGCCCCGGTCGGGGTCAACTTCCTGATCGCGGGCTACGTCTACACGCGGGGCGGGCTGTCGTTTGATACGGCGGTGCCGCTCACCAATGCGAACCTCAATACGTCAAACGCCGTCGTTGCGTATGCAAGGGTGCTCGACCTGTGGGGGAAGTCCGCCAAGTTCGACGCAATCGTGCCGTACACCTGGCTGTCCGGTACGGCCGACTACCAGGGTCAGCCGATCGAGCGGACCGTCAACGGCTTCGCCAATTCGATGTTCCGGCTGTCGATCAATCTCTACGGGGCGCCCGCGCTCCCGCTGAAGGAATTCGTCGACTGGGAGCAGGATCTGATCATCGGTGCCAGCCTGCAGGTGTCGGCGCCCTGGAGTCAGTACGATCCCAGCAGGATCGTCAACATCGGCACCAACCGCTGGTCCTTCAAGCCGGAGGTCGGGATATCGAAGGCCGCCGGACCATGGACGCTTGAAGCCCAGGCCGCCGCCACGATCTTTACCGACAACGACGATTTTTACGGGGGCAATACGCGTTCGCAGGACCCGCTCTACTCGCTGCAGGGGCACGTGATCTACTCCCTTCGCTCAGGGATCTGGGTTTCTGTCGATGCCACGTACTTCACCGGCGGCCGCACGACGGTGAATGGCGTGCTGAACAACGACCTTCAGCAGAACTGGCGCCTCGGGGCAACATTGGCGCTGCCCGTGGACCGGCTGAATTCGGTCAAACTCTACGCCAGCAGCGGCGTGGCGGCGCGCACCGGCAACAACTACGATCTGATAGGCATCGCGTGGCAATACCGCTGGGGTGGGGGACTGTGATGCGCTCGCGCGTGCGGTGCGTGCGATTGAGGTGTCGGTAGCCCGGAATGGCCGTCGAGTATCGGTTTCGCAACGCCCAGACGGTTTGCGTCGGGGCGAGCTGAGTTCATGTCACCGGTGAGGAGGCGAACCATGGGCCCCACAATCGTCGATGTGATGGAGCAAAAGCGCCTGAACGACGCGCGCGAGGCGAAAGTCCCATGGAAGAAATGGGGACCTTATCTGAGCGAGAGGCAATGGGGGACGGTTCGCGAGGACTACAGCGAGGACGGCAACGCCTGGAACTACTTCACCCACGACCAGGCGCGCTCGCGCGCCTACAAATGGGGCGAGGACGGTCTCGGCGGAATCTGCGACGACAAGCAACGGCTGTGTTTCGCGCTGGCGCTGTGGAACGAGCGCGACCCGATCCTGAAGGAGCGACTCTACGGACTCACCAACAGCGAGGGCAACCACGGCGAGGACGTGAAGGAGTACTACTTCTACGTCGACAGCACGCCGACGCATTCGTACATGAAGTATCTGTACAAGTACCCGCAGCGCGCGTTTCCGTACCGGGATCTGGTCGAGACCAACCGCACACGATCGCGGGAAGACTTCGAGTACGAACTCCTCGACACCGGCGTGTTCGACGAGGACCGGTACTTCGACGTGTTCGTGGAATACGCCAAGGAGGGTCCGGAAGACGTGCTCATCCGCATCACCGTCCACAATCGCGGACCGGAAGCGGCGCGGCTGCGCGTCCTGCCGACACTCTGGTTTCGCAACACCTGGTCGTGGGGCGACGACGGCCGCAAGCCGTCGCTGCGCCAGGCCGGGCCGGGCGTCGTTCAGGCCACGCACCATGAGCTGGGCGAGTACTGGCTCCATTGCGACGGCGACGCCGGAGTTGCTGTTCACCGAAAACGAGAGCAATGCGCAGCGTCTGTGGGGCCAGCCGAACGCGTCGCCCTACGTCAAGGACGCGTTCCACGCCTACGTCGTCTCGGGACAGCGCGAGGCGGTGAATCCCGCCAAGGTCGGCACCAAGGCCGCAGCCCACTATGTCCTCGATGTGCCCGGGGGTGGCGAGCAAGACGATCCGGCTGCGTTTGGCGGCCACCGAGACCAAGGAGGCCTTCGGCGGTTTCGAGAAGATCTTCACAAGCCGTATCGCCGACGCCGATGAGTTCTACCAGCGGATTGCGCCCCCATCGCTGACCGAAGATCAGCGCCGGGTGCACCGCCAGGCGCTCGCGGGAATGCTGTGGAGCAAGCAGTATTACTACTTCGATCTGGATCGCTGGTTGCGCGAGCACAAGAGCCATCCGCTGCTCGAGTCCGCCCGCCACGATGTGCGCAACACCGAGTGGTTCCACATGCTCAACGCCGACGTGATCTCCATGCCGGACAAGTGGGAGTACCCGTGGTATGCCGCCTGGGACCTGGCCTTCCATACGGTCGCGTTGTCGACGGTGGACTTCGATTTCGCCAAGGAGCAGCTGCTGCTGATGCTGCGGAATCTCTACTTCCACCCGAGCGGTCAGATTCCGGCCTACGAGTGGAACTTCAGCGACGTGAATCCACCGGTGCATGCCTGGGCCACGCTTTGGCTTTACAAGTATGAGAAGCAGCTTGGCCGGGCCGACCTGCGGTTCCTGGAGCGCTCGTTTCAGGGGCTGATGCTCAACTTCAACTGGTGGGTCAATCGCAAGGATCCCGCGGGGCGCAACGTCTTCGCCGGCGGCTTCCTCGGCCTCGACAACATCGGCATCTTCGACCGCAGCGCGCCGCTTCCGACTGGGGGCTCGCTGGAGCAGGCGGACGGGACGGCGTGGATGGCGCTCTACTGTCAGAACATGCTGGAGATGGCGCTCATCCTCACCGAATACGACCCGGTCTACGAGGAGATCGCCTTCAAGTTCATCCAGCATTTCATGTGGATCGCCTATGCGATGGACCGTCGCGGCGAGCATCACGACGAGATGTGGGACGAGGAGGACGGCTTCTTTTACGACCTGCTGCGGCTCCCCGACGGCCAGGCGATGCGGCTGAAGGTGCGGTCGATGGTCGGGCTGCTGCCGCTATGCGCGTCGACCGTGTTCGAGGCGCATGACGTCACGCGCTATCCGAGGCTGATGGAGCTGATCGCGCAGTTTCGGATACGCCACCCCGAGTTGGCGTCCCACGTGGCGCCGACCGACGCCGGCTTCACGGGTTACAAAGACCGGCGGCTGTTGTCCATCCTCACCAAGCAGAAACTCAAGCGGGTGCTCAAGTATCTGCTCGATGAAAACGAGTTTTTGGGACCCCATGGCATTCGTTCGCTCTCGCGCTATCACTTGGACCATCCGTTCGTGTTTCAAGTCGGTGGTCAGGAGTACAAGGTGCAGTACCTGCCGGCGGAATCAAATACCGGCATGTTCGGCGGCAACTCCAACTGGCGGGGTCCGGTATGGATGCCGGTGAACACGCTGATAGTCAGGGCTCTCATCAATCTCTACGCCTTCTACGGCGACGAGTTCAAGGTGGAATGTCCGACCGGATCGGGTAGGTACCTGACGCTGTTCGAAGTGGCCCAGGAGATTGTTCGCCGGCTGACGGGAACGTTCCTCCGCGATGCCAAGGGGCAACGGCCCGTGTACGGCGGATCGGCCAAGTTCCAGGACGATCCCCATTGGCGCGACCTGATCCTGTTCTACGAGTACTTCCACGGTGACAACGGTGCGGGGCTCGGCGCAAGCCACCAAACGGGATGGACGGGTCTGGTCGCTCCGCTGTTGGACTTGTTCGGACGTATCAACGCCAAGTCCCTGCTGGAGGCCGAGCGGGGGACCGTCGTCTCCAGGATCATCAGTGAGCAAGTGGGTGGAGTTCGGCCGCGACAGCGTTGAGAAGCGGCCGCGTCCGATCCGTGCTACCCGACGTCCACGAGATCACCGCCTAGGTCTGGCCTCACCGGATCGACTCACGGGTTGCGCGTCTTCTGATGCCTGAGATGCGATGGCGCCGCCTACAGCATCCAATCGATGGGAAGAATCGACAGCAGCTCCACGCCCATGCGTTTGGACCAGCTCGTCTCGGGCTCGGTGTCATAGCGCTTCTCACCCGATGCAGTTCGCTCGATCCATTCGAGGCTGTTGCCGTCGGGGGCCAGCCGGACCTCATACGCCAGCATCGGCACTTCGACATCGAAGAATCGGGTCAGACCCTGCGCGAGTACCGGGCTGCTGATCACCAGCCCCAATTCGGTGTTGAGGCGAGCCGAGCGCGGGTCAAGGTTGAACGAACCGACGAAGATCCGACGGCTGTCGACGGCAAGCGTCTTGGCATGCAGGCCGGAGGACGAGCCTGATCCAAACCGGTCGCCGGATTCCCCCGCATGTTTTGAGGCGGTCGGCTTGATCTCGTACAGCTGCACGCCGGCCTGGAGCAGGTCGCGGCGCCGCTTCGCGTACCCCGAGTGCACCGAACTCGCCTCGGATGCCGCGAGCGAGTTGGTGAGAATGCGCACGGTCACCCCGCGTTTCGCGAGCGCCGCCAGTTGCTGGGTGCCGCCGGCGCCGGGTATGAAGTACGGCGAGACGATGTCCAGCGTTTTCTCCGCCGGCCCCATCTTGCGCACCAGCTCCGGGAAGAGCAGCACGTCCGTCCGCTCCGTGGTGTCGAGCGTCTTGGCCGGGTCGTCGGACACGACCTCGGCGTCCGCCCACTCGAGCGGAAGTTTCCGGTCCAGCAGCTCGGGCACCAGCGGCGTCGCGCGCACTGCCTCGAGATACGCGATCGACTCGGGGTCGATGCGGTTCGCCGCAAATTTGGCCTCGAGATTCGTGGTGCCGTCCGGCATCGGCGGACCCACAAAACCCGATGCCGGGTAGGCGGACGCGCTGTTCCAGTAGACATCGAACTCCTTGGACACCTCGGGCACGGCAGCTCCCACGGCGAGCACGTCGAGGTCGGCGAATGTGAGGCCGGCCCCGGCGCCGAAGTACTCGCCCGCGATGTTGCGTCCGCCCACGACAGTCACCTGGTTGTCGGCGGTGAACGACTTGTTGTGCATGCGCCGGTTCAAGCGCGTGAAGTCAGTCAAGAAGTAGAGCGCGCGGGCGTCGCGCCCGACGAGCGGGTTGTACAGTCGTACCTCGATATTGGGATGCGCATCGAGCACCGCGAGCGTCGGATCGAGTCCCTTCGTATTCAGGTCGTCGAGCAGCAACCGTACCCGCACACCCCGCTCGGCCGCCTGCCAGAGCGCCTGGAACATCAGGTAGCCGACCTGGTCGCCATTCCAGATGTAGTACTGCGCGTCGAGCGACTTTTCGGCGGCATTGGCGAGCAGGACGCGCGCGGCGAACGCATCGCGGGGGTCGGGCAGCGCATAGATGCCCGTCTTGCCGGGATTCGCAGCGACTTCGGGCGTAATCGCACGGCCGAGCCGCGTCCCCGTCGTGTCATTGAGAGCGGTGGTCTCGAGGCGATCCTTTGGAGGGGGCAGCGTGGCACAGCCGGTAACAAGCACGACAAATGCGACCAGAAGGTAGGACAGAATGGGCTTCATCTGAGCGATATCGACAAGTGTTGCGAGGACCAATTCCCGCGCAATCCTACCCCCCAAACGTGGAATTCAAACGGTCCGTAGCTCGACGCGAACACTGGCCGTGGCGTCGAGATTTGAATGGGGTCGGACCTGAAGTCCAGCGCTCCGAATGTGGCGCACCCGTGTCATGCCGGTGCGGCGGAGTGTTGCGGAAGCACGGCCGTCCGCCATTCAGTGTAGGATGACCGCCGCGACTGCGGCCTTGCCGTCCGGCTGCGGCGCCGCTCCACCCGGGATGCGACCTCGCCGGCGAAGACCGGCGGGTGCTGTCCGTCGCTGGTCCCTGCATACTCGAAGAGATTCGCGTGCCATGAAATCCCGATTTCCCAGACGAGCGTCGCCCGTCGCTGCGCTCACCGCCTTCGCCGCCCTGGTCCTTCCACCGACCGCACAAGCATCGTTCCTCCCGCCAGAGATGATGGACACCGCGGCGATGGGCCTCGCGTGGTTCATCATCGTCGTCGTCCCGATCGGCGCGATCGTGCTGTTCTGGCTCGTGCATGTCCTGCCGGAAAAGATCGCCCACAAGCGCCACCACCCGCAGCGGGACGCCATTCACACGCTGTGCCTGCTGTCGCTGGCGTTCGGCGGCCTGTTGTGGCCGATCGCGTGGCTCTGGGCCTACACGAAGCCGGTCGCCTACCGCGTCGCCTACGGAACGGAGAAGCACGACGACTACTACCACGAGCTCGGCGAGAAGGCGCAGGCGGGTGAACTGCTCGAGTATGAGCTTGCGCATCTGCGCGAGGAGCTCGACGCGATGGCCGCCAAAGGCACGTTGACCGCGGAACTCAAGGTCTTGCGAAGAGACCTGGCGGTCGCAGTCCGCAAAATCCCCCGCGCCGGCCGCGGCGACCACCGCGAAGGCAGGGGATGCCTGATGGAAGCGCTGCTCCTTGCCATCTACTGCTTCTTCGTTTGGCTGATCTTCTTCAAGTTCAAGTGGTTGCCCTGGAACACCGCGTGGCAGGTCACTGTCGTCGTCATCCCGATCGTCGCGCTGACAGCGCTGGTCCTGGCGCTCAACGTGGTGGCTCCGTCGACGGCCGACGTTCGCGTCATCAAATACGTCGTGCAGGTCATCCCGCAGGTGCGGGGGCGCGTGATCGAAGTTCCCGTCGAACCCAATCGGCTCGTGAAGAAGGGCGAGCTGCTGTTCCGGATCGACCCGACGCAGTACCAGAACGATCTCAACGTCGCCAAGGCGAAGCTCGCGGCCGACGAAGCCAAGCTCGCACAGGCCGGCGCGGGGTTGGTCGACGCCTCGGCGGGCGCCCGGCAACTGCAGGAACAGCTGAAATCCGCGAGCGGACAGGTCGCCGCGCTGCAGCCGAGGCTCGAGCTCGCGCGGCTGCGGGTCCGACAGAACAGGGAACTCGTCGCGACGGGCGCGGGCGATCGCTTCGCGCTGGAGCAGGCCGAGGCCAACGTGGTCGAGCTCGAAGCGCAGCTTGCGACGGCGACGGCGAACGAGGCACAGGTCTCGCAGAAACTGTCGGGACAGGTGAACGGCGAGCAGGCGACGGTCGCCGCGGCGCGGGCTCAGATCGCGACCGCGAAGGCGCAGGTCGACCTGAGTCGCGCCGAACTCGCGAACGCGCAGTGGAACCTCGACCAGACGTCCGTCTACGCGCCGGCAAATGGCTACGCGATCAATGTCCAGTTGCGGCCCGGTTCCTTCGTGACCGCGTTTCCGGTGGCGCCGGCGATGAGCTTCGTCGAAGAGACCTATCAGGTGATCGGCCTGTATGGACAGAACGAGCTCCTTTGGGTCGAGCCGGGCAATCCGGCGGAGTTCGCTCTTACGATGTACCCCGGACGGGTCATCAAGGCGACGGTGGATTCCATCGTCTGGGCGCAGGGGCAGGGCCAGGTCACTCAGTCGGGCGTGCTGCCGCAGACCGGCGCCTATCCGCAGGTGCCGGGCCGGTTCCCCGTCAAGTTCGCCGTCGAGGAGCGCGATCGCGATCTCTTCCTCGCCGCCGGTGCGGAGGGCCATGGCGCGATCTACACGGAGCACGCGCACATGATTCACATCGTGCGCATGGTGATCCTGCGCGTCGGCTCGATCACCGACTACCTCGTGCTCAAGTTGCACTGATGCGCATCACGTCTCGGATCGATGCGCATTCTCGGGGCGGCCCTGGCGGCCGCACTGGCGGGCTGCGCCCTCAACCCGCCGCCGACGACCGACGAACTGCAGAAGCAGGCGTTGCCGCATACGGCGGTCCCCGCGGCGTGGAAGGCGAGCGCCGGGGCGGTGGCGCCCGCGGTGGATCAGTGGCTGGTATCGTTCAACGATCCCGCACTGACCGCGCTTGTTACGGAGGCCCTCGCCTTCAACGCCGACCTGCAGGTGGCGGCGGCGCGCGTCGAGCAGGCCACTGGTTACGTGAACGTAGCGAGCGGCGCGCTGTGGCCGGCGGTGGGGGTCGCAGGTATCACCGGGGGCAAATCGGGCAGTGGCGGCGGCCTCGAGGGGATCTGGCTCAACGCGTCGCTGGAGCTGGACATCTGGGGCCGCGTGCGCTACGGGAGTGCGGCGGCGGAGGAACAGGCCGCGGCGTTCGCCGCTGATTACGCGTACGCGCGCCAGTCCCTCGCTGCTACGGTCGCGAAGAGCTGGTTCCTCGCGATCGAGGCCGGGCTGCAGCGCGCGATCGCGGAGGACGCCGTGCGCGCCGCGGACGATCTGCTGCGCATCTCGCAGGACCGCTTGCGCATCGGCAACGGCAACGAGCAGGCGGTGGCGGAGGCGCGCGCGAGCGCCGGCACCTACCGCGATCGGTTGCGCGAGATCGAGCAGGCGCGCGAGCAGGCGCTGCGTGCGCTGGAGCTTCTCGTGGGGCGCTATCCGGGAGCGGAGATCGCCGTCGCCGATCGCCTCTCGCCGATGCCCCCGCCCGCGCCGGTCGGCATGCCGTCGGAACTGCTCGAGCGCCGGCCCGACGTGGTCGCGGCCGAGCGCCGCGTCGCCGCCGCATTCAATCGGGTGGGCGAGGCGCGCGCGGCGATGCTTCCGCGCATCAGCCTGACCGCCGGGGGCAGCAGCGTTTCGAGCGAGCTCATCGTGCTCAAGACTACGAGCAACCCCATCTGGAGCTTCGGCGGCAACCTGATCGCACCTCTGTATCAGGGAGGCGCGCTGCGCGCGCAGGTCGAGATCCGGTCGGCGGAGCAGAAACAGGCCGTCGCGGAGTACGCGCGAGCGGGCCAGCGGGCGTTCAGTGAAGTCGAAAACGCGCTTGCCGCCGAGAACGCGCTGCGCGACCGCTACGTTATTCTCGAGGCCGCCGACCCGCGACAGCGCGCGCGCGCTTGAGCTCGCGGAGGTTCAGTACCGCGTTGGCGCGATCGACCTGCGCTTGGTCGAGCAGAATCAGCTGACGCTGTATTCGGCCCGCATCGCGCTCCTCCGCGTGCAGACGGAACGGCTCGCGCAGCGGGTCAACCTGCACCTGGCGCTGGGGGGCGGGTTCGACCTGCACCTGCCGGCGATGGAACCGGTGGCCGCGCAGTGATGCATCGGCCGGGATGATTGCGGGCTGTCCGGCGAACTGATTCGATGGAGATGACGATGGCGACGAAGAAAGCGGTAGCGAAGGGCAGGGCCAAGAGCAAGGCCACCGGCAAGACGAAGGATTCGTCGGGCGCCGAGCTCTCCGGCAAGGACTATGCAAAGGCGCTCCGGAAGCTCCACGTCGAGCTCGTCGAGCTCCAGGAGTGGGTCAAGCACAAGGGGCTCAAGGTCTGCATCATCTTCGAGGGGCGCGACGGCGCCGGCAAGGGCGGTACGATCAAGGCGATCACCGAGCGCGTAAGCCCGCGCGTGTTCCGGGTGGTCGCGCTGCCGGCGCCGACCGAGCGCGAGAAATCGCAGATGTATGCGCAGCGCTACCTGCCTTACCTGCCGGCCGCCGGCGAGGTCGTGATCTTCGATCGCAGCTGGTACAACCGCGCCGGCGTCGAACGCGTGATGGGCTTCTGCACCGACCAACAGGCGCGCGGCTTCCTGAAGATTGTGCCGCTGTTCGAGAAGCTGATGGTGGACTCCGGCATCATCCTGCTCAAGTACTGGCTCGAGGTGAGCCCCGACGAGCAGACGCGGCGCCTCGAGGCGCGCGTCGACGACGGTCGCAAGATCTGGAAGCTCTCGCCGATGGACATCAAGTCGTACACGCGCTGGGACGACTACACGAAGGCGCGCGACGACATGTTCGCGGCGACCGACACGGAGTGGGCGCCGTGGTACGTCGCCCGTTCCGACGACAAGGGGCGGGCGCGGCTCAATATCATCTCGCATATCCTGTCGCGCATTCCGCACCAATCGCCGCCGCGCGAGAAGGTGAAGCTGCCGAAGCGAAAGGCGCCAAGGGCGCGCCCCATCTCACCTTCGGTCAAGGTCATCGCCGAGAAGTTCTGATCGAAGGTCGCGGCGCATCCGCGCGCCGCGCCGAGGCCTTCGCGCCAAAGCGCTGCCGGTACCAGCGCGAGAAGGCGCTCGGCGCGGAGAATCCGAGCAGCGACGCGACCTCGGTGAGGGCCCGGCGCGGCTCCTTCACGTAGCGCTCGGCAAGCTCCAACGCGCACGGCCTCGACGATGCGCGAGAACGTCTGACCCTCGCCGCCAGGTGGCGATGGATCGTCCGACGGTCGATGCCCAGATGCTGCGCGGCCCGGTCGATCGTGCAGGCGCCGGTCTGGAGGAGCATCACGACCAGCTCGCGCACCTGCGAGGTCATGTCGGCCGCGCTGCTCGCCGGTGCCGCCTCCAGCATTTGCCGTGCCATCCGTGCGATTCCCGGATCGGCATCCGGATTGGCTATTTCGAGGTCGCTGCGCGCGCACACGATGCCGTTGAAATCGTGGCCGAATTCGACGTGGTGGCCGAACACCCGCTCGTGCACGCTTCGATCGGCGGGCGCGTCGTGGGCGAAGCAGACGCGTCGCGGACGCCAGTCGGCGCCGAGGAAGTTGCGCAGGATGCGGAACGCGACGCCGATCGCGAGCTCGGTCGACTGCCGAATCTGCCCTGACCCGCCCACGATCAGCTCCTCGCGCAGCACGACCACGTCACCGGCTTCCTCGACGGTCAGGAACAGCGCCTCGTTCAGGCGGTTGCCGTAGCGCGCGAGCGTCTCGACCGCGAGGCGCAGCGTCGGCTGCTCGCGAATCAGGAGTCCGAGCGGGCCGAGGTTGGACAGCCGCCGCGCCTCGGCCATCAGGAGCCCGAACGCTTCGATCCCGCTCCTCTCGGCGGACGCCTCGAGCAGGCTCCGCACGGCGTCGCTCGGAATCTTGATCTCGGGCTCGCGCAGGCACCGCGCCGGCAGCCCGAATTCGGCCAGCATCCGATTGGGATCGAGCCCGACCTTGCGCGCGACTTCGGCGTAATTCGTGAGGCTGGCGCTGCGAACGAGCCCGATGATCATTGGGATTCGCGACTGTCCCCAAGAGTCAAGTCTATGTCACTCCGGGTCAATCCGAAAAGAGGGGGTGCGCCCACAATGCGGCCATCTCGCCATGGCCCATCCAATGCACATCGCAGAGTTCAATCCGGCGGATCACCGCCCGGTAGCACGCCGCACCGCGTGGTCCGTCTTCGCGATCCTGTTCCTGCTGATGGTCGTCGACTACGTCGACCGCCAGGTCGTGGTCTCCATGTTTCCGCATCTCAAGGCGCAGTGGGCGTTGTCCGACAGCCAGCTGGGCGGGCTCGTCTCGATCGTGTCCGTCACGGTGGCGCTCGGCGCGGTCCCGCTGTCGCTCCTGGCCGACCGGTGGAGCCGCGTCAAGAGCATCTTCCTGATGGCGCTCGTGTGGAGCCTCGCCACGATCGCCTGCGCGTTCGCGGGAAGCTACGGACACCTGTTGGCCGCGCGCAGCGTCGTCGGAGTGGGCGAGGCCGCCTACGGCACGGTGGGCGCCGCGCTGATCGCGAGCCTCTTTCCGCCCCGGATGCGGAGCACCGTCCTGGGCGCATTCCTGTTCGCCGGCATCGCGGGTTCGGTGCTCGGCGTGATGCTGGGCGGCGTGATCGCCGAGCGCTGGGGCTGGCAGGCGGGCTTCGGCACGGTCGGAATCCCCGGACTGTTCCTCGCCATCGTGTTCCTCCTGATCGTGCGCGACTACAAGACGATCGCACTCCCGGGCGCGGACGCGCCGAAGGCGGTGTCAAGGTCGCGGCGCGCGCCGTGATCGCCGAGCTGCGCCGGCCCCGCACCGCGCTCATCACCTGCATTGGCGCCGGCTTCAACCTGCTCGTCGTCTCCACGACCTGGGCCTGGCTGCCGAGCTACTTCAATCGTTTCTACGGCATCGCGCCTGACAAGGCCGGGCCTCAAGACCGCGCTCGTCGTGCTGGTCGGCGGTCTCGGGGCGCTCTTGTGGAGCGTGGTCGCCGACCGGCTGACGCCGCGCCTGCCTCGCGCGAGGCTGCTCGTGCCGGCCGCAACGGCGGTGTTGACCACCGTGTTCATGGTCGCGGCTTTCGCCTTCTTTCCGCCGGGCAACGCGCAATACGCGCTGATCATCGCCGGCGGCCTGATGATGGCCGGCAGCGTGGGCCCGACGGACGCCGTCGTGATCGACGTGATCCATCCCGGGCTGCGCGCCACGGCGGTGTCGATCCTTTCGCTGACGCGCAACTTGTTCGGCCTCGCGGGCGGCCCGCTCCTCACCGGCGCTCTTTCCGATACCTACGGCCTGCAGTTCGCGCTGTCGGTCGTGCCGCTGTTCTGCCTGCTCGCGGCCGTGCTGTACGTGTTCGCATCGCGCAGCTACGAAGCAGACCTGAAGAGCGCGGCGTCCCTCGCGCGGACGTCGAACGTCGCGGCTCCGCCGCAAACGTCGCCGCAACTCGCCACCGGAAATGCACCATGAAGAACGACGAGCTGCCCAAGGCTCTGCGCGCGGTACCTGTCCGCAAGCGTGCGAGCGGCAACTGGAATCCCGATTGGGAACCGTTCGCCAAGCTGGATCCGGCGTGGACCGAAAAGGTGATCGCGATGGCGATCGCCCCGGCCGTCGCCGGCGCGCTCGACGCGAAGACGATCGAGCTCGTCGGCATCGCGCTCGACGCGTCGTGCACGCACATGTACGCGCCCGGCGTGCGCCGGCACATCCAGCGCGCGCTCAAGGCGGGCGCGACGAAGGAAGAGATCACGGCCGTGCTGCAGCTCGCGAGCCTGCAGGGCCTCCACAGCATGTGCCTCGGCGCGCCGATCCTCCTCGAGGAGCTGGACGCGCACGCACAGTCGAATGACCAACCCGAACCTCCAAAGGAAATGGCATGAACTTTCTCGACGGATCCCTGTTCCCCGAAAACCAGGACAAGCTCGTCATCACCGCCGCACCGTACGGCCCCGAGTGGGTGCCTTCGGACTTTCCGGAGGACATTCCCGTCACGATGGAAGCGCAGGTCCAGAAGGCGGTGGACTGCTACAACGCGGGCGCCACCGTGCTGCACCTGCACGTGCGCGAGCTCGACGGCAAGGGCTCCAAGCGCCTGTCCAAGTTCAACGAGCTGATCGCCGGCGTGCGCAAGGCCGTGCCGGACATGATCATCCAGGTCGGCGGCTCGATCTCCTTCGCGCCCGAGACTGAAGGCGCCAACGCCAAGTGGCTGTCCGACGACACGCGCCACATGCTGGCCGAGCTCGATCCCAAGCCGGATCAGGTCACCGTCACCGTCAACACCACGCAGATGAACGTCGTGGAGCAGATGGAAATCGACGACATCGCCGGCACGTCGCTGGCGGAGCCGCAGAACTACCAGGCCTACCGCGAGATGATCGTCCCCTCCGCTCCGAGCTGGGTCGAGGAGCACGTGCGCCGCCTGAGCGCCGCCGGCATCCAGAGCGCCTTCCAGTTCTACAACATCAACAGCTACGAGACGGTGGAGCGCATGATCCGCCGCGGCGTCTACAAGGGCCCGCTGGTGATGAACTGGGTGGCGATCGGCGGCGGCATCGACCAGCCGACGATCTACAGCCTGGCGCACTTCCTGCGCGCCATCCCCGACGGCTCGATGCTGACCGTCGAAAGCAGCATGCGCAACGTGCTGCCGATCAACATGATGGGCATCGCGATGGGCCTGCACGTGCGCTGCGGCATCGAGGACAACCTCTGGAACCAGTCGCGCACCGAGAAGATGTCGACCGTGAAGCAGATCGAGCAGCTGGTGCGCATCTCGCGCGAGTTCGGCCGCGAAATCGCCACCGGCAAGGAAGCGCGCGAGATCTGCAAGATCGGCGTGTTCTACGACACGGTGGAAGAGACGCTGGCCGCCAACGGCTTCGCCCCGAATGCCAAGGGCCGGCAGCAGGGCTTCCTGCGCAAGGTCGCGTGAGGTGACCATGGCACACGCAATCCGCATTCACGAAGCCGGCGGGCCCGACGTCCTGCGCTGGGAAGAGGTTGCCGTCGGCAACCCCGGACCCGGCCAGGCGCGGCTGCGCCACGTCGCCGTCGGCCTCAACTTCGCCGACACCTACTTCCGCACGGGCCTCTATCCGGTGCCGCTGCCGAACGGCATCGGCGTCGAGGCGGCCGGCGTCGTCGAGGCGGTCGGCGAGGGCGTGACGAACGTCGCGCCCGGCGATCGGGTGACCTACACCGGCTTCCTCAACACGCTCGGCGCCTACAGCACCGAGCGCGTGATCCCGGCGGCGCCGCTGATCAAGCTGCCTCCCGCGATCTCCTGCGAGACCGCGGCGGCGATGACGATGCGCGGACTCACCTCCGCGTACCTGATGCGCCGGATCTGGCCGCTGAAGGCGGGCGACACGATCCTGCTGCACGCGGCGGCGGGCGGCGTGGGACTGATCGTGTCGCAGTGGGCGAAGCTCCTCGGGCTGACGGTGATCGGCACGGTGTCGTCGGAGGCGAAGGCGGAGGTCGCGCGGGCGCACGGCTGCGATCACGTCATCGACTACACCCGCGAGGACGTCGCGAAGCGCGTGCGCGAGTTGACGAACGGCGTCGGCGTGACGGTCGTGTTCGACAGCGTCGGCAAGGACACCTTCGCGGCTCGCTCGATTCGCTCAGGCGGCGCGGCCTTCTCGTGTGCGTGGGTACGGCCTCGGGTCCGATCCCGCCGATCGATGCGACGCAGCTCGCGATCAAGGGCTCGGTGTTCGTGACGCGGCCGGCGCTCGCCGACTACATCGCCGATCCCGCGGAGAAGAGCGCGCTCGCGAACGAGCTCTTCGGGCACGTCGCCGCGGGGCGCATCAGGATCGAGATCAACCAGCGCTACCGCCTGCAGGACGCGGCGCAGGCGCACCGCGATCTCGAATCGCGCAGGACGACCGGCTCGTCGATCTTCGTGATCTAGGAGAATGCAATGACGGACACCATGACACTCGCGAAGGCGCCGGCGACGATCGACACGCGCGGCTCCATCAAGGTCGAGCCGCTGACGTGCACGATCGGCGCGGAGCTTTCCAACGTGAACCTCGGCGTCGCCTCGCGCGACGCCGGACTCGTCGCCGAGATCCGCGCGCTGCTGCTCAAGCACAAGGTGCTGTTCTTCCGCGACCAGGACATCACGCGCGCCGAGCACGTCGCGTTCGCGCGGCACTTCGGCGAGCTCGAGGACCATCCGGTCGCCGGCAGCGATCCCGACAATCCGGGTCTCGTGCGCATCTACAAGTCGCCCGAGCAGCCCAACGACCGCTACGAGAACGCGTGGCACACCGACGCCACGTGGCGCGAAAAGCCGCCGTTCGGCTGCGTGCTGCGCTGCGTCGAGTGCCCGCCGGTCGGCGGCGACACGATGTGGGCGAACATGGCCGAGGCCTACAACCGCCTGCCCGAGGACATCAAGACGAAGATCGCCGGCCTGCGCGCGCGCCACAGCATCGAGGCCTCGTTCGGCGCAGCGATGCCGACCGAGAAGCGCCTCGCGCTCAAGGCGCAGTACCCCGACGCCGAGCATCCGGTGGTGCGCACGCATCCGGAAACGGGCGAGAAGATCCTGTTCGTGAACGCGTTCACGACGCACTTCACCAACTACCACACGCCGGAGAACGTGCGCTTCGGCCAGGACTACAACCCGGGCGCGTCGCAGCTGCTCAACTACCTGATCAGCCAGGCGTTCATCCCCGAGTTCCAGGTCCGCTTTCGCTGGAAGCCGAACAGCATGGCGATGTGGGACAACCGGTCCACGCAGCACTACGCGGTGATGGACTATCCGCCCTGCCATCGCAAGATGGAACGCGCGGGAATCATCGGCGACAAGCCGTTCTGACGTCGCGGACATTCTCGAGGAGCAAGCTCATGTATCGCCACCTGATGGTCCCGCTCGATGACTCGCCGCTGTCGGCCGACTCGGTCGGCCGCGCTGTCGAGCTCGCGCGCGCGCTCGGCGCGAAGGTGACGTTCTTCCACGCGCAGGCGGACTACGGGGCGTCCAGCATCGGCGCGCTCGAGCGCGTCATGTCGCCGGCCGCGTTCAACGAGCACGTCGCCGGCGAGGCGCGCGCGATCCTGGCCAAGGCCGAGGTCGTGGCGCGGGTCGCCGGCGTTGCCTACGACTCGGCCGTCGTGACCAGCGATCGGCCGTACGAGGCGATCCTCAGCGCCGCCGAAGCGCGCGGCTGCGACCTGATCTTCATTGCTTCGCACGGTCGCCGCGGGATCAAGGGGTTGATGCTCGGATCCGAGACGCAGAAGCTTCTGCAGCACACGACGATTCCGGTCCTCGTGTCCGCGGTCGAGAGCAACCTGCCCGCGGCCGAGATCCGCGCACCGCTCGCGGTGATCCGCGACGAGCACCGCTCGCTTGCCGCGGTGATCCACGGACTCGAATACCTCGTCCGGCAGGCTCGTGCCGGCGGAGCCGAGCCGTCGTTTCCGCTGCTCCGCGCGATGCTCCACTACATCAAGGCGTTCCCGGAGACGCTCCATCACCCGAAGGAAGACGCGTATCTGTTCCGCAAGCTCCGCGCGCGCACGCACGAATTCGACGCGACATTGGACGAGCTCGAGCGCCAGCACGTCGTGGGACACGCGCACGTTACGGAGCTCGAAGAGAGCATCGCCGCCTACGAACGGGATCCGGCGGGCGGGCTCGCCAGGTTCGCGGCGGCCGTGGACCGGTTCGCGACGTCGCAGATCGAGCACATGATGCTCGAGTCCAAGGTGATTATCCCGGCCGCGCGGGCGCACCTGACCGAGGCCGACTGGTTGGAGATTGGCGCCGCCTTCGCGGGCAACGCCGACCCGCGCTTCTCCGACGACAACGATGAGGAATTCCGCCAACTGTTCGCACAGATCATGAATCTCGCACCCGAATCGGTCGTCGGCCAGGCGGAGCGTGCCTGAGATGTCCACGTTGAACGCCACTGCGGAGAGCACGGTGACGGAGGGTCTGCCGACGTCGACCTACGCTCTGCTCGAGCGCGCGGCAGCCCACTTCGGCGACGCGCCGGCGCTGACGTTCATCCCGGATGCTGCCGACGTCCGCCGCGTCCGCTCATGGTCGTTCCGCGAGCTCTTAGCGAACATTACGCAAGCGGCGAATCTCTTCCATGCCGTCGGCGTAGTTACTGGCGACGTAGTCGCCTACGCTCTGCCGAACGGGCCCGAAACGCATTTCGCGCTGTGGGGGGCCGAGGCGGCAGGCATCGCGCTCGCGATCAATCCGGCGCTCGGCGCGGAACAGGTCGCCGAGCTCTTGCGCGCGGCGGGCGTCCGCGTGCTCGTCACCACGACGCCGAGGAGCGACACCGACCTGCTGTCCGCGCTCCTTCCTCATCTCGGGACCTGCCCGTCGCTCACGCATGTGTTCACGATCGGCGAAGGCGCGCTGCCCGTCGTCCCCGGGCGCTCCGTGCTGGACTTCGTGACATCGATGGCGTGCGAGCCCGCGGATCGGCTCGCGAGCGGACGCCGGATCGATGCCGCCGAGTCGTCGTCGTGGTTCTGCACGGGCGGCACCACCGGCGCGCCGAAGATCGCACGACGTACGCACAGTAGCGAGGTCGCCGACGCGGCGATGACCGTCGACGCGCTCCGCGGACGTGCGGGACCCGGCCGCACGTTCTTCTGCGGCCTGCCGCTGTTCCACGTCAACGCGGCGATGGTGACCGGGCTCGTGCCGTGGCTTGCCGGCTCGCACGTCGTGCTCGGTCCCGCGAACGGCTACCGCGACAAGGCGCTCATCGCGAACTTCTGGAAGATGGTCGAGGCGCATCGCATCAACGTGTTCTCGGGCGCGCCGACGATCTTCGGCGCTCTGCTGCAGGTGCCGACCGACGGCCACGACTTGGGCTCGCTCGATTTCGCCGTCTGCGGCGCGGCGCCGATGCCGGTCGAGCTCGCCCGCCGCTTCGAGCAGGCGACGGGCATCCGCATCCTCGAGGCCTACGGGCTCACCGAGTCGGCCTGCATCTCGACCCTGAATCCAAAGAGCGAAGCCCGCCACGGATTGGTGGCGGAGCTGCAGTTGCGCCAGCGCTCGCCCGCGTTGCGTGCCGCACTTGGAAGCTACGCCTTTGCGGCCGAGATTACGGAAGGGTGATCGCTGTCGCCTAGCTTGGAAAACGAATCGCAGGACCACGGGCGTCCGCCGGAGGCCCGGGGAGGGCCGCTCGTGCCGGAATCAAAGCGCGCGACGGCGGATCGAATGCAGCACCCACAAATTGCCATAGGAGCTTGACGACATGCATCACCTGAACCTACCCACGGCCGGACGCGCCGGATTCCGGCGCCGCGTCGCGTCGCTCGCCGTCGCCTCGGCGCTTGCCGCCGGCTCGGCGCACGCCTTCGAGGTTCCGCTCGACAACCCGGATCTCACGGTGCGCTGGGACAACACGGTGCGCTACAACCTCGGCGTGCGCGCGCAGTCGCAGAACCCCCAGATCCTCGGTGCCCCTAACTACGACGACGGCGATCGCAACTTCAGCAACGGCTCGATCGTCGCCAACCGGCTCGACCTCCTGTCCGAAATGGACCTCGTGTGGCAGAAGAAGTACGGCGCGCGCGTCAGTGCCGCCGCGTGGTACGACCAGGCATACACGAGCCTCGACGACACGTTCAATGCGACCGCGAACACGCTGGTCAACGGCCTGCCGGTCGCCGGTGCGCTGAGCCCGTACACCAAGCGCTACGCCAAGGGCGTGTCGGGCGAATGGCTGGACGCGTTCGTGTTCGCGAACGTCGACGTGTTCGACATCCCGGTCAACCTCAAGGTTGGCCAGCACACGGTCTATTGGGGCGACAGCCTGCTACTGGGCGGCGCGATCCACGGCGTCTCGTACGGACAGAATCCGCTCGACGTCTGGAAGGGGTTCGCGACGCCGGGAAGCGAAGCAAAGGAGCTGTTCCGGCCGCGCGGCGGGATCACGCTGCAGGCGCAGCCGACGGCAGATCTGTCGGTGGCGGCGCAGTGGTTCTACAACTGGCAGGCGGATCGCATTCCGGAATCGGGAAGCTATCTGACGATCCAGGACCCGCTCAATTTCGGCGGCGACTCGTTCATCTTCGGACCCAATCCGCTCGCGGCCGCGAATCCTGCAGCGCCCAAGTACCTGCGCCTGTGGCGTGGTCAGGACATCAAGCCGCCCTCGAACTCCGGCAGCCTCGGCGACTGGGGGTTGTCGGCACGCTGGAGCCCGGACTGGCTCGACGGGACGATGGGCGCCTACTACCGCAACGACGACGGACGTCTTCCCGCAGGCGATGGCGACACCCGGCGTCATCGCGGTACCCGCCGCCGCATGCACGCCGCGCGGGGGCAGGCCGCTGCCCGGCGGCACGCTTTGCTTCGTCAACCCGAATGCAACGACGGTCGCCGACCTGCAGACGTACGGCAAGCTCGGCCTCTACAACGGCGCCTACGGCGACAACATCCACATCTACGGCCTGACGATGGCCAAGAACATCGCCGGCGTCAGCGTGGGCGCGGAGGTTTCGTACCGCCAGAACATGCCGCTGCTGAGCGATCCGGTGAACGTGCTGCCCGCTGCGTTCGTGCCGCTCGCGCCGGGATCGATCGCCACGACGGCCGTTCCGACGTCGGGCACGCCGGGTGCGCTAGGCGACACCTGGCACGGCGTGCTCAACGCCGTCAACATCTTCCCCAAGACCGCGCTGTTCGACATCGCGACGCTCGCGGGTGAGCTCACGTGGATGGAGTGGGCGAAGGTCACCCAGAACGAGGCCGTGTTCAAGGGACGCAGCAGCTACACGGCGATCGACAAGCCAACGAAGGATTTCGTCGGACTCGCTATCAACTTCACGCCGACCTGGTTCCAGGTGTTCCCTGGCGTCGACCTGCTCGCGCCGCTCACGTGGAGCCAGGGCATCTCCGGCAACGCTGCGGTCGCGTTCGGCGGCAGCGAGGGCGGCGGCAACTGGAGCGCCGGCGTCGCCGCGGACATCTACCAGAAGTACCGCATCGATCTCAAGTACAGCGGCTACTACGGCGACTACTCGACCAACCCGACCGGCGCGACCCCGGCAGGCGGCGTGATGGGCGTGCCCAACGGCGCGAACGCCTCGCTGTCCGATCGCGGCTGGGTATCGCTCACGTTCAAGACTACCTTCTGACCAGGAGTACAGACATGTTTCGCAAATCCCTGATGGCGCTCGCCATCGCATCGCTCGCCGCCGGAAGTGCGCTGGCGGCGGTTTCCGCCGACGAGGCCAAGCAACTCGGCACGTCGCTGACCGCGGTCGGCGCCGAGAAGGCCGGCAACAAGGACGGCACGATCCCCGAGTACACCGGGGGCATCAAGGCGCCGGCCGGCTTCCAGCCGGGAACCACGGTGCGGCCGGACCCGTTCGAGAGTGAGAAGCCGCGCCTCGTGATCACCGGCAAGGACATGGCCGCGCAGGCCGACAAGCTCACCGAAGGCACCAAGGAGCTGCTCAAGCGCTATCCGACGATGCGCGTGGACGTCTATCCGACGCATCGGACGGTGGCGGTGCCGCAGCGCGTTCTCGACAACACCGCCAAGAACGCCGACCGGCGCGAAGACGGTCGACGACGGCGTCGCGCTCGAGAACGTCATGGCCGGCTATCCGTTCCCGATTCCGAAGACCGGATCCGAGGCGATCTGGAACCATCTGCTCCGCTACAGCGGGCTCGGCTACGACGGCTCCCGCTATGACAACTGGAACGTCGACGCCGCGGGCGTACCGACGCTGGCCGTGACGGCCGACGCGTTCTGGGCGTGGCCGATCTACGACGCGAAGAAGTCAGGCACCATCAGCGCGAGCGACCCGTACTGGTACAACAAGCTGCTCTACGTCGGTCCCGCCCGGCGCAACGGCGAGGCGCTGCTCCTGATCGACGCGGTCAACCCGTTGAAGCAGCCGCGCCACGCGTGGCAATACCTGCCGGGGCAGCGCCGCGTGCGCCTCGCGCCCGATCTCGCCTACGACACGCCGAACCCGGGTTCGGCCGGCGCTGGAACGTACGACGACGTGTCGGTGTTCAACGGCGCGATCGACCGCTTCGACTGGAAGCTCGTCGGCAAGAAGGAGATGTACGTTCCCTACAGCAGCTATCGGCTGACCTATCACAAGGATCCGGCGGACGTCACGAAGCCCAACCACCTCAATCCGGACCTCGTTCGCTGGGAGCTGCACCGCGTTTGGGTGGTCGAGGCGACGCTCAAGCCGGGCAAGCGCCACATCTACAGCAAGCGGACGTTCTACCTCGACGAGGACAGCTGGACGGCGCTCGCATCCGACCAGTACGACGCGAGCGGCAAGCTCTACCGCGCCAGTTTCGCGTTCCAGTCGTACAGCTACGACGTGCAGGCACCGTTCGGCGACACGGCGGCGATCTACGACTTCAGCTCGGGGGTGTACAACATCAGCGGTCTGTTCGGCCCGTACAAGGGGCTCAAGTACATGACCGAGCTGCCGAAGGATAGCGCCTGGGCGCCGGAAGCCCTGGCGGGATCCGGTCTGCGCTAGCGGAAACGAGTCATCAGTACCAACGCCATTCGTGTCCCCGGTCCGTGCGCACGCCGCGCGGGCCGGAGACCCGATCGCACATGATCACCATGAACACACGCCTCGCTGTCGCCTCGGTGCTCGCTGCCGTGCTCGCCTCCGCGCTTCCGGGGACAGCCGTCGGCCTCGCTGACGTGCTGGACACGCCCGCGCAGGTCTCGCCGCTCGCGGCCCACAGCCTGATGCAGGCGGTTGCGCGCGCCGGCGACCGACTCGTCGCCGTCGGCCAGCGCGGCCACGTCGTCGTCTCGACGGACGGCGGCAAGACGTGGAAGCAATCGATGATCCCCGTCAGCTCGGACCTGACGGCGGTGTACTTCGTCGACGACAAGGAAGGCTGGGCGGTCGGCCACGACGGCGTCGTCCTGCATACGGCGGACGGCGGCGATTCGTGGCAGCTGCAGCTCGACGGCCGCAAGGCCAACGATATCCTGATGAGCGCGATGGAGCGCAAGGTCGCGGCCGAACCCGCGTCCGAAAGCGCGAAGGCGCTGCTTGCCGAAGCGAAGCGCTACAAGGAGCAGGGGGCCGACAAGCCGTTCCTCGACGTCTGGTTTGCCGATGCGCGGAATGGCTACGTCGTCGGTGCCTACAACCTCGTGTTCCGCACCGCCGACGGCGGGAAGACGTGGGAGCCGTGGTTCGACCGGACCGACAATCCCAAATTCTTCAATCTGTATTCGATCCGCCCGGTGGCAGGAGATCTCTACATCGCGGGCGAAGGCGGGCTCGTGCTCAAGCTCGACGCCGCCGACGCAGCGGTTCAAGGCGCTCGCGGTTCCCTACAAGGGCAGTTTCTTTGGCATTGCGGCCGCAGGCAACGCGGTGCTCGCCTTCGGACTGCGCGGCAACGTCTGGCGCAGCGACAACGGCGGTGCCGCGTGGACGAAGGTCGAGGCCGGACTGCCGGCAGCGATCGTGGGCGCCGCCTCCGCCAAAGACGGTGCGATCCTGCTGGCCGACGCCGGCGGTCGCATTGCTGCGAGCAGCGACGGTGGACGCTCCTTTGCGCCGATCGCAGTCAAGCCACCGATGCCGGCTGCCGGCTTCGTCGACCTCGGTGACGGGCGATTCGTGCTGGCGGGCCCACGTGGCGTCGCCGTGTCCGAAACTGCGGCGCGCTGAGCGCCAATCCCGTACGCGAACACATCATGGCCACCGCCACTACCGATCTCGACGCGATGCCGGTCGTCCGCGACCTCGCGGAATTCGACCCGCGCTCGGGCAACGCGCTCGAACGGCTGGTCTTCAACAACCGGCTTGCAATGGTAGTCGTCTGCGCGATCGTCACGGTCGTGCTGGGCTATTTCGCGGCGACGAAGCTCGTGCTGAACGCGAGCTTCGAAAAGATGATTCCGCAGAGCCAGCCCTATATCAAGAATTACCTCACGTACCAGAAAGACCTGCGCGGACTGGGCAACGCCGTCCGCGTGGTCGTCGAGAGCGCTGACGGTGACATCTTCGATCCCGGCTACCTCGAAGTGCTGAAGCAGATCAACGACGAGCTCGTGCTGACCCCGGGCGTCGACCGGGCATGGGTGAAATCGCTCTGGGTGCCATCGGTGCGCTGGACCGAAGTCACCGAGGAGGGCTTTCGCGGCGGCCCGGTGATGCCCGATGGGTACGACGGCTCGGCGCAGGGTGTCGAGCAACTCAAGCAGAACATCGCCCGCTCGGGGATCGTCGGCAGCCTCGTCGCCAACAACTTCAAGTCGAGCATGATCTTCGTGCCCCTGCTCGACAAGGAGCCGGGCACCGGCAAGCGCATCGACTACCACGGGCTCTCGCGGGTGCTGGAGGAGAAGGTCCGC
Source organism: uncultured beta proteobacterium (assembly GCA_963773195.1). GTDB lineage: Bacteria > Pseudomonadota > Gammaproteobacteria > Burkholderiales > Casimicrobiaceae > CAIWHR01. The sequence continues at coordinate 150,828 of CAVZAE010000006.1, forward strand.
GCCAGGTACGAGCTCGCGAAGAGCCTCGACCAGACGGTGAAGAGCAAGGAAACGCCAAAGGTCCGCATCCACGTGATCGGTTTCGCCAAGCTGATCGGCGAGCTGATCGACGGGCTCCTCAAGGTGATGATGTTCTTCGGCATCGCCGCGCTCATCGCCACCGCCATCATCTACGCGTACACGCGCTGCGTGCGCAGCACGGTGCTGGTCGTCGCCTGCTCGATCGTTGCGGTGATCTGGCAGCTGGGCCTGATCGCGCTCCTCGGCTTCGAGCTCGATCCGTTCTCGATCCTGGTGCCGTTCCTCGTGTTCGCGATCGGCGTATCGCACGGCGCGCAGAAGATGAACGGCATCATGCAGGACATCGGTCGCGGCACGCACCGGCTCGTGGCCGCGCGCTATACGTTCCGTCGCCTGTTCCTCGCCGGGCTGACGGCGCTCCTCGCAGACGCCGTCGGCTTCGCCGTCCTGATGGTGATCGACATCCCGGTGATCAAGGAACTGGCGCTGACGGCGAGCGTCGGCGTCGCCGTGCTGATCTTCACGAACCTGCTGCTGCTTGCCCGTGCTGTTGTCGTTCACCGGCGTGAGCGCGGCGGCAGCGGAGCGCAGCCTGCGCGAGGAGCGGGAGGAGACAGCCGGCAAGGGCCTGGGCGCACTCTGGAGCTTTCTCGACCGCTTCACGACACGCCGCTGGGCGCTGGGCGCCATCGGCGTGTCCGCCGCGCTCGCGGTCGGGGGACTCGTGGTGAGCTCGCACCTCCGGATCGGGGACCTCGATCCCGGCGCGCCCGAGCTGCGGCCCGACTCGCGCTACAACCGCGACAACGCCTACATCACCGAAAACTACGCGCTCTCCTCCGACCAGTTCGCGGTGATCGTGAAGACCGACAAGGAAGGCTGCCTCACATATCCGACGCTGGTCGAGGCCGACCGGCTCGCGTGGCAGCTGAAGCAGGTTCCGGGCGTGCAGACCACCGTGTCGCTGCCGGACGCCGTGCGCCAGATCACCGCCGGCTCGTTCGAGGGCAACCCGAAGTGGCTGACGATCAACCGCAATCAGGACGTGCTCAACTATGCCGCGCAGCAGGCCTCGGTGAACAATCCCGACCTGTTCAACACCGCGTGCTCGGTGATGCCCGTCATCGCATACCTGGCCGACCACAAGGCCGAGACGCTCGACCGCGTGGTGCAGGCCGCAGCGCAATTCTCCGCCGACCACACCGACAAGGGGCGCGAGTTCCTGCTGGCGGCCGGCAGCGCCGGCATCGAGGCTGCCACGAACATCGTTGTCGAGCAGGCCAACCGTACGATGCTGCTCTACGTGTACGCGGCGGTAATCGCGCTGTGCTTCATCACGTTTCGCAGCTGGCGGGCCGTGGTCGTCGCCGTCGTACCGCTCGCGCTCACGTCGATCCTGTGCGAAGCGCTGATGGTCGTGCTGGGCATCGGCGTCAAGGTGGCGACGCTGCCGGTGATCGCGCTGGGCGTGGGCATCGGCGTCGACTACGCACTCTACCTGCTATCGGTGCAGCTCGCGCAACAGCGCGCCGGCGTACCGCTGACCGAGGCTTACCAGAAGGCGGTCCAGTTCACCGGGAAGGTCGTGGCGCTGGTCGGCATCACGCTGGCTGCCGGGGTGATCACGTGGGCATTTTCGCCGATCAAGTTCCAGGCCGACATGGGAATCCTGCTCACGTTCATGTTCGTGTGGAACATGATCGGGGCCCTGGTGCTGATCCCCGCGCTGTCGCACTTCCTCCTGCCGACGTCCGCAGTCCGGTCGCGGCGGCGATAACCGGGGCGCGCATGGCACCGACGGGGTACTCGATGGCGACGCTCGCCGAGTTCAAGGGATGCGAAATCGGCACGTCCGGCTGGCACGTCGTCGACCAGCGGCGGATCGACGAGTTCGCCGCTTGCACGGGCGACCGCCAGTGGATCCACGTCGACGTCGAACGGGCCGGGCGCGAGAGCCCGTACGGCGGCACGATCGCCCACGGCTATCTCACGCTGTCTCTGGCCGCTCCCCTCTCGATCGAGGCGGGCGTGATTCCGCCGGACGCAGCAGCGGCGCTCAACTACGGGCTCGACAAGGTGCGCTTCGTCGCGCCGGTGAAGGCGGGGAGCCGGGTCCGCAATCGCGTCGTGCTCCTGGCCGTGGAAACGAAAGGCGCCGGCCGCGTCCTCTTGACGCTGCAGAACACGATCGAGATCGAGGGCGAGGCCAAGCCGGCGCTCCTCGCCGAATCGCTGGCGCTGCTCGTGGCCGCGCCGACGGCGTGACGGAACGAGGTAGACGATGACTGCGGCCGCCGGACTCTCCACGAAGCGTGGCGCCAGGCGGGCTGCACGCAAGCCGCCCGCGGCGCTCGTCGAGCAGGCGGCGCGAAACACGCTGGCGGCGAATCCGTTGATCGGCTTCGGACGCAAGGACGTCGCCGCGGCCGCGACCGAGCTTCTTGGTCATCTGGCGCGGCAGCCCGGCGTCGCATCGAAGGCGTACGCGAGCTTCGTCGCTGAGCTCGGCCGCGTCGCCGCCGGCCGCTCGACCCTGGCCCCGGCTGCCGGCGATCGCCGGTTCGCCGACAAAGCGTGGAGCGACAGTGCGCTGTTCCGGCCGATCTTGCAGTCGTACGTCGCGCTCACCGGCACGCTCGACCGCTGCGTGGACGATGCGGGCCTGGACGCGCGCAGCGCCGAGCGCGCGCGCTTCGTCGTCTCGCTGTTCTCCGACGCGATCGCGCCGACCAACTTCCTCGCCGGCAACCCGGCGGCACTCAAGAAGCTCTCCGATACGAAGGGCGCGAGCCTGATCCGCGGCTTCGCCAACTTCGTCGAGGACCTGGCGAGCGGCCGGCGGCTTCCCCGACAGGTCGACGCGCGGCCGTTCGTCCTCGGCAAGAACGTCGCGACGACGCGCGGCGCGGTTGTCTACCGCAACGAGCTGCTCGAGGTGATCCAGTATGCACCGACCACGCCCGAGGTGCACCGGCGGCCGCTCCTCATCGTCCCGCCGCAGATCAACAAGTTCTATGTCTTCGACCTCGCCCCGTCGAACAGCCTCGTGCGCTGGTCGCTCGACAGCGGCGTGCAGACGTTTATCGTGAGCTGGCGCAACCCGACGCGTGCGCACGCCGACTGCGGGCTCGACTCCTACGTCGAGGCACTCGAGCAGGCGGTCGACGCGGTGCGCGAAGTGAGTGGCGCCGACGACGTGAGCGTGCTCGGCGCGTGCTCCGGCGGGATCACACTGACGGCGTTGCTCGCCTGGCTCGCGGCCGTCGACCGGCGCAAGGTCAAGAGCGCGACGCTCGCCGTGTGCGTGCTCGACACGGCCGCGGCGCGGGACACGACCGCCAGTCTGTTCGTCACGCCGGCGACGATCGCCGCGGCGCGAGCTTCCTCGCGCAAGCGGGGCGTGCTCGAGGGCAGGGAGCTCGCGCGCATGTTCGCGTGGATGCGACCCAACGACCTCGTCTGGAACTACGTCGTCAACAACTACCTGCTGGGCAACGATCCGCCCGCACACGACATTTTGTTCTGGAACAGCGACACGACGCGACTGCCCGCGCGACTGCACGCCGACTTTCTCGCGCTGTACGAGGCGAATCCCTTTCCCCATCCGGGTGCACTGCGCGTGCGCCGGCGCAAGGTCGACGCTGCGAAGATCGGCATGGACACCTACGTGATCGGGGGCCTCACGGACCACATCACGCCGTGGTCGGCCGTCTACCGGACCGCGCAGCTCTGCGGTGGGGCGCGCAGCACATTCGTTCTTTCGAACGGCGGCCACGTCCAGAGCCTCGTCAATCCGGCGGGGAACCCGCGCTCGTGGTTCATGGCGGGCCGCGCGCGCGCCGCGAGCGCCGAGTCCTGGCTCGAGCGGCAGCGGAAGAGCGAGGGCAGCTGGTGGCCGCACTGGCGCGAATGGATCAAGGCGCGGTCGGGCCCGACGAAGCCTGCGCCGACGTCGCTCGGCAGCGCACGGCATCCCGCGATCGCCGACGCGCCCGGCGCCTATGTGCTCGAGCGATGACGGCGCGGCGAACAACTTCGGTCGGACCGCGAGCCATGCGCGTCGAAATGGCCCGCATCGACGGACATCACATCCGGTATGCGACGCGGCCAGGCGATGCCGCGCGGCCGCCGCTCCTGTTTCTGAACGGCCTCGGCGCGAACATCGAGCTCGCGCAGCCGTTCGTCGACGCGTTGCCGGGGCCGTCCATCGTCATCTTCGACGTGCCTGGCGTCGGCGGCTCCCCGACGCCGCCCTCGCCCTATCGGCCCGGCGCCATTGCCCGGCTCGCCGAAGGGCTGCTCGATCACCTCGGCTATTTCCACGCGGACGTGCTCGGCGTGTCGTGGGGTGGAGCGATCGCACAGCAGTTCGCCGTCGTCAATCCGCACCGATGCCGCCGGCTCGTGCTCGCGGCAACGTCGCCGGGCGCGTTCATGGTGCCGGCGCATCCGTCGGTGCTGCTCAAGATGGCCACGCCGCGCCGCTATGTCGACCCTGCGCATGCCTACAGGGTCGCGGGCGACGTCTACGGCGGCGTCTTCCGCCGGGATCCGCAGGCGGTCGCGGCGACGCTGCGCCACGTTCGCTTCTCGAGCCGCGGCGGCTACTACCTCCAGCTGGCCGCGGCGTTCGGCTGGACGAGCCTGCCGTGGCTGTGGACGCTGCGCCAGCCGACGCTGATCATGGCCGGCGCCGACGATCCGCTGGTTCCCATCGCCAACGCGCATTTGCTGCAATGGCTGATTCCCGACGCGCGCCTCGCGATCGTCGATTGTGGCCACCTGTTTCTCGTCACGCGCCCGGCCGAGTCCGCGCGCATCGTCGAATCATTCCTCACGGATCCCGCTCCGGGCGCGCGCAAGACTCGGCGCCCCGCGGCAAAGTCCGAGTCTTCATTCCGGAGAACCGCATGAATCACCTCGCTATCGCGTGCACGCCGTCGGCCTGCGACGCTGCGCTTTCGATCGGTCAGATCCTCGCCTACGGCGTCGCCCGCGCCCCCGCGCAGGAAATCGTTTATGCCGACCGCCAGCGCTACACCTATAAGACGCTTGCCGAGCGCGTGAACCGACTCGCGTCGGCGCTGGCCGCGCTCGGTGTCGAGCCCGGCGCGACGGTCGCCATCATGGACTGGGACAGCCATCGCTATCTCGAGTGCTTCTTCGCGGTGCCGATGATGGGTGCGGTGCTGCACACAGTGAACGTGCGGATCACGCCGGAGCAGATTCTCTACACGATCAATCACGCGCGGGACGACGTGATCCTCGTCAACGCGGAGTTCCTGCCGCTGCTCGAGGGCATCCGCGCCAATATCCGGCCGGGCGTCCGGTTGGTGCTGATCAACGACGGCGCCGCGGCGCCCTCGGGCGCCATCGAATTCGCCGCGGAATACGAGTCGATGCTTGCCGCCGCCGCCCCGGCCTACGATTTCCCGACACTGCCCGAGGACACCCGTGCGACCACGTTCTACACGACCGGAACGACAGGGCTGCCGAAGGGCGTCTACTACAGCCACCGACAGCTCGTGCTGCACACGCTGGCCGTCTCGCAGGTCTTCGCGCACGCGCCGCACGCGTCGTTCGGCGCGCGCGACGTCTACATGCCGATCACCCCGATGTTCCACGTTCACGCGTGGGGCCTGCCGTACGTCGCGACGCTGCTCGGCGTGAAGCAGGTCTATCCGGGGCGCTATGTGCCGGACGTGCTGCTCGGCCTCATTGCGCGTGAAGGCGTGACCTTCTCGCACTGCGTCCCGACGATCCTGCAGATGATGCTGGCGAGTCCTGCGTCACGCGACGGCGCGCTGCGCGGCTGGAAGGCCGTCATCGGCGGCTCGGCGCTGCCCGTCGCGCTTGCGCGAGCCGCGGTCGAGCAAGGCGCCGATCTGATCGCAGGTTATGGCATGTCGGAGACGTGCCCGATCCTTACGCTTGCGCACCTGACGCCGAAGCTTCTTGCCGAGGACGCCGAGCGCAGCCTTCCGGTCCGCTGCAAGGCCGGTCGGCCGATCCCGTTCGTGCAGCTGCGCATCGTCGACGCCGACATGAACGACGTGCCGCACGACGGCGCGAGCCAGGGCGAGGTCGTGGTGCGTGCGCCGTGGCTCACGCAGGGCTATCTGGACGAGCCCGAGCGCTCGGAAGATCTGTGGCGCGGCGGCTGGCTGCACACGGGCGACGTCGGCGTGATCGACGGCGACGGCTATCTCAAGATCGTCGACCGGATCAAGGACGTCGTGAAGACCGGCGGCGAGTGGGTATCGTCGCTCGACATCGAGGACCTGATCCTGCGCGTCCCCGGCGTCGCGGAGGCGGCGGTCGTCGGCGTGCCGGACGACAAGTGGGGCGAGCGCCCGGTCGCGCTCGTCGTTCTGAAGGCCGGCGGCGATGCGCCGACGGCAGAGGCCATCCGCGGGCACGTCGCCGATTGCGCGAGCCGCGGCGCGGTCTCGAAGTACGCGGTGCCCGACTGCGTGTACTTCGTCGATGCGATCCCGAAGACGAGCGTGGGCAAGCTCGACAAGAAGGTGATCCGCGCGAAGTTGCCCGAGCTCGCGCCCGGCGGCGACGGAAACGCGCTGACGCTGCATTGCCGGAGACAGCGATGAGCCAGTATCTAGCACCGCTCGCCGACATGCGGTTCGTCATGAACGAGCTCGCTGGCCTGGAGACGATCGCCGCGCTGCCGGGCTACGAGGATGCGACCGCCGACACCGTGGCCGCGATTCTCGAGGAAGCAGCCAAGTTCGCGGGCGGCATCCTCGATCCTCTCAACCAAAGCGGAGACCGCGAAGGCGCGCGCTGGCAGGAAGACGGCAGCGTGGTCACGCCGGCGGGGTTCCGGGACGCCTACCGCAAGTTCTGCGAGCTCGGCTGGCACGGGCTCGCGCAGGACCCGGAGTACGGCGGCCAAGGCATGCCCCGCCTTGTCGCGGCGGCCCTGGACGAGATGTGGAACGCCTCGAACATGGCCTTCGAGCTCTGCCCGATGCTCACGGCGGGCGCGATCGAGGCGATCGAGCGTAATGGCTCCGACGAGCTCAAGAGCCGCTACCTGCCGAAAATGGTTGCCGGCGAATGGACGGGCACGATGAACCTTACCGAGCCGCAGGCAGGCTCGGATCTGGCCGCCGTGCGCACGCGTGCGGTGCCGCAGCCCGACGGGACGTACAAGCTCAAGGGCAGCAAGATCTTCATCACCTATGGCGAGCACGATTACACCGACAACATCGTGCACCTCGTGCTCGCGCGCACGCCGGATGCGCCGGCCGGGACCCGGGGCATTTCACTTTTCGTCGTTCCCAAGTTCCTGGTGAACGCCGACGGCAGCCTCGGCGCCCGCAACGACGTGCGCTGCGTGTCGCTCGAGCACAAGCTCGGCATCCACGCGAGCCCCACGGCGGTTCTCGCCTTCGGCGATCACGGAGGCGCGATCGGTCACATCGTTGGCGAAGAGAATCGCGGCCTCGAGTACATGTTCGTGATGATGAACCTCGCCCGATTCGGCGTTGGGATGCAGGGCGTCGGCCTCGCCGATCGCGCCTACCAGCGCGCAGTGTCCTATGCGCGCGAGCGCGTGCAGGGCCGCGTCGCCGGCGCGGCGAAGGATGCCGGGGCCACGGGGATCATCGGCCATCCGGACGTTCGCCGGATGCTGCTGACGATGCGTGCGTGCGCGGAAGCGGGCCGCGCTCTCGGCTATGTCACCGCGGCCGCGCTCGATCGTGCACATCGACATCCCGACGCCGGCCAGCGCGAGCGCGAGCTCGCGTTCGCGGAGCTGATGATCCCCATCGTCAAGGGCTGGAGCACCGAAATGGCTCAACACGTCGCATCGCTCGGCGTGCAGGTCCACGGCGGGATGGGCTTCATCGAGGAGTCCGGCGCGGCGCAGTACCTGCGCGATGCACGGATCACGACAATCTACGAAGGCACGACCGGCATCCAGGCGAACGATCTCATCGGACGCAAGATCGCGCGCGATGGCGGCAAGGCGCTCACCGCAACGATCGTGGCCATGCGCGATACCGGACGCAGGCTCGCCGAATCCGGACGGGGTGAGCTCGAGGCCATCGGCGCCCGGCTCGAGGCCGGCATCGACGCGCTCGACGAGGCCGCGCGATTCGTCGTGGAGCGGTTCCGGCAGGATCCGCGGGCGGTTCTGGCCGGCGCGGCGCCGTTTCTCGAGCTCGCGGGCATCGTCTGTGGCGGCGCGGAGCTTGCGCGCGCCTCGCTCGTCGCTTCGAGGATGCTCGCCGCCGGCGACGGCGACGAAGTGTTCTTGCGGGCGAAAGTTGCGACCGCGCGTCACTTCGCCGATCACTGCCTCACGCACGCCGCGGGATTGCGCGACACGATCACGGGCGGCGCGGAGAGCGTGCTCGCGTTCGCCGAAGAAGCCTTTTGAGATCGACGTGAACTCCGCCGAGACTCCGACGATCCTGATCGTTCCCGGTTTGCGTGACCACGTGCCGGAGCACTGGCAGACGCTGCTCGAGGCAAAGCTACCCAACGCGCGCTCGGTGCCGCGGATGGAGCACGACAAGCTCTCGTGCGCGGCGTGGGTCGCGTGCGCTCGACCGCTCGCTCGCCGAAATCGACGGCCCGGTGATCCTGGTGGCCCACAGCGCGGGCGTCATGATCACCGTGCATTGGGCGCAGCGCCACGAGCGCGCCATCCGCGGCGCGCTGCTCGCCGCGCCGCCCGACTTCGAATCGCCAATGCCCGAGGGGTATCCGACGCAGGACGTGCTGCGGCAGAACGGTTGGCTGCCGACGCCGCGCGCCAAGCTGCCCTTCCCAAGCATCGTCGCCGCCAGCACCAACGATCCGCTGGGGCGGCTCGATCGCGTCGCCGCGCTCGCTGCGGCGTGGGGCGGCCAGCTCGTGAACGTCGGTGCGGTCGGTCACCTGAATCCGGCCGCCGGATTCGGCGAGTGGTCGCAGGCGGAAGATCTCATTCGCGAGCTGCTCGCGTAGGAGTCGCGCCATGAGCGACGCATCTGGAGGTTCCGCGGCGCTGCGGTGGCCCGACTTTCGGGGGGGCTTTCACCGTCTGTGGCCGGGCCTGCTGTTCAGCGCCGTCATCGCCGCGGCCTCGACGTTCATCGCGGAGACACGCGGCGGGCCGACCTTGCTCTACGCGTTGCTGCTCGGCATGGCGCTCAACAGTGTCGCTGTCGACGGTCCGGCCAAGCCGGGCATCGATTTCGCCGCGCGCCGGATCCTGCGCCTCGGCGTCGCGCTGCTCGGTGCGCGGATCACATTCGAGCAGATCGCGGATCTGGGCTGGGCGCATGGCCTGCTGGTGATCGCCGGTGTCGTCGCGACGCTCGTGTTTGGCGCAATGGCGGCGAAGGTGATTGGCGTCTCGCGCCGCCTCGGAATCCTGACGGGGGGCGCCACCGCGATCTGCGGCGCCTCCGCGGCGATGGCGATCGCGAGCGTGCTGCCGCGCGACGAGAAGTCCGAGCGCGAGCTCATTTTCACGATCGCCGGCGTGACCGCGCTGTCGACGGTCGCGATGGTCGCCTATCCTGTCATCGTCAAGTGGTTCGGGCTCGATGCGCGCGCCGCCGGCTTCTTTCTCGGCGCGACGATCCACGACGTTGCGCAGGTCGTGGGTGCCGGCTACAGCATCTCGCCCGAGGTCGGCGACTTCGCCGTGCTGACCAAGCTGCTTCGCGTGGCGATGCTGCTGCCGGTCGTGACGGCGATCGCGCTCGTGGTCCGGAGGCACGTCGGGAAGGCCGTGCACGGCGAGCACGAGCCCCTGCTGCCGCTGTTCCTCGTCGCGCTTCGTCGCGCTCGTCGTCGCGGGGAGCGTGGGACTGATACCGCGGCCGGTCGGCGCGGCGCTCAACGAGACCGCTCGCGCATGCCTCGTCGTCGCCATCGCGGCCGTCGGACTCAAGACCTCACCCAGCGACATGAAAAAGGTGGGCGCCCGGGCCTTTGCCCTCCTCGCCGGCGAGACCTTCTTCCTCGCAGTGCTGGTGCTGGCGGGCCAGACGATCGCGCGCTGAGCTGCTGCGGGTCGAACCGGCAAGCGGCACCCGGTTCTGCCAGCGCGGCTACGTCATCAAGTGCCGCGGTGGCGCTTCCGGTAGAATCGCAGGCGCGTTTCATTCCCCTTCCACCGAGGAGACATTCCATGCGTTCTTGGATCACTGTTGCATCGATCGCCGTCGGTATCACCCTCGCCGCGACCGCTTCCGCCCAGACCGGCTCCGCCGCGGTCGAAACCGCACCCGGCAAGGGCATGGCCGTGCAGAGCGTGAAGGCGACCGCGACGATCACGGCGATCGACGCCGCGACGCGCGACATTACGCTCAAGGGGCCTCAGGGCAACGAGCTCGTCGTCACGGCGGGTCCCGACGTGAAGAACTTCGCCAGTTTGAAGGTCGGCGATCAGGTGGACCTCCAGTACACCGAGGCGCTGACGCTCGAGCTGAAGAAGGGCGGCGGCATGATCGTCTCGCGCAGCACGCAGCAGGGCATGGCCGGTGCCAAGCCGGGTGAGACGCCTGCCGGCGCTGTCGGACGCCAGGTGACGGTCGTCGCCGACGTCGTGGGGCTCGATCCCGCGAAACAAGTCGTCACGCTCAAGGGACCGCAGCACACGGTCGACCTGCACATCGCGGATCCCGAGCAGTTCAAGCGCATCGCGAAGGGCGACCAGGTCCAGGCGACGTTCCTGCAGGCCTTCGCCGTGGCTGTCGTGAAGAAGTAGTCGCAGAACGCGCTCGACGTCGCCGCCGTGCCACGCCGGGGCGCGCGCCGGCGTTCGAGCGGACAGCATGGCCGAGCGGGCACCGTCCGACAGCAGCGGCTACCCGAGATCGGAGAGCCTCCGCAACGGGCTCGCGGTGACGATCCGGCCGTTGCGTGCCGACGATCGCGAGAAGATCGCCAGTGCGGTCCGGTTGCTCGACCGCGACTCGATCTATACCCGCCTGTTCTCGTACCGGAAGGAGTTGACGGGAGCCGGTCTCGACCGAATCATGGCCGTCGATCCGGTACGCGACGTGATGCTGCTCGTCACTGTCGGCGCGGGGGCGCAGGAGACCGTCATCGCGTCGGGGCGCTTCGTCGCCGCCCCGAGCGAGGGCGTCCCGCAAAGCGGGGAAATCGCATTCGTCGTCGAGGAGGACTATCAGGGGCTCGGCATCGCCGGCCTTCTGCTTGCGCCACCTCGCCGACGTCGCGCGAACCCGAGGCGTCGCCGCATTCGAGGCCGACGTGCTGGGAGAGAACAAAGCCATGCTCGCCGTCTTTGCCAAGAGCGGATTGCCGATGCGGCAGCGGCGCGAGGGCGGCGTCGTGCACGTGACGTTGACGTTGCGGGAGGAGGCGCCGTAGCGCGGATCCTCGATCCGAGCGTCGGGTCAGAATTCGACGCCGAGCGAGACGATGACGTAGCGACTGCCGGAATCGGGGTTGAACGCGAAGACGCCGAGCGTCGCCTTGCCGACGACCACCTGCCCGAAAATACCACGCTGCAGATCGCGGCCGTTGTCGATGGTATGCGTCCGCTGCCCGACGAGGCCGACGCGGAGCCACTCGACCGGCTTCCAGCCGAGCTCGGTCCACGAGTAGAAATAGCTCGCACTGCTCTCGTCGAGGTCGCGCACGTACTCCGCCTCGACGTAGACGTCGAATGTGCGCCAGCCGATGCTCGCCTCGAGCCCGGGCATGACGCCGCGCGCAGCCCCGAACAGGCCGCCGACGATCGGCGTCACCTCGTAGGTCACCGTGTCGCCGCCCGCGAACTTCCAGCCGACGAAGGCCGAGCCGGCGTCGCGCGCCTCGTAGTTGTAACGCGCTTCGAGATGCAGCGGGCCGCGATCGAGCGACGCGACGCCGACGCCGAAATCGGGCTGGTCGCGCATCGCGTAGTACATCGCCGGTGACGGCGCCCGTCCACGCGGGCTCGGACTGCGCGTCGGTTTCGGCGCCTTGCGCCGATCCGGCGGCAGCAGCTCCTGCCAGCGCCAGCGCGATCGCTCCGAGCGCGCGCGAGCTTCATCCGCCCAGCGCCTTCACGGCGGCGATCAGGAGCGCGCCGAACACGGCCATGGCAAGCCCGGGGCGCAGCGGCTTCGGATATCCCGGCGTAGCGTCCGAGCGCGAAGCCGGCCAGGAACAGCATGACGAGCGTGATCGCCTGCGACCAGTGCATCGCCGTCGCCGCGTCGTCGGTCAGCAGGAACGGGACGACGACCGGGAACGTGGCGATGACGACCATCACGAAGATGCCGACAGCCTCGAGAAAATCGCGCGGCCGCAGGACCCCGAGACGATCGACCTGCAACGCGAGCAGCCGCCGCCGCATGCCCTCGAGCTCGTCGGTGCCGACGAGTGTAGCGATGTGCTCCGGCAGCGCCTGCGCGATCAGGCCGTGGCGCCTCGCTCGCCTCGGCCCGCACGATCCGCCGCGCCAGCGCCTGGTTGCGCGTTCGCTCGGTCACCGTCCGGATCACGTACATCACGGCGTCGACGAGCCCCCAGGCGAGGTTGCAGCCGAGCGCCGCCCATCATGACGGTGCGCACCTCGTCCCGGCCGGCCGTGGCGATCGACAGCGAGCCGACGATCGTCACGGCCATGATCAGGCCGAACAGGATCTCCGAGATCCGGTCGACCGGATCGAGCAGTCGCTTCGCGCTCGTCAGTCGGGGATGATGCCCATGGCCGCAGTCCAATCTTGTCGTCGACCGCATTCGTTGTCACACTAGCGAGAAAGACGCGGTCGCCATGCGCCGCTGGCCGCGATTATGGCGGAAAACCGGTCGATGACCCCGAACCCCACCGACACCACTCCACCGGTCGCCGCACGCGCGCCCCGTCCTGGTGGCACCGCGGCCGTCGCTTCGTCAAGAGCAAGCTCACGTGGAACCGCCTCTTCGGCGCGTCGAGCTATCTCAAGTCCGCGCTGTGGACGGTCCCGATCATCGCGATCGCGATCGAGCTCGTGACGGCGCCGCATCCTGCACCGCATCGACGCCTGGCTCGGATGGCAGTTCGCGCGGCTCGCGGTCGCCGGCGCGCAGGCGATGTACCAGACGATCATCACGCTGTCGCTGTCGTTCCTGGTGTTCACGTTCGGCTCGCTGCTCGTGGCGATCCAGATCGCCGGCGGGCAGCTCACGCCGCGGATCATCGCGACGACGCTGCTGCGCGACAACGTCGTGCGCTACAGCGTCGGCCTGTTCGTCTTCACGCTGGTCCTCGCGGTCGGGGCGCTGAACCGGCTGGAGGAGCCGGTGCACCAGTTCGTCGCGCTGGTCGTCGCCGTGTTCGGCGTCGCCTGCATCGCCGACTTCCTGTTCCTGATCGACTATGCCGCGCGGCTCCTGCGCCCGGTCAGCATCGTCGCGCGGATCGGCAACGAGGGCATCGAGGTCATCAAGTCCGTCTATCCGCATCCGACGGAGCGGGCGGACTCGGCGCGAGCTGCGGAGCGAGCTCGGCGCGCCCGGTCGCCTCGTCACGCATCAGGATCGCTCGGAGATCGTGCTGGCGATCGATCTGCCGACGCTCGTCACCTTGGCGCAGCAGCACGACGGCGTGATCGAGTTCATGCCGCAGGTCGGCGACTTCGTCGCGACCGACGAGCCGCTGTTCGTGCTTGTACGGTGGCGCGACCGCGATCGCCGACGAGGCTCTGCGCGCGACCGTGGCGTTCGGAACCGAGCGGACGCTCGAACAGGATCCGATGTTCGCGTTCCGGATCCTGGTCGACATCGGGCTCAAGGCGCTGTCGCCCGCGATCAACGATCCGACGACGGCGGTGCTCGCGATCGACCAGGTGCAGCGACTGCTCCGCGTGCTCGGGAAGCGGAATCTGCGGCCCGATGTCATGCTGGACGCGGCCGGGCGGCCGCGCGTGATCTTCCGCACGCCGAACTGGGAGGACTTCGTTCACGTGGCGTGCACCGAGATTCGCGCCTGCGGGGCGGACAATGTGCAGGTCGCGCGACGGCTGCGCGCGATGCTCGAGAATCTCATCCAGGTCCTGCCGTCGTATCGCCATGACACGTTGCGCGAGGAGCTCGCCGCGCTGGACCGGACGATCGAGAGGCTCTACGACCTTCCGGGCGATCTCGCGCTCGCGCGCATTCCCGATGTGCAGGGCCTGGGCGGGTCCGCGGCACCACCGGCGAGGGGCCGGGTGAGGCAAGCCGTGCCGGCGTTTAGTCGGCCGATCCTTCGGAGCGAGTCTGCGCGAATCGCGGCAGTGTGAGCGCATCGATGGGTGATTCGGCCCATGCCCATAGAGGGGCCTGTTCCGGGCTGGATCCTTTCGATCGTCGCGGCCGCGACGCTGTTCGCCGTCATGTTCGACCTCGGACTCGCTATCGTGCCGGGCGAGTTCCGCTGGGTTGTAAAGCGGCCCGCGTTGCTCCTGAAGGGCCTCTTTTCCGTGCTGATCGCGGTGCCCGTGATCGCGCTGGTCGTGACGCGAGCGATCGACCTGCCCCGCCCGGTCGAGATCGGCATCGTCCTGATGGCGATCTCGCCCGGCGCGCCGGTGGCGCTGCGCCGGTCGATGGGCGCAGGCGGCCATCGGACGTTCGCGCCCGCGCTGCAGATCGCGGTGGCGCTGCTCGCCGTCGTCTCGATGCCGCTGTCGATCGCCGTCGCTCAACGAATACTACGGCGGCACAGGCGGTCATCGACCCGCAGCATCTCGCGCGGCAGGTGTTCTTCGCCCAGCTGCTGCCGCTCGCGCTCGGGATGGCGACGAATCGGCTGGCAAGCACGGCCGCGGCATGGCTCGAACCGAGGCTCCGGCGCCTCGGCGGCCTGTTGCTGGTCCTGCTTCTCGTGCTGGTGCTGATCGACATCTGGCACGTCGTGATCGACGCGGGCTGGCGCGCCGCGCTGGCGATCGTGCTGGTCACCGCGCTGGCGCTGGCCGTCGGACATCTGCTGGGCGGCCCCGAGCCGGCGACGCGAACGGCGACGGCGATCTGCAGCGCGGCGCGCAATCCCGGGCTCGCGCTGCTGGTCGCGACGCTCAACCACGCCCCGCCGGCGATCACCGCGACGGCGCTCGCCTATCTGCTGATCGCCGCGGTGACGATGATCCCCTACGTGGTCTGGCGGCGCCGCGCGACCACCCGCCGCCGGCGCTGAGCTCGGCGAGCTATCTACTGCGAATCGGCGCCTCGGCGAGCAACGGTCCGATCCGCTCCGACTGCACGACGGCATCGGCGAATTCGCCGAACCCGGCGTGATCCGCCGGCGGATACGCGAGACCGACGCACTCGGCGCTGCCGTGGCGAGGCGCCCAGATCCGCCGCTCCGCAAGCAGGTAGACGCCGTAGGCGGCGCGCAGGTCCTTCGCCGTGTGCCGAGCTCCTGTTGCACGGTGTAGGCCGCGAGCGCCGCGTTCGAGACGACCGTCGCTTCGATCAGCGCGTCGCGATAGCCTCTGCGGCGCGTCACGTCGGGACCGTGGACGGCGGCCATCTTCTTCGCCGACGCGTGGACCACGACGAGCAGGCGGTCGAGGATGTTGCGCAGCGCATGCTCCTCGGCGAACGCGAGGTACGTCTCCGGGTTGAGCACGACGTCCACGGCGGCGGAAACCGCGCCGCAGCCGCTGTGCCCGAGGACGACGACGAGCTTCAGGCTGCCGCCGAGATGGTCGACGGCGTAGCTCAGGCTTCCGAGCACCTCGCCGCCAAGGCCGTTGCCCGCGACTCGGACGACGAACAGGTCGTTCGGACCCTCGTTGAAGATCAGTTCGATCGGTACGCGCGCATCGGAGCAGCCGAGCACCGCGGCAAAGGGTCGCTGCTCGGGCGCACGCAATGGCCCGTCCGAGACCGAGATCGCGCGGGATCGACCGCGATGACCCGCCGCGCGGGGCCCGTGACTCCCGCGCCGCTCTCGAGGAGCGCCGCGATCGCCCGGCTTCCTTCGTTGAGCCGCGCACGCGCCGCGTCCGCGTCGCGCGGCCGTGCGCGGGCCGTCGTGTCGCTTCCGCCGTATCGATAGGTGATCTCGACGACTCTCACGCCGCGTCCTCGCGCCTCTTGCCGCGCAGAGCATTCTACGTTGGAATCGCGTCGCCCGTGGAACGTAACGGCGTGCACGGTGTCGTAGCGACTTCGCGTGATGCCGAGGTTGCATGTTCGCGCGGCACGCGGGCGCCGCCGGCGGCAGGATGTTGATGCGCGTCAACGGGTCGTCACGGGACCCGCAGTAGAATGAACGCTGGCGGCGGGTCGGCCGAGCTGCCGCCGGAACCGCCCCGCCGGCAACCCACCCACAGGCCCGCACATGGATTCCACGACGAAACTCACCCGCAGCTACGACATCGCGACCAAGGTCGCCCTCGTCCTCCAGAAGCGCACCAAGATCGCGCAGGAGCATTTCGCGGATCGCATGCAGAAGGCCTTCGCCGACGACGTCGCCGAACATAGACGACGGCGCCCGCGACGCCCTGGGATGCCTGGTCCGCGTGGTACGGCTACGCGACGGATTTCGCTCAGCGCTCGATTCTGTTCTGGGACACGTTGCGCCAGCGCGGCAACAACTTCGTCGAGCACACGCGACAGGGGCTGCCGCCGGTGCTGCACTTCGACTACGAGACGGTGGTCGATGGCCGCAAGCTCGCGCCGTCCGGTCAACTACGCGCTCGTGCGGATCGTTCCGCCGGAAGGCGTCGTGGTCGACCCGAAGCGGCGACCCTACGTGATCATCGATCCGCGCGCAGGCCACGGCCCCGGCATCGGCGGCTTCAAGGACGATTCGCAGGTCGGCGTCGCGCTGCGCGAGGGGCATCCGGTCTACTTCGTCATCTTCTTCCGCGATCCCGAGCCGGGCCAGACGCTGCTCGACGTCTGCGACGCGGAGCAGGCAGTTCGTGCGCAAGGTGCGCGCGCTGCATCCGGCGAGCCCGAAGCCCGCGATCGTCGGCAACTGCCAGGGCGGCTGGGCGGCGATGATGCTCGCCGCCTCCGATCCCGATGACACCGGGCCGATCGTGATCAACGGCGCGCCGATGTCGTACTGGGGCGGCGCGTGGACCGACGGCGCCGGCGACAACCCGATGCGCTATTCGGGCGGCCTGCTGGGCGGCACGTGGCTCGCCTCGCTCACCTCGGACCTGGGCGACGGCATCTTCGACGGCGCCTACCTGGTCGAGAACTTCGAGAACCTGAACCCGGCCAACACGTTCTGGGACAAGTACTACCACCTGTTCGCGAACGTCGACACCGAGCCGCCGCGCTTCCTCGAGTTCGAGCGCTGGTGGGGCGGGTTCTACCTGATGAACCGCGAGGAGATCGAGTGGATCACGCGCAATCTCTTCGTCGGCAACAAGCTGTGGACGGGCGGAACGCAGGGCGCCGGGGGCAAGGCGCTTCGACCTGCGCGTCGATCAAGGCGCCGATCGTGCTGTTCGCGTCGATGGGCGACAACATCACGCCGCCGCAACAGGCGTTCAACTGGGTCGCCGACGTCTACGGCTCGACCGACGAGATCAAGGCGCGCGGGCAGACGATCGTCGGCCTGCTCCATCGGAACGTCGGCCACCTCGGCATCTTCGTCTCCGGCAAGGTCGCGAAGAAGGAGCACGCGCAGATCGTCTCGGTCCTGAAATCGATCGAGGCGCTGCCGCCGGGTCTGTGGGGCATGGCAATCACCGAGCGCAAGGGTGCCGACGGCAAGGTCGAGTACGACGTCGAGTTCGAGGAGCGCGAGCTCGAGGAGGTCGCGGGCCGGTTGAATCGCTTCAACCGCGTCGACGAGCAACCGTTCGAGGCCGTCGCGGCGATCTCGGAGTTCAACCAGCGCGCCTACGAGCTGTTCGCGCAGCCGCTCGTCCAGTCGATGTCGAACGAGCTCGGCGCGAAGATCCGTCGCCAGTTCCATCCGCTGCGCGCGCAGCGTTGGGCGCTTCTCGGATCTGAATCCGTGGCTGGCCTGGCTCGGCCCGGCGGCAGAGGCGGTGCGCGCGATGCGCACGCCCGCGGATGAGGACGACGCGAATCCGCTCCGTGGCGTCGAGAAGGCCGGGGCCGAGGCGGTCAGCGCCTCGCTCGACTACTATCGCGAGATCCGCGACGCGCTGAGCGAGGCCGCGTTCTTCCAGACTTACGGCAACGTGTTCTCGCTGTACCTCGCCGACAAGGGCGGTGGCACGGAACGCGCAGCGGAGGTCGTCGCCGAAGCGCGCGAGTTGCCGTACGTCAAGGAAGCGCTCGCGGCGATCGACAGAAGGCGGCTATCCGGAGGCGGTTTCACGCACGGCTGCGCTGCTCGCGCGGCACGGCACGCCGCTGCCGCTCTCGTGGATTGCCGCGAAGAAGGAGCTGCACGCAGGACTATCGCGACGTTGCTACCCGACCTGCCGCCCGATGCGATGGCGACGTATCCGCGGCGAACAGGACATCATCGTTCGCTACGAGCGCGATCGCGCGATCGAAACGATGCCGGCGCTGCTCTCCAAGCGGGCGGACCGGGAGCGGCTGCTCGAGCTCGTGACGCGGCTCATGGCCGACGAGCGCATCCAGGCGGCCCGGCCGACTGCGGAGCAGCTCGCGACGCTGGAGTCGCTGCGTCACGCGCTCGCGCGCGACGAGGCGCCGACCGCGTACCGGCGGGAAGGCCGCGGACCGCGCACGCAGCGGGCGCGTCCGGCGACGAAACGCGGCGGCGGAGAATCGCAATGGCGCGCGAACACGTTAAGTACCAGCGGCTCATCGACTACTGCAAGGCGCTCCCGCCGACGCCCGTGGCGGTCGCGCACCCTTGCGACGAGAGCTCGCTGCGGAGCGCCGTCGACGCCGCGCGATGGGACTGATCACGCCGATCCTGGTCGGCCCGACGGCACGAATCGAGGCGGTGGCGAAGCAACACGGGCTCGACATCGCCGCGTTCGAGATCGTCGACACGGCGCACAGCCACGAGTCGGCCGCGCGCGCGGTCGCGCTCGTGCGCGAAGGGCGGGCCGAGGCGCTCATGAAGGGGAGTCTTCACACCGACGAGCTGATGGGCGAGGTCGTGAAGCGCGACACGGGGCTGCGCACCGCCCGTCGCGTCAGCCACTGCTTCGTCTTGGACGTGCCCGACGTACGCCGAGACGCTGATCGTCACCGACGCGGCGGTCAACATCGCGCCGACGCTGGAGGACAAGGTCGACATCGTCCAGAACGCGATCGACCTCGCGCACGCGATGCGGTTTCCGGAGGTGCGCGTCGCGATCCTGTCGGCGATGGAGACGGTCAACCCGAAGGTGCCGTCGACGGTCGAGGCCGCGGCGCTGTGCAAGATGGCCGATCGAAAGCAGATCACCGGCGCAATCCTCGACGGCCCGCTCGCGCTCGACAACGCGATCAGCCTGGAATCGGCCGAGATCAAGAAGATCGATTCGCTGGTCGCCGGACGCGCCAACGTGCTCGTCGTCCCTGACCTCGAGGCGGGCAACATGCTCGCGAAGAGCCTGTCGTTCCTCGCGGGCGCCGATGCCGCCGGCATCGTGCTCGGCGCGCGCGTGCCGATCATCCTCACCTCGCGCGCCGACTCCGTGACGACGCGTCTCGCGTCGTGTGCGATGGCGGTGCTCGTGGCGGCGGAGCGGCGGACAAGTGCGGCCAAAGCGGTGCTCTGACGAACCCGCACACAAGCGACTCGCCCGCGCGATGCCGCCGCAGAGATGAAGCATCGTGAACCACACGCTGAGCCCGTCCGTTGCAGGCGTGCGCTCGACTTTACCGACGGAAGGAGGAGCTATGGCGACCATTCCTAAACCCGCGAACGAGCGTTGGGACGTCGCGTGGCGCGACTTCGCGCCCGGGAACTGGCAGAGCCGCGTCAACGTTCGCGAGTTCATCCAGCGCAACTACACGCCTTACGAGGGCGACGCCGCCTTCCTGCAAGGCGCCACCGAGCGAACTCGCGGAATTTGGAAGACGCTGCAGCCGTTGCTCGCCAAGGAACGCGAGAAAGGCATCCTCGACGTTTCGCAGGTTCCATCGGGCATCCTCGCGCACGCGCCGGGGTACATCGACAAGGACCGCGAGATCATCGTCGGGCTGCAGACCGACGCCCCGCTGAAGCGCGCAATCATGCCGTTCGGCGGCTGGCGCGTGGTCGCGGCGAGCCTCGAGGCCTACGGCTACAAGCCCGACGCAGCCGTCGGTGAAATCTTCACCAAGTACCGCAAGACGCACAACGACGGCGTGTTCGACGCGTACACGCCGGACATCAGGAAAGCCCGGTCGTCGGCGATCGTCACCGGCCTGCCCGATGCGTACGGCCGCGGCCGCATCATCGGCGACTACCGCCGGGTCGCGCTTTACGGCGTGGATTTCCTCCTCGCCGACAAGGAGCGCGAGAAGCGCGAGCTGGACGACCGTCATTCCACCGAGGACGTGATCCGCCTGCGCGAGGAATTGTCCGAACAGATCCGTTCGTTGAAGGAACTGAAGGAGATGGCGTCGCGCTACGGCTTCGACATCTCGGGGCCGGCGAGCAACGCGCGCGAGGCGGTGCAGTGGACCTACTTCGGATATCTCGCCGCGATCAAGCAGCAGAACGGCGCCGCCATGTCCGCCGGGCGGCTGTCCACGTTCTGGGACATCTACTTCGAGCGCGATCTGCGCGAGGGCACGCTGACCGAGTCGCAGGCGCAGGAGATCATCGACGACCTCGTGATCAAGTGGCGCATCGTCCGCTTCCTGCGCGCGCCCGAATACAACCAGCTCTTCTCCGGCGATCCGGTGTGGGTCACCGAGGTCGTGGGCGGACAGGGCGAGGACGGGCGCACGCTCGTGACCAAGACCGCGTTCCGCATGCTGCACACCCTCTACAACCTTGGTCCGGCGCCCGAGCCCAACCTGACCGTGTTCTGGTCGCCGCGACTGCCCGACGGGTTCAAGCGCTTCGCGATCAAGACGTCGATCGACACCAGCGCCATCCAGTACGAATCCGACGACCTCATGCGGCCCAAGTGGGGCGACGACTGCGCGATCGCCTGCTGCGTCTCGGCGATGCGCGTCGGCAAGCAGATGCAGTTTTTCGGCGCGCGCGTGAACCTGGTCAAGACGCTGCTGTACGCGCTCAATGGCGGACGCGACGAGCTGAGCGGGGAGCAGGTCGGGCCGAAGCTCGCGCCGATCACCGGCGACGTGCTGAGCTACGACGACGTGATGGGCCGCCTCGACCCGATGATGGACTGGCTCGCGAAGACCTACGTCAATGCGCTCAACATCATCCACTACATGCACGACAAGTACTGCTACGAGGCGATCGAGATGGCGCTGCACGACCGCGACATCCTGCGCACCATGGCTTGCGGCATCGCGGGCCTCTCGCACGCCACCGACAGCCTGTCGGCGATCAAGTACGCCAAGGTGAAGCCGGTGCGCGACGAGCGCGGAATCATCGTCGACTTCAAGACCGAAGGCGAGTTCCCGTGCTTCGGCAATAACGACGATCGCGCGGACGACATCGCCAAGACGCTGGTGTCGATGATGATGAACAAGATCCGCATGTATCCGACCTACCGCAACGCGGTCCATACGCAGTCGGTGCTCACGATCACGTCCAACGTCGTCTACGGCAAGGCGACGGGCAACACGCCCGACGGCCGCAGGAAGGGCGAGCCGTTCGCGCCCGGTGCGAACCCGTCGAACGGCCGCGACACGCACGGCGCCCTGGCGGCGCTGATGTCGGTCGCCAAGATCCCGTACGACGACGCCGAGGATGGCATCTCGCTGACGCTGTCGGTCGTGCCGTCCGCACTCGGCAGCGAGGCGGAGCGCATCACGCGCGGAGTCGGCGCGCTCGACGCCTATTTCTCGAGCGGTGGCTTCCACGTCAACATCAACGTGCTGAATCGCGAAACGCTGCAGGACGCGATGAAGCACCCCGAGAAGTACCCACAGCTCACGATCCGGGTGTCGGGCTACGCGGTGAATTTCGTCAAGCTGACCAAGGAGCAGCAGCTCGACGTCATCAACCGCACGTTCCATGGCGGGATGTAGGTGGCGAGCCATGAGTGAGCCACGCACCGGCAGCCGCTACGAGCTCCAGCTCGACGCGCAAGGGGAAGGCGGAGAGCAAGGCAGTGCACGACTACTTCGCCGTGCACGCGGGCGACGTGGAGGCGATCGAGGACGAGGACGATCTCGTCGGCTACGTGCACTCGTACGAGGTCGGCAGCACGGTGGACGGTCCGGGCATCCGCTTCGTCGGCTTCCTCACCGGCTGCCTGCTTGCGCTGCCAGTACTGCCACAACCCGGATACGTGGCACAAGTACAACGGCCATCCGGTGACGGTGTCGCGCGCGATGCAGCAGATCGGCAAGTACGCGCAGGTGCTCAAGATCAGCAAGGGCGGCGTCACGCTCTCCGGCGGCGAGCCGATGCTGCAGCGGCCGTTCGTGGTGCGGATCTTCCGTCGCTGCAAGGAGCTCGGCCTGCACACCTGCATGGACACGTCGGGTCGACTCGGCGACACGTTCACCGACTCCGAGCTGATGGACATCGACCTCAACGTGCTCGACATCAAGTCCGGCGACCCGGTGATCTACGAGAAGGTCACGCGCCAGCCGCTCGAAGCCGACGCTCGATTACGCGCAGCGGCTTTCGACGCTGGGGCGCCCGATTTGGGTTCGCTACGTGCTCGTGGCGGGTCTCACCGATGGCTACGACAACGTCGAGAAAGTTGCCGACATCTGTGCCGGGCTCAGGTCCCTCGAGCGCGTGGAGATCCTGCGCTTCCATCAAATGGGCAAGAGCAAGTGGCAAAAGCTCGGTCTCGAGTACCCACTCGCTGACGTCGAGCCGCCGGATGCCGAGCTGACCGAACGCGTGCGCGGGCAGTTCCGCCGCCGTGGATTGACCGTGTACTAGAAGAAGGAGCCCTGGCGCAGCCGCCGATCAGGCCGGCCGGCACGAGATTGCCTGAGAAGGATTCCCGAAGTGTCAGGAGGACCGCGCGTGGAGATCTTTGGATTCGATGCGTTCTCTCCCAAGCAGATCGCCGCCCGGGTAGCAGACGTCGGTGTAACGAAAGCGCGGCTGCCGCTGCTCACAATGTCGATGCTCGCAATGGCAGCGGGAGGGTTTATAGGGTTAGGCGCGATGTATTACACCCTCGTCGCAGCCGATTCAACCCTTCCGTTTGCTGCGAGCCGGTTGGTCGGCGGACTCGCGTTCTCGCTTGGCCTGATTTTGGTGGTCGTTGCGGGCGCCGAACTCTTCACCGGCAACAATCTGATGGTGATGGCATGGGCGGATCGCCGAATCACGACGACCGAACTGCTTCGCAACTGGACCATCGTGTATGTCGCCAATGCGTTTGGCGCAGTCGGACTCGCAGTGCTCGTCTACCTGTCAAATCACGGTAGCCTGAATGGCGGAGCCGTCGCCGCTGCGTACATCAAGATCGCCAGTGCCAAGACGTCGCTGCCATTCGGTGAGGCGTTCTTCAAAGGCGTGCTGTGCAATCTTCTCGTATGTCTCGCCGTGTGGCTGGCCCTCGCCGCCCGTAGCGTGACCGACAAGGTGGTTGCGGTCGTGTTTCCAACGTCCGCCTTCGTTGCGGCAGGCTTTGAACATTGCATCGCCAATGTGTACTTCATCTCGCTGGGGTTGCTTCTGCGCGGTCAAGCGTCGCCGGTCGACTTGAGCCAGGTCGCCTCGTTGGACTGGACCGGATACGTACGCAACTTGATCCCGGTCACGCTCGGTAACATCGTCGGTGGGAGCATCATGGTCGCGGCGGTGTATCACCTGATCTACAACCGCGCGCTGACGAACAAGGGCAAAACTGACGGCTAGGCGGATCCCGTGAACTTTCCCTTTGACGGGGTCTCCGAAAGCTGGCAGATTACACGCGCCTTCTTCGCGAGGAGATAGTGCCCATGTCGCCGCTTGGGTCACCAGATCTCTCGGCAATGGCGCCCGCAGCGGTCAGCCCACAGCCAGACCGTGCGCCGGACAGCCTCGCGGGCGGCACACCCGAAGCGCTCCGAAGCGATCTGATTGCGCTGCTTGGGCTCGACCGGGTTCTTGCACGAGCCATCGACCTCATCCGCTACGCCACCGACGCGAGTCCCTACCGCCTATTTCCCAAAGTTGTCGTCGTCGCGCAGGACACGGACGACGTCCGCAAGGTTCTCGCCTATGCGGGCCAGCGACACGAAAGCGTGACATTCCGCGCTGCCGGAACGAGCCTGTCGGGTCAGGCGCAGGGCGACGGCATTCTGGTCGACGTGCGTCGTCACTGGTCGGGCGTGGAAGTCGAGGCGGGAGGACGGCGTCTGCGCGCGCGGCCCGGCACGATCCTGTCGCGCGGCAATGCGGCTCTTGTTCCATACGGATATCGGATCGGCCCGGATCCGGCCAGCGCGTCGGCGCTGCACGATAGGCGGCGTAATCGCCAACAACTCGAGCGGAATGTGCTGCGGGACGACCCAGAACTCCTACAAGACGCTGTCGTCGCTCACGTTCATGCTCCCCTCCGGTACGACGATCGACACGAGCCTTCCGGATGCCGATACAGCAGTTCGCCGCAGCCGAGCCGGCGCTCGCCGGCCGGGTTGGTCGAAATCAAGCGCGACGATCGAATCGGATCCGGCCCTTGTCGCTCGCCTGCGCAGGAAGTTCAGCATCAAGAACACGACCGGCTACCACATGGAGGCATTCCTCGATGGCGCGACGCCGTGCGAGATCTTCCGCCGGTTGATCGTGGGATCCGAAGGGACGCTGGCCTTCATCGTCGAAGCGGTCTTCGACACGATTCCCGACGATCAGTTTCGGCTCACCTCGTTCATGATCTTTCCCGACATGTACGAGGCATGTGCGGCCGTGAAGCCCTTCGTCGACAGCGGCGCGGCCGCCGTGGAGCTGCTCGATCGCGCGTCGCTGCG
Source organism: uncultured beta proteobacterium (assembly GCA_963773195.1). Lineage (GTDB taxonomy): Bacteria > Pseudomonadota > Gammaproteobacteria > Burkholderiales > Casimicrobiaceae > CAIWHR01. The sequence continues at coordinate 175,743 of CAVZAE010000006.1, forward strand.
CGCCGTCGAAGGCAAGCCCGGCGTGCCCGATGCGCTGGAAGGCGCTGCCCGATACCGCGACCGCACTGCTGGTCGAGTACCGAGCTCCGAGCGAGGTCGCTCGGACGGAAGCCTTGCGCATCGGCACGCGAAACACTGTCCGGACTCGCGCTGCTGGAGCCGGCCGCGTTCACGAAAGACCCGAAGCTCGCGGCGCAGTTCTGGAACGTACGCAGCGGACTGCTGCCGTCGGTCGGCGGTGCGCGTCCGCCGGGATCGTCTTTCATCCTCGAGGACGTCTGCTTCCCGCCGGAACGGCTCGCCGACGGCGCGCTCGACCTGGCAGCGCTGTTCGCCAAGCACGACTACGCGGGCGTCGTCTTCGGCCACGCTTCGGCGGGCAATCTGCATTTCCTGATCACCCCGTTCCTGAACGACGCGAAGGACATCGCGCATTTCGGCCGCTTCATGCAAGACGTCGTCGAGCTCGTCGTCGGCAAGTACGACGGCTCGCTCAAGGCCGAGCACGGCACCGGACGCAACGTCGCACCCTTCGTCGAGCGCGAATGGGGGCCGAAGCTCACCGGACTGATGCGGAACCTGAAGCGACTCGCGGATCCGCAGAACATCCTTGTCACCGGGGGTCATCCTCACCGACGATCCCGATAGTCACCTCAAGCACCTTCAGACGGCGCCCGTCGATCGAGGCGACCATCGATCGCTGCATCCAGTGCGGGTTCTGCGAGCCGCGTCTGCCCGAGTCGCAATCTCACGACGACGCCGCGACAGCGAATTGCGCTGCGGCGCGAGATGGCTCGCCAACCCGAATCGTCTCCCTTGCTGGCGGCGATTCTGGCGGACTACGACTACGACGCGATCCAGACCTGCGCCGGCGACGGCAGTTGCGAGATCGCCTGCCCGGTCGACATCAACACCGGCGCCTTCATCAAGCACCTGCGGCATCTGGGGCACGGTCCTCGTTCGGAAGCCGTTGCGGCGAGCGCGGCGCGTCACTTCGTCAAGGTGGAACGCGGCGCACGGCTCGCCGTCGGCATGGCAGGCGGCGACCGCGCGCGTGGTCGGCAATGGTGCTCTCAGGACGCTCACCCGCGCCGCCCGCGGCGTCGTCAGCAAGGAGCTGATACCCGACTGGTCGACCAACACGCCGCCTGCGGCAACCAGCCTGCCGGCAACCCGGCGCGACGGCGCTGCCGCGGTCTACTTCACGGCTTGCGTCAACCGTATCTTTGGTCGCGCCGGGGATCTGCGAACGCCGTCGCTGCAGGAGGCGATGGTCGAAGTGTCGGCGCGCGCGGGCATGCCGTTGTGGATTCCGGACGACATCGGCGGCCATTGCTGCGCAACGATCTGGCACTCCAAAGGTTACGAAGAAGGCAACGGGATCATGGCGAACCGTGCCGTGGAAAGCCTCTGGCGCTGGTCGGACGACGGGAAACTGCCGATCGTCTGCGACGCCAGCTCGTGCTCTTTCGGAATTGCCAGCGAGATCGGACCTTACCTCAGTCCGGAGAATCGCGAGCGACATGCAGCGCTCACGATACTCGATTCGATCGCGTGGGCGCACGATCGGCTGCTGCCAAGACTCTCCATACGGCGAAAGGCAGGCGCGGCAGTTGTTCACCCCAGCTGCTCGGCGATTCACCTCGGTCTCGGCGGAAAGCTGCACGCGATCGCTGCTGCGCTCGCCGACAAGGCGATCACGCCGGCGTCGGCCGGATGCTGTGCCTTTGCCGGTGATCGCGGCTTCCTGCACCCGGAGCTGACGCGATCGGCGACCGCGGCGGAGGCCGAGGAAGTTGGCGCGGAGGTGTTCGATGCCTATCTCGGAAGCAACCGCACTTGCGAGATTGGCCTCAATACGGCCACAGGGCAAGAACTACGAATCGTTCATCTACTTGCTGGAAGAACTGACCCGCTAGCACCAGTGCGCTGCGATCGGGCGACAGGCCGCGCACACGCATCACGAGGAGAAGAACATGCAAACCTGGACGCAGGTCTACGACCCCCTCGGCGCACTCTGGTTGTCCGCGCTGGTCGCGGCGCTGCCGATCGTTTTCTTCTTCGTCACGCTCGCGGTGTTCCGCTGGGAGGCTTATCTCGCCGGCCTGGGTACGATCGTCGTTACGCTTGTCATCGCGATCGCTGTCTATGGCATGCCTGTCGGACTCGCCGCACTCGCTACCGGCATGGGGATGGCGTACGGCCTGTGGCCGATCTCGTGGATCATCCTGACCGCGGTCTTCCTCTACAAGCTGTCCGTCAAATCGGGACAGTTCGAGGTGATTCGGGCCTCGGTGGTGACGATCACCGAAGATCAACGGTTGCAGGTGATCCTGATCGGCTTCGCATTCGGGGCCTTCCTGGAAGGCGCGGCGGGCTTCGGCGCGCCGGTTGCCATTACTGCCGCCATCCTCGCGACCCTCGGGCTCAATCCGCTGTACGCGGCCGGCTTGTGCCTGATAGCGAATACCGCTCCCGTCGCGTTCGGCGCGCTCGGCATCCCGATTCTGGTGGCAGGAAGGACCGCCGGAATCGATCCGTTCCTGGTGGGCCAAATGGCTGGCCGTCAGTTGCCGCTCTTGTCGCTGTTCGTCCCGTTTTTCATCGTCTGGCTCATGGACGGCTTCAAGGGCGTTCAGCAGACGTGGCCTGCCCTGCTCGTGGCGGGCGGCAGCTTTGCGGTGACGCAGTTCTTCACCTCAAACTTCATCGGGCCGGAGCTGCCCGACATCACCTCCGCGCTGGTATGCCTGGCGGCAACGACCCTCTTTCTCAAGCTCTGGCATCCGAAGCAAGCCTACGCGTCCAGTTCGGGTAGCGTTGCCGCCGCAGCAGTGGCTGCGACGCCGGCGAAGCGATCGAACTACACCACCGGGCAGATCCTCAAGGCGTGGTCGCCGTTCATCATCCTGACGGTGGTTGTGGTGATCTGGACGCTGCCCGGGTTCCGGGCGCTGTTCGACGCGGGCGGTCCCCTATACGGCACGACGTTGAGCTTCAAGATTCCGGGACTCCACGACATGGTGATCAGGACCACCCCCATTGTCGACAAGGCCACGCCGTACGCGGCGACCTACAAGCTCGATCTGATCGCGGCCACTGGCTCCGGAATCCTGCTCGCCGCGGTGCTGTCGATGTTCGTGCTTGGCATCTCGGCGCGCGAAGGCATCGGTGTTTTCAAGGAGACTGTGAAGGATCTCGTCAAGTCGATTGTCACGATCTCCCTCGTTCTCGGTTTCGCGTTCATCGCCAACTATTCGGGCGTGTCATCCACGCTGGCACTGGCGATAGCGTCGAGCGGACACTGGTTCCCGTTCTTCTCACCGGTGCTCGGTTGGCTGGGCGTGTTTCTGACGGGCTCCGACACGTCGAGCAACGCGTTGTTCTCGAGCCTGCAGAGCATCACTGCCCATCAGATCGGTGTCTCCGACGTCCTCATGGTGGCTGCGAACAGCACGGGCGGCGTCACGGGCAAGATGATCTCCCCGCAATCGATCGCCGTCGCCTGCGCCGCGGTCGGCCTTGTCGGCCGGGAGTCGGAGCTGCTGCGCTTCACGGCGAAATGGAGCATAGTGTTCCTGCTCATCATCTGTGTCATCACGTACGTTCAGGCGTACCACCTCCAGTGGATGATTCCATGACTCCTTCCAGGAAGTTGAGCGGAATGAGCAGGCATCCAGACGACTGGCGCGGCGTATGACAGTCGGCCTGTTCATCCCCTGCTATGTCGACGCGTTCTTTCCGGAGGTCGGCATCGCCACACTCGAGCTCCTGGAACGGTTCGGGATCGAAGTCGTCTATCCGCTCGACCAGACGTGCTGCGGCCAGCCGATGGCGAACAGCGGGTGCCACGACGAGGCCGCGGCGACCGAGCGTCTTTTCGTCAAGAACTTCGCGGGGTTCGACTATGTCGTCGGCCCATCGGGCAGCTGCGTGCACCACATCCGCGAACACCTGACGGCGATCGCTCAGACTGCCCAGGTCAAGAAAGTGCGCGCGACGACCTTCGAGCTGGTCGAATTCCTGCACGACGTGGTCAAGGTGCAGGCCTTTCCTTGGGCAGAGTTTCGGCACAAGGTCGGGCTTCACAACGGCTGCTCAACGCTCCGAGCTTTGCGCGAGGCCAAGATGTCGGAGATCAACGAGCCCGATTTTTCGAAGCCGATGGACCTGCTGTCCAAGGTGAAGGGTATTCAGTTCGCCAAACCCGAACGCCCCGACGAGTGCTGCGGCTTCGGCGGTACCTTTTCCGTCTTCGAGGAGCCGGTTTCGGCGAGGATGGGTTACGACAAGGTCAACGATCATCACCGCGCGGGCGCCGAGTACATCGTTTCGGCCGACATGTCCTGCATGATGCATCAGAGGGGCTGCGCGGAGCGGCTCGGACTTCCGATCAAATTCATTCACATCGCCCAGGTGCTCAACGGAGCGCGCGGATGAAGCGCATCGACCACGCCGAGGCGTCGTCGAAATTCATTCGGGCGAAGGACCATGTCGAATTTCACGACCGAAGGCTCTGGGACCTGCGCCAGAAGCGCGATCGCGAAAGCGAGCGACTTGCGGAGTGGGAGGAGCTGCGCTCGCTTGCCTCCGCGATCAAGGAACACACGCTCGCCAATCTTGCCGAGTACCTGGAAGAGTTCGAGCGCAACGCGATCAAGAATGGCGCGCAGGTTCACTGGGCGCGCGACGCGGCCGAACACAACCAGGTCGTCTTCGACATCCTGAGCTCCCACGGCGCACGCACGCTGGTCAAGTCCAAGTCGATGTTGACCGACGAATGCGACATGCGGCCGTTTCTCGAGCATCGCGGGATCGAGGTCATGGAAACCGATCTCGGGGAGCGTATCCAGCAGCTCGACGACGAGCCGCCGAGCCACATCGTCGTGCCGGCGGTCCACAAGCTCAAGACCGACGTAGCGCGAGTCTTTGCCGAAACGATCGGAACCGACCCCAGGAACAGCGACGTCCATTACCTGGCCGAGAGCCAGCGCCAGCATACGCGTCCCTATTTCCTCCGGGCCGAAGCCGGCATGACGGGCGCCAACTTCGCCGTCGCGGAAACTGGCAGCGTCGTGGTCTGTACCAACGAGGGCAACGCCGACCTCAGCGTGAACCTGCCCAAGCTCTACATCGCCTCGATCGGCATCGAAAAGATCATTCCCCGCATCGAGCATCTCGGGGTTTTCGTCCGCATGCTGTCACGAAGCGCCCTGGGCTCGCCGATCACGCAGCTCACCTCGCACTTTCGCGCTCCGCGCGACGGCACCGAGATGCATATCGTTTTGGTCGACAACGGGCGCGTAGAGCGCCTGGGCATGGCCGACTTCTGGTATTCGCTGAAATGCATTCGCTGCGGAGCGTGCATGAACACATGCCCCGTCTACCGACGCAGCGGCGGATTGAGCTACGGCGCAACCTACTCCGGCCCCATCGGCGTCATCATCGACCCGACCTTCAACCTGCGCAAGTACAGCGCACTGCCCTTTGCTTCGACCCTGAACGGAAGCTGCACGAGTGTCTGCCCGGTCAAGATCAACATCCACGAACAGATCTACAAGTGGCGGCAAGTGATCAGCGAGCGCAACCAGCTTCCGATGGTCAAGAAAGAGGCGATGCAGATCGCGGGCAAGGTGCTGGCCAGCCCGAAGCTGTATCGCGCGGCTGTGGGTACAGCGGGAACGAGTTTGGAACACCTGCCTCGGTTCATGCTGTACAACCGGCTAAACGCCTGGGGTCGGCAGCGGGAGGTGCCGGAGGCTCCGCAATTCACGTTCCGGGACTGGTACCTGAAGCATCGCGGCAAAAAGAGAGCTAAGCAATGAGCGGCCGCGATGAAATCCTGACCCGTATTCGCAAGGCCCAACCCGCTTCGCGGCCGCTGCCCGAGATCCCGACCTTCGATCAGGGCTTGTCGACCTCCATCGAGACGTTCAAGGCTGCACTGTTGCGGATGGGCGGCCGGTTCGTCGACGCTCCAACCGACGGGAATCTCGACGCACAAGTCCACGGGCTCTTTCCAGACGCCAAAGTCATCTGTTCGGCTGTGCCGGAAGTCAAGGGGAATCGCCCGATCGAGCGGGTCCTAATCCCGCAGGAGCTCGATGACGTCGACGTCGGCGTCGTGCGCGCGTTGTTTGGCGTCGCCGAAACGGGGTCGTTGTGGCTTTCGGAGGTGCAATACAAGATCGACGCCATCGGCTTCCTTGCGCAACACCTCGTCGTGCTGCTCGACCCGGATGCCATCGTCGCGAACATGCACCAAGCCTATCGGCATGAGGGATTTTTCACGGCACGCTACGCCGTATTCATGACCGGTCCTTCCGCCACCGCTGATATCGAAGGTGTACTGATCCACGGTGCACAGGGCATCCGGACGATGACGGTCATACCTGTGCGGATCTGACGGTCGTCCGGCGCGCACACACCGGGGTGATGCCATGGACGCGATTGCCGTCATCAACGCCGGCTCGTCGAGCCTCAAGTTCTCGCTGTTCGCCGCCACCGGAGGCGATCTCGACCTCGTCGCGCGCGGCCAGGCCGAAGGTCTCTACACGGCACCCGCGTTTGTCGCGAAGGACGCGAACGGCCAGCTGCTCTCCGAGCGCACCTGGAGCGAGGGCACGAAGCTCGGCCACGACGGCGCGCTTGACCACCTGGTGCCGTTCCTGCAGGAGCGGTTCGCCGACCACCAACTGGTAGCCGTCGGCCATCGCGTAGTGCACGGGGGTCTCGAGTACGCCGAGCCCACCCGTGTCGACGCGGCGGTGCTCGCGGCGCTCGAGAAGTACGTTCCCCTCGCGCCACTGCATCAGCCGCACAACCTCGCGCCGATCCGGGCGCTGCTCGCCCGCGCGCCGGACCTGCCGCAGATCGCGTGCTTCGATACCGCGTTCCACCGTCGCCAGCCTGCGGTCGCGCAGGCGTTCGCGCTGCCAAAGTCGATCACCGAGCGCGGCGTGCGCCGCTATGGCTTCCATGGCCTCTCCTACGAGTACATCGCGCAGACGCTGCCCGGCGTGGATCCGCGCGCCGCGGCGGGCAACGCGATCGTGCTGCACTTAGGCAACGGTGCGTCGATGTGTGCGATGGCGAACGGAAAAAGCGTCGCGAGCACGATGGGCTTCACCGCGGCCGACGGGCTGCCGATGGGAACGCGCTGCGGCAGCCTTGACCCGGGCGTGGTCCTCTACCTGATGGACGAGCTCGCGATGGACGCGCGCGCGATCGAGAAGCTCATCTACCAGCAATCGGGATTGCTGGGCGTCTCGGGCATCTCGAGCGACATGCGGACGCTCGAAGCGAGCGCCGATCCGGCGGCGAAGGCGGCGATCGACTTGTTCATCTACCGGATCGGCCGGGAGCTCGGGTCGCTCGCCGCGGCGCTCGGTGGGCTCGACGCGATCGTGTTCACCGCGGGCATCGGAGAGAACAGCGCTCGGCTGCGGGAGCGCGTCTGCGGCGACGCCGCGTGGCTCGGCGTCGAGCTCGACCGCGCCGCCAACGACGCGCGCGGGCCGCGCATTTCGACCACGCAGAGTCGCGTCGCCGCCTGGGTGATCCCGACCAACGAAGAATTGATGATCGCGCGCCACACGCGCACGGCGCTCGGTACGCATGGAAAGGAACACCGATGACCCTCGACGTTCGACGCCCGGTGCTCAAAGACCGGAAGGCCCTCGTCGTCGGCGTGGCCAACGAGCACTCGATCGCTTGGGGCTGCGCCAAGGCGTTCCGCGAGCTCGGCGCCGAACTCGCGATCACCTATCTCAACGACAAGGCGCGCCCGCATGTCGAGCCACTCGCGAAGTCGCTCGGCGCACCTCTGTTCCTGCCGCTCGACGTGAGCGTGCCGGGCCAGCTCGAAGCCGTGTTCGACGCCGTGACGCAGCGCTGGGGCGAGCTCGATATCCTCGTCCACTCGATCGCCTTCGCGCCGAAGCAGGACCTGCAGGGCGGGCTCCTTAGCTGCTCGGCCGAGGGGTTCGCCAAGGCGATGGATGTGTCGTGCCATTCGTTCGTGAGGATGGCGCGGCTCGCGGCGCCCTTGATGAAACAGGGCGGGACGATGTTCGCGATGAGCTATCACGGCGCGAACAAGGTGGTCCCCACCTACAGCGTCATGGGGCCGGTCAAGGCCGCACTCGAGGCGTGCTGTCGCTACCTTGCCTACGAGCTCGGCGGGAAGGGCATCCGGGTCCACGCCATCTCGCCGGGTCCGCTCAAGACACGCGCAGCGTCGGGCCTCAAGGACTTCGACCTGCTGCTCACGGAGGCGGCGCAGCGGGCGCCGATCGGCGAGCTCGTCGACATCATGGACGTCGGCTTCACCTGCGCCTACCTGGCTACGCCGTACGCGCGGCGGTTGTCGGGCGAGACGCTCTACGTCGACGGCGGGGTCAATATCATGGCGTGAGCAGCGCCGTCTCTCCTGCGTGGCGCTGGCTGACGGCTGCGCAGTCGGTATAGACTTCGAGGCAACGAACGACTGCCTGCATGCGGCCATCGATGCCCGCGGCTCGCGCACCTGCCGTCCTCGATCTCATTGGAAACACGCCGCTGGTCGAAGTCACGCGCTTCGACGTCGGTCCGTGCACGCTGCTGCTGAAGCTCGAATCGCAGAATCCTGGAGGCTCGATCAAGGACCGCATCGGCCGCTCGATGATCGAGGGCGCCGAGCGGCGCGGGCAGCTTGGGGAAGGGGGCACCGTGGTCGAGGCCACGGCGGGCAACACGGGTCTCGGCCTGGCGCTGGTCGCGCGCGCCAAGGGCTACCGCATCGTGCTCGTCGTGCCCGACAAGATGTCGACCGAGAAGGTGCTGCATCTGAAGGCGCTCGGCGCCGAAGTGCACGTCACGCGCTCGGACGTCGGCAAGGGTCACCCGGAGTACTATCAGGACTACGCGGCGCGCCTCGCCGCGGACATCCCCGGCGCGTTCTTCGCTGAACCAGTTCAACAATCCCGACAACCCGATGGCCCACGAGCAGACAACCGGGCCCGAGCTGTGGGCGCAAAGCGGCGATCGGCTCGACGCGATCGTCGTCGGCATCGGCTCGGCCGGCACGGTAACCGGGCTCACGCGCTATTTCCGGAGCGTCGCCCCCGAGCTCGAGTTCGTCCTCGCCGATCCCGTCGGCTCGATTCTGGCCGACGTCGTCACGACCGGAACGCATGGCGAGCCGGGGTCCTGGGCGGTCGAGGGCATCGGCGAGGACTTCGTGCCGCCGATCGCCGACCTCTCCGCAATCAAGCGCGCCTATTCGATTCGGGATGCGGAGAGTTTTGCCACGGCGCGGGAGCTGCTACGCGCGGAAGGGATTCTGGGCGGCTCGTCGACCGGCACGCTGCTCGCCGCGGCGCTCCGCTACTGTCGCGAGCAGAACGGGCCGAAGCGCGTCGCCACCTTCGTCTGCGACACGGGGACGCGTTATCTGTCGAAGGTCTACAACGACCAGTGGATGCTCGATCAGGGGCTGCTCACGCGGCCACGCCTCGGCGACCTCCGCGACATCATCGCCCGCCGCTTCGACGAAGGCGCCGTCGTCAGCGTCGGCCCGCGGGATACGTTGTTGACAGCGTTCCAGCGCATGCGCCTCACCGATGTCTCGCAGCTTCCGGTGCTCGAGGGCGAGCGGCTCACTGGCGTCATCGACGAATCGGACCTCTTGATGCGGGTGCACGACGACCCCACGCGGTTCAGCTCGACCGTCGATCAGGCGATGACGCGACGGCTCGAGATCGTCGCTCCCGACGCCCCGCTCGCGCGACTCGAAGACGTGCTCGATCGCGGGCTCGTCGCGATCATCGCCGATCGGCATCACTTCTACGGCCTGATCACCCGCTTCGATCTGCTCAATCATCTGCGCAGGAGCCTGTCATGACGTCAGCAACGCCTTCCGGCGAAGCACCGCGCCGGGGTTTCGGGACTCGAGCGATTCACGCCGGCCAGGCGCCCGATCCGTCGACCGGCGCGATCATGCCGCCGATCTACGCGACGTCGACTTTCGTGCAGGAAAGCCCCGGCGTACACAAGGGGCTCGACTACGGACGCTCGCACAATCCGACGCGCTGGGCGCTCGAGCGCTGCGTGGCCGACCTCGAGAGCGGCGGCCGCGGCTTCGCCTTCGCGTCCGGACTGGCCGCGATCGCGACGGTGCTCGAGTTGCTCGACAGCGGCGCTCACGTCGTCGCCGGCGACGACCTCTACGGAGGGACGTATCGGCTGTTCGAGCGCGTCCGCCGCAAGAGCGCGGGACACGACTTCACGTTCGTCGATCTCTCGAGCGACGACAACTTGCTGGCCGCGCTGCGGCCGGAGACGAAGCTCTGTGGGTCGAGACGCCGACCAATCCGCTGCTCAAGCTCGTCGATCTCGCGCGAATTGCGGAGCACTGCCGCGCGCGCGGCATCCTCACCGTCGCCGACAACACGTTCGCAACGCCCTGGATCCAGCGTCCGCTCGAGGCCGGCTTCGACATCGTCGTGCACTCGACCACCAAGTACCTGAACGGCCATTCCGACATCATCGGCGGCTGCGCCGTCGTCGCGGGTGAGCCGCGGCTCGCGGCGACCGCCGAGCGGCTCGGCTTCCTGCAGAATGCGGTTGGCGCGATCCAGGGTCCTTTCGACAGCTTCCTCGCGCTGCGCGGGCTCAAGACGCTCGCGCTGCGGATGGAGCGGCACTGCGACAACGCGCTCGAACTCGCGCAGTGGCTCGCTGCCCAGCCGGAGGTCGCCCGTGTTCGCTACCCCGGGCTCAAGTCGCATCCGCAGCACGAGCTTGCGAAGCGGCAGATGCGCGGGTTCGGCGGCATGGTTTCGCTGGACCTCAAGGCCGGGCTCGACGGGACGCGGCGCTTCCTCGAGCGCTGCGAGATCTTCACGCTGGCCGAGAGCCTGGGCGGGGTCGAGAGCCTGATCGAGCATCCGGCGATCATGACGCACGCATCGATCCCGCCCGAGCAGCGCGCGCGCCTCGGGATCGGCGACGCGTTCGTCCGCCTGTCGGTAGGCGTCGAGGACGTCGAGGATCTCAAGCGCGACCTGCGTGAGGCGCTCGATGCGCTCTGAGCAAGGCGCAACGTCGTTCCCGCGTTCGGCAATCTCGCTGCTGCGCCTGTACGGGATGTACTAAAGGGGTCGCGCGCGCGTCCGCTCGATGACGGTGCGCGCCTGAGCGCCGGCCCGCGGGCGCTACGCGGCGACGACGGCGTCGAGATCGTGCTCGGCCGCCGCGGTGATCCGCACCCGCGCGAAGGAACCCACGGCGAGACTCTCGCCGTCCGCAATGCGAACCGTTCCGTCGATCTCCGGCGCATCCGCTGCCGATCGCGCAGTCGCCGCGTCACCGTCGCGCGCGTCGACGAGCACGGTCATCGTCTGGCCCACGCGCCGAGCGAGGCGCGCGGCGGAGACCGTCGCCTGTACCGCCATGAAGCGCTTGCGCCGTTCCTCCTTCACGTCCACGGGCACGGGATCGGGAAGTGCGTTCGCCGCAGCGCCGTCGACGGGCGAATAGGCGAAGCAGCCGACGCGATCGAGCGCGGCGGCTTCGAGAAAGGCGAGCAGCTCCTCGAACTCGCGCTCCGTCTCGCCGGGGAAGCCGACGATGAACGTGCTGCGCAGCACGAGGTCCGGCCGCGCAGAACGCCACGCTTCGATCCGACGCAGCGTCCCTTCCGAGTTCGCCGGTCGCTTCATCAGCTTCAGGATCCGCGGCGAGGCGTGCTGGAACGGGACGTCGAGGTAGGGCAGGAGCCCGCCGCGCGCGGGATCCTCCGTCATCCGTGGGATCACCTCGTCGACGTGCGGATACGGATAGACGTAGTGGAGCCGCACCCACGCACCGTGCGCTTGCGCCATCGCGTCGAGAGCGCCCGCGAGCTCAGTCATCCGTGTCTTCACCGGGCGGCCCTGCCAGAAGCCGGTGCGATAGCGCACGTCGACGCCGTAAGCGCTCGTGTCCTGCGAGATGACGAGCAGCTCCTTGACACCGGCGCGCAGCAACCGCTCGGCCTCGGCCAGCACCTCGCCGATCGGCCGGCTCACGAGGTCGCCGCGCATCGAGGGGATGATGCAGAACGTGCAGCGGTGGTTGCAGCCTTCGCTGATCTTGAGATAGGCGTAGTGCGAGGGCGTGAGCTTGATGCCCTGCGGTGGCACCAGGTCGGTGAACGGATCGTGGGGCCGCGGCAGGTGCTGGTGCACGACGGACAGTACTTCGGCGGCCGCGTGAGGGCCGGTGACGGCGAGCACCTTGGGATGCGCCGCGCGCACGAACTCGCCGCCGTCCTTGGCACCGAGGCATCCGGTGACGATGACCTTGCCGTTCTCCGCCAGCGCTTCGCCAATGGCGTCGAGCGACTCGGCTACGGCGGCATCGATGAAACCGCAAGTGTTGACGACGACGAGATCGGCGCCGTCATAGCGCGGCGCGATCGCGTAGCCCTCGGCCCGGAGCTGGGTCACGATCTGCTCGGAATCGACGAGCGCTTTCGGGCAGCCGAGCGAAACGAAACCGACGCGAGGCTCGGCCGGCGATCCCGGATCGTCGCGCCGACCCTCGGGTCCGTGAGGTCATTACCGAGCTGCCTGACGGCCGCGAGGCAGAGTGCGCCGCAGCAACCGCGGCATCAAACGCCGCGTGTTGCGGCGCGATCCGCCGTTCTCAGCGCTTCTTGTCGTCGTCCGGCGCACCTTGCGCGCCCGATCCGAAATTCGGGAACGGAAACGCGGCGAACATGCCGCGGGTTTGGTCCTGCATCCGCTGCTGCATGTCCATGAACAGCTTCGCGCTCTGCTCGAGGTAGTTGCCGAGCATGCCCTGCATGGCAGGCGCCTGCATCTGCATGAACTGCTTCCACAGGTCGGGCGTCAGCATCATCTTGTCGCCGTAGATCTGCTTCGCCTGGTCCTGCAGCTTCTTCTGGATCGCGAGGAACGCCTTGACGTTCTGCTCGATGTAGCTGCCCATGATCGTCTGCTGAGCGCTGCCGTAGAAGCGGATCATCTGCGCGAGCATCTCCGAGCTGAACATCGGCATGCCGCCCGCCTCCTCCTCGAGGATGATCTGGAGCAGGATCGCCCGCGACAGGTCTTCGCCAGTCTTGGCGTCGATGACCTGGAAGTCGATGTTATCCAGCACCATCTGCTTTACGTCGGCGAGCGTGATGTAGCCGCTGTTCGCCGTGTCGTAGAGGCGCCGGTTGGGGTACTTCTTGATGATGCGCGGCGATTCGGTCATGCGGGTCTCAGGCAATCCGGGGGCGGAATTATAACCTACTGATTTATCGGACGTTTGATTTTGGTTGAGGGAGGGCGGCGAGGGAGTTTGTGCGTCGCAGCAAAAAAGCCTTGACTTGGGCGTTTCCCGCCCCTACAATCGGTTTGTGCGATGCAGCAATCGCGCTCCCCGGAGAAGACTCCGAGGCTCCCCGGAGGGGAGGCGCCGAGCACCAGATTTGATGCCCCGGTTTTTGATGACAGACCACAGACCGAAAGGAAACTCCATGTACAACGCAACTGAGCAGTTCGCTGAATTCAACAAGGCGGGCGTCGCGCAAGCGACCAAGCTCGCGGCCCTCGCCATCGAGAACGCCGAGAAGCTGGCCCGCCTGAACCTCAACGCCGCGAAGGTCGCCCTGGCGCAAAGCGTCGAAGGCGCGACGGCCGCTTCGTCGATCAAGGACGTGCAGGATTTGATCGCGCTCCGCACCAAGCACGCCGAGACCGGCGTGCAGATCGCGACGGCCTACTCGCAGGGCGTCTACGAGCTGGCCTCCGAAGCGCAAGCGCAATACTCGGCGCTGGCCGAGGAAGCCTGGTCGGCGTACACCAAGAGTGTCGCGACGTGGGTCGACAAGGCGAGCAAGGCCGCTCCGGCCGGTTCCGACGTCGGCTTCAATGCGATCAAGTCGACGGTTGCCGCGACGACCGCCGCGTTCGACCAGTTCCAGAAGGCGACCAAGCAGGTCGTGAACCTGGCCGACGCGTCGATCCGTAGCGCCGCCGCCAACGCCTCGAAGGTTGCGCCGAAGGGCCGCCGCGCCGCGTAACGCAGCATGCATGACCCGCGGCCGGCGCGCATCGCGCAGGCCGCGGTGACTCCTCCAACTGTATCTTTCTCCTCCTCCTGAGAGATACAGCCTCCAGCCCCGGCCTCGCGCCGGGGTTTTTTTTAGCCCGCGTTGCGGCAGCGTGAAGGTCCGCTCGCGAGTTCAACGAATATCACGCTGCCAGCGAGCGACTTTTTCACTGTCCGAACGAACGCCTCCTCGCTACCGTGGCATCGCCTGTCGAACTTCTCACCGAGGAGGCAGCATGATGAACGGCAAACGCGGTTTTCTGGCGACGATGCTCGGACTGGTGCTCACGTGCTTCGTCCCGGGAGTCCTGGCAGAAGGGGGACCCAACGAGACGATTCAGGCGGCGTACGTCCTGTGGCCCGACGGCATGGCCGTCACCGACTCCATTCCCCCAACCACCGGCCTCGGGGACGCGGGCACGCCGCAGTGGTTCCGGTTCGGGGGAGGTGCGCGGCGATCGTACAGCGTCGAGATCTTCCAGTTGCGCGAAAACGGGATCAACTCGCCGGCGCAGGCCACTCTCGGCGCGGCCTTCAACAACACCTCAGGGACGGTCGCCGTACCGTTCGACGACCTCAGTTTCGCCGACCCGACCGGAGGCGACTTCAACCCGCCCTCGATCCGTCGCTACTCGATCCGCGACCTCGCGGCCTCCGGCCCGGTGTTCCTCAAGATCATATCCAGCCTCAATTTCGAAACCGGGGACACGCAGACGTTTCGTATCCGGGTCCTGGATACGACGCTCGTCGGCGCACGTGTCTCGACGAATGGTTACGACACGTTTGTCGCGCTCCACAACTCGGGCGACTACGGCGTTTCGATCGCGATCCATTTCTACAACGAGGCGGGCACGTTCATCGGAACCAAGACCAGCTCGATCGGCGCCCGTGGCAGCGCGCAGATCCGTTATGCGCAAGGGGACCCCACCTACGGCGGACTTCGCGGATCCATCGAGGTCACGCACGACGGAGCGCCCGGCTCGATCGTCGGGCAGATCTACTGGTACAACAGCGCGACGCAGACGTTCGGTCCGCAGTTGCCCCTGCAGGAATCGAGGAGCTGGGGCCGGGGCGCCTACTGATTGCCCGTGGCCGACCCGTCATCCGGATGTAACCTGCGAGCGCGATCGTCTCGACCACGCCATCGCCTGCTCCTGTATCTTCACCCTCCTCCTGGAAGATGCAGATCGCCCCGCCAGGGAAACCTGCGGGGCGTTTTTTTATTCGACCTTGCCAATGCGGCGCACCGCCTCGCCGAGCTTCTGATTGTCGGCATCCCAGAAGCGCTGCAGGTCCGGCGCGTCCATGTACTGGATCGGCGTTTCGAGCGTGGCCATCGCGGCGACGAACTTCGGGTCGGCGACGGTCGCGCGCGCGGCGTCGCGGAGCTTGACGATCGCGGCGTCCGGTGTGCCCGCCGGCACGAACAACGCGGTCCATTGCGTGAATACGACCGGGTAACCCGCTTCCGTCAGGGTCGGGACGTCGGGCAGGGACGCGAGACGTTTGTCGCCCCACGACGCGAGCACGCGCACCTTGCCCGCCTTGACATGCTGGATCACCGTGGACGGTCCCGACGAAACGGCGTCGATCTGGCCGCCGAGCAGCGCCACGACGGCGGGTCCGGCGCCGGTGAACGGAACGTGCAGGAGCTTCACGCCCGCGCTCGCGGCGAGCATCTCCATCGGCAGGTGCATCGTTCCGTAGTTGCCGGACGAACCGTAGGTGATCGCACCGGGCCGCTTGCGCGCATCGGCGATGAATTCGGCGAGCGTATGCCACGGGCTGTCGGTGCGCACCGCAAGCACCGTCGGATCTGCCGTGAGGCGCGCAATCGGCGTGAAATCCTTGAACTGGTACATCGGCGCGCGCCCCGTGATCTTGTCGGCCTCCGGCAGGATCGAGATCGATGACAGCGCCATCAGCACCGTGTAGCCGTCGGGCTTCGCCTTCGCCACGTAACCCATGCCGATGCCGCCGCCGGCGCCCGATTTGTTCTCGACGACGACCGGCACGCCGAGCGCGCGGCTCATCGCATCCGCCGCCGGCCGGCCGATGATGTCGGCGACGCCGCCCGGCGGAAATGGAACGACCATCGCGATCGGTCGCGACGGATAGGCCTCCTGTGCGACCGCCGGCAGCACGCACGCGGCCGTCGCAATGAAAATGGCCAGCAACGGGGACACGGTTCGCGCGCGCACGCTATTCCTCCGGGCGATCGACTATAGTGGGAGACGCGCGCGGTACGCGCGCCAGGGAGCATGGATGAAAACGATGTTCTGCGTGATGCTCGCGCTGCTGCTCGCGGGCTGCATCCCGATCGGCGTTCGCGGATCGACCCAGTTCGCGACCACGGTCACTGCGCCCGTGGCCGCGGTTCGCTGACGCCGCCCTCGCATCAGAACATGTGCTGGCCGCCGTTGATCGCGATGTTCGCGCCGGTGACGAAGGCGGCCTCCTCGCTCGCCAGGTAGGCGACGAGCCCCGCGACCTCCTCGGGCTTGCCGAGCCGGCCCACCGGGATCTGCGGGATGATCTTGCTGTCGAGCACATCCTTCGGGATCGCCATCACCATCTTCGTGCCGATGTAACCGGGCGAGATCGTGTTCACCGTCACGCCCTTGCGCGCGACCTCGAGTGCGAGCGCCTTGGTGAAACCGTGCATGCCGGCCTTCGCCGCGGAGTAGTTGACCTGGCCGAACGCACCCTTCTGGCCGTTGACCGACGAGATGTTGATGATGCGGCCCCAGCCCCGGTCGACCATCCCGTCGCATACCTGCTTGGTCATGTTGAAGCAGGAATCGAGATTGGTCTTGATCACGGCGTCCCAGTTGACGCGATCCATCTTCTTGAACGTGGTGTCGCGGGTGATGCCGGCGTTGTTGATCAGCACGTCGATCGGGCCGACTTCCTTCGCCACCTGGGCGGAGCTCGCCACGCACGAGTCGTAGTCCGCGACGTCGCAGGGGTAGGCGCGGAAGCCGTAGCCCATCTTGTTCATGCCGTCGAGCCACTCCTTCGCCTTGGTGTTGCCGGGCGAGTGCGTGGTCACGACTTTGTAGCCCAGCGCGGCGAGCTTGATGCAGATCGCCTCGCCAAGGCCCCCCATGCCGCCGGTGACGAGCGCGACGCGCGAGATCTTGAGTGACATGTCCGGTCTCCTCGTTAGCGTGCCCGCGCCTACTCGGGCGCGAAGCTCACGTCGTGCCGGCTCCGCGATGGCGGAGCTGGCCGTTCATCTTAACTCAGCTGCCCCGAACACCGGCGCGAACCGCGGCGGCGCGCCCGGCCCTTCGCGCACGTAGCGACCGGGAGCAGCGTCAAGCGGCGGGTGCGCCTCGCTGCCCGGCGACCGCGGCGCGGGCCGCATCGCGCCGCCGTGCGCAGCAAGCCACGCCGTCCAATGCGGCCACCAGCTCCCGGCGTGCCGGGTCGCCCGTGCCAACCAGTCTTCGGCGTCGTCGGTGACGAGCTCGTTGGTCCAGTGATGCCGCTTCGGCGGCGTCGGCGGATTGATGACGCCGGCGATGTGCCCCGAGGCGCCCAGCACGAACGTCGCGTCGCCCGGCAGAAGGCCGAGCGTCCTGTAGGCCGAGCGCCACGGGACGATGTGATCGTCGCGCGACGCGTAGACATAGATCGGCATCGTTACGCGCCTGAGGTCGATCGACTCGCCGGCCATCGTCAGCGCGCCGGGCTCGGTCAGCCTGTTGTCGAGGTAGAGATTGCGAAGGTAGTACACGTACATCGGCCCGGGCAGGTTGGCCGAGTCGCCATTCCAGTGCAAAAGGTCGAACGCCGGCGGCGTTTCGCCCTTGAGATAGTTGCGGACAACGTAGTTCCACACGAGGTCGTTCGCGCGCAGGCTCGCGAAGGCGCCGGCGAGCTCGCTGCCCTGGACGCGCTGGCCCTCCATCAGTGCGGGCTCGCGCGCCGCGAGGTACTCGCGCGAGATGTACACGCCGATCTCCCCGGGGTCGGCGAAATCGAGCATAGTCGTCAGGAGCGTCGTGCTCTCGACGCTGCGATCGCGACGCGCGGCCAGCACGGCGAGCGCGCATGCGAGCAGCGTGCCGCCGACGCAGAAGCCCAGGACGTTGACTGTCGGGCTGCCCCCGATCTCCTTCGCGACATCGATTGCGGCGAGCACGCCCTGCTCGAGATAGTCATCCCAGGTGAGACGCCCGAGCTCGGGCGGCACGTTGCGCCACGAGATGACGAACACCGTGTGGCCTTGTGCGACCGCATATCGGACGAAGGAGTTCGCGGGCTGCAGGTCGAGGATGTAGTACTTGTTGATGCACGGCGGCACGATGACGAGCGGGCGGCGATGTACGCGCTTCGTCGACGGCGTGTACTGGATCACTTCGATCAGCGCATTGCGGTAGACGACGTGACCCGGCGTGATCGCGAGGTTGCGGCCTACCTCGAACGCGCGCGCATCGCTCATCGAGATCCGACCCTGCGCGAAGTCCGTGGCGAGGTTGGTGAGTCCCCGCGCGATCGAAAGCCCATCCGTCGCCAGCGCCCGCTCGATCACCTCGGGATTGGTCGCGGCGAAGTTGGTCGGCGCGAGGGCGTCGAGGCACTGCCGTACGATGAAACCCAGGCGCTGCTTGTCGTGCTCCGGGAGCTGCGCGAGCGCGGCCAGGTCGGTCAGGTAGGCGCTCGCGAGCAGGTACGACTGGCGCAACAGCGCGAAGTACGGAACGTCGTGCCACGCGCGGCCATCGAACCGGTGATCGCCTGGCGGCGTTGCCACGATCTCGGGGAACACCGTCGTGGGTGTCGTCGGTGCCGCGAGCGCCGATTGTGCCGAGTGCCACAACGCCTCCCATTGCGGGCGATACCGCGCGTCGAGCGTCGCGTACGCCGCGGGATCGACGGCGCCCAGGGCTGGGAGAGGCGGCGTTTTCGCGGCAGCGGGCACGCTCATGGGCGGAGCGCCAGACGCCGGCCATTGGGCCGCCTGCGTCCACCACTGCGCCCACTGCGCGCCCAAATCGGCCCAGGCGCGCGCGAGATCTGGCGTGGGCGCGGAGGGCGTCATCGGAGGCCGGGGAAGGAGAGCGGGCAACGGAGGCGCCCGCAATGCAGCGCCGGACGACAGCGATGGTAGCGTGCCGCACATGGGCGCGACAACGGGATCGGCTCAGGGCTCGAGCAACACGTGAGCGACCGCGATCACGCCGACGCCCAGCAGGATCAGTGCCAGTTGCCGCACCGTTTCGCGCGGCTCGGGGCGACGATGCAGGCTCGGGATCAGATCGGCGACCGCGACGTAGAGCAGACTCGCGGCTGCAATCGCGAGCACGATCGGCAAGATCTGCTCCATGCCGGCGAGCGCGAAGTATCCCGCGAGGCCGCCGGCCAGCGTGGCCGCCCCGACGGTAACGTTGTATCCGAACGCCCGCCCGCGCGCGTAGCCCGAATGCACGAGCACGGCGAAATCGCCGACCTGTTGCGGCACCGCGTGCGCGACGATCGCAACGGTCGCCGCTACGCCGAGCTTCCGATCGGCGAGAAACGCCGCGGCGATGACGACGCCGTCGCAAAAGTTGTGCACGCTCGTGCCGATCAGGATCATGAGGCCCGAGCGGCCCTGGTCCGTGCCATGCGCATGGAGCGCGTGCGCATGCTCGGTTTCCTCCACGGCGTCGTCGTGGCGGTCGTGGCCGTGCGCATGTCGCCACAGCACGAGCTTCTCGAGCAGGAAGAACGCGAGCAGGCCGCAGAGCACGGTGATCATCACGCGCTCGGCGCCGCCGGTTTCGAGCGCGTGGGGCAGAAGCTCGAGGAATACCGCGCCCAGGAGCGCGCCAACCGCGAACGAGACGAGGCGCGAGATCCACGCGGGGTGGAGCGCCAGCGTGCCGGCCGCGGCGAGCGTCGCGAGGACGCCGCCGGCGAGGGTGGCCAGCACGATTTCAACGAGGGTGGTCACGAAGGTTGGGGCGCGGCGCGCGGATTATACGCAGGCCGCTACTGCTCTGCTTCGGAGGCGATCCACACGAGCGCCGCCATGCGGCCGCCGGCGCGATCGCGACGCCACGAATAGAAGCGGGCGCCGTCGCCGGTGCGCTCGCGCGTCGCCGCGACCGCGGCCACGCCACACGCGGCGAGGCGTTGCCGGGCGAGCCCGTGCAGGTCAGCGTGCCATTTGCCCGGCGTCCCCTGCGCGAAGTGCGCGTCGGCGGCTGCGTCGTGTTCGAGGAAGGCGGCGCGAACCTCGGCACCGACTTCGAACGCGGCGGCGCCGATCGACGGGCCCAGCCATGCCACGAGGCGATCGCGCGGCACGGCGAGCCCCGCCAGCGCCGCCACGGTGCGTTCGACGACGCCGGCGGCGAGGCCGCGCCAGCCCGCGTGTGCGGCGCCGACCGCCGTTCCTTCGCGGTCCGCGAAAAGTACCGGCAGGCAATCGGCGACGAGCACCGCGCAGACGACGCCGCGCTCGCGCGTGACGGCGGCATCGGCGGGAAGCGGGTGCGGGGCCGCAGAGCCGTCGAGCACCACAACGTCGATGCCGTGGGTCTGCGCGAGCCAGCGCGGCGCGCCGGGGAGGAACGCGGACAGCCGGCGGCGGTTCTCGGCGACGGCCTCTGCGCCATCGCCTACGCCCGTGCCGAGATTCATCGTCGCGCAGGCGCCCGCGCTGATGCCGCCGGAGCGCGTCGTCACGAGGGCGCGGACCGACGGCGGCGCGGCCCACGCTGGAACGATCCAGTCGAGGCCCGCGGCAAGCAAGCGCTGTTCGAGCGCGGTCATCGCCGCGGCCGCGCGCGCAACGATTCCAGGAGTTCCGCGAAATCGGCAGGCAGGGGAGAGCGCCACTCCCGCGCGCGGCGAGTCGTCGGATGCACGAGCCCAAGGCGAGCTGCATGCAGTGCCTGGCGACCGAACGGCAGCGCGCTCGTCTTGCCATAGGCCGGATCACCGACCAACGGATGCCCGAGCGAAGCGAGGTGCACGCGGATCTGGTGCGTGCGGCCCGTCTCCAGGCGACATGCGAGCAACGTGGCTGCGCCGAAGCGCTCGACGACCTCGAAGTGTGTGCGCGCGGGTTTGCCGGTCGCGACGATGGCCATCGTCGTCCGTCGCGTCGGGTGGCGGCCGATCGGCGCTTCGATGGTCCCGCCGCGCGAGACGTCCCCGCTGGCGAGCGCCGCGTACTCGCGATACACGGTGCGGGCCGCGAGCTGGCGCACGAGATCCGTGTGGGCCTCGAGCGTCTTCGCGACGACCAGAAGTCCACTCGTGTCCTTGTCGAGGCGATGGACGATGCCCGAACGAGGTACGCGAGCGAGCTGCGGCGCGAGATGAAGCAGCGCGTTCTGCAGCGTGCCGGTGCGGTTGCCGGCGCCCGGATGTACGACGAGCCCGGCCGGCTTGTCGATGACGAGGAGCGCATCGTCCTCGTGCACCACCGCCAGGGCGATTGCCTCGGGTGCCGGGGCGAAGGCATCGGGATCGGCCAGGGGTCGGACGACGACGCGCTCATCGCCTCGGACCCGCTGCGTCGCGGACGCGAGCCGACCTTCGAGCGTCACGCGTCCCGCGTCGATCCACGCGCGGAGCCGGCTGCGCGAGTATTGGGGCAGCGCGCGGGCAAGCGCCGCGTCGAAGCGGCTGCCGGCAAGGTCGGCCGAGAGCGTCAGCTCGTGCGCCGGCGCGTCGTCCGTGGTCGTATTCCCGCGGCGGGCGGGCGCATCCGGTGAACGAGCGCGCAAGCGAGCCTCGCGGGTCGGGAACGTTATAATGGCGCGTTAACCAGGACTCGAGAAACCGAATGGCCGGACCGTCGTCGCCTTCCCGTGTCGCGCCCGGACGCGCGCTGCGCTTCGCCGCGGCCATCGCGCTCGCGCTCCTGATGGCCGGCTGCGGCCTCCTGCCGGAAGTGCAGGACGAGACGGCGGCGTGGTCCGCCGACAAGCTCTACTCGACCGCGCACCAGGCGATGGTCGAGGGGAATTATACGCGAGCGGTCAAGCTCTACGAGCAGCTCGAGGCGCGCTTTCCGTATGGCCGATACGCGCAGCAGGCGATTCTCGAGTCGGCGTATGCGAACTATCGGGCGGGCGAGACTGCGGCCGCCGTCGCCGCAGCTGAACGGTTCATCCGCACGTACCCGAATCATCCGAACGTCGACTACGCGTACTACCTCAAGGGGCTCGTCTACTTCCGCGAGGACCAGGGCATCCTCGGGTACGTCTATGAGCTCGACCTTTCCGAGCGCGAGCCCAAGGGCATGCGCGAATCGTTCGCCGCGTTCAAGGAGCTCGTCACGAAGTTCCCGGACAGCCGTTACGCGGCGGACGCCAACGACCGGATGCGCTACCTCACCAACTCGCTCGCACTCTACGAGGTCAAGGTCGCTCGCTACTACTACAATCGCGGCGCCTATGTCGCGGCGCTCAACCGCGCGCAGACGGCGATCACGACCTATCCGCGCACGCCCGCGAACGAGGACGCGCTCGCGGTGCTCGCCGACAGCTACAACAAGCTCGAGCTGCCGCAGCTCCGCGACGACGCGCAGCGGATCCTCAAGCAGACGTTTCCACAGAGCAAATACGTGACCGGCGAATCGGACCGGCCGTGGTGGAAGCTCTTCTAACTAGTTCCGGAAGAACGCCTCGACGTCCGAGAGCTCCCGCGTCCGTCGCATCGGCGGCAGGCTCTTCCAGATTCGACGGCCGTAGGGTTTGTCGATGAGCCGCGGGTCGCCGATCACCAGCACGCCACGGTCGGTCTCGGTGCGGATCAGCCGGCCCGCGCCCTGCTTGAGCGCAATCGCCGCCTGCGGCACCTGCACCTCGAAGAACGGATTGCCGCCCGCGGCGCGCAAGTGCTCGAGACGCGCCGCGAGGAGTGGGTCGTCCGGCGGCGCGAACGGCAGCTTGTCGATGACAACGACCGACAACGCGTCGCCCGGGACGTCGACGCCCTCCCAGAAGCTCGCGCTGCCCAGGAGCACGGCGTTGCCGAGCTCGCGGAAACGCGCCAGAAGCTCGGTTTTCGAGCCCTCGCCCTGCGCGAGCAGCGGCCAGCCGAGGTGCTCGCGCGCGATCGCGGCAGAGAGCTGCTCGCGTGCGTCATCGAGCGCGCGCAGCGTCGTAAAGAGGAGAAACGCGCGGCCGCCGCTCGCCTTCAGCACCGGCAGCGCAGCGCGCACAACTGCCTCCGTGTGCTCGCGTGAATTGGGCGGCGGCAGGTTCCGCGGGACGTACAGCAGCGCCTGCTGGCCGTAGTCGAACGGCGAATCCCAGGCGCCGGTGCGCGCGTCTGCCAAGCCCAGGTCGCGCTGATAGAGCGAAAAGTCGCCGCCGACCGCGAGCGTCGCCGAGGTGAGGATCCAGGCCCGGCCCGATTCGGTGACCTCGTGCGCGAACGTGTCCGCGACCGAGAGCGGCGAAGCGTGCAGCTGGAAGCTTTGCGTGGTCACGTCGACCCAGCGGACCCATTCCGTGCCGGCGGTCGCAGGATCGCCCCCGGTGTCAGGGCGCAACCCGCCCATCCAGCGCGCCAGCGTTGCCGCCGCCTCGGTGGCGCGCGTCGCGCAACTCGAGAGCTCCTCGCTGCGTTCCGCGTAGCGGCCCAGCTCCGTCGAAAGGCGATCGAGCGCTGCGGCAAGCGCTCCCAGCGCCTCGGCAACGCCTGCGCGTTCGGCGGCGGCGCGCTGGGTCAGTTTCGCCGGGATGTCGCCCAGCGCGAGGCGGAGTCGCTTGATCGCGGGCCCGACATCCGCCGCCGCGTCGGGCAGCGCTTCGACTTCGCGCGCGCCGGTCCGCGCCGCGACCTCGGCGTCGCGGGCGAGCTCCGCGAGCTTGCCGGCCGTGACCTGCTCGCCGAAGAACAGCGTCGCGGTATCGGGCAGCTGGTGCGCTTCGTCGAGGATCACGGTGTTGCACGCGGGCAGGAGCTCGGCGAGCCCTTCGTCGCGCAGCATTACATCAGCGAAAAAGAGGTGGTGGTTGATCACGACGACGTCGGCTTCGAGCGCCGCCTTGCGCGCCTTGAGCACGAAGCATTCGGAATGAAACGCGCAGCGGCTGCCGAGGCAGTTGTCGCGCGTGGACGTCACCTGCGGCCAGATCGTGGCGTTGTCGGGCACGTCGGCCAGCTCGCCCCGATCACCGGTGGTGCTTCCGTGTGCGAACGCGACGATCTTCGGAAGATGACGCGCATCGTCGCGCGAGACGAAGCGGCCTTCCGCCGCCGTGCGTTCGAGATGGTGGTGGCAGACGTAGTTCGCGCGTCCCTTGAGCAGCGCGAGCGTCGCCGGGACGCCGAGCGCGGCGCGCACGAGCGGAAGATCGCGCTGGAACAGCTGATCCTGCAGCGTCTTCGTGCCGGTCGATACGATGACCTTGCCGCCGTACAGGAGGGCGGGGACGAGGTAGGCGAACGTCTTGCCGGTGCCGGTCCCGGCCTCGGCCACGAGCGGCTCGCGCTCGGCGATCGCGCGCGCGACGGCGTCGGCCATTGCGAGTTGCTGCGGGCGCAGGCGGAATCCGGGTAGCGCCCGGGCCAGCGCGCCGCGATCACCGAAGATGGCGGCGAGCGCCGGGTCGGCCGCGCCGTGGGCGCGGTCGGCGAGATCGAGGACGGCGTCAGTCAGCGCTTGCCCTTCTTCGCTGCGGGTGCGGGAGCGGGCGCTGGCGTCGTGCGGGTCTTCACGATCTCCATGATTTCCTTGATGCCGGCGATACGCTCCTTGAAGCGGTCGTAGGGCTCCATCGTGCGCGCCTTGTACTCGTCGTCCGTTTCGGGAGGGCGCCACTCGAGTGCCTGCAGCGACGACAGCCAGAAATCCTGCAGGCTTTTCATCGCTTCAGTCGCTTGTTTCGAAATGGCTGCGTCACGCATCGCCGCCTGGTACGGCTTGGCCATGTTCTGGCGCTGCTTGGTGAGGCAATACTCGCTTTTCGCGCCGTTCGTGCCCTCGGTGGCCTTCGGGTAGCCGAACTCGATGATCTCGATGCTCTTCACGTGCTTGCACATCGTGTAGAGATGCACGACGGCCTCGAAATAGCACTCCATCGGGGCGCCGCCGTCGTGATCCGGGCAGATGTAGTTGTAGGCCGGTCCGGGATTGCCGCCGATCATCTCCGCGTCGGCGGGAAGGGCAAGGCAGGCGAGCGCGCCGGCGAGCGCCGCGGCGAGGAGGAAGCGGGGCAGGTGCATTTGCGAGATGAGGAACGAAGATTCCGAATGCTACCCGTTGGCGCCGGTCCGACTCAAGATGTCCGATCGGCGGATCCGTGCCGATTGTCGTGCGCCGGCTCCCAATGCTCGACGACGAGCTGCAACGCAACCGTGCCGTTCCACTCGTTCGGATCGGGACGGTAGACGGCGCGGATCGTCGCAGGCAGGGGATCGGCATGGTTGAAAAGCATCGCCGCATACCCGGCCTCAGGGCCCGGGCCCGGTCGCCGCAGCACGAGCTTCGAGTGGCGGCCGCCGACAATCCGCTGCTCGGCGACTTCGAACACGTCGTCCCATGAAGGCGACGGAAAGCCCTGGCCCCACACTTGCCCCGCGAGCCTCTGCGCGAGCTCGAGCGTGAGCTCGGAGGGCGCGAGCATGCCGTCGGACTCGCGGACGCGGGCGAGCTCCGCGGGGGAGAGCTGCTCGCGCGCCACCGCCTCGAACGTCGCCGCGAAGTGCGCGAGATCCACCTCCGCGATCGAGAGACCCGCGGCATACGCGTGGCCGCCGAAGCGCGCGACGACGCCGGGCGCGCGCTTCGCGACGAGATCGAGCGCATCCCGAAGATGGAAGCCGGCGATCGAGCGGCCGGACCCCTTGAGCTCGCCGCCGCTGCCGCGCGCAAACACGATCGCCGGCCGGTGATACTTGTCCTTGAGGCGCGACGCGACGATCCCCACCACGCCTTGGTGCCATTCCGCGCGGAACAGGCACAGCGTGAACGCGCCTGTCGCGTCGGCGGCAGCTGCGATGTCCGCGAGAGCCTCTTCCTGCATCGTCGTCTCCACGTCGCGCCGCTCGCGGTTCAGTCGGTCGAGTTCGGCCGCGAGCGGGAGTGCCGCGATCTCGGTGTCCGCGAGCAGGCAACGGATTCCGACGGTCATGTCGGCGAGGCGGCCCGCCGCGTTGAGACGCGGCCCCGCGACGAAGCCTAGGTCGTACGTGCTGGCGCTCCGGTGATCGCGGTCGGCGGCCGAGAACAGCGCGGTAATCCCCGGCTGGCAGCGTCCGGCGCGAATGCGCGCAAGCCCCTGCGCGACCAGCGTGCGGTTGATCGCGTCGAGCCGGACGACATCCGCTACGGTTCCGAGCGCGACGAGATCGAGCAGTTGCGCAAGATTCGGCTCCGCGCCGCGCGCGAACCCGCCGCGTTCGCGGAGGAGCGCGCGGGTCGCCGTGAGCACATAGAACATCACGCCGACGCCGGCCAGATGTTTGCCCGGAAACGCGCAGCCCGGCTGGTTGGGGTTGACGATCAGCGCGGGCGCGGGCAGCGTCGCCGCGGGCAGGTGATGGTCGGTGATCAGCACCTCGATGCCGTGTGCGGCCGCCGCGGCGACGCCGTCGTGGCTTGCGATACCGTTGTCCACGGTGACGATCAGTCGCGGTGCACGCGCCGCCGCTTGCGCGACGATCTCGGGCGTGAGGCCGTAGCCGTATTCGAAGCGATTGGGGACGAGGAAGTCGACGTCGGCGCCCATTGCGGCGAGCCCGCGGACGGCGACGGCGCACGCGGTGGCGCCGTCGGCATCGTAGTCGGCGACGACGATGATGCGCTCGCGGGTGGCGATGGCGTCGGCGAGCCGCGTCGCAGCGGCGTCGATCCCCTTGAGCAGCGAGAATGAAGGGAGGCGCGCGAGATCGGTTTCGAGCTCGGTGGCGGTCGTGACGCCGCGCGCGGCGTACACGCGCGCGAGCACCGGATCCACGCCCGCCGCGGCGAGCGCTTCCGCGGCCGCCGGCACTTCGCGCCGAACAATGTCGATCACGTGGGCTCCCGGGCGGCCGCGAGCGCGCGCGCGAGGTCGTCACGGGCGAGCGTGCGAGCAATCCGCTGCCAGGCGCCTGGGGTACGCGCCGTCCAGACGAGTGTGTCGCCGGCGTCGTCAGCGATGATCGTGACCGTCGCCAGTCGGCCGCGCGCGAGCGAATTCCAGGCAGGCCGCGCCCACGCGTTTTCCATTTGCGCGAGGTCGATGGGCGCCGCCAGTGTCACGACGACCGTAGCCGCACCCGTGGCCGCGGCGAGCGCCGCGTCGAGTGATGCGGGCACGGACACCGCGCGTACGCCGGCGTGCCGGGCCAGTGCGACCGCGATGCCGGTATCGGCGAATGTCCGGACGTCGCCCGCGCCCGGCGGCGGCATCGTTCCACCTTCCGAGAGCCAAACGCCGTTGACGCGCGGCTTGCCCGCGGCCTCGCGAACGCCATTGACCGGATGTGCATGCAGCAGCATCTCGATTTCGTTTTGCCAGCGTCGCCACTTGCCGGCATCGGGCCCGGCCGGCATGTAGTCGCGCACCATCCGGCCTGCGACGACGGCGAGCGGCCGTGTCGACAACGCCACCGGAATGCCGGCTCGAACGAACCAGGCGTCGGGCCGCGGGCCGACGAAAGCGATCCCGTCCCCGGCGAAATGCGTATTGAGCGCGGCGACGAGCGTCGCGGACTCCGCGGGCTCGAGATCGCGCACTACGCCCTGCAGTTGGACGTCGCTGGTGCCCGCCTCGAGCGTCACCGGATCGGCCGCGAGCCAGTACGCAGTGTCAGCGTTGATGTCGAGCGCGGAGGCGCGTACCGAGGCGAGCGGCCAGTCGCTCGTGCGGCGAATGCCGTAGCGCGCGGCGAGCGCGGCGTCGAGTCCGTCGGGCTCGCGCTCCGGCGTCCCCGCAAGCGCGATGAGGCGAGCCAGGTGCGGCGCGACGCGATCGCGCGCGGCACCCGGGGCGAGCAAACCCGGAAGGGCGAGGACGAAGTGCATTGCAGGAGGAAGCCGCCGCGGTGCGTCGAGTCTAGCATGCGATAATGAGCGCTCACGCCGGCGGTGTTCTCTGCCACGGCGTCCGCGCCTCCGTCCATTCGAATCCGATCCCCGTGTCGCCGTACGAGCTCGCCGTCGGACTGCGCTACACTCGCGCGCGCCGCGGCGCCGGTCGGAACACGTTCATCTCGTTCATCGCGCTCATGTCGATGGCGGGCATTGCGCTCGGCGTCGCGGCGCTGATCGTCGTGCTCTCCGTAATGAACGGCTTCCAGGACGAGCTGCGCACGCGGATCCTCTCCGTCGCCTCGCACATCGAGATCCGCGGCATCCCGTCGCTCGCCGACGATGCCGCCGTCGCGCGCGCAGCCCTCGAAGACCCGCGCGTGCGTGCGGCCGCGCCTTACGTCGTCGGCCAGGCGATGCTTTCGGCCGGCGGCGTCAACCGCGGGGCCTTGGTCCGCGGGATCGATCCAGCGCGCGAAGCGACGGTCGCCGACATCGGACAGCACATGCGCGCAGGATCGCTCGACGCGCTCAAGCCCGGCGGCTTCGGCATCGTCCTGGGGGCTGACCTCGCGCGCGCGATGGGTGTGCGCCTCGGCGATCCGGTGATCGTCATCACTCCGCAGGGCACGTTCACCGCTGCCGGCACGCTGCCGCGGGTGAAGAGCTTTACCCTGGTCGGCGTCTTCGAGGTCGGGATGTACGAGTTCGACAGCGGCCTCGCGCTGATCGACCTCGACGACGCGAAGAAGCTCTACCGGATGGACGGCGTTACGGGTGTGCGGCTCAAGCTCGCGGACCTGTATGCGGCGCCGCGCGTCGCGCGCGACCTTGCGGGTCGCCTGAACGTGAGCGGAGAAGTCCGCGACTGGACGCTGTCGCACGCCAACTTCTTCCGCGCGGTGCAGATCGAGAAGCGGATGATGTTCATCATCCTCACGCTGATCATCGCGGTGGCCGCGTTCAACATCGTGTCGGCGCAGGTGATGACCGTCACGGACAAGGAGGCCGACATAGCGATCCTCCGCACGCAGGGCGCGTCGCCGGCGTCGATCACCGCGATCTTCATGATCCAGGGCGGGCTCATCGGTGTGATCGGCACTCTCCTGGGCGTCATGCTCGGGATCGTGCTCGCGCTCAACGTCGGTACGATCGTGCCCGCGATCGAGCGCCTCTTCAGCGTCCAGTTCCTCGACAAGACCGTCTACTACATCAGCGAGCTTCCTTCCGACCTGCAGTTCGGCGACGTCGTGACCATCGCGGGCATCGCGCTCGTGCTCGCGCTGGTCGCCACGATTTATCCGGCATGGCGCGCGGCCAAGGTGAATCCGGCCGAGGCACTCCGCTATGAGTGAGGCGGCGGCGACCGGCGTTGTCGAATGCCGCGGGCTCGCCAAGACGTACCGGAGCGGCCCGCTCGAAGTGCCGGTGCTCCTGGGCGTCGACTTCTCCGTTGCGCGCGGCGAACGCGTCGCGATCGTCGGTGCGTCAGGGTCGGGCAAGAGCACGCTCCTGCATCTGCTGGGCGGTCTCGACGCTCC
Source organism: uncultured beta proteobacterium (assembly GCA_963773195.1). GTDB lineage: Bacteria > Pseudomonadota > Gammaproteobacteria > Burkholderiales > Casimicrobiaceae > CAIWHR01. Next base: position 205,344 of record CAVZAE010000006.1, read on the forward strand.
GACCGCGGGCGAGGTCCGCGTCGACGGTGCGCTGATGGCGGCATTGTCGGAGCGCGACCGCGGGCGCGTGCGCAACCGGGCGCTGGGCTTCGTCTACCAGTTCCACCACCTATTGCCGGAGTTCTCGGCGCTCGAAAACGTCGCGATGCCGCTCGCGATCCGCCGCGATCCACCAGCCGTCGCGCGCGGCGCTGCCGCCGCGATGCTCGAGCGTGTCGGCCTCGGCCACCGTCTCGCGCACCGACCAAGCGAGCTCTCGGGCGGCGAGCGCCAGCGCGTCGCGCTCGCGCGCGCGCTCGTCACCTCGCCACAGTGCGTCCTCGCGGACGAGCCCACCGGCAACCTGGACCGCCGCACCGCAGGCGATGTGTTCGCGCTGATGCTCGAGCTCAACCGCGCGGCTGGCACGAGCCTCGTCATCGTCACGCACGACCCCGATCTCGCTTCGCGCACGGACCGTACGCTCCATCTCGTCGACGGCGTGCTGCGTTAGCACGTTGCGGGAGTCCGTTGCGGGGCCCGCAGTGGGGCCGAACGCGAGCCCTCGCCGTGCTTGGCGAACTCCACGCGCACGGCAAGGGCTCGCATTCGACCCTCTGGGCCACAGCGCGGCGCGCACGATGCCCGCGCGGGCGTGAGCCCGGCTCTCCGATGTACGTGGGGACCGAGGAGCGCACGAACCCGGCTCCTGCGGTGCGCGTGGAGTTCGCCAAGCACCGCGGGACCCGGGTTCGTGCGTCCATCCCGACCGGTGGGTTGAATCGCAACGGGAGCCGGGCTCCGCGCTCGTCGCGCCGCCGTGACGCCGAGATCAGCGGCCGGCGCTCACACGGCCAGCGGCGGCTCGTCCATCAGCGCCACCTGTTCGCGCAGCTCGAGGACGCGGTCCTGCCAGTAGCGTTGCGTGCCGAACCACGGGAACGCCGCTGGAAACGCGGGATCGTCCCAACGCGACGCGATCCACGCCGAGTAGTGGAGGAGGCGCAGCGTGCGCAGCGCTTCGATGAGGTGCACCTCGCGCGGGTCGAACTCGGCGAACTGCTCATAGCCGTCGAGCACGGCCGCGAGCGATTGTGTCATCGCGTCGCGATCGCCACCCAGCAACATCCACAGGTCCTGCACGGCAGGACCCATCCGCGCGTCGTCGAAGTCGACGAAATGCGGACCCCTGTCGGTCCAGAGTACATTGCCGGCATGGCAGTCGCCGTGCAGACGGATTCGGTGCACGTCGCCTGCGCGCTCGAACGCGCGGCGGACGCCATCGAGCGCGAGCGCAGCAATGCTCGTCCACGCAGGCAGGAGATCGGCCGGAACGAACGCATGCGCGAGCAGGAAATCCCGTGGCGCGACACCGAACGCATCGATGTCGAGCGCCGGCCGGTGCTGAAACGGGGACTGCGCGCCGACGGTGTGGATGCGCCCGAGGAAGCGACCGAGCCATTCGAGCGTGGCGCGATCCTCGAGCTCCGGTGCGCGACCGCCGCACTTCGGATAGACCGCCACCCGGAAGCCGGCGCTCGTGTGGAGCGTCTCGCCCTCGAGCGCGAGCGGGGCGACGACAGGAATCTCGCGCGCCGCGAGCTCGGTCGCGAACGCGTGCTCCTCGCGTATTTGCGCGTCGGTCCAGCGCTCGGGCCGGTAGAACTTCGCAACGACGGGCGGTGCGTCTTCGCGATAGACCTGGTAGACGCGGTTCTCGTAGCTGCCGAGCGGCAGCAGGCGGCCGTCGCCGCGGATCCCGAGATCGTCGAGCGCGTCGAGGACGACGTCCGGTGTGAGTCGGGCGTAGGGGTGCGGCGTCGGCTCGGTCACTGGCGCATTGTACGGGCGGACCCGAGCCCGAACCCGAGCCCGCTAGCTCGATGGACGCGCCTGTTCCGCGTCCGTCGGCGCGACATCCCAGGTGCCGTACTCGGCCGGTACGTTGATCTCGATCAGCTCGAGGTCGTTGGAACGCCCGACAACGTTGTGCGCGACGCCGGCGGGCTGCGAGAGCGAAGAGCCCGCGCGTACGACAACGTCGTGCGGCGCGCCCGCGAACCGGAATGCAATCCAGCCCCGGAGCACATGAACGAAGTGCGCCGTCATGTCGTGCCAGTGCCATCCCGTCTCTGCGCTGAACGGCGCGATTGCGCGAATGTGCTTCGCACCGACGGCGCCCCGGGACGCGCTCGCCCAGCCCAAATCGCGGTACTCGACGTCGGCGCGCGGACCGTCGCGCGTGAACGGGCCGGCGTCGCCCTCGCAGACGAACAGCGAGGTCAAGCCCGCTCCGGGGGGAAGGGGGCCCGGATATCGCGGAGGGTTGTTGTTCGTCGTTGCCATCGGGGCCTCGCTCAAGCGCGCATTGGTGGGGTGCGATCGGCCGTCAATATTCGACCGGAATCGGATCGAGCGAGCGCCACAAGTACCACGTCGCGACGCTGCGCCACGGGCGCCACGGCGCGGCAATCGCGTGCAGCGCTTCCACCTCGAGACGCTCGCCCTTGTTGTAGTGGACCGCGATCGCCTTTTGCACGCCGATGTCGGCGATGGGGAACACGTCGGCGCGGAGCTCGTGGAACATCAGGAACATCTCGGCCGTCCAGCGGCCGATCCCGCGGACGTCGGTGAGCCGTTCGATCAACGTTTCGTCGTCGAGCGCGGGAAATTCCGTCGGGTCGAGCGTCCCGCTCGCGAAATGGCGCGCGAGGTCGCGCAGGTAGTCGGCCTTGCGCTCGGACAGTCCGCAGCGGCGAAGCGTGGGCATTCGCAGCCGGGCGACGCGGCCGGGATCGAGCACCGTTCCCTCGGCTGCCGCGCCGGATGCCGCGACGAAGCGCGCCCAGACGGTCTGCGCCGCCTTGACCGAGATCTGCTGGCCGACGATCGCCCGCGCGAGCGTCGTGAACGGATCGCCGCGGCGGGTCAGGTGGATGCCGGGAACGCGCCGGATCAGCCGGCGCATCACGGGATCGACGCGGCCGAGGTCGCGGCGCGCGTCATCCCAGAACGGCGGCTTGATCGGGGCTCGTGGCGGCTGCCCGGAACGCTCGGGCGGCCGGTTCGGAGGTGCGTTTCGGGTCACGGACGGCATGGCGGGAGGAGGGGCGGAAGTGGTACATTACGCGCCTTTTGTTTTCGGGGGCCGGGATGTATCGCAGGAGGGCGCTGAAACGGCTGGCGGGATTTGCCGCAGCCGCCGCCACGGCATTCGGATTCGCGTTTCCGGTGCCCGCGACCGCCGCACCGGACCCGAACAAGGTCCTCCACTACTACTTCCCGGCTGGCGAAAGCGGCTTCGATCCGGTACGGATCTCGGATCTCTACTCGGCAACGGTGCTCGAGGCAATCTTCGAGCGGCTGCTCACGTACGACTACCTCGCGCGCCCATCGAAGCTCGTGCCGATGCTCGCCGAGTCGATGCCGGTGGTCGAGGACAACGGCAAGACCTACACGTTCAAGCTCCGCAAGGGCGTCTACTTCGCGCCGGACCCGATTTTCAAGGGCCAGAAGCGCGAGCTCGTCGCGCAGGACGTCGTGTACTCGTACCTGCGGTTCATGGATCCCAAGTATCGGGCTCCTTACGCGTTCCTGCTCGAAGGCAAGATCGTCGGCCTGGACGAGGCCGCCGAGGCCGCGAAGAAGAGCGGCAAGTTCGACTACGACGCGAAAATCCCCGGCATTCAGGCGGTCGACCGCTACACCGTGCGCTTCCGCCTCAAGGAAACCGACTACAACTTCCTCTTCATCGCGGCGCACATCTCGCTCGGCATCGTCGCGAGGGAGGCGATCGAAGGTTACGGCGACGACACGATGGCGCACCCCGTCGGCACCGGCCCGTATATGCTCACGAGCTGGACGCGTCGGTCGAAGATCGTGCTCGAATCGAACCCGGAGTACCGCGGCTTCACGTGGGACTTCGCTCCGTCGGAGCCCGCAGCGTGGGACGAGCAGCTCGTCAAGGACATGCGTGGCAAAGAGATGCCGCAGGTGGGCAAGGTCGAGATCACGATCATCGAGGAAGCGCAGTCGCGCTGGCTCGCGTTCCAGCAGAAGCAGCTCGACTATTTCGCGGTGCCGGAAACGTTCGCGCCGAACGCGCTCGACGGCGACAAGCTCAAACCGGATCTCGCCGCCGAGGGCATCCGCCTCTTTCGTGCGCCGGATCCGGACATGACTTACACGGCGTTCAACTTCCGCGACCCCGTGCTCGGAGGCTTCTCGAAGGAGAAGATCGCGCTAAGGCGCGCGATGGCGATGGCGTACAACATCGATGACGAGATCAAGGTCGTGCGCAAGGGCCAGGCCATCGCGCTGCAGATGCCGATTCCGGCGGGTGTGGTCGGGCACGATCCGTCCTACCGCAGTGTCAACCAGTACGACCCGGTGACCGCCAACAAGCTCCTCGACCACTTCGGCTACAAGAAGGGGAAGGACGGCTGGCGCACGCTGCCCGACGGCAAGCCCCTGCTGATCCGCCTCGCGACCGAGCCCCAGAGCACCCAGCGCGAGCTCGACGAGGTGTGGCAAAAGTCACTCGCTGCCATCGGCGTGCGGATGGAACAGGCGGTGGCACCATTCGTCGACAACGTGCAGGCAGCGAAGGCTTGCAAGCTCATGATGTGGGGGCAGGGGTGGATCGCCGATTACCCGGATGGCGACAACTTTCTGCAGCTGCTCTACGGCCCGAACACCGGCCAGAGCAACAACGGCTGCTACGAGTCGGCCGCGTTCGACAAGTTCTACACCGCGTCGCGCACCATCCCGGATTCCCCCGAGCGCAACCGGCTCTATCTCGAGATGTCCCGGCAGATGGAAGTCGACGCCGCGTGGAGCCTCCACGTTTCGCGCATGCGCACCGAGCTCATCCGGCCCTGGATCCTGGGTTATAAGAAGCACCCGATCCTGCAGGCCGATTGGCAGTACCTCGACGTCGTTCCCCATTGATCATGCCTCCTGAATCGTTCCTGCGCCGCGCCAAGGCGCTGCGTGCCGTCGCGCTCGTTGCAGCGGCGACGGCCTTTGCCAGTTCCCCGCTCGCCGCCATCGCGGCGGATATGAACAAGGTGATCCGCTACGTGTTTCCCGCGGGCGAGGAGGGCTTCGACCCGGCGGCGGCGCACGACCTGTACTCGGGCACCGTCGAGCAGGCGATCTTCGAAACGCTGCTCACCTACGACTACATGGCGCGCCCGGCAAAGCTCGTCCCGATGACCGCCGAGGCGCTGCCGCAGATCACCGACAACGGGCAGACCTACACCGTCAAGATCAAGAAGGGGATCTACTTCACGCCCGATCCGGCGTTCAAGGGCGCGAAGCGCGAGCTCGTCGCCGAGGACTACGTCTTCTCGCTGAAGCGCCTCATGGACCCCGCGATCCGGTCGCCATGGGCGTGGCTGCTCGAAGGCAAGGTCGTCGGCCTGGACGAGATCGCCGAGAAGGCGAAGCAGCCCGGCCAGAAGTTCGACTACAACGCGAAGGTGCCGGGGCTCGAGGCGGTCGATCGCTACACGCTGCGGATCCGCCTGAAGCAGCCCGACTACAACCTTTCCTATGTGCTCGCGCACGAGCCGACCAGCGCGGTCGCGAAGGAAGTGGTCGCCGCGTACGGCGACGAAGGCGGTCGGATCATGTCGAATCCGGTCGGCACCGGCGCGTACAAGCTCGCGAAATGGATCCGCTCCTCGAAGATCTTCCTCGAGGCGAATCCCGACTATCGCGGGCTTACGTCTGGGACTTCAAGGCCGGGAGCGATCCGGAGGATGCGCGCATCGTCGCCGAGATGAAGGGCAAGCAGATGCCGCAGGTGGGCCGCATCGAGATCAGCATCATGGAGGAGGACCAGTCGCGGCTGCTCGCCTTCCAGAACGGCGAGCTCGACCTGATGAACATGGAAGGCCCGCTGGCGCCAAAGGTGCTGAACGGCGGCACGCTGACGCCCGACTGCAGAAGAAGGGGGTGCGGCTCTCGCGCTTCGTCGACCCGGAGATCTCGTACCACTACTGGAACCTGATGGATCCCGTCGTCGGCGGCCTGTCGAAGGAAAAGATCGCGCTGCGCCGGGCGATGGCGATGGCGTACCCCGTCGACGAGGAGATCCGCGTCGTGCGGAACGACCAGGCGGTCGAGGCGCAGTTCCCGATCCCGCCCGGCGTCGTCGGCCACGATCCCTCTTACCGGTCGCCGGTCAAGTACGATCCGGCCGCGGCCAATGCGCTGCTCGACAAGTTCGGCTACAAGAAAGGGCGCCGACGGCTGGCGGACGCTGCCCGACGGCAAGCCGCTCGTGATCCGCTACGCGTCGCGCCCGGACTCGCTCGGGCGCCAGCAGGACGAGATGTGGAAGAAGGCCTTCGACGGCATCGGCATCCGGATGGAGGTGCAGAAGGACAAGTTCGCCGAGCTTCTGAAGCTCGAGAAACAGTGCAAGCTCCAGATGCGGTCGGCGCGCCTGGATCGCCGACTATCCGGACGCCGACAACTTCATGCAGCTGCTCTACAGCAAGAACATCTACCAGAGCAACAACGCGTGCGCCAACATTCCCGAGTACGACAAGCTCTACGAGCAGAGCGTGCGGATGCCGGCCGGCCCCGAGCGCGACAAGCTCTACCACGAGATGGCCAGGATCATCGAGACCTACGCGCCCTGGCGCCTCGACATCAGCCGCTACCGCAACATGCTTGTGCAGCCGCGGGTCCTGGGGTACAAGAAACATCCGATCCTGCACGCCGAGTGGCAGTTCATCGACGTCGCCGGACCCCCCAAGTGACGGCGGGCTGCGAAAGGCGCAGGATGGCGGCCGTGGCGGAGCGCCGGCCGCCGCGAAGGAGGGGGGACCCCGCCCGGCGACCCCGGCGGGATCCGGCAGGCGCGACGACGTTCGATTGAAGGCCCGGGCCGCGCGCGATCTGCGCTTCGGGAGGAGGCAACCACCCCATGACGGCATACATCATCCGGCGGCTCTGGCAGATGATCCCCACGATGCTGGGCGTCATCCTGCTCGTGTTCATCCTGTTCAACGCGGTCGGCGGCGACCCCGCCTACGTGCTGGCGGGGAAGATCTCGAACAAGGAGCAGATCGAGAACATCCGGCGGCAGCTGGGCGTCGATCAGCCCTACTGGGTCCAGCTCTGGATCTTCATCAAGCAGGTCGTGACCGCCAACTTCGGCGCGTCGTGGAGCACCAACGAGCAGGTCTCGAACATCCTCGCGACCCGGCTTGGGCCGTCGCTGACCGTCGTGGTGCCGCTTACGATCCTCGATGCGCTGTTCTCGATCGCGCTCGCGCTTGCCGTCGCCTACGTTCGCGGCTCGCTCACCGATCGGATGGTGATGATCGTCTGCACGATCGGCCTCTCGGTCTCGATCCTCGTCTACATCATCGTCTTCCAGTACTTCTTCGCCTACAAGCTCGGCTGGTTCCCCGTGCAGGGCTGGGGCAACGGTTTCTGGGAGAACCTGATCAAGTACGCGTCGCTGCCGATATTGATCGGCCTCGCCGTCAGCATCGCGCCGAGCCTGCGCCTCTACCGGACGTTCGTGCTCGACGAAATCAACCAGGATTACGTCCGCACGGCGCGCGCGAAGGGGCTCTCCGAGAATCGGATCATGTGGCTGCACGTGCTGCGCAACGCGTCGATCCCCATCATCACCAACCTCATGGCCAACCTGCCGGGCCTGCTGCTCGGCGCGTTCCTGCTCGAGCGCTTCTTCTCGATCCCGGGCATCGGCCGCGAGGTGATTCTCGCCGTCGAGCGCTCGGACTTTCCGGTCATCAAGGCGATCACGGTCTACACCGCGTTTGCGACGATGGCGTCCAACCTGCTGGCCGACCTGATGTACAAGGCGGTCGATCCGCGGGTCCAGCTCAAGTAGGGGGACGACGATGGCCACCGCATTGAAAACCGTCACCCCGATCGCGCGCGAGGTCCCGCACACGGTGTCGCCGGGCCTGTGGGCGCTCGCGTGGAAGCGCCTCAAGTCCGATCACGTCGGCATGGTGTCGCTCGCGATCGTCGCCGCGTTCATCGTGCTGATGATCCTGTCCGGCGTCGGGCTCGTCGCGCGCGACTGGAACCGCGAGATCGGCCTCAACTACGCACCGCCGTCGTTCATCGGCGCCGACATCGAGGCCGGCGCACCGGCCGCGCCGGAGGCCCAGCCCTCGGCACCGATTCCGGCGTCCGAGTACAAATCGAGCGTCGTCGACCCGCTGGCCGACGTGCTGGCCGAGATCCGCGGCGAGAAGGGCGCGCCCGCCGTGGCTGGCGCTCCCGGAGCCACTGACGAAGGGAAGACCGTCGACCCGCTGGCCGACGTCATGGCCGATATCCGGGCGGGTACGAAGGGCGCCAAGGGCGAAGTGATCGAGGCGCGCGCGGCGACACTGCCGTTCGGCGGCGACAAGTGGGGCCGCGACGTAATCAAGAAGACGATCAAGGGCTCGGAGACGTCGATCTTCGTGGGCCTTGCCTCGGCCGCGGTCGCGGTCCTCATCGGCACGGTGATGGGCGCGCTCGCCGGCTACTACGGCAAGTGGGTTGACGACTTCTTCAACTGGTTCTACAGCATCTTCAGCTCGATCCCCTATCTGCTGCTGATCCTCGCGGTCGCGGCCGTGCTGCAACAGAAGGGCATGCTGACGATCATCCTGATCCTGGGGCTGACCGGCTGGACCGGCGTGTTCCGGCTGATCCGCGGCGAATACCTGAAGCACAAGGCGCGCGAGTACGTGCAGGCGGCCGATGCGATCGGCGCGTCGAACGCGCGCCGGATGTTCGTCCACATCTTCCCCAACGTGAGCCACGTCGTGCTGGTGCAACTGTCGATCCTCACGGTCGGTTTCATCAAGGCCGAGGTGATCCTGTCGTTCCTGGGCTTCGGCGTCCCGGTCGACGTCGTCTCGTGGGGCTCGATGCTGAACGAGGCGCAGAACGAGCTGATCCTGGGCAAGTGGTGGCAACTCGTCGCGGCGACAGTCGCGATGGCGACGCTCGTCACCGCGTTCAGCCTGTTCACCGACGCGCTGCGCGATGCGCTCGATCCGAAGCTCAAGGGAAGGATGGGGGCGTAGATGGCCACCGGAACCGCACTGTCCGATCCGCTGGTCAGCGTCAAGAACCTCCGGGTCTCGTTTCATATCGACAAAGGGACGATCTTCGAAGCCGTCAAAGGCATCTCGTTCGACATCCCGCGCAACAAGACGGTGGCGCTCGTCGGTGAATCGGGAAGCGGCAAGTCGGTGACGTCGCTCGCGATCCTGGGGCTGCTGCCGCCCGAGAACTCGATCGTCGATCCCGCGAGCGAGATCGTCAGCGAGGGCAAGGACCTGACGAAGCTCGACCCGACCAAGCTCCGCGAGCTCCGCGGCGCCGACATCTCGATGATCTTCCAGGAGCCGATGACGTCGCTGAACCCCGTGTTCACCGTCGGCTTCCAGCTGACCGAGGTCCTGCGCCTGCACATGGGGATGAAGCCCGCGCAGGCGCGCAAGCGCGCGATCGAGCTCCTGGACGAGGTCGGCATCCCGGATCCCGAGTACAAGATCAACGCCTACCCGTCGCAGATGTCCGGCGGCCAGCAGCAGCGCGTGATGATCGCGATGGCGATCGCCTGCGAGCCCAAGCTCCTGATCGCCGACGAGCCGACGACGGCGCTCGACGTGACGATCCAGAAGCAGATCCTCGACCTGATCGGTGCGCTGCAGAAGAAACACCAGATGTCCGTGCTGTTCATCACGCACGATCTCGCCGTCGTCGGCGAGATCGCCGACTACGTCGTCGTGATGCGCAACGGCGAGATCCGTGAGCAGGGTCCCGCCAAGGCCGTGTTCGAGTCGCCGCGCGACTCGTACACGAAGGCTCTGCTCAAGTGCCGGCCGCAACTCGACCGCCGGCCGGTGCGCCTGCCGGTGATCGACGACTATATGGAGGGCGGCACGGTGGGATCGCGCGACATGTCGGAACGGGTCCGCGGGGCCAAGCCATCGGATCCGATCGTCCTCGACGTCCGAAACCTCGGCAAGAATTTCTATTCGCGCGAGGGGCTCTTCGGCAAGCGTACGTTCGAAGCCGTCAAGGGCGTGTCGTTCCAGCTGCCGAAGGGCAAGACGCTCGGCCTCGTCGGGGAATCCGGATCGGGCAAGACGACGGTCGGCTTGACGCTCATGCGCCTCCACGAGGCGACGACGGGCGAGGCGATCTTCGAAGGCAAGGACATCCTGTCGATGTCGGCGAAGGAGTTCATGCCCTGGCGGCGGCGCATCCAGATCATCTTCCAGAACCCGTACGCGTCGTTGAACCCGCGCTTCACGATCGGCAACATCCTGACCGAGCCGATGGAGATCCACGGCATCGGCGCCAACGCGCAGGAACGGACGGACCTCGCGTTCGAGCTGCTGGAGAAAGTCGGGTTGCCGGAGGTGTCGTACTACAAGTATCCACACGAGTTCTCGGGCGGGCAGCGGCAGCGGATCGCCGTCGCGCGCTGCCTCACGATGAAGCCCGACATCCTGATCTGCGATGAGTCGGTGTCGGCGCTCGACGTCTCCGTGCAGGCGCAGGTGCTGAACCTGCTGTCCGATTTGCAGGACGAGTACGGGCTCTCCTACATCTTCATCTCGCACGATCTCGCCGTCGTGAAGTACATCTCCGACGAGATCCTCGTGATGAGCGAGGGCAAGGTCGTCGAGATCGCCAATTCCGACGATCTCTACCGGCATCCACGCGAGCCCTACACGCAGCGGCTGATCGCGTCGATTCCGAAGGGCTGGCACGGCGGGCAAGCGGCCGGGCACGACTGAGCGAGGCGGGCGAGCGATAGCGAGCCCAGGCCCGGAGGGCGCGTCGCCGAACGAGGGAGGTCGACCGTTGGTCCGCGGCAGCGCGAAGCAGAATGGGTGCAAAAGACGGGCCGCCGCGAGAGCGCGGCGCGTCGGCCTGTTCGACCGTACTCCTGGTCGCGAGCCTGCTCGCGATGGTGCCCGCACACGCCGTCAAGACCTTGCGCGTGGCCCTCGAGCAGGATGTCAACGGACTTCGATCCGCAGGTCGCGAACGACGCCTACTCCGGCTGGGTCTGCCGCGCGATCTTCGATTCGCTGCTCGAGTACGACTACCTGAAGCGGCCCGTACGTGCTCAGGCCGTCGACCGCGAAGGCGCTGCCGGAAATCCGCGACGGCGGCACGACGATCGTCGTCAGGATCAGGCCGGGCATCCATTTCACGCCGGATCCGGTGTTCAAGGGCAAGCCGCGCGAGCTGATCGCCGAGGACTACGTCTACAGCTGGAAGCGCCTGATCGACCCGCGAATGCGCTCGTTCTGGAGCTTCTATCTCGACGGCAAGCTCGTCGGCGCCGACGAGCTCGTGGCGGCGGCGAAAGCGAGCGGCAGGTTCGACTACGACGCGAAGCTCGAGGGCCTGCAGGCGCTCGACCGCTACACGCTGCAGATCAAGCTCAAGCAGCCCGACTACATGCTGCTCGAATTCATGACGACGCGTGTCATGGCCGCGGTCGCGCGCGAGGTCGTCGAGGCGTACGGCAGTCCGGCAGAACGGCTGGACGATGGACCATCCGGTGGGCACCGGGCCGTTCATGCTCAAGGAGTGGAAGCGCGGCAGCAAGATCGTGCTCGTGCGCGAATCCCGACTATCGCGACGACCGCTTTCCCGACACGGTCGACGCGAGCGAAGCCGCACGCCGTGCGCGCCAACGCCGGCAAGCGATTGCCGCTCGTCGATCAGGTCGAGGTCAGCATCATCGAGGAAAGCGAATCCACGGCTGCTCGCGTTCGACTCCGGTCAGCTCGACTACCTGCCCGTGCCCTCAACCTCGTCGACAAGCGTGCTGGACGACGGCAAGCTCAGGCCCGAGTACGCGAGCAGGGCATGCGATGCGACCCGCGTGCTCGAGTCGGCGTTCACGTACACGTACTTCAACATGGACGATCCGGTCGTCGGCGGCTACACGCGCGGACAAGAGTCGCGCTGCGCCGCGCGATCGCGATGGCCTACGACGTCGGCGACGAGATCCGGGTGATCCGCAAGGGGCAGGCCGATCCCGGCGACGCAGATGATCCCGCCGGGACTGATCGGCCACGATCCCGACGCGACGAGCGCATCGTGCTACGACCCGGCCGCCGCGCAGGCGCTGCTCGACCGCTTCGGCTACAAGGACGCGGCGCCGACGGCTATCGCGAGCGCCCGGACGGCTCACCGCTCGTGCTGAAGCTCGGATCGCCACCGAGCAGCGAGGACCGCGAGTTCGACGAGCTGTGGAAGCGCAGCATGGATGCCGTCGGCATCCGCATCGAATTCGTCAAGCAGAAATGGCAGGACCTGCTCAAGATGAGCACAGCCGGCCAGCTGCAGATGCTGCGGCTCGCCCGGCTGTTCACGCTGCGCGACGGCGGCGCCGCGCTCGAGATCCTGTACGGCAAGAACATCGGCAACGGCATGAACGACGCGCACTTCAGCCTGCCGGAGTTCGACGCGCTGTTCGAGCAGGCGCGTGCGCTGCCGGACGGCGCCTGAGCGCACGGCGCTCTACGGCAAGATGGCCGATCTCGCCGCGGCGTACATGCCGCTGATGCTGGGCATCTACCGCTACGAACCATCGTTGCGCAGCCGTGGGTGCTCGGCCTCAAGCCGGATCCGCTGTTCCGCGAGCCCTGGAAGTACGTCGACGTCGGTGTCGTCGGCGCGGAGGGGCCGCAATGACGCGTGTGCCGGGGGGAACGCGCGACCGGCGAACAGGGGCCCCAAGCTTACTTGGGGATGTGAGCTAACGGGAGCGTGTTCGGAGGCCGACCGCTCGGCGCAACGATCGAGACCAACGGTGCGGAGGCCGAACCGGCGAGCCGCTCGCGCCGCTACAGCGTAAACGTCATCTCCGAGAGCAGCGCGCCCGGCATCCGCGCGAGCCCTACATGCAGCGGCTGATCGCGTCGATCCCGAAGGGCTGGCACGGCGGGCACGTCGCTGGCCGCGCCGACTAGCGCGGCCCACAACACCCGCGCGGACCCAGCCGCGCGCGTGAGGGCGGCATTGTGACCGCCCAGGTTGCCCGCGCCCGGGGGAATCAGGACACCCCCCGCGCCGCGCAGCGCTGGAGCGTGAACGCGAGCTCGGGTGACGCAAATGCCTGAGGAGTAGAATCCGGACGTGCGGCTCGCCACGCCATTCATCAAGCTCCCGCTCCGGTTCGACACGGTGCGCCTGCGTGCAGAGATCGCGCAGTTTTCCGCGTCCGACTGGCGTCCGCATCCGCAGGGAACTCCGGGGAATGCGGCGCTGCCCTTGATCGCGCGGGGGGGCAATCCCCTCGACGACGGGTGGGCCGGTCCGATGCGTCCGACACCGCACCTTGCGCGTTGCCCGTACGTGCAGCAGGTGCTTGCCGCACTGGATGTTCCCCTCGGCCGGACCCGCTTGATGAAGCTCGACGCGGGGGCAGAGGTCACGCCGCATGTCGATGTGAACTACTACTGGCAGCAGCGCGTCCGGGTCCATGTCCCCGTGGTGACGTTTCCCGAGGTCACGTTCCTTTGCGGCGAGGCGTCGACCCACATGGCCGAAGGCGATTGCTGGATATTCGACACCTGGCGCATGCACAACGTCCTTAACCCGACGGCCCGCGAGCGCATCCACCTCGTCTGCGATACCGTGGGGAGCGAATCGTTTTGGCGTCTGGCAGGGACGGGAGGACCCGCACGCGCGTCGCCGTTCGTGCCCTATCCGCCGCCCACCTTGCATTTCGAATCGTCGAATTTCCCAATTGTGATGTCGCCGTGGGAATTCGAGGGTCTCTGGGTCGGTTGGCTTGCCGACGCCTATGCGGGCAGCTCGGATCGCGGCGAGATCGAAAGGATCAATGCCGCCGTCCGACCATTGATTCACGAATGGCGGAGCGTGTGGGCCGAATACGGCGACGCCGCCGCGGGCTGGCACCGATATCAGGCGCTGATCGCGCGGCTATCCGGGATCGCGCAAACCTTCGCCGGAGCGATAGCGCTTCCGAACGAAGTTGATTTCGCCAGCGTGATCGAACTTGGTCTGATCCCCGCCCTGCATTCGCCGGCGCTTGCGCCGCGCAGCGCCATCCACGCTGGCAGTCCAGAGCCGATGCCCACCGAAGTGGCGCGCTCGCCTGCCGCGGCTTCCACCGGATACCGGTCGAGCGCCCCGGTCTTCGAGCGTCCGGTCGTCATCCTCGCCGCTCCCCGGTCCGGCAGCTCGCTCCTCTTCGAGACGCTGGCGCACAGTCCCGATTTCTACACCGTGGGCGGAGAAAGCCACCAGCAGTTCGAGTCGATACCCGCTCTGCGCGCGGAGGCGCACGGCTATACATCCGGGCGACTGGACCGGCGCGATGCGGCGCCGGAGATTCTTGCCGCGCTCAGGCAGCGTTTCGCGCAATTCCTCCGCAACCGCAACGGCACGCCTCCGCCGCCGGCCGCCGGTGCGGTGCGTCTGCTCGAAAAGACGCCCAAGAATGCATTGCGTCTCCCATTGCTCGACGTGCTTTTTCCCGACGCGCTTTACATATTCCTATACCGCGAGCCGCAGGCGAACGTGAGCAGCATCATCGAAGGATGGGAGTCCGGTCGGTTTGTCATGTATCCGGACCTGCCCGGTTGGGTGGGACCGCCGTGGTCGTTCCTGCTCGTCCCGGCCTGGCGCGACCTTGCAGGGCAACCGCTCGCGGCGATCGCGGCGGCCCAGTGGCAGCGGACGTTGGCGATCCTGCTCGATGATCTGGAGGCTATTCCCAGGAGACGTGTCCACGCGCTCACCTATGACGATTTTCTGACCGATCCGAGGGGCAATGTCGCGCGGATTTGTGCGTTCGCTGGTATCGGCTGGGACCGCAAGGTTCCCGACGTTCTGCCCCTTTCCGACCACACTGTGAGTCCGCCTCAGCCAGACAAGTGGCGGCGACACGAGGCGCTCATTGCGCCCTACCTTCCGGAGCTGCGCGCGACCGACGAGCGGGCACGTGCGTTCCTCTCTTCGAGGAACCGTCGACATCAACCTGCGCAGCTCAGCGTAAGCTTTACACTGCAAAGGTCGTGATCCTCGCGCCTCGTGTTGCCTATCGGGACGATCGCCACCAATGTTCGCCGTGCTCGAACTCGCCGAGCCTGGCGTAGGTCTCGGCCATCCAGATCAATGGCGCGCCCGCCGATCGGCGTCAAAGGGTGAACGTCAGCTCGGAGACCAGCGCTCCGGGCAGCCGCATCGAGGCGAGCTGACGTTCGCGATAGCTGTCGCTCGCGAGCATGAGCTCGGTCTCCGCGGTGAGCGCCTCGAGGTTGGCGCCAAGCATGCGGTAGATCGTGTCGTCGAAGCGCAGCACGTCGACGGGTGCGACGATCCTGCCGGCTTCGACCCAGACCGTCGCGAAGCGCGTCATCCCGGTGATCCGCGCGGCCGGGCGGTCGGAGTAGTTGAGGTAGTGCAGGTTCCCGACGTAGAGGCCCGTGTCGAGCGCTGCGAGCGCGTCCTTGGCGGCGAGCGTTCCCGGCGCCATCGCGAGCGACTCGGGCCCCTCGAAGCCATTCGCGCCGTTGGTGGCGAGTCCGAATTCGCGCGCCGTGCGCGGCGAAACGAGCGACCCCGTGAGGCGACCCTGGTCGATGAGCACGACGCGCTCGGGGCGCACGAAGCCTTCGGCCTGGAACGAAGGGGCGACGCCTTGGGCCGTTGCCTCGGTGATCGTCACTCGCGGGTCGAGCCGCTGCGCCTCGCCGTCGCCCTGCATCCGCGTCAGGCTCGACTGCTTGGTGGCGAGCGCGCGTGCGGAGAATCCGCCCCAGCACAGCATCGAGCCGATCTCCTCCATCGCCGCCGGCGTCAGGAAAGCGCGGTACTTGCCCGGTGCGAGCGTCTTCGGTGGCTTGGCCATGTGGGCGAGCGCGTCGCGCGCCTCGTCCATTCTGGCGGCGAGCGCGGCGTCGTCCCACGCGAAGCCCGACAGCGCGGACTTCACCGCCTTGTCGGCGCGGTGGTAGAGGCTCCACTGGAAAGTGAACGCGTGGGCTTCGTGCCAGTTGCGTTGGCCGCGCGAATTGGCGAACCCGCGGTACATCGGGCCGCCGGCGTAGAGTCCGACGAGGTCGGTCCCCTGTGCAGCCTCGAGCGCCGCGTCGACAATGGCTTCCGCCGCCAGCAGCGGTCCGCCGCGCGCCTCGCGCGAGCTGTGTACCTCGGTCGCGACCAGGAGGTGCGGGTCGTCCGCGGCATCGGCCAGCGCTGCCCGTGCAGCCGTAACGCCTGTCGCGATGGCGGCCCGGTCGGCGGCCGGGTCTCCGGATAGAGAGAGGAAGTGCGACGCGTGGCGCGCGCCGCGGATCAGGTCGACGCCCAGGTAGCGCTGGACGACGGTGCCCGGCTGCCGCACCTTGCCGCGATTCATGCGGACGAAATCGGAGCACTCGGCGGCGAACCATGCGGTGTACGCCTCGCCGGCGTGCACCAGCCCATCGAGCTGCTTCGCGACGTCGTTGAAATAGGACTCCATCGTGGTCGCCGCGCTCGCGGCATGATCGCGCGGCGCCATTACGCGGCCTCCGAAGGGTTGTCGCGGGGCTCGCTCATGACCTCCCCCCCGAAGACTGCGACGTTCGTGAACACGCACGCCGGCGAAGCATGGCCGACCCGGATTGTCTGGCCGGGCTCACCCTTCCCGCAGTACGGCGTGCCCAGCACCTGCATCGTGTCGGCATTGCCAACCTTGGCCAAGCTCCGCCAGAAGCTCGCGCTGATACCGCGGTAGTTGGGGTTCTTGACGACGGCGCCGAGCTTGCCGTTCTCGATCAATCGTCCGCGCTCGCAGCCGAACTGGAACTTGTTGCGCGAGTCGTCGATCGACCACGAGCAATTGGTCTCCATCAGCACGCCCCGCTCGATACCCGCGATCATCTCATCCATCGTGGCGTCGCCCGGTTCGAGGTTCAGGTTCGCCATGCGGTCGATCGGCGGCCGGTTCCAGCCGTCAGCGCGCGAGTTCGACGTTCCAGGGAGACCGGCCCTTGCCTGGGAAATGGCGCTGCCGAGTGGGCGCTCCAGGATGCCGTTGCGGATCAAGTGAACCTTCTCGGCTTTCGTGCCTTCGTCGTCCCAGCCGTAGCTCCCGAGCTCCTCGGCGCGAGTGGGATCGAACGTGACGTTGAGCAGATCTGACCCGTAGCGATACGAGCCGAACATCTTCGGCGTGACGAAGCTCGTGCCAGCGAAGTTGCGCTCGTCGCCCAGGATGCGGTCCAGCTCGAGCGGGTGGCCGATCGACTCGTGGATCTGCAGGATCATCTGGTCGGGCATCAGCAAGACGTCGAGTGTGCCCGTTGGGCAGTTCGGCGCTGCAAGGAGCTCGAGCGCTTCCTCCGCAATTCGACGCATGCCGCCTTCGAAGCCGAAGCGAGGCAGGATCTCGAGCCCGCCCTGCTGGCAGATGCCGCGGTGCCCATGCAGCGTCCGGGTCTGCGTGTCCCCGTCCGCATGGGCCGTCACCGACATCGATGGCAGCAGAAAGCGGTAGCGCTGCACCAGGTGGCCACCTTCGCTCGTGACCAGGCGGTGCTCGGCATGGCGCACTTCCATGTGCGCTTCGCAGTCGACGATCCGGGCGTCGCGCCCGGCGTTGCGCGATTCCTCCATCAGCAGCTCGAACCATTCGCGGCGCGAGCGTGTCTTGCCCTCGAGCGCCGGCGAGGCGTATTCGCCGCGCGCCGCCGGTCGCGGCAGCGTCCGCGAATCGAAAAGCGCGTGGCGCGCCGTCGCGCGCGCCCAGGCGGCGGCACGCTCGAGCGCGTCGCGGAGGCCCGCGGCCGAGATGTCGCTCGTGGCAGCGTAGCCATAGCCGCCGTCCGCATAGACGGTCGCCATGGCGCCACGGTCGACGCTCGCGCAAAAGGGTAGGGCGACGTTCTTGCGGACGGTGTAGGTCTCGCTGGTTTCCTCGACCATCCGCAGCGACCAGAAGTCGACTGCGGCGGGAGCGAGCAGCGATGGATCGGGCAGGGTAAAACGATCGGCGTCGGGCATTTGGGTCTCGAAGTCCTGGGAGCTGCGCCAGACCGGGATCGTCGGCGCGCGCAAAAAGTGGCGGATTATAGCAGCGGCGCGAGCGGCGATCCGGTTCGGCCTCCGGACGATTCGTTGCACCGAGATGTCGGTCTCCGAACGCGCGCGTTTCCCCCGATCCGCAGGGCGCCCCGCACGCCGAGGCCCCTCTTCGCCGCTCGCACGTTCCCACGGGTGCGACGCGACGAGGGGGCCGAGCGAGTGCGAGTCGCCGCACGCAAGTCAGGCCGTGCTACGCTACTCTCGACGGCGCGTCGAGGCGTTGGATTTACTATCCCTCAAAGCGTGGGTGTTCGACGATACGATCGAGCACGAGGCGTGAAACGACAGTGACAAGCTGCGCGTCGTGCTGATCTTCGACATCTGGCATCCCCATTTGACGCCCCCGGAACGCGTGCTCGTCACCGTGCTGTCGGCCGGCATCGCGGCATTCACCGGCGGGTCGATCGGGTCCAGAGTCCTGATGTGACCTCCGGTGTGATCTCGGGTCAGCAGGATCCCGTTGCGGTTGCCGAGCAGCTTTCGCGCCAGGGTCGGGCGGCCGAGGCATTGACGCTGATTGCGCCGCTCGCCGACGCTCCGGCGCCGAGTCATCAGGTGCTCTTCGTCTACGGCGCGGTCCTGAAAGCGCTCGGCCGGTACGACGATGCCCTCGTCGCCAATCGCAAGGCGACGGCGCTTTATCCGACGAGCGGCGTGGGTTGGCACAACCTCGCCGCGACTCTGGGCGACATGGGCCGCGACGCCGAGGCGAAGGCAGCCGCGGAGAAGGCGTTCGCGATGAAGCTCGACGCGCCGGAGACCTGGCTTGTCTACGCCCGCGCGCTGCGCGCGCTGCAGGAGTTCGACGCCGCGGAGGCGGCGTTTCGCAAAGTCCTGGGCCGCCGCCCCGAGTATGTCGACGCAGCGACCGAGTTTTCGCGGCTCATCTGGATGCGAAGCGGCGACGCCCGAGCGGCGGTCGGCCCCCTCGACGCGGCCTTAGGCGCCGGCGCGCCTGAAACGCCCTTGATCCTCGCGCGGGCGCGCATTCTCAAAGCGAGCGGAGCGGAAGGCGATCTGCGCACGATGCTCGCGGCGGCGCTGCAGCGAAACCCGGACGACGTGATGCTGTTGTTCGCATCCGCGCAGGCGGCGCTGGAGAGCGACGACGAAAATTACGGTGCGCAGCTCGCCGCGCGCGCCGAAGCGCTCGAGCCGGACAACGTCGCGGTGAAGATCCAGCAAGTCTCGTTGCTGCTCGCCCAAGGCCGGCTCGACGAAGCGTTGCGCCGTGCCCGACGCGCGACCGAGCTCGAGCCGGACAATCAGGCTGCCTGGGGCTGGCTCGCCACGGCGGCACGAGCAGCCGGTGACCCTGTCCACCGTTGGCTCTACGACTACGACGCCTTCGTTCATGTTTACGACGTCGCTGCGCCCGCGGGCTGGTCGAGCGTGGACACGTGGCTTGTCGATCTCGCCGCCGCGCTGCGGCGCCTGCACGGGATGTCGTTTCATCCGCCGGAGCAAACCGTTCGCGGTGGCGTGCAGACCACAACGGAGCTCACGCAGCTCGACGACCCGGCGGTCAAAGGATTCTTCAGCGCGATCGAAGCGCCGATCCACGAATACATGTCCGCCGTCGGCAGCGGGCCGGCGCATCCGTTGACACGACGCAACACGCAGCGGCACAAGCTCAGCGGGTCGTGGTCGGTGCTGCTCGAGCCCAATGGCTTCCACGTCGACCACTTCCATCCGATGGGCTGGCTGTCATCGGCCTTCTACGTCGAGGTTCCGCGGAGCGCTCTCGACGCCGAGAACCGCGAAGGGTGGCTCCGCTTCGGCCAGCCGCCGTTCAAGACCAAGCCGACGATGGGACCGGAGCACTACACGCGGCCGAAGCCCGGGCGGTTGGTGCTGTTCCCATCGTACATGTGGCATGGCACCGTGCCGTTCACGACGCCCGAGAGCCGCCTCACGATGGCCTTCGACGTCGTTCCGGCGTGAGTTATTGCTACGCGTTCGTCGCGGCGGGGTCGCGCAGGTCGCCAAGTGCCGCACGCAGCGGATCGAGGTGCCGCGCGTAGTTCAGCCAGCGACCGGACGAGCGCCGGTACAGCGGTTCGCGCACCTGCCACGCGCTCGCGGTCTTGACCGCGTTGCGGACCCGGTGAAACGCCATGCAGCCGTCCTCCCAGTCGAGCCCGCAGAACGCGAGCAGCTTTTCCACGGCGGGCTGCGGCGCGCCCACGAATTGGTCGTAGTCGAAATCGAGGATGTCCGCGCCGAACAGCGATTTCCAGTGCCGCATCAGCCGGCGGTATTGGCGGTAGTAGTGGGCCGTATCGATCAGGTCGAGCGCATAGCCCATCCTGTGGTCGACGTGGAGGAAGTAGATCGACAGGCAATTGTCGAGGGGGTCACGCGTCGTGTTGATGATCTTCGCGCCCGGGAACAGCCTCTTGATGAGGCCCAGGTACAAGAAGTTGTCAGGCCGCTTGTCGGTGACGTGCGCTGCACCGGGAAACAACCGCGCGAGTTCCGCGAGGTAGCGCGCGGCAAGCTCGGCGAGCGCTGTCGCCGGCACGCTCGCCATGCTCGCAGGGAATGGAGCCAGTACCTTGCCCGCGAGCGACGGAATGAACGCGAGCTCGCCGCCTGCGCTCACCTTCGAGTGGCCGGCGAGGACCTGCTCGGTCAAGGTCGAGCCCGACCGGAACATGCCGCAGATGAAGATCGGGCGGGCCGGCGGACCCGGCGCGGTGTAGGGACCGCGCTCCGGCGTGAAGGTCGCAATCAGCTCGTCGATCAGCGCCTCCTGACGTCGCCGGTCGTAGAGAACTGCATCGGTTCCGGCGCTCTCGCGGCTGTGACGATTGGCGGCGGCATACGCCTCGAACGCCTGGTCATACGCGGCGCATCCGTCGAGCGCCCGGCCGAGCGCGAAGCCGAGGCTCGCCTGTCGGCCGCCGTCGCGCCGGGCCGCGCGATCGCCTCGCGCAGTCGGCTGACGAGGGGATCGGTGGGGTTCGCCACGCGCCTGAGATCGGCATAGCGCGCCAGGCCCTCCGCGCACTGCGGATCTACGGCGAGGAGCTGCTCGTACGCCGCGACGGCGTCCTCGCGCTCGCCCAGGTCGGTCATCAGGTTGGCGAGGTTGAAGAGCGCCGGGACGTAGCGCGGGTTGAGGGCGAGAGCCGCGCGCAGTTCCTTAAGGGCATCTTGCTCCCGGCGAAGGCAATCCGAGAAGATCACGCCACGATTGACGTGGACCTCCTCTGGCCGGGAGACTCCCCGCGCGAGCGCTTGGTCGTAGGACGCGAGCGCAGCGTCGAAGCGTCCGGCCCTGCGCTGCAGGACCGCGAGGTTGTACCAGCCGTCCGGATGATTCGGCCACCGCTCCAGCAGGCGCTCGTAGGCGGCTTCCGCGTCGGCGACGCGCCCGGCGCGCTCGAGTCGGACGGCTTCGCTAAAGAGAGTGTGCGCGTCGACGGTCGTCACGGTGGAATCGGCGCTTCGTCGCCGAGGCCCCGATTCTAACGGCGTGCGCGCCTAGTGGATTGACCCCGACTTGATTCGCGCGAGCTTCGCCGCGTAGAGCGCGCGCTCGCGGCTCGTATCGCTGTACTCGAGCGCCAGGGCGAGCTGCTTCCTCGCCTGGTCCATGTCGCCGAGCGCCAGGTAGGACTGCGCGAGCCAGAAGTGGAACTCGTGATAGTAGGGTGCGCGATCGACTTCCTTCGCGAACATGTCGCGGGCCACCGCGAAGTTCCGCTCGCGCAGCGCGTTCATTCCCAGCATGAAATAGCTGAAGGGCGGGTGCGGGTCGAGCTCGGCCAACCGCCGGGCGAGCGTCGCCGCGTCGTTCTTGCGTCCCATCGCGTCGAGCACCGAAACGAGATTCGACATGGCGTGCGTGTTGTTGGGATCGCGGTCGAGGGCATGGGAGAGCGCGCGCTCGGCCTCCGCCAGGTTGCCGTGGCGCCAATAGATGACGCCGAGCGTGTTGTAGGGGCTCGCAAACTTGGGGTCCCGTTGGATCGCCGCGCGCGCCCACCAGTACGCGTCGTCGAGACGACCGGCGGCGAGGGCCTCCGCGGAACGGTTGTTCATGAACATGGCAACGACCATCTCCTCGCCGATCGGCCGCGTGCTGGCGCGTGCGGCGCCCTGCGTCGGGACGAAATCGACCGTCAAGAGGTCGCTCCGGTGACCGCCGACCTCCGCGGTCCGGTCGCCCAGGCTTACGTTGACGTGGCCGATAATGAACTGGATGTCGCCGGTCCGGCCGAACGTCTCGTCCGCCGTCACGCTCTGGAACCGGACCGGAAGGTCGAGCCCCTTGGCGAGGGCGGCCGTCATGATGACGAGGGAAAGGCAGTTGCCCGATCGCGCCGCGAACGCTTGCGACGCGTTGCGCGTCATCGTCGACTCGTACTCCAGCCGGAGGAGCCCAGGGGTCGTGAGCGCGGCGACCAGCCCTTGCCGGGTGCCCCGGGCGCGCAGGAGCGGGGCCATGTCGACATTGAGGTAATCCCTCATCTCGCCGCTCAGCGCGAACACGTCGTCGGCGCTGATCCGCTCGGAGGACGGCTTGAACTGCGAATCGTTGAAAAGGCTCGTCGGCGCCGTCGAAGGCCCGCTCGCGCACGCCGCAAGCGTCAGGCAAAGAAGAGCGACCAGCCACCCTTTCATTCGACGTCTCCTCGCGCGGCGCCGGCCGCGGCAGCGGAAGCCTCCGTTGGGCGTAAGTCCGATGGATCGATTCTAGCCCTCTCGCACGGCACCGGCGCAAGTTCGGAGTCGCGGATGTCGGGTCGGTCCCGCCGCCGATCGAGCTACGGCAGCGACCCCTTCTCGGGTCCCCAGTCCGCCGCGCTCGCCAGGGCCTCGAGCGAAGGTCCCACCACGCGGCAGATGCGCCAGTCGGGAAGGACGGCAGCCCCGAGCGAGCGGTAAAACTCGATTGCCGGCGCGTTCCAGTCGAGCACCGCCCACTCGAAGCGGCCGCACCCGCGCTCGACCGCAAGCGTTGCCAGCGCGCGGAGCATGGCGCGCGCACACCCCTGTCGCCGATGCTCAGGAAGCACGAACAAATCCTCGAGCCAAAGCCCCGGGCGGCCGAGAAACGTCGAGAAATTATGGAAAAACAAGGCGAAGGCAGCTGGTTTTGCATCTTTTACAGCAAGTATGACCTCCGCAGTTGGCCGGGGGCCAAACAGTGCGCGTTCCAGATCGTCCTTTGCTGCAACGCACAAATGGCCGAGCTTCTCGTACTCCGCCAACGCCCGAATCATCGCGACGATCGCGTCGACATCGCTGCGTTCGGCGGGTCGGATCTCGAACACTGACGGCGTGGGCTTCATTCTCGTCGCTTCTCCCCGGTGGCACGGGTCGCTCGAAAGAGCCCGATCACGATAGCAGCGGCTCGGTCGGTCCGGGTCCGCGTGGGGCTGGAAGTCGCTCGCTCGGCCAAGACATGGCTTCCCTCTTGCATTGCGGCAAGGCCGGGCCGTCCGATGGGGATGGAAGGGCGTTGGTTCGCCGGGTCGTTCGACGTTGTGCAATGCACATCATTTCCATTGGTATTTTTGCAACAACCAGCGCGTTCAGGGTTGAAGTTGCCATGGATTTTCGTTGCTGCCGAAATTAACGCTGCGGTAATGTTCGGTTGCTTGCAGCAACGCGAATCAATCTCGTTATCGTTGCGCGCCATTATTTTCCTGGGGGGTTTGGACATGAACAGGATGCACCGGAAGAAGCTGTCTGTGGCCGTGAAGAACGCGGTCAACGCCGGGGTCGTCGCAGGTCTGGCGGCACCGCTGGCTTATGCGCAACAGACGCCGCCGGCCGAGCCGCAGAAGATAGAACGGATCGAGGTGACCGGCTCGCGGATCCCGTCGGCGACGCTGACGAGCGAAAGCCCCGTCAACGTGATCAGCGCCCAGGACATCGCGTATACGGGTCTCACGAACACCGCTGACATCCTGAATCAGCTGCCGCAGGTGACCGCCGGCCAGGGGAGCGGCGTCTCGAACGGTTCCAACGGTATCGCGACGGTCGACCTCCGCGGTCTCGGGCCGCCCCGCACGCTGGTGCTGATCGACGGTAAGCGCGTGCCGGCGGGCGCCCCGATTCAGGCCGGGTGGCCGACCAACATCAACGCCATTCCGGCGCCGCTGATCCAGCGCATCGAAGTGTTGACGGGCGGTGCGTCGTCGATCTACGGATCGGACGCCGTGGCCGGCGTGGTCAACTTCATCATGAATGACCGCTTCGAGGGCCTCCAGCTCGACTGGTCCTACAGCGGCTTCAACCACCAGCAGAACAGCTGGATGGGCGAACTCGTGGGTGCGAAGGAACAGACGAACCCGGCACAGTTCCATGTCCCGGGCAACCAATCCTTCGACGGCAACACGCAGACCTTCTCCGCCACGATGGGCAGCAACTTCGCGAACGGCAAGGGCAACGCGACGATCTTCTTCCAGTGGGAGCAGTCGGATCCGGTCCTGCAGAGCCAACGCGACTACAGCGCGTGCTCGCTGTCCCCGGCGGCCGACGGGCAGGCATCCACACGAACGAACCCCGTCGTGAAAGGGTATGTCTGCGGCGGCTCCGGCACGAGCTTCCCGGGACTCTTCGGCGGCCCCAATTTCGGCCCCATCACGATCGCCAATGCCGCCGGGGACGTGCGGCCTTACGTCACTTCTCTGGATCAATACAACTTCGCGCCGACCAACTACTTCCAGCGCCCCGATTCGCGCTACCTGTTCAACGCGTTCATGCACTACGACGTGATGCCGCAGGTCCGGGCCTACGCCGAATTCGACTTCATGAACGACCGAACCAACTCGCAGATCGCTCCCAGCGGCTCCTTCTTCCAGACGTTCACCTTTAATAACAACAACCCGCTCTTGTCCCAGAGCTTCAAGAATGCGGCGGGCATAGCACCCGGCGTCGACCGGCGGTCTACATCGGCCGCCGCAACGTCGAAGGCGGCGGACGGCAGGACTTCTACACGTTCAACAACTTCCGCATCGTGACCGGCGCCAAGGGCAGCTTCCTCGACGACAAGTGGGACTATGACGCGTGGTGGCAATCGGGCCGGAACTCGATGTCGCGGCAATACCTAAACGATTTCTCGGTGGCGCGCCTCGCGAAGGCCTTCAACGTCGTCACGAACCCCGCCAACGGGGCGCCGACGTGCGCATCCGTTCTTGATGGAACCGACCCCCTTTGCGTGCCCTACGACATCTTCCACATTGGTGGCGTTACCCAGGCCGCCCTGAATTACCTGCAGACGCCGGGGATGCAGAACGGCTACACGGCGCAGAGCGTCGTCGGCGCCACCGTCTCGTCCGACCTGGGCTCCTATGGCTGGACGCTGCCCTGGGCGAAGGACGGCGTCGGCTTCGCAGCCGGCATCGAGCGCCGGGTCGAGAAGCTCAGTAATTCCGTCGACGCCGAATTTGCCACCGGCGACCTCGCCGGCCAGGGCGGCGCGACGCTCAGCATCAACGGTCAGTTCACCGTCACGGAGCCGTATTTCGAATTCCGGGTGCCGGTCCTCCAGCGGCTGCCGTGGGCCTACGACCTCACCTTCACCGGCGCCTATCGCTATTCGAGCTACAGCACCGACAAGACGACCAATTCCTACGGGATCGGCGCCGACTGGGCGCCGATCCGGGAAGCCAAGGTGCGCGGCAGCTACCAGCAGGCGGTCCGTGCGGCGAACGTCGTCGAGCTCTTCCTCGGGACGGGCTTCAACCTGTTCGGCGGCACGGATCCCTGCTCCGGCCCCACTCCGGCCGCCACGCTCGCGCAATGCGCGAGGAGCGGGGTCACGGCGGCTCAGTACGGATCGATTCCGGGCAGCCCGGCGGGCCAGTACAACTTCCTCCAGGGCGGCAATCCGGACCTCGAGCCGGAGAAGGCGAAGACCTACACGTTCGGTGGGGTGCTCCAGTTCCCGAACTGGAGCGCGACCGTCGACTACTGGCACTACAAGATCGAGGGCGTGATCGGCGTCGTACCGTCGCAGACGGCGCTCAACAACTGCGTCAATTCGGGGGTCCTCTGCAACCTGATCTTCCGGGGACCGAACGGCAATCTCTGGCAGCCGAACAGCGGGTACGTCTCCGGAATCAACCAAAACCTGGGCAGTTTGCTCACCGACGGCATCGACGTCACGTTCAACTACAACTATGCGATCGACCAGTGGGGTAGTCTCGGTTTGACCGTGCTCGGGACGTGGGTCAACCAGTACGTCGTCGAGAACATCCCGGGTCTGGGCACCTACGACTGCGCCGGCCTGTATGGTCCTAACTGTAACCCTGGTGCCGGCGTGGCGGTAGTCCCGACGTGGAAGTCCAAGGCCATGTTGGTCTGGAACACACCCTGGGATGTCAACGCGGCGGTCACGTGGCGCTACGTCGGCAACGTCGATGTGACGTTCGCCCAGTCCAACCCGCAGCTCACCGGGGCTTTCGGGTCGTCCGACGCCAGCATCGGCGCGCAGAACTACTGGGACCTTGCGCTGCAGTGGAACGCGACCAAGAACTTCACGATCCGTGCCGGTGTCAACAACATCTTCGACCGGGATCCGCCCGCCGTATCGTCCACGGCCAACGTCGGGGCTGGCTTGCCGTTGGTCTCCGACCCGTCGACGGGCGGCAACGGGAACACGTTCCCGGGGCTCTACGATACGCTTGGACGTTTTCTCTTCGTCAACGTCACCGCGAAGTTCTGAGTCGACAAGAGCGCGTATTCACTCTCGACGGCGGGCTTCGGCCCGCCGTTTTATTTGGGAGTTTCCGCGAAGGCCGAAGACGTGCCTCCCGCGTCCGGAAGCCCTACGCGAGGTGGCGGGAAGCTCGGCGCGCGGCATGACGCCACCTCCGCGAGATCGTTTCCGCAGCGTTGCCCTCGTGGATTTCCGCGTACAACCGAAGGATTGCCGCATGACCGGGGCGAGGCGCGCGGCTCGTCGAGGAGGGCGGTGCCGCTCGAGTGGCGTCAACGCGGTCGAGCTCGAGAAGCATGGAACCGCAGACGCCGTTGGTCTCCGCATGGTCGGGAGCCAGCGCGAGCGCCGCGCGGTAATGAGTGAGGGCTTCCTCCCGGCGACCGCTCCGCCGCGCCGCATGCCCGAGCGCGATCGCGTCCTGCCACTTCGCCTCGTTCATGCGCCGACTTACGCGCGGCGCGGGCCGGCGGCCCTACGCGGATTCGCCGGGTGCGGGGGTCCCCGCCGTGAATTCGTTCAGGCCCGCGGCCAGGGCCGTGATCAGCGCGCGCTCCGGCGGAGTGAGCTCAGGATGCCAGACGTCGAAGATCAGCACGACCCGCAGCTTGTCGCTCAGGTTCCAGGCCTCGTGCTCGATCGTGTCGTCGAAGACGAACGCCTGTCCCGGGATCCACTCGCGCGTCGTGTTCCCCACTCGGAATCCGCATTGCTCGGGAATGATCAGGGGTACGTGGGTGACGAGCCTCACGTTTGACACGCCCGTGTGCGGCGGAATGCGCGTGCCGGGCTTCAGGAGCGAGAACATCGCCGACGGCGTGCGGCCAGGCTGATCGGGCTGCGGCGCGCCCTCGAGCAGTTCGATCGTGAGCGGGCACCGGTCGGCGTTCTCCGCGACCAGCTTCCCCATCTTGTAGAGGTGGAACGCGCTCCAGCGCGGAGAGTTGTTGAGCTCGGCGAACTGGTGTTGCGGTACGTCCTGTGGGTAGGAGATGTAGGGTGTGAAACCTTCCTCGGTCGCGAGGACGTTCAGGAACTCCGTGCGAATCTGGTCGGTCGCGTCCTCGAACGGATCCAGCCACGGAAACAGCGCACGGTCGAAGAATTCGATCGGGGCGAGGCCGGCATAGTGAAAGGCCGTCGAGTGCGAATCGTAGCGTCGCTTCCGGCCGACCATGATGTCGACCGAATCGTGAAACCGCTTGAGGTCCTCTCCCGCGAACGGCTTGCAATGGGTGTCGAGGTACTGGTCGAGGAATGCCGCGCGATCGCGATTGTATTTATCGATACGCTCGTTCGCTTCGGCGACCGCCGGACGAAGCTCGGGATGCAGGCGGTCGAGCGGGGGTGCCACGGCGGCGACTGCACTGTAGGCGACGGCCGCCTCGTGCGTCCGCCCTTGCCGCTCGAGCAGGTTGGCCCGGAGAATGAGGCTGACCAACTCGCCGGGGTCGCGGGTGAGAGCCTGCCGGATCGCGTTCTCCTCGGCCGGCTCGTCCTTCAGGTTGCGGCAGGCGATCGCAAGATGGACCCATTGCTGGGGATCCGAGCCGTCGATGTCGACGATTCGCTGGAACGCGACGCGCGCCGATGGCATATCCCCGGCGCGAAACGCGCGCTGGCCCAGGAACGATAGCGTCCGCACGTGGTTCGGATCGAGCTCGAGAATCCGGGCCCACAGCCTCTGCGCCTCCGCGTCCCGTCCCGTCTGCGCGGCCTGAAACGCCTGCGCTTCGAGCGCGTTGATCTCGGGGAGTCTGCTCTGAACGTCTTGCATGGGTTCTTTCAGGGACTAGTACGTCTCAGATCGACCACGCGGGCTTCTCGCCGCTATAGGCGTCGACCGCTTCGAACATGGCGGTGACGAGAGCGCGCTCCTCCTCCGTGAGCTCTGGACGCCAGATCTCGAACAGCAGGATCACGCGCGCACGGTCGCTCCGGTTCCAGGCTTCGTGCTGCATCGTGTCGTCGAACACCCATGCCTTCCCCTCGATCGGCGTGCGCGTGTCGTTGCCGACGCGAAAGCCACACTCCGGAGGCACGATCAACGGCAGGTGGCAGATCAGGCGGGTGTTGGTGAGCCCTGTGTGAGGGGGAATGTGGGCGCCGGGGCGCAAGAGCGAGAAGAGGACGGACGGGGAGCGGTTGCGCACCCAGACTTGGGGAGCCTCGGCGAGGGCGCTCAACGTCTTCGGGCAGCGCGCGGCGTTGTCGAGATCGATCGTGCCGTCCTTCCACATGTAGAACGCGCTCCAGCTCGGATTCTCCTCCAGTCCGGCGAGATCCCTCTGCGGTCGCCCCGGCACACGCCGGACGTAGGGCACGAACGATGGCGCAGTCTTCGCGAGAACCGACATCAGCTCGGCACGGATGTCCGGCGTCGCCGCCTCGACCCGGTCGAGCCACGGAAACCTTTCGCGGTCGTAGAACTGGATCTGCGGCAATTCGGGGAAGCAGTAGATGCTGGGCTGCTGGATGTAGCGCTGCTTCTTGCCAAGCAGCAAGTCGAGCGAATGCGCAAACCGCGTGGCCGCGCGGTCGGTTGGCAGGCCCAGACCCGCGAGCCGGTCCATGAGAAACGACTCGAAATCGCCGGCGTACCGTTCGCACATCACCTTGGCGCGCGCGAGCTCGTCGCGCAGCGCGGCGGGCATCTCGGCGGCCGGCGGAGCGACGCGGATCGCGTGCCGATAGAATGAGACCGCGCTGCGCGCGTCGCCCAGCGCGGCCAGGTGATCCGCCTTGAGGATAAGCGCGCCGAGATTCTGCGGCTCGAGCTTGAGCGCCTTGTCGAGCGCGGCGTCGACCCCGGCGGCATCGCTCAGATCCCGGCACGCGTACGCGAGCCCGATGAAGCTCGCGGCATCTGCCGCGCCCGTGCCGATGAGTTGCTCGAACGAGGCGCGCGCCGCGCGCGCGTCGCCTCGGCGCAGCGCATCGGCGCCGGATTGCGCGAGGGCGCGCGCATCGACGGGACGCACGGTGCTCATGGGAGCGGAAGGATAGCATTCGCTGGGAACGCCCCGGAACCGGTGTAGCATTCGAGCGATTTGCGGACGAACAACGAGGCCTCGCGTGCTGCTCAAGATCAAGAACCTTCTCGCACCGGCCGAGATCGCACGGCTCGCGGCGCTCTCGCGCGAGATCCGGTTCGTCGACGGTCGCGCGTCCAATCCAGCGAACACGACGAAGAACAACCTCCAGGCGGATCCCGGCGACCAGCGCTACGTCGAGTCGGTGCAAATCGTCAGCAACGCGTTGGCGCGCTCACGCGAGTTCACGGACTTCGCGCTGCCGAAGCACGTTGCGCCGCCGCTCCTGTGCCGCTACGAGCCGGGCATGCAGTACGGCGCCCACGCGGACGCGGCGCTGATCCAGCTCGGCAATGTGCGGCTGCGGTCCGATCTCTCGTGCACGGTCTTCGTCAACGATCCGTCCACCTACGAGGGAGGCGAGCTGTCGATCGAGATCGGCAATCTCGCCATTCCGTTCAAGGGCGCCGCCGGCGAGGCGATCGTCTACCCGTCCACGACTCTGCACGAAGTCGTTCCGGTGCGCTCAGGCCAGCGCCTCGTGTCGATCACGTTCATCGAGAGCTACATTGCCGACGAGCACCAGCGCGCGCAGGTCTACGAGCTCAACGAGATCGCGGCGCTCGAGGGGACGACGATGAAGTGGGAGAGCCGCGTGCGTCTCGACGTGGTCCGGCAGAACCTTATGCGGATGTGGTCGACGACCTGACGAGGGTCGCGACCGCCGGGTTGGCATGCGCGAGGCGCTCGAGCCAGGCGAGACCCTTGCGGATCTCGTCGCGGTGGTCGCGCCGCGCTTCGCGCAGGATCTCGGCGCGGACTTCCGGCGTGTACGCATACTCGGGCGCCTTCGAGTAGCGCGTGAGCGCGGGGCTGCGCCCGACCGCTCCGAGATAGCGGGAGTCGGCCGGCAACCCGAAGTGGCCGACAATGCGCGCCATGTCTTCGGGAACGTGCGCGAGGAAGGCGTCGAAATCGATCGCGACGACGCGGCCGGGGAACCGTGCGACGGCCTCGTGCTGGCTGTGCGATTCCGCGAGCCAGCTCATCGCCGCCAGCTCGCCGACCGACATCGCGTGCAGGGGTCTGAGGGGCTCCTCAACAACCGACTGCAACCGCCGGATTCGCTCGGGGCCGTGCCCGCGGAGATCGATCGGCGAGTTCTGCCCTGCAAGCAGCGTAGCGAGATAAGGCTCCGTGGCGAGGTTGAGGTAGATCGCCCGCGACCCCACATAATGTTCTAGGAGCGACGGGGCGAGCCGGCCGGCGCTGCTCGTCGCCTTGATGACGACGGCCGAGGTCCGCGGATACCCGCGCGACCAGAGCATCGTGAACGTGGCGAGCGCGAGGTCGAACTGCGCGTCGCTCACGAGCGAGTCGGCGCGGCCGAGCGCGTCGTGCGCGTCGGCCAGCGTGCGCAGCGGGAGGGGCTCGCGCAGCGAGAGCACCGCTTCGGTTTCGTCTAGGAGCCGGCTCACGAGCGTGGAGCCGACATGCCCGGTGTGAAAGATAAAGTGGACGGGCCGTCCGCGAGTCACGCGCCGAGCCGCTTCGGCGACGCGCGCGAAGGGAATCCACGCGCCCGTGGTTGCGGGACCGAGGATGCGGTCGTCGAGGAAGCTTGCGGTGCGATAGGCGCTCGCGTCGAGGCGTACGACGAGCGCCGCGTCGCGCACGAAGTCGATCTTCTGGGGGTAGGCGTCGGGCGATAGCGAGAGCTGGGCCGACAGGCTGTCCTGCAGCGAAGGCGAAGGCTCGGTCGGCAATCGGGAATTCTCCGGGCATTTCGTCCAGCGCCGCTTGCCAGCGGTTGCCGGGTGCGATCAGAATGGGGGCGCCCTGGCCACGACGCCGGCGGCGAATAGTCGGCGCCCTTTCGATGTTGGCATCATAAGCGTTGGGTGAGGACAAAGGAGTCCACCATGAAGGCACAAAGGTATTTCGTTGCATTTTTTGCGGCCGCGACAGCCGGTGCGCTTGCTACTGCGATTGCGGCGACCAACCCGGCGGGCGAGGGGCTCGCCGCCGTCAAGTCGAGCACGCTCGACGAGGTCTACCTGCGGCCGGCCCTCGAC
The DNA here is from genome assembly GCA_963773195.1 of uncultured beta proteobacterium. Lineage (GTDB taxonomy): Bacteria > Pseudomonadota > Gammaproteobacteria > Burkholderiales > Casimicrobiaceae > CAIWHR01. Next base: position 237,239 of record CAVZAE010000006.1, read on the forward strand.
CTCGCAAGCTACCGGAAGGTCATGGTCGAGCCCGCCAAGGTCGAGATGTTCAAGGGATGGCGCAAGTCGATCAACCGGCAGCGCGAGCCCTCGCGCTGGATTACGGTCGAGCAGGAACAGGACTTGGTCCGGACCGCGGCGGCCGGGATGACGGGCGCCGTGGTCGAAGCGTTCAAGGCGAAGGGCTTCGAGATCGTCACGGCGCCGGGCCCCGGCGTGCTGCAAGTGTCGCCGAGCACGCCGGATCTGTTCGTGAATGCTCCGGATACGGTGACGCCGACGCTGCAGGCCCAGATTACGCAGCGCGAAGCCGGTGACGCGACGCTCAACCTGGAGATCCGGGACTCCGCGAACGGGGCGCTCGTGGGGCGCGTGAGCGACCGGACCACGGCGCGCCAGGTCCAGATCTTCAACCGGGTCACGCTAGTCTCGAACCAGTTCTGGTTCGACGCGATGTTCTCGGCGTGGGCACGGAACTGCGCGGTCGAGCTTGCGCTGGCGCGCGGGGCGCAGTAGCGCGGGTCGCCGCGGGGCCGCACCGCCGGTGTTGAGTCGCGACGCCAGGTGGTCGGCTGCGTTGCGGCTGGTCCTCCGCACCGCGCACCTCGACGGCCGGATCGTCGGCCCGCGCCGCTATTTGATCCGGTTCACCTTGACGAGGATGTTGCGGCCCTCGATCGACAGGTTGTAGCTGTCGAGGAACCCGCGCTCGATCTTCACCTTCAGCGCGCGGCCGCGCTCAGGGTCGAGTACGACCGTCGTATCGCTGTCGATCTGCCGCCACACCTGGCCGTTTTCGAGGACGAAGAGGGCTTTGCCGCGCGGCGTGCGCGCGAATTCGAGCACCGGCGACGCAATCTCGTTGAGTTCGCCGGGCGCGGGCTCCGGCGCCGGCTTGCCGAAATCTTCGGTCTTGGTCGCGGGTGGCGCGGGCCGCGAGAACCCGAACCAATCGAGCCAGCTCTTCGCGGGCGCCGCGGGGGATGGTGCCGCGAGCGCGCCTTTCACGCGTGGCACCGCGGCGTCGAAGCACTTGAGCCGCTCAGCAGCATCGACGATGTCCGCGCAGCGCGCGATCTCGGTCAGCGCCTCCTGCGCCGGATCGGCGTGCGCTGGCACCGCGGCGGCGAGGACAAGAAGCGAGAGGAGGTGAATCCGCATCGGGGCCGGGGCGCCTCGCAACGCCCGGGTTACTTGACGAGCGGGATGGCCTTGGCGATGTCGTAATCCTGCATCGCCCGGATCTTCGACTCGAGCTGGAGATAGCGGATCGCCTTCCTGCGGCGGCAGCGCGCTCATCACTTGCCGCTGCATCTTCGCGCGGGCATCGAGTTCGGTCTTGTCGGCCTGGTACAGGTCACTGGCGATCTGCTTCGCGAACTGATCCGACATGGGCTTGTCGCGCGCGACCACATCCTCGATCTTGCGGATGACTTCGTTGTTGCTCCGGTTGACGAAGCGCTGGTAGTTGTCGTAGATCGGCCAGAACTTCTTCGCCTCTTGCGGTGTGAGATCGAGCGTCTTGGCGACGAGGGCGCGCTTGTCGGCGCGGACTGCGGCGCGCAGCGCGTCGATGTCGTTCGCAGGATCCGGCGCCGCCGGCGCCTGCGCCCAGGCCGGCGCGGCGACGATCGTGGCCAGGAAGACGACGACAGCGGCAAATCCTGTTCTCATGGGGTTCCCTGAATTGGTTGGCGGCGGCTCGCTCCGGGGCGGCGGCCGGCTATCGCGCCGGGGCCAAGCCGTTGTTTCGATCATCGCTGGACAGCACGATCGCGGTGTTGGCATAATAGCAGGCTTTTTTGCTCGACCGTTTCCAGCAAACGGTCGCTCGAACGGTTTTGCATTTTCGCTTGGACGCCGTTAGCATCAGCCCCCTGCACCGGGCAAGCCCCGCGCCACGAAGGTCGCGGGTGCGCGGCCATGGTCGCCTGAGCCGGCGGGGGATGCCGGCCGTGCCGCGCCCGGTCGATTCCTTCCGATTTTGAACCACCATTGTCCGGAGACTCCATGTTGAAGACGACCCGTCTGGCCGCGCTGGCGGCGGTGCTGTTCGTGGCCGCGTCCACCGCGGTCGTCCCGCAACCTGCGTTCGCGCAGACGCCCGCGCCCGCCGCCACCGCGCCCGCCGCCGCACCCGCGGCGCCGGCTGAGCCGGCCGCAGCGCCGGCGCCGAAGGCCACCAAGGCGACCGAGGTCGTCGACAACCCGTACGGGCTCGAGGCGCTGTGGAAGGGGGGCGACATGGTCGCCCGCTTCACCCTCGCGATCCTCGTGATCATGTCGATGGGCAGCTGGTACGTCATCATCACCAAGGTCTACGAGCAGTTCCGGATGATGAAGCACGCCCGGAACGCCGAAAAATCGTTCTGGAAGGCGCCGACTGTCAAGCAGGGCGCCGACGGCCTCAAGAAGGCGAGCCCGTTCCGCTTCATCGCCGAGACCGGTCTCGAGGCCACCAGCCGCCACACCGGCCTCTTCGGCAACGTCGACATGAACGAATGGATCAGCATGTCGATCCAGCGCGCGATCGACAACGTTCAGAGCCGTACGCAGGACGGCCTCGCGTTCCTCGCCACCGTGGGCTCGACTGCCCCGTTCGTCGGCCTGTTCGGCACGGTGTGGGGGATCTACCACGCGCTGACGGCGATCGGCATCGCCGGCCAGGCGTCGATCGACAAGGTCGCGGGCCCGGTGGGCGAGGCGCTGATCATGACGGCGTTCGGCCTGGCGGTCGCGGTGCCCGCGGTGCTCGGCTACAACTGGCTCATCCGCCGCAACAAGGCGGTGATGGAGAGCGTGCGCGGCTTCGGCGCCGAGCTGCACGCGGTGCTGCTGTCGAGCCCGGCCAAGGTCGCACCCGCAAGGGCCTGACGCCATGGCGATGAACGTCGGCCAGGCCGACGAGGACGAGGTCGTCTCGACGATCAACACGACCCCGCTCGTCGACGTGATGCTGGTGCTGCTGATCATCTTCCTGATCACGATCCCCGTGGTCACGACGTCGATCCCGGTCGAGCTGCCGAAGGAGCGCAACGAGGTCCGCGAGACGAAGCCCGAGAACATCGTGCTGTCGGTCGACCAGGCAGGCGGCATCTACTGGAACGATTTGAAGCTCGCGAACACGAACGCGCTGATCGAGCGGTTGAAGAAGATCGCCGTGCTGACGCCGCAGCCCGAGGTGCAGATCCGGGGTGACGGCCGCGGCGAATACGCCGGCGTGGGCAAGATCATCTACGCCGTCCAGCGCGCCGGGATCGCGAAGGTCGGCTTCATCACCGAGCCGCCGCCCCGCGGCGGCGGCTGACGCGGGCCGCCGCGACTTTCGAAGGAGGATGCTGCGATGGCAATGAACGTCGGCTCCGGCTCGGGCGAGCCCGATGTCATGATCGACATCAACACAACGCCCTTGATCGACGTGATGCTGGTGCTGCTCGTGATGCTGATCATCACGATCCCGATCCAGCTCCACGCCGTCAATCTGAACATGCCGGTGGGCAATCCGCCGCCGCCGCCCGTACTGCCCGACGTCGTGAAGATCGACGTCGATCCGGCGAGCACGGTCTACTGGAACGGCGAAGTCGTGCCGACCCGCGAGCAGCTCGAGGAGAAGCTCACGCTCGCCTCGCAGCAGGCGGTACAGCCCGAGCTCCACCTGCGGCCCGATCGGCACGCGCGCTACTCCGTGGTTGCCGGCGTGATGGCGTCCGCGCAGCGGCTCGGCCTCACCAAGATCGGCATCGTCGGCAGCGAGCAGTTCATCGAGGAGTAGACGCCGCGGCACTCCGCGGCCCGCCTGGAGTCATACGACCATGGATTTCGCACGGCAGCAGAGGGATCCGACCCGCCACGTGATCGGCATCGCGTTCGTGGTACTCCTGCACGTCCTCCTCATCTACGCGCTGGTCACGGGCCTCGCGCGCAAGGCCGTCGAGGTGATCAAGAAGCCGCTGAACGCGACGGTGATCGAGGAGATCAAGCCGCCGCCACCGCCGCCACCGCCGCCGAAGAAGATCGAGATCCCGAAGATCCAGGCGCCCGTACAGCCGTACGTGCCGCCGCCCGACATTCCCGTTCCCGTGACGCCGACGGAACCCGTGATCTCGGCGCCGACTGCCGTCGTCCCGACGGAGCCGGTCGTGATCGCGCCGCCGGCCCCAGCACCGCCGCCGCCGCCGCCGCCGAAGCCGGCGGTCCGCCGGGGCATCGTGCCGATCTACAAGGAGGAGATCATCTTCCCAAAGGCGGCGATCCGCGCCGGCATCGATCATGGCAGCATCGTCGCCCGCGTGATGATCGACGAAAAGGGCAACGTTAGCGACGTCATCATCGTGTCGGCCGACCCGCCGCGGCATTTCGACCGGGCGGTCATTGATGCACTCAAGGCCTGGAAGTTCCAGGCCGACGGGGAGAAGTACGTCGGCGAGATCGAAGTGAACTTCAAGCTCTCCGGCAGCTGACGGCGTCGCTCCCGCCAAATGAAACGGCCGCCCGCGGGCGGCCGTTTTGCATTCGGGAGGGGCGCGATCAGTTGCGGCGGAGCGCCCAGACCATCGCGCTCCAGCTCGCAGCGCCGAGCACAGCGACGCCGGTGACGATCTGCGCGAGCGAAACGGGGTGGCCGCCGACGACCCGGAACACCTCGCGAGCAACGTCGGCATACGTCCCCGGAAACGCCACGACGGCACCGATCCCGGCCATCGTCCAGAGCGCCGCGACGGCGCGCTTGCGCCACGCCGGCAGCGCCGCGGGAACGGGCGCCGGCAGCTTGGCCATCACCTGGGCCGTGAACCCGTCGTCGGCGACGTAGTCGGCGCGATGCTCGCGACTCTCGGCGCGCAGCGCAGCCTCGAGCCAGTCGTCGGCAGCGTCGGTCGAAGGGGGCGTATGCGGGTTCATGGCCATGCGAATGATGCTACTCCGGCGCCCAGGCCGCAAGTTGCGCGGCGAGCTTCTTCTTCGCCCGGAGAATATGGGTCTTGACCGTGCCGACCGGGCAGTTCAGCACATAGGCGGCTTCCTCGTGCGACAGGTCGTTGTGATAGCACTGGACGATCGCCGCGCGCTCGCCTTCGCTCAGGACCGCGAGCGCGCGCTCCATGTCGAGCTTGAGGACCGTCCCCCGGGCATGGTCGCCGCCCGACTCGCCCGGATCGAAGTCGTCGTCGTCGTCGACCGCGACCTCGCCGTCGCGATCGCCCAGGAGCTCCTCCTTGCGCTTGCGCGCGTCCGCGAGGTAGGCGTTCGTGGCGATGCGATAAAGCCACGTCGAAAACTGCGCCTCCTGGCGGAACGACTTCAGGTTCTTGTACGCGAGCATGAACGTTTCCTGGGCGAGATCGTCGGCGAGCGCGTGGTTGCCCGACGGTCATTCGCCGCAGCGTGGCGCGCACCGAGGACTGGTGCCGACGGACGAGCTCCGAGAACGCATGCCGGTCATCCTGAACGACGACCCGTGCGATGAGCTCTGCATCGGTAACCGTCGGTTCGGCCATCCGCGCCCGCGAGTCATACCTTGCCGTCCGTGCCGCCGGACGGGGGCGCCGTCGGGGTCGTGCCCGCACCGCCGCCCCTCGGTGCGAATTGCCGTTCCTCGTACCACCAGAGGACCAGGTAACCGATGCCGACGAAGAACAGCACGAGCCCGAGCCCGTTGGGCGTGCCGTCGTCGAGCATCGAATACAGAGTGAGTCCGAGCCCGATGCCGCCGAGGATCACGCCCTTGCGCAGGTCGGACCACGCCGCGCGCCGGCGGATCTGCTTGGCCTGCTCGTAGATCGGGGCGGCCGACGGCGCTGCGGCGAGTGGCGCCGACGAGTTGCCGGCGAGCGCGCTCAGCGCTTCGGCCGGAGGCACGACGCCCTTTTCCGCGAGCTTCAGCATCGTCTCGTTCAACATCCGGGTCTTGCGCATCCGGTACCAGAGGATCAGCGCGATCGCGAGCACCGGGGAGAGGAACACCAGGGCAACGATGCTGACGACCATGAACGCCAGCCCGGGCTCGGTGTGGACGAAATCGTTGAACGAATCGAACTCGCGGTCATCGCCGAAGGCACCCACGCGAACCCGCTTGCCATGCTTGCCCTTGCCGATCCCGAGGATCGGTCCGGACGATGCGTCGGTGTCGGGCTCGGCCTCCGCGTCGGCGTTCGTGTCGTGCTTGTCCGGCGTCGACTTTTCGGTCGTGTCGATCGTTACTGAGCGGTCGTCGGCCTTGATGTTGATCGTGGCCGAGTGCGTCGTCGACTTGGCCGGGGCGGCGTCGGAAGGTGGCTTGGGCGGGGTCGGCGCGGTCACGGCGGCGGGCTGGGCGTGTACCGGCGGGACGCGCGGGCCGAGTGCGACGGCGAGCGCACCAAGCAAAGCGGTACCGAGGACCACCCGCCGCACGAGGCGGGGTGTGGCTGGTGGGGCGAAAACGGCGGGGGGCATGGGGTCTCCCTGGGTGTCCGTGTTGCCTTTTTGATGCAGCGAACCGCCTCGGCGGATTCAAAAGTCGAGGAAGGCGGATCGCCGGGCAAAAGGCCCCTGGGGTGCGTGCTATTATTCCTGAAAACGGGGAACATGCGCGAAAAACGGCCGTCAGGTGCCGATTCGCACAGTTTTATGTAGGGCTCCAGCGCTGGGAAACTTAATGCAGGGGCACAACGGGCATCGGCATCCTCTTGATTTCGAATACGCACGATAGCCGCCTCCGACGCGGCCAGATCGTTTTCGCCAAGCTGGCGCGCGCGGTGTTTTTTGCGATGGCTCTCGTGGCGACTGCGGCGGCGCCTCCCTCGCGCGCCGCTGACGAGCCGGTCACGCTCAACTTCGTCAACGCGGACATCGACGCGGTGATCAAGGCGGTGGCCGAGATCACCGGCCGCAACTTCATCGTGGACCCGAAGGTCAAGGGCACGATCAACATCATCTCGGCGCGCCCCGTGCCGCGGAACCTCGTCTATCCGACGCTGCTCACGGCGCTTCGGATGCAGGGCTTCGCCGCCGTCGAGGGGGAGGGCGGCGTCGTCAAGATCGTTCCCGAGGCCGACGCGAAACAGCAAGGGGGCGCGGTGTCCGGGGGATCCGTCGGCGCCGGCGGCGACCGGCTCGTGACGCAGGTGATCACGCTGCGCTACGAGTCCGCGGCGCAGCTCGTCAACGTGCTGCGCCCGTTGATCACGCCGAACAACACGATCGCCGCCTACCCGAACGGCAACGCGTTGATCATCACCGACTATGCCGACAACGTGAAGCGGCTCGATCGCGTGATCGCCTCGCTCGATCAACCTCCGGGCGGCGAGCCGATCGTCGTGCCGCTGCGCTACGCCTCGGCGATCGACCTGGTCCCGCTTCTCAACCGCTTGAGCACCGAATCCGCGACGGCTGCGGCAGCCGCCGGCACGCCGCCCGACGTCCAGCAACGCATCGCGGTCATCGCCGATCCGCGCTCCAACTCGATTTTGGTCCGCGCCGAGAATCCCGGTCGCGTCGCGCGGATGCGCCAGCTGATCGAACAACTCGACACGCCGGGGCGGCCCGGCGGCAACATGTTCATCGTCTATCTGAAGAACGCCGATGCGGCGCGGGTCGCGCAGACGCTGCGCGCGATGCTGACCGGCAACGTCGAAGGAGGCGCGCCGTCGGGCAGCGGACTGTCGCCTCTGCCGGCGTCATCGATGATCGGGGGGCCTCCGACGGCCACCAACGCGGGCCCGACGGCTCCGCCGCCGTCGGCGCAGGCGCCGTTCACGCCATCGACGCAATCGGCGTTCGCCGCGGGCGGCGCGACGATCACCGCGGACACCGCGAACAACGCGCTGGTCATCATGGCGCCGGAGCCGGTCTACAACAACCTGCGCGCGATCATCGAGAAGCTCGACGTGCGGCGCGCGCAGGTGTTCGTCGAGGCGCTGATCTGCGAGGTCTCGGCCGACAAGGCCGCGGAGTTCGGGATCCAGTGGCAGGCGCTGTCCGGTTACAACACGACGCAGGCGCGCGTGATCGGCGGCACGAACTTCACGCCCCGCGGCAGCGGCAGCAACATCATCGACATCGCGGCCAACCCCGGCAGCGTCGGCCAAGGGCTCGCGCTCGGCGTCATGAAGGGCACAGTGACGATCCCCGGGCTCGGCATGATCACGAACCTGGCCTTTCTCGCGCGCGCGCTCGAGACTCAGGTCAACGCGAACATCCTGTCCACCCCGACTTTGCTCACGCTCGACAACGAGGAGGCGCGGATCCTCGTGGGCCAGAACATCCCGCTCCTGACCGGCAGCTATGCCACCACGGGCAACACGACGACGGTGACGCCGTTCCAGACATTCGAGCGCAAGGACATCGGCCTCATGCTGCGCGTCAAGCCGCAGATCACCGAGGGCGGTACCGTGCGGCTGCTCGTCTACCAGGAGGTTTCGCGGATCGATCCCGTGCTTTCGACGAGCCAGGCGATCGTGCTGTCGAAGCGCGTGCTCGAATCGTCGGTCGTGATCGACGACAGTCAGATCGTCGTGCTGGGCGGGCTCATCGACGACCAGCTGACCGACGGCAACGACAGCGTGCCGCTCCTGGGTCAGATCCCGATCGCGGGTGCGCTCTTTCGCTACGACGCGCGGCACCGCGTGAAGACGAACCTGCTCGTGTTCCTGAAGCCGAGCGTGATCCGCACGGCGGCCGATGGCCAGACGATCACGTCGGAACGCTACGACTACCTCATGGGCGAGCAACAGCGCTGGCCCTTCCCGAATCGGTTGTTCTGGCAGGAGCAGGGCCAGCCGCAGCTGCCACCCGAAGGCATCATGCCCGGAACACCCGCCTCGATCCCGCCTGCGCCGCTGCCGCCGCCCCCGCCAGGCGGTCCCAGCTACTGGACTCCGCAGGACGCGCCGCCCGCTGCACCGGCACCTGCGGTGCCTCCCGCCAAGCCCTGATCGTGCTCCGATGCCCGCGAGCATCGCCGCTGCGCCTGCCACTTCCTTCACGCAACGCGTGAGCTACGCGTTCGCGAGGGCGCAAGGCGTGCTTGCGCTCGGCGAGGAAGGCGGCGCCGTCGTCGTGCTGACGCGGCCCGACGCGACGATCGAAGGGCTGGCGGAACTCAAGCGTGTGCTGCAGCGGCCGCTGTCGACGCGCGCCGTCGACGCCGAGCGCTTCGCCGCCGAGCTCTCCCGCGCGTACAACGTCGCGGGCGGCGGCGTCGCCCAGCTCAACGAAGACCTCTCGCGCGAGACCGATCTCGCGCGCCTCATGCAGGACCTGCCGCCGGCCGAGGACCTGCTCGACAGCGATGCGCAGGCGCCGGTGATTCGTATGATCAACGCGCTCCTGCTGCAGGCATTGCGCGAGCGCGCGTCGGATCTCCACTTCGAGCCTTACGAGGGGCGTTCGGTGGTCCGCTTCCGCGTCGATGGCGTGCTGCGCGACGTGATCGAGCCGCCGCGCGCGCTGCACGCGGCGATCGTCTCGCGCTTGAAGATCATGGCGAGCTTGGACATCGCCGAGAAACGGCTGCCGCAGGATGGCCGGATCGCGCTCCGCCTCGGCGACCGGCAGGTCGACGTTCGCGTGTCGACGCTTCCGACAGGCTCGGGCGAGCGCGTCGTGCTGCGGCTGCTCGACCAGGACGCCGCGCGGCTCGACCTCACCGCTCTGGGGATGAGCGCGCCGACGCTCGCTGCCGTCGATCGCCTGATCCGCGAACCACACGGCATCGTGCTCGTCACCGGGCCGACGGGCTCGGGCAAGACGACGACGCTCTACGCGGCGCTGTCGCGGCTGCCGCGCGGCACGCTCAACATGATGACCGTCGAGGACCCGATCGAGTACGCGCTCGACGGCGTCGGCCAGACGCAGGTCAACCCGAGGATCGAGCTCGACTTCGCGCGCGCGCTCCGCGCGATCCTGCGCCAGGATCCCGACATCATCATGATCGGCGAGATCCGCGACCTCGAGACCGCGCAGATCGCCGTACAGGCGTCGTTGACTGGCCACCTCGTGCTCGCGACGCTGCACACGAACGACGCGGCCTCCGCGGTGACACGGCTCACCGACATGGGCGTCGAGCCGTACCTGCTCGCTTCGAGCCTGCTGGGCGTGCTCGCCCAGCGCCTCGTCCGCACGCTGTGCCCCGCATGTCGCGTGGGTGCGCCGCCAACGCCCGGCGAAGCCACGCTCCTGGGCGAGCTCGGTCTCGTCGCGACGACATCGATCGCGGCGCCAGCCGGGTGCGACACCTGCAACGGAACCGGCTATCGCGGCCGCACCGGCGTCTACGAGCTGATCGAGGTTGGCGAGGACTTGCGGCGACAGATCCACGACCGCGCCTCCGAGCACGACATCCGCGCGGCAGCGCTCGCCCAGGGGATGACTTCGCTGCGACGCGACGGCGCGCGCTGGCTCGCCTCGGGCGCGACGTCGCTCGCCGAGCTCGTGCGCGTCACGCGCGAGGGCTGACGGCGGGCCACCCGCATGGCCGCGTTCCGCTACGAAGCGGTCGACGCTCGCGGCAAGGCCCGAGTCGGCGTGCTCGACGCCGAGACCGAGCGCCAGGTCCGCGACCGGCTCCGCGGCGACGGCTTGTTCCCCACCGCGATCGAGGCCGCCAACAGCGCCGACGCAGGCACGGTCGAGCGGACGCGCCTCTCCGCGACCTCGCTCGCATTGGTCACCCGGTTGCTGGCGACGCTCACCCGCTCGGGCATGCCGCTCGACCAGGCATTGGCCGCAGTGGCCGAGCAGGCCGACGATCCGCGCTCGGCAAAGGTGTTCGCCGCCTTGCGCGCGCAGGTCGCCGCGGGCGAACCGTTCGCGGGCGCGCTCTCGCGCTGGCCGCGGACGTTTTCCGACCTCTATCGCGGGCTCGTCGCGGTTGCCGCGGAAACGGGACGGCTGCCCGAGGTGCTCGCGCGCCTCGCCGACTATCTCGACGCGCGCCAGGCGCTGCGGCAGCGCTTCACGCTCGCGCTCATCTACCCGGCGCTGGTGACGGTGATCGCGCTCGCGGTGATCGTTGTATTGCTGACCTACGTCGTGCCGCAAGTCGTCGCGGTCTACCAGCAAAGTCGGCAGACGCTTCCCTTCCTGACTCAGGCGCTGATCGCTACCAGTGCATTTTTCCGCGCGACCGGCTGGCTCTGGCTCATGGCGATCGTCGCAGCGATCGTCGCGTTCGTGATTGCCGATCGCCGTCCCGCATTTCGTTTTCGCTGGCATGCGGCGATGCTGCGGATGCCGATCGCGGGTCGGCTCACCGCTGCCATCGACACCGCGCGCTTCGCGAGCACGCTCGCGATCCTGACCGGCAGTGGCGCGCCGCTCTTGCGCGCGCTCGATGCTGCGCGCGAAGTCGTCTGGGCGCTGCCGCTGCGCCGCGCCGCCGATGCGGCCGCGGGGCTCGTGCGCGAAGGCGTGACGCTTGCGCGCGCGCTGGCCGCGCAGAAGGTGTTTCCGCCGGTCTTGATCCACCTTGTCGGCAACGGCGAGGCAAGCGGCCAGCTTGCGCCAATGCTCGAACGTGCAGCGACGCTGCTCGAGCAGGAGTCCGAGCGGCGGCTCACCTGGTTTGCCGCGCTCGTGCAGCCCGCGCTGATCGTCGCCATGGGTGCGATCGTGCTCGTCCTCGTGCTCGCGATCATGCTGCCCATCGTGTCGATGAACCAGCTGATCCGCTGATCGGGACGAGGGCCGCCGCTCCGGCACGGAGCGTAGAATCGGGCGATCCGTCCGGTTCAATTCAATTGTCGCGCTCATGATCCATCCTTGCTTCCCGCGCCGCCGCTTCCTCGCCATCGCCGCCTCGCTGCCCTTCTGCGCCTGGGCGGCGGAATCGGCCTCGCCACTGCCCTACGATTTCGACCCCCGGCGCGATCCGGCGAAGGATCTGGAGGTCGCGCTGCGGATCGCGCGCGCCGCCAACCGCCGCGTGGTCGTGGAGGTCGGCGGCGAATGGTGCTCGTGGTGCCACATCCTCGATCGATTTTTCGAGGCAAACCCCGATCTCAAGCGCTTCCGCGACGCGAACTACGTATGGCTCAAGGTCAACTGGTCGCCCGAGAACAAGAACGAAGCGTTCCTCCGCCGCTACCCGGCGATTCCCGGCTACCCGCATTTCTTCGTGCTCGACGGGAACGGCAGGGTGGCCTGGTCGCAGAACACGAGCGAGCTCGAGGCGAAGAAGAACTACGATCCCGCGGCGATGCACGCGTTCCTGGTCAAGTGGGCGCCGAAGCGGTAGCCGTAGCACCCGCCGCGCGCTGCCGCGCGAGCGCCCAAAGGACGTGCTCGCGCACGACCGCTGACTCGTCGTCGACGCGGGCCTCGAGCGCGGCGACGATCCGCGGATCGTGGGGCGCGTTGCCAAGCGCGACCGCGAGGTTGCGCCGCCAGCGCTCGTAGCCGATCCGCCGGATCGCGCTCCCTGCGGTTCGCTCCAGGAATTCGCGCTCGGTCCACGCGAAGAGCGCGAGCAAGTCGGCATCGTCGAGGCCGTGCCGCACCGTGAATCCCGGTTCGGTAGTCACTTTCGCATAGCGATTCCACGGGCAGACGAGTTGGCAATCGTCGCAGCCGTAGATCCGGTTGCCCATGAGCGGTCGCAACTCTTCCGGAATGCTGCCGCGATGCTCGATCGTCAGATACGAGATGCAGCGGCGCGCGTCGAGCTCGTAGGGCGCGACGATCGCCCGCGTCGGGCAGACTTCAATGCACTTGGCGCACGTGCCGCAGTGCGGAGTCCGGGGCCTGGTCGGCGGTAGCGCAAGGTCGGTATAGAGCTCGCCCAGGAAGAACCACGAGCCAGCCTCGCGCGTGAGCAGCAGCGTGTGCTTCCCGCGCCATCCGATACCCGACTTCGCGGCGAGCGCGACCTCGAGCACCGGCGCGCTGTCGGTGAACACGCGATAGCCGAATGGGCCGATCTCCTCCTCGATGCGCGCGGCAAGACGGGAGAGCTTCCCGCGCAGCACCTTGTGATAGTCGCGCCCGAGCGCGTAACGCGCGATGAACGCCTTCGCCGGATCGGCCAGCACCTCCTCGCTCGGACGCGCGCGCGGCGGTGTGTAGTCTATCCGCCCGGTGATCACTGACACCGTCCCCGCGACGAGCTCGCCCGGACGCGCGCGGCGCGCGCCGTGCCGTGCCATATAATCCATCGTGCCGTGACGCCCCGCGGCGAGCCATGCGAGCAGCCGCGCTTCGTCGTCGGCGAGGTCGGTGCCGGCGACGCCGATCTCGTCGAAGCCCAGCGCGCGGCCCCATTCGCGGATTCGGCCCACGAGCTCGCTGCCCTCGCGAGTCCCTGTTGCGCGTTTCGGGGCGTCCGCCATCGTCATCGGATCAGCGTACACAAAAAAATCGCGCGCGCGATGTCGACTCCCTCGCTCCATTTGCCCGACGCGGCCGCGACCGAAGCCGCCGGGGCACGCCTCGCGTCAACGCTTTCCCCGGGGATGATCGTTACTCTCTCGGGCGAGCTCGGCAGCGGGAAGACCACCCTTGTCCGCGGCTGCCTCCGCGCGCTCGGCTGGCGGGGCCGGGTGAAGAGCCCGACCTACACGCTGGTTGAACATTATCCGTTTTCGAGCTTATACTTTTATCACTTTGATTTTTATCGGTTCGCCGATCCAAGTGAATGGGAAACGGCGGGGCTCGCCGAGGCTTTCCGCCAGGACAGCGTCTGCCTGGTGGAATGGCCGGAGCGCGTCGGGGCGCGGCTTCCCGCAGCGGATCTTGCGCTTGAACTCACGTATGCCATGCGCGACGACCGCCGCGGGCGCGATCTTGCGCTCCACGCGCGCACCGAAGCCGGTGAGCGATGCCTGAGCGCGATCACCGCCGCCGCCCGATGCTGATCCAGTGCTCGCTCGAGCGCCGGCGGGTGCTCCGCTGGCTCGTCGTCCCCGCGGCGCCGCTCGCGCTGCCCTCGCTCGCGTGGAGCGCCGCAGCGCAGGTCGCCTCCGCGCGGCTGTGGCCCTCGCACGAGTACACGCGCGTGATCCTCGAAGGTCCTGCGCCCATCCCGAACCAGGTGCAGGTGCAGCGCGATCCGCTGCGCATCGTGCTCGACCTCGACGGCGTCGAGGGCTCGCAGGAGCTCGACCTCCTGCCGTTCCGCCTGCAGCCGTCGGACCCCTTCATCGCGGCGATCCGGATGACCGTGGCGACACCGGGCTCGTTGCGCCTCGTGTTCGACCTCAAGGTCGACACACGGTGGCAACTGTTCGCGCTGCCTCCCGTGGCCGGATTCGGGCATCGCATCGTGCTCGATCTCTATCCGATCGTCCCGGTCGACCCGCTGATGGCGCTGCTCGAGGAAAAGCGGGCCGACGGCGCGGTGGGTACGAAGCCGTCCGCGCCGGAGACGACGCCGGTCCGCCCGCCGGAATCGCGCGCGCCACCGGGCAGGACGGAGCGGCGTCCGATCATCGTCGTCATCGATCCCGGTCACGGCGGCGAAGATCCGGGTGCGATCGGTCAGCGCGGCACGTGCGAGAAGAACGTCGTGCTGGCGATCGCGCGGAAGCTCAAGAGTCGCATCGACGCCGAGCCCGGCATGCGGGCGACGCTCACGCGCGACGACGACTACTACGTGCCGCTCGGGACTCGCGTGCGCAAGGCGCAGGCGGTGCAGGCCGATCTGTTCGTCTCGATCCACGCCGACGCCTTCCGCGAACGCTCGGCGCGCGGATCATCGGTGTTCGCGTTGTCGGAGCACGGCGCAACGAGCGCCGCGGCGAAGTGGCTCGCGCAGAAGGAGAACGCGGCCGACCTGATCGGCGGGGTCAACATGGACGCGCGCGATCCGGTTCTCGCGCGGACGCTCATCGACCTGTCGCAGACGGCGCAGATCAGCGACAGCCTCAAGGTCGGCCGGCACGTGCTCGACGGCATCGGGACGGTGAATCCGCTGCATCGGGGCGCGGTCGAGCAGGCGGGCTTCGCCGTGCTCAAGGCGCCCGATATTCCGTCGATCCTGGTCGAGACGGCCTTCATCTCGAATCCCGACGAGGAGCAAAAGCTGCGCAGCGATCGCTACCAGGCGCAGTTCGCCCAGTCGATCCACGAGGGGATCAAGCGCTATTTCGCGAGCAATCCACCGCTCGCGCGAACGCGGCCCGCGTGAGCGCACTCTAGCGTCACGTGGTCGCGCGGGAGCGCGCGGACGACGAGCCGTCCTTGCCGATCCACATCATTCCGGCGCCGATCGCGGCCAGCACGAGGACGTAGAAGATCAGCTGCATTCCCGCCGGGCGCGCGTCGTAGCCGACGAGCCCGTGTAACAGGGTCCCGACGATCGAGCCGTCGGGCAGCACCGCCGAGGTATCCCACACCGGCTCTGCGAGGCTCGGCAGGACGTCGGCCTGGATCAGGAAGCGGGCCGCCTGCGAAGCCATGCCGGCCGCAAGGAAGAGCACCAGGATCGCCGTCGCCGTGAAGAACCATTTGAGCGGGATGCGCAGGAGTCCGCGGTAGAGCAGGTAGCCGACGGAAACCCCGCCGGCAACGCCGACGAGGCCCCCGGCCAGCATCGGCAGCGACGCACCGCCTTCACCCGCGGCGATCCCGTAGAGGAACAGCACGGTCTCCGAGCCTTCGCGCAGCACGGCGAGGCCGACCACGATCAGCAGCACGGAGCGCTCGCGGCGACCGTCGCGGATGTCCTGGCCGACGTTGCGCGCGTCCTTGGCGAGCTCCGCGCCGTGCGAGCTCATCCACAGGTTGTGCCAGGCGAGCATCAGCACGGCGATGCCCAGCACTGTCGCGTTGAAGAGCTCCTGGCCGATGCCGCTGGCCATCGCCGCGATGCGCTCCGTGCCGAGCGCGACCATCGCGGCGCCGAGGACGCCGGCGCCGATGCCGGCGGCAAGCCAGGCCGTCCGGCCCGGAACACTGCGCGTGGCCGCGGCGACGATGCCGACGATCAGCGCAGCCTCGAGGACTTCGCGAAAGACGATGATCGCTGCCGCGAGCATGACGGATCGCGGTTACTTGGCGACGACCGTGCCCTTGGCGGTCTTCTCGTTGTACTCGCCGACGAATGGGTAGCTGCCGGGCTTGAGCGGGCCGATGAACACGGACGCGGTCGACTTGCCCGCGATCACCTTCTCGGCCTTGAGCAACTTGCTGTCAAATTCCTCCGGCGTCGCGTCGCGGTTCTCGATGACGAGCTTGACCTTCTTGTTGGCTGGAATGACGATCTCGGCCGGCTCGAACTTGTGGTTCTCGATGACCAGCTTGAATTCGTCGTCGGCGGCCAGGGCAGGGGTGGCCCCGGAAAGCGCGAGGACTGCGGCGGCGATGGCGAGGCTGCGATAGCGCATGACGGCTCCGGATAGGGGGCGTAGGTGGGGTATCAAGTGCAAATGATAATGATTCGCATTCGTGATGGCAAGCCCCGGCGTCGGGAGAGGCCTAGCGCGCCGGGGCAACGGCGAGCGCCTAGGGGCGGCCAAGGGCGGCCGGATCGAACTCGATCGCCTGGCGCCGGAGGTCGCGCTCGAACGCCTCGGCGTTGTCGGGCCGGACGCGATGGCCCTGGCCGCAGGCCTCCGCGATCAGCCACTCGTTAACGTCGGGAGCGAAGTGGTAGAGGTCGGTGTAGCGGTTGAGGTCGTGCGTGATCTCCGCGACGCCCTGCAAGTCCACGATGCGGACATTCGGCAGCTCGCGGGTCGTCTCGAACACCCAGTGCTTGAAGTCGAGCGAGACGTCGAGCTGACCGCGCTGGACAAAGTCGGCCCACACGACGATCGAATAGGGGGGCCAGACCAGGATGAACTCCGTCGCGGGGTGAGCGCTGAAGAGAGGAAGCAGGTTCTGCCGGAAGCTCGCCTGCATGCCGGCGAGATCGCGCGCGGGCTGCTTGAACTGCGCGTTCAGATCGCGCGGATCGAGACGCTTGACCACCTCGTCCCGCGCGAAGCGCTTTTCGTCTGCCCACCACCACGGCGCGTCGGGATCGCTCCGGAAGCGCTCGCTCGTGTCGCCGGACACGATCCGCCACGACCGGACGAGCACGCCCCATGACAGGAGATAGGGCAGGTCGTTGGCCGGATTGCGATCATAGAGATACGCCGGCAGTGGTCCGGCGAGCGGATTGCGCTGGTCGGGCGCGCCTGCGAACGCGTTGAAATCGAGGATCAGGATCGCGCGCGCGACCGGCCGCGAAGCCAGCGCGGTCGAGACGATCAGTGCCTGCTCGCTCGCGGTCAGCGCGGGCATCGCGACGTTGAGTCCCGTCCCTCCGCACGCGCGGGCGATCGCGCTGTTTCGCGTGTTCTCGACGATCGACGAGCCGGACAAGAGCGTGTCATAGGTCGCATGCTTGACGAGGCCCGGCGCGATGAAGCGGTGGAACGACACGTAGAATCGCGGCGGATACTTCGCGGCCAGGCGATACTGCTGGAACGGATCGACCGCTGCATTGAAGGCGGCAATGGCGGCGAGAATCGCGAACGCAAAGCCGATCACGGCGGTGAACCAAAGGCGCGCGGCTCGGGTGGCGCAATGGGGCAGATCGGGCGTCGCCACCGGTACCGGCTCAGAAGTTGAAGTAGAGGAACGGCGTTGGCCGCGCGAGCTGCAGGATGCAAAGCGGCAGCGCAAGCGCGACGAACGCACCGTTGAGGGCGGTGGGATGGAACGTCGCCGTGAGCGCGTTGGAATTGGCGCGGCGGAACACGACGAGCAAGCCGATCAAAGGCGGGACCAGCACCCATGAGGATGGCACGCTGAGCGTCACGGCCAGGCGCGAGGCGACATCCCCGAGCCAAGCGAACGCAGACATCGCCGGTGCCGCGTTGCCGCCCCCCATGGCCGTCAGCATCGCGAGCGCGCCGTCGAGCGAGGTTGCCCGGAAGAACACCCAGCTCACGGTCACGAACAGGAACGTGAGCGCCCACGCGAGCAGGCGCGGCAGCGGGACCCCGAGCCTCCCCCAGGCGCGGCAGAGGATCATCGCGAGCCCGTGCAGGAGTCCCCAGATCACGAACGTCCACGCGGCGCCGTGCCACAGGCCGCCCAGCAGGAACGTCGCGAGCGCGTTCGCGGCCGTCCGGACGTCACCGCCGCGATTGCCGCCCAGCGGGATGTAGAGGTATTCGCGAAGAAAACGCGACAACGTGATGTGCCAGCGGTGCCAGAAATCCCGGATGTCGGTCGCGCGGTACGGCGAATCGAAGTTGATCGGCATCCGGATGTTGAACATCCGCGCCGCGCCGAGCGCCATGTCGGTGTACCCGGAAAAATCGAAGTAGATCTGCATCGTGTAGGCAAGCACCGCTGCCCACGCCGCGGGCGCGGCCAGCGTCGCGGGCGCCGCGAACCCGGCATCGGCGATCGGCGCGAAGGTGTCGGCGATCAGCACCTTCTTCGCGAGCCCGATCGCGAGCAGGAAGAGCCCGGCCGCGAGGTTGTCCCATTGCGGCCGCTTGTTCGTTGCTTGCGCGAACTGCGGCATCATTTCGCTGTGGTGCAGGATCGGCCCGGCGAGCAGATGGGGGAAGAACGTCACGAACAGCGCGTAATTGACGAACACGGGTTCCTGCGCCTTGCCGCGGCGCACGTCGACCAGGTAGGCGATCTGCGTGAACGTAAAGAAACTGATGCCGAGCGGCAGCGCGAGGTGGAGCAGCGGCGGCGCCTCGCCGACGACACGCGCCGCGTTGGCGAGGAAGAAGTCCGCGTACTTGAAGATACCGAGGAGAACGAGGTTCGCCGCGACGCCGAACGCCAGCATCGCGCCGCCCGCGCCTCGGCGCAGCGCGGCTGCAACAGCGAAGTTGAACACGATGCTTCCCGCGATCAGCGGGAGGTGCCACGGATTCCACCAGCCATAGAAGAACAGCGATGCAAGCGTGAGCCAGGTCTGCGCGGCGAGCGGCCGGCGGCCGAGCAGGAAAAAGCCGACCAGGGTCGCCGGCAGGAACCACAGCAGGTACTCGTAGCTGTTGAACAGCACCGCGGATGCGCTGGGGAGACTTGCGTTCGAACGTTGCCGGCGCGGCCCGAACGTTCCCGGAGCCGCGAGGTTTGTGGCGCGTATGGTAACCCGCCGCTCTACGCGCGCCGGCGGGCCCAGGCGGCGGGCGGCCGCGCCCTGAACTGCCGTAAAATCAATGCGTGATCCGGTTCTTCGTCACCTTTCTGGTGCTTCAGGCGGGGCTTTTCGGTGCCGAGCTGACACCATGGGTCCAGGAGCACCTCGTGCTGCCGTGGACCAACCTGATCGCCGCGACAAGCGCGGGGCTCGTCACGCTGTTCGATCCCGGTGTCGTCGCGACCGGCAAGGTGTTGCAAAGCAAGGCGAGCGGTTTTACCGTGTCGATCGAGTCCGGCTGCAACGGCGTCGAGGCGACGATCGTCCTCGTTGCCGCGATCCTCGCGTTCCCTGCGCCGTGGAAGAGCCGGCTGATCGGCCTCTCCGTCGGCGTCGTCGCGGTACAGGGGCTCAACATCATCCGCGTGATCAGCCTCTTCTACCTCGGCCAATGGGATCTCGCGGCCTTCGAATGGGCGCACCTCTACGTGTGGCAGGCGCTCATCATGCTCGACGTGTTGATCGTCTGGCTGATCTGGGTGCGCACGCTGCCCGCCACCGCCACGGCGCCAGCGCGCGCCGCCGGCTGATGCGCACAGGGCTTGCCCGGTTCGTACTCAAGGTGCTCGCGTGGCTGCCCGCCGCGTTCGTCGTCTGGTATTTCGGCGCGCCGCTCTTGCTGTGGCCGGTCAAGATCCTGCTCGAGCTCGCGGTGCGCGCGGGCTTCTCGGACCTCGTCGCGACGATCGAGCAGAACGCCGCCCTCTTCACGTTCGCAACAACGTTGAGGCCGGGCGCGGCAGTCGGCACCGCGGGGCGCATCACCGTCGACGTCGACGGCCTGCTTTACGCGTTCGGCCTGCCGCTCTATGCCGCGCTGGTCGTCGCCGCCCGCGAGCCCCGCTGGCCACGCAAGCTCGCGCTGGGGTATCTGGTGCTGCTGCCGTTCATCGCGTGGGGTGTGCTCGCCGACTTTCTGAAGAACATCGCCATCACTTCGGGCGCGTTCGTCGCTTCGCAAACCGGATTCGTGGCGTGGCAGCGCGAGACGATCGCGTTCGCGTTCCAGTTCGGCTCGCTGATCCTGCCGACCGTCGTCCCCGCGGTCACCTGGGTGCTCACCCACCGCGCGTTTCTCGAGCGGCTCCGCGAGCCGCCCGGGCCCGCTGCCGCGACTACACTCCGGCGCTGACCGAGTGTCCCGCCGCTTCGAGCGCGGCGATCGCGGCATGCCGCTGCGCGCCGGGCACCAGCAGGTAGTCGGTGTCGTAGGTCGCGACGGCGAAGAGCGACACGCGCGCCGCCGCGAGCGGGCTTGTCACGCTCGCGAGGATCCCCGTCTGGTCGAGCGGTAGCGGACCCTCGAAGCGCAGGAGGCGCCAACCGCGACTCGCCGCCACGTCATTCGGCACCGTCGCTTCGTTGCAGACGATCGATAGCTCGTCGCCCGTGCGCGTCATCGACCACCAGCGGCCACCGGTCGCCCACGCCGGCGGGACCTCGCCCGGACCGAGTCGGCAGATCGCCATCGGCTCGTCGGTGAGCACGAGCTTGAGCCGACGCGGATGCGCACCTCCCATCATCGCATGCCCCCCTCCTTGCGCTGCCGTTCGCGCTCGCGCAGCACGCGCCGCTGCACCTTGCCCGTCGTCGTCATCGGCAGGGCGTCGATGAACTCGATCTCCTTCGGGTATTCATAGGGAGCGAGGAACTTGCGCACGTGCTGCCGGATGTCATCCTCGAGGGCCGGGCTCGCTACTTCGCCCGGCGCGAGCACGATGAACGCTTTGACGACGTTGCCTCGCGTTTCGTCGGGAGAGGGGACCACGGCCGCGTTGGCGACGGCCTTGTGCCGGACGAGACAGTTCTCGATCTCCGAAGGCCCGATCCTGTAGCCCGCGGCCTTGAACATGTCGTCGGCGCGTCCCTGGTACCAGAGATAGCCGTCGGCGTCGCGCTTGGCCAGATCGCCCGTCCGACACCAGTCGCCGATGAACTTCGCCGCGGTGCCTTCCGGATTGCCGAAATACTCGAGGAAGAACACGGGATCGCGCGTCCCATCGGGAGCGATGCGGTTGACGGCGACCTCGCCGATCTCGCCGTCCGCCACGGCGCGGCCGTCGTCGTCGATGACCTCGATCCGGTGCCCCGGGTACGGGCGCCCCATCGATCCCGGACGGGCCGGCCAAAGCTCGTGCGAATTGCCGACGATGTAGTTCATCTCGGTCTGCCCGAACATCTCGTTGATCGTAACGCCGAGCGCGTCGTGCGCCCACTCGAACACAGCCGTGCCGACCGCCTCGCCTGCACTCATGATCGTGCGCAGGCTCACGTCGAAGCGCTCCTTCGGGCGGGGGAACGCTTTCATCATCATCTTGAGCGCGGTCGGGAACAGGAACGTGTTGCGGATCCCGTATCTCTCGATCAGCGCGAACGCGCGCTCGGGATCGAAGCGGCCGCGATAGCCGACGATCGGCTGGCCGAAGTAGAGCGTCGGCAAGAGCGCGTCCATGAGGCCGCCCGTCCACGCCCAGTCCGCCGGCGACCAGAACAGATCCTGCGGTCGTGGGTAGCCATCGTGCGAATGAACGAAGCCTGGAAGATTGCCGATCAGGCACTGCTGCGGCATGAGCGCGCCCTTGGGCGGACCGGTCGTACCGCTGGTGTAGACGAGATAGGCGGGGTCGGTAGGAGCGAGCGCGGGGCCCGCGAAGTGCGGCGACCCCCCGGCGACCAACGCCTCCCAGGCCATGACGCGACTCTCGCGTGCCCCGGCGACGCCGACGACGTGCGTGAGACTCGGACACCGCTCGCGGATCGCGATGACGCCGGCGATCGACTGCGGATCGACGAACACCACCTTGGTCTCTGAGTGGTGCAGACGATATTCGAGCGCCTCGGGCCCGAACAGGAACGACAGCGGCACGGCGACCGCGCCCAATTGGTTGATCGCCACGTGCGCGACGACCGTTTCGGGGCGCTGCGGCAGGATCAGGGCAACCTTGTCGCCACGCGCGACGCCGAGCGCCGCCAGCGCATTCGACAGGCGGTTCGCCTGCTGGCGGAGGTCCCAGAACGTGAACGCCCCGCGCGCGCCGGTCTCGTCTTCCCAGTAGAGCGCGAAGCGCGCGCGATCCTCCGCCCACCGGCCGCAGCAGGCGTGCGCGATCGAAAATTGCGCGGGCACATCCCACCGGTACGCGCGATGGATCTCTGCGTAGCGGTCGGTGGCCATCGGCAACGGCCCCGTCAACGACGAGGGGCGCCGGCCCGCTCGAACGGCTCGACGGCCGTCCAGACCCATTCCGGCTGCTGCTCGAGCAGGCGACCGAGGCGCACCGCCTGCGTCGACTGCGGCGTCTGCACATTGAAGCGCTTTGCGGGCTGGTACTCGACGGCGGGCATGATCAGCGATTGCACGATGGGGTCGGACTCGCGCTTCTTGAGCGTCAGGTAGAGTCCCTGGAAGATGCGGCCATTGACGGTCGTCGCCTCGCCGTCGACCGCGTAGTCGGACTCCTGCGGTTTGCGCTGCTCGACGAGGTCGACGCTCGACAGCGCGTTGGCAATGATCTGCAGACCGATCTCGGCGCGATCGGAGGTGAGCCGTCGCATCCGGCGCACGATGCCGAGCGCCCATGCATGCTGTCCCTGCGGTCGCATCGCCGCAAGTGTGCCCAGCGTGACCGCATTCGCGACGCTCATCGGCGCCAGCAGCCGGAATCCGGTCTGGCTCACGTCCTTCACTTCCCACGGGCCGCCCGGCGCGGCATAGCTCGCGAGGCGCCGCTGCGCGAGCGCCTGGCGCCGGTGGATCTCGTTGCGGGCGCGCCCGAACACCGCGAGCTCCATAGTGCCGCCGAAGCTGTGGCCAGACTCGAGCGCCGGCGTGGGAACGCGTTCCTCCTCCCGCAGAAAGCCGGAGATCTTGGCGAATCCGACGATTGCATCGACCGCACCGGCGGCCGAAGTCCGCTCACCCCGACGCGCAAAGGGCTTGAACTCGGGATCGACCTGGGAGGCAAGCTTCGTCACAAGCGCAAGTTGCTCATTGCGGCGCGCGTTGCGGTCGGACAGCGGCTGGCTCCTGATCTTCTGCTCGAGCACGGCGACGTTCTGCTGCAAGACGGCGTGCAGCGGCCGCGTATCGAGGAACAGCACGCGGCCCTCGAGCGGCGCCGGCGTGCGGCGCCGCAGCCCGGTGCGGCTCCCGAGGTCCACATAGAACGACGTGATGGACGACGGCTCGAGCGTCAGCCGCAGGGGCTGGCTCCATTCCTCGAGATGGCTCCCGACCCAATCGACGTGCTTCGGCGTCATGTTGCCCGAGTTGACGAGCTGCAGAATCAGCGCCATCAGGTACTCGTGCTCGATCGTCGTGGTGTGACCTTCGGCATCGATGACGACTTGCCTGCGCTCGATCTGGCGCGAGCACGCGAGCGTGAACAGCGCGTGGAGCTCCGCCCACTTCGCGGGGATCCATTGTTCATAGCGATAGAGGCGGACCCGCGCATCGAGTCCGAGGTGCTGGATCTGCCGCGTCAGCAGCTCGGGCAGGAGGGCCTGCCATTTGTTGCTCTGCGCATGCGCGGAGACCTCGCGCTCGAATCCGGCGTAGCACGCAAGGAACCCCTGCGTCAGATCGAACAGCGCCTGCCACAGCTGGCTCTCGATCCGCGACGACCGGGACGCGTGCTCGAGGTATTGGGTGGTCAACGTTTTACGAAGCTCCCGCGATTCCAGATCGATGCGAAAGACCGCTTCGAGCGCCTGCGGCGAGCGGCGTGCGTGACCCTCGGCGAGCCGGGCGAACTCGCTTTGTACCTCGTGCTGGACCGCGACGGGATCGCTCCCTGGCAGCAACGCGTACCAGCGCTCCGCCGTCCGGGCGTCTGCCAGCGGATCCTGCTTGTCCTTGCCGATTCCGAACATCCGGTCCGAGTCCCTTCAATGCGCCTATCGCGGCACTTCGCATGAATCGAGCCAGGCCACATCGCATCGGGGCCACTCGCGCCCGGTGCGAAAGCCCGCAACTCGCGGCGCGGCCTCGAATGAAAAACCGTTGGGAATTCCAGCGCTTGCGACACCGATTCAGCCTGCCCGATCATCGCCCAATCACGGAGAGCGGGCAATAGGGGCAAACGCCGTCTGGCACGTATCGTGCATGGTACGGACCGTGCTGCACAGAACACCGGTCGTCGGTAGTGCGTGCAGCATGGCACGACGGAAGGGCCGGAAGGTGCAGCCCCGGCCGTGGACCCTCGGCTATACTTGTGCAGCACAGAGTGACCGCGAATACTGACAATTAGCGTAAGGAAACGACAGCGATGGGCATCCTGATCAAAGCACCGACGCGGCGGAACGAGCCCGCCGTGGCCATTGCGGAATCGCGCGACGTGTCCTCCGAAGGGCGAGGCAATGCGCACATCCGCGAAGTGGTTCGCATCACGGGCCTGCGCCGCGAGCAACTCTATATGTGGCAGCGCCGTTACGGCTTTCCGGCGCCGCTGCGCGATGCATTCGGCGATCGCGTGTACCCGGCCGATCAGGTGGCCCGGCTCAAGCTGATCAAGCAGCTCCTGTCGGAGGGCTGGCGCGCGGGCGCCGTCGTGCCGCTCGCGGAGTCCGCCCTGCAGTCGATGATGGGGCTCGCCGTCGAGGCTCCAGCGCCGCTGCCCGCGGAGATCGAGACGGCCGTCAAGCTGCTGGGCTCCCATCGCGTCGGCGAGCTGCAGAACCATCTTTCCAAGCTCCTCGTGGGGCAGGGGCTGCGCAAGTTCCTCGAGACGACGCTGATTCCGTTGAATGAAGCGGTTCACGAGCGTGTCGTCCGTGGCGAAATGCAGAACTTCCAGGAGCTCCGCTTCGCCGACCTGGCACAGCGGCTCCTGCGCGACGTGACGCGGCTCGTCCGACCCACGCGCGATGCGCGGCAGATCCTCCTCGCGACGCCGCCGAACGATCCCAATCAGCTCGGCCTCGCTATCCTCGAGCTCCTGCTCTTCACCGACGGCATCAACTGCCTGACGCTCGGCGCGGGCGTGCCGGCCCAGGAGATCGCAGGCGCTGCCGAGGCGTACAAGGTCGCGCTCGTCGTGCTGCTCTTCGACCGGGGCATTTCCGGCAAGATTGCGGGGCAGGAAATCCGCTCGCTGCGCAACTCTTTGCCGGACACGCTGCCGCTTATCGTCAGCGGGCGCGCGGTCAACCTGCTCGCGAAGCCGATCGTCAACGTGCGCACGGCCGCCGACTTCAGCTCCATCATGGCGACGATGCGCGAGCTCGGCGTCATGCCGCAGACGCCGGTGGCGGTGTTGAGCCCGCTGGCCGACGGCGGGGCCCGCGCCTAGCGCCGCAAAGACCCCAATGGCATCGCACGTCGCCGCCTGCTAAGGTGGCGGCGTGAATGTCTTCTCCGCGGGCGGGCAACGCCTGCCGCGTTTCGTCTGGCATACGATCGGGCTCGTGCTTGCCGCGCTGCTCGCCTGGCTCGTCTGGCGCGGCTACCAGAACCCCGACTTCCTGCTCGATCTCTCGGCGTTCCGACTCTGTTAGCCGCCCGTCGCGCGCCGCGTCAGGGCTCGTTCAGGAAATCCTCGAGCTTCCTGCGATCGCGCTTGGTCGGACGGCCCGGAAAGCGCGTGCTTATCGCATCGGCTCCACGCCGGGCTTGCGCCTCGCGCTCGCGCGCCGCAATGCTCGCCTCGGTCTCGCGGTAGAGCAACGCCGCATCCGGCGCCGAGCCGCGGCGATCGGAGCATGCGGCAATCACGACTTCGACGGCAATTCCACCGCGACGAATCGTGACCACGGCATCCTCGCGCACGATGTGAGCGGGCTTGACGCGCTCGCCGTCGAGCCGCGCCTGGCCGGCGGCGATTGCGTGCGCCGCGAGGCTCCGCGTCTTGTAGAACCGGGCCGCCCACAGCCACTTGTCGAAGCGGATCCGGGCACGCGGGGCTTCAGCGCTTGCCATCGGCTCCCGCGACGTATGCGCGCATCCACTCGGCGGTGGCCTTCGCTTCAACATAGCCTTCGGCCATGAGCGCCGA
The DNA here is from genome assembly GCA_963773195.1 of uncultured beta proteobacterium. Classification (GTDB taxonomy): domain Bacteria; phylum Pseudomonadota; class Gammaproteobacteria; order Burkholderiales; family Casimicrobiaceae; genus CAIWHR01. The sequence continues at coordinate 263,306 of CAVZAE010000006.1, forward strand.
GGCGACGCGCGCGCGGTCGTCGGGCGAGCGGTTCTGCGACAGCTTGAACTTGGCATCGAGCCGGCGGACCCGGATGCGGAAGCCGACGATCGCTTTGACCATCGCCGCCATCCGGTCGCGGTCGAGTCCCGGCTGCCACGGCGCGGCACGATGCGACTCGAAGCGCTGGATCAGGGCGTCGAGGATCGCCCGCGTCTCGGCAGGTTCATCCGCAAGCTCGAGCGTGCCATGGGCGTGAACCACCGCGTAGTTCCACGTGGGCACGGCGGCTGCGGGCTCCGCGTACCACGACGGGGAAACGTACGCGTGCGGTCCGTGGAAGATCGCGATCGATTCGACGCCCGTCGCCGTGGAGGCATGCGGATTGGCTCGTGCGAAATGGCCAAGCAGCGTGCCGTGCGGCTCGCGGTCGGCGACGTGCAGGAGCGGCACGTGCGAGACGAACGGCTCGTCGTTGGCGGGCGTCACGAGCGTCGCGAACGGGTGATCGTGCAGGAGCCGCGCGACAGCGGCGCGGTCGCGCGCGTCGAAGTGCGTCGGAACGTAGAGGCTCATTGCGCCGTCCTCAGTGCCGGACCGCCCCGCGGCCACTTGCGAAGAGCGCACGCGCGTCCTCGGCGACGAACGTGTAGTGGCGGTTGCAGAACTCGCAGGTGACGCCGACGAGTCCCTGCTCGGCGAGGATGCTCTCGACTTCGGCCTTGCCAATCATCCGCAGCGCGTTCGCGACGCGTTCCTCCGAGCAGCTGCACTGGAAGCGCACGGGATGCGCCTTGAACAGGCGAACGTCGTCGTCCGGCAGGTGGTCCTGAAGGATTTCCGCTGCCGTGCCCGACATGAAGAGCGCTGCGGGCGAGAGCGCTTCGACGTGCGCGGCGGTGCGCGTCCATGCCGCGTCGTCGGCGGCGGTCGCGGCGGGCAGCCGCTGGACCAGCATGCCGCGCGCGCGCGGCCCGACGGCGGCGATGGCCATCCGGCTGTCGATCTGCTCGGACGTCCGGAGGTAGTGCTCGATCAGCGTCGAGACGGACGCCGCCTCGAGGGCGACGATGCCCTGGTAGAGGGGGCCGCCGTCGCGCGGATCGAGCGTGATCGCGAGTCGGCCATGTTCCGGGCCGCCGGCAAGCTCCGCGAGCGAAGCCGACGCGGGGAGCGCTGCCGCCGCGTCCTTCCATTGCGCAGTCGCGCGCAGCGCGAGCGACGCGTCGCATTCGACCACGAGCAGCCGCACCGGGCCGTCGCTTTGCAGCTGGACGACGAGCACGCCCTTGAACTTGAGCGTCGAGGCGAGCAGCGTGGTGGCGGCGAGCAGCTCCGCCATCACCTGGCGCAGCGCCGGCGGGTACGGATGGCAGTCGAGGATCTCGCGACAGGCGCCGTCCAGGCTCACCAGCGCGCCGCGGACGGCCGCGTGCTCGAGCACGAAGCGCGCGAGCGCGTCGGCGAACGGCGGGTTCGGCGCCAAGCGGAGCCGCTCCGTCAGCCGCCCGCGGCGACCGTGTAGAGCGTGAGCGGCAGGCCGGAGTTCTTGTCGAACGTCGTCCCCGCGTCGACGCCGACCCGCGCGATCTCCTCCGCCGAGCGCAGCCGGTCGTACATCGCGAGCATCGCGCCCATCGCGAACTCGCGGCCGGTGCCCGCGGCCCAGAACCGCGTGTATTCGAACACCTCGCGCATCGAGAAGACGCCGAAGATCCCGCTCGCATTGGCGATGAGCGCGGTCACCTGCGTCGATTCGTACGGGTCGTCCTCTTCCTCTTTCGGATTCAGGAAGTGCTGTTCCTTGAGGATCGGATGCAGCTTCCGGAAAGTCTCGAAGATCGCGGCCTTGTTCGAGAAATCGAGGTCGTTGTGCTTGGCGAGGAGGCTTTCGAAGACGAGCTGGTGAGCGGCGCTGCCGCACAGACCGATGTACGTGCCGCGGTAGCGCACGATCTTCTCGGGCGTCTTGTCGTAGTCGGCTGAGAGGCGTGTGTCACCGAAGGTCGTGAGCGAGTCGGCGGCGATGGCGATTCCGTCGTCCTTGCGAACGACAACGAGCGTAGTCATGGCGTAGGAATCCGGGGCGGCCGCGACGGCTGAGCTAACCGGCCCGCCGCCGCGGACTTGCCCAACCGGAATGCTGCGTCCCGGCGGGTCCGGTTCAGCGAAAGCGCTGATTATACGCTGGCCGGTGCGCGCGGCCGGAATGCGGGCGGCGCGGGCAACATCGGCAGCGGGGGAAGGCGTGCCGGATTCCACGCGCCCACCGCGGCGCGCCAGAACTCGGCGATCGTCGCCGGCGTTGCCGAGCCTGAGGGCAGCGGTTGATCGAGGAAGCGCCACGCCGCGACGAGTGCCGGCAGCGGGGCCTCCGGCAGTGGCGCGGCGAGGGTCTGCTTCGAAAGCTTGAGTCCCGCCGCGTCGATCGCGATCGGCACATGCAGATAGGACGGCGTCGCGAAGCCGAGATGACGCTGCAGCAGGATCTGGCGCGCCGTGGACGCCATCAGGTCCGAGCCGCGCACGACGTCGGTGATGCCCTGTTCGGCATCGTCAACAACAACCGCGAGCTGATAGGCGAAGAGCCCGTCGGCGCGCTTGACGACAAAGTCGCCGACCTCGTGCGCCAGATCCTGCGTCTGCGCTCCCTGGAGCCGGTCACGCCAGTCGATCTGCGCGGCGTCGACCTTGAACCGCCACGCGCGTGCACTGCGCCGCGCGCGGTCGCCGGGAATGCCGGCGCGGCAGGTGCCCGGGTAGACGTGCTCGCCGCCCGCGCCCAGTGGCGCACTCGCGAGATCGCGACGCGCGCATGCGCACTCGTAGACATCGCCCTGTTCGCGCAGCCGAACAAGCGCGGCGGCGTAGAGTTCGCTGCGCTCCGACTGGCGGACGATCGACCCGTTCCACTCGAAGCCGTAGTGCTCCAGCGTGCTCAGGATCGCGCGCTCCGCGCCGGGCCGCGCCCGCGGCAGGTCGACGTCCTCGATGCGCACGAGCCACGCGCCGTTCGCCACGCGCGCGTCGCAATAGCTCGCGACAGCCGCAATCAGCGAACCAAAGTGGAGCGGGCCGGTGGGAGAGGGCGCGAAACGGCCGCGCCGCGGGACGGACACCCGCGGGTCACCGCGCGCCGGTGAGCGAGACGGGAATGCCGTGCGGCTCGATCGCGGCCGTCGCCGGATATTGCCAGTAGCGGTTGACGGTCGACATCACGCCGGTCGGATATTCCGGCCGCCCAAGGCTGCCGTTGTAGCGGCCGAGCGCGCGGTAGACGTCGCCGTTCTCGACGTCGAGATAATGGCGCAGGATCACGCACCCGTAGCGCAGGTTCGTGCGCAGGTGGAAGAGGTTGTTGGCTTCGCCGCCGCCGATCAACGCCGTCCAGAACGGCATCACCTGCATGTAACCGCGTGCGCCGGCCGTCGAGATCGCGTACTTGTGGAACGCGCTTTCGTACTGGATCACACCGAGCACGAGCTGCGGATCCAGGCCGGCCCGCGCCGACTCGTAGTGGACGGTCGCCAGGAACTCCTCGCGCGTGCGGCCGTCGGTGACCTTGGCCGCGAGGCGGCGCGACATCTCGTCCATCCACGGCCTCAGGTCCGGCCGCCAGGCGTAGTCGTAAGGGACGGGCCGGTCGGAGATCGCACCCGAGAGCACGGTCACGACCGAGGGTGCGAGCCGCTCCTCGACCTGCGCGCCCGCGCGCGCCGCAAGGGGCGACAGCGCAATCGCCACCAGAGCCAGGATGGCCGCGAGGCGTACCCAAGTGCCCAAAAACGTCATGCCGAAAGCTTTCCCCGGATGAAGGCGTCGATCTCGGCGACCGGCACCGCGGTGGGTCCCGGACCCTCGGTTGTCCCTCTGCGCGGCTGGTATTCGACGTTGCCGTCCTTCAGGCCGCGCTCGCCGATCGTAATGCGGTGCGGAATACCAATCAACTCGAGGTCTGCAAACATCACGCCAGGGCGCTCACCCCGGTCGTCGAGCAGCACGTCGACGCCCGCGGCTTCGAGCGCGTCGTGGAGGCGGTCGGCGAGCGTCCGAACCGGCTCGCTCCGGTCGTAGCCCACCGGGGCGATTGCCACGGCGAACGGGGCCAGCGGGAGCGGCCAGATGATCCCCCTCGCGTCGTGATTCTGCTCGATCGCGGCGGCGACGACCCGGGTAATGCCGATGCCGTAGCAGCCCATCTCGATCAGCCGGCTCTGACCCTGGGCGTCGAGATAAGTTGCGTCCATGTCCTTTGAGTAGCGGGTGCCGAGCGCGAACACGTGGCCGACCTCGATGCCGCGGAGGATCTCGAGCGTTCCCTTGCCGTCGGGCGAGGGGTCGCCCGCGACGACGTTGCGGATGTCGGCGACGATGTCGGCCTCGCGACAGTCGCGGCCGAAGTTGACGCCGCGAAGGTGGAATCCTTCCTCGTTCGCGCCGCAGACGAAGTCACCCATCGCGGCAACCGTGCGATCGACGATCAGCGGGAGCGCCTTTGAGATGCCCACCGGTCCGAGATAGCCCGGTTTGCAGCCGGTGGCGGCGACGATCTCCGCTTCGGTCGCCCAGCGGAACTTCTCCAGCCCCGGGATCTTGGCGACCTTGATCTCATTGAGCGAATGATCGCCGCGGATCAGGAGCATGTTGATGCGCGGCGGCTCGCCCTCGGTATCGGTCGCGAGCATGATGCACTTGACTGTCCGCGCGAGTGGCAGGCCGAGCAGGGCCGCCACGTCCTCGCATGTCTCGCGCCCGGGCGTGGGCACCTTCTGCATGGGCTCTGCGGCGGCAGGACGCGGCGCGGTCGGCGCCACCGCCTCGGCGAGCTCGACGTTCGCCGCATAGTCCGACGCGCGGCACCACGCGATCGCATCCTCGCCGGAATCGGCGAGCACCTGGAACTCGTGCGACGCGCTGCCGCCGATCTGGCCCGTGTCGGCGGCCACCGCGCGGAACGTGAGGCCCATTCGCGTGAAGATCCGCGCGTACGCGTCGTACATCGCCTGATACGACTTGAGCATCGCGTCGCGGTCGACGTCGAACGAGTAGGCATCCTTCATCACGAACTCGCGCGAGCGCATCACGCCAAAACGCGGCCGCACCTCATCGCGGAATTTGGTCTGGATGTGATAGAAGTTGATCGGCAGCTGCTTGTAGCTCCGCAGATCCTTGCGCGCGATGTCGGTGATCACCTCTTCGGACGTCGGCTGCACGATGAAGTCGCGCTCATGACGGTCCTTCAAACGCAAGAGCTCAGGACCATACTTGCCCCAGCGGCCCGTCTCCTGCCAGAGCTCCGCCGGCTGCACGACGGGCATCAGCAGCTCGATCGCGCCGGCACGATTCATTTCCTCGCGCACGATGGCCTCGACCTTGCGCATCACGCGCAAGCCCAGAGGCAGCCAGGTGTAAATGCCGGCGGCAAGCCGCTTGATCAGCCCCGACCGGAGCATCAGCTTGTGGCTCGCGAGCTCGGCCTCGGCCGGCGCTTCCTTGAGCGTGGATATGAAATAGCGGCTGACGCGCACGACGCTGTTTTTGTTGAAAAAACCAAGATTGTACCGGAACACCGCGCCCGCGTCGAAGGGCCGCGCGACGGCGGCTTACAGCATGAGCCCCTGCTTCGCTGCCAGTGCGGTCGCCTTAGCGATCAGCGCGTCGCCCTCGGCCGCGCGTCCGGCGTCTTTGAGCGCTTTGCCCCAGTGAAGATAGTTGCGTGCATTCGCCCTATCGACCTTCTCCGCGTCGGCGAACTTCGCGAGTGCTTCGTCGGTACGACCCTGCATCGCGAGTGCGCGGGCCCAGCCTGTCAGGTACTCGGCACTGGGCGTTTCCATCGCGGCGATCCGGCGGAACTTGGCGAGCGCGCCCTCGGCGTCGCCCAGCGCGAGCAGCGCCTCGCCCCACCACTGCCAATTGAGCGAGCGCAGCGCCCATCGCTTCGTGCCGGCTTCGGCGAGTTCCGCTGCCTCCGCGTAGCGACCCTGACGGAGGCGTACGCCGGCGAGCCCCGCCATCGCAGCCGATTCGAGCGGATAGCGTGCAAACGCCTCCTCGGCAAAGCGCGCCGCGTCGCCGAGGCGGCCTTCATCCATGAGCATGCAGGCATAGATGTTCGTTCCGGTCCAGCCAGGCCCGCGCACGCGGAAGAACTCCTCGAGGGCCACCCTGGCCTCGCGCACTCGATGGAGGCGCCACAGGCAGAACGCGAGTCCGTAGGTCGCGTAGACGTGCCGGCGGTGGAGCGCGAGCACACGCCGGAACTGGCGGAGCGCGATGCGATAGCGGCCCAGCATGACGTTGCACCACGCAACGCGCGTTCGCTGCGCGGCGGAGAGCGGCCGCGAGCTCAACGCATCGACGATACGCACGGCTTCGTCGGTGCGGCCGGTGCGCACCAACGCCGTCATGAACTCTTCGGTCACCGGGCTCTGCAGCCCGGGGTCCGCCTCGAAGCCGCGCCGCAGCACCGCGAGGGCGGCATCGTCCTCGCCGCGATTGAGCAGCAGCAGACCCTGCAGATTGCACGCCCACGGCAGTTCGTCCGGACGTGTCTCCATGACGTGCCGGAGCTCGTCCTCCGTGCGCGGGAACTGAGGGCCGGGCAGCTCCTGTTCGATGTAGTACGACGCGAGCACGTAAGGGTCGGTGAGGCGCACCGCTTCTTCCGCGCCGGCTGTGACGAGGGGGGCGACATCGGCCGCGGTGCGCGAACGCCCCTGCGTGATCCGTGCGCCGTCGCGACGCCGCAATTGCAGGGTGAACGCGTCGCCGTCGCGCGTAATTTCACCGGCGAGGCGCAGCTCCGGGCGGTCGAAGAGCTGCCGGAAGTAGCGGGCGAACGACTTGATCGATAGCTGGCCGACCGGAATCTGGATATCGGCTTGCAGCGCCGACGCGACGTGGCCGCGGCGCGGCTTCTGCGTGCTCGCCACGCTCTGGATCGTGTGAATCGCGTCGAGCAGACGCTCGGTGACGACGGCAGGCGTGTAGCCGCGCTCGGCGAGCTCGCGCGGGACTTCGAGCGGATCGAGCACGATCGTGTTGCGCCGGAGCTCGCGCCACAGGGCGTAAGCGAGCGCGACGAGCAACGCGATCAGCGCAAGCGAGAACAGGATCGTGAAGATCGCGGCGACGTTCTGCGCGAGCCATGGCAGGACCTGGGAGCCGGCGCCCTCCGTGCCGAAGCCGAAGAGCAGGGGGGCGGTTGCGCCCTGCTTCGAAACGCGCAGCGTCATTCGTGTCACATGAGGTCTCATGCCGACGCGGTCCCGGCCCAGGAGGCGCGAAGGATAGCAAAGGCCGCGCCACCGCATGCGGCGCGAAGGACGAATGGCGGAACGGGCGGCACCGCTCGCCGCGGAGAGCGACGGGAAGCGGCGTGTCCGAGGTCGCTGGCCGCGTCAGCGGACGACGATGACCGGCAGCTTCGAGTGCGTCAGGACCTTCTGTGTCTCGCTGCCCAAGAGCACCGCCGAAAGACCGCGCCTGCCGTGCGACGCCATCACGATCGCGTCGCTCTTGTGCTTTTTCGCCGCGGCGAGGATCGCCTCCCACGGCGCAGAGGCGATGGCGAAGGCCGTCTTGCAGTCGACGCCGGCGGCCGCCGCCTTCGCCGCGGCAGCGTCGAGGATTTTCTCGGCATCCTCGGCCGCGAGCTTGGCGTATTCCTTGCGCGACACCGGCTCGTAGACCACGCCATCGGCGTAGGCCGGCATCGGGTAGTCCGGCGCCGCGTAGAACGCGGTCAGCGTCGCGCCTACCGCCTGCGCGAGCGAAATCGCGTGCGCGAGCGCCTTGTCCGACAGCTTCGATCCGTCGGTGGCTACCAGCAGGTTCTTGTACATGGCGGGTCCAGGAAAGTTCGTGGGGCTGCGATTATCCACCCGCATGCCCGCGTGCGCATGGACCGGGATCAACCGGGCTCGGGGGCCGGCCCGTCATCCCGTATCGATTGACCCACATCCTTGCGCTCCGTAGATTCCGCCCGATGGCAATGCCGGCATCACTGTCGTCCGTGGGGCACTCGTCAGGTGCGCTGCCTGCCCCACTGGCGGAGTGCCGCCGGATCGAGCAGCTTCACCTCGCGGCCCTGGACCCGGATCAGCCCTTCGTCCTGGAACCGCGAGAACATGCGGCTCACCGTCTCGAGCTTGATGCCCAGGTAGCTGCCGATTTCCTCGCGCGTCATCCGCAACACATATTCGGTCGTCGAGTAGCCGCGCCGTCCGTAGCGCTCGGCGAGCGAGATCAGGAAGGCCGCGAGGCGCTCGCCTGCGCGCATCGTGCCGAGCAGGAGCATCATGCCCTGATCGCGCGCAATCTCCTTCGCGAGCAGGCGATGCAGGTTATGCTGAAGCGGGGGCACCGCGCGGGCGAGTTCCTCGATGCGCTCGAACGGCAGCACGCAGACGTCGCTGTCCTCGAGCGCGATCGCCTGGCAGCCGTGGCGGTCGGTGCCGACACCGTCGAGGCCGATGATATCGCCCAGCATGTGATAGCCGGATACTTGCTCGCGCCCGTCTTCGATCCGTACCGTGGTCTTGAGGGAGCCGATACGGATCGCATAGAGCGCGTTGAAAGCGTCGCCCGCACGATAGAGCGTGTCGCCCTTGCGCAGCCGGATCCGTCGTTCCAGGAGCGCGTCGATCCTGCGGAGATCCTCCGTCGCGATCCCCATGGGAAGGCACAACTCGCGCATGCTGCACGTGGAGCAGTGGGCCTTGAGATCCCCAAGCGAGATCACCGGTGCCGGCCCGGTGCGTCGGGACGGCAGGGAAGTGGGGGCCGCGCTGTTAGCGGACAGGGGCTTCGTGTGCAACATCATCCAATCCTGGAACCGTCCGCCAATGCGCCGGCGGTAGGCAGTCTAATGCCAAATCGCGTTGCGATCCATGAGTGACCTCACGGCGCTCGGGGATCCGCGCATGCCGCCCGACGCGGCCGCGGCTCCGCCCGCGCAGGCGCGCCTGCACGCCCTCGCCACCGTTGCGCTGGCGGCCCCGACCCGCCTCTCGGCGGACGCCGCAGACCACGCGATCCGCGACGCGCTCGCGCCGATGCTCGAGGCCGACGGCGATGCGCTGGCAATGGTCTTCGCGACATCGCCGTCGGTGCCGGTGACGCGGCATCTGTGGCGGATTCTCGATGCCGTGTGGCGCGACGGTGCGCCCGGCGGAAACGGCGGACTCGCCCTCGCGCTCTTCGCGTTGCCCGTCGTCATCGTGACGGGACACGACGCTGTCGAAGCGCTATCGCATCCGGCCATCCTCGCTGATCCGTCGCGACTCGCGGCGATTCTGCGCCAGCATCAAGCACTTGGGGGCAGCGAATCGTTTGCACTTGCGTCGTCTCTGGTCGGCGCGGACGCGTTCGACGCTCCGCGGCTGCCCGAGCTCTACGCGTGGCAGCGACTGCCCAAGGCGACGGAAGCCGGAGCGGCCGTCGCACCGCACGAATTGCGACCTTCGCCCATTGACATGCGCGAGGCGGGTGAGAACGTGCATCTGCGTTTCATCGTCGGCTCGATGCTGGCGCGCCACGGCGTCGAGCTCCTCGCAGGCAACGAGGTCGGATCCTGGGGCTTGCCATTGGCGAAAGCGCTGTCGGACGAGCTTGCGCTCCCGGAGGCGACGATGCTCGCGCTTCCCCGGGCGCCGCAGCGCCCGTTGCCCGCGGTCGCCGCCGGCCGTGCCGCCCAGCGCGAGGTCGGCGCGCAGCTCTTCGCAGGCAATGCGCTCCGCAGGCTCCGCGCCGCGGCGGGCGAGCCCACGGGCGTGATCAGCGCGCATCGCGCTCCAGACGCGCCCGGAGGAGGCGAGCTTCGCCTGTCGCTATCGTCGCCGTTCGCGCCGCGCGACGCCGAAGGTTTCCGCTGTCCGCTCTACCCTCTTGATCGCGTTACTGATGTCGCGACGATGCTGGTCGAGCTGCTGTCCGACTGCCGCGTGACCGACATACGCTTCGCGGCGGGCGTTCATCCCGACCGCGACCCGGCGACCGGGCGGATGCTGCTGTTCAGGCCGGATACGCTGCCCGGCGCGGCGGCAGTGCACTGATGTTGGTGCGATTGGCGCCGCACCGCGCGCGCTACGAGCGCCGCAGGATGCAGACCGACTGCCCTATAGGTCCGAGCGTTGCGTGGCGCTCGAAAGTGAGCCCGCCGGGAAACGCAACGGGCTGCGGCAGCTCCACATGCGCCTCGTCGCCGGCGTGGATCTTCTCGATCGTCACCGGCAGGTGCGCGGCCCACGCTTCAATCGCATCGCGCGAGAGAAACGTCGTCGCAGGCTGGGCCTCCGCCCGCACCGGATCGAGCGCCGTCTCGAAAAACACCCAGTGCCGGGCCACCGCAAACTCGAGGAAGCTGAAGACGATCCGGCCGCCCGGCCTCGCGACGCGCGCCGCCTCGACCAGGTAGCGATACGAATCCGTGGGCGGGAGGTGCGTGAACACCGAGAAGAAGCAGACGAAATCGGCGGCCCGGTCGCGCTCGGGAATGACGAGGTCGCGCACCGTCTCGAAGCGCCAGTCCGCGCGTCCCGCGAGGCGCCGCGCATGATCCACGAGGTCAGGCACGACGTCGGTGCCGAGATAGCGGCCGGTCAAATAGGGAGCGAGATGCTTGGCGAGTCGCCCCGCGCCGCAGCCGACATCGACGACGTCATGCGTCGGCAAGAGGCCGTTCTGCACGAGGAACGCGCGCAGGATTTCGCCGACCGGATCGAAGTGTCGCCCGATCGCCGCTTCCATCGCGCGGTCGGAGCCCTGCTCGCGCTTCAGGCGCTCGATGAACGCGGGATAGGAGAGGGGCGGCATCGCGCCGCCAGAATATCAGAGCGTCCCGCTAGGCGATCGCGTGCGCGGGAAACGCTTCGCGTGCCGCCTCGCGGCGGCGGACGCGGCCCACGCCGCTGATGTCCTGCGTCACTTTCGGGTCGCCGATGTATTCGACCGTGCCGGCGCCGGCGATCGCGATCTTGAGCGTCTTCGCGACGTTGACGAGCACCTTGCCCGCGCCGCTGACTGCGACCTTCGCGCTGTCGCTCGTGAGCTCGGGAGCGCGATAGTTGCCCGCTCCGGAGATTGCGATCCGCTGCTCCGTTGCGCGGCCGGCGATCTCGGCTTTCATCGTGCCCGACCGTACTGCGAAAGCGCCCGTCGGCGTCGAGGTCCTCGATCCGGATCGACGCCTCGCCGGCGACGGCGAGCGCGAGGCTTCCGGTCTTCCATCGGTCGGCGCGCAGCTTGACCGCGCCGCCGATCCGTGACCGTCGTCGAGCTCGCGGAACGTGATCGTCGCGCGGACGTGCGCCAGCTGCCGCCGAACAGGTAGCCGCAGAAGCCGCGCGAGTCACGGGCTGTCGATGTGCAGCGTACCGTCGCGCACCTCGATCCGTGCGCGCTCGCGAGCTCTTTCGCGGACGCCTCGAGTTCACCGATTCGGTGTCGCCCTGCACCAGCGTGATGTCGGCGATCCCGGCCACCTCGAGGCGCGTGAACGGCGGCAGCGCGCGCTGCTCGATCGTCATCTCGCCACCCGTGCCGCCGGTGACGCGGAAGCCCCGATCGACCACGTACCACGCGGCGGCAACGGCGAGCGCGATCGCGAGCAGGATCAGGAGCGGCAAGGCGAGCCGATTCATCGCGGATCTCGGGCAAGGGGGACCACAGCCTTGGATGCGGCCAGTCGCCCCGCCGGATTCAAAGACGGACCGCCCGCTCGACGGGGATGGTCAGCCGCCGTCCTCGCGCTGGAGCTCCGCGCCGTACCAGCGAGCCTTGCTCACGTAGACGTCGGCGGCCTGGCGCAGTCGCGCGACTTCGTGGTCGGTCAGGCTCCGTACGACCTTGCCCGGGCTGCCGACGACGAGCGACCGATCGGGGACGACCCGTCCCTCGGGAATGAGCGCGCCGGCGCCCACGATGCATTCGCGACCGACGACCGCACCGTTCATCACGATGGCCTGGATCCCGATGAGCGACCCGTCGCCGATCGTGCAGCCGTGGCAGCATCGCCTGGTGACCGATGGTGACGTCGGTCCCGATGACGAGCGGAAAGCCGGGATCGGTGTGCAGCACGGCACCATCCTGGACGTTCGACCGCGCGCCGATTGTGATGGGCTCGTTATCGCCGCGGATGACCGCGCCGAACCAGACCGAGGACCCGGCGTCGAGGACGACCGAGCCGACGACCACGCCGGTGGGGGCGATATAGTGGCCCCCCCCGCGGAGCTCGGGCCGGCGCTCTCCGAGCGACAGCAGCATTTCGAATCGACGCCTGAGGCTCAGTTGGTCGCGGGCTGGAATTCGATGTCGCCGTACCAGGCCTCGGCCGAACCGCCGGTGTTGTCGGTGTCGGTGAGAATGCCGACCTCCATCAGACGGCCGGGTTCCTCGCCGAACGCGCGCTTGAAATCCTCGTACACGTTGCGTTTGAGCGCGACCCACTTGCCGACGTTGGCGGCGCCGCTCGCCGCGACGACCATCTGGACCCGCTTGGTGTGCGGATTCTCGATGATCGTCCCTACGGGCTTGTCGTTGGACCAGATGTAGACGAGCTGCGCATAAGGGAGCTCGCGGCCCGACCCGGCCTTGGCGAGCGACGAGGCGGTGCGGTCACGAAAGGCAAGCTTCGACTTGTCGCCCTCGAAGCCCAGCGAAATGCGCGCCGGCGAATCCTCCTTGGCGGCGTTGCTGTTGTCCTGGTCGTCGATCAGGTTGCGGATTTTCCATCGCCACTGCATGACCGGCGCCGGCTTGATGTCGAAGTCCACGACAGCGAGGAGGCCGCTCGCCGCGGCGTCGGCCTTGGCGTTCAGTACGACGACGCCCTGGTCCTCGACCAGCTTGTATTCCGTCTGGCGCTTGAGCGAGGAAAGCTTGAGCGGCTGCCAGCCGGACGGAAGCGCGGTGCCCGGCGCCGCGCCGGAGAACGACGTGACCGGCAGTTTCTGGGCCTGCCCGGTCCCCGCGACCGCGCACAGGAGCGCGACGGAGGCAATGCTTAGAATCGGCCGGCGAGCCATGGCCGGCAGCATACCGCGAGGCGACGCGTTTGGGGCAGCCGTTATACTCGTCCCTTGCTTCTTCCACCTCGAAAACCATGAGCCTTGACCGCGTGCCTGCGGGCAAAGATCTCCCGAACGACTGCAACGTGATCATCGAGATCCCGATGCGCGCGGACCCGATCAAGTACGAGGTCGACAAGGAGACCGGAGCGGTATTCGTCGATCGGTTCATGGCGACGGCCATGCACTACCCGTGCAACTACGGCTACATCCCGCGCACGCTGTCGGACGACGGTGACCCTTGCGACGTGCTGGTGTTGTCGCCCATGCCACTGATCACGGGTGTGGTCGTCCGCTGCCGGCCGATCGGCATGTTGAAGATGGATGACGAGCACGGCGGCGATGCGAAGATCCTTGCAGTGCCTGTCGACGAGCTGTCTTCGCTATATCGCGATGTGCAGTCGCCGCGCGACCTGCCCGAGCTCACGACGCGCCAGATCGCGCATTTCTTCGAGCACTACAAGGACCTCGAGCCCGGCAAGTGGGTGCGGGTGTCGACCTGGGTCGGCGCGGAGGAGGCGAAGAAGGAGATCATGGAGAGCGTCGCGCGCTACGCCGCCTCGCCGCACTAGCGCGAAGTGCTTCGCGCACGGCAGCTACGCGCTGTCGCGAACGATGCGGGTGCCGGCGACGCGGTCGTGCAGGAAACGCCGGGCGGGATCGACGAGTGCCCAGAGAAAGTTGAGCGCGACGAGCCACACCGCATGCGCGCCGAGGCCGAAGGGCCGCAGCGCGACGTAGAGAGCCTAGGGCGAGTGCCGGCCCAATCCAGGCGGCGAGGTAGCGGATGAGCGCGGTGCGGCGGTCGATGTTTCGCCCGTCCACGCGGACAACGTGCAGGTGCCAGGTCTTCATCGGCAGCGTCCGCCGCCCGCCGGTCCAGCTCATCACGTAGTAGATCGCGCCGGCGGCGAAGACGAGGGCGAACGACAGTACGCGGGCGGGAAGGTCGAGGGCGCGGAGCCCAAGGGCCCCCGACGGCGCCGAGGGGAGGAGTGGAATCGTCAGGAAACCGACGACCAGGACGAGCGCCGCGTAGAGGAGCAGCTCGTACGCGAGTGCGGCTAGCGCGCCGCACAAGGGAAGCGTCGACCTCTGGCGGGCGGGGCGGCGAAACGTCGTCCACGCCCGCGCGGTCAGCGGGTTACCGGTACCTGGTTGGGCGGGCCCGGCTGGGGGCCACCGGGCGCGAGTTGCGGCGGGGGCGCGAGCGTGGGTGCGGGCCGCACCCGATTCGCCTGCGGCGGCCCTTTCGTAGGCGGCGGTGGTGTCGATGCGAGCTCGCGCCGGGTCTCCGGCGGCAGGGTCTGGTATTGCTCCCACTTCTGCCGCGCGTCCTGTTTCTGCTCCGCCGGCAGCTTGTTCATCGACTTGTACTGCTCGCGCGCGACGGCGCGCTGCTCGGGGGTGAGCTGCGCCCAGGTGCTCATCTGCTGGTGGAGGCGTTGCTGTTCGTCGGGCGTCATCTTCGGATAGTTCTGCGCGATGCTGCGCCACTTCTGCTTGCGCTGCGCGTCGAGCTTGTCCCACTGGGGAGCGATCGGCGCCAGGATCTGCTGTTCCTGGGGCGGGAGCTCGGACCACGCCGGTGAGCGCGCGAGCGGCTGCGCAAGCGCGTTCCCGGCCAGGACGGCCGCGAGCGCGAGGGCGGCAGCGGGAATCAGTCTTCGTCGGACACGCGCTTCAGCCAAGTCTGGAATCCCCGGTCCAGGTATGCATCGATCGGCAGGTCTGAGGACAGGATCGCGGCGTCCGTCTCCGCGATATCCCGCTGCTGTTGGTAGGCCTGCCATTGCTGATACCCGAACGCGCCGCCGATCGCAAGGAGAAGCGCGAGGCCAAGCCCGGCGCCGAACCGATAGCCGCGGCCGCCGCCGACGGTGCCAGTGCCCCCACCCGCCAGCGCCCATTGAGTGCTCGCCTGGCGCGCCGGGTCGACCAAGCGGTCGAGGGCGGCTTTCCGGGCGAGCTGGAGCTTGTAAGCCGTGCCGGCCTTCAGCTCGGAGACCCCGCGGTCGAGATAAGTGGTTATTTTCTTTGCGAAATCGCGATCGTCGTTCATGGCGCAATTCCTTTAGCCTTGAGCATCGAGGCCAGGGCGGCAACCGCCCGCGAGCAGTGAGTCTTGACGCTGCCTTCTGAGCAGCCCATCGCGGCGGCCGTCTCGGCGACGTCCAACTCTTCCCAGTAACGCAGCAGAAATGCTTCCCGTTGACGCGCCGGCAACCGCGCGATCGCGTCTTCGATCAGCCCCACAACTTGCGCTTGTTCGAGCTGGGCCGCGGGATCGTCCGCCGCGTTCGAGTCCGATTTCGCCTGCAGAGTTTCCAGGGGATCGAAATCTTCGTCCTTTTCGTCGCCTTTCCCCAGTGCCGAGAGGACGGTCGTCCAGGTCGAGCGGACCTTCTGACGGCGAAAATGATCGTGGATCGTATTCTGCAGGATCCGCTGGAACAGCATCGGCAGCTCGCCCGCCGGCTTTTGCGCATATTTCTCGGTGAGCTTGAGCATCGCGTCCTGGACGATGTCGAGCGCGGTCGGCTCGTCGCGGACGGCGAACATCGCCTGCTTGAACGCCCGGCGTTCGACTTCCGCGAGAAACGCCGATATTTCTTGAGTGGAGGCCAGTGGCGGGTCCGTCGTGGTGGCCGCGCCATTATAGGGCGGCGCAGTCCTTCCCTTCCGTTGTGCGCCGCAGCACCCTTGACCGGCGTGGGCGGCCCGCGTATGGTGAGGGCGTCGGCTGACGGCCGCCGATGCTGTACTGCAACAAGCGGTCCATTGCGCCCCCTCCGGCGATGCCACAAGCGTCATCGGAGAATCCCTCGGGGCGGGGCCGGAGCACTCCAAACGCTGCGTTTCTACCAGTCCAGGCGTTGGAGGGCGCGTTTACCCGTATCTCGCGCCACAGGAGTCCAGGGAAGCCCGCGCGTCGCGAAGACGCGGGGTCGACTTCGCCAACTCGCGAATGGGCAACGAGGGCAATGGCCATGCAAATCACGGGCGCAGAAATCGTCATCCGCTGTCTCCAGGAAGAGGGCGTCGAGTACGTCTTCGGCTATCCGGGCGGCGCGGTCCTCAACATTTACGACGAGCTCTTCAAGCAGGAAAAGGTCAAGCACGTACTCGTCCGCCATGAGCAGGGCGCGGTCCATGCCGCCGACGGCTACTCGCGGTCGAGCCACAAGGTCGGCGTCGCGCTGGTGACCTCCGGACCGGGTGTCACCAACGCGGTCACCGGAATTGCGACCGCGTACATGGACTCGATCCCGCTCGTGATGATCACGGGCCAGGTGCCGACGCACGCGATCGGACAGGACGCGTTCCAGGAGTGCGACACCGTCGGCATCACGCGTCCATGCGTCAAGCACAACTTCCTCGTGAAGGACGTGAACGCGCTGGCGGCGACGATCAAGAAGGCGTTCTACCTTGCGGCCACGGGTCGGCCGGGACCGGTGCTGGTCGACATCCCCAAGGACGTGACGCAGGCCAAGGCCGATTACTCCTACCCGAAGACGGTTTCGCTGCGCTCGTACAACCCCGTCACGAAGGGGCATGCGGGGCAGATCAAGAAGGCGGTGCAACTCCTGCTGGACGCGAAGCGGCCGATGATCTACACGGGCGGCGGCGTCATCCTCAACAACGCGGCGCCGCAGCTGACGCGCCTCGTGCGCCTGCTCGGATATCCCTGCACCAACACGCTCATGGGGCTGGGCGGCTTTCCGGGCACCGACCCGCAGTTCACGGGTCTGCCAGGGATGCACGGGACCTACGAGTCGAACATGGCGATGCAGCACTGCGACGTGCTGATCGCGATCGGCGCGCGCTTCGACGACCGCGTGATCGGCAATCCGGCGCACTTCTTCCGCAGCGACCGGCGGATCATCCACATCGACATCGATCCGTCGTCGATCTCCAAGCGCGTGAAGGTCGATGTGCCCATCGTCGGCTACGTCGGCGACGTGCTCGAGGAGATGATCAAGCTCATCGAGTCGTCGGCGCAACGGCCCGACCCTGCGGCGCTCAAGGCGTGGTGGGCCGAGATCAAGGACTGGCAGCGCAAGGACTGCCTGCGCTACGACACGAAGAGCCCGCTGATCAAGCCGCAGTACGTGGTGCAGAAGCTCTACGAGATCACCAAGGGCGACGCGTTCGTCACCTCCGACGTCGGCCAGCACCAGATGTGGGTCGCGCAGTACTACAAGTTCGACAAGCCGCGGCGCTGGATCAACTCGGGAGGACTCGGCACGATGGGATTCGGGCTGCCGGCGGCGATGGGCGTGCAGCTCGTCAATCCGGACGCCACCGTTGCCTGCGTGACCGGTGAGGCGTCGATCCAGATGTGCATCCAGGAGCTCTCGACCTGCAAGCAGTACCACCTGCCGATCAAGATCGTGAACCTCAACAATCGCTACATGGGGATGGTCCGGCAGTGGCAGGAGTTCTTCTACGGCAACCGCTATGCGGAGTCGTACATGGACGCGCTGCCCGATTTCGTGAAGCTGGCCGAGGCCTACGGCCACGTCGGTATCAAGGTCGAGAAGCCCGGCGACGTCGAAGGCGCGCTCAGGGAGGCATTCAAGCTCAGGGAGCGGCTCGTTTTCCTCGACTTCATCACCGACCAGAAGGAGAACGTGTTTCCGATGGTGCCCGGCGGCAAGGGGCTGACGGAAATGATCCTCGCCGAGGAACTGTGATGAGGCACATCCTCTCCATCCTGGTCGAGAACGAGGCGGGCGCTCTGTCCCGGATCTCGGGGCTGTTCTCTGCGCGCGGCTATAACATCGAGTCGCTGACCGTGGCGCCTACAGAAGACACGACGATGTCGCGGATGACGATCGTCACCGTCGGATCCGACGATGTGATCGAGCAGATCACGAAACAGCTGAACAAGCTCGTTGATGTCGTGAAAGTGGTCGACCTGACCGAAGGCAATCACATCGAGCGCGAGCTCATGCTGGTCAAGGTGCGCGCTGCCGGCAAGGACCGCGAGGAAATGAAGCGGCTCGCCGACATCTTCCGCGGCAGCATCCTCGATGTCACCGACAAGAGTTACACGATCGAGCTCACGGGCACGGGCGTGAAGCTCGACGCGTTCCTGCAGGCGATCGAACCCGGCGTGATTCTCGAGACGGTGCGTACCGGCGCGTCGGGGATCGGGCGCGGCGAGCGGATCCTGCGCGTGTAGCGAACCGACAGACAAGGACCATCCTCATGAAGGTGTACTACGAAAAGGACGCCGACCTCTCGCTCATCAAGGGCAAGAAGGTCACGATCGTCGGCTACGGCTCGCAGGGTCACGCGCATGCGCAGAACCTGAATGACTCCGGGGTGAAGGTCACCGTGGGCCTGCGCAAGGGGGGTGCGTCGTGGGACAAGGCGAAGAAGGCCGGGCTCAAGGTCGCCGAGGTCGCGGCCGCGGTGAAGGGCGCCGACGTCGTGATGATGCTGATGCCGGACGAGCACATCGCGGCAACGTACAAGAGCGACGTCGAGCCGCACATCCGGAAGGGCGCCACGCTCGCGTTTGCCCACGGTTTCAACATCCACTACGGCCAGGTCGTCCCGCGCGCGGACCTCGACGTCGTGATGGTCGCGCCGAAGGCTCCGGGCCACACGGTCCGCTCGACCTACGTTGCGGGTGGCGGCGTGCCGATGCTGATTGCCGTCCATCAGGACGCCTCGAAGAAGGCGCGCGACGTCGCGCTTTCGTATGCCGCGGCCATCGGCGGTGCGCGCGCCGGTGTCATCGAGACCAACTTCCGCGAGGAAACCGAGACCGATCTCTTCGGCGAGCAGACGGTCCTTTGCGGCGGCCTGGTCGAGCTGATCAAGGCGGGCTACGAGACGCTGATGGAGGCCGGCTACGCGCCCGAGATGGCGTACTTCGAGTGCCTGCACGAAGTGAAGCTGATCGTCGACCTGATCTACGAAGGCGGCATCGCCAACATGAACTACTCGATCTCCAACAACGCGGAGTACGGCGAGTACGTGACGGGTCCGAAGATCGTGACCCCGGAGACGAAGCAGGCGATGCGCGCAGCGCTGGCGCGGATCCAGAGTGGCGAGTACGCGCGGGACTTCATCATCGAGAACCGCGCGGGCGCGCCGACGCTCATCTCGCGGCGGCGGATGACGGCCGAGCACCCGATCGAGCAGGTCGGCGCGAAGCTACGGTCGATGATGCCGTGGATCGGG
Organism: uncultured beta proteobacterium; assembly: GCA_963773195.1. Taxonomy (GTDB): domain Bacteria; phylum Pseudomonadota; class Gammaproteobacteria; order Burkholderiales; family Casimicrobiaceae; genus CAIWHR01. The sequence continues at coordinate 282,553 of CAVZAE010000006.1, forward strand.
AAGAACAAGCTCGTCGATCAGACCCGGAACTGACGTGACGGCGGACGGGCGACCGAGGCTGCCATGAAGCGAGGGATCGGCCGGCAGCGAGGGTGGCTCGGCACGCTGGGCGTGCTGATCGTGCTTCTCATCATTGCCTGGCTCGTCAAGGACGCACTCCGCGACTATGGGCTGTCGTCCGCGGCGGAGAAGGCGACCGAGAAGGCGGCCCAAAGCGCGGAGCCGTCCGGCTTCCAGCGGAGCCCGACGCCAGCGGCAGTCTCGGCAACGCCACCCGGCGGAACGCCGTCCTTCCAGGCGCCGGTCGAGCGCGCGCGCGGCGTCGAGAGTACCGTCAACCGGGCGGCCGAGGCGCAGGGCCGCAGCATCGATAACGCGACCCGGTGAGCAAGGCACCGGAGGCGCGGCGGCAGACCGAGGTGCGCCGGCACACGCGGCCGTCGTTCAGCGTCGATCGCATCGTGGTGTTGCGCGTCGTGTTCGCTGCGATCGCCATCGGCTTCCTGTATCTGATCTTCAAGGTATCAGTGATCGCGTTCGGCGGCGGCGGCGCGCAGAGTGCGCAACGAATCGAGCGCGCGATTGACCCGGCCGCGGCGGCAAAAGCTGCCGAAGCGGCCGCGCCACCCCGAGCGGGTAGCGCGCCTGCCCGCTGACCCCTGCTAGAATCGACGCGCCCCGGTTCGCCCGGCACGCCGTGTCGAAGACGAGCTACCCGCATCCGATCATCGCCCGCGAGGGCTGGCCCTTCGTCGTGGGCACGCTGGTCCTCGCCGTCGCGCTTTCGGCGCTGCAATGGTGGGTCGCGGCGGTCCTCGCCTGGATCGCGTTCGCTTTCGTTGTCCAGTTCTTCCGCGATCCGCCGCGCGTAGTGCCGGACGACCCGAACGCGGTGCTGTCGCCGGCCGACGGTCGCGTCGTCAAGGTGGAGCGCGCACGTGACCCCTATCTCGACCGCGACGCGCTCAAGTTCAGCGTCTTCATGAACGTGTTCAACGTTCATTCGAATCGGAGCCCGGTCGACGGACGCGTGGTCGCGACCTGGTACGACCGGGGCAGCTTCCTGAACGCGGCACTCGACAAGGCATCGGTCGACAACGAGCGGAGCGCGCTGCATCTGCACACGGCGAGCGGCGACGACGTCACGTGCGTGCAGATCGCGGGGCTGATCGCGCGCCGGATCCTCTGCTACGCGAAGACGGGCGACGCGCTTGCCCGAGGGCAGCGCTACGGGTTCATCCGCTTCGGGTCGCGCGTCGACGTCTACGTGGCGCCGGGGGCGGCGCCGGCGGTTGCCGTAGGCGACATCGTCTACGCGACCGAGACGATTCTCGCGCGGTTGCCCGCGCGCTGATCGCGCGACCGCGGGGGGCGGCAACGGCTGCTGTTTGTGCTAGCCTGATCCGGCCATGGTCGATTTCGACACTCAGCGTGTCCTGCGGAAGAATCGGATCCGGCGGCGGGGGATCTACATCCTGCCCAACCTGTTCACGCTGGCGGCGCTGTTCGCGGGCTTCTTCGCGATCGTGCAGGCGATGAACCTGCGCTTCGATCAGGCGGCAGTCGCGATCTTCGTCGCGATGGTGATGGATGGCCTCGACGGCCGCGTCGCGCGCCTCACGCGAACGCAGAGCGCGTTCGGCGCCGAGTTCGACAGTCTCGCCGACATGGTGAGCTTCGGCGCGGCCCCTGCGCTCATCGTCTACGAGTGGGCGCTGAAGGGGATGGGCAAGCTCGGCTGGATCGGTGCCTTCCTATATGTCGCGGGCGCGGCGCTCAGGCTCGCGCGTTTCAACACGATGCTCGACGTCGCGGACAAGCGCTGGTTCACCGGCATGCCGAGCCCGGCCGCGGCGGCACTCGTCGCCGGCATGGTGTGGATCGTCGACGACTACAACATCGATCCTGCCGCGCTCAAGGGATGGGCGCTTGCGGTGACCGTCTTCGCCGGCCTCACGATGGTCAGCAACGTTCCGTACTACAGCTTCAAGTCGATCAATCTCCGGAAGAGCGTTCCGTTCCTCTCGGTGCTGATCTTCGTGCTCGCGATCGCGCTCTTGTCCTACCAGCCGCCGCTCGTGCTCTTCGCGGGGTTCGTCGTCTACGCGCTGTCGGGCTATGTCGGCCTCGCGTGGACCCGATTCCGCCGGCGGCCCCCCGTATCTCCCGCGTCATAGCCGTGCCGGTTCGCGGCGGGTTCGCAGCGCAAGACCTTGCTTTTGCGGCAGAACTGCGGTTATAGTGCATCGCAATGAGCAGCCTCTACCACGCCGGCCGTCTTGCGCTTCTCGCGCCGACCCCCCTCACGGGCGGCCTGCTGCTGCTGCTGCGCCTCGCGCGCAGATAACCCACACCCCTCAATTCGAGCAGCAAGGACGAGCGCCGCCGGGAAGCCGGGGGCGGTTCCGCATCTCATTCAACGATTGACGAGCGACCCATGACCATCGATCCCGACCCGAAAGTACCGGCCCTACGCCCCGGTGGCGTTGGCGGACCGGCAGTGGCCCTCCCGCACGATCGGCGCGCCGCCCGCCTGGTGCAGCGTCGACCTGCGCGACGGCAATCAGGCGCTGATCGAGCCGATGGACGCCGAGCGCAAGCTCCGCATGTTCAAGCTGCTCGTCAAGATGGGCTACAAGGAGATCGAGATCGGCTTCCCCGCCGCTTCGCAGATCGACTTCGATTTCGCCCGCCAGCTGGTCGACGAGAAGCTGATCCCCGACGACGTGACCGTGCAGGTGCTGACGCAATCGCGAGAGCCGATCATCCGCCGCACGTTCGACGCGCTCGCGGGCTTCAAGCGCGTGATCGTGCATCTGTACAACTCGACCTCGACGACGCAGCGGCGCGTCGTGTTCGGGCTCGATCGCGCCGGTATTCGCGATATCGCAGTGTCCGGGTGCGAAGCTGATCCGCGAGTGCGCGGCGGCGCGTGCCGGCATCGATTGGGTGTTCCAATATTCGCCCGAGAGCTTCACCGGCACCGAGCTCGATTTCGCGGCCGAGGTCTGCGACGCCGTCGACGACATCTGGCAGCCTACACCCGCGCGCAAGGTCATCATCAACCTGCCCGCGACCGTCGAGATGGCGACGCCGAACATCTATGCTGATCAGATCGAATGGATGTCGCGGCGGCTCGCCCGGCGCGATTCGATCGTGCTGTCCGTGCATCCGCACAACGATCGCGGCTGCGGTGTTGCGGCGGCCGAGCTCGCGCTGCTTGCAGGCGCGGAGCGGGTCGAGGGCTGCCTTTTCGGCAACGGCGAGCGCACGGGCAACGTCTGCCTCGTTACGCTCGGGCTTAATCTTTTCACGCAGGGCGTCGAGCCCGGCATCGATTTCTCCGACATCAACGAGATCATCCGGACGGTCGAGCACTGCAACCAGCTGCCGGTCCATCCCCGGCATCCCTACGGCGGCGACCTCGTGTTCACCGCGTTTTCGGGCTCGCACCAGGACGCGATCAAGAAGGGGCTCGCCGAACGCGCCGCCGAGATCGGACGCGGCAATCCGGTCTGGGACGTCCCTTATCTGCCGATCGATCCGGCGGACGTTGGTCGCACGTATGACGCGGTGATCCGCGTCAACAGTCAATCCGGCAAGGGGGGCGTTGCCTACCTCCTCGAGCGCGAGTACGGGCTCTCGCTGCCTCGGCTTCTGCAGATCGAATTCAGCCAGGTGATCCAGAAGATCGCGGACGCGACCCGCAAGGAGCTGACCGCGGCCGAGATCCGCGCCGTGTTCGACCGCGAGTACATTGCCGCGACGCTGCCGGTCGCGTACACCGGGCATCGCGCGCAGCACAACGCCGCCGACGGCACCGTCGAGCAATTGACTGCGCATCTCCAGGTCGACGGCAAGGAGTGGCGGCTGACCGGTGCGGGCAACGGTCCCGTCGACGCGTTCGTCCACGCGTTGCGTACGGAGGGCGGGTTCGACATCCACGTGCAGAGCTACAGCGAGCATGCGGTCGGTGCCGGCGAGGATGCAACTGCCGTCGCCTACGTGCAGCTGCGTATCGGCGCGGAGCAGACGGTCTTCGGTGTCGGGCTCGACGCCAACATCGTCACGGCGATCCCGTGCCTCAGGGGCTGGCCGAGTTCTTCTCGCACGTCTCGCAGATGCCCGAGGTCGTGCGGACGAACGTCTACGGGCAGGAAAAGACGATTCTCTGGTCCAGCGACCGTGCCCTCGTCGGACGTCGCTTCGTCGAGAACGACGAGCTCGACGAGGCGCTCGGCGGCGCGCTCGTCTACAAGCGCGGCTATATCGGCAATCCCGCCACGGGCAAGCCCGAGCACTACGCGCTGCCGCCGGGCACGTTCTTCGTCGAGAGCTACATTCCGATCTACGGCTCGGACCGCACGAAGCCCGTCGCGGTCGTCGAGCTGTACAAGGCGGCGCGGAACCTGCAGGAGACGCTGCGCGCCGCGCACGCGCTGGTCTGGGGCAGCACGCTGGCCGGTGGATTCCTGCTGTTCGCCGTGCTCCAGGGCATCATCCGGCGGGCAGCGGCGCAACTCAGCGCCCAGCATGCCCAGCTCGTCGAGGCCGAAACAATGGCGGCGGTGGGCGAGATGGCGGTCGACCGTCGCGCACGGTATCCGCAATCCGCTCGCGTCGATCCGCTCGTCGGCGGAGCTCGCGCTCGACGCGCCCGACTGCAACTGGCGTGAGCAGGCCAGCGCCATCGTCGCCTCGGCGGACCGCATCGAGGCGGCAATCCGCGATCTCCTGTCGTTTGCGCGGCCCGCGGGGAGCGGTTTCGCACCGGTCGGCATCAACCAACTCGTCACCGACTCGGTCGAGGCACTGCGGCACGAGTTTCAGGGCAGGGGTGTCGGTAGCCGAAATCGAGCTCGATCCGGCAGATCCGCACGTCCGGGGCGACCCCGGGACGCTGCGCCACCTGCTCGCGGGTCTCGTCGTCAACGGCCTCGAGGCGATTTCCGGCACCGGCAAGATCGCCGTCTCAACCGAGCTGTGCACTGATCGGCAGCGCGTGCGAGCTGCGGATACGCGACACCGGCACGGGCCTCTCGCCGGATGAGCTGCGCGCGATCATGCGTCCCTTCTACACCACGAAGACCAAGGGCCTGGGTCTCGGGTTGCCGCTCGCGAAGCGCGTGATCGAGCGCCTCGGCGGAACCTTCGAGATCCGCAGCGTCGTGGGGGAGGGAACGTTGGTCGAGCTGATGCTGCCGGTGGCCGCATGAACGAAGGCAACGCGATCCTCGTGATCGAGGACGAGACCACGCTCGCGAAGAACGTCGTTACCTATCTGCGCCGTGCCGGCTACGACGCCGAACACGCACCGGACGCCGAGCAGGGTCTTGCGCGGCTCGAGACGTTCCGACCGGATGTGATCGTGCTCGACTACAACCTGCCCGGTTATCTGACGGTCTCGCAGCGCTGCGCGCGATCCGCGCGGTCGACGGCCGCGTCAAGGTGATCATGCTCACCGGACACGGCAGCGTGCGGATTGCGGTCGAGGCGATGAAGGCGAGCGCGTACGACTACTTGCCGAAGCCCGTGGTACTGAGCGAATTGAAGGCCCTGATCGCCAAGGCCATCGGTGACGAGCGGCGCGACGAAGCGATCGCCCACACGCAGCGAGGCAAGGGCGGCACCGGCCTCGCCGCCATCGTCGGCGAATCGCCCGCGATCGTCGCGCTCAAAGATACGATCCGCACACTTGTCACCGGCGAGCGTGGAACCGCCGTCCCGCCGCCCGTGCTGGTGACGGGCGAAACCGGCACCGGCAAGGAACTGGTCGCGCGCGCCGTGCACTTCGACGGGCGCGCGCCGCGCCCGTTCGTCGAGATCAACTGCGCCTCGATCCCCGGGAATCTGCTCGAATCCGAGCTCTTCGGGCACGAGCGCGGAGCGTTCACCGACGCGCAAGAACGCAAGATCGGCCTGATCGAGACGGCCGACGGCGGCACCCTGTTCCTCGACGAGATCGGCGACATGGACCTCGCGCTGCAGGCGAAGCTGCTGCGCGTGCTCGAGGAGCGCGCATCCGCCGTCTGGGCAGCGTGCGCGACCGGCCCGTCGACGTGCGCATCGTATCGCCGACCAATCGGCCGCTGGAGGCGCTGGTCGCCGAGGGAAGCTTCCGCTCGGACCTGCACTTCCGCCTGCGCATCGTCTCGATGCATGCGCCGCCGCTGCGCGAGCGCGGCGACGATTCCTGCTGCTCGCCAGGCATTTCCTCGGGCGATTCGCGGCGAGCTACGGCCGCCGAGACATGGTTCTGCTGCCGGACGCGGAAGAGGCGATTCGGGCCCACGCCTGGCCCGGCAACGTGCGCGAGCTGCGCAACATCGTCGAGCAGGCGGTCCTGCTCGCGCCGCAGGCGGAAGTCACCGCGGAGATACGCCGGACGCACACGCGCCGTCGGTCGTTGCGGCGCCGGCGCGGACTCGGAAGACGTCGAGCGCGAGATGCTGCGCGACGCGCTTCATCGCACGATGTGGAACGTGTCGCGGGCCGCGCAGGTGCTGGGCGTGTCGCGCGACACGCTTCGCTATCGGATAGCCAAGTTCGGTATGCGGCGCCCCGGCTTCGACGGCGACGAGCCTCACCGACGGCGCCGATGGCGGTCAGAACGCGTAGTCGAGTCCGACTCCCACGCGCAGGGCCTCTTCGCGCTCGTCGAGCGCACGCGTCGCCCAGGCCGCGAAGCGGAGGCCGCCTCGCCGCGCGCTGCCCGCGATGCGCAGCGTCAGCGTGCGGTCGATCGCGCCGGTGGTTGTCTCTTCTGGCTTGGTCAGCGACGAATTCGAGGATCGTCGCCGGCGCCGGGCGCCAGGACCAGCCGCACGAATGCGGACTGCCAGGACCCCTGCGCGCTCGACGACGCGAGCGGCGTCGAATAGCCGTAGAACGCGTCGATCGGACCGAGCGCATGCGTCAAGGTGATTTCGGCGACCGATCCGGAAGTCGGTTCGCGCTTGTCCAAGAGTTGCTCCCGCGAACGCCAATTGCGCAGCGTGACGTCGATGAACGGCGCGTCCTTGTGCCAGCGGGGAAGCTTGAGCGTCGCCCTGAGTTGCTGGCCGACGCCGCCATCGGCGACGGTACCAACGGCGTGCTACATGCGCCGGTCAGGCGCTGCCGAGGCTGGTCAAGAACCCCGCGGGCGGCAAGCACGTCGCGACCTTCACTTCCGCATCGACGAGATCGCTTTCGGCGACGACTCCGAACATTGCGCGAGGGAGTCATCCCGCCGGCGGGGAGCCGAGCTGCAGCAACCCTGCGAATGCGCGCACATCGACGAAGTCGGAGGCAGGCGACGGCGCCGACAACAACGTCGCCGCCACCGCCAGCACTCGCGAACAACGCGCGAAGCGTAGGGCGTGCCCACTCATTGGCGATGCTCGCTATCGTCCGATCTCACCTTTGTTTCGGCGGGTCGTCCGCGCCGGCCCACGGCGGAGGTCGCCGGGCGGGTCGTCGCGCGCCGCGGCCGCGGCGCGTGTCGCCGGCGGGGTCGTCGCGGCCTCGTCCGTGACGCTTGTCGACGGCGGGGTCGTCGGCACGCAGTCCGCGACGCACGTCGCCCGCGGGATTGTCGCCGCCTCGACCGCGCCGGACGTCGCCGGCGGGGTCGTCGGCGCCGTTCTTCGCGACGATCAGTACTGTGGTGTCGCCGAATGCAGTGGGTGCAGCGCCGACCGCTGGCGCAGCTACCGCGATTGCTGAGACGAGTGCAAGTTTGACGAGGTTGCGCATGATTGCTCCTTTTTGGGACCCCGTTCGTCCGGGGCATGAGGGAATGGCTCCCGCACGTGCTATCGCAGGCACCGTGCCAACCTGCCCAAGCGTCCATGGTGAATTCGCAACTCACTGATATTCTTTGATAAACGGGATCGCGTCGCATCGAGACGTACTCGCGACCGCGCGATATCCCCCAATGTGGGGACCCACGATGCGTGGTGTCGCGGGTAGCGCTGTGTCTTCTGCGTCGATCGCCTTCACCGGCATGGGGAGCGCCCAGTCGGACGCGGCCAGCGTAGTAAAATCGAATGTTTTTTACCGGAACGTTGCAGCGAGCATCCGTTCGCCGCGCGACGCCTACTCTCGTCGAAACAAGGACGAATCCCGAAACGAGCACGCCCGATGAGTCCGCCCTCTTACGGTCCCGGGATCGAGATCACCGGCCGCATCACGCCCGAGTATGCCGAGATCCTGACGCCGGAAGCGGTCGCGTTCGCGGCCGAGCTGCAGCGCAAGTTCGGCGATCGCCGCGCGAAGCTACTCGCGCGCCGCGCCCAGCGGCAGGCGGAGCTCGACGCCGGCAAACTGCCGGACTTCCTCCCCGAGACGCATGGGATCCGCGAGGGAGGCTGGACGTGCGCGCCGTATCCGGCCGATCTCGCCGATCGGCGTGTCGAGATCACCGGTCCCGTCGACCGGAAGATGATCGTCAACGCGCTCAATTCCGGTGCAAGCGTTTTCATGGCCGACTTCGAGGACGCGAACACGCCGAAGTGGGACAACAACCTCCAGGGCCATCTGAATCTGCGCGACGCGATCCGCCAGCCGGATCGAGTTCACCTCGCCCGAGGGCAAGCAGTATCGGCTGAACGAGAAGACCGCGGTGCTGCTCGTCCGGCCGCGCGGCTGGCACCTGCCGGAGAAGCACGTGCGGATCGACGGCTCGCCGATCTCGGGCGGCATCTTCGACTTCGCGCTGTACTTCTTCCACAACGCGAAGGAGCTCGTGGCGCGCGGCACCGGGCCGTACTTCTACCTGCCCAAGCTCGAGAGTCACCTCGAGGCCCGGCTATGGAACGACATCTTCGTCGCCGCGGAACACACGCTGGGGATCGCGCCGGGAACGATCAAGGCGACGGTACTGATCGAGACGCTGCTCGCCGCCTTCGAGATGGACGAGATCCTCTACGAGCTGCGCGAGCACTCGGCAGGACTCAACTGTGGCCGCTGGGACTACATCTTTTCGTGCATCAAGAAGTTTCGCAGCAACCAGGATTTCTGCCTGGCCGATCGCGTACTGGTCACGATGACGACGCACTTCATGAAGAGCTACGCGGAGCTGCTCATCAAGACGTGTCACCGTCGCAACACTCACGCGATGGGCGGAATGGCCGCGCAGATTCCAATCAAGAACGACGAAGCGGCCAACGCGCAGGCATTTGCGAAGGTGAAGGCCGACAAGGAGCGCGAGGCGACGTATGGCCACGATGGCACCTGGGTCGCGCATCCGGGCCTCGTGCCCGTCGCGAAAGAGGTATTCGACCGGCTGATGCCAGCACCGAATCAGATCGCCACGAAGAAGCGGGAAGACGTTCGCGCGACGGCGGCCGATCTCCTCCGTTGGGAGCCGGAGAAGCCGATCACCGAGGGTGGCCTGCGGCTCAACATCAGCGTCGCGATCCAATACATCGGCGCGTGGCTCGCGGGGCAGGGCGCAGTACCCATCTTCAACCTGATGGAAGACGCGGCCACGGCCGAGATCTCGCGCTCGCAGGTGTGGCAGTGGATCCGCTCGTCCAAGGGCGTGCTCGACGACGGCCGGAAGGTCACGAAGCCGATGGTCGCCGCGATGATTCCCGAAGAGCTCGCCAAGATCCGCGCGCTGCTGGGACCGGCGTACGCCGCGGGCAAGTACGACGATGCGGCAAAGATCTTCGCTGAACTCGTCGAGAACGACACATTCGTCGAATTCCTGACTCTGCCCGCGTACGAGCGGATCGACTAGCGGCGCGGAAATCGCGCAAATCGGCCCGCTGCCCCATGGCGCCCGCCGCGCCGCCGACGGTAGACTAGCGAGATGGGGAGCGCCAGGAAGCGGGCTACGGCAAAGCGCGTGCCGACGAAGCCGCGCATCGCCGCGACGCGCCCCGCGACCGCGCGCAAGACGAAGAAGACGGGGACCGCCAAGCGGCGCCCGCCCGTCCGAAAGCCCGCTGCTCCCCTAAAGCCGCCCGCCGCCCGGCGCACTTCGCGCCGCGTTGTCGCGCCCGACGCGCTCGGTCGGCTCGAAGCCCAGCTTGCAGTCATCGAGGCCATCCAGCGAGCGCTGTCCGCGCGGCGCACGCTGCAGGAGATCTACGACGTCGTCGGCGACACGATCCGGGGGATCTTCGGCAACTCGGACATGAGCATCCGCATTTTCGACGGCGGGCTCGTCCACTTTCCATACGTGTACGAAGGAGGACGCCGGCTCCATCTGCCGTCGAGTCCGGTGTCCGCGCGCGGATTCGCTGCGCATGTGATTCGCGCGCGCGGGACGATCATCATCAACGAGAACATGACGCGCGCCATCCGTAGGTACGGCAGCAGCGTGATGCCGGGGACGACGATGGCGAAGTCGGCCGTCTATGTCCCGCTGATCGCCGGTGATCGTGTGTGCGGCCTGATTCTCCTCGCCAACGTGGAGCGCGAGCACGCGTTCTCCGATGCCGACGTACGTCTGCTGCAGACGATCGCCAATGCCACGAGCGCTGCGCTCGACAATGCGCGGCTATTCGACGAGACAGAGCGGCTGCTCAAGGAAACCGAACAGCGCAACGCCGAGCTCGCGGTGATCAACAGCATCCAGCAGGGCATGGCGGGATCGCTCGACTTTCAGGGCATCGTCGACCTCGTTGGAGACAAGCTCCGCGAGGTCCTGCGCACCGACAACATCGGCATTCGGTGGCGGGACCAGAAAACCAAGCTCGTGCACTACCTCTACGAGATCGAGCATGGCCGCCGAATCTCGGCCGCCCCGCACCCAGTCCGCGAAGGGGGTCCGGGCGCCCGGATGGAGGCGACGCGTCAGCCCATCGTCTACCACAACGCTGCCGAGATGGCAGCCGACGGCATCTCGGCCATCGAAGGCACCGACAGCAGCCTTTCCTGCGTCTTCGTCCCGATCCTGGGGGGCGACCGCATGCTCGGCGGCATCGTCGTCGAGGACTACGAGCGCGAGAACGCCTTCGACGAGGGCGATGTCCGTCTGATGACTACGGTGGCCGCGAGCATGGGGGTAGCGCTCGAGAACGCGCGGCTGTTCGACGAGACGCAGCGGCTTCTCAAGGAGACCGAGCAGCGCAATGCGGAGCTTGCGATCATCAACACGGTGCAGAAGGCACTCGCCGGCGAGCTCACGCTGCAGGGTGTCTACGAAATTCTGGGGGAGAAGCTTCGCGAGCTGTTTCATGGCGCTTATGTCGCGATCCGTATCTTCGACCCGCAGACCGGCCTGATGCATTATCCGTACGCCCACTACAACGACAGGCTGTACAACATCGAATCCGAGCCGCTCGGCGACAAGGGCTTCGGGGCGCACGTGATACGGACGCGCAGGACGCTCGTGATCGACGAGAACCTGGAGCGGGAGTCCGAGCGGTACAGTGCCCGCATGTTGGTGGACGCGCCCTCACCAAAGACGCAGGTCATGGTTCCGCTGGTCGCAGGAGATCAGGCGCGCGGGATCCTCGTGCTCACGGACATGCTGCGCGAGCATGCCTTCGACGAATCCGACGTGCGCCTGCTCGAGACGCTGGCAGGGAGCATGAGCGTTGCGCTCGAAAACGCCCGGCTGTTCGACGAGACGCAGCGGCTGTTCAAGCAGAGCGAGCAGCGAGCGGCCGAGCTCGCCGTGGTCAACAGCGTGCAGTCGGGGCTCGCTTCGCAGCTCGACATCCAGGCCATCTTCGACCTCGTCGGAACGAAGATTGGCGAGACCTTCGACGTCCATGGGGTCTACATCGCCACCTACGATCGGCGTATGGGGCAGATGGAGTATCGCTACAGCGTGGCAAGGGGGGGGCTTCGACAGTTCCCGGCACCCTCACCGCTCGACGACGCGGGATTCGGGGCGCAAGTCATGCGCACGCGGCAGGCGCTGCTGATCAATGAGGGCCTGGCCGCCCGCTCCGAGGAGGTGCGATCGCACAGCCACGGTCCGGAGCCGGCCAAGTCCGGCATCTGGGTTCCCGTGGTCGTCGGCGATGAAGCGCGCGGCGTGATCTCGATCCAGAACTTCGATCGGGAGCACGCGTTCACGGATTCCGACGTGGACCTGCTGGTGACGCTGGCCGGTAGCCTCGGTGTGGCTTTCGACAGCGCGCTCCTCTTCGACGAGACGCAGCGGCTCCTCAAGGAAACGGAGCAGCGCGCGGCCGAGCTCGCGGTGATCAACAGCATCCAGCAGGGAATGGCGGCGGAGCTCGACTTCCAGGCGATCGTCGATCTCGTTGGCGACAAGCTGCGCGAGGTCTTCAACACCGGGGACATCGGCATCCGCTGGTACGACCCCAAGACAAACTTGAATCACTTCCTGTATCAGTACGTGCGCGGGGTGCGGACCAACACTCCGCCGATGACGCCATCGCGGGGGGCGTTGAAGCTGATTCAAACGCGCCAGCCGGTGGTCGTCAACACCCGCGCCGAGTACGTGGCATATGGGTTCCAGACGACTGACGGCACCGATCCAAGCTATTCGTCGATCGCGGTCCCGATCCTCGGCAGCGACCGCGCACTCGGTTCCGTCGTCATCGAGAACTACGAACGCGAAAACGCCTTTGGCGAGTCGGCAATTCGCCTGCTTACGACGGTCACCGCGAGCATGGGTGTCGCGCTCGAGAATGCGCGCCTGTTCGACGAGACGCAGCGGCTGCTCAAGGAGACCGAGCAGCGAAACGCCGAGCTCGCGATTATCAATAGCGTGCAGGAGGCGCTTGCGGCGGAACTCAACATACAGGGGATCTACGATGCGGTCGGAGACAAGATCCGCGAAATCTTTCATCGGGCCGACATCGGCATCCGGGTCTACGATCCGGACACGGGTCTGATCCATTTCCCCTATTTCTTCAAGGACGGGCAGCGGCTCAACGTCCCGTCGGAACGTTTGGGTGACACAGGAATCTCGGCCCATGTGCTGCGCACGCGCGAAACGCTGGTCGTCAACGAGGACATGCCGGGCGCGATCGCGAAGTATGGCTCGCGCATCCTCGGACCCGCGCTCGAAAAATCGAGTGTGTTCGTTCCGCTCATCGTGGGCGATCGCGCGCGCGGCCTCCTCAATCTGCTGGACATGCAGCGCGAGCACGCGTTCAGCGATTCCGACGTCCGCCTGCTGCAAACTCTTGCGAACAGCATGAGCGTAGCCCTCGAGAACGCACGTCTTTTCGACGAGACGCAGCGGCTGTTCAAGGAGAGCGAGCAGCGCGCTGCCGAGCTTGCGATCATCAACAGCGTGCAGGAGGGGCTCGCGGCCGAGCTCGATTTCCGGGCGATCGTCGACTTGGTTGGCAACAAGATCGCCGAGATCTTCGGGACGCGCTATATGTACATGGCGCTCCTCGACCGGGCGACCAACCTGGTCGCCATGCCGTATTGGCTCGAGCACGGCGAACGTTTTCCAGTCGAGCCGTTTCCTCTCAGGGGGCTGACCGGGGAAGTCATTCGGACGCGCAAGCCGCTGGTCATCAACGAGAATTTGCAGGCGCGCGCTGCAGAGCTCGGGGCGAAGTCGGTCGGCGACCCGGCCAGCAAGGACACGGGCAAGAGCTATCTTGGCGTTCCGATTCTTAAGGGTGACGAGGCGATCGGCGTCATCGGAGTTTATGGTCAGCACGACGATGGGTTCGGCGAGTCGGACATGCGCCTGCTGCAGACCCTCGCCAACGCAATGACCGTCGCGCTCGAGAACGCGCGGCTGTTTGACGAGACGCAGCGGCTGTTCAAGGAGAGCGAGCAGCGCGCCGCGGAGCTTGCGATCATCAACAGCGTCCAGCAGGCGCTCGCGGGCGAGCTGAGCCTGCAGGGCGTCTACGACGCCGTCGGCGACAAGATTCGCGAGGTCTTCCACGACACGTACGTCGGCATCCGGATCTATGATCCCCGGACCGATCTCGTCGAATATCCCTACGCTTACAACGCCGGGAAGCGGCATCTAGTCGACGCCAACACGCTGGGTGACCGGGGCTTCGGCGCCCATGTGATCCACACTGGCGAGACGCTCGTGATCAACGAGGACGTCGCGGGCGCCATGGAGCGCTACGGATCCTACCGGCTGATCGACGTGCCGATGGAGAAGTCGATGGTGATGGTCCCGCTTCTCGTCGGCGGGCAGGCCCGCGGCCTGATCCAGCTCATGAACTCCGAGCGCGAGCACGCGTTCACCGAGTCGGACGTGCGGCTGCTGCGGACGCTGGCCGGCAGCATGGGCGTTGCCCTCGAGAACGCGCGCCTGTTCGACGAGACGCAGCGTCGCGCGCGCGAGACCGCCGCGCTCGCCGAAGTGGGACGCGACATCTCCGCGACGCTCGACCTCGCCACGGTGATGGACCGGATCGCGCGCCACGCGAAGGATTTGTTGCACGCCGACAACAGCGCGATCTTCCTGCCGGATGCGGGAGGGAAGACATTCCACGCGATCGTCGCGCACGGCTTCGTCGCGAATGCGATCAAGGCCACAGCGGTCGAGGCAGGCTCGGGCATCATCGGCAGCCTGGTCGCGGCCGGACGCGCTGAGTACATCAACGACACGGGCGCCGACCCGCGGGCGGTGCAGATCCCCGGCACGGAGCGTCAGTCCGACGAGAGGTTGATGGTGGCGCCGCTGCTCGCCGGCAGCGTGGTGCGGGGCGCGATGGCGGTGTGGCGCACTGGCGGTCGCCCCTTCGACGACGCCGAGCTCGAGTTCCTGTCCGGTCTGTCGCTCCAGGCGACGGTCGCCATCGAGAACGCGCGGCTGTTCGACGAGACGCGGGAGACGCTCGAGCAGCAGACCGCGACGGCCGAAGTCCTGCGCGTCATCAGCGCCTCGGTCGACGATGCCGCGCCCGTGTTCGACAAGATCCTCGACAGCTGCCAGCACTTGTTTGCGACCGATCAGCTCGGCATCTTCCTGGTCGGCGACGACGGGCTCGTCCACGCGGCGGCATGGCGTGGGGCGGCGCTCGACGCCATCGCACAAGAATTTCCGAAGCCGGTCGGCGAAACGATGACTGCACGGGTCATTGCCGAAAGGCGCGTGATTCAGATTCCCACAACCGCTGCGCTAACAGGTGCCCCAGCGGCGGTGCACAACATCGCGGGGCTCATCGGCCACTGCTCGATCGTCTGGGCGCCGATGCTGTGGGAAGGGCGTGGCGTCGGCTCCATCGCCGTGCTCCGCCAGCCGCCACGGGCGTTTTCCGAAAAGGAGGTCGCGCTGCTCAATACCTTCGCCGACCAGGCGGTGATCGCGATCCAGAACGCGCGACTGTTCCGGCAGGCGCAGGAGGCGCGCGCCGCGGCCGAGACGGCCAACGAGGCGAAGAGCTCGTTCCTGGCGACGATGAGCCACGAGATCCGCACGCCAATGAACGCGGTGATCGGCATGAGCGGGCTCCTCCTCGACACGAAGCTCGATCCGGAGCAGCAGGACTATGTCGCGACGATCCGCGAATCGGGCGACGCGCTCCTGACCATCATCAACGATATCCTCGACTTCTCGAAGATCGAGGCGGGCCGCATGGACATCGAGGCGCAGGCATTCGATCTCCGGGATTGCGTCGAATCCGCGCTTGATCTCGTGACCGCCCGCGCCGTCGAGAAGCACCTCGACACGGCGTACGTGTACGAGGGCGACGTGCCGGAGGTGATCCGCGGCGATGTGACGCGATTGCGGCAGATCATCCTCAACCTGTTGAGCAACGCGGTGAAATTCACCGAGGCGGGCGAGGTGGTGCTGACGGTGAGCTCGCGGTCTATCGCAGCGGGGGAGGACGAGCTCGCGTTCGCGGTTCGCGACACGGGCATTGGCCTGTCCGCGGACGCCATGAGTCGCCTCTTCCAGTCGTTCTCGCAAGCCGATTCCTCGACGACGCGCAAGTACGGCGGGACAGGCCTCGGCCTCGCGATCAGCAGGCGGCTGGCCGAGCTCATGGGCGGCCGCCTGTGGGCCGAGAGCGCCGGGCCGGGCAAGGGGTCGACGTTCCTCTTCACGATCCGCGCACCGGTCGCCGTCGCACCGGCCGCTCGGACGCGCGACTACGTCGGCGTGCAGGCCGAGCTCGAGGGCAAGCGGGTGCTGGTCGTGGACGACAACGAGACGAACCGTCGCGTACTCGTGTTGCAGACCGGAAAGTGGGGAATGCAAACGCGCGCGACCGCCTCGCCGCACGAGGCGATCGGCTGGGTCGAAGCGGGCCAGCCGTTCGACGTCGCAATCGTCGACATGCATATGCCGGAGATGGACGGTGTCGCGCTTGCGCGCGAGCTCCGGAAACACAACGCGGCGCTGCCCCTCGTGCTGTGGAGCTCGCTTGGCCGGCGCGAGGCGGGTGAGGGGGAGCGGCTTTTCGCGGCCTACCTCGGGAAGCCCGTGCGCCAATCGCATCTGTTCGATACGCTCGCGGGCCTTTTCGCGCGCGAAGCCGCGCCGCGGACGGCCGCGCTGGCCAAGCCGCGGCTCGATCCGGGGCAGGCGGCGCGGCATCCGTTGCGCATCCTGCTCGCCGAGGACAACGTCGTGAACCAGAAGCTCGCGCTCAGGCTACTTCAGCAGATGGGATACCGCGCCGACGTGGCGTCGAACGGCAAGGAGGCCATCGAGTCGGTGCAGCGGCAGACCTATGACGTCGTTTTGATGGACGTGCAGATGCCCGAGATGGACGGCCTCGAGGCCTCGCGTCAGATCAACGCGCGCTGGCATCCGTCGGCGCGGCCGCGGATCGTCGCGATGACCGCCAACGCGATGCAGGGCGATCGCGAAATGTGCCTCGCGGCCGGGATGGACGACTACTTGACGAAGCCGATTCGCGTGGAGCGCTTGGCCGAGGCGCTCGGCCAGGTTCCCGCTCGCAAGGAGCGGTGATGAGCGCTTCCCCGATCGACCGCGTGACCTACGACGCGCTCGCGGAGACGACCGGCAACGAGTTTGTGCGTGAGCTCGTTGCCACCTTCCTGGAGGAGGCGCCGGGGATGCTCGCGGAGCTCAGGAGCGCGTTCGCGGCAGGCGATGCCGATCGGTTTCGCCGTGCCGCGCACTCGCTCAAGTCCAACGGCAACACGTTCGGCGCGCTCGGACTCGGGGCGCTCGCGCGCGAGCTCGAGCTCGGCGGCATTACGAAGGTCGCAGGGGGCGGCGGAAAGCCGCTCGAGGAGCTCGAACTGGAATTTGCGCGCGTCGCCGCGGCGCTCGAGGCGCTCCGCCGTGGCTAAGCGGCTGGACGCCGGCCGTCTGCTGGTGGTCGACGACAACAAGGTGAACCGGCTGCTGCTCATGCGGAGTCTCGAGCTCCACGGGCACGCCGTGGCCACAGCGGAGAACGGCCGCGTCGCGCTCGAGATGCTCCGCCGGGAGCCGTTCGATGTCGTGCTGCTCGACATGGAGATGCCGGAAATGGACGGCTTCCAGGTGCTGGAGCAGCTCGTCGGCGACCGGCAGCTGCGTGACCTGGCGGTCATCGTCACGACGTCGCTCGAGGGCATCGCGAACGTGGTGCGCTGCATCGAGCTCGGCGCCGAAGACTATCTGACCAAGCCGGTCAATCCGGTGCTGCTCAAGGCGCGAATCAACGCGAGCCTCGAGAAGAAGCGGCTGCGCGACCAGCAGAAGGAGCTCGTACGCCGGTTCGCGACGCCGGAGGTCGCGCAGGATCTCCAGGACTCGGGGTTCTCGATCGGCGGCAAGCACGTGCGGGCGACGGTGATGTTCTCGGACATTCGCGATTTCACCGCGCTTGCCGAAGCGCAGCCGCCCGAGGAGACGATCGATCTGCTCAACACGTTCTACGCGCTCATGTTCGACGCGATCAGCAACCGCGGCGGCGTCGTCACCTCGATGATGGGTGACGGGCTCATGAGCGTGTTTGGCGCGCCCATGCCGCTCGCGAAGCACGAGGAGAGCGCCGTGCGGGCCGCGCTCGAGATGATGGAGCTGATCGACCTCCTCAATCGGGAGCGGAAGGCCGCGGCGAAGCCGGCGCTCCGCATCGGTATCGGCATCGCGTCGGGGGAGATGGTCGCGGGATACACGGGCACGAAGGACCGCGCGACCTACACGTGCATCGGCGATACGGTCAATCTCGCCGCCCGCCTCGAATCGCACACGAAGGTGGCCGGACGCATGCTGCTGGTCGACGCCACCACGCGAGCGGCACTGGGCGGGGACATCGGGATCGAACCGCTTGGCCCGGTGGCGTTGAAGGGTAAGGCGGCGACGGTCGACGTGTTCGCGGTCGAGGCCAAGCCCGCTGGTTGAAAGGGTATGGCGGCGTTTGCCCCTGCGCTGCCGGAGGATTCAGAGATTGAGCGAGATTATCAAGCGAATTGGAACAATCAATTGGACGTATGGGTTGCGGGCGTCCAAAATCCGATCGTCGCTGGCGGAGTCCCTTGCCGGCGGCGCTCGATTCGAGGAGATCCGAGAATGAAGAGTCTCAACGGCACGAAGACGCACGACAACCTCAAGGCCGCGTTCGCGGGGGAATCGCAGGCGAACCGGCGCTACCTCTATTTCGCGAACAAGGCCGACGTTGAAGGCCAGAACGACGTCGCCGCGGTATTCCGTTCGACCGCCGAGGGCGAGACCGGCCATGCTCACGGCCATCTCGACTACCTGGCCCAGGTCGGTGACCCGGCGACGAACCTGCCTATTGGCGCAACGCGCGCGAACCTGAAGGCCGCGATCGCGGGCGAGACGCACGAGTACACCGATATGTACCCGGGCATGGCCAAGGCGGCGCGGGGCGAAGGTTTCGAGGAAATCGCCGACTGGTTCGAGACGCTGGCCAAGGCCGAGCGGTCGCACGCGAACCGCTTCCAGAAAGCGCTGGACGCGTTGACGGACTAGCTCCGTTTTCGCGCGATGGGCGTCGCACACGCGGCGACGATGGTCGCCCGCGCCCGGATGCCGCCCTGATGATCGCATGAACACCCGCGAAGGCAGCCTCGAAGCCCCGACCCGCCATCCGATCGATTGGCGGAATCCGGAGTTCTACGACGACGTCGCGCTCGAAAAGGAGCTCGAGCGGGTGTTCGACATCTGCCACGGCTGCCGCCGCTGCGTAAGCCTCTGCCAGGCGTTCCCGACGCTGTTCGACCTGGTCGACGAGAGCAGTACGATGGAGGTCGACGGCGTCGCCAAGTCGGACTTCGGGAAGGTCGTCGACCAGTGCTATCTGTGCGACGTCTGCTACATGACGAAGTGCCCGTACGTTCCGCCGCATCCGTGGAACGTCGACTTCCCGCACCTCATGCTCAGGGCGAAGGCGGTCAAGTTTCGCAAGCAGGGCGCGACGTTCCGCGACCGGCTGCTGTCCGATACCGACCGCGTGGGCCGTCTCGCGACGATCCCGGTCGTCGTCCGGCTGGTGAACAAGGTCAACACGACCCCGTCGACGCGCAAGGTGATGGAGCGACAGCTCGGCATCGCCGGGAAGGCATGGTTGCCGCCGTACGCGTCGCCGACGTTTCGCGACTCGGCGGAGGCGTCGGCCGACTGTGCCGTTCGCGACGGACAGCGCACGCCCGGCAAGGTCGCCGTTTTTGCGACGTGCTACGTCAACTACAACGAGCCCGGTATCGGCGTTGACCTGCTTGCGATTCTCGCCCACAACGATGTTCCCTACGTCCTCGTCGAGAAGGAGGCTTGCTGCGGGATGCCGAAGCTCGAGCTCGGCGATCTCCTGGCGGTCGAGAAGTTGAAGGATGTCAACGTTCCCTCGCTGGCGGAGTACGCAAAGAACGGGTTCGCAATCCTGACCGCCGTGCCGTCGTGCACGCTCATGTTCAAGCAGGAACTGCCGCTACTGTTTCCCGACGACCCGGATGTCCGCGCGGTGGCCGATGCGATGTTCGACCCGTTCGAGTACCTGGTGCTCCGCGACAAGGACGGCCTGCTCAAGACCGACTTCAAGACGCCGCTCGGTAAGGTCGGCTACCACGTGCCCTGCCATGCCCGCGTGCAGAACGTCGGGCAGAAGACGCGCGAGCTGCTCGAGCGGATCCCGGGTACGACGGTCGCGACCGTCGAGCGCTGCGCCGGCCACGACGGCACCTACGGCGTTAAACGCGAGTTCTACGACGCATCAATGAAGATCGGCCGGCCGGTGTTCCGGCAGATGGCGCATGACGATCCCGACTACGTGAGCTCCGATTGCCCGATCGCGGGCCGGCGCATCCTGCAGGGAATCGACGAGGCGGGCGAGTCGCGCCGCGCAAAGAAGGAGCATCCGCTCACCCTCCTGCGGATCGCCTACGGACTCTGAACGAAAGGACCACCCTGATGCCGATGGCTGCCATTCCCCGCGAATCCCTGTTGTCGCTCGAGGCCTACGCGCGCGAACGGCCCGCCTTTCGGGCGCGCGTGCTCGAGCACAAGCGTCCCCGGACCGTCCCCCTGGGCGAGCACGTGACGCTGCTCTTCGAGGACGAGCTCACCGTGCGCTACCAGGTCCAGGAGATGCTGCGGATCGAGAAGACGTTCGAGGAGGAGGGAATACGCGACGAGCTCGCCGCCTACGACGCGCTCGTACCGGACGGCACCAACTTCAAGGCCACAATGCTGATCGAATACGAGGACGCCGCGGCGCGGCGGGCGGCACTCGCGAAGCTCAAGGGCATCGAGCGTCGCGCGTGGGTGGCGGCGGCGGGCCAGGAGCGCGTCGGTGCGATCGCCGATGAAGATCTCGATCGCGAGAATGCAGAAAAGACGTCCGCCGTGCACTTCCTGCGGTTCGAGCTGCCGCCGGCGACCATCGCGGCCTTGAAGCAGGGCGCCGCACTGGCGATCGGCATCGACCACCCCGAGTACACAGTCGCGATCGCCGCGGTTGCCGACGCGACGCGCGCCGCGCTCGTCGCCGATCTCCGCTAGGCTCTGGAGTCGGGTCGCTTCAAGCGGTAGCGGTAGTCGATCGAAGGCTCGCTGCGCAAAGTCGTCGCAATGTTGCGCGTGCGACGCGCGAAGCCCAGCGACTCGACCAGGCACCGCGCCGGGACGTTGCGGAAATCGGTGTCGGCGCGGATCTCGGCCGCGTCGTAGGCGCGCCACAGGTGCTCGATGACCGTCCTGCACGCCTCGCGCGCGATGCCGCGGCGCGCGAACGCCGTGAACACGTAGAAGGCAAGGAACACGACCCGGTCCGGCCGCACGGTCGCCTCGACCAGCCCGGCGTAGGTGCCGTTGTCGTTCAAGCGCACCGCCCAGTTGAGCCACAGCTCGCCGCCGGGCGCGTACGGGTTGGAGATCCGCGCGAAGCGGCTTTCGAGGTCGGCGACATCCTTGGGCGGATCGGCGTTGACCCAGAGGTAGAGCGCGGCATCGGCGAAGCCGCCGAACATCGGGCCCGCGTGCGCCGGCGTCAGCGGCTCGAGCGTGAGGCGAGCGGTCGAAAGCGGCCCGCCGACGTAGAGAAGCGGCGCTCGCATCACGCCGCCCGCAACGCCGACCACTGCTCGCGCGTGATCGCCCAGACGCACATGTCCTCCGGCGCACCGCCCCGGTGTGGCCGGCGCTCGCGTCGCTCGAGCACCATCCCGCATTTCTCGAGCACACGTCCGGAGGCCGGATTCCGCGCCAGATGCGACGCGCCGAGCGCATCGCTCTCGAGGCCCAGGAACGTCATCGCGATCAGCGCGCGGACGGCAGTCGTCGCGTAGCCGCGACCCCAGTACGCGCGGCCGATCCAGTAGCCCATGACCAGCTCCGGCTCGGTGCTCGTGCGGACGTCGATCGCGCCGATGAGCGCGTCGTCCTCGGCGCGGGTGATCGCATAGGTCCACGCGGTGCCGGCTTCGCGCGCGTCGCGATGCGAGGCGATCCACGCGGATGCGGCCTCGACCGGATACGGATGGGGAATGGCGGCCGTTGTGAGCGCAACGCCGGGATCGCTGCAAAGCTCCGCGACGCGCGCGGCGTCGCCCGCCGCGAACGCGCGCAGGACCAAGGGCAACGACGTGATGCGCTCGGGCAGGGCCAAGGCGGAGTTCGCGGCGTCAGTCGCGGAAGTTGCCGTACTGCAGCGGGAAGTCGGTGACCTGCGCGCGCACGAGCGCGATCGCGCTTTGCAGGTCGTCGCGCTTCGCGCCCGAGACGCGCACCGTATCGCCCTGGATGCTGGCCTGCACCTTCAACCGGCCGTCTTTGATCAGCCGGACAATCCGCTTGGCAAGGTCCGCTCCGACCCCCACGCGCAACGTGACGACCTGCTTCACCTTGTTGCCCGACACCTTCTCGATGTTCCCGTATTCGAGGGCGCGGAGGTCGATCCCGCGCTTGGTGAGCTTCCCGGTCAGTATGTCAGTGACCTGCCGGAGTTTGAAATCGTCGTCGGCATGCAGCGTGAGCGCTTTGTCGGCGAGCTCGACGCGTGCATCGGACCCTTTGAAGTCGAAACGCGTGCCGAGCTCCTTGTTGGCCTGGTCGAGCGCGTTGCGGACCTCGACCTGGTTGACCTCCGAGACGATGTCGAACGATGGCATGATGGAAAGTCTACAGCATGCACGCGTGCGTGGGGCCTGCTGCGCTCGACTGCGTGTCCTTCAGCCGTCATCGAGCGATCGCGGCCAGCTTGCCTTGAGTAGCCGCGACAGCGAACGGTCGGCGAGCAACCTGCCGCCCGTTTGGCAGCGCGCGCAGTAGTTGCACTCGTTCTCGGCGTAGACGATGC
The DNA here is from genome assembly GCA_963773195.1 of uncultured beta proteobacterium. Lineage (GTDB taxonomy): Bacteria > Pseudomonadota > Gammaproteobacteria > Burkholderiales > Casimicrobiaceae > CAIWHR01. Next base: position 305,175 of record CAVZAE010000006.1, read on the forward strand.
GCTGGACCGGCGCGCCGCATACGGGGCAGGGCTGCCGGTAACGGCCGTGCACGGCCATCTCCGGCCGGAACGCGGTCACGTTGGCGGGGAAGGCGCCGGCGGCCTCCGCACGCAGCCGCGCTGTCCACTCTAGGAGCACGGCGCGGGTCGCGGCATGGAGGCGCGCCATCTCGGCGTCCGTGACCTTGGCCGTGAGCGCGAGCGGCGAGAGCTTCGCGCGATGGAGGATCTCGTCGGAGTACGCGTTGCCGATTCCGCTCAGGATGTGCGGGTCTGTCAGTGCGCGCTTGAGCGTGTGGTTCTCGTGACGCAGGCGCGCTGCGAACGTTGACGGGTCGGAAGCGAGTACGTCGAGGCCGCCAGGATCGAACGCCGCCAGCGCTACGTCACCACGGACGAGATGCAGCGCTGCGCGCCGCTTCGAGCCCGCTTCGGTCAGCGCGAGCGTGCCCTGTCGGAACTCGAAGCGTGCGAGCGTGATGCGACGTGGCGCCCTCGCGTCGGACTCGAGCCACAGGAGCCGGCCCGCGATCATGAGGTGGATCACCAGGAACAGCGCATCGTCGAGCGCAAGCACGATGCGCTTGCCCAGCCGGCGGACTTCGCGCACCCGCCGTCCTTCCGCATCCCCGATCGGCGGCACCGCGGTCCGGAGCACGAAGGGATGATCGATGTGGATGGCCATGAACGGCTCGTCCGTCACGCGTGCCGCGATCGCTTCGCGATAGACCTCGACGTCGGGCAGCTCCGGCACCGGTCCGCCAAGCTCGCGTCGGCGTCAGGCCTGGCGCAAGCGTTTGCCAGCCAGTGCGGCAAGCGCTGCGGCGACCTCCGCGATCGGCTGCCGCCAATCGAGGAAGCGCTCCTGACGGAAGATCCGCAGTGACGGATACCACGCGGAATCGCGATCGGAGGCGCGCCAGCGCCAGCTCGTATGGAATCGATCCAGGAGCCACACGGGCTTGGCCATCGCGCCGGCAAGGTGCACGACGGACGTGTCCACCCCTATCACGAGATCGAGCGCATCGATGATCGCCGCCCTGTCGCCGAAATCGCGGATGTCCCGCGACACGTCGTAGATGCGTGGTGCAAACGCGCCGAGCCCGCTCGCCGCATCGATCGTGACGAGGTCGAGGCTCACGAAGGCGACGCCCGGAACGCTGAGCACCTGCGCCAGCATCGGCGCCGGCACCGACTTGTGCCGCGACGGAGCGCCCCGATCGCCACGCGCGTTCCACGCGAGCCCCACATGCAAGCCCGCAGTGTCCGGAAGGCGCGCACGCCATGCGGCACGCCGGTCGCGGGGTGCCGCCAGATAGGGCATGTGCGCAGGGAGCATGGAGGGCAACAGGTCCAAGAGGAACGGCAGCGACCGGATGCCCGCCCGACTTCGCGGGGGCACGCGCAGCGCATCGACCTCGGCCGCATCGTCGAGGACTCGATCGACACCGGCGACAGTGGCGAAGAGCGGTGCGAGCGGCGCCCAATGCCCGTCGGCGAGCAGGACGAGCGTGTTCGTGCGCGCCCGCGCATCCGCGAGGAAGCGCGCGTACTGGATCGCGTCGGACAGGCTGCCTTCGCAGTGGACGAGCAGCGGCGCATTCTGCGGCGCGCCGCTCCATACGGGAAGGCGCGGGAAGCGCCGTGCTTCGCCGAAGCGTCCGTCGGGGCGCTCCTCGAGCGCACGGAAGCCTTCGGCAAAGCGGCCGCGGCCGAGGAGCATCGCAGCGACTCCGAACCGTGCGTCGTCGGAAGGCTCACGCGCGGCTGCCTCCCGGTAGGCGTCTTCGGCGGGTTCGAGCGCACCCGTCCACGCGCGAAGCTTCGCGAGCGCGAGCCAGAAGCCAGCGGACGACGGCCGCTCGCGCGTCAAGGCTTCGAGTTTCGCGCGGCCACCGTCGAGGTCGCCGTCGAGCGCGTCGGCGAACGCGACGCCGGTGCGCGCGTCCACGTGGTGCGAATCGCGCGCGAGCGCTTGCGCGAACGCCGCCCGCGCCTGCTGCGTGTCGCCGCGGCGGTTGCGGGCGTGCCCCAGGTTCGCCGCGACATCGGCGTTCGCGGGATCGATCGCATGCGCGCGCTCGAACGCGCGGATCGCGTTGGCGTGGTCGCCCGCGCGCTCGAAGGCGATGCCGAGGCGATGATGCGCGCTCGTGTCGCGCGGATCGAGGCGCACGGCACGCTCGAGGTGGAATACGGCGTCGATCGGCTTGCCCGCGCGGATCAGCGCGAAGCCCAGCGCGGAGCGTGCTTCCGCACTTTCGGGATGCAGCGCGGCGAGCTGCTCGAACCGCTTCACGGCGACGCCTATGCGACCGGCGTTGACCGCGGTATTGCCGGCGCTCGCGAGCGCACGTGCGTCGTTCGGATGCGCCGCGACGTACTCGGCGAACGCGTCGTCCGCTTCGGCGTGGCGCCCGGCGCGCTCGAGCTCGAGCGCTCGCGCCGGCGACGGCGGCTCGCCGGGAGGTTGATCCTTGTCGCTCGCGGCCACGCTAGCCTTCGAATCCGACCCGCGCGTGCGAGCTGTCGCAGAACGGCTTCGTTTGCGAATGGCCGCAGCGGCACAGGAGTGTCACGCTCGCGCAAGCGAGCCGGCCGTCAGCGCCCTCGACCGCAAGGGGACCGATGCATTCGAGCGGTCCGTTAGTGGTCGGTGTCAGGGTGACCCTACCTGCGGCCCGCATGCCCGCCGGCGCGGCGGCAGGCAGGATTCCCGGATCGCGAAATCCGTTGCGCGTATGCGTGCCGTCGCAATAGGGCTTGTTGCGCGTCCCGCCGCAACGGCAGAGGACCAGCGTCGTTCGCCCGGCCGGGGCGCTGCGCGCCCCCGCGAGCACCACGTCGCCCGTCAGCACGTTGGGTCCGTCGGGCCGGACCTTGAGCACCGCTCCCTCCACCGTGCTTGCGTGCGCGGCCGGCGCTTCTGTTGTCTGCAGCCGGGAATCGGCCATTGCTGAGTCGTCGCTCGGCTAGAATAAGCTATTTTGCGCTGCTTCCGCGGCCGTCGCCATGTCGCACATCCTGCAGGATCTTCCCGTCGGCCAGAAGGTGGGCATCGCGTTCTCCGGCGGCCTCGACACGAGCGCGGCGCTCCACTGGATGCGAGCCCGGGGCGCGATCCCGTACGCGTACACGGCGAATCTCGGCCAGCCCGACGAGAGCGACTACGACGAGATTCCGCGCAAGGCCAAGGCGTACGGGGCCGAAGTGGCCCGCCTCGTCGACTGCCGCGCGGCGCTCGTCGCTGAGGGGATCGTTGCGCTGCAGGCCGGCGCGTTCCACATCTCGACGGCCGGGCTTCCGTATTTCAACACGACGCCGCTCGGCCGCGCCGTCACGGGCACGATGCTCGTCGTCGCGATGCGCGAGGACGATGTTCACGTCTGGGGCGACGGCAGCACGTACAAGGGCAACGACATCGAGCGCTTCTATCGCTACGGCCTGCTCGCGAATCCGGAGCTCCGCGTCTACAAGCCGTGGCTCGATTCCAAGTTCATCGACGAGCTCGGCGGCCGCAAGGAGATGTCGGAGTACCTGAATCGCGCCGGCTTCGGCTACAAGATGAGCGCCGAGAAGGCGTATTCGACCGACTCCAATCTGCTGGGCGCGACACACGAGGCGAAGGACCTCGAGTTCCTCGACCGCGGCATGAAGATCGTCGAGCCGATCATGGGTGCCGCGTTCTGGCGCGACGACGTCGCGGTCAAGGCCGAATCGGTCCGCATCCGCTTCGACGAAGGCCGTCCGGTGGCGCTCAACGGCGTCACGTTTGCGGACGACGTCGCGCTACTGCTCGAGGCCAACGCGATCGGCGGCCGCCACGGTCTCGGCATGAGCGACCAGATCGAGAACCGGATCATCGAGGCGAAGAGCCGCGGCATCTACGAGGCGCCCGGCATGGCGCTCCTGCACATTGCCTACGAGCGCCTCGTCACCGGCATCCACAACGAGGATACGATCGAGCAATACCGCGACAACGGCCGCCGCCTGGGCCGCCTGCTCTACCAGGGCCGCTGGTTCGACCCGCAGGCAATCATGCTGCGCGAGATGGCGCAGCGCTGGGTCGCACGCGCGATCACGGGCGAAGTGACGCTCGAGCTTCGGCGCGGCAACGACTGGTCGATCCTCGATACGACGAGCCCGAACCTGACCTACAAGCCCGAGCGGTTGACGATGGAAAAGGGCGCTGCCTTCTTCACGCCGCAGGACCGCATCGGGCAACTCACGATGCGCAATCTCGATATCGCCGACACCCGCGAGAAGCTCGTCACCTACGTCAAGACGGGACTGCTGCGTCCATCCGCCGATTCGCCGCTGCCGCGCCTCACCGATGGCGACGGCAAAGTAAAGTAGCGGCGCGAGCGGCGAGCCGGGGCCCCTGGCGCGAAGCGCCAAGGGGGAGCGAGCAATCGCGAGTCGCCGCAAGCGGCCGACAGGCGGACGCAACGATCAAATTCAGCCGGTGCGGAGGCCGCGGCGCGAGCGGCGAGCCGGGGCCCCTGGCGCGAAGCGCCAAGGGGGAGCGAGCAATCGCGAGTCGCCGCGCCGCTAGTCGATCTTGAGCCCGACCTTCTTGATGACCGGCGCCCAGGCTTCAGTCTCGCGGCGGATGAGATTGCCGAGATCTTCCGGCGTGCCGCCGATCAGGTCGAAACCCTGCGCGTTCATCTTCGCGACGACATCGGGATCCTTCAGGATCGCGTTGATCTCGAGATTGAGCTTCGCGACCACCGGCTTCGGCGTGCCTGCGGGCACCATGATGCCGTTCCACGCGAGCGCTTCGAACCCGGGGTAAGTCTCCGCGATCGGCGGCAGTTCCGGCAGGAGCGGGAACCGCTTGGCGGTCGTGACCGCGAGCGCGCGCAGCTTGCCGGCCTGGATCTGTGGCTGCAGGGGCTGCACGACCGCGAACATCATCTGCGTCTCGCCCTGGACCGTCGCGGTGACCGCCGGCGGCGACCCGTTGAACGGCACGTGCACCGCGTCGAATCCGGCGACGGACTTGAGGAGCTCCATGTTGAGGTGCGATGAGCTGCCGTTGCCGACAGACGCGTAGTTGAGCCTGCCGGGATTCGCCTTCGCATACGCAACCAGCTCCGCGAGCGAGCGGACCGGGAGCGCCGCGCTGACGGCAAGCACGTTGGGCTGGCTCGTCGTGATGATGACGGGCGCAAGTTCCTTCGCGACGTCGTAGGGCAGCTTCTGCAAGAGCGGCCCGAAGGCGAGCGGCCCGTTGAATCCGAGCAGCATCGTGTAGCCATCCGGAGCGGCCTTCGCGACCTCGGCAGTGGCAACCGTGCCGCCGGCCGCGGGCTTGTTCTCGACGACGACCGGCTGGCCCAGGCGATCCTTGAGCTTGTCGCCGATTACGCGCGCGAGCGTATCGAGCGAGCTGCCGGGACCCGCCGCGACCACGAACTTGATCGGTTTGTCGGGCCAGGATTGGGAAAGCGCGGGAACGCATGCGCAAAGCGCGATCGCGAAGGCGAAGAGCCTACGCAGGCGCATGACACACCGCCTCGATGTTGTGACCGTCCGGATCGAGCACGAACGCGCCGTAGTAATTGGGATGGTAATGCACTCGCAGGCCCGGTCCGCCGTTGTCGCGGCCTCCTGCGGCGATCGCCGCGTGGTAGAACGCATCCACCTGAGCGCGCGTATCGGCGCGAAAGGCGACGTGCAGCGCCGGCATCCCCGGGTCGCCTTCGGAGAGCCAGAAATCCGGCTTGGGCGGAACGCCGAAGCCCGCCGCCTCGTCGAATACCAGGATGCACGCGTAGCCGAGCGGTGCCAGGGCCGCCTCGTAGAACGTGCGGCTGACCGACAGGTTGCTCACGGAAAGTCCCATGTGATCGATCATCGCCGGTGCTCCGTCAAGGGTTGACGCGTCCGCAGACCAGGTACTCGAGCAGCGCCTTCTGCGCGTGCATCCGGTTCTCAGCCTCGTCCCAGACGACGCTCTGCGGGCCGTCGATCACGTCGGCGGAGACTTCCTCGCCGCGGTGTGCGGGCAGGCAGTGCATGAACAGCGCGTCAGGGTGGGCCTGCCGCATCGCATCGGCATCAACGCACCAGTCGGTGAAGGCCCGCTTGCGCGCTTCGTTCTCCGCTTCGTAGCCCATGCTGGTCCACACGTCGGTCGTGACGAGGTCGGCGCCTCGGCACGCCTCGTGCGGGTGCGCGCACGTCACGAAGCGCGCGGCCTCGCCGGGCCCGAGCCGCGCCGGGTCCACCGCGTAACCGTCGGGCGCGGCGACCCGCACGTCGAAATCCAGGAGCGGTGCCGCTTGCAGCCACGTGTAGCACATGTTGTTGGCGTCGCCGATCCACGCGACGGTGCGGCCTTCGATCGCGCCGCGATGCTCGACGTAGGTGTAGATGTCGGCCAGGATCTGGCACGGATGGTATTCGTTGGTGAGGCCGTTGATCACCGGCACGCGCGAGTGCGCGGCGAAGCGCTCGATGATCGCCTGGCCGAACGTCCGGATCATCACGACGTCGACCATCCGCGAGATCACGCGCGCGACGTCCTCGATCGGCTCGCCGCGCGAGAGCTGCGTATCACCGCGGTTCAGGTTGATCGCGATGCCGCCCAGCTGGTTCATTCCTGCTTCGAACGACACGCGCGTGCGCGTCGATGCCTTCTCGAACACCATGGCGAGCGTGCGGTCGCGCAGCGGCTGGTAGAGCTCGTAGCGCTTGAACCGCTCCTTGATCCAGCGCGTGCGCTGGAACAGGTGGTCGAACTCCTCGCGCGTGAAATCGCGGAGCTGGAGGAAGTGCCTGGGTGGAGCGGGCATGGCGGCGAGGCCCGCGCATTCCGCGGATTCCTGTCGAATCAAGATATTAGCACGGGCCGCCGACGGCGGACCGGCAGCGTCAATGCTGGACGACCGCCGTGGCGGAGCCGCCTGCCGTGCGACCCGAGTCGCCGCCCGCGAGCACGTGCAGATCGACGTACCCGTCGCGCCACGCGGCCTCGAGGTCGCGCTCGACCGCGGCGAGCGTCTCATTCTCGGCGTCGACGAGTTCGCGGATGCCGTAGCCGCGGTTGCGGCCATGCATCTTGGCCAAGTAGAGCGCCATATCGGCGAGCGCGATCGCACGCTCCCACGGCAGCGGGTCCGTGCGTGGCGGCAGCGGCATCGGGACGAAGCCGACCGACGCCGTGATCGGAATCCGCGCGCCCTGGTAGAGGAACGACTGCGCGGCAACCGCATCCATGATCCGTGTCGCAATCTCGTCGAGCCGGTCCGCTTGCGTCGCCGCGACGAAGACAAGGAACTCCTCGCCGCCCCAGCGAACGATCATGTCGGTCTCGCGCAGTGTCTCGCGCAGGCGCCCGGCCACGTCGACCAGGACCGCGTCGCCCGCGGCGTGCCCGTAGCGATCGTTGATTTCCTTGAAATGATCGAGGTCGATCAGCAAGAGCGCCTCGATCGTCTGGGCATCGGCGCGGCGGCGGTCGCCGCGCACCTCGGCGTCGCCGATGAAATTCTGGAAGAAGCGGCGGTTATAGAGTGCGGTCAGCGGATCGCGGCTGCTCTGGAACGACAGCTCGCGATTCGTCTCGCCAAGCAGGCGGTTGGTCGCCCTGAGCTTCCGATAGAGCGCGACGACGATCAGGAACGACGCGCCGAACGCAAAGGCAAGCAACCACCACGTACGAAGCTCCGCCGACTTCAGGTCGTTGTCACGGTTCAGGAGCTCGATCTCGCGCTGCCGCTTGTCGGACTCGTATTTCTCCTGGAGCTCGAGCACGACGCGCTCGTGCGCGGCCTGCGCGATCTCGTCGTTGAGCTTGCGCTCGCGGTGGAAGAGCGCGAGCGCGCCCTTGTGATCGCCCGCCCTCTCTAGGTATTGGCCGTATTCGCCTAGCAGTCCGGCGATCTCGGCGGTGGCGCCGGTCCGTTCGTAGCCTACGAGCGCCTCGTCGGTGAGCCGCTTGCCTTCCTGCACGCGCGAGAGGCCGAACAGCGCGAACCCCATGTTGGCCTTCGACGTCGAAACCAGCGTGGGCTCGGGGAGTTGCTCGGCGAGATCGAGCGACCGCCGCGCGAGGTCCAGCGCCTCACGGTAGCGGTGACGCCGGAGCATGATGTCGGACAGGTTCGTGAGCGCACGCGATTCCGCGACGCTCGACTGCGACTTGCGCGCGAGCGCGAGCGCTTCTTCCATCGCCGCGAGTTCGCGCTCGGGCCGCTCGAGCAGCTCGCACGCATACGATTCGGCCATCTTGGCGTTGACCATCGCGAAGGCACTGCCGGCGGCCTCCGCGGCTTTCCATGCTTCGAGGCTTGCTTCGAGAGCGCGGGTCGCCTGCTTGAGATCGAGGTGCAGGATCGACAGCTGGTAGAGCGCCGCCGAGCGGCGGTAGGCGTTGTCGAGGAGCTCCGCCCGGCCGAGTGCCTCGTGCAGCGCAGCCATCGCCTCGTCGCGGCGACCCCGTGCGCGCGCCGTCGTGCCGATCTGCAGGAGCGCCCAGTGAGTGAAGAACGGTTCGTCGGTCCCGAGCAGGGTCGTCCGGGCCTGCGACGCGAGCGAGTTGGCCATGCCGGTGTCGCCGATCGACCCCTGGATCATGCTTCGGACGAGCAGCGCGGTGGCGAGGCCCAGGGCTTCGCCGCTCGCGTGCGCCTCGTCCTCGATACGGTCAGCGAAAGCCTGCGCCTGCGCGATTTGCCCGGACGCCACCAGCGCCTGGCCCTGGAGCGCCAGCAATCGCCTGCGGTCGGCGGGATCGTTGTCGGCGCGGGGGAGGAGCGTTGCGATTTCGGCCAGCGCGCGCTTGGGATGGCCGGGCAGGTAGGCCTCGATCTCGTTAGCGCGTCGCGTCGACTCGGTTTCGGCCGCGGCGACAGCGGCGGGTAGCGGAAGCGTGACAAGCGCGATCCACAGTCCGACGATCGGCCAGGCGGCCCCGAGGCGGCGCAGCGCGCGCCATGCGCTCACGGCGGGCTTGGAGTGCCGCAATTCGGAGGCCATCGGCATCGAACGTCTCGATTGGCGGGGTGAAACCCAACTATCGTCAGGGAATTCTCAGAGACGTAGCAAGCCCCATGCCGCGGGCTTCCCCACAAAAAAGGGGCCGGAAAGCAGAAAGGCGCCCACGGGGGCGCCTTTCTCTGGCTTTGGGTCGTGGGCGCGAGCGCTAGCTCAGACCCTTGATCGCGTGCGCGAGGCGGGATTTGGTGCGCGAGGCGGAATTGCGATGCACGATCTTCTTGTCGGCGATGCTGTCGATGACGGCCTGCGACGCCTGGAACTGCTTCTGCGCGGCGGCCTTGTCGCCTGCGGCGATTGCCTTGCGGACCTTGCGGACGGCGGTCCGGAGCGCGGAGCGAAGCCCGGTGTTGCGGCGATTCGTCTCCTGGGCCTGGCGGGCGCGCTTGCGCGCTTGGGCACTATTGGCCATCGGATTTCCTGCGAATGTTGGGTGGAGGTGCGCAAAAAGACCAAGCATAATAGCAGCTTAACCTGCCCAACGCAACCTCGCCGCGGCGCGCGCAGTCCCATGTGCGCCCGCCGCACCCAAGTTCCGCGCCTTGCATAATCCAATCCTCCGGCCTTCGTTCAAAGCTCCGGTCCCGCGGCCGGTGCGCATTTGAAGCTCCTTCACGCGCTGTCGACCGTGAGCGGCATGACGCTGCTCTCGCGGATCACCGGGCTCGCGCGCGAAAGCCTGAAGGCCGTGGTCTTCGGCGCCGGCATGCAGATGGACGCGTTCGAAGCCGCGTTCCGGCTGCCGAACATCCTGCGGCGGCTGTTCGCCGAGGGCGCGTTCTCGCAGGCGTTCGTTCCGATCTTCGCCGAGTACCGCCGGCAGCGAGGCGACGCGGAGACCAAGGCACTCGCGGCTCGCGTCGGCACGCTGCTGGCCGTCGTGCTGCTGGTCGTGTCGGCGCTCGGAATCCTCGCCGCGCCGGCACTCGTCTACGTGCTTGCGTCGGGCTTCGCGCGAACGCCCGGCAAGGTCGAGCTGACCGCGGAGATGATCCGGATCGTCTTTCCCTACATCCTGTTCGTGTCGCTGGTCTCGCTCGCCGGCGGCGTGCTGAACGTGTATCGCCGCTTCGCGATTCCCGCAGTCACGCCGGTGCTGCTCAACCTCGGCATCATCGGTGCCGCGATCTTCCTTGCGCCCTATTGCGATCCGCCGGTCGTCGCACTTGCGTGGGGCGTGCTGATCGGCGGCATCGCGCAGCTCGTGCTGCAGATCCGCCCGCTTGCATCGATCGGCATGCTCTCGCGCCCGCGTCTGGACTGGCGCGACGAAGGCGTCCGGCGCGTGCTCCGGGCGATGGCACCCGCTGTGATCGGCGTGTCGGCCGCGCAGATCTCGGCCTTGATCAACACGCAGCTCGCGGCGTTCCTGGGCGACGGTCGTATCTCGTGGATCACCTACGCGGATCGGCTGATGGAGTTTCCCAGCGCGCTCCTGGGTGTCGCGCTAGGCACCGTGATCCTCCCGTCGCTCGCCAAGCATCATGCGGACGCGAACCCCGCCGAGTACGCGTCGCTGCTCGACTGGGGCTTGCGCCTCGCGTTCCTGCTGGCGCTGCCCGCGGCCGTCGCGCTGTGGATCCTTGCGACGCCGGTGATCGCGACGCTCTATCAGTACGGCAAGTTCACTGTCAACGACGTGCTGCAGACGCGCGACGCGCTCCTGGGTTACAGCGTCGGGCTGCTCGGCCTCATCCTGGTCAAGATCCTGGCGCCGGGCTTCTATGCACGGCTGGACATGAAGACGCCGGTGAAGATCGCGTTCGTGACCTTGCTGTTCGCGCAGACGCTCGCGCTGATCCTCATGTTCCGCATCGGCCACGCCGGGCTCACGCTATCGACTTCGCTTGGCGCCTGCCTCAACGCGATCCTGCTCTTCTGGTTTCTGCGCCGACGCGGCGTCTACGTGCCGCAACCGGGCTGGCTCCTGTTCGTCTCGAAGCTCGCGCTCGCGCTGTTCGTGCTGGCCTTCGTGCTGATTGCCCTCGCGGGCACGCCCTCGCAATGGCTCGCCTGGAACCTGTGGACGAGGGTCGGCCGCCTGGCGTGGGTTTGCGCTGCAGGCGCGGGCGCCTATTTCGGTGCGCTGTGGCTTCTGGGGTTCCGCCTGGCCGATTTCGACCGCCGCGAGGCCGAGGCCGAGCCGGGATCGGTCGTCGACGCGGGGGATCGGTAGCGGACCCGCGCTAGCAGGGCGACGCCAAGGAGCGAAGCTTGCGTTTGCGGTCGCGGGTCAGCTGTTCTCAGGCGTCTTGCGATACGGGCAACGCGGCTTCATGCACTCGGCGTAAAGATAGAGCGCGTGGTCGGCGATCTGGAAGCCGCGTTCGTGCGCAACCTTCTGCTGCCGTTTCTCGATCTCGGCATCGTAGAACTCTTCGACGCGCCCGCATTGCAGGCACACGAGGTGGTCGTGATGCCGGCCCTCGTTCAGTTCGAACACGGACTTACCCGACTCGAAGTGGTGGCGCGTGAGAAGGCCCGCCTGCTCGAACTGCGTCAGCACGCGGTAGACGGTCGCGAGCCCGATATCGAGGCCTTCGCTCAGAAGCTGGCGGTAGACGTCCTCGGCGGTCAGATGCCGCACCTTCGACGCCTCGAACAGGTTGATGATCTTGAGACGCGGCGCCGTGGCCTTGAGGCCCGCGTTCTTGAGGTCGTGCGGCGAAGTCATCGGGCGCGCTCCGGGCGAGGGCGCGCGATCGGCGGCGACGGCACCTGGGGGGCGCGTCCGGGCGATGCGCGAAAGCTATAATAGCGCTTCGCCTTTCCCGCTCAAAAAGACGTGTCCGCAAGCCTTTACACCAAGCCGTTATCCGTCGTGCTCCTCGCAGGCGCCGCGCTTGCCGCCGGCTGCTCGACGATCGACACCTATGCGCCGACGCTTCGCACATTCGGCGTGTACAAGCTCGACATCAACCAGGGCAACTACATCTCGCAGGACCAGGTGGACAAGCTCCGGGTCGGTCAGGCGCGGCAGCAGGTCAAGCTGGTCATGGGAACGCCGTTGATCGAGAGCATCTTCCGCAACGACCGCTGGGACTACTCGTATCTGTTCATCCGGCAGGGCCGCACGGTCGAGCAGCGCAATTTCACCGTGTATTTCGTCGACGACAAGGTGGCGCGCTGGGAAGGCGACGAGCAACCGGCGTCGGCCGCCGAGCTCAACCGCGAAGCCGCTGCCCGGACCGCGGGCGAGATGAAGTGGGGCGAGCAGCGCTCCTGGTGGGACACCATTCTCGACGTCTTCCGGCAGCAGTGACCAGTGAACTAACGGCGACGCGCGTCGCGATCGCCGGTGCGGGCGGGCGAATGGGGCAGGCGCTGATCGAGGCCGTCCTCGGCGATACGTTGCTGGTTCTCTCTGCGGCTCTCGATCTCCCGGGTAGTCCGGCGGTGGCGAGCGACGCCGGCCAGCGGATCGGTCGCGCCACGGGCGTGATCGTGGGCACCGACGTCGACGCGGCGGTGCGCGCTTCCGATGTATTGATCGACTTCACGCGACCCGACGGCACGCTCGCGCACCTCGAGGCGTGCGCGCGGCACGGCACCGGCGCGGTCGTCGGCACGACCGGGTTCTCCGACGCGCAAAAGGCGCGCGTCGCGGCGCTCGCCGCGCGCGTCCCGATCGTGCTCGCGCCGAACATGAGCGTCGGCGTCAACGTGCTGCTCGCGCTGGTCGAGAGCGCCGCGCAGCGGCTCGGTCCGGGATACGACATCGAAATTGTCGAGATGCATCATCGGCACAAGGTCGACGCGCCTTCCGGCACCGCCATCGCGTTGGGCGAGGCCGCGGCACGCGGCACGGGGCGCGCGCTCGCGGACACGGCGGTCTACGCGCGCGAGGGCGTGACCGGCGAGCGCAAGGCCGGCACGATCGGGTTCGCCGCGCTGCGGGGCGGCGATGTCGTCGGCGAGCATACGGTGGTCTTCGCCGGCGCGGGCGAGCGCCTCGAGCTCGCGCACAAGGCCGGCTCCCGGCAGAATTTCGCGATGGGCGCGCTGCGGGCTGCGCATTTCGTCGCGGCGCGCCGCGCTGCCGGGAAGGCGGGGCTTGCCGACATGCGCGACGTTCTCGGTATTGGCTGACCGAGTGGCGTCCGCGGCGCATCCGTTCGATCTCGAGGGCGCGCTCGCGCTCGTCACCGGCGGCGGTTCAGGCCTGGGCTTTGCAATTGCCGAGGGGCTGGGCCGGGCGGGAGCGCGGGTCGTCGTGAACGGTCGCAATCGCGCGAAGCTCGAGGCGGCGACGGGGCGCCTCGCGAGCGCGGGCATCACCGCGACCGCCGCGCCGTTCGACGTCACCGATCAGGCGGCCGTCGACGCAGGCGTCGCCGCCATCGCTCGCGAGCACGGCCCGATCGACATCGTCATCAACAACGCCGGGATGAATCGCCGCCAGCCGCTCGACGATTTCTCGCTCGAGCAGTGGCGTGAGCTCGTGGCCGCCAACCTCGATGGCCCGTTCCTGGTCGCCCGTGCCGTGATCCCCGCGATGCGCGAGCGGCGCCGCGGGAAGATCGTCAATGTGTGCTCGCTTGCTTCGGACCTCGGGCGGCCGAACATCGTCCCGTACGCGGCGAGCAAAGGTGGCCTCCGGATGCTGACACGGGCCCTCGCAGTCGAGCTTGCGCCGTCGAACGTGCAGGTGAACGGCATCGCCCCGGGGTTCTTCAGGACAGAGATGAACGCGGCGCTCGTGGCCGATCAGCCGTTCTCCGCTTGGGTGGAGCGCCGCACGCCGGCAGGGCGCTGGGGCGAGCCGCCCGAAATCGCCGGCGCCGCTGTGTTCCTGGCATCGCGTGCAGCCGACTACGTCACCGGCCATATCCTGTACGTCGACGGGGGATTCGCCGCGGCGTATTGACGGCGCGAGCAGCTCGCCATTGCAAGCCAGGTGGCAGCGGCGGCGCATTCCCGCTATAATTGGCGGCCTCAAGGCGGGAACGACCCCACGGGCGTTCCCGCTTCGCACGTCCGGCCCCCCCGCCATGCCCGATACGAACGCTGCCACCTCGCTTGGACGGCTGCTGCCGGCCGCGGGCAATGGCGCTGCGGCCATCCTGGTGCTCGCCGACGGCACCGTGTTTCATGGTGTGGCGATCGGTGCGCTGGGTCACGCCGCGGGCGAGGTCGTGTTCAACACGTCGCTCACCGGCTACGAGGAGATCCTGACGGATCCTTCGTATGCGGGCCAGATCGTCACGCTCACGTATCCGCACATCGGCAACGTCGGCGTGAATTCCGAAGATGTCGAATCGCGGCGGCCGTTCGCCGCCGGCCTCGTGATTCGCGACCTGCCCCGCGTGGTGTCGAACTTCCGCGCGGCGGGTGACCTGGGCGCCTACCTCGCTGCGAACGGCATCGTCGGCATCGCCAATCTCGACACGCGGCAGCTCACGCGTCTATTGCGCGAGCGGGGCGCGCAAAACGGCTGCCTCTACGCGGCGCCGGCGATCGGCGAGCCCGACATCGCGAACGCCGTCGCGCGGGCGCGGGCGGCGCCGTCGATGGCGGGCCAAGATCTCGCCAAGGTCGTGTCGTGCGACAAGCCGTATCCGTGGGCCGGCGCGACGTGGGCGCTCGGCGAAGGCTACCGGGGGGCGCCCCCGTCGCGCTTCCATGTCGTCGCCTACGACTTCGGCGTCAAGCACAACATTCTGCGGATTCTCACCGAACGCGGGTGCCGGATCACCGTCGTGCCGGCGCAGACCCGCGCGGACGAGGCGCTTGCGCTCGAGCCGGACGGCATTTTCCTGTCGAACGGCCCCGGTGATCCCGAACCGTGCACTTATGCAATCGACGCGATCCGCTCCCTCGTCGAGCGCGGTGTGCCGACGTTCGGCATCTGCCTTGGGCACCAGCTCTTGGGCCTCGCCTCGGGCGGCCGCACGCTCAAGATGAAGTTCGGCCACCACGGCGCGAACCATCCTGTGCTCGACCGCGACTCGGGGCAGGTGTTGATCACGAGCCAGAATCACGGCTTCGCCGTCGATCCGGCGTCGCTGCCCGCGAACGTCCGGGTCACGCACGTTTCCCTTTTCGACGGCAGCCTGCAGGGCATCGCGCGAACCGATCGGCCGGCGTTCGGGTTCCAGGGACATCCGGAGGCGAGCCCCGGCCCGCACGACATCCGCTATCTGTTCGATCGCTTCGCCAAGCTGATGGAGAAGAAGTAGCGATGCCGAAGCGTACCGATATCGAAAGCATCCTGATCATCGGTGCCGGCCCGATCATCATCGGGCAGGCATGCGAGTTCGACTATTCGGGCGCCCAGGCGTGCAAGGCGCTCCGCGAGGAGGGCTACCGCGTCATCCTCGTCAACTCGAACCCGGCGACGATCATGACGGACCCCGAGATGGCGGACGTCACCTACATCGAGCCGATCGCCTGGCCGATGATCGCAAAGATCATCGAGCGCGAGCGTCCCGACGCGCTCTTGCCGACGATGGGCGGCCAGACGGCGCTGAACTGCGCGCTCGATCTCGCGCGCGAAGGCGTACTCACGAAGTTCGACGTCGAGCTGATCGGCGCGTCGAAGAAGGCGATCGACAAGGCCGAGGATCGCGAGAAGTTCAAGGCGGCGATGACTCGCATCGGCCTCGAAAGCGCGCGCTCGGGGATCGCGCGCAACCTCGAGCAGGCGCTGGAAGTGCAGGCGCAGATCGGCTTTCCCGCGGTAATCCGGCCCTCGTTTACGCTGGGCGGCACCGGCGGCGGCATCGCGTACAACAAGGACGAGTTCGTCGACCTTTGCAAGCGCGGCCTCGATCTCTCGCCAACGCGCGAATTGCTGATCGAGGAGTCGCTGCTCGGCTGGAAAGAGTTCGAGATGGAGGTCGTGCGCGACCGCAAGGACAACTGCATCATCGTCTGCTCGATCGAGAACGTCGACCCGATGGGCGTGCACACCGGCGATTCGATCACCGTCGCGCCGGCGCAGACGTTGACCGACAAGGAGTACCAGATCATGCGCGACGCCGCGATCGCGGTCTTGCGCGAGGTCGGCGTCGACACCGGCGGCTCGAATGTCCAGTTCGCGGTCGACCCGGCGGACGGGCGGATGATCGTGATCGAGATGAATCCGCGGGTTTCGCGGTCGTCCGCGCTCGCGTCGAAGGCGACCGGCTTCCCGATCGCCAAGATCGCCGCCAAGCTCGCCGTCGGCTACACGCTCGACGAGCTTCGGAACGACATCACGGGCGGCGAGACCCCGGCGTCGTTCGAGCCGACGATCGACTACGTCGTGACCAAGGTGCCGCGGTTCGCATTCGAGAAGTTCCCGCAGGCCGACGACCGGCTGAACGACACAGATGAAATCCGTCGGCGAGGTGATGGCGATCGGCCGCACGTTCCAGGAGTCGCTGCAGAAGGCGCTGCGGGGGCTCGAGGTCGGCGTTGACGGCTTCAACCTGAAGACCGTCGACACCGAGAAGATCGAGGACGAGCTCGCGTATCCGCGCGCCGAGCGGCTGTGGTACGTCGCCGACGCGTTCGGCGTCGGGATGCCGCTCGACGAAATCTACCGCCACACGCGGATCGATCCGTGGTTCCTGGCGCAGATCAAGGAGATCGTCGACACCGAGCTCGCGCTCGAGAAGCGGCAGCTCGCGAGCCTGTCGCACGAAGAACTCCGCGGGCTCAAGCGGATGGGCTTCTCGGACCGGCGCCTCGCGCACCTCCTCAAGACGGACGAGGCGGGCGTTCGCGACCGGCGGCGCGCGCTCGGGATTCGTCCCGTCTACAAGCGCGTCGACACCTGCGCCGCGGAGTTCGCGACGAAAACCGCCTACATGTACTCGACCTACGAGGAAGAGTGCGAGGCCGCGCCGACCGACCGGAAGAAGGTCATCGTGCTGGGCGGCGGTCCCAACCGCATCGGCCAGGGCATCGAGTTCGACTACTGCTGCGTCCACGCGGCGATGGCGCTGCGCGAGGACGGCTTCGAGACGATCATGGTCAACTGCAATCCGGAGACCGTCTCGACCGACTACGACACGTCGGACCGGCTGTACTTCGAGCCGCTGACGCTCGAGGACGTGCTCGAGATCGTCGACCTCGAGCAGCCGCACGGCGTCATCGTCCAGTACGGCGGCCAGACGCCGCTCAAGCTCGCGCGCGACCTCGAGAAGAACGGCGTGCCGATCATCGGCACCTCGCCCGACATGATCGACATGGCCGAGGACCGCGAGCGCTTCCAGCAGATGCTGCACCGGCTCGGGTTGAAGCAACCGCCCAACCGGACGGCGCGCACCGAAGCCGACGCGATCAAGGCCGCCGACGAGATCGGGTATCCGCTCGTCGTCCGCCCCTCGTACGTGCTCGGCGGAAGGGCGATGGAGATCGTCTACGAGCAACGCGACCTCGAGCGGTACATGTCCGAGGCTGTCAAGGTGTCGAACGACAGTCCCGTGCTGCTCGATCGCTTCCTGAACGACGCGATCGAGGTCGACGTCGATGCGCTTGCCGATGGCACTGACGTCGTGATCGGCGGCATCATGGAGCACATCGAGCAGGCTGGCGTCCACTCGGGCGACTCGGCGTGTTCGCTGCCGCCATTCTCGCTCTCGGCGGCCACCCAGGACGAGCTCCGTCGGCAGACCGCGGCGATGGCGCGCGCGCTCAACGTCGTCGGGCTCATGAACGTCCAGTTCGCGATCCAGCGCGACGCGCACGGCGACGACGTCGTGTTCGTGCTCGAGGTCAATCCGCGCGCTTCGCGGACCGTGCCCTACGTGTCGAAGGCGACCGGCCGGCCGCTCGCCAAGATCGCGGCGCGCTGCATGGTAGGGCGCACGCTGTCCGAGCAGGGCGTGGCGGGGGAGATCGTGCCGCCGTACTGGTCGGTCAAGGAGGCGGTGTTCCCGTTCATCAAATTCCCGGGCGTGGACACGATCCTTGGCCCCGAGATGAAGTCGACGGGCGAGGTCATGGGCGTCGGCGACTCGTTCGCGGAGGCTTTCCTCAAGAGCCAGCTCGCGGCCAACGTGAAGCTGCCGACGAAGGGCAAGGTGTTCGTCAGCGTCAAGGACGGCGACAAGAGTCGCGCCGTCGAGATCGCGCAGCTCTTCGCCGGGCTGGGCTTCGCCATCGTTGCGACCCGTGGCACCGCTGCGGCGCTCGCAGCGGCCGGCGTCGCCGTGACCGCCGTGAACAAGGTGCACGAGGGCCAGCCGCACATCGTCGACATGATGAAGAACGACGAGATCGCGCTCGTCATCAACACGGTGCAGGAGAAGCGCACCGCGGTCCGCGACAGCTTCCACATCCGGCGCGAAGCGCTCACCGATCAGATCCCGACTTACACGACGATCGCGGGCGCGCGTGCCGCGGCCGTGGGCATTTCGCGCATGGGCGAGCTCGTCCCGTACGCGATGCAGACGCTGCACGAGCGGCTCCGCGCGGAGTCGCCATGACGCAGAAGTTCCCGATGACGATCGAAGGCGCGCAGCGGCTGCGCGCTGAGCTCCAGCGCCTCAAAACCGTCGACCGGCCGGCGTTGAGCCGCGCGCTTGCCGACGCACGATCGCACGGTGACATCTCCGAGAACGCCGACTACGACGCGGCAAAGGAACGCCAGGGTTTCATCGAGGGACGAATCGCCGAGATCGAGCACAAGCTCGCGGGCGCCCAGGTGATCGACCCCGCGGCGATCGCGGACGCGGGCGGGCATGTCGTGTTTGGCGCGACCGTCGAGCTCGAAGAGCGCGCGACGGGCGAGCGCGTCACCTACCAGATCGTCGGCGACGACGAGGCCGACCTGAAGCACGGCAAGATCTCGGTCAGCTCGCCCATTGCCCGGGCGCTGATCGGCAAATCCGAAGGCGACTCGGTCGAGGTCCGGGCCCCGGGCGGGGTCCGCGGGTTCGACATCCTGGCCGTGCGTTACCAGTAGCGCGATCGGCAGTGAGCCGCCGCGGCGCGGCAGCCTTTTCCGGGGCGATCGCCCTGACAACCACCTGTTGCGGCAGGCAATTCCAAGCGATTGATTCGCTTGGCATATGCCTTGCTTACGCCGGGGGTTGTCGTCTTTCGCCTCCCCCGCTTGATGGCCACAATCACTCCGCTTCGCCCGGACGCCCGGGTTGCGCAGGTCGCCGCCCTGCTGCCGCAGCCCACAGTCGAAGCGCAGCAGGCGATCCGGCGGCGCCGCTTCGTGATGGCGTCCGCCTCCTACCTCGCTGGCATACCGCTCCTGTTTCTCGCTCACGCGCTCGGATTCGTCGAGTTGTTGCCGGCCGTCGCGGTCATCGCAGTCGTGGTGGCGATCAACGGCTCGCTTTATCTGCTGTTCCGCACAGGCTTGAACCTTCGCTTCGCGGACCCGAGCCTCACGTGGCCCCAGATCATCGCGGCGACCACGATGGTGATGGCATCCGCGTACATGCTCGACACCGACCGCGGGGCAGCCCTGGTGCTCTGCCCGGTGCTGCTCACGTTCGGCATGTTTCGCTTCACGACCCGGCAGATGATGGCGGCCTCGGGTCTCGTGCTCGCGGCCTACGGCGCGATGGTGCTGCTCCTGCTCGCCTTCAAGCCGGACCGGGTCGATCTCGCGGCGGAAGGGTTCCGCCTCGCCGTGCTCGCCTGCGTCCTGCCGTGCTTCGCACTCGCCGGTGGCAAGATCAGCGAGATGCGCAGGCGTCTGCGCAAGAGCAACGAGGACCTCGGCAGCGCGCTCGCGACGATTCGCCAGCTCGCAACGCACGACACGCTGACGGGCCTTGCCAACCGGGCGCTCTTCACCGAGAGCCTGAACCGGGCGCTCGCGCGTGCCGACCGCCACGGCTGGCCGGTCGCGTTGCTGTTCATGGATCTCGACCGGTTCAAGAATCTGAACGACACGCTCGGCCATCAGCTGGGCGACGAGGCTCTGAAGGAAGCCGCGCGTCGCCTCAATTCGTGCATCCGGGAGAGCGACGTGAGCGCGCGGCTTGGCGGCGACGAGTTCGTGCTGCTCGTCGAAGAGTACGAAGGCCCGACGGTGCTGATCGAGATCGCCGAGCGGATCCTGGCCGCGATCTACCAGCCGCTCGCGCTCGGCGGACACGAGATCAACCTGTCGGTGTCGATCGGCATCTGCACGTATCCGGCCGACGCCCGCGACGCCGGCGCGCTTCTCTCCAACGCCGATATCGCGCTCTACCAGGCGAAGGAGCAGGGCCGGAACCGCTTCCGTTTCTATTCCCCGCGCAACAATGCGCACACCGTCGAGCGGCTCGCGCTTGAAACCGGGCTACGCTACGCGATCGAGCGCAACGAGCTCGTGCTGCTCTACCAGCCGAAGATCGGCATCGCGTCGGGGCGCATCGTCGGGGTCGAGGCGTTGGTGCGCTGGCAGCATCCGGAGCTCGGCCTCTTGCGGCCGGACCGGTTCATTCCGCTCGCGGAAGAGACGGGCCTGATCTCGCCGATCGGGCTCTGGGTACTGCGAACGGCGTGCGCCCAGGCGCGCGCGTGGCGCGAGGCGGGCATGCCGATGCCGGTCGCCGTCAACCTTTCAGCGCGCCAGTTCCACGACGGCCGCCTGGTCGCCGACATCGCGGCCATTCTCGCCGCCGCCGGCCTCGAGCCTGGCGATCTCGAGCTCGAGATCACCGAGAGCACCGTGATGCAGAATCCGGAGCAGGCGGTGACGTTGATGGATGAGCTTCGGCGGCTCGGGGTGAGGCTCGCGATGGACGACTTCGGCATCGGCTACTCGTCGATCGGTCATCTCAAGCGTTTCCCGATCGACAGCCTGAAGCTCGACCGCACGTTCGTGCGCGACCTGCCCGACGACATGAACGACGTGGCGATCACGCGCGCGGTGATCGCAATGGCGCACGCGCTGTCGATCCTGGTCGTTGCCGAGGGCGTCGAGCACGAGGCGCAGCTCGCGCTGTTGCGCACCGAGGGCTGCGACGAATATCAGGGCTACTTCTGCCAGCCGCCGCTCACCGAAGGCGAGCTCGTGCGCTTCGTGCGCGCGAGCGGAACGTTCGCGAGCTCCGGAGCCGGCAACCTGCCAATGCCGCGCCCGCCGCGCGTTCCGCAGCGGGCCGAGGATCGCTCCGACGCCGCCGTGCGGCGCGTCGCCGACGGCGACACCGTCATTCCCTTTACGCGCGGCAATCGCTGATCAGGACCTAGCGCGCCTTGCGGCGGCGGCGCGCCCCCGAGGCACCCTTCTGACTCGATGCCGACTTCCCGTGCGGCGCCCCGCGCCGCACGGCTGCCGCGCCTCGCCCGGCGTCGGCGTCACGACGCCGCTCCTTCGGGCCGGCCGGCGAACCCGTCGGCGCGCGAGCCCGTGGGGGGCGCGCCGGCGCCCGTGGCAGTGGCGAGCGCGGCCGTCGGACTTGTGGCGTCTTGCGCGCGGCCGACTTGACCGCGGACTTGGCCGGGCGCGGTGCGGGTGCGTCTGCGGTGGGCGCCGCGCGCCAGACGATCAGGAGCTTGCCCAAGTACTGGACCGGCGCCGCACCGAGCGCCGTGCAGATCTCGCTCATAAGGCCCGCGCGCGTCGCGCGCTCGCCGTCGAAGACGCGGATCTTGATCAATTCGTGCGCCTTGAGATTGACGTCGATCTCGCGCAGCACCGCGGGGGTCAGCCCGTGCTGGCCGATGCTGACGACGGGATGCAGGTGATGCGCCTTCGCGCGAAGGGCCCGGCGTCGCGCGGGTGTTAGAGTCTCCATGCCCGCATTCTACGGCGCGCTGCCCTCGGAGGACGTGAGGCCATGACCGCGAAGCGCCCGAAGAAGAACAAGTTCGTCAAGGCGTGGCTGGACGAGCACCTGAACGACCCATGGGTGCGCGAGGCCACCCGCCGGGGCTATCGCTCGCGCGCGGCGTTCAAGCTCCTCGAGCTGGCTGAGCGGGACAAGCTGTTCCGGCCTGCGATGAGCGTCGTCGACCTCGGCGCCGCGCCCGGCAGCTGGACCCAAGTGCTCCGCGAGAAGCTCGGCCCGCGCGCGCGCATCGTCGCGCTCGATCTCCTCGACTTCGTCCCCTTGCCCGGCGTGGTCCGGGTGCAAGGCGACTTCCGCGACGAGGCGGTCGTGGCGACGCTCGAGACGGCGCTCGAGGGCCGGAAAGTCGACCTTGTCGTTTCCGACCTGGCCCCCAACCTTTCGGGCGTCGAGTCGGCCGACCAGGCGCGCGCGGTCCATCTGGGCGAGCTCGCGCTCGAATTTGCGGCGCGTTGGCTCGAACCCGGCGGCGATCTCGTGGTCAAGGCTTTTCAGGGAGCCGGTTTGGCGGAATTCCAGCGGGAGTTGCAGCAGTATTTTGCGAAGGTTTACGTGCGCAAGCCCAAGGCGTCCCGCGACCGTAGCCGCGAGGTCTACCTGGTGGCCAAGGGGCGAAAAAACCCGGACTCCGGCCGTTTTGCCGGGGCAGCGGGGGGTTCGGAAACGCCGGGAGCGCCGGAAAGTGGCTCCGGGCGTCATGAAGGTCTAAAATCGACCTCCCGGCGCATCCGTCCGCCGCGCCGGGACGTAGGACGGTGATCGGGCCCGCGGCGGCCCGAGAGGACGCGGCAAGGAGTATCGGTTGAACAATCTAGCGAAAAACGTCGGCATCTGGCTCGTGATCGGGCTCGTCGTCCTCACGGTCGTGAAGCAGTTCGATTCCCGCCAGACCACACGCGACACGATCCCGTACTCCGAGTTCATGGACAAGGTCCGCTCGGGGGGCGTCGAGTCCGCGTCGATCGAGGGCCGGAAGATCGTCTGGACCTCGACCGACAAGAAGCGCTTCGTCACCTACAGCCCGAATGACCTCTGGATGGTGAGCGACCTGCTCAAGAACAACGTCAAGGTCGACAGCAAGCAGGACGAGGAGCAGAGCTTCCTCGCGCAGGTCTTCATCTCGTGGTTCCCGATGCTGCTCCTGATCGGCGTGTGGATCTTCTTCATGCGGCAGATGCAGGGGGGCGGGCGCGGAGGCGCGTTCAGCTTCGGCAAGAGCAAGGCCAAGATGCTGGACGAGTCGAACAACACGATCACTTTCGCCGACGTCGCCGGCTGTGACGAGGCGAAGGAGGAAGTCTCCGAGCTGGTCGAATTCCTGCGGGATCCGACCAAGTTCCAGAAGCTCGGTGGCCGCATCCCGCGCGGGGTGCTGATGGTGGGCTCGCCGGGCACCGGCAAGACGCTGCTCGCGAAGGCGATCGCTGGCGAGGCGAAGGTGCCGTTCTTCTCGATCTCGGGCTCCGACTTCGTCGAGATGTTCGTCGGCGTCGGCGCCGCGCGCGTGCGCGACATGTTCGAGCAGGCGAAGAAGAACGCGCCGTGCATCGTATTCATCGACGAAATCGACGCGGTCGGCCGCCAGCGCGGCGCCGGCCTGGGCGGCGGCAACGACGAGCGCGAGCAGACGCTGAACCAGCTCCTGGTCGAGATGGACGGCTTCGAGGGCAACGCCGGCGTGATCGTCATAGCCGCGACCAATCGACCTGACGTGCTCGACCCCGCGCTGATGCGGCCGGGGCGCTTCGACCGCCAGGTCGTGGTGCCGCTGCCCGATATCCGCGGCCGCGAGCAGATCCTGCTCGTCCACATGCGCAAGGTGCCGATGGCCGCCGACGTGAAAGCGGAGATCATCGCGCGCGGCACGCCCGGATTCTCAGGGGCCGATCTCGCGAACCTGGTCAACGAGGCGGCGCTCTTCGCGGCGCGGCGCAACAAGCGCCTGGTCGACATGGACGACTTCGAGATGGCGAAGGACAAGATCGTGATGGGCGCGGAGCGCCGCTCGATCGTCATGCCGGAGGAGGAGCGGCGCAACACGGCCTACCACGAGTCCGGCCACGCGATCGTCGCCCGGCTCCTGCCCAAGACCGATCCCGTCCACAAGGTGACGATCATCCCGCGCGGCCGTGCACTCGGCGTGACGATGCAGCTGCCCGAGCAGGACCGCTACAGCATGGATCGCAACCACATGCTGAACATGATCGCGGTGCTGTTCGGCGGACGCATCTCCGAAGAGATCTTCATGAACCAGATGACGACGGGCGCCTCGAACGACTTCGAGCGTGCGACCGAGCTCGCGCGCAACATGGTCACGCGCTACGGGATGTCGGATCTGCTGGGCCCGATGGTCTACGCCGAGAACGAGGGCGAAGTGTTCCTCGGCCGCTCGATCACGACGCACAAGAACGTCTCCGAGGAGACGATGCGCAAGGTCGACGCCGAGATCCGCAAGATCATCGACCAGCAGTACGCGGTCGCGCGGAAGCTGATCGAGGACAATCGCGACAAGGTCGAGGCGATGGCGAAGGCGCTGCTCGAGCTGGAGACGATCGACGCCGACCAGATCGGCGACATCATGGACGGCCGGCCGCCGCGGCCGCCGAAGCCTTCTGGATCGGCGACGCCGGCCGCACCGGGGACGACGATCGGGCCCGAGACGGCGCCGACGGCAACTCCGGCATAAGACTTGGAAGACTTCTGATGGAGAACGGGCCCGCGCGTGCGGGCCCGTCTTCTTATGTGAAACTAATCTGCGGCGCACACACGATCGGCGTCGACCGTCCGATCGTGATGGGGGTCCTGAATGTCACGCCCGACTCGTTTTCCGACGGCGGGAGGTGGAGCGACGCCGCGCAGGCGATCGCGCATGCGCGCCAGATGGCGGCCGATGGAGCAGCGATCATCGATGTCGGCGGGGAGTCGACGCGCCCCGGCGCGGCGGCTGTCGCTCGGGCGGAAGAGCTGCACCGCGTGCTGCCTGTGATCGAAGCGCTGGCGCGCGACGGCCTCGTCGTGTCGGTCGATACGCGCCAGGTCGAGGTCATGCGCGCCGCGATCGCGGCTGGCGCGGCGATGGTCAACGACGTCGCCGCGCTGCGCGCGCCCGGCGCGCTCGACATTGTCGCGGCCTCCGGCGCCGCCGTGTGCCTGATGCACATGCAGGGCGAGCCGGGAACGATGCAGGCGGCTCCGCATTACGCAAACGTCGTCGCCGAGGTCGGGGCCTTCCTGGCCGGACGGGCGCGCGCCTGCGAAAACGCCGGCATCGCGCGCGAGCGGATCGTGATCGATCCCGGCTTTGGCTTCGGCAAGACGCTGGAGCATAATCTCGAACTGCTGCGCGCGCTGCCGGAACTCGCCGCGCTGGGCTACCCGGTGCTGGTCGGACTCTCCCGCAAATCGTCGCTCGGCACGATCACCGGCCGGCCGGCCGACGACCGGCTGCCGGCGAGTCTCGCGGCGGCGCTGGCCGCGGTCGCGCGCGGCGCCGCGATCGTCCGCGCCCACGACGTGCGCGAAACGGTCGATGCGCTCGCGGTCTGGCGCGCGATCGAGCACGGCGCTCAACAACGCATGGAGTCGCAATAATGACGCGCCAGTATTTCGGCACCGACGGCGTCCGCGGTCGGGTCGGCGATCCTCCCATCACCCCGGAGCTCGTCCTGAAGCTCGGCTGGGCGGCAGGCCGCGTACTTGCGTCGGCGCCTGCGCGTCCGGGAGGACGGCCCTCGGTGCTGATCGGCAAGGACACGCGAATCTCGGGCTATCTGCTCGAGGCGGCGCTCGAGTCCGGATTGTCCGCGGCCGGCGTGGATGTCTACCTGTCCGGACCGCTGCCGACGCCGGCCGTCGCCTATCTGACGCGCGCGCTGCGGCTGTCGGCGGGCATCGTCGTCAGCGCGTCGCACAATCCGTTCGACGACAACGGGATCAAGTTCTTCGGTGCGAACGGCGCGAAGCTGCCCGATGCCGTCGAGCACGCAATCGAGCGGGCGATGGCGGAACCGCTCGTCTGCGTTCCGTCGGCCGACCTTGGCAAGGCGCGCCGGCTCGACGACGCCGCCGGTCGCTACATCGAGTTCTGCAAGAGTACGTTCCCCAATGAGCGCGACCTCAAGGGCCGGCGGATCGTCGTCGACTGCGCACACGGCGCCGCGTATCACGTCGCGCCGCCGGTGTTCGACGAGCTTGGCGCGGACGTGATCGCGGTGGGCGCCGAGCCCAACGGCACGAACATCAACGAAGCCGTCGGCGCGACGCACCCCGAGCATCTGCGGCAGGCAGTGCTCGAGCATCGCGCCGACGTCGGAATCGCTCTCGACGGAGACGGTGACCGGTTGGTGATGGCCGACCGCGAGGGTCGCCTCTACGACGGCGATCAGCTACTCTACGTGATCGCTGCCGACTATCTCGCGCGCGGCGCGCTCGGCGGCGGGGTCGTCGGCACGCTGATGAGCAATCTCGGATTCGAGCAGGCGCTCGGACGCGCGGGTATCACGCTCGAGCGCGCACCCGTCGGTGATCGCTATGTGCTCGAGCGGATGAACGAAAAAGGTTGGCTCCTGGGCGGCGAGAACTCGGGCCACCTGCTGTGTCTCGACAAGCACACGACCGGCGATGCAATCATCGCCGCGCTCGCCGTGCTGCGGGCGCTGAACGGGCGTACGACGTCGCTCGCCGCCGCGACGGCGCCGGTGACGCTGTTCCCGCAGCGCCTCATCAACGTCAAGCTGCCGAAGGGTTTCGACTGGAAGGCCAGCGCGGAGATCCGTGCTGCCGAGGCCGACGCCCGCGCTGCGCTCGGCGAGCGCGGGCGCATCCTGCTGCGGCCATCGGGGACGGAGCCCGTGCTGCGCGTGATGGTCGAGGCGGCGGATCGCATAACGGCCGACGGCTGCGCGCAACGCGTCGCCGATTCGATCGCCGCGACTCTGGCGACCGTGGGCTGACCGCGCGTTCGCTTGTGCCGATGACGGCAGCGCCGACCGCCGCCGCAACGAGCGCGCCGCCCTCGTTCGCGGCCTGGCTCGAGACCCTGCACGGGACCTATCCCGCCGCCGACATCGCGTCGTTCCGCGACGCCGACGCCTACACGCGCTCGCGCTCGGGCCCGTCGCCGGTCCGGGACGGCGAGCTCGCGGCCGCACGCGCTGAAGGCACGGCGGCGATCCTCGCTGCGCTCAGGCTCGATGCGGCCACGATCCGCGCCGCGTTGCTGCTCCCCCTGCCCGCCGCAAGATCCTTCGACGCGGAGGACGTCGGCGGGCATTTCGGCGCCGACGTCGCGGGGCTCGTCGCGGGCGTTGCGCGGATGGAGGAGATTCGCGCCGCGCCGGCCGCCGGCGACGAAGCCGAGCGCGCCGCCCAGGCGGAACGGTTGCGCAAGATGCTGCTCGCGATGGTCGAGGATATCCGCGTCGTGCTGATCAAGCTCGCCGAGCGGACGGCCGCGCTCCGCCACCTGGTCGCCGGCGGCCCGGCGTTGGCCGACTCGCGCATGCATGCGGCGCGCGAGGTGCAGGATCTTTTTGCGCCGCTCGCCAACCGGCTGGGCGTGTGGCAGCTCAAGTGGGAGCTCGAGGATCTCGCGCTGCGCGCGCTCGAGCCCGCGGCGTACAAGTCGATCGCGGCGATGCTGGACGAGCGCCGCGCCGACCGCGAGCGCTACATCGGGGGCGTGATCGCGACCTTGCGCGACGAGCTCGCCGCCGCGGGGTTGCGCGCCGAGGTGACGGGGCGGCCCAAGCACATCTACAGCATCTGGAACAAGATGCGACGCAAGGAAGTCGGTATCGAAGCGCTCCACGACATCCGCGCCGTGCGTGTCCTCGTGCAGGACGTCCGCGACTGTTACGCGGTGCTCGGCATCGTCCATCACCTGTGGACCCCGGTCCCCGGTGAGTTCGACGACTACATCGCGAAGCCGAAAGCGAACAGCTACCGTTCGCTGCACACCGCGGTCGTGGGCCCGGAGGGCAAGGTGCTCGAGGTCCAGATCAGGACGTACGACATGCACCAGCATTCGGAGTACGGTGTTGCGGCGCACTGGCGCTACAAGGAAGGTCCGCAGAAGGGGGTCCGCCGCGACCCGGGCTTCGACGACCGTCTCGCGTGGCTCCGGCAGGTGCTCGACTGGAAGGACGCGGTCGCCGATGCTTCCGACGCACTCGCCGCGTTCCGCACGAGTCTCTTCACCGACACGATCTACGTGCTGACGCCGCAGGGCAAAGTCGTCGATCTGCCCAGGCGCGCGACCCCGGTCGACTTCGCCTACGCCGTGCACACGAGCCTCGGTCATCGCTGCCGCGGCGCGCGGGTGAACGGGGCGATGGTGCCGTTGAACCACGTGCTCACGAACGGCGATCGCGTGGAGATCGTCGCGGCGAAGCAGGGCGGCCCCTCGCGCGACTGGGTGAATCCCGAGCTCGGGTACGTCACGAGCCATCGCGCGCGCACGAAGGTGCGGCAATGGTTCAAGGCCCAGCAGCAGGAGGAGACGATCGCGCACGGGCGAGCGATCGTCGAGCGCGAGCTCGCACGCGCCGGTGCGACGGCGGTCAACCTCGACACCGTCGCCGCGAAGGCCGGTTACGAACGCGCTGACGATCTGTTCGCGGCCGTCGGTCGGGACGAAATCAACACCCGGCAGATTCAGACGGCGATCAAGGCGGTCGTGCAACCCGCGGCCGCCCCGGCGCCGGACGCCGCGGTCGAGCCCGGCCTCCTGCGGCAGAGCAAGGCGGCAGGCGCCGGCAGCGGGATCCTCGTCGTGGGCGTCGATCGCCTGATGACGGTGCTCGCGAAATGCTGCAAGCCGGCGCCGCCGGATCCCATCACGGGTTTCGTCACGCGCGGCAAGGGCGTGACGATCCACCGCCAGAGCTGCCCGAATGTCGCGCGACTCCGTGCGCGCGAGCCCGAGCGGCTCATCACCGCCGACTGGGGCGCGCCGCGCGACGAGGTGTTCCCGGTCGACGTCGTGCTCGAAGCCGCGGACCGCCAGGGATTGCTGCGCGACGTCTCGGAGATCTTCTCGCGCGAACGGATCAACGTGACCGCGGCGAACACGCTGACTCGTGACATGCGCACGCGGATGGCGTTCACGCTCGAGGTTCGGAGCCTCGAGGCCCTCACGCGTGCGCTGGCGCTCGTTCGCGATGTGCCGGGTGTCGTCGCGGCGACGCGCCGCTAGTGCGGGCGGCCGATCGCTCTATCGAGCGTATTCGCCGTCCCTGCCAATGCTCGGACGGCCCGTGAATTTCAGTCGGCCGCGTCGTTCGTGAGCCCGGCGACCGCCTTCCGGTACACGTCGGCGAGCACGTCCTGCGAATCGGTTTCGAAGGCAAGGTCCCTGACCAGGCCGCTCTGCAGACGATAGATCCATGCGTGCAAGGTCAGCGGTTGTCCGCGCCGCCACGCATCCTGCACAATCGTCGTGCGTGCGACGTGCACGCACTGCTCGATCACGTTGAGCTCGCAGAGCCGGTCGAGGCGCACGGATTCGTCCGCGATCGCATTGAGCTGCGCCGCATGCAGAGTCGCCACATCCTGCACGTGCCGCAGCCAGTTGTCGATGAGGCCGAGCGGTTTGCCGGCATAGGCCGCCTGCACCCCGCCGCATCCGTAGTGGCCGACGACGATCACGTGCTCGACCTTGAGCGCCTCGACGGCATATTGCAGCACCGAAAGGCAGTTGAGATCGGTATGTACGACGACGTTGGCGACGTTGCGATGTACGAAGATCTCGCCTGGCTTCAGATCGGTGATGTCGGTGGCCGGCACACGGCTGTCCGAGCAGCCGATCCAGAGGTAGCGCGGTGCCTGCTGCTCGGCGAGCTCCACGAAGAAATCGGGATGATGAACGCGCAGCCGGGCGGCCCACGCGCGGTTGCGTTCGAGCAGGTGGCGGAGCGAGGACATGGGCTGGTTTTGCGTGGAGGGTCAGGGGAGCAGCAGCAAGCGCAATCCAAGGCCGGCGGCGCCGCACGCGAGTATCACCGGAATCACGCCCGCCTTGAAGCGGAAAAGCGCGCCGGCGGCGAGGATGCCAATGGCGAGCGCAACGGGATCGAGGTCGGCCAGCGGGGCGCTCGCGTCCCACCCGCGAGGCCAGAACACGTGCCACGCGAAGAATGCGGCAAGGTTCACGATGACGCCGACCACCGCCGCCGTGATCGCCGAGAGGGGCGCCGTGAACCCGAGTTGCCCGTGCGTCGACTCGACCAGCGGTCCCCCGGCGAGGATGAACAGGAACGACGGAAGAAACGTGAAGAACGTTGCGACGCAGGCGCCGGCGATCCCGGCGAGCGCGAACGAATCGGGACCGAACACGGCCTTGGTCCATCCGCCGACGAAGCCCACGAACGCCACGACCATGATCAGCGGGCCCGGCGTCGACTCGCCCAGCGCGAGTCCGTCGATCATTTGCGTCGGCGTGAGCCATCCATAGGTTTCCACCGCGCCCTGGTAGACGTACGGCAGCACGGCGTAGGCGCCACCGAATGTCAGGAGTGCCGCCTTGGTGAAGAACCAGCCCATCCGGGACAGCGGAGATAGGACGCCCTGGCTCGCGACCAGGAGTGCGAGCACGAGCAGCCAGAGTCCCACGAAAATGGCGATCGTCAGCGCGAGCCTCGAGGCGCGGTAGCGCGCGTGCGCCGGAGTGGGCGTCTCGTCATCGATCACGGCGGACGCGCGCGCTCCATCCTGTGCGCGGTGACCGCCGCCCACGACGAATTCTGCGGGCGCCAGGCGTCCGCCGACGTAACCGACGACGCCGGCCGTAAGCACGATCGCAGGGAACGGCACATGGAACGCGAAGATCGCGACGAACGCCGCTGCAGCGACCACCCATAGCGCGGGACGCCTGAGCGCCCGCGAACCGATCCGCCAGGCCGCATGTGCGACGATCGCGACGACCGCCGGCTTGATTCCGTAAAGGATGCCTGCCACGGCGGGTACGTCGCCGTAGGCCATGTAGAGCCACGACAGCGCGATCAGGATCACGAGCGAAGGCAGCACGAACAGCGCGCCCGCGACGATCCCGCCCCAGGTCCGATGCAGCATCCAGCCGATGTACGTCGCGAGCTGCTGGGCTTCCGGCCCGGGCAGCACCATGCAGTAGTTGAGCGCATGGAGAAAGCGCTGCTCGGAGATCCAGCGCTTACGATCGACCAGATCGTGATGCATGATCGCGATCTGGCCGGCCGGTCCGCCGAAGGAGACGAAACCGAGGCGGAGCCAGTAGCGGAACGCCTCGGCGCGCGTGGGCGCCGGCGGGGCTCCAGGTTGCGCTTCGGTCGTCATGTCGCGACCGCGGTGCGCGCGCCGACGCTCGCGGTCGCTTGGCGACAGGCCGTGTACAGCGCGTCGTAGATCAGCAAGCCCCACTTGAGCATCGTGGGGTCGTCGGCGAACAGGGTGGACAGCCCGCGCGACACCGCGAGGAGCCCTGGGGCTTCCGGCGCAAGATGCGGCGCCGACGTGTCGGCGCCGCGCACGATCGTCGCGAGTGCACGCAGCGCCGGATCCTCGAGACGATGGATCCGGATGAACGCGTCGAAGCTGCAGTCGGCGCCGGCGTGCGTGTAGCGGACGTCGGGCACGTCGAAGGGCGTTGCGCCGCGGGCTTCGGCAAACGCGCGGACTTCGCCGCTCGGCACGTAGAAGATCTCGGCGCCCGAGTCGAGAAACCGGCGAATGAGCCATGGGCACGCGATGCGGTCGATCTTCGGTCGCGCCCGCGTCACCCACCGCGTCGGCGACTGCCAGGGCTTCGTCGCGCCCCCACCGGCGCGCCACGCCTCGAGCCCGCCCTCGAGATGGCGTGCGCTCGAGACCGTGTTGGCGCAACGTGGCAGCCGCGTCGCGACCGACCTCGTGGCCGCCCACGCAGTACGCGACCACTGGTCGCCAAGGCTCGAGTGTGCTCGCGAGCGCGGCGACGTGCTCGGGCGCGCAGCGCAACGCGCCGGG
The DNA here is from genome assembly GCA_963773195.1 of uncultured beta proteobacterium. Lineage (GTDB taxonomy): Bacteria > Pseudomonadota > Gammaproteobacteria > Burkholderiales > Casimicrobiaceae > CAIWHR01. The sequence goes on from CAVZAE010000006.1 coordinate 336,893, forward strand.
AATCGTCGAGGGATCGGCGTCGAATGCGGGTTGCCGCCGGACGTCGAGCACGACCGGCGGAGGAAAATCCGCGAGACGCTGCGTAAGGTCAAAGGGAGAGACTGCCGCATCGATCGTCATTCCAAGCCTCCTGCTGCAGGGGCAGCAACGAAGCAGAGCTTGGATGGCGCTGGGCCAGCGATGCGGCGGGGCGTCTGCGAAAGCCCTGACACGATGTTAGGGGCGGCGCGCCGCGGCTGTCAATGCGCCACGCGTTTCAGAGCAGTCCCTCGAGCAGCTGCACGTCGACTTCCTGGCCCGCGTCGACATCGCCGGTGTCGGCCGACAGCACGATGAAGCAGTTCGCACGCGACATCGACGACAGGATGTGCGATCCCTGGTTGCCCGTCGCGCGTACCGTCCAGCCGCCCGCGCCATCCGCGGCGAGCACGCCGCGCTGGAATTCGGTGCGCCCGCGCGCCTTCTTGACCGGCGCCGCGAGCCGCACTTTGAACGTGGGCAATGGCGCGATCTTCTGCTGACCCTGGAGGATCCGCAGCGCGTCCTGCACGAATTCGTAGAAGGTCACCATCACGGCGACCGGGTTGCCGGGAAGACCGAAGAAGTGCGCGTCGCCGAGGCGGCCGTAGGTGAGCGGTCGGCCAGGCTTCATCGCGATCTTCCAGAACACGACCTCGCCCATGTTGCCCAGGAGCTTCTTCACGTAGTCCGCTTCGCCGACGGAAACGCCGCCTGATGTGATGACGACGTCGGCGGAGGCCGCCGCGTTCGCGAACGCACGCTCGAGCGCGCCCGGATCGTCGGGGACGACGCCCATATCGATCGCCTCGCAATGGAGGTGCGCGAGCATGCCGTGCAGCGTGTAGCGATTGCTGTCGTAGATCTCGCCCGCGGCGAGCGCCGTGCCCACGGAGCGGAGCTCGTCGCCCGTCGAGAAATAGGCGACCCGCAGCTTGCGGTACACCGTCACTTCCCCGATGCCGAGCGAAGCGAGCATCCCGAGCTCGGCTGCGCGGACGCGCTGTCCCGCTTCGAACACGACTTCGCCGCGCTTCAGGTCTTCGCCGGCGAAGCGTCGATTGGTTCCCGCTTTAGGGACGGCGCCCGCGGCGATGCGGACGCGGTCGCCCTCCGCGTGCGCGCGTTCCTGCATGACCACGGTATCGGCGCCCGTGGGGACCACGCCGCCGGTGAAGATCCGCACGCATTGTCCCGGGCCCACGGTCGCGGGCGATGGCCTGCCAGCGAACGACTCGCCCACGCGCACGAGGACTGTCTCGCTCTCTCTCGCGAGATCCGCGAAGCGAACCGCATAGCCGTCCATCGCCGAGCTGTCGTGGCCGGGGACGTCGTGCGGCGAGACCACGTCGGCGGCGAGAATGCGATCGAGCGCTTGTCGGATGTGGACGCGCTCGGTGACGGTCACCGGCGAGAGGAACGTGCGAATCAGCTCGCGCGCACGATCGACCGGCATCGAATTCGGATCGTAGTCGTCGGCGGCAAACGCCTTCGGGAGGGATTTCGGCTGGGCGGACATTCGGAAGCTCCCGGCGCGGACCTGGTCGTCACGGCCGCTCCCGGAATTGTAATCCGGCGCGTGCGTCAAGATCGGGTGGCCGCCGCGAGCTCGTCCGCCGTGTTGATATTGCGGAAAGCGGCGGCTTCGTCGTCGAACGGGACCTCGACCATCGCGAGCGTCGCGTACCACGCGTCGATCTTGCGGCCGCCGGCGTCGAGAAACGCGGTCAGATGCGGCAGGACATCGCGTCGGACGAGGCAGAACACGGGATGCGGCTGATCGAACGTCTTCGCGACGGCCAGCTGGGCCCCGACCCGCGCCGAGAGCCCCGCTCCGAGGCGCGCAATCAAATCGACGGGCAGGAACGGCGAATCGCAGGGCACGGTGGCGGCGTATTCATGCGTGAGCTGTGCAAGGCCGGCGTGCAGGCCCGCGAGCGGCCCGGCGAAGCCGCCGACCGCGTCGCGCACGACCGGATACCCGAATTCGGCGTAGCGCTCCGCGTTCTGGTTGGCGTTGATCAGCACGTCCGCGACCTGCGGGCGCAGGCGCTCGAGCACGCGCGCCACCATCGGCTGGCCATCGAGCATGACGAGGCCCTTGTCGACGCCTCCCATGCGCCGCCCCAGTCCGCCGGCCAGCACGATACCGGTCACCTGCTCGCGCGGGATCATGGCTTGGGCTGCTCCCTGAGCTCGGGCAGCCACGCCACATGCTCGGCGTAGAACGCGTGCCCCTGGGGCGCACGGTCAACGGGATCGTCGAACGCGGCCAGTGGAATGTGCGTCTCCCCCGGCCATTTCGCGCCTTCGAAGAAGAGCTTGGTGCCGCATGCCCGGCAGAACTTGCGGAACGTTCCGGGCGACGACTCGTGCGCGGCGAGCAGGTCGTTCCCTGCGGTGACCTCGACCTGGGGCGCGTTGAAGCCGACCCACGTCACGAACGCGGCGTTGTGTGCGCGCCGGCAACTTTCGCAGTGGCAGTGCGCGACGAAGCGCGACGGGAAGCGGGCGACGAAGCGGATGCGGCCGCAATGGCAGCTTCCCCGAGCCTCGCCGGACTTGGCCTCGGCCATGCTATCGCACCAAGCGCTCGGCCCCGGTGAAGAGCAGGAAGTGGCGGCCGGTGGCGCGGCCGATCATCGTCATCCCGACCTTCTCGGCGATCTCGTGGCCCATCTGCGTGAGTCCCGAGCGGGAGACGAGGAACGGAATCCCCATCTGCGCCGCCTTGATCACCATTTCGGACGTGAGTCGTCCGGTCGTGTAGAAGATCTTGTCGCCGCCGTCGACTCGGTCGAGCCACATCTGCCCGGCGATGGCGTCGACCGCGTTGTGGCGGCCCACGTCCTCGACGAACATCAGGATCTCGGCGTTGGAGGCGTCATGGGAGGCAAGCGCGCAGCCATGCACGGCGCCTGCCTGCTTGTAGATCGTCTCGTGCAGTCGGACGCGGTCGAGCAGCGCGAGCAGCGCCGCCTGCGTGAGCTTCGCGCCCGGGGGCAGCCGCACCGCGTCGATCTCGTCCATGAGATCGCCGAACACCGTGCCCTGGCCGCAGCCGGTGGTCTTCGTTCGCTTGGCTGTCTTCGCCTCGAGATCGGCCAAGCCGTGGCGCGTGGTGACCACGACCGCGTTGACATCCCAATCGACCTGGACCGAGACGATGTCGTCGATGCGGTCGATGAGCCGCTGGTTGCGCAGGTAGCCGATCGCCAGCGCTTCGGGCGCGGCGCCGAGCGTCATGATGGTCAGGAGCTCCTGCTTGTCGACATAGAGCGTCAGCGGATGCTCGCCGGCGATCGCGATCTCGCGGGACGCCCCGTTCTCGTCCGTCGCCTGGACGTTGAACGTCGCCGGGCGCGCGGCGTGCGTGAGCAGCGGACGATAGGGAGCATCAGGGGCGTTCATCGCTTCTTCGCGCCCGTCGCGACGCGCAGCCACGCCATGAGCGGCAGGAGATCGCTGAAACCCTTTGCGATCGTGCCCGCGAGGTCGCGCGGCGGGCGCTTGGCTATGTTGACCTCGATCATGCCGAAGAAGTGCCGGTTCTTGATCGCGTCGATATGCGGCGTATCCGGCGCGAATCCCTTGGGCGGTCGCGCGAGCTTGTCCTCGTCAGCGAGCCCGCCGTAGGTCGCCTTGAAGCGCCGGTCGCGGAGCATCCGAGTGAGCGCCTCGGGATGTGCGGCGATATGACGCCGGATCTTCAGGAGGATCGGCGGATGGGGACGGTAGATCCCGCCGCCCACGAGCAGCGTACCCTTGTGGTCGATGTGGAAGTAGTAGCCGGGCGCTTGTCCGCGCTTGGAGCGATCGCCGAGCGCGGCGCTGAAGTGCGTCTTGTAGGGAGTCTTGTCTTTCGAGAAGCGTATGTCGCGGTAGATCCTGAACATCGACTTCTTCACGTCGACCGGACCGATGTCACGATCGAACGCGGCAACCCGCACGGCCAGGTCGCCGACGAGCTCCTCGAACTCCTGGCGCAGGATGTCGTACGCCGGCTTGTTCCAGACGAACCAGGGCCGGTTGTTGTTCCGGGCGAGGCCGTCCAGAAAGTCGAGCAGGGCGGGGACGTGCATGGCGGAGATCAACCGCGTGCGGGGCTAGCCGCCGATGTAGCTCATCTCGACCTTCGGCAGTCGCGCCGTATTGGCGGTCCGGATCTCCGAATAGCGATCCTCGCGCCGACGCCAGATCGCGGCGATCGCGCGGCCGATCTGCGCGTCGTCGAAGTCGCCACGGACGAGCGCGCGCAGATCGTAGCCGTCGTTCGCGAACAGACACGTGTAGAGGCGGCCGTCGGTCGACAGCCGCGCCCGCGAGCAGTCGCGGCAGAACGCCTGCGTCACCGACGCGATCACGCCGATCTCGCCCTTGCCATCGCGATACCGCCAGCGCTCGGCCACTTCGCCCGGATAGTGTGGCGCCGCCGGCTCGAGCGGGTAGACAGCGCCGATCGCCCGGACGATCTCGGCGGCCGGAACGACGTCGTCCATCCGCCAGCCGTTGGTCGCCCCGACGTCCATGAACTCGATGAAGCGGACGATGTGCCCGGTCCCGCGGAAATGGCGCGCCATCGCGACGACATCGTCGTCGTTCACCCCGCGCTTGACTACCACGTTGATCTTGACGGGAGCCAGTCCAGCGGCGGCCGCCGCATCGATTCCCTCGAGCACTTTGGCCACCGGGAAATCGGCGTCGTTCATCGCCCGGAACGTCGCGTCGTCGAGCGAGTCCAAGCTCACGGTGACCCGGGTGAGACCCGCGTCCCGCAGCGCCTGGGCCTTCTTCGCGAGCAGTGATGCGTTGGTGGTGAGCGTAAGGTCCTTCGCCCCGGTTTGCGCGAGCAGCGCGACCAGCCGCTCGAGGTTGCGACGCATGAGCGGCTCGCCGCCCGTGAGCCGGAGCTTCGCGACGCCACGGTCGACGAAGAGCTTCGCCACGCGCGCGATTTCCTCGAACGTGAGCAGCTCCGCGTGGGGGAGGAACTTGTAGTCCGCGTCGAAGACGTCGCGCGGCATGCAGTAGACGCAGCGGAAGTTGCAGCGGTCGGTGACGGAGATCCGGAGGTCGTGCAGCGGCCGGCCGCGCGCGTCGACGAGTGGCCCCGGCGCCGTTTCGGGCCCGAGCGCCGCGCTGCGCACGAACGCGTCGTACGCGATGCGCCGGGCGTCGGCGTTCGCGCTGCGGGCGTCGGTGACCGGGATGATCGTTGCCATTCGAATGCAGGCCCTCGAAAGGGATAGGTAATCGATGATGTTAGCAGAGCATGACCCTGGTGTATGATCGTTCCGGCCGGCGAATGGTGCCGGCAAAACGCCTCGAATGCCTACTTCCCCTATGCGGTTTCCCGTTGCAGTCGTCATGCAACGCACGCCGCTCGTCCACCGCTGGGCTACTGAGCGCTGGGATCCGGTCGCGGTCCTGCCGCAGGTCGACGTGGGGGCTGCCGGGAGCTCGCCGGTGTGCATCCGGGACGACGCGGCATGCGCGCAGTGGCGCTTCGATGGATTCGTCGTCGAGCTCCACCGCGCCGAGGCGGAGGGCTATCACTTGAACCTGGTCGCGCCCGAGCCCAAGGTGTTCGTCAATTGGCGCATGCATGAAGAGCAAGTCGTCCCGCCGGTGTTTCCGGTGCTCGTCACCGTGAGCTACAACGAAGCCGCGCGCATCATGGACGGCGGTGAGCGCGTCGACGCGGTGCCGCTGCCCGACGTGCTGCGCGAATGGATGGCCCCGTTCGCCGCCGAGCATTACAAGCCGGAGCCCAGGAAGAAGGTGCGGCGCAACGATCCGTTCGTCGACGGCGCATTCCGTCGCGAGCGCGGCTCGCGCCACTGACGATGTCCGACGCGAAGACGCCCGCTGGGTTCTCGCTGCGGCGATGGTCGCGGCGGAAGCTCGAGGCAGCGCGCGAGCCGGCGGTCGAGGAGCCGCGGGCGACGACGGTGTCGGTGCCGGAAGCCCCGCCGCCCCCGAACGCTGCGCAGGCTGCAGTCCCGCCGCCCGTCGAAGCGAAGGCGCCGCTGCCGTCCGTGGAATCGCTGACGCCCGAGTCGGATTTCACCGTGTTCATGCAGCCGGACGTGGACGACGGATTGAAGCGCCAGGCGCTGAAGAAGCTCTTCACGGATCCGCATTTCAATGTGATGGACGGGCTCGATATCTACATCGACGATTACACGAAGCCCGATCCGATTCCGCCATCGGTGCTCGAGCGCCTCGCCCAGTCGGGTTTTGTGCGCGGCCTGGGAGCGCCACGGGAAGTCGAGCCGGCGCCGTCGTCGACGCCGGAGGTTAAGGCGTCCGACGCAGCATCTCCCGCGGCAGCGATCCCTGAGGCGCCGGGCGACGTTGCTGCCGATGGGACGGCCACGGGCGGCACTCCATCGGACGCCGCCGGGCGATGAGCCTCGTCGATAAGAACCTCCATCTCTGCTCGTGCAACGCGACGATGCCGCTCGACGCGAAGGCGCTCGCGCGCGCGCTCGAGCTCGCCGGTACACCCGCCGTGAAGACGATGCTCTGCCAGAAGGAGCTCGCGGCGTTCGCCGACCATGCGGCGGGCGACATCGTCGTCGCGTGCACGCAGGAAGCGCGCCTCTTCGGCGACGTCGCGGAGGAGGGCGGTCGCGCGCAGACCATCCGCTTCGTCAATATCCGCGAGACAGGAGGCTGGTCTTCCGAGGCGCGAGCCGCAACGCCCAAGATCGCGGCGCTGCTCGCGATGGCGGGCCTGCCCGAACCCGAGCCCGTACCGAGGGTGTCGTATCGCTCCGAAGGTCGTGTGCTGATCGTCGGTCCGGCCGAGGCGGCTCTGCACTGGGCGCGCGTGCTGGGGCCGCGGTTCGGCGTGACCGTGCTGCTGACGGGGCGCGCGATCGGCGCGGAACTGCCGGCCGAGCGGAACTTCCCCGTCTACTCGGGCCGGATCACCGCGCTCTCCGGCTGGCTCGGCGCGTTCGACGCCGCCTGGGCGCAGCAGAATCCGATCGACCTCGATCTTTGCACGCGCTGCAACGCGTGCATCCGCGCGTGTCCCGAGCACGCGATCGACTGGAGCTACCAGATCGATCTCGATCGCTGCAAGTCGCATCGCCAATGCGTCGCCGCCTGCGGCGCGACCGCCGCGATCGACTTCGAGCGGCGCGACGTAGCGCGGAGCGAGCGCTTCGACCTGATCCTCGACCTGCAGAGCGTGCCTGTCCTGCGCATGCACCAGCCGCCGCAAGGCTATCTCGCTCCCGGTGGCGATCCCGTCGCGCAGGCGGCCGCCGTGGCCGAACTCGCTGCAATGGTCGGCGAATTCGAGAAACCGAAATTCTTCGCGTACAAGGCGTCGATCTGCGCGCACAGCCGCTCGCACAAGGAAGGGTGCAATCGCTGCATCGACGTCTGCTCGACCGCGGCGATCGCTGCCGACGGCGATCACGTCAAGGTCGAGCCGCACCTCTGCATGGGCTGCGGCGCCTGCGCGACCGTCTGCCCGTCGGGCGCGATGGCGTACGCCTATCCCTCGGTCCGGGACTTGGGCGCGCGGGTGCGCGTGCTGCTCTCGACGTACGCAAAGGCGGGAGGACGCGACGCATGCGTGCTGCTGCACGCCGAGGACGGTCGCGCGGCCATCGCCGCGCTGGCGCGCCGGGGTCGCGGCTTGCCGGCCCGGGTGGTTCCGCTCGAGGTGCACCACACAGCGTCGGTCGGATTCGACGTCTGGCTCGCGGCGCTTGCGCACGGGACCTCGCAGGTCGCCGTGCTCGTGACCGGCGCCGAGGCGCCGCAATATCGCGAGGCGCTATCCGCCGAGATGCGGATCGCCGACGCGATCGCGCAGGCGCTGGGCTACCAGGGCGAGCACTTCCGGATCTTCGAGGGTGCCGACCCGGCGGCGCTCGACGCGGCCGTGTGGTCATGGCCCGCAGCGCTCGGGGTCCGCGTCCCCGCCACGTTTGCGTTCACCTCCGACAAGCGCACGACGAGCGCGCTCGCGATCGAGCACCTGGCGCGGCATGCGCCGGTGCCGCAGCGCGAGATTCCGCTCCCGGCGGGCGCGCCCTACGGAACGCTCGTCGTCAACAAGGACACGTGCACGATGTGCCTGGCCTGCGTCGGGGCCTGCCCCGTCGGCGCGCTCCAGGATGGACAGGAGACGCCGCAGCTCCGCTTCATCGAAACGAAGTGCGTGCAGTGCGGCATCTGCGCATCCACGTGCCCCGAACACGCGATCGCGCTGGAGCCACGCCTTTCGCTTGTAGCGGAGGCGAAGGAGCCACGGGTGCTGAACGAGGCGGCCGTGTTCAACTGCATTTCGTGCGGCAAGCCGCTCGGCACCGAAAAGATGATCGCCGGTATGCTCGGCCGGCTCGCGACGCACTCGATGTTCGCGGCGCCCGGCGCGCTCGACCGGCTCAAGATGTGCGCCGACTGTCGCGTCGTTGACCTCATGAAGAACGAGAAGAGCATCGACATCCGCGATGTCTGACGCGGCGATCTCGATCCAGCGCCCGCTGTCGCCCGAGGACCAGGCGAGAAGCGAGTTCTATGCGCTGCTCGCGCGGCTGTTCGCGGACGCCCCCGACGCCTCGCTGCTCGCGGCGATTGCGGCTGCGCCGGCGCTGGCGCCATCCACGCATGAAGGCGACGGCGGCCCGGGCGATGGCCTCGCGGAGTCGTGGGGTGCGTTGCGGGCCGCGAGCTCCGTCATGGATCCCGAGGCTGCGCGCAACGAATTTCAAACGCTTTTCATAGGCGTCGGTCGGAGTGAAGTGAGTCTCTACGGTTCGCACTACCTCGGTCCGCAGTCGGGACGGCCGCTCGCGGAGTTGCGCGCGAGCCTGGCCACCCTCGGCCTGGCCCGTCGCCCCGGCTCCAGCGAATTCGAGGACCACCTTTCCATCGTCCTCGAGACGATGCGAATGTTGGTCGCCGGGGATGCCGAACGGCGCCCCGCGTCTTTGGTGGAGCAGCAGGCCTTTTTCGACCGGCATGTCGAGCCGTGGGCGCTCGTATGCTGCAGTGCAATATCGGCGAATTCTGTTGCCAACTACTACTCGCGGGTAGCACAATTTGCGTATCGTTTCCTGGCGCTCGAACGTGACTCGTTCGCCGTGGAGGACTGAGATCAACGTCATGCGATGTATTGGAGGCTTCATGCGCAAATCCCCGCGTAGCGACCACCCCGCCGTTTCCGCTTCTCCCGCCGCTTCCGTCTCACCTCCCGCCGCCACCGATTCCCGCCGCCGTCGCTTCCTGTTCTCGATGGGTGTGAGCGGCGCCGGCGTGGCTGCGGCCAGCGTCGCGGCGATTCCGGCGCTTGCGGCCGACATCGAAGCAACCGACAACGATGCCGACGGGCGGTACCAAGACACCGCGCACGTCCGCCACTATTACCGCACGACCAGGATTTGAGCAGGAGGAGGAAGGATCATGCTGCTGACCAGGAAGAACACCGATATCGCCGCAGCCGGTCCGCGTCTGCGCCGTCTATCCGGGGCCAGGCCCGCGGGGATCGACCGCCGGACGTTTTTGAAGCGCTCAGGCCTCGTCGCCGGGGCGGGGGCGTTTGCGAGCCAGCTGCCGTACGGCGCAATCGGCAAGTCCGAAGCGGCGGACGGTGACGCGAAGAAGGTCGAGGTGAAGCGCACCGTCTGCTCGCACTGCTCGGTCGGTTGTGCGGTCGACGCGACGGTCGAAAACGGCGTGTGGACGCGGCAGGAGCCGGTGTTCGACTCGCCGCTGAACCTCGGCGCGCACTGCGCGAAGGGCGCGTCTTTGCGCGAGCACGGCATGCACGAGCACTCGATGCGTCTGAAGACGCCGGTCAAGCTCGTCAACGGGAAGTACCAGAAGATCAGCTGGGACCAGGCGCTGGACGAGATCAGCAAGAAGATGCTCGACATCAAGAAGGAGTCCGGTCCCGATGCGATCTTCTGGGTCGGCAGCTCGAAGCACAGCAACGAGCAGGCGTACCTGCTGCGGAAGTTCGTGTCGTTCTGGGGCACGAACAACTGCGATCACCAGGCGCGGATCTGCCACTCGACGACGGTCGCCGGCGTAGCCAACACGTGGGGCTACGGCGCGATGACCAACTCGTACAACGACATGCAGAGCACGAAGTGCGCGATGTACATCGGCAGCAACGCGGCCGAGGCGCACCCGGTGTCGATGCTGCACATGCTGCACGCGAAGGAAACGGGCGCGAAGATGATCGTCGTCGATCCGCGCTTCACGCGGACGGCGGCGAAGGCGGACGATTACGTGCGCATCCGCTCCGGAACGGATATTCCGTTCGTGTTCGGCTTGCTCTACCACATCTTCAAGAACGGCTGGGAGGACAAGCAGTACATCCACGATCGCGTCTACGGGATGGAGAAGGTCAAGGAAGACGTGATGGCCAAGTGGACGCCCGACAAGGTCCAGGAGGTCTGCGGCGTGCCCGAAGCCGAGGTCTACAAGGTCGCCGAGATGATGGCGAAGAACCGGCCGTCGACGGTCGTCTGGTGCATGGGGCAGACCCAGCACACGATCGGCAACGCAGTGGTACGCGCGTCGTGCATCCTGCAACTCGCCCTCGGCAACGTCGGCGTCTCGGGCGGCGGCACCAACATCTTCCGCGGCCACGACAACGTGCAGGGCGCGACCGACGTCGGCCCGAATCCGGACTCGCTGCCCGGCTATTACGGGGTCGCGGCGGGCGCGTGGAAGCACTATGCGGCAGTGTGGGGCGTCGACTACGAGTGGATCAAGAAGCAGTACGCCGACGGCATGATGGAAAAGCCCGGCATGACCGTCTCGCGCTGGATCGACGGCATCCTGCTGCCCAACGATGTGATCGACCAGGGGCCCAACCTCCGGGGCATGGTGTTCTGGGGCCACGCGCCCAACAGCCAGACGCGGGGCATGGAGATGCAGGCGGCGATGCAGGCGCTCGACCTGCTCGTCGTTATCGACCCGTATCCGTCGGCGACGGCGGCGATGGCGGCGATGCCGCTGAACGACCAGGGCAAGCAGGTCCTGGCCGATGCGAAGAAGACAGCCAACCCGAGCCGTGCCGTCTACCTGTTGCCGGCGTGCACGCAGTTCGAGACCTCGGGTTCGGTGACCGCGTCGAACCGCTCGCTGCAGTGGCGCGAGCGCGTGATCAGCCCGATGTTCGAGTCGCAGACCGACCACGCGATCATGGTCGCGTTCGCTAAGAAGTTCGGCTGGGACAAGGAGTTCGTCAAGACCTACGAGATGTGGAAGCCGGACGGCGACACCAAGTGGGAAGAGCCGACGCCGGAGTCGATCCTTAAGGAAATCAACCGCTCCAACTGGACGATCGGCTACACGGGCCAGTCGCCGGAGCGCCTTAAGCTCCACATGAAGAACATGGCGACCTTCGACGTCAAGTCGCTCCGCGCAAAGGGCGGGCCGTGCGACGGCGACTATTTCGGTCTGCCGTGGCCATGCTACGGCACGCCGGAATTGAAGCACCCCGGATCGCCGAACCTCTACCAGACTTCGCGCAACGTGATGGACGGCGGTGGCAACTTCCGCGCGAACTTCGGCGTCGAGCGCGACGGCGTCAATCTCCTCGCCGAGGACGGCTCGTGCTCGCTCGGAGCTGACATCACCACCGGCTACCCCGAGTTCGATCACGTGCTTCTGAAGAAGCTGGGCTGGTGGGACGAGCTCACCGACGCCGAGAAAAAGGCGGCCGAGGGCAAGAACTGGAAGACCGATCTTTCCGGCGGCATCCAGCGCGTCGTGCTCAAGAACCACGGCTGTCATCCGTTCGGCAACGCGAAGGCGCGCGCGGTCGTCTGGAACTTCCCCGACGGTATCCCGCAGCACCGCGAGCCGATCTACTCGCCGCGGCCGGATCTCGTCGCCAAGTACCCGACGCACGACGACAAGAAGGCGTTCTGGCGTCTGCTCACGCTGTACAAGACGAAGCAGGACCAGAACATCAAGGACGGCGTCGCCGCGAAGTTCCCGCTGGTGCTGACGAGCGGCCGGCTGGTCGAGTACGAGGGTGGCGGAGAAGAGACCCGCTCCAATCCGTACCTCGCCGAGCTGCAGCAGGAGAACTTCGTCGAGATCAATCCGAAGGACGCGAACGACCGCGGGGTCAAGGACGGCGAATACGTTTGGGTGAAATCGCCGACCGGCGCCCAGATCAAGGTGAAGGCGATGGTGACCGAACGGGTAGGACCGGGAACGACGTTCATCCCGTTCCACTTCTCCGGCTGGTGGCAGGGTCAGGACATGCTGGAGTTCTACCCCGAGGGCGCGCATCCGATTGTCCGCGCTGAAGCTGTCAACACCGCGACGACCTACGGCTACGACTCGGTGACGATGATGCAGGAAACCAAGACGACGCTCTGCCAGGTCGCCAAGATCACCGCGTAAGGCGCGAGGAGACCATCATGGCCCGAATGAAATTCCTGTGCGACGCCGAGCGCTGCATCGAGTGCAACGGTTGCGTGACCGCCTGCAAGCAGGAGCACGAGATTCCGTGGGGCGTGAATCGCCGTCGCGTAGTCACGATCAACGACGGCGTTCCCGGCGAGCGAAGCGTCTCGGTCGCCTGCATGCACTGCTCCGACGCGCCGTGCATGGCGGTGTGTCCGGTCGACTGCTTCTATCGCACCGACGACGGCGTCGTGCTGCACGACAAGGATCTGTGCATCGGCTGCGGCTACTGCTTCTATGCGTGCCCGTTCGGCGCGCCCCAGTTCCCGCAGGCCGGCGCGTTCGGCGTGCGCGGCAAGATGGACAAGTGCACGTTCTGCGCCGGCGGTCCGGAACCCAACGGCTCCGAGGCGGAGTTCAAGAAGTACGGCCGCAACCGGCTGGCCGAAGGCAAGCTCCCGGTGTGCGCCGAAATGTGCTCGACCAAGGCGCTGATCGGAGGCGATGGCGACGTACTCGCCGAGATCTATCGCACCCGCGTCACGACGCGCGGCAAGGGCGCCGAGGTGTGGGGCTGGGCCACGGCCTACGGTCCGCCGCCAGGCGGGGCGAAGCCCGCGCCCGGGGCGCCTGCCGCTCCTGCCGCGCCCGCGGGAGGCAAGTCATGACGCGCCATGCGTGGCTCGCGCTGGGCGGAGCGCTTGCGGCGCTGGGCCTCGCCGGCTGCGGCGAGCGCCCGCAGGTGATCCAGTACAAGCAGGGCACCTACCAGGGGAAGCCGGACGAGAAGGCGTGGGCCGGCAAGCCCTGGGACGGCAACCAGAAGGAGTGGGAGCTCGCGATCAACAACCGCAACCAGAACCAGAACGAATACAAGCGGATTCGTTGACGACGGCGAAGGGGGTTACGTGAGTCGATCGATCGTGCGGGCGGCCCTCGCGTTGGGGGCTGCGTTGTCGTTGGCGGCGGGACTTGTTTTGGCGCAGTCGCCGGCGGTCAACCCCAAGGAAGCGTCGCAGGCCACCGCGGAGCAGCAGCGGCAGCAGACGCAGCCGCTCAACAACGCGCCCGTGTGGCGGGAAATACGTTCGGGCGAGCCGCAGGTGACGACGGTCAGAGGCCGCGAGACGAACGTGCTGATCCAGCCGCAGGGCCAGACCTGGCGGGCGCTGCGAGTTCCGATCATTTTCGGGGGCGGCATCCTGCTCGCGCTCGCCGTCGGCGGCCTCGCCGTCTTCTATCTGTTGCGCGGAACGATGGCGGTCGAGGAGAAACCGGGCGATCGCATCATCGAACGGTTCTCACCGATGGATCGGTACGCGCACTGGTTCCTCGCGATCGTCTGGGTGACGCTCGCCATCACGGGCCTGATCCTCTCGCTCGGCAAGTCGGTGCTCCTGCCGCTCATCGGCTACACGCTTTTCTCGTTCCTCGCGACCCTCGCCAAGAACATCCACAACTTCATCGGGCCGCTGCTCATCATCGGCGTGCCGTGGATGTTCCTGCGTTACATCCGCGACAACGGTATCGGCGTCGAGGACCTCAAGTGGGCCCTGAACATCAAGGGCTACTTCACCGGGCACGAGTACCCGTCCGACCGCTTCAACATGGGTGAGAAGTCCGTGTTCTGGCTCGTGCTGGTCGCGGGGTCGACCGTGCTGATCGTGAGCGGCTTGGTCCTCCTGTTCCCGAACTTCGACCAGACCCGCTCGACGATGCAGTGGGCAAATGTCATCCATGCAGTGATGGCGTACCTGTCGATTGGACTGGCGTGCGTGCACATCTACCTCGGGACACTCGGCATGGCGGGCGCCTATCGCGCGATGCGCGACGGCTATGTCAGCGCGTCGTGGGCCGAGCATCACCATCTGCGCTGGTATCAGCGGGTCGCCGCCGGCAAGGCGCGGCAGAAGTTCGTCGTGCCAGGCGAAGAGAAGCCCGAGCGCGTCGTCGCGCGCACGCGGCCGGCGTGACATCGGGCAAGGGGGAACGGAAATGACGACGTTACGTGCACTGATCGCCGCCGGGCTCGTGGTTGGCGTGTTTGGCGCCGCGGTCGCGAAGCTGCCACCGCCTCCGCCGCCGACTGACGCGCAGAAGGCCGCTGCCGAGGAGAAGAAGGCGAAGGACGCGGCCGCTGCCGACGCGGCCAAGGCGCAGCAGACCAAGGCCGAGGACCGTGCCACGGCAAATTACTTCGCCAACATGAAGGCGAAGGGCAAGACCGTCGCGTCGCCGCAGACGGCCGCGGTCGCGCCCGCGGCATCGTCGGCGAGCCCGCCAATCGCGTCAGGGCCCGCGGGCGCGAAGGGCACTTCCGCGCCGAAGAAGTAAGTATCTTCCGGTCCGAACAAGGGCCCTCGCGAGGGCCCCTTTCTAATGCCTGTTGGCCCCGCGGTAAATCGTTGGGTCACGCCAACATGCGCGAGCCGGTATAATTCGCGGTTCGCGGAGAGTTGGCCGAGTGGTCGAAGGCGCCTGACTCGAAATCAGGTTTAGGGCAACCTAACGGGGGTTCGAATCCCTCACTCTCCGCCAGATCAACTAACGCAAGCTACTGAATAACTTGCGTATTACTATAATAAGAGTCCTGACGGCTCGTGCTGTTACCCGGTTTGTTACCCGAATCATTTTTCGGCGGTCGCGCGGGCCGCATCTCGGTTGATGCGCGTTCGCCACTCGTCCCCATTTCGTCTCCAAGCGAAGTCTTGCGGGCGAGACTAAAAGGGTCATTGAGAAACAGATTCTTGTTGGATACAACTTGACACCCGACGGGGATCCGCGCTACTGTAGGCCACATCCCCAAACGCACTTCTGGATTCCTTCAGGTCTAGCCACAAGGAATAACTATGAGTGCTAATGCAGGTGCAGCAAAAGGCGCCCGAGTAGGCGGCGGCAATGTGGGAACCCCCGGCACGCCACCCCCGCCTTCGGGCAGTGCTGGCGCCGGCTCACAAGCCGGAGCGAGCAATGTGGGAACCCCCGGCACGCCACCCCCGCCTTCGGGCAGCGCTGGCGCCGGCTCGCAAGGCGGAGCGAGCAATGTGGGAACCCCCGGCACGCCACCCCCGCCTTCGGGCAGCGCTGGCGCCGGCTCACAAGGCGGAGCGAGCAATGTGGGAACCCCCGGCACGCCACCCCCGCCTTCGGGCAGCGCTGGCGCCGGCTCACAAGGCGGAGCGAGCAATGTGGGAACCCCCGGCACGCCACCCCCGCCTTCGGGCAGCGCTGGCGCCGGCTCACAAGGCGGAGCGAGCAATGTGGGAACCCCCGGCACGCCACCCCCGCCGAATTGAGATCTGTCGAATAGGGGCCACGTCGGTGACGCCTGGGTACTTTAACAAGTCATCGTCGACTGTGCTAAAGATTCACCGTCCCGCACATCCGCGAATCTGACGTCGCCAAGGTTGGTGACGAGTTTCGGTTGGTACCGGCAAGAGACATTGATCGAGAGCAACGCATACTGCACGGCGCACCTCGATCGATTTTGCTTAGGTTCTGCCGACATCGAGCCGGATTGGTTCGTTTAGGCATAGGATTCGAGATTCGCGACTGAGGAGAGCGATGGCGAAAGCGACAAAAGAGAACAACACTCTGCATCCGAAGCGGGGAGCTTTCCCGACCCCTAGAAATGTACTTGCCGACGCAACGCCCTACAAACCCGGCTCACAAGGCGGAGCGAGCAATGTGGGAACCCCCGGCACGCCACCCCCGCCTTCGGGCAGTGCTGGCGCCGGCTCACAAGCCGGAGCGAGCAATGTGGGAACCCCCGGCACGCCACCCCCGCCTTCGGGCAGCGCTGGCGCCGGCTCACAAGGCGGAGCGAGCAATGTGGGAACCCCCGGCACGCCACCCCCGCCTTCGGGCAGCGCTGGCGCCGGCTCACAAGCCGGAGCGAGCAATGTGGGAACCCCCGGCACGCCACCCCCGCCGAATTGAGATCTGTCGAATAGGGGCCACGTCGGTGACGCCTGGGTACTTTAACAAGTCATCGTCGACTGTGCTAAAGATTCACCGTCCCGCACATCCGCGAATCTGACGTCGCCAAGGTTGGTGACGAGTTTCGGTTGGTACCGGCAAGAGACATTGATCGAGAGCAACGCATACTGCACGGCGCACCTCGATCGATTTTGCTTAGGTTCTGCTGTTCATGTGCCTCATTGGCAGAAGGAGTAAGACGCCATGGCAGATACAAACCTGATTCCTAAACGTGGCGCCCTACCGACACCGCCGAGTGTGCTGGCAGGCGCGACACCTTTTAAGGACCGGAAAATATCGGCTCCCCCGAGCTTCCTGATGTGGCCTGTTCAATTGTCGTCTTGGAACAACTACATCTACGGTGACTGCGTTTCCGCCGAGGAAGCCTTCGCCAAGGCCACCGCCGCACCGCAGACATTCATTCCGGAGGCGACGGTGGTTGCCTGGGCAACGGCGCATGGCTATCTAAATGGCGCTTACCTCACCGACGTTATGACGACGATGCAAACGGATGGCTTCCCGCTCAACAACCAGACATACAATGACGGCTCTCATTTCTTGGTCGACCAGACCAACGCTGCAACTCTGCAGAACGCAATCTACAGCCACGGTCCGGTGAAACTCGGCGTCGGAGCGGAGCGCTTCCAATCGAATGCCAATGGCATTGTCACGCCGGGGACAAGCGGTTGGGCGATGTACAACTACCCGCCGAACCAACCGGAGGATCACAGTACGAGCCTTTGCGGTTACGGGACCTTAGCGGAATTAGTCAGTCTATTCCAGCAGCAGGGTGTCACCGTCAATGTGCCAAACGGGATGCCAACGGGCCTCTGCTATGCGATGTTCACGTGGAATTCCATCGGGATCATCGATGAGCAGTCGATGCTGAACATGACCTACGAGGCCTGGGTGAGAATCCCAACCACGATCGTGGCGGGCGGCCCGCAGCCCGGCTCGATGCAGATTTTTGCGCGCGGTGGCGACGGGGCCGTTTGGCACAACTGGCAGACGGCGCCAAACAATGGTTGGAGCGGCTGGTACTCGCTGGGCGGCTGGGTCGACATGATCGAAGTTGCGACGAACGCTGACGGCCGCACGCGAGATCTTTGCGCGCGGTGGCGACGGGGCCGTCTGGCACAACTGGGAACTTGCGCCCGGCGGGGGCTGGAGCGGTTGGTATTCGTTGGGCGGGTGGATTGACCGGTTGGACGTCGTAACAATGCTGACGGCCGGCTCGAGATCTTCGCGCGCGGTGGCGATGGTGCCGTCTGGCATAACTGGCAGACCGCACCCAACAACGGCTGGAGTGGCTGGTACTCGCTGGGCGGTTGGATCGACCGGCTCGAGGTCGCACAGAATGCCGATGGTCGGTTCGAGATCTTCGCGCGCGGCGGCGACGGTGCCGTCTGGCATATGTGGCAGACCGCACCCAACAATGGCTGGAGCGGCTGGTACTCGTTGGGCGGGTGGATCGACCTATTGCCGTGGACGATGGCCGAAACGCCGATGGCCGGCTTAGAGATCTTCGCGCGCGGTGGCGACGGTGCCGTCTGGCATATGTGGCAGACCGCTCCCAACAACGGCTGGAGCGGGTGGTACTCGTTGGGCGGCTGGATCGACCTGCTGGACATGTGCAAGAACGCCGATGGCCGCCTCGAGATCTTCGCGCGCGGTGGCGACGGTGCCGTCTGGCATATGTGGCAGACCGCACCCAACAACGGCTGGAGTGGCTGGTACTCACTGGGCGGCTGGATCGACCTGCTCGAAGGTCTCACGAATGCCGATGGTCGCATGGAGATCTTCGCGCGCGGCGGCGACGGCGCCGTCTGGCATATGTGGCAGACCGCACCCAGCAATGGCTGGAGCGGCTGGTACTCGCTCGGCGGCTGGATCGACATGCTCGAAGTGTGGCCCGAGGCCCCCGGCATAGCCAGGCGACCCATCCGGCCTTTTGGCCGGGTGGGCGCATGGTTGCTCCTTTCATGGTTGCGAGCGTTGGTACAGCACGTACAACCCGATCACCTCGTTCGGAGCATGCAGAAAAGCGGACACCCGTCGGACTACTGAATCACCTCATCCGAAACGCGATGCCGCCGCCGTCGCTTGACACAAGATAGGCCTTTGGGGTGGCCGGGTTTCGCGAGGTTGAATGACGGCTCAGGGTCGGTCGCGGAAGTTCAGGCGATGCAACTGAGCGGCCGGTGTATAGCGCCAGCGGCCATCGAGGCGCGTCAGTAGACGTTGCATCGACGACGGCAGGTCCGGTCGTGCTAAGAAATCTGACTCTTGTCGGCATGGGGGCGTTCGACGGCATCCGGTATCTTTGATGGTTAAACTGCCGGGTGTCGCCCCAATGGACACGATAATCCCGTTTTGCTGAAATCCGCTGACCGATACGCCGTCGAGCACCAGTTGGTCTGCTCCTTGATATTCAATCATCCAACACAACGCTAACGGCATCTCGGTGGACCCGGCTCGGGCGAGCTTCCAGATCAACGTCTCCGGCTCACTCTTCATCGACAACACGACAGCGTTGTTCCTACGTCATAACATGAGCGCATCGATCAGAGATTCAACGATCACCGGCGGGGGCGTCGCCATCGACCTCCAACCTGACAATGTCGGTTACGTGGAGTGCATTCGCTGCGTCATCAACAAGACAGGGAATATGGCGGTTCGTGCAAGCGTTAATTTCGTCGGGATATCGTCGCCCCTCGTTGTGCTCTCAAACTCGTCAATTACAGATCGCGCGGCTGAGGCCATAGTCGCGAACAGCGGAGCAACTGTGCGTGTGTCGGACACAACGATCACCAACAACGCAACCGGTATCGCCGGTCCGGGTGGCGGCGCCGGCGGTCAGGTGATTTCGTTGGGCAACAATCGCCTTTTCGGCAATGGGACCGACGGGAGCTTCACTTCGATTGTCCCGATGCAGTAGAGCAGGGCACCCATAGCCTGATCCCATCGCGCCGCCGCGCGCCTCTGGTGATTCCTACGATCGGCCGCGCTGCCAAGGCGATCCGTTTAGCGTTCCCTGATCTACTGCGAAAGCCGTTTCACAGTAGATCGCCCCGACTCCGGGCGAAGAGCCAGGGTCGGGAGTCGCCTCATCTTTCGACCCGGCAGTACTCTCGGATCGTCGGGT
>CAVZAE010000007.1:0-269528 GCA_963773195.1 uncultured beta proteobacterium
TTTTTGGGCCGTCCGGAGCCGGGTAGGCACCGCGACGCTCCCGCGGACGATTGTGTCACCCGCGGGATTCGGGCGCGAGATTTTACGCCATGGTGATCACCCGGGCAATTTGGAGGCGCGCCGTCGAACCTTCAACCGGAGGCGGGGGCCGTCGCGCGCGACGAATCGAGTCGCGTGCGAAATTCACGGCGCAACAGGAACAGGCTGAAGAGCGCCTGGAGCACGACCGTCGCGACCGAGAGGTGCCACAGGTCGACGAGGCGAAAGCCGGGCTGCGCGGATAGCCATATCGCCGGAACGACAAAGAGCACGACACGCGACCCGCTCGAGACGAGCGACGGCCACGTGTTGCCGAGACCCTGGAACAGACTCGAGCACACGAACACGATCCCGGCCCCGACAAAGTTCCAAGAGATGATCCGCAGGTATTCGACGCCGATATCGATCACGGCCGGATCGGCGGTGAACACGCGGATCAGCCACAGGCTCTGCCACTGACAGAACAGCGTCAGGAGCAGCATGAAGACGCCGCACGTGAGCGCCGTCACGCGAAAGGTCTCGCGGACTCGCTCGAAACGCCTGGCGCCGTAGTTCTGCCCCGCGATGGGCGCGGCGGCAAAGGCGATCGCCATCGCCGGCAGGAAGATCGACTGCATGACGCGCATGCCGATGCCGAAGCCCGCCTGCGCGGCGGCGCCGAAAGGCCGAATGACCCAGTAGACGACGCCCATGAACAGCGCCATCAGCGCGAACTCGCCGCCGGCGGGCAGCCCGATGTCGAGCAGGCGCCGCCACGTCGCCGGTCGCGGCCGCCACTGCGAGCGATCGAACGCGACATAGTGTTCGAGCCTGCGGAAATAGAACGCCATCAGCGCGACGCCGGCTGCGATCGCGAGCGTGCTCGCGAGCGCGGCGCCCGCCACTCCCAACGGATGCCCGGTGCCCCAGCCGGCGATCAGGATGGGCGCGAGCACGATGTTGAGCAGCACGGTGCCGGCCTGGACGACCATCGTCGGCTTGACGACGCCGGTGCCGCGCAACGCCGAGCCCATCGCGACGAGCGCAAACTGGAGCGCGAGGCCGGGCGCGAACCAGCGGAGATACGTGACGCCGGCGGAGACGGTTTCCTCGTCGGCGCCGAGCGCTCCCATGAATAACCTCGCGCCCAGCACGGCGCCCGCAAGCGTCGCCACCGCACACAAGGCAGCCAGCGCGACCGATTGGTTGAACACATGGTTGGCCTCCGCGCTGTCCTTCCGCCCCACCGCGTGCGACACGAGGGCGACCGTGCCCACGCCCAGGATCTGCGTGAGTGCGAACACGATGAACATCACCGGGCTCGTCGCGCTCACGCCGGCGAGCGGTGCGTCGCCCAGCTGCGCGACGAAGAAGAGATCGACGATGTAGTAGAGCGTCTGCAGCAGCATGCCGGCGGCGATGGGAGCCGCCATGGCGACGAGTTGCCGGGAGATGGGCCCTTGCGTGAGGTCCTTCAATCGTCGATCCGAATGTCAGAGAGCGGCGATGCTACCGCATCCGACGGCGGACGGCGGACGGCGGTGAAGGTAGAATGCCGCTCTTTTTTGCGCACCCGCCATGACCGCGATCCTGCCCGCCGTCGAACTCGAGACCGGTGCCCATCCGCACGCAGCGGTCATCTGGCTCCACGGGCTCGGCGCCGACGGCAACGACTTCGTGCCCATCGTCAATGAGATGCGGCTCCCCGACACACTGCGCGTTCGCTTCGTGTTTCCGCATGCGCCGGTGCGGCCGGTCACGATCAACAACGGCTTCCCGATGCGGGCGTGGTACGACATTTACGCGGCCGACCTCGCGAATCGCGCCGATGTGCTGGGCGTCATGCACTCGCAGGCGGCGGTCGAGGCGCTGATCGCGCGCGAACTCACGCGTGGGATTGCGGCGAACCGGATCGTCGTCGCCGGCTTCTCGCAGGGCGGCGCGATTGCGCTGTTCGCCGGGCTGCGCCACAAGGAGCGATTGGCCGGGATCGTCGCGCTCTCGACGTACCTGCCGCTGCCCGACCGCCTGGCGGCCGAGGCCGCACCGGCCAACCGCGACCTGCCGATCTTCATGGCGCACGGGACGATGGATCCCGTGGTGCGTCCCGAATGGGGCGAGTCGACGCGCCGGGCGCTCGAGGCCGCGGGCTACGCGGTCGAGTGGCACACCTATCCGATGCCACATTCGGTCGTGTGGGAGGAAGTCGAAGCGATTCGTGCGTTCCTGACGCGCGTGCTGGCGCCCACGTGACGGACGCCAGGACTCGATATTTCCTGATTCAGCCGCTGCGCGCGATTGCCGCGACGGCAGTACTCCTTTTTCACGCGGCCGAGATGACGAAGGACCGGTTGCCCTCCGCGTCGGTCGCTGGCCAGGACACTCAGCGGTCTGCATTAGGTCGCGGCGCGTGATAAACCGCCGCGAGATTGCGCGTCGTCGTCGCCGGCTCGTCTCCGAGGAGGCTGCCGATGCCGTCCAATGACATGCGCGAGAGGCGGTCGAGATTGCCGGCGATACTCTCGGCATAGGGGTCAGCGCCCCCGAAATAGACGGACAGGCCGTGGGCGACATCGCCGAAGGCCCCGCGCAACCGCTTGGCGATCACGTGCTCGCAGAAGCCCCGCGTCTTCGCGACGAGATCGAAAGCGTCGCGATAGAGGAGCTCCTCGCGCCCATCGAGCAGGCGCCTGCGGTCGAGGCCGGCGAGCACCAGTTCAGGATAGAGGTGGTAGTAGCAGCGCTCGACGTAGAATCGGTCGGCGATCTGACTCAGCAGATCCGCGCTTCCCAGCATTCGGCCGAGAGCGACCGCCGCGACGTCGTGCTCGGCGAACAGGCGATCGCAATCGGCGCCGAGCCGTGTCGCGTGGATGAGCGTCGCCAGCGGTGCGTACCCGGCCAGCGAGGTCTCCCGCAGCCAATCGGCGGCGAAGTCCGCGCCGCGTGCCTCGTGTTCGGTCATGAACTGCGGACCGACGAATGCCGCTTCCGATTCTTTGCGCAGGTAGCCGACGTCGTGCAGAAGCGCGAGCAGGACGCCGAGCACCGCCATCTCCGACGAAAGCGCACCGGCGGCGCCAGAACCGGCGCGCCGGCAACCGGCGATGAGCCGGGCCGTCACCAGCGTGGTGTCGAGCGAATGGCGCAAATCGTGGAAGGGCATGTCGCACACCAGGTAGCCCGGGTGCTCTCCGGCGAAGAGGCGGCCGACGAGCGCGAACCCGGCTTGAAGGACCCCGCGATCGACGCGGCCAGCGCCAAACGATTCGCCGAGCATGCCCTCGACTTCGACCTGCACCGACGCGGTGTCGGCGATCGATACCGTACCGGTCACATCCGGAATGCGCGGCGGAGTGGGCATGCGTTTCGCCACGGGCAGGCGGAAAGCGATGATAGGCGCGTTGGCGGGCCCGCGGGTGTTGCGATGCGACAACGCGATGGCACGGCGGACCTCTGTTACATTGCCGCGGCATGAGCGCACGGACCCGCCCGCGCCGGCTGTCGTCGCGCGACCTCCGGACGATCCTCGGCGTCACGAGTGCGCTCGCCGCGCCGTTCGACCTGATGACAATGCTGGGCGAAGTTGTCGCCGCCGCCAAGCAGGTCCTCGCCGCCGAACGCGGCTCGGTCTGGCTGCATGACGCGGCCACGGGCGAGCTCGTGCTCGAGGTCGCGACGGGACTCAAGCCCGTGCGCGTGCCGTTCGGCGTCGGCCTCGTCGGCGCCTGCGCCCGCGACCGGCAGACGATCAACGTGCCCGATTGCTACGCGGATCCGCGGTTCGACCAGGGCGTCGACCGCGCATCCGGCTACCGGACGCGCTGCATGCTCACGTTGCCCTTGATCGATCACAAAGGCGTGCTCGTCGGCGTGATGCAGGTGCTGAACAAGAAGGATGGCGTCTTCGACGCCGACGACGAAGGGCTCGCGACCGCGCTCGCGGCGCAGTGCGCGGTGGCGCTGCAGCGCGTGCGGATGACGGAAGCCGTGATCGAGGGCGAGCGGATGCGGCAAGCGCTCGAGATGGCGCGCGATGTCCAGCTCTCGACGCTGCCCGCGACGATGCCGGCGCTCGCGGGCTACGACGTATGCGGCACCTCGCGCCCCGCCGAGCTCACGGGCGGCGACACCTTCGACCTCGCGGTGGTGGAGCGGGGCCTTCTGGTCGTGCTGGGCGATGCAACCGGCCACGGGATCGCGCCGGCGCTGACGGTGACGCAGATGCACGCGATGCTGCGCGTCGCCTTCGGGCTCGGCGTCGACCTCGATGCGGCCTACGTGCAGGTCAACAACCGGCTCGCCGAAACGCTGCCGCCGGATCGCTTCATCACCGCCTTCATCGGGCTCCTCGATCCCGCGACGCATCGCCTGCGCTTCCAAAGCGGCGGCCAAGGGCCGATTCTGCAGTTCCGGGCCGCGACCCGGGACTGGGCCACGTTCATGCCCACAAGCTTCCCGCTGGGCGCGCTGCCGCTCCAGCGCGTCCGTCCGGCCGTGACGCTCACGCTCGATCCCGGCGACATCCTCGTGCTGCTCTCCGACGGGTTCTACGAGTACGAAAACGCGAAGGGCGAGGCGTTCGGCGAAGCGCGGGCCCGCGAAGTCGTCTTCGCCCATCGCGACGCGCCCATGCGCGAACTGGTGGCGGTGCTCGAGCGCGCGGTCGACACGTTTGCCGCGGACGCCCCACAACTCGACGACATGACCGCGGTGCTCGTAAAGCGCGACAGGTCCGCGGCGGAATCCATCCGATTCTTCGCCCGCACCTTCGAGGCGCTGCCCGCGATCTTCGAGTTTACGTCGGGCGAGTTCGCCCGCCAGGGGATCGACGCGCGGCTGCTCGCGACCGTCGATCTGGCCGTGGAGGAGCTCTTCACGAACATGGTGAAATACAGCTCGGGGACCGACGCCCGGGTGCGCATTGGCGTGACGGGCATCGCGGGCGGTGTCGAGGTGACGCTGACGGACTATGATGTGGATCCGTTCGACGTCACGAAGGCGCCCGACGTCGACGTGACCCTGCCGATCGAGCAGCGCAGGCCTGGAGGCCTGGGGCTGCACCTGATCCGGCGGCTCATGGATTCGGTGGATTACGAGTATTCGGAAGCGAGCCGGGAGAGCCGGATAACGCTGCGGAAGACGTTGGCCGGGGCCTAGGACGGCATCGGCGCTGGGGGAGCAATGTTCGCAATCGACAAAAGCCCTGATGGCAATATAGTTATTTCCGGCCGCCTGGATGCCGCGCAGGCCCCAGTCGCCCAGGCCTTTCTCGACAAGGTCGACGGGGTGGTGACCCTGGACTGCCGAGGTCTCGAGTACATCTCCAGCGCCGGGCTGGGCGTCCTTCTCAAGACGCAGAAGCGGCTGCTGGCGGCTGGCGGCAAGCTCCGTCTCACGGGGGTCAGCCGGCACCTCCAGGACATCTTCGGGTATTCGGGCTTCGATCAGCTTTTCGAGATCGAGCCGGCACGGTGAGCGAAATCCGTCCAACTTTTCGCGGGCTGGGGTGTACTTGTGGATGACGGCACCGACCAGGCCCTGATCGCGCGGTATCGGAAAGGGGACCGGGAGGCATTCGCCGAGCTGGTCGTCCGCTACCAGCGCCCGATCTACAACGCTGCGTTCTGGGTGCTACGGAAGGCCGAAGATGCCAACGACGTCGCGCAGGACGTTTTCCTCAGGGTGGCCGAACGGCTCGACGAATACGATGGGCAGCACAAATTCTTCAGCTGGATCTACCGGATCGCGATCAACGAGGCCCTCAACCGCCTGCGGCGGAATGGGCGTGAGGAAGAGTTGGACGGTGAAGTCGACCTTCCCGATTCGGAGCGGGCCAGTCCCGAGCACCGCGCCGGCGAGGTCGAGCTCGCCAAGCGGATCAGGGCAGCACTGATGAGGATGTCGGGCCACGACCGGACCGTGATCACGCTGCGCCACTTCTCCGACTGCAGCTACCACGAGATCGGGCAGATCCTGGACATCGACGAAAAGACGGTCAAATCAAGATTGTATGAGGCCCGGCAGCGGCTGCGCCGGATGCTCGAAGACCTGGACCCTAACGGACATGAAACCCGCTGAACTCAATGCTTTGATGCACGCGGTCTTGGACGGCGAGGCAACTCCCGACGAGGCGCGCGCGCTTGAACACGCGCTGGCGGCCGACCCCGCCACGCGCCGGCGGTTCGAGGAGTGGCGCGAACTGTGGGACGGCCTCGGCCGGATCGAGCTGGCGTATCCACCCGAAGGGCTGGTCGCGGCCGTGATGGCCGACCTGCCCCGCGGGCGGCCCGACCCGGACGACGACCAACCATTCCCGACGCCGGGTGTAATTGCTGCAAGTTCAAAGGAATCCCGGGTCACAAGCCGGGGAACGTCAACAACAACGGTCCACGCGATATCCCAGACAGGACCATTCTCCAGGGGTGAGTCAATGATCAGCAAGCGCAGCAAGGTGTGGATTGGTGTTGCCGTTGCCGTGGCGGCGATCGCCGTCGGTTCGCAATTCGTCAACTATCCGCCCAGGGGCGACGAGGCCGCAGGCACCATCGCACCGGCGCAGCGCTATCGCGCACCGCAGATCACGACCGACGATGTGAAGGTGGGTGCACCGTCGGGCTCGCAGGTCGGCCAGGGCATCGTGACCACCCCCGCAATCGGTGGTCTCGACGCGCGTAGTGCCCAGGATGCGCGCAGCGCCCAAGACGCTCGCAGCGCGCAAGATGCGCGTAGTGCTCAGGATGCTCGCAGTGTCCAAGACGCTCGCAGTGTCCAAGACGCTCGCAGTGTCCAAGACGCTCGCAGTGTCCAAGACGCTCGCAGTGTCCAGGACGCGCGCAGTGCCCAGGACGCGCGCAGTGCCAGGACGCCGCAGTGTCCAAGACGCTCGCAGTGCTCAGGATGCGCGCAGTGCTCAGGATGCGCGCAGTGCTCAGGATGCGCGCAGTGCCCAGGATGCTCGCAGTGCTCAGGATGCGCGCAGTGCCCAGGATCGCGCGCCAGTCGCAACCAGGATGCGCGCAGTGCTCAGGATGCGCGCAGTGCCCAAGACGCTCGCAGCGCCGCACCGCAGTAGTCCGCTCGACCCGCCGAAGCCTGTGTAGTACGGCTCGGCCGCAACAAAGACCGCCGGCGTTTCGTGTCGGCGGTTTTCTTTTTGGCACCGACCCCGTATGCTCCGCGCGTCGTTACGCCTTCGGGGAGGGAGACGTGCGCAACCGACTTCGTGTGCCTGATGCTGTGGGCACTGATGCCGGCCGCGGCCGCAGCCGACGAGAGTCCGGTCGGGATATCGCAGATCTATACCAAGGACCTTCGGCTCTATTACTACGACTATCTGAGCCACCTGGCGCCGCTACGCGTTGCGAACGTTCACGAATTCGCTCGAGTGGCAACGGCGCTACATGGGCTGGACGCCGTCCGAGCCGACCGTCGTGCTGCTTCAGGATTTCGCCGACTACGGCAACGCTCACACGTACTCGGCGCCGCACGATATGCTCGTCTTCGATGTGGCGCCGCTCTACCACACGTTCGAGACGTTCCCGGCGAGCGAACGCATGTACCAGCTCATGAATCACGAGCTGGTCCATGTCGTGCAGGGCGACATGGAGACCGGGGAGGACAAGCGCTGGCGGCGATTCTTTCTCGGCAAGGTCGACGTGTCCTCCCGCGATCCCGAGTCGATGTTCTACAGCTATCTCACGCAGCCCCGGATGACGGCGCCGCGCTGGTACGCAGAGGGGGGCGCGGTGTTCCTGGAAACTTGGATGGGAGGCGGCCTCGGTCGTGCCCAGGGTGGCTACGACGAGATGGTGTTCAGGGCGATGGTCCGGGACGACGCCCACTTCTACGATCCGCTGGGGCTCGCCTCCCGCGGTGCACGCGTTGATTTCCAGACCGGTGCCAACGCGTACCTCTACGGTACCCGCTTCTATACCTGGCTCGCCTACGTCTACTCGCCCGAGAAGGTCCTTGCCTGGCTGCGGCGCGATGAGGGAAGCGAACCCTACTATTCCGACCAGTTCCGGAAGGTGTTCGGCCTGACCCTCGATCAGGCCTGGCACGATTGGGTCGCGTTCGAACACGAGTTCCAAAGACGCAACCTCGCCGAGATCCGCAAGTTTCCAGTGACCCCGTACCGGACGCTGGCGGGAAGTCCGATCGGCTCGATTTCGCGCACCTGTTACGACGAAGCGACGGGCGTGCTCTACGCCGGCTTCCGCTATCCCGGCGTCGTGGAATACGTGGGCGCCCTGAACACCCGCGACGGGACCATCAAGGAGCTGGCTGAAATCAGGCGGGCGATGCCGTACAAGGTGACATCTCTCGCCTGCGACGTTTCCGCCGGAACCGTCTTCTTCACCAACGACAACCGCGGGGAAGCCTCCCTCCGGGACCTGATGTCGGTCGACCTGCGGACCGGCGAGGAGCGGGAGCTCATTCGCAACGCCCGCGTGGGCGAAATCGTCGTCGATCCCGTCGACAAGGCATTGATTGGCGTGCGCCACCACGACGGCTTGGCAGTGCTGGTCCGCATCGCGAAGCCGTACGATCACTGGGACAAGCTCTACACGTTTCCTTACGGCGTCGTTCCCTACGACCTCGACATGTCGCCGGACGGTCGACTGCTCTCCGCATCCGTGGCCGAGGTCAGCGGCGACCAGTTCCTGCGCGTGTGGGAAGTCGAAAGGATTTTCAAGGGCGACGCCAAGCCGCTCTCCGAATTCAAGTTCGGGCAGTCCGTGCCCGAAAGCTTCGTCTTCACGCCTGACGGGCGCTATCTATACGGGAGCAGCTATTACACCGGCGCGTCCAACATCTTCCGCTACGAGGTGACGACGGGCGACGTCGAGGCGGTCTCCAATGCGGAGACCGGCTTCTTCCGTCCCGTGCCGCTCGCCGATGGCCGGCTGATGGTGCTGACCTATACCGGCGCGGGATTCGTTCCGGCCACCATCGAGCCCCGCCCACTCAAGGACGTGAGCGCGATCACGTTCCTCGGGGCGGAGGTTGCCGAGAAGTATCCGGTGGTGAAGACCTGGCAGGTGCCGCCGCCCAGCACGGTCGACGAGCAGAAGCTGATCACCGAACAGGGACCGTACCTCCCGTGGCGCAGCATCGGACTGACCAACGCCTACCCGGTGCTGCAGGGCTACAAGAACTACGCAGGCATCGGCTACCGGTTCAACTTCGAGGATCCCCTCCAGCTCGTGAGTCTCGGCGTCATCGCGGCGTACACACCGGACACCAACCTTCCGGGCAACGAGCGTGGCCACGTGGACATCTTCGGCCGCTACGAGTTCTGGAAGGCCGAGCTGGCCTGGAATCGCTCGGACTTCTACGACCTGTTCGGTCCTACGAAACGGAGCCGCAAGGGCTACGCCGCCAAGCTCGGCTACGACTGGCTGCTGGTTTACGACGGGCCGCGCCGGCTCGACGCCCTCTTCGACGTCGCCTGGTACGATCAGATCGACACGCTGCCGACGGCGCAGAATATCGCGACTAGCTTTACTCGGCTCCTGACGACGTCGGCCGCGCTGAAGTACACCGACGTGCGCCAGTCGATCGGCGCCGCGGAGGACGAGAAGGGGATCGCCTGGTCGGTGCTCTACACGGGCCAGGAGACACAAGGCGCGACGTCGCCGCAGCTGCTGGGAACACTCGGGTACGGGGTCCCGCTCCCGATCCCAAACTCGTCGATCTGGTCGTGGACGGCGGGCGGCATCGCCAACGGCGCGAACAACCCCACGCTCGCCAACTTCTACTTCGGCGGCTTCGGCAACAACTATGTCGACGACAAGTCGATCAAGCGCTACCGCGAGCCGCAATCGCTGCCGGGGTTCGAAATCGACCAGGTCAGCGCGCTCCACTTCGTCAAGGAGCTTGTGGAATTGAACGCCCCACCGATCTTCTTCGAGTCGGTCGGCACGTCGGCCGCGTATCTCAACTGGCTCCGCGCCTCGGTCTTCGCCGCGGGCCTGTGGACCGAGCCCGCAAACTCTTCCGCGCGGAAGAGTTACGCAAGCGTCGGCACGCAAGTCGACATGCGATTCAGTCTGCTGCACTGGTACGGGATGACGCTGTCGGCGGGGTTCGCGGCCGGCTTCCAGGGGTCAAATAAGGTGGGCACCGAGTGGATGGTCTCGCTCAAGATCATGTAGATGATTGTCGAGATCGCCCTCCACCTGCTGGTCGGGCTCGCGCCCGTGCTGTGCTTCCTGGCCACGCTTCTCTATCTCGACAGTTACCAGCTTGTCTCGCTGCGCCTCGTAATCACCGTCGTCGCCTGCGGCGTCGTCGCGGCGGTCGTCTGTTACGGCGTGAACGCCGGCCTCCTGCACATTACCGGACTCGACCGCGTGGACTACACGCGCTACGTGGCGCCCGTGGTCGAGGAGCTCGCCAAGGCGCTCATCGTCGTCGGCCTCATCAAGGGCCACCGGATCGGGTTCCTGGTCGACGCCGCGATCCTTGGCTTCGCTGCCGGCACGGGCTTCGCGATCGTCGAGAACGTGTACTACCAGCAACTGATTCCCGACGCCGGCATCGGCGTCTGGTTCGTCCGTGGCTTCGGCACGGCCATCATGCACGGCGGAACGACGGCGGTCTTCGCCATGATGGGGCTCGCATTGCTGGAACAGAAAGGGCGCCCCCTCGCGGTCGCGCTACTGCCGGGCTTCGCGCTCGCGGTCGCGCTGCATTCGGCGTTCAATCATCTGGTGGCGATTCCCCGCGTCGCCTCGCTCGCCTCGATCGTCGTGCTGCCGCCCCTGCTGTACCTCGTCTTCCAGAGGAGCGAGCGGGCCGTGGCGGACTGGCTCGGCCGCGGGTTCGACGCCGACGCGCGCATGCTCGAGACGATCAACTCCGGCAGCTTTCCCGAATCGCCTGCGGGCCGCTACTTGACTTCGCTCAAGGAGCGCTTCCACGGGCCGATCGTGGCCGACCTGCTGTGCTACCTGCGCCTGTATACGGAGCTCGCGCTGCGCGCCAAGGGCATCCTGATGATGCGCGAGAACGGATTCGAGCCGGCGATCGACGACGAAACGCGTGCGCACTTCGCCGAGATGCGCTATCTCGAGAAGAGTATCGGCCGCACCGGCCTCATGGCGCTCCATCCGATGCTGCACATGAGCCGCCAGGACCTCTGGCAGCTCTACATGCTGGAGAGCCCGTGAGGAGAGCCGCCGCCAGGTGCGCTGCCCCGGCGCCTCAAGGGCCTCCGAGGTAAGCGCCGCCGTTGACGTGCAGCGTCTGGCCGGTGACGAAGCGCGCGCCGGGCCCCGCAAGCCACGCGACGGCACTCGCGACCTCGTCGACGCTGCCGCGTCGTCCAAGCAGCGTCTTGGCCCGCGCATGATGCGCCGGCGCGCCACTCGCGGGCTCGCGCACGGTGTCGATCAGGCCGGGCGACACGCAGTTGACGGTGACGCCGAATGGCGCGAGCTCGTGCGCCAGCGCACGCGTCAGGCCGCCGAGCGCGGCCTTGGCGGTGACGACATGCGCGCGCATCGACGCGCCGGTGTACGCCGTCATTCCGCCGATGTTGACGACGCTGGCAGCTCCGCTCTTGCGCAGCCACGGCAGCGCGGCCTGCACGCAGTGGAACGCGCCGTCGACGCACACGGCCTGGGCCGCGCGCCACTCGGTGTAGCTCAGGTCGGCGAACGCGGCTTCATTGCGCACGGCGGCGTTGTTGACGACGATGTCGAGACCGCCGAACCGGGCCACGATGGCGGCGACCATCGCGTCCACGTCGGCGCGCTCAGTGACATCGGCCACGGCGAGCATGGCCTGTCCCCCGCGCGCCGCGATCTCGTCCACGACGGCCTGCCCTTCGTCGCGGCTCCGCCGCACGTTCACGCCGACTGCGGCACCGGCCGCGGCGAGCGCGAGCGCGATCGCGCGACCGATGTTGCGTCCTGCACCGGTGACGAGCACGACTTTGCCTTTGAGCGGCATGTCGTCCATGGCTAGCCTCGCAGCGAACGAAGATCGACTTTAGGCGCCGCGCGGAGCGCGTACAACGCGTCGAGCGCCGCGCGCGCGCGATCGGCGGTCCAACCGCCGTAGCCGCAGTTCGCGACGAACTTGGCCTCGAGCGCCCGGGTAGACATCGGCTCTTCGCGTCCCCCGCGAAAATGGCCCTGGCTTGCCTCGCGCACTTCGCCGGAATCGAGCGTGACGCGAACGTGGCCCGTGAACTGCCGCGGGTACGGATTGTCGGGATCGACGACGTAGCGGACCTTGCCGGCGAGCGCGCGCACCGCAGCGTCGTGCACGACCGCGTCCTCGTATTCGCCGAGGCCCGCGTCGCCATAGAGCATGCCGACGGCGATGGCGAACGGGACGCTGAACTTCGCGGCGTAACCGTTCGGCGGATTCTGCTTTGCCGAAAGCGGCTCCCAGAGCCGGTGGACAATGCCCTCGGCCGTCCTGCACTCGATCGACACAATCCGTGCTGGCGCAACGCCGTCGGCAACAAGCTTGCGCGCGCAGTCGATGTAAGGGTGCGCCATCGTCCCGCAGGCGTAGGGCTTGAACGCGATATCTGCCGCGAGCCAGGTATCTCCCGCGCGATCGAGCATCGCGGCGAAATCGCCATCCGTGCTATGGGTGAAGGCGCGAAAAAAGCCGTGCTCGCCCTCGAGCACCGTGCGCGGACCGGTGAAACCGGCCTGCGCCAGCCGCGCCGCGCGGTATCCGGCCTGCGCCGCCCAACCGGGATGCATCCGCTTGGTCCAGGTTCCTTCGGCGAGATACTCGATGATGCCCGACGCCATGCTGCCCGCGATACCGAGCGCGGCGACCCACTGTTTCTCCTCGAGGCGCAACGTCGTCGCGACGCCTGCCGCTGCGCCGAGTGCGCCGAAGACTGCGGTCGGATGAAAACCTGCCGCGTGCACGCGCTTCGGCGCGACAAGGCAGAGGCGGCACATGAGCTCGCAGCCGACCGCGAGGCCGCGCGCGAGATCGGTTCCGGAGAGACCGTGCTGTTCCGCAGTGGCAAGGAGGGCCGGCACGATCACGGCTCCGGCGTGTACCGGTCCGCCCTCGAAGGTGTCGTCGTAGTCTTCGCCGTGCGCCGCAATGCCGTTGCACAGGGACGCGGTAGCGATATTGAAACCGCCGGCATGCCCGATCAGCGTGCACGAGCCCGATTCCCCCGACGCGCGCAGTGCTGCCTGTACGTAGTCCTGGTTTCGCGCGGCCACGCACAGGCCTGCGACATCGACGAGCAGCGCAGCGCACGTTGCGGCGATGCCGGCAGGGAGCGTCGCGGGAGTGCGGTGGAACGCGGCGGCGAGCTGCTCGGAGGCGGAGGTCCCGGATGCGGTCACCGAGCGCTACTCCGCTTCGATCCCGCTCGTACGAGCAACCTCGGTCCAATGCGCGATCTCGTCGGCGATGTACTTGCCGAACTGCGCCGGGGTCATCGGCATGACCTCCAGGGCCTCTGCTTTGAACGTCTCGCGCACGTCGGGTGTCGCGATGATCCGGTTGATCTCGACGTTGAGCTTCCGGACGATCGCGTCGGGCAGTCGCGCGGGTCCGACGATGCCGTACCAGGTGAGCCCGTTGAAGCCCTCATAGCCGAGCTCCTTGAACGTCGGCACGTCCGGCAGGGCGGCCTGTCGCCGCTCGCCCGTAACTGCGAGCGCCCGGAATGCTCCCGAGCGCAGATGGGGGAGAGCAGCCGCAAGCCCCGGAAAGATCACATGGATCTGTCCTCCCATCGCATCGGTGAACGCCTGGCCGATGCTGCGATAGGGCACCGCCATGCTCGGAATGCCCGACGCATGCTTGAACTGCTCCATCACCAGGTGATTCAGCGTACCGACGCCCGACGTCCCATAGTCGACCTTGCGCGGATTGGCCTTCGCGTACGCGACGAACTCCTGCAGCGTTCGCACGGGAACGTCGCGCGCGACGACCAACACGTTGGGCGTGCCGCCGATCATCGCGATCGGGGTGAAATCGCGGACCGCGTCGTAGCCGAGGTTGCGCTTGACGGCCGGATTGGTCGCGTGGGTCGCTACGTAGCCGATCATCAGCGTGTAGCCGTCGGGCGCCGCACGGGCCGCCGCCTGGGTCGCGATGGCGCCTCCGGCGCCGGCCTGGTTCTCGACGACGAACGACTGGCCGAGGGCGACGCGCAGCTTGTCGGCCATGATGCGCGCCACGAGGTCGACGCCGCCTCCCGGCGCCTGCGGCGCGATGATCTTGACGGGCCGGCTGGGGTACTCGTCCTGGCCCGGCGCAGGCAACGACAACGCAACGGCTGCCAGAGCAAGCACGCCGCATGCGATGAATCGTGTCACGGCGCGTGGCATCGACACGACGTGCGCGCAGCGCTGCACGCGAGCGCCTAGCCCCCCTCGGGCGGCTGCCAGAGCTCGACCTTGTTCCCTTCGGGATCGATCACCCAGCCAAACTTCCCGAACTCGGAGTCGTCGGTCTTGTCGAGCACGTTGCAGCCTTCGTCGCGCAGCGCCTGCAGGAGTCCCGCGAGATCGGAGACGCGATAATTGATCATGAAGCTCGCGGCGCTCGGCGCGAAGTGGTCGGTGTCGGTGCCGCTGACTGACCATACGGTAGTGCCCGGCGTCGGCTTGCCCGTCTCGTCGGCCCAGGCGAACGCGGCGCCACCCCAGTCCTGGACGTCGATGGCGAGATGCTGCATGTACCAGCTCCGGAGTGCCTCGGGATCCTTGGCCTTGAAGAAGATCCCGCCGATGCCCGTGACTCTCTTCATCATGTATCTCCCTCCGGTGCGTCAATATTCACACCGCCTCGCGCGCCTCGTGCGGACCGACGCATTGTACGGCGATATCGAAGCGGGCGACCGGCACCCGAAGGACGTCAATCGCGCTGGCGGAGCGCGGTCTGCGTGGCCTTGCTCAGCGCGGTGTACGCCCTCTGGTACGACCAGCGCACCAGCTCCTTCAGATACGGCGCGGGAAAGCCGGAGACGTTGATGATGGTGATCCACCCGAACCGCCCCCGATACCGCGCGGGCTTGCACCCTGGGACGTCGGTCAATTCGATGAAGCGATCGGGCGCCACGCGCATGCTGAAGCGCCAGCGCTCCGGCTCGCTCGTCTTGAAGTACGCGAACTTCCTGCCGCCGACCGTGTACACGAGGAAGTTCCAGGGCTCGTCGTAGAGTGTCTCCGTCGCGTGCGGAAACCCGCGGCAGAACGCCTTGAGCTCCGAGACGTTCATGACGTCACGCCGCGGGCCCGCCGGCGCTTGCCGCCTGCAGCTTGAGGACCGTTGCCCAGTTGCGTGTCGTGGCGACGCCTCCTGTCGCGCGTTCGAACGCCTGCAAGAGCCTCGACGCGATGATGCCGTCGTGACACCACAGGTACGCAGCGCGCGCGTGGACCGCGAGGGCCTCAGGTGCCCACGCTTCCGCAAGGAGCGGCCGGGCCAAGACCAAGGTGGCGGCGTTCGGCAGGAAAGCGACCAGGTAGCGCGACGGCTGATCGGGTGCGCGAGGCAGGGGATTCGCGTTGACGATGGCGTCGACCTCGGCGGCCGTCACGACGATCACGGGCGCGGCGAATCCGAACCCGGTTTCGATGGCCACCTCGAGCGAGCGCGCGATCGCCGGAAGGCTGGAGCGTTTCGCGTCGAACACGACGTTGCCGCTGTTGAGCAGCGTCCGCACGTTCGTGTGTCCGAGAGACTCGACGAGCTCGCGCAGCTCGGCCATGCCGAGGCGTTTCGCGCGCCCGACGTTGATGCCGCGGAGCAGCGCGACGCAGGTGGTCACGATGGCCGCCGGGGCCGCAACAGCGTGCGCCCGAGGCCTCCGAGTGCGACCAGCGCCCACACGCCTTCGAGCACGACGAACGGCGTGAACGGAATGAGCCAGGACGAATAGCATGCCAGCGCGGCGCCCGCGAAGTTGAGGCCCATGTACGCGCGACTCTCGGCACGAAGCAAGCGGAGCACGTTCGCGAGGAACGCCGCAAGCAAGAGTGCCACACCGACGAAGCCGATCATTGCAGCCGGAGAGTCGTTGGGCATGGGTCATCCACCATCGGCTGTGAGTTGCTTGACGTAGACGAGTTGCGCGTGACCTTGCGGATAACCGGGGATCACCGCTTTCAGCGCGTAGGCGAACCGCTCGTAGAAGCCCGGCGCCTGAAAGCTATGCGTCGAGAGGATCACTTGCGTGCACCGCCTGCGCTGCGCCTCGGCCTCGACTGCTCGGAGCAACGCGCGGCCCAAGCCCCGCTTGCGGTGCGGCGCGTCGACCCAGAGATAGTTGACCTGACACGTGCCGCCCCATGTGTGGCCGCAGACGGCGGCGATGACGCGGTTGGACTCATCCCGGATCGCTCCGACCACGGCCTTGCCGTCGAACAGCCCGG
Source organism: uncultured beta proteobacterium (assembly GCA_963773195.1). GTDB lineage: Bacteria > Pseudomonadota > Gammaproteobacteria > Burkholderiales > Casimicrobiaceae > CAIWHR01. Next base: position 16,401 of record CAVZAE010000007.1, read on the forward strand.
TCGTTTGCGAATTGAACTCGTAGATGCGTTCGGCAAGGAACGCTTCCAGCGCCGCGTCCCACTCGCCCTGAAGCTCGATCCGCGGGCCAGGGTCAGGGCTCGCCATCCCAATACTCCAGGCTCGCGCCGCGCCGATCGATGACCTCGAACGGCGTCTCCCGGTCGAGGCTGCCCTCCGCCAGGTACTTGCCCGAGTCCGGGTACTCGCAGATCTCGGGTGTTTCCATCGTGCTGATCGACAGGAACTTGAGTGGAGCGTCCGACGTGTTGATGATCTGGTGCGGATACTCGGGTCCCGCGGGAATGAACGCGACGTCACCCGCCTTGAGCGGCAGGTTCTCGCCGGCGACGCGCAACGTGCCGTGCCCTTCGATGACGATGAACATCTCCTCCTGCGCGTGGTGGAGGTGGTAGGGGCATCCGCGTTTGCCGGGCGCCAGGATGTCGACGGACGCTCCGAGCTTGCGGGCGGCGGTGCCGCGCGCGAGACGCGCGCCCTCCGCGTCGTAGAGCGGCTCGCGCAGAAGACGCTTCATGGGCGCGTCGTTGAAGTTTCGGATGAGGAGAGAGGCGAGATTTTCGGCGCGATCGGTCATGGGCTTGAGTGAAGCGATCAGTTGGTTTTGCGGAAAGGGAGGCGCGGCTTGATGGCGGTCGCGTAGATGACGTTGGCTTCGACGGCACGAATACCCGAGGCGCGGATGTAGCTCAGGTTCGCTTCGCGCACACGCTTACGCGCTGCGTCATCCATCTGCTCGAGCGTACCCCGGTAGCCGCTCCCCAGCACGGCGGACCACCAGGCCTCGGGCGATGGGATCGGATGCATCCCCGCCTCGGCAACCACTTTGATGTTCTTGGCGCCTCCCTCGATCAGCACGGCCTCCAGCGCTGCCGGCTCACCGATACGGTCCCACGGGTTGAAGCCGTGGTAAAGATCGGGCCGCACGTCGCGGACCGCGTTCCAGAACGCGTCGGTCGCCGGTTCGAAGAAGCGCAGTCCCCACGTCGTCACCGCCAGCGTGCCACCTGAGCGTAGCACGTGCCAGAGCGATCGTACGGCGGCCGCCATGTCCGGCACGAAGAAGATCCCGAACACGCAGATCACTGCGTCGAAATGCGTTGCCGGAAGGCGCAGGTCGAGCATGTCGCCCTCGCGAAATGCGACGTTCGAGAGCCCCTGGCGCGCCGCCTTCGCGCGGGCGAGCTCGAGCAGGTTCACCGCGAGGTCGATGCCCAGGACCGAACCTGCGGGGCCAACCGCCTCCGCTGCTGCAAGCGCCGATGCCCCACTGCCGCAACACACGTCGAGCACGCGCGCACCGGGCGCGAGATGCAGCCGCTCGACCGTCGCGCGGCCAAAACGCTCCCAGAAGAGGTTGGCGGGATCGTCGTAGCGATCGGCGGCCGCGTTGTAGGTCGTGGCCGCTTTGGCCTTGGCTTCGTCAGGCGTTGCCATCGTTCGCAAGCCTAGGCGGCGCGGCTGATCTCCAACTCGACGATCCGTGCTGAAACGGAGGCACCGTCGACCAGAAGCTCGGCCACGGCGACCGGTAGACTGAAGCGACGTGGACCCGCACTTCCCGGATTCACATAAAGGACACCGTCGCGCTTTTCGACCGCCGGCTTGTGCGAGTGGCCGGATATCACTATGCGGACGCCTGCGGCTGACGGATCAATGTCCAGAAGTGCAAGGTCGTGCAGAACGTGGATACGGGTTCCGCTGAACTCGAACAGTTCCGTCTCCGGAAGACATGCTGCCCAGGCGCCCGTGTCGTTGTTGCCGCGAACCGCGGTAACCGGTGCGATCGCCGACAGCTCCGCGAGCACGGCGGCTGTGCCGATGTCGCCGCCATGAACGATGCGCTCACTGCCCTGCAGGAACGCCAGCGCTTCGGGCCGCAGCAGACCGTGGGTGTCGGAGATGATGCCCAGCCGAGCCATGGACGCGTTACTTGAGTTTGCGATCCTCGCGCTTCGCCTCCTGCATCGCTTCAGGCTCGAGCTCTTCTGCGAAGCGGTTCAGCCGAATGAACACTCCCCAGCCGGCAAGCAGCGCACCCACCGCGAAAACCATCGCCGCGGCGTACTGCAGTACCGCCGGGTCGCCGTGGGCGCCTTGAAACGTGACCACCAGGGCCTCGATCGCCAATGCGACGATAAGGACAACCAGAAACCTGGACAGAAACCGTCGCACGCGCGTGGGACCGCTGACATGCGCACTGCGCACCACTTCCTCTTCCGCAATCGTTTGCGCGATTTGGAGGGCGACGACCGCCGCAGCGAGCAGGCCGACCGCTTCGATGATCCGCTGTGCCGCGGTGGTGGACAATTCTCCGACGAAGGCGCTCCCGCCCACCTTGGCGGCGATCATCACGAGCATCAGTGCAGCGCAGGCGAACAGGAACGCCATGACGCCGTGGATGACCGCGAATACGCGCAATACGGATTTCATTGGCCAAGGAACCTACACCACCTGCGGGTCGTCGACAATGTGTTTGTCGCGACGGGCGGCAATGCGTGCTCGCCTATCGCCGCTTGACGCCGATCGGTAGCAGTGCGCGCAGCGCATCCCACTGCGCGAGGAACGCGACGGCTTCGGGGCTGCGCTCGGTTGCGCTGATCACGTACGTGTCCCACGCGGCGCCGCCGCCGAACGCGAACACGCCGACGGCGAGGCCACCCAAAGCGAACACGCCGCGCGCAAGCCCGCCGACCGCGATGAAACCCTTTGCGCTAGGAATCTTTGCCGCCGGCCATGCCCGGCGCCGGCGCACGAGGCTTCGGCGTGCGGCCGCGGCGGGTCAGGGCATCACGCAGCAGGAACTCGATCTGTGCGTTGACGCTGCGCAGCTCGGACTGGGCGAGCCGCTCGAGCTCGGCCCAGACGGACGGGTCGATCCGGAGCAGGAACGCCTTCTTGTCGGCCATCGGTGCGCCGGTCGCCTGCGGCTCGCGTGTCGTCTACCGCGGATTGCGGAAGCGGAGGTAGAACGAGACGATCCAGAACGCGAGCACAACGACGAAAGTCGTGAGCAACGCAAAGAACATCCCGCGCGGCAACTCCGGCGGCGTTACGCGGTTCGCTTCCATCACGACGTAATGCACGCCGGCGATGAACAGCGTCAGGAGGGCACCGAACCAGGCGCCGCTCGCACTCAGCGCATCGATCGTCTGCTGGCGGCGGGCGGGAGCGAGCCAATACTCGCGATGCGGAATGTTGATCGCCTCGGGCCGCACACGTGGCAGGAAGGCGATCATCCCCGCGATCAACGCGGGGAGCCCAAGTCCGAGCGCGAGCATGAACCCCAGATAGGCGCCGCGCGACATGAAGCCATTGGCCGCGTGGCTCGCGCCGAAGTGCGAGGCCACATCCGGCGGCATGCCCGACGTTGTGGCAATGATGAACCCGCCCGCTACAACTGTGCAGAACGCATAGCAGAGCCACGCGATCCGGGTCATCGGTTCCTCCGCAGCGAAGGTTCGTGCGAGCGGCGGCGGGCGAGGAAGCCCGCGACGATCCCGGCGGCGACACCGAGCGCGAGCCCCACCGACGCGTAGCCCACAACGACACCCAACGCCGTGCCGACGCCGGCGCCCACCGCGATCCACAACCCTCCTGCATTGCGTGCGAGTGCGTTCATGCTTCTCCTCCGTCAGGTATAGAGCGTTCCGGTGTTGACGACCGGCTGCACGTCGGACTCGGCGCAGAGCACGGTCATGAGGTTGTTGACCATCGACGCCTTGCGCTCGTCGTCGAGCTGCACGACGGCTTTCGCCGAGAGCTCGTTGAGCGCCATCTCGACCATCGACACTGCGCCGGTGACGATCTTGGTGCGGGCCGAGATGATCGCCTCAGCCTGCTGCCGCCGCAGCATCACTTGCGCGATCTCGGGCGCGTAGGCGAGGTGTGTGAGGCGCGCCTCCTCGACCACCACTCCGGCCTTGTCGAAGCGCGCCTGCAGTTCGCGGACGAGCGCACGGCCCACGATGTCGGCGCTCGCGAGCAGCGTCGGCTCGCGGGTCTCCGCGGACTGGCTGTGGTCCTCGTCATACGCGAAGGACGAGGCAAGGTGGCGCACGGCTGCCTCGGCCTGCAGCTTCACGTAGTTCTCGTAGTCTTCGACGTCGAAGTACGCCTTCGCGGTGTCGTCGACGCGCCAGACGACGACGGCCGCGATCTCGATCGGATTGCCGCGCTTGTCGTTGACCTTGAGCCGTTCGCCGTTCAGGTTGCGCGCGCGGAGCGAGATCTTCTTGCGCGTGTAGAACGGGTTCGTGCCGCGCAGGCCGGGCACGCGCGTCGTGCCGCGGTACGCGCCGAAGAGCTGCAGGATCGCCGCTTCGTTCGGCTGCATCGTGTACAGCCCGCCCAGCACGAACGCTGCACCGACGAAGATGAGCGCGCCTTCGACAAAGGGCCACACGCCGGGCGCACCGCGGTTTGCCGCGGCATAGATCCCGGTGCCGATGACGTAGACCGCCCACGCGACGAGCGCGAGCCCGACGGCGAGCCAGGCGAAGCCGTTGAACGTCGTCACCGGACGTTCCTGATGGACGCTCCCGGCGACCGGTACCGCGTTGACTGCCATGGTCGACCTCCCACTGAGTAGCCGGAGGCGCCGCGACCGCGGGCTGTTGCCGGCCATAGCAAAATGATATCACTTGAATATCGAACGTCGGCAACTCCGTTCGTCGGATACGCTGGGCACCGGGCAAGGCCGGAGTCTTTGGCTCAGGGGCCGCACCCGCGGACCTGCGGGTGCCCGGCGCGGCTACGGGCAGTCAACCCACGACTGCCCTTGCCGCGCCACCCGCGACGGTCCGCGCGGCCCATTCGCCATCGCCTCCGGCCTTGTCCGTCGCTCGAGCGCCGTGCGCCGCTCATGGCGAGCGATCCATCGCACGATGCGGCGGCCCGCACGTGAGCCCAAGCGAGGGCATGCTGCGAAGGCGCCTAGCGCCGCGCCGGCGTGCTGCGGGCGGCGCCCCGCGATCCGGTCATGGGTTGACCGGCAGCCGGGGCGCCGTCACCCGCAGCCGCCACGCTGTCTGCGGCGCTCGAAGCCGAAGCGGCATGCCCTCGCTTGCGCGAGCTCGAACCGGAACGCTCTGGGCCCCGAACGGCATGCCTTGCTTGTGCGATGGACAAAAAAAGAGGGCGGGCCCGAGGGTCCCGCCCCAAACAGGGGTCCACCAAACTTCGTTCGATCAGCCCATGGTCACGGGGATGAAGATTCGCGCGTCCTCGCGCTGGACCAGGAGCGCCACGGTCTTGCCCGCCTTATCGATCAGCTCCTTGAGTTGCTCAGGGCTCTTCACCGGCGTGTTGTTGACCGCGATGATCACGTCGCCCTGGCGCACGCCGGCCTTGGCCGCGGGCCCCGCGACGTCTTCGACGACGACGCCATTCGGAACGTCAGCCTCCTTGCGCTCTTCCGGCGAAAGGGGGCGGACGGCGACGCCGAGCTTGCCGCCTTGGGCCGCTTCGCCGTTGGCCTGGGCTAGCGTGGTCCGATCGGTCAGCTCACCCACCGTCGCCGTCAGCGTCTTGGCCTTGCCGTCGCGCCACACGTCGAGGGTTACCTTCTCACCCGGCTTCACGTGGGCAACGAGCGGCGGCAGCTGCGAGCTGCTCGTGATGTCCTTGCCGTCAAACTTGACGATCACGTCGCCAGGCTCGACCCCCGCCTTTGCCGCCGGGCTGTCCTTCTGCACCGAGCTCACGAGCGCGCCACCCGGCGCCTTCATGCCGAAGTTGTCCGCGAGCGCCTGATTCACTTCCTGGATCGTCACGCCGAGCCGGCCGTGGGTCACCTTGCCATGCGTCTGGAGCTGATCCTTGACATCCATCGCGACATCGATCGGAACGGCAAACGCGAGACCCTGGAAGCCGCCGCTGCGGCTGAAGATCTGCGAGTTGACGCCGATCACCTCGCCCTTCATGTTGAAGAGCGGGCCACCCGAATTGCCCGGGTTCACGGCAGCGTCGGTCTGGATGAACGGCACCGCGGCGTCGCCGGGCAGCGAGCGCCCCTTCGCACTGACGATGCCGGAGGTGACGGTGTTGTCGAGGCCGAACGGCGCCCCGATGGCGACGACCCATTCGCCGACCTTCGTCTGGTCCGGATTGCCGATCCTGACGGTTGGCAGCCCGGTCGCCTCGATCTTGACCACGGCGATGTCGGTCGTCTTGTCCTTGCCCAGTACCTTCGCCTTGAACTCGCGCTTGTCGGTGAGCCGGACCAGCACCTCGTCGGCGTCGTCGACCACGTGCGCGTTGGTGAGGATCACGCCGCTGGCATCGACAATGAAGCCCGAGCCGGTGCCCATCGCGGGCTGCTGATTCCGCGGCATCGGCGTGTTGAAAAAGCGACGGAACTGCGGCGGGATCTGGTCCTCGTCCATGTCGGGCGCGCCTTGCATCGACGCCTTGTGCGCCTCGTGCGTGACCGTGATCTGGACGACCGCCGGTCCTTGCTGCACGACCAGCTGGCTGAAGTCGGGCAGCGCCACGACCGTAGCCGGCGCAGTCGGAACAGCGGTGACCGCGGTCGGCGCCGCAGCTCCCGCCGTCTTGATGGTGGCGGCGCGCTCCGCGATCACCGACCCGGCGGCGAACGCGCCGACGACGGCGAGCGCGACGGCGCTCCGCTTGAACGTGCTCGATTGCATTGTTCTCTCCTGGCAATGAGAAGGCCGGGCGCCGAAAGGGCCCGGTTGCCGCCAAGTTAGGTCCGAAGACTTAAGACAGCCTTAAGGGCCGGAGAAAGTCCTGCCGAGCACCGTCGCCACCGCGAACGTCGCAACGACGTGCCGAACGCACAGGCGGTCAGGCATTGACCTTGCGCGGAAAACGAACCGTCACGGTGAGGCCCTCGCCCGAGGGCCCGTCGAAGCCCGGCTCGAGCGAGAGCGTCGCCTCGTGGCGCTCGGCGATGCGCTTGACGATCGCGAGGCCCAGGCCGCTGCCGGGGACCTCGCCCGCATGAGGGGCGGGCGCACGATAGAAGCGGTCGAACACGCGCGCCCGCTCGCCCGCCGGAATGCCCGGGCCCGAATCGCGGACGGCGAGCGCCACATCGTGGGGTTCCTGATCGACGGTGACGTCGATGCGGCCGCCGGGCGGCGAGTAGCGGACGGCGTTGTCGACCAAGTTCGACGCGAGCGCGCGCAGCGCGGTGGCGTCGCCATGGACGACCACGGGCGCTGGCTCGGCGGTTTCCGCTGCGGCGCCGGCCATGCCGAGATCGACGTTCCGCGCGGCGGCGATCGCCGCGTGCTCGGCGACGACGCTTCGCGCCAGCTCGGTCAGATTGACAGGCGCGAACCCGCGGTCGGCTACGCCCGGCTCCTCGCGCGCGAGCGTCAGCATCTGCTCGACCAGGTGCGTCGCGCGCGTGAGTCCGGCGCGCAACTCCGCCAGCGCCGCGCGCCTGCTGTCGTCATCGACGGCACGCTCGGCGAGCTGCGCCTGCAGGTTCACCGCGGTCAGCGGCGTCCGCAACTCGTGCGCGGCGTCGGCGATGAACGCGCGCTGCGCACCGAGCGCGCGATCGAGGCGGGCAAGCAGCCCGTTCAACGCGTGGGCGAGCGGCCGCACTTCGTTCGGCAGTCCCGCTTCCTCGACCGGCTCGAGTCCGCCGGGCGTACGCTTGCCCACGGCAGCGGCGAGGCGAGCGAGCGGCGCGAGGCCGCGCGTGATGCCCAGACCGACGAAAAGCGCCAGCAAGGGCGCGACGAGCAGCAACGGCACAATCGTCCGCAACGCCATGCTCGCCGCAAGCTCGCGGCGCGCGCTCATCGGCTGCGCCACCTGCACGACCTCGTTGCCGGCGAGCGTGCTGAACACGCGCCAGTCGCCTGACGCCGTGCTCACCGTGTTGAAGCCGAGCTGCGCGTATTGCGGCAGCGACTTGTGCGGTTCCGACAGGAAGAGCTGGACGCCGTTGCGATCCCAGATCTGCACGACGAGCGCGTCGTCGCCGAGCGCGATGCCGCCCGGTGTTCCGGCGAGGGGCACCCCAGTAAGGGACGCTGCCATCTGCCGGAGCTGGTAGTCGAAGATCTCGTTGGCTTCCTCGCGGGCCCTCAGGTAGGTGGCGATGGCCGCCGCGGCAACCGCGACGGCAAGTCCGGCGGCCAGCCAGACGACGAGCTCCCGGCGGATCGAGCGAACGCGAGTCACGGCGCCGTCGCTTCGACTCGCGCCAGGGTCCAGCCCACGCCGCGCACGTTGCGGATCGTGTCGGGCGGCAGCTTGCGCCGCAGCGCCGAGAGATGCACTTCGATCGCGTTACTGCCGACTTCTTCGTTCCAGCCGTAGAGCTTTTCCTCGAGCTGAGCGCGCGACAGCACGGCGCCAGGCCGTTCGAGCAAAGCCGCGAGCAGCGCGAACTCGCGCGCCGACAGCGCCACCGGTTCGCCGCGCACGCGGACCTCGTGCGTTGCGGGGTCGAGCGTGAGCGCGCCCCATTCGACGCGCGGCGCGGCGCGACCGGTGCGACGACGCATGAGTGCGCGGATCCGGGCTGCAAGCTCGGTCAGCTCGAACGGCTTGACCACGTAGTCGTCGGCGCCGGCGTCGAGCCCCGCGACGCGGTCGGCGACGGCATCGCGCGCGGTCATGATCAGCACCGGACGCGCATCGCCGCGGCGGCGCAGCGCGCGCAGCACCTCGAGGCCTTCCTTGCGCGGCAGGCCGAGATCGAGCAACACCAGATCGTGAACTTCCTCTGCGAGCGCGACCTCGGCCGCGCGCCCGTCGCGCACCCAGTCGACGGCGAAGCCGTCCTGCCGCAGGCCGCGGCAAACCGACTCGCCGATCATCGCGTCGTCTTCGGCGAGCAGCAGGCGCATCGAGACGGGGCAGGCGCGAACAGGCGCGAACAGGCGCCCGCGCGTCAGGACTTCTTGGGCTCGAACTTGAGCGAGCAGGAATTCATGCAGAAGCGCTGCCCCGTCGGCGCCGGCCCGTCCTCGAACAGATGCCCGAGGTGCGCATCGCATGCAGAGCAGACGACCTCGGTGCGGCGCATGCCGTAGCTCGAGTCGTCCTGCATTTTCACATTCTGTTCACCGAGCGGTTGGTAGAAGCTGGGCCAACCTGTTCCCGAGTCGAACTTGGTGTCGGAATCGAACAGCGGGGCCCCGCAGCTGCGGCAGCGGTACATTCCCGCATCGTGGTTGTCCCAGTACTCGCCCGTGAACGCGCGTTCGGTGCCCTTTTGCCGAGTGACTGTGTACTCCTCGGGTGTGAGTTGAGCGCGCCATTCGGCGTCGGTTTTCGTGACCTTGTCGACCATGAGGATTCTCCTGCGTGCGTGATCGGCGGGAGTGAGCCGATCAAGTATAGTGGAGGTTCGTCGCGCTACCTCAACCCCCCGTTTTCGCCTTGGATACGCCTGCCGCAGGCCCGCTTCGCCACGACGTCAAGGTCATCGGGCTGATCGGCTTCGGGCACGGGCTGTCGCATTTCTTCCAGCTCGTGCTGCCGTCGATGTTCCCGCTGCTCAGGGCGGAGTTCGACGTCTCGTTCGCGGCGCTGGGCGCGCTGGCCGGTGCCTTCTATTTCGCGAGTGGCGCGACGCAGTTCGCCGCCGGCTTCGCGGTCGACCGCATCGGCGCGCGTCCCGTGCTGCTGGGCGGCCTCGGGCTCCTGGCCGGCGGCACACTTCTCGCCGGGTTCGCGCCGTCGATCGCCTGGCTTTACCCGATCGCCGCGCTGATGGGGATCGGCAACGGCGTCTTCCATCCGTCCGACTTCGCGATCCTGAACGCGAACGTCGCGCCGCAGCGGCTTGGCCACGCCTACAGCACGCACGGCATCGGCGGCAACCTGGGTTACGCCGTCGCGCCGATCGTCGTCTACGGCGCCGGCGCCGCGCTCGGCTGGCGCCCGGCGCTCGCAATCTTTGGCCTCGTCGGCCTCGCCGCGCTCGCGCTGCTTGCCTCGCAGCGCGCGGTGCTGACGTCGCACAAGGCGCAGGACGCGCACCTACACACGCTGCGCGGCAGCGCGCATCTGTTCCTGCAGCCGGCGATCCTGCTGTGCTTCGGCTATTTTGTTTTCCAGACGATCGCCGGTACCGGACTGCAGACGCAGGGCACGACCGCGTTGCATGTCACGTTCGATATTCCGCTCGCGCTCGCCGCGTCGGCGATCAGCGCGTACCTGCTCGGCAGCACGGGCGGCATCCTCGCCGGCGGCTTCCTCGCCGCGCGCACCGAGCACCACGATCGCGTGGCGGCAACGGGGCTTGCCGCGGGCGCGCTCCTGCTCGCCAGTATTGGCACCGGCGCCACTCCGTCCGCGCTGCTCCTGCCGGTGTTCGCGCTGACAGGCTTCGCGATGGGAGCGACGGGCCCGTCGCGCGATCTCATCGTCCGCAACGCAACCCCCCGTGGCGCCGCGGGACGCGTCTACGGTTTCGTCTACATGGGCCTCGACGTCGGCGCTACGATCGCGCCGATCTGGTTTGGGGCGATGCTCGATCACGGGCTCGGCCGCGGCATGTTCTTCGCGGCTGCGGCGATGCTGCTGGTGGCTATCGGCACGGTGACGCGCATTCGGCGCGCGCGCACGCCAGCCGCCTCGACCACCTGACGGAGTCACGCGTGGACCTCGGCATCGCCGGACGACGCGCGCTCGTGTGCGCGGCGAGCAAGGGACTCGGGCGGGGCTGTGCCGAGGCGCTGGCCGACGCGGGCTGCGAGGTGACGATCGTCGCGCGGACCGAGGACGCGCTGTGCGCGACCGCAAGCCGAGATCGGTCGACGGGTCGGACGCGAAGTGCCGGTACGTCGCGTGCGACATCACGACGCCGGAAGGCCGCGTGGCCGCACTCGCCGCCTGTCCCGAACCCGACATCCTGGTGAACAATGCCGGCGGCCCACCGCCGGGGGATTTCCGCGACTGGGACCGCGCCGCGTGGATCCGCGCGCTCGACGCCAACATGCTGACGCCGATCGAGCTCATTCGAGCAACGGTCGACCCGATGATCGCGCGCAAGTTCGGACGCATCGTCAACATCACGTCCGGCGCGGTGAAGGCGCCGATCGAGTTCCTCGGGCTCTCGAACGGCGCGCGCTCGGGGCTGACGGGCTTTGTCGCCGGACTCGCGCGCAGCGTCGCCCGCCACAACGTGACGATCAACAACCTGCTGCCGGGGCCGTTCGACACCGACCGCCTGCGCACGACGATGGCGTCGCGCGCGAAGGCCACGGGCAAGTCGTTCGACGAGGCCGCGGCGGCGGCGCGCGCGGCAAACCCTGCGGCCCGCTTCGGCAGGACCGACGAGTTCGGTGCTGCCTGCGCGTTCCTGTGCAGCGTTCACGCCGGCTTCATCGTCGGCCAGAACCTGCTCCTCGATGGCGGGCAGTATCCGGGCACGTTCTGACAGCCGTTGCAGCGCGATGATCGATCTCTACTACTGGACGACGCCGAACGGCCACAAGATCACGATCTTCCTCGAGGAAACGGGGCTAGCCTACACGCTGAAGCCCATCAACATCTCGAAGGGAGAGCAATTCGATCCGGCGTTCCTCAGGATCGCGCCGAATAACCGGATTCCGGCGATCGTCGATCACGCGCCAGCCGACGGCGGGCCACCGCTGTCATTGATGGAATCGGGCGCCATCCTCGAGTACCTCGCGACCAAGTGCGGACAACTGCTGCCGCAGGATTTTCGCGCGCGCTGGGAATGCCTCCAGTGGCTGCATTGGCAGATGGGAAATCTGGGGCCGATGGCCGGACAGAACCATCACTTCGCGTTGTACGCCGTCGAGAAATTGCCGTACGCGATCGATCGCTATGTGCGCGAGACCGGTCGACTCTATCGTGTGCTGGACCGTCGCCTCGCCGACCGCCCCTTTCTCGCGGGCGACTACTCGATTGCCGACATCGCCTGCTACCCGTGGGTCAGCCCGGAGCGGCAATCGCAGAACATCGACGATTTCCCCCACCTCAAGCGCTGGAAGGAGGAGATCCGCGCCCGTCCTGCGGTCCAGCGCGCCTACGAGCTGGCGAAGAAGATCAACACCGCTCCGGCCGTTTCCGACGCCGAGTCGCGGCGGGTGCTCTTCGGGCAGAGCAAGGATACGGTGAAGTAGGCCGCGGCTGGCGCAACCATGCTGCGCTCCGGCGCTAGCAACCGCGCTGGAAGTCTGCCAATCCGTGCCGCTCGATTAGCAGGGCTGGCGCAGCTTCCGGCCAATCGGCCGGAGTTAGCTCGTGGTACGCGATATCGGTCCCGCTGGGCATCATCTCGCAGTTACAGACATTAAGCTATTGATCTATAAGAGTTTAAATTGACCAATCGATCAAGAATTGCTGGCCGAATCGCTTTGGGACAGCGAAGTCGCTGGCACAGATTTGTATCGTACACATCGTCGAATACGCAATGAATCGGGGCATGTTTTGTACCACCTGTGGCGCCTCGCGATGTATTTGTCGCACGATCGTTCGATGGACTCGGCCACCTCGGATCATTCCTAGGTCGCATTTGATTTCTGTCAATTCGGCCGAACTTCGAGCCAATCCGCCAGATAGTGCTTGACTTGTTCGTATAAATCTCGTGTAGAGTACATTCAGGCAGTGTCGGAGTTCCTGAGGGGGGAGGTCGATATGCCTTACTGCCTGTGCGGCACGGTGGACAAATGGGGTTCACCGTTTCTGCCGCTCCCATTCCCTCGCGTGTACGTCCTTAGTGGAGACAGGCCATGAACGCTATCGTTGAATTCCCCGCACTCGCGAGTCTGGATCGGATGAAGCAATTCGACCTTGAATATGACCCCGAACTGCGCACAGTGTTTTCGTGGATGAAGCCAGAGCCGCGCCCGTGCTTCAACAGAGAATTTCTTGAAGACGTCCGCAAGTTTGAAAGCACGTTGGAGACGCATCAAGGTTGGATTGGTTACCGTGGCCAGCCGCACCGCGTCGACTACGCGGTATTCGGTAGCCGCGTCGAGGGGGTATTCAATCTAGGCGGCGACCTGTCGATGTTTATTCAGTCGATCATGCGTCGAGATCATGCGACTCTGGAGTACTACGCCAACCTCTGCGTCGACAACATGCATCGCCGGATCTCGGGCTTTGGCGCCGACATTTCGACGATTTCACTAGTCCAAGGCAAGGCCTTCGGCGGTGGCTTCGAATGCGCGCTCGCCAGCGACATGATTGTTGCCGAGAAATCGGCCACCTTCTCGCTGCCCGAGGTGCTGTTCAACATGTTCCCAGGCATGGGCGCACTTTCACTTCTGGGGCGGCGCATGGGGTTGCGGCGGGCCGAGGAGGTCGTTATGAGTGGTCAGGTATTCACCGCTGCAGAGATGCACGATATGGGCGTTGTAGACGTATTGGCCGATGACGGGATGGGAACGGATGTTGTGCGAGGGCTGATCCGCTCGCGGCAAAAGCGGCAGAACAGCTATCGCGCGATGGCCCGCGCGAAGCGCGCGTACCAGGCTGTCCCGCTCGCGGAGATGAAAGCGATCGTGGGCATCTGGGTTGAAGCCGTCCTGCAACTCGAAGCACGCGACATGCGGATGATGGCGCGCCTAGTCAAAGCACAGGATCGCCTGATCGCGCTTACTCCGGAAGAGGAGCAAGTCGAAGAGTTGTTCGCGCCTGTCGCTGCGGCGGGCAACGCCTGAATGGCTGCCGCCAGTCCTAAAGCGATACGCGATGTTTTCTAGTTGTATAGTCGTTGAGCTGTACGAGCGTTGCGTCGAAGCAGCGACGCATCTCCGTCTTCCGTTCGGTCAGCTGGCCTGTCTGGCCGGACGCGACGGCGGCGTCGAACTCCATGCAACGTGTAGCAAGCTGTTGGGCGCCGATTCCCACGGCGGCACCCTTCAGTGTGTGCATTAGGTCGTGAACGGCCTCCCATTGGCCGACCGCGACTGGGGCGTCGAGGCGACTGAAGATCGTCTCGACATCGTCCCTGAAGCCGCGCAGTAGCTCAGCGAGGAAGCCGGGATCGCGAGCAATGCTCTCGATCTCGGCCATCCGCCGGGAATCCACTAGGGGCATCTCCAATTCGACCACCGACTCGGCTGGCCGCATGCGCATGATGGATCGCGACTGCGGCGCGCGCGCCTTGCGGCGTGCCAGGCGGTCAATGGTCTGAAGGAGAGCCGCGGCCTCGTACGGCTTGCCCATGAATTCATCGGCGCCCGCCGCCTTAGCGCGCTCGCGTGCCTCGGGGGTGACAGACGCCGACAGCAGGATGGCGGGAAGATGCTCGCCCGTCGCTTCCATCATCCGGATGGCCTTGACGACCTCGATCCCCGACCTCTCTGGCATGTTGTAGTCGAGGATCGCGATGTCCGGCTTGTCCTGCTCGTAGAGGTCGAGCGCTTCCTCGCCGTCGGTAGCCAACATGACCGTGTGGCCCGCGTGTTCCAGAAGCTTGCTGATGATTACTTGATTCGTCGCATTGTCTTCGGCGACAAGCACGCGCAGCGAAGTGCGCTGCTGCTTCAACACGTCAGCGAGATTGATCACCTCCGCACTATCACGTCCGCCAATAGCGGTCGCAGCGTGCACCGCGTTATTGAATGCGCGCGGGATTACGCCTGGGCCGAGCGTGAAGGCGTCGCGGATGCTGCGAATGCGTGCTGTGTCGACGGCCGAAAGGGGTTCCTGAGCGATATGGACCAGCGCCACCGAGCGATCGCCGAGGCGCTGCGCTGCTGCGATGAACGCGTTGCAAGCAGTATCCGTGTCGGCGGCGACGACGATGGCCCGCACGGTTCGGCCAGCTTCCAGCACGGCTTGGATCTTCGGGCCCACGGCGGCTGCTGACGATAGGGTCTCGCAACGGCCGCCCACTGCGGCGACGAGCGGCTTGACCTGGGCGACGGCTGACGCTTCGCCAACGAGCAGCGTGATGTCGTCGTTAGCGACAACCGGTTCGACTGGAACGTCTGCGGATGTGGCCACCCGGAGGAGTGGGAGCTCGAACCAGAACGTGCTTCCCTCGCCCAGAACACTACGAACTCCGATCGTGCCGCCCATTAGCTCGACAAGTTGCTTGGCAATCGTGGTACCGAGACCTGACCCACCAAAACGTCGGGTGGTTGAATCATCCGCCTGAACAAACCGTTCGAAGATGCGTGGAAGCGCCGACTCCCCAATGCCGATCCCGGTGTCGCGAACCTCGAAGCGCGAAGTAACGCCCTCCATCGTTTCCTTCAGTTGTTCGACCGATAGCGTCACCTCGCCTCGCTCGGTGAATTTGATCGCATTGCCCAGCAGATTAAGCAACACCTGACGAATGTGATGCGAATCGCCCTGCAGGCGATAGTCGAGCATCGGGTCGACGACGGCGCGCAGCTGCAAGCCCTTCGCTTGCGCATGGGGACGGAGTAGCTGGATCAGCCCGTTCAGCATTGCATGGAGATCGAACGGTGCAACCTCGATCGAGAGTCGCCCAGACTCAATCTTGCTGATGTCCAAGACGTCGTCGACGAGCGAGCGAAGCACGGATACAGAATGACGCATTAGTCGAACTAGCTCCGTCTGCTGTGCCGACAGAACCGTCGCTTGGAATAGGTCCACGACACCGACGATGCCGTTCAAAGGCGTTCGAATCTCGTGACTCATGTTCGCGAGGAACGTGGTCTTCGCTTGGTTCGCCTCTTGGGCACGCACCTTTGCTTTGTCGCGCTGCTGCAAGAATCCCATTACGTAGATCGGTAGCGCTATAAGCGCCACGAGCAGTTCGATTCCCATCCTGTAATGCTCCTGCCAATATGGAACCAGCAGGATGGCAGCGCAGAAGCCAATCCAGCTCAGGATGGCACTACCGAAGAGGTAGGTGCGGCCATAGCGCGCACCATTCCCGAACGCGACGAAAAGGTAGACGAAGATCATCAAGGCACCGTTCTCGCCGGCGAACCAGACAAAGAACGTTGCGCCACCGTTATCAGAAAGCATTCCGATAATCCGACGCAAGATAATCTTCTTCGGTCGGATACAGATCGAGATGAATATCCCGATCGCAATGACGAGGAATGCAGATACGCCGGACGCGACGAGAATTTCGTCCGTTGTCCAGCCATTTTTGGGAGCGACCAGACCCGCGTAGTAGGCGAGGATGCCCGCAATGATGAAAAGGCGGAGTCCCGCTTGCTTGCCCTCGGTATCGGGGGCGGCGACTAATCTGCGCCTGACCGCGGCCAGCGGCTCCAGGAGGAAGCCCAGGGGTTCAAGGAAGGAAGGCGCGTTCATCGGGACGACTAGTCACTGTTACCAAAACGCTGGTTCTCAACGTGACAGCAAATATTGTGCCATAAGGCAGGCATTGTTTGCTGTCGATCTTCTGATGAAATCTCTTTTCAGACAAGGACTAACCAAGCATCATGCGCGCGTGTCGGCCCGGGCGCAAGGGCCTTCGTCGAGCGAGGAGTTGGCGGCCATAGCCGACGGATGACCGCCCCGCGGCAACTCGGCGCAATTTGCGCAATCTCCAGAGTCAAGTAGACGCGGATTCTCCCGAGGCTGCATAGGTGGCGCACGGCATTTCCCCTGAAGCCTGTAGGGGGACTGCTACACTCCGGAACATTGACCGCGCAACATTGCGCAATCGAGCTCTCGAATCAGCGAAGACCCTCCCAGGTGCCGAGTGGACCGCGCACATCATGTAAGCGCCTTTCCTTGCCTCGCTCCCGCAACTCGACCTAGGTGCTTTAGTCCCCAACGTGCGACTCAGGACGCGCCTGTAGACTACGCGGATAACAAGCGGACGTAGGCTGCAATTTCATGCATAGCACCATCACCGGAACAGGTCGGTATCTCCCGGACCGAATCCTGACCAACGACGAAATCGCGAGCCGGCTTGACACGAGCGACGAATGGATCCGCTCGATGACCGGGATTCGCCATCGTCACATCTCCGCGCCCGAAGAGCAGGCGTCCGACATGGCTCTCGCGGCTTCGCGCGAAGCGCTTGCCGCCGCCGCCCTAGAACCGTCGGACCTCGACCTCATTATTGTGGCGACGATCACGCCAGACATGGTGTTCCCGTCGACCGCGGCGCTGCTGCAATCGAAACTCGGCGCGCGCCACGTCGGAGCGTTCGACCTTTCAGCGGCGTGCACCGGGCTTCATCTACGGGCTAGCCTGTGCCGACGCCATCGTGTCGAAGGGCAGTGCGAGGCACGTCCTCGTTGTAGGCGCCGAAAAGATGTCGCGGCTTCTGGATTGGAACGACCGATCGACGTGCGTGCTATTCGGCGACGGAGCCGGCGCTGCCATCGTATCGCGATCCGACAAACCCGGTATTCGATCCGTGCATCTTCATGCCGATGGGCATCAGCCCGAGGTGCTGAATTGCGCTCCGAATCTTGGGAGTCCGTTCATACACATGGACGGCGGAGTCGTGTTTCGGTTCGCGGTGCGAGGAATAGTCGAAGCTTCGGAAGAGGCGCTTGCATCGGCCGGCGCGAACACAACCCAAGTTGACTGGTTCATTCCGCATCAGGCGAACAGACGCATCATCGAGGTTTCCGCTCGCAAGCTGGGGATCGTGAACGAACGTGTGGTCGTCTCTGTTGACCGGCACGCCAACACTTCCGCAGCCTCGATTCCGCTCGCGCTCGACGAAGCGGTGCGCGACGGCCGCATTCGCTCTGGCCAGCAGGTCCTCCTCACCGGCGTCGGCGGCGGCTTTACGTGGGGCTCAGCGCTGGTGAGCTGGAACTAGCCGGCAAATCGCGGCGACCGTTGCACCCGGAGCCAGCAGTGCAGATACTGCGCGTCGGACCCACTCGCTTGGCCGGTTCCAACGCACTGCCGAAGTATCTAGAGCCGCTCGTCCGCGTTGCCGAAAGCGGGGGAGACGTAGTTCCCGAAATCTCGTCGGTTGTCCTCACGCTTGAGTTCGACTCTTTCACTTATTGGGCCGCAACGCGATCGACGCCCATTGTCGAGGGCAGGCTTTATGAGCTTTCGACTATTGAACCCGGATGGTCGGTGCGCTACGACGAGATGGGATACGTGGAGGTCGACCCGCTCGTCAATCTAGTGATGTTGCAAGCGCTTCCGATCGCCTGGGACTTCGCGACGTGGCGTGGTCGATATCCGGGTCTTGATGGTTTTCTCGACGACGCGGCGTCCTTCGGCATTGGCAGCGGGGTCTGCGTACCCATCCACGATCACTCGTTCGGTAGGGCGCGATTCGATTTCAACCTTGTGAGTCCCGTACTCGATCCCGCACGGCGGAGCAAGATTGAAGGAGCGTTTGGTGAGTTGATGGTTGTTGCGCGATTTCTCCACGACTTATTTATTGGCGCAATTCGACGCAATGAGATGGTGTCAAGGGCGGCAGGGCAGCCCTTGAGTGCGAAAGAGATTGAGTGCCTCACTCTTGCCACACGCGGACATTCGATTGGTCAGATTGCCGATCGCCTTTGCATCGATGTGCGCGTCGTCGACACGTACTTCGATTCAATACGCGCCAAACTAGGGTGTCTGACGCACCATGAGGCGATTGCATGGGCCCTCAAGCGAGGTGTTGTTACCTCGTAGCGACTAAAGAATTCGATCGATCCGTACGCTACAGAACCGAAAAGCCAAACAATACGGAGTAATGTACTGCGGCTGAAACGTCGGCTAGCATGCTGCGTGGTGGCTGATCGCTTTCGGGGAGGGGGGATCAATGCTGCAGACATTGCGTCTTGGTCCAGTTCGAGTCGGAGCCTCTGGCACATTACCGCCGCTGTTGCTCCCTCTCGTGAGTGCAGCCCAGCGTGGCCGCGATACTCGAGGAGAAATTGAGTCGATAACGCGCGACCTTGGCTTTGATACATTCTTCTACGCGGTCAGTACGTGTCCACGCCTGGATCATGAAGGACTGATTTACCTCTACACGACCCACACACCGGAGTGGGTCGCCCGATACGATCAGCGGGCCTATGTCGAGATCGATCCGCGAGTAGTTGACTGCTGGGATCGCACGGCTCCGCTCATTTGGGATCAATCCACCATGCGTGGCAGAAGTGCGAAGACAGACGCATTTCTGGATGATGCGCTGGAGCACGGAGTGGCAAGCGGCGTGCTAGTCCCCTCACGCGATTCGTTTGGCATGAGAATGCTAGTGAATTTCAATTCGCCTATCCCTTTGCCTGATGCGAGGCGCCAGCGAGAAATAGCGCAGCGCCTGGGAGACATTTTGACCTTCGCCACGTATTTTCACGAACTGTTCGTCAAATCGGTCGTGTCGCGGGGACTTCCACCGAAGTCTGCAGGGGCCCCACTGAGCGGGCGGGAGCGGGCTTGCCTTGTCTTATCGGCCCGGGGGCTTACATCGGACGACATCGCTAGGGAGTTCGGAATCTCCGCTCGTACAGTCCAGTTCCATTTCGACTCCATACGTTCCAAGCTTTCGGCCTCTAATCGACAGGAGGCGATTGCGAAGGCGATCGAAGCGGGCCAAATTTCACTTGAGCAGGCGCCGCCCAGGGCCTGAACGCAGGAACTGCGGACGTGCCGGTATCGGCCGCACTACGACCAGACCGTTCAAAGCGAGGAACGGCAGCCTATCGCGCCGCTAATCCGCGAACTCGGTAAATATCGCGTCGATCCGCGTCGGGTCGCCGAGGAAGGCGTCGACGCACTTCGGATCGAAGTGCTTGCCGCGCTGTGCTCTTGAGGTAGTCGATCCCCTCCTCCATCGGCCAGGCGTGCTTGTAGGGGCGTTCGCTCACGAGCGCATCGAAGACGTCGGCCACGGCCACGACGCGCGCGACGATCGGAATGTCCTCGCCGTGCAGTCCGTTCGGGTAGCCGGTGCCGTCGTATTTCTCATGATGGCCGAGCGCGATGATGGCGCCCATGCTCAGGTACTTGGACGGGCTGCCCTTGAGGATGTCGTAGCCGATCCGCGGGTGCGTGCGCATCATCTCCTGCTCGCTGGGCGTGAGCGGCCCTTCCTTGAGCAGGACCGAATCGGGGATGCCGATCTTGCCGATGTCGTGCATCGGCGCGGCGACTTCGAGCACGTGGCAGGTCTCCGCGCCGAGTCCCAGGTGCTGGCCGATGAGCGCCGGAGTACTTGGCCATGCGCATCAGGTGATTGCCGGTCGTCTTGTCGCGGAACTCGCCGGCCTTCGCCAGCTTGGAAAGCGTCTCGAGCTCGCGCTCGTGGATCTCGGCGACTGACTTGTCGACCTGGTACTGAAGCACTCGCGCCTGGTCGGACAGCACGATCTTGTGCCGGCGCAGCTCGAGCAGGTTCGCGCAGCGGGCGCGCGTCTCGTGCTCGTCCAGCGGCTTGATCAGGAAGTCGGTCGCGCCGGCCTCGAGCGCGTCGTAGCGGATCCGACGGTCGTCGACCACGGTGATCACGACGATTGGCACGTCGACGCAGTGGGGGAGGGCGCGAATCTGCTTCACGAGCTCGATACCGTCGAACTCGGGGAGCTTGTAGTCGGTCAGGACCATGTCGACGCGATTGTTGCGCGCGAACTCCAGCGCGCGACTCGGGGTGTCGAACAGCTCCAGGTTCAGTTTGCCGTCGATCTGGCGGACGATCTCCGCGAGCAGGAGGCGGCTCGAGAACAGGTCGTCGATGATCAGGACGGTGTTGCGCTGGGCGCGGGCAAGCGCCAGCTCCGAGATGACGCCGGACGGACGAGGCTGCGCAGCGATCATGATGTTCTCTTGACCAAAGAGGTGGTGACAGGAAAATCGAGCAAGAAGCATGCCCCGCCGATGGGCGGGAACCGGTCCGCCGCGGAGCTGAGGGCGCGCTCGGCGGCAGCAGAACCGGAATGGGCGCGAGGGCGGGCCTCGCGGGCGCACCGGTGCGGAAAGCGTTCGGCCCAATGCGGCGGGACGAACGGTCCGAAACTATGGTCGGGGCGAGAAGATTCGAACTTCCGACCCCCTGCACCCCATGCAGGTGCGCTACCAGGCTGCGCTACGCCCCGACACGAATCGCGAATTATATCCGCGATCATCGGTCTTGGCCCAGCAGCCGCCTGATTCGCAGCAGTTCCTGACGGATTTCGTCGCTCGCCGGGGTGCCACTCGGAGCGGCGGGGCCGCGGGCGCCCATCCCGTCCACCGGGAGCGGCGTCCGTGCCGGCGCGACCGCCGGGGCGACGCCCGGGGGGAGCGGGGCGACCTCCGACTCGAGGCGGTGTCTGGCGCCGTTGATTGTGAACCCCTGCTCGTAGAGAAGATCCCGGATCCGGCGGATCAACAGGACCTCGTGGTGCTGGTAGTAGCGGCGATTGCCGCGACGCTTGACCGGCTTCAGCTGCGCGAATTCCTGCTCCCAGTAGCGGAGCACATGGGGTTTCACAGCGCAAAGATCGCTTACCTCGCCGATCGTAAAGTAGCGCTTGGCGGGGATCGGTGGCAGCTCGGCCTTGAAGGACCTCTGCATACGTCGCGTGGGGGAGCTTCGTGCCGGATGGGAGGCTAGGGCCAACCGGCGCGGGGCCTCAGCTCGGGAGCGTGCCGGCGCTGCTGGCAGCTTCGACCATCGCCTTCAACTTCTGGCTCGCGTGAAACGTGACGACGCGCCGTGCGGTGATCGGGATCTCCTCGCCGGTCTTGGGGTTGCGACCGGGACGCTGCGGTTTCTCCCGCAGCTGGAAATTCCCGAATCCCGACAACTTGACCGCATCGCCGCGCTCGAGCGCGATGCGGATTTCTTCGAAGAAGTGCTCGACCATGTCCTTGGCCTCACGCTTGTTGAGGCCAAGCTGTTCGAACAGCAAATCAGCGAGTTCGGCTTTGGTGAGCGTCATTGATGCACCTGGGAGCGGAGCGAGCCGCCGAATTGTTCTGTGGTGATCTGGATCAGCGCGGCCATCGTCGCGTCGATCTCGGCGTCCGTCAAAGTACGTTCAGTATCCTGCATAAGCACCAGAATCGCAAGGCTTTTTCTGCCGTCTGTCAGTCCGGCTCCACGAAAGACGTCAAAAAGGCGAATCGCGGTCACTTTCGGCAGCTTGGCGGCCTCGAGCGCACCCAGCAGGGCAGCCGCCGGAACTGCGTCGTCGACAACCACGGCGAAGTCCCGCCGGACGACGGGCAGCTTGGAGACGGGCCGGGCCACGGGCAATGGGCGGCGGAGGAACGGAGCCACGTCGAGCTCAAACAATACCGGCGCGTGCGGCAGCTCGAAGTGCCGGACGAGGCGCGGGTGGAGCTCGCCGACCCACCCCAAAACGCCCTCCGCAACCCTCACCTCGGCCGCACGGCCCGGGTGCAGGAGCGGATGGTCGGCAGCGTTGGTCGCGATCACGTGCGGCGCAGCTAGCGCTTCGAGGTCGCCCTTCACGTCGTGGAAATCAACCAGCCGGCGAGGCGTTCCCCACTGCTCGGGGGCGGCGGGGCCGTAGGCGATGCCGCCGATCCGGAGAGGCTGATTCGCTCCGCCGTCGTCGCGCAGGAAGCAGCGGCCGACCTCGAACACGCGGACGCGCTCGTGCTTGCGTGCCAGGTTGCCGCTGAGCACGCCCAGCAGGCCGCCGGCGAGCGTGGTCCGCATGACGTCGAGCTGGCTTGCGATCGGATTGAGCACGGCGATGGGTGCGCGGGCAGCAGGGCGATCGGGAAACAGCACGGCCTCGAGCGCCGAGCTCACGAAGCCGAACGTGATCGCTTCCTGCCAGTCGCGCGCCGCGAGCCGGCGCTTGAGCGCGAACGTGTCCCGCCGCGATTCGGGGTCGGGCAGCATCGTCTGCACGTGTGCGGCGGGCTTCGTGGGAATAGCGTCGTAGCCGATGAGGCGCGCGATCTCCTCGACGAAGTCCTCCTCGATCACGAGATCGAAGCGGTACGACGGCGGAGTGACGATGAAGTCGCCGTCCGCGCGCGTGAACGCGAGCCCGAGCCGCGTGAAGAGGGCGGCGATCGTCGCGTCGTCGACGGCGATGCCGAGCAGTCGTCCGACGCGAGCCGGCCGCACGCGCACGGGGTTGCGCGCCGGAAGCGCGGCGACGACGTCGCCGAGCGGTCCCGCGCGGCCGCCGCAGATCTCGAGGATCAGCCCGGTCGCCCGTTCGACCGCGCGCGCGGCGTTGCCGAAATCCACACCGCGCTCGAAGCGGTAGCCAGCATCGCTCACGAAGCCCAGGCGCCGCGAGCGCCCCTGGATCACGGCCGGGCTCCAGAATGCGCCTTCGAGGAACACGGTAGTGGTCGCATCGCTGATGCCGGAGTGCTCGCCGCCCATGATCCCGGCGAGCCCGAGCGGCTTCTTCTCATCGCACACCATCAGCAGGTCGGGCTCAAGGGTCAGCACCTGCCCGTTCAAGAGCGTGAGCGTCTCGCCGGCGCGCGCGAAACGGACGACGACGGCGCCGTCGAGAATCCGGTCGTCGTAGGCGTGCAGCGGTTGCCCCTGCTCGAGCATTACGTAGTTGGTGATGTCGACGACGGCGGAGATTGAGCGAATGCCGCTGCGTTCGAGCCGCTCTTTCATCCACGCGGGCGTGGGTGCCGTCGGATCGATGCCTTCGATGACGCGCGAGACGAAGCGCGGGCAGCCGGCCTTGTCTTCGACGCGCACTTCACGCGTCGCGCGGCTTGCGACCGGCGCCGCATTGAAGGGGGGAAGCGTGAGCGGAGCCGCGGTGACGGCGGCGACGTCACGGGCGAGCCCGACCATCGACAGGCAGTCCGCGCGATTCGGCGTGACCTTGAGCGTGATGATCGTGTCGTCAAGCGCGAGCGCTTCGCGGAGATTGACGCCGACGGCAGCGTCCGCGGGCAGCACGTAGAGGCCCGAGGCGTCGTCGGAGATGCCGAGCTCCTTGGCCGAGCACAGCATTCCGTTCGATTCGACGCCGCGTACGGCCGCCTTCTTGACGGCAAGTCCGCCGGGGAGCGTTGCGCCCACGCGCGCGCACGGCGCCTTCATTCCCGCGGCGGCGTTGGGCGCACCGCAAACGATCGTCAGCGGTGCACCGGCGCCGACGTCGACGGCGCACACGCGCAACCGATCGGCGTTGGGATGAGGCTCGACCTTCTCGATGCGGCCGACAACGACGCCCTCGAACGGCGGCGCCGCGGGCACGGCACCCTCGACCTCGAACCCGGACATCGTGAGCGTATTGCACAGTGCCGCCGTTGCGACCGGCGGATCGGTCAGCGTGCGGAGCCAGCGTTCGGAGAATTGCATGGCGTGGCGTTAGGCGAACTGACGGAGGAAGGCGAGGTCGTTGGTGAAGAACTCGCGCAGGTCGTCGACGCCATAGCGCAGCATCGCCAGGCGGTCGGGCCCCATGCCGAACGCGAAGCCCTGCCAGCGCTCGGGATCGATGCCGACCGCGCGCAGCACGTTCGGATGCACCTGGCCTGCGCCGGAGATCTCGAGCCAGCCCGTGCCGAAGCTCATGTCGATCTCGGCCGACGGCTCGGTGAACGGGAAGAACGACGGGCGAAAGCGCACCTGCAGGTCGTCGCGCTCGAAAAAGTTACGCAGGAACTCGGTGAACACGCCTTTCAGGTCCGCGAACGTCACGTCCTCGCCGATCCACAGGCCCTCGACCTGGTGGAACATCGGCGAGTGCGTTGCATCGCTGTCGACGCGATAGACGCGGCCCGGCGCGATGATCTTGATCGGCGGCGCGTGCGTTTCCATGTAGCGGATCTGCACGTTCGACGTATGCGTCCGCAGCACGCGACCGCCTTCGACGTAGAACGTGTCGTGCATCGAGCGCGACGGATGGTCCGCCGGCATGTTGAGCGCGGTGAAGTTGTGGAAGTCGTCCTCGATCTCGGGGCCGTCGGCGACCTCGAAGCCCAGCGAGCGGAACAAGGTCTCGATGCGCTCGAGGGTGCGCGTGATCGGGTGCAGGCCGCCGGAGCCGCGACCGCGGCCGGGAAGCGAGACGTCGATTGCGTCGGCCGCGAGTTGCCGGGCGAGCTTCGCGTCGGAGAGTGCTTCGCGGCGGCGCACAAGCGCCTGCTCGATTTCCGCCTTGATGTTATTAATGCGTGCGCCCGCCGCGGGACGCTCCGAAGCGCCCAATTTTGCGAGCGCTTTCATGTGCTCGGTAATCGCGCCAGTCTTGCCGAGGTAGCGCGCCTTCGCGTTCTCGAGCGCCGCGGGATCGCGGGCCGCCTCGAAGTCGGCGGTCGCGGCGGCGACGATGCGGTCGAGTTCGGTCATTGGTGCGAGTCGGGAGGTCGAAAAAAAAGGGAGGCGGTTCGCGCCTCCCTCGGGATTTCGCGCTGGATCAGGCCAGAGAGGCTTTGGCCTGCTCCGCGATCTTCGTAAACGCTGCCTTGTCGTGCACGGCGAGATCGGCCAGCACCTTGCGGTCGATGTCGATCGCCGCCTTCTTCAATCCGTTCATGAACGCGCTGTAGCTCATCCCCTGCTCGCGCACCGCCGCGTTGATCCGGGCGATCCACAGCGCGCGGAACTCGCGCTTCTTGACCCGGCGGTCGCGATACGCGTACTGCCCGGCCTTCATCACCGCTTCCTTCGCGATCCGGTAGACCGCGTTGCGCCGGCCGCGGAAGCCGGACGCCTGGGCCAGGACTTTCTTGTGCCGCGCGCGCGCGGTCACGCCACGTTTGACTCTTGGCATGTCGGCGCTCCTTACGCGTAGGGCAGCATCGCCGCGACCGACGCGGCGTTCGTGCTGTCGACGCCGGTGATCCCGCGGAGCTGCCGCTTGTTCTTGGTGGAGCGCTTGGTGAGGATGTGGCGCTTGCCTTGCATCCCGCGCTTGACACTGCCGCTCCCGCGCACGCGGAAGCGCTTCTTCGCGCTCGACTTCGTCTTCATCTTGGGCATGACGCCCCTCTCTTATTTGCTGCCCACAGCGGTGCTCTCCGGCGGAGAGACTTTGCTACCGGCCTCGGGCTTCGTCGGGTGATGGTCCTTCACGGGTGCCTTCGGCAGCACCTTCTTCGGAGCCAGCAGCATCACCATCTGCCGGCCCTCGAGCCTCGGCCATGACTCAACCACGCAAATCGGCTCGAGATCGTTCCGGATCCGCTCGAGCAGCCGCACCCCGAACTCCTGGTGCGCCATCTCGCGGCCGCGGAAGCGCAGCGTGATCTTCGCCTTGTCACCCTCGCCCAGGAAGCGGGTGAGGTTGCGCAGCTTGATCTTGTAGTCGCCCTCGTCGGTGCCGGGGCGGAACTTCACCTCCTTGACCTGGATCTGCTTGAGCTTGAGCTTCGCCTCGTGCTGCTTCTTCGCCTCGCGGTACTTGAACTTGCCGTAATCCATGATCCGGCAAACCGGAGGCTTCGCCGTCGGCGCGATCTCGACGAGATCGAGTTCCGCAGCTTCCGCCTTCGCCATGGCTTCCGCCAGCGGCACGATGCCGAGTTGCTCGCCTTCTTCACCTACCAGACGGATCTCGGGAGAATTGATCTCCAGATTGATCCGCGGTGCTTTGTCTTGGACTATTGCTGTTCCTCCGGGTCGATCAAAGACCAGCCATGCATATCGCGCGAGGCGTCAACAACGCATCGCGACCTCCTCGCGGAGGCGCGCCAGCAAGTCATCCACGGGCATCGACCCGAGATCCTCGCCGCCGCGGGTGCGCACGGCCACCGTCAGAGCCTGCATCTCTTTGTCGCCCACAATCAACTGGTAGGGCAACTTCTGCAGGCTATGTTCTCGAATTTTATAGGTTATTTTCTCGTTGCGCAAATCGGCCGCCACCCGGAAGCCGGCCTCCCTGAGGCGGGCCTCGACCTCGCGCGCATAGGGGACCTGCCGGTCGGTGATAGTCAGCACAACGGCCTGGATCGGGGCCAGCCACAGGGGCAGGGCGCCCGCATAGTGCTCGACCAGGATCCCGATGAAACGTTCAAGGGAGCCCACGATGGCCCGGTGCAGCATGACCGGGGTCTTGCGGGTGTTGTCCTCGTCAACGTATTCGGCGTGGAGCCGCCCCGGCATCTGGAAGTCGACCTGCATGGTGCCGCACTGCCACGAGCGGCCGATCGAATCCTTGAGGTGGTATTCGATCTTGGGGCCATAGAACGCCCCCTCGCCGGGAAGTTCGGTCCATTCCGGAGTCCCGCCCGCGCGGAGGCCATCGCGCAACGCGCCTTCGGCGCGATCCCAATCCTCGTCGTTGCCGAGGCGCGGGGTCGGACGCAACGCGATCTTGACCACGACGTCATCGAATCCGAAGTCGCGGTACACCTTCATCGCGAGCTGGTGAAAGGCCACGACTTCGGCCTGGATCTGCTCCGGCTTGCAGAAGATGTGGCCATCGTCCTGCGTGAAGGCGCGCACACGCATGATGCCGTGCAGCGCGCCGGACGGCTCGTTACGGTGGCAGGCTCCGAACTCGCCGTACCTGAGCGGCAGGTCGCGGTAGCTGCGCAGGTCGGAATTGAAGATGAGGATGTGGCCCGGACAGTTCATCGGCTTGACCGCGAAGTCGTGCTTCTCCGACTCGGTCGTGAACATGTTGTCCTTGAAGTTCTGCCAGTGCCCGGACCGCTCCCACAGCGAGCGGTCGAGGATTTGCGGCGCGCGCACTTCCTGGTAGCCGTTATCGCGATAGACGCGGCGCATGTACTGCTCGACCTCCTGCCAGATCGCCCAGCCCTTCGGATGCCAGAACACCATCCCGGGCGCCTCCTCCTGCACGTGAAAGAGGTCGAGGTGCCGACCGAGTTTCCGGTGGTCGCGCTTCTCCGCTTCCTCGAGGCGGTGCAGGTACGCGTCCTGGTCTTCCTTCTTCGCCCAGGCGGTCCCGTAGATGCGTTGGAGCATCTCGTTCCTCGAGTCGCCGCGCCAGTACGCGCCGGCGAGCTTCATCAGCTTGAACACGCGGAGCTTGCCGGTCGATGCCACATGCGGCCCCCGGCAGAGATCGGTGAACTTGCCCTCGGTGTAGAGCGAAATGGGCTCGTTCGCGGGGATTGCGGCGATGATCTCGGCCTTGTAGTGCTCGCCGATGCCGCTGAAGTACGCAACGGCATCGTCGCGCGGCATCAGCTTGCGGGTGACGGGCTCGTCCTTCTTCGCGAGCTCGGCCATCTTGGCTTCGATCGCCGCCAGATCGTCGGGGGTGAAGGGTCGCTTGAACGAGAAATCGTAGTAGAAGCCGTCCTCGATCACCGGGCCGATGGTGACCTGCGCGTCGGGGAAGAGCTCCTTGACCGCGTAGGCGAGCAGGTGCGCGGTCGAGTGCCGGAGCACTTCGAGTCCCGCGGGATCCTTGTCGGTGACGATCGCGACATCGGCATCGCTATCGATCGGGTGCGAGGTGTCGACGAGCTTCCCGTCGACGCGGCCGGCCAGCGCGGCCTTGGCGAGGCCGGGTCCGATCGCGGACGCGACCTGGGCTACGGTGACCGGCGCCGGAAACTCCTTCACGGCACCGTCGGGCAAGCGAATCTTGGGCATGGCGGACTCCTGAAACAAAAAAGTGCGGACGAGCCGCACTTTTTCGTGAGATCCACGACGTGCGCGCTCGCGTTTCCTAGCGGAAGTCCCCACGCGTTCGCGGTGTCATAACCATGCCTTTCTGCCGTGCGTCCAAGCGTTCGGTCGGATGGTAGGCGCGATTGGACTCGAACCAACGACCCCCACCATGTCAAGGTGGTGCTCTAACCAGCTGAGCTACGCGCCTCCGTCGAACCGCAAATTTTATCCGATGGGGGAGGGGCCAGCAAGTCAGCGCCCGAGGAACAGCCACAGCGCGCCCATCAGCAGCGGCTGGTGGATCATGTAGACGATGAGGCTGTGGCGGCCGAGGAAGGCAAGCCAGCGTGGCGCGCGCCCGAGTGGCGCCAGCGGACCGAACGCGGCGCGACCGAGCGCATGGCCTACGGCGATACCGATGAAGACGACACCGGCCCACGGAAAGAGCGGAACGTAGTCCTCGGTGGCGGGCTTGTGCGTCGTGAATCCCACCCACGACCACACGCGTGCATCGAACAGCGGGTGGCTCCACGCGAATGCGGCCAGGATAACCGCAAGGCCGAGCGCGAGCGCAAGCGCGGGCCGGCGGATGAGCGGCCACGCAATGACCGAAGCAACCGCGATGCAGTGGAGGATCCCGAACGTGATGAACGTCTGCGGGAACACGATCCAGCTCCCGACGCTTGCCGCGAGCGCGCAGCCGGCAATGATTCCCACGCGCTTCCAGAAGTGCGATGGAGGTGCCCCGCTCCGGTCGGCCAGCACCAGGCTGACTCCGACGAGCAGCAGGAACGAGGTCACGATCAGCGCGCGAAAGGCGAGCCAGAACGGATCGTGCTCGAAATCGGCGGCGATGACCCGGTAGAAGCGCAGGTCGAACGCGAAGTGATAGACGAACATCAGGCATAGCGCCAAGCCCCGCAGCGCGTCGATGCCACCGATACGTCCGCGCGTTGCGGGCGACGCCGCGCCCTCGGGTCGGCCCGGCGGGCGCGAAGGCGGCCCGACGGCGCTCATCGCGCGCCAATCCGGAAATCGACGTTCCAGCCGCTGCCGTCCGGCCTTGCGGAGACCGCGAGCGAGCGCGTCGGCGCCGGATCGCCGGAGCGCGGGGTCATCGTCAGCGTTGTTTCCGGCATCCCCGTTGCGCGCACTGAGACGGTGCCGCGGACGTCGAAATCGCCCCCCTCGTTCGTCACCGGCCCCGTCAGCCGATCGCCCGCGGCGGTGAGGTTCGCGGTGACGTTGCCCAGGCGAATCCCGGCATCGTTGGCGATCGCGAACTGCGCATCGTTCCAGTCGAGGCGTGCACCACCGGCAAGCGATGTCCGCGTCCACTCGAGCGCAGGTGACGCGACGCGCACGATGCCGGAGAGCTTCACGCCCGCTCGCGCCGACAATGCGGTTAGGAGCTCGGCGGGCAGCGCCGCGTCGAGGGCGCGCACGGCAATAGCGCCCGAACTTGCGACGATGTCGGCTCGCGGAGCGCTGCCCGGAGGCGCCGGCGGGACCAGCGTAACGTGCGCTTCGCCCTTGAGCAGGGGCAGCGGGTCGAGGTGCCAGGCGAGCGGTATGCGCGCGGCGGCGCTTATGCCGAGAATCCCGCGGCCGTTCCACACCGTGCCTTCGGCTTCAGCAAGCGAGAGAATGCCGCGGCTCGCGTCCTGGAGCAGCGGATTGACGAGCGTGGCGGGCGCGAGCGCCGCGGCCGCCGCGAGCAGAACGGCCACGCAGGCGACGAGGACGAGCGCACGGAACATCGCGCGATGGAGCCGCTCAGCGGGCCAGCACCAGCTCGGCGCGCACGACGCCGGGTTCGACGCGCGCGGCGATCGTCGCCTCGATGACACGCAGCCGGGCCTCCCGCTGCAGGGCTTCGAGCGTCGCGACGAGCGCATCGAACTCGATCGCGCCGAAGGCGACACTCACGCGGCCGTCCTTCCATTCCTGCTGCGTGAGCGCAGCGCGCACGTTCTGCTGCGTGAGGACGCGCTCGAAGTCCGCGTGCGGATCGGCGGAGGCGGGCGGTGCCGCGCCTCGCGCAAGTCCCGCGATTTCATCGGCCGTTTGCCGCGCTTCGACCAGCGCCGCACCGTCGCGCGCATTCGCGACGCGCAGCGCGGCGATGTCGCGCGTGAGCGGTTGCCAGAGCGCGAGCCACGCAATAGCGGCAATAGCGAGCAGCACGACCGTACCGACGCCCCAGCGTTCGGCGGGCGACTTGGTCGACCACCAGCGGGCGAGCGGCGCGGGAGCCCGAAGCAGTGCGGGCGCGCTTGCCATCAGAGGGCGCCCAAGCGAACGCGCACGCCCGAGGAGGTCGCCGCGAGAAGCGCGGGGACGCCCGATTGCCGGAGTTGGGCATCGAGCGCGGCCACGGCGTCGGCATTGTTGAGACTGAGATCGAGCGTCCAGTGGGCGTCGCGATACGTTGCGGTCTTCACCGCGCCCGGCGGCAGCGCGCGCAGCGCGGGCGCCGCGCGAGCCAGCAGCGGAAGCGCATCATCGGGGGCCGCGAGGCCATGCTCGTGGCGGAGTTGCGCGTAGCGGCGCGCGACCTCCGCTTTCGCCGTCGCCGGGGTGGCCGCGGCGTCGGACGCGATGCCTGCGCTGGTCGCGACGGCGCTCCACGCCCGCGCATTGCGCCATGCGTCGACGCGCAGCCAGCCCCATTCACCGACGGTCGCCACGACATGCAATCCAAGCGCAGCGACGGCGAGCGCGAGCGCCGGCGCGAACAGGCGCACGCGTGCTCCCGCGGCCGGCGGCGGTGCAAGCGCAAAATCGCCTTGCAAGAGATCGACTGCGTCAGCGAACGCGGACGCTGGAGCCGCGGTCCAGCGCCACGCGGCGCCGCGAACGAACGCAATGCCCGCTTCGTGCTGCCAGCGACCGAGATCAGTGTCCGCAGCGTCGAACTCGACGCGGATCTCCTGCGGTTGCGTGTTGTCGCGGCGCGCCTGCGCAAGCCCGAGCGCGAGTTCGGGAGGCAGTCCGCTCCCCGCATTCGCGACCGACACCGGAAACGCGCTGCCGTCGCTGCGACGGACGAAGCCGTCGCTGTCGTTCGGCGCCGCGGCGCACCAGCGCCAGCCGCGATAGGGCGGCGCGAGATCGGGTTCAGCGATGATTCGCGCAGCGCGCAGCGTGGACGAGCTGCGCACCCCTGCGACGATGGAGCGCGCCGCGATGATCACGCGAACACGGCCGTCGGCCGCCTGGCGCGAAACGGCGAGATGCTGCGCTTCCTTCGGTCCCGCGAGCTGATCGTCGACGGCGAATCCAGCCGCGGCCGCCACGCGGGCCGGCGCGAGCGGCGGCAGCGCGACGGAGGCGATGCGGACCTGCGAGGCTGCGAGCACCGCTTCGACGCGATCCGCGGCCGGCCACTCCGAGGCGACGCCGCGTCCAGTGCGTACGCATGCCCCCGCGGCATCGAACAGTCCCCATGCCAGCGCCTCGTTGGCTGCAAACGGTGCGCCAAGAAGCACCCGCAGGATCGTCATGCGTTGAAAACCCTCGAACTCATGGGGACAGTGTACAAGACCGTCGTTCGCGCCCTCCGCACTGCTTCTGAACTGCGTCTTGGCCGTTGGGTCGGGCGCCTCGATCGCTCGGCGACGCGCCCTTCGGGCCTTCGCTCGGCTTCGCCTCGCGCGCCTCGCTCACTCGACGGTCTGCCACACGATCTCGGGCCACTCGCCGCTGCGCCGGTGCAGCAATGCGCGAGCGCGCGCGACCGTCGAGCCTTGGCGCGCTGTGATCGTGACGTAGAAATAGTCGCTCTTGATGGAGAGCGAGTCGTCGGCGGCAACGCTCGCAGGCGCTGGCAGACGCGCGCGGAACTCGGCCAGCGTCGAGAACGGCTTCTGCGCGCGCGAGGCGAGGAGCTGCGCCAGCCCGTCGCCGGTGAGCTTGTCGACGATCGTGGCGAGCACCTCCGGCGGCGCCGTGTTGATGTTGACCGGAGTGTCGGGCGGCAGCGCCGTCAGGAATGGGGCCACGGCCGCGAGCGACGCCGGCGCCACGCCCTTGACCTCGAAGAGCTCGGCAACCCGCTGTACGGGCGAGTTGGCCGTGAGGCCGCCGCGCGGTCGCCCTGCATAGTACGCGTCCTCGGCACCGCCTTCGCGCGCGATCTTGTCGCTGTCGATCCAGTCGGCAATCGCATCGATCGCCGCCGACGGGCCGCCGCGTTGGGCGAAGAGGCGGGCGATGCGCGCACGCTGCAAGTCGGCGACTGCGCTCGTGGTGCCGAGTGCGTTGACGTTGAGCCTTGCCTGCGCATCGACGATCGATCCGCTGACCTCGCCGTTGTCGAGCGGGATCGGCGGCAGTGCGACAGCCCACGGCTCGCCCAGGTGGTCGATCGCCGAGCGTCGCGCGTCGTCGTACAGGATCTGCCGGCCCCATTGGATGCCGGCGACCGCAAGCGCCTGAGCCTGCACCTGATCGCGGCGATGCTCCACGGTACGACCCCAGCGCTGCTGATCGGCGAACACCGTGGCGGCCACTGCGGCCGCGAGCGCTGCCATGAGCATCGCGAGCACGATGGCCGCGCCTTTAGTCCGGGACCGAGTGCGCCGTCTCATCGCAGCGTGATCCAGCGCTCGACGGTCGCGCCGTCGTCCAGCGTGAGCACGATACGCACGGCCCGTGGCACTGCGGACTCGCCGAACAGAGGCCAGCGATCATGCCAGCCGCCCCTGCCATCGAGGTAGCCGATGTCGAACCTGGCGATGCCGTCTGCGAGTGCGTATGCGATCGGCGCGACGTCCGCCGGCATGTCGAAGCGAGGCCAGTACAGCACCTCGACGGCACCGTTCCGCAGTCGATAGCCGATGCGCTGACCCGCGCTTCCCGGTTCGAGCACGAACTCGGGACCGGCCCGCGAGAGGCGAAACTCCGCGTTGCCCATGGCATCCGTACCGGCCGACCAGGCGGGTTCGGTGGAGCCGCCGACCCGCACCTCGCGCGGCTGCACCGCGCGCATGTCGGACTCGAGGCGGGCAAAGAGCGAATCGAGGCCACGCCAGCGATCGGACTCGGTCGCCAGCCGGGCCTCGGTGTCCGTCAGCGACGACACGGCGCGATAACCCAGGATCGCGACCAGTGCGAGGATCGCGAGCGCGATCAAGAGCTCGATCAGCGTGAAGCCCTGGCGGGTGACGGGTGTCATCGCTGCGGTGGCGTCCCGATATAGCCCGCGATACGCGCCAGCGCGTAGTCAGGCACGTCCGGATCTGCGACGGTGATCTCGATCTTGCGGAACGACGGGTTCGGCGTGCCGGTGACGTTCTCGTGCCACGCGAAATGCATGTTCGCCTGCATTGCATCGCCGTCGCGCGGGCCGATCGGAGGCCATGGCACGGCCGCCTGCGCCGCGGCAAGGCGGTTCTGCGCGACCCAGAGCGCGAGCGTGCGTTGCTTCAGGAGTGTCGCGCCGTCGGTCGCCTGCGCGACCGCGCGCATGCCGGCTGCGAGCGCGACCGCGAGGATCGCAAGCGCGACCAGGATCTCGACTAGCGTGAATCCGCGATCGCCGCGATGTGCACGCGGTTCAGCGGATCGGCAGCGACTTCGAGCGACCATGTGGAGGAGGTGACGACGAGCGCATAGGGTTCGTTGCGTCCGCTCGCCCGGAACGGGAGTATCACATCGGGCGGCACGGGTGCACCGGCGAACGCCACCGGCGTGACACTCACGCCGTCGGGCAGCACGCGCGGCGCGAGGACATCATCGTCGGCGACTGCGCTCCAGCGATCGTCGGGGCCGCGGCGCCAGAAACGATAGCTCGCGCCATCGGCCGAGACGCCGAGCGTCTCTGCACGCCACTGCGCCGATGCGGCGGCATGCTCGAGCGCGCCCGCCAGGCGCTTTGCTTCGCGCTCTGCGGTCCGGTGCTCATCGCCGCCGATGTTGAGGACGACGATTCCGGCGACGAGCCCGATGATCATGAGCACGACCAAAAGCTCGATCAGCGTGAATCCGAACACCCGCGCTCGCGTGCGCCGCGGAACCGGCGCGCGAATCACAGTGACCACGAGCCGATGTCGGCGTCGTTGCCGGTCCCGCCCGCCTGGCCGTCGGCGCCGAAGCTGTAGACGTCGATTTCGCCGCGCAGCCCCGGGCTCAAGTACTGGTAGGGCTGGCCCCACGGGTCCTTCGGCAGGCGGTCGAGATACCCGCCCGGCTTCCAGTTCGGGGGTACCGGCGGGCTTGTCGGCAGCGCGACCAGCGCGTTCAATCCCTGCTCCGTCGTGGGATAGCGCTGGTTGTCGAGGCGGTAGAGCTTCAACGCCTGCATGATCGTCGCGATGTCGCTCCTCGCCGCAATGACGCGCGCCTCGTCGGGCCGCTCGAGCACGCGCGGCACGACGAGCGCTGCCAGGATCCCCAGGATCACGATGACGACGAGGATCTCGATCAACGTAAAGCCTGCGGATCGTGCGGGCAAACGTGAGCGCGGCAGCATCGGGCGATTATAATCCGGAGGTTCGCGCGGACGTCGCCGTCGCGCGTCCCATCGTCGCCGGCCGTCTCCTCTCTTGTCCCGCCTGTCGCGTTTCGCGCTTAACACGATTGGCATGCTGCTCGTGGTCGGCGGTGCCGTCGTGGCGTTCGCGGGATGGCGTCTCGCGCAGCCGCTCGTGCTGCCGGCGTCGCCGTTCGTGTTCGACGTCAAGCCCGGGCAGACATTGAAAGCGGTCGCCCGCGAGCTCGCGGCGGCGAAGGTGCTCGATACCCAATGGCCTCTCGTTGCTCTCGCGCGGCTGCGCGGCGTCGACCGCGCGATCAAGGCCGGCAACTACGAGATCGAGCAGGGGGTGACGTTGCCGGGCCTCCTCGACCAGCTCACGCAGGGCACGGTGACGCAGACCTCGCTCACGATCGTCGAGGGCTCGACCTTCGCCGAGGTCAGGCGCCAGCTCGCCGACGACTCCGACATTGTCAAGGCGGACCCGCCGCTGCCCGACGGCGAGCTGATGGCCAAGCTCGGGGCGCCCGGCACGGCGCCCGAGGGCTGGTTCTTTCCCGAAACATACTTCTTCGCGACCGGAGCGAGCGACGTCGCAGTGCTCGGTCGCGCCTTCCGGCTCATGCGCGCGCGACTCGACGCGGCGTGGGCGAGGCGCGCGCCGGATCTTCCGCTCAAGGATCCGTACGAAGCGCTGATCCTCGCCTCGATCGTCGAGAAGGAGACCGGGCGCTCCGCGGATCGACCGCTGATCGCATCGGTGCTCGTCAACCGCCTGCGCGCAGGGATGCGACTGCAGGCCGATCCAACGGTGATCTACGGGATGGGCGCGCGCTTCGACGGGAATCTGCGCAAAAGCGATCTCGAAGCGGATACGCCCTACAATACGTATATGCGCGACGGTCTGCCGCCGACGCCGATCGCGCTGCCGAGCCAGGCGTCGCTCGACGCGGTGACGCGTCCGTCGCAGACGGACTACCTCTATTTCGTCGCGCGCGGCGACGGCACGAGCGAGTTCTCGACGAGCCTCGCCGATCACAATCGCGCCGTGGCAAAATTCCAGAAGGGCGGCCACTGACGCGAGTCGCGTCGAAGCGCCGCCTCTCCACCATGAACGTCCGCGCCGGCCGCTTCGTCACGCTCGAAGGCATCGATGGTGCCGGCAAGAGCACGCACGTCCCGTGGCTTGCGGGCCGGATCGAGGCGGCGGGCCACACGATCGTCGCGACGCGCGAGCCGGGTGGCACGCCGGTGGGCGAAGCGCTGCGCGGGCTGATCCTGCGCGAGCCCATGACCTATGACAGCGAGGCGCTGCTCATGTTCGCCGCGCGGCGCGAGCACCTCGACCGCGTGATTCGCCCTGCGCTTGCACGCGGCGACTGGGTGCTTTGCGACCGCTTCACCGACGCGACGTACGCTTATCAGGGCGGCGGGCACGGCGTCGATCGCGAGCGCATCCGGCAGCTCGAGGCGTGGATCCACGGCGACTGCCAGCCCGACCTGACGCTCTTGTTCGATGTGCCGCCGGGAGTATCGCGCGAGCGGCTCGATCGCTCGCAGGCGGAGGGACGCGCGCTCGACAAGTTCGAGCGCGAGGCAGCCGCCTTCTTCGATCGCGTCCGCAACGCCTATCTCGAGCGCGCGCGCAACGACCCGCAACGCTTCCGCGTCATCGACAGCACGCGGCCGCTCGCCCTGGTCCGAGCAACGCTCGAGGGCCACCTCGAAGCGCTGATGGCGCAGGCATGAGCGCGCAGGGCCGCTCCCAAGCGCGAATAAACCCCGAAGCGCGCAGCGCGGAGGGTCTCCAATGAGTGCCGCGCGCGCGGACGACGACGCGCCGCCGAGCGCACTGCCGTGGCTGCCGCTCCTGCCGTGGCAGGTAGGGACGCTCACCGAGCTTCTCGCACGACGGGAGACTCTCGCGCACGCGCTCCTGATCCACGGCCCGCGCGGTATCGGCAAGCATGCGTTTGCGCTCGGGATCGCGCAGGCGCTTCTGTGCGAGACGCCGCGCCCGGACGGCCTCTACTGCGGCACGTGTGCCGGCTGCCATTATGCGATTGCCGGCGCGCACCCGGATCTCATGCGGCTCGAGCTGCTTGCAGTCGATCCTGAGACGGGGACGCTGCAAACGGTCGATCAGATCGCGGTCGATCGAGTCCGAGCGCTGATCGACTTCGCCGAGATCACGAGCCATCGGCAGCGCGCGAAAGTCGCGGTGATTGCCCCCGCCGAGCGGATGAATGCGGCGGCGGCCAACGCGCTCCTGAAGACGCTCGAGGAGCCGCCCTCCGGTACCTATCTGATCCTGGTGTCCGACGCGCCGGGACGCCTCGCCCCTACGATCGTGTCGCGCTGCCGGATGCTCGCGGCGCCGCGGCCGACCGAAGGGCAGGCGCTGGCGTGGCTCACGGCACAGGGGGTCGCGCAGCCCGAGTTGGCCCTCGCGCAAGCGCGGGGCGCACCGCTCGCGGCGCTGTCGCATGCGGACCCATCGGTCCAGGACGAGCGCCGGGCGTGGATCGCCGCGCTGTCCGATCCGGGGCGACTGTCGCCCACGGGTCTCGCCGCACGCATAGACGCCGGAGGGAAGGATGAGCGGCGCGCTCGGCTCGCGTGGGTGATCGAG
This sequence comes from uncultured beta proteobacterium, assembly GCA_963773195.1. GTDB lineage: Bacteria > Pseudomonadota > Gammaproteobacteria > Burkholderiales > Casimicrobiaceae > CAIWHR01. The sequence continues at coordinate 53,881 of CAVZAE010000007.1, forward strand.
TGGCTGATCGCGTGGACGGTCGACCTTGCGCGCGTCGCCTCGGGCGGAGCCGTGCGGCAGAATCCGGATGCGTCGCGTGCTCTCGCGGCGCTCGCGCAGCGGGTGGCGCCGGTCGCGCTGTTTCGTTATCATCGGTCACTATTGCAGGAGCGACTGCAGCTCGCACATCCGCTCGTGCCACGCCTCGTCGCCGAGGCGCTGCTGATCGATTACCAGGGACTGTTCCGCTAACGACGATGGCCGACACGAAAGGAACCGCAGCAAGCGCCGCCCTGGCGGCAGGCGCACGTCCGGGCGTGCTGTCGCTCAACATCCGCGAAAAGGCCGCGCTGTACGCCGCCTATATGCCGTTCCTCAAGGGGGGCGGCATCTTCATCCCCACCTCGCGGGCGTACCAGCTCGGCGAAGAAGTGTTCATGCTGCTCTCGCTCATGGATGACCCGAACCGGATCGCGGTCCAGGGCAAGGTGATCTGGATCACGCCCGAGGGGGTGCAGGGCAACCGCACGCAGGGGATCGGCGTGCAGTTCACGCAGGACGACACCGGCGCCGCGGCGCGCGCGCAGATCGAGAAGATCCTGGGCGAAGCGCTGGCGTCGCCGCGACCCACGCATACCATGTAGCGGCGCGTGCGGCGAGCCGGGGCCCCGGCCGAAGCGACGGGAGCGAGCGAACGCGAGTCGCCGCGGAAGGCCGACGGCTCGGCATGTCGATCCGCTCCAGAGGTTCGGAGGCCGATTTCGCGCGAACCACCCCATCACCGCCGTGTTCGTAGATTCGCACTGTCATCTCGATTTCCCCGAGTTCGCGGGCCGAATGCCGGCACTGCTTGCGGCGATGGCGCAGGCGCGCGTGACGCATGCGCTGTGCATCTCGGTCAACCTGCCCGACTGGCCTGCGGTGCACGCGCTGGCGATGGCGTATCCGAACCTTTATGCGACGGTCGGCGTTCATCCGGACTATCCCGACACGCCCGAGCCGAGCGTCGACGACCTGATTGCGCTCGCCGCGCGGGAGAAGGTCGTGGCGATCGGCGAGACCGGCCTCGACTACTACCGCGAGACTGGCGATCTCGACTGGCAGCGCGAGCGCTTTCGCACGCACATCCGGGCGGCGCGACGCGCGCAGAAGCCGCTCGTGATCCACACGCGCGCTGCGGCCGCCGACACGCTTGCGATCATGCAGGACGAAGACGCAGGCAACGCGGGCGGCGTCATGCACTGCTTCACGGAGACGTGGGAGGTCGCGCGGGCTGCACTCGACCAGGGTTTCCACATCTCGTTCTCGGGCATCGTGACGTTCAAGAACGCGCAAGCGCTCAAGAACGTTGCACGCCGCGTGCCGCTCGACCGGATGCTGATCGAGACCGACTCGCCCTATCTTGCGCCGGTCCCCTACCGCGGCAAGACCAACGAGCCGGCGTACGTTCCGCACGTGGCCGAGGAGATCGCGCGGCTGACCGCGACGCCACTCGAAACAGTCGCTCGTGAAACCAGCGCGAACTTCTTCCGTCTGTTCAACATTCCCCGAAGCGAGGAGCCGCATGCCGTATGACCGTCGCACTTTTCTGTTGGCCGTCGCCGGCGCTCTTCGCGGTCGGCGGTTCGTACGATTCGCTGGCGCAGAAGCCGGGCAGCGAGCTCGCCGTCGCCGTCGCGAACGATCGCGCGCCCGAGGTGCGCGCCATGCTCGCGAAAGGGGCCGATCCGAACATGCTCGACGAAAACGGCGAGCCGGTGCTGATCGTTGCCGCGCGCGGAGGCTACACCGCCACGGTCGACGCGCTCCTGGCGGCCCGCGCCGACGTCGAGATCAAGAACCGCTTCGGCGATACCGCGCTGATGATCGCCGCCCTCGGCGGCCACGTCGATGTCGCGAAGAAGCTGCGCGCGCGCGGCGCCGCCGTGAATCGTACCGGGTGGACGCCGCTCATCTACGCGGCGACGGGCGGTCGCGACGACATGGTCCGTTATCTGCTTATCGAAGGGGCGACCATCGACGCAGCGTCACCGAACGGAACGACCGCGTTGATGATGGCGGTGCGCGAAGGCAAGACTTCGACGGCCGAGCTGCTGATCGCGAAGGGCGCCGACGTCAATCGCAGGAACGAGTACGGCGCGACTGCGCTCGACTGGGCGAAGCGCAACAACGACGTGGCAATGGCCGAGCGCCTCGCGCGCGCCGGCGCGAAAAATCCTTAGGGATCCGAGGATTCCTGCGCAGCCGTCTCGGCTAGTTCGCCTGGGATTTCCGCGGCCGGTGCCGGTGCGAGCGTGATCGCCGCGGCCGGCGTCACCAGCGGGGGCACCATCTCCGGTAGCACCCCGAGCAGCCGGCGCGCACCGTTGAAGCGCCTCTGCCAGTAGCTCTGGTCGATCGTCGTGACCTCGACGTCGCGGCCGCGGCGTGGCGCATGGATGAAGCGGTTGTCGCCCAGATAGATGCCGACGTGCGAGAACGCGAAGCGGCGCGTGTTGAAAAAGACGAGGTCGCCGGGTTGCAGGTCCGCGAGCGCGACTTTGTCGCCGAGGCGGCTCATTTCCTTCGCCGAGCGCGGCAGCGTGACGCCCGTCGCCTGCTGGAACACGAACTGCACGAGGCCGCTGCAGTCGAGGCCCGTCTCGGGTTTTGCACCGCCCCATTTGTAGCGAATGCCGATGAGCTCGAGCGCGGTCGACGTGAGCGTCCGGGCCGCATCCCACGCGCTCGATGCGGCGGCGCGAACCGCGTTCGCGCTGCCCGCGAGCGTCAACAGGGGCGCGTCGTCGGCCGTGGCCGGCACCGGCGCGAGCGCGAGCGCCGCGACCAAGGCGGCCGCGGCCAGCGGGGCACGCGAGAGAGGGCGACGGGACGACACGGGGCCGCATTGTCCCCGATCGGGCCCGGCCGGGCAAACCGATTTTTTCAGCGTCTGCGCTTGACTTTCGGCGCGGGCTTCGGGACGGGCCTCGCTTCTGCGCGCCGGCGGCGAGCTTCCTTCGGATCGGCGATGAGCGGACGCGTGAGCTCCACGCGGTCGCCATCGGCGAGCAGAGCGCCCGCGGCGCGGCGTTTGCCGTGCACCGCAAAGGCGAGTTCCGCGAGATCGAGTGAATACGTCTGGGCGAGCCCCGACCGGGCGGCGGCGTCGGCGACTGTCGCGCCCTCCGGCAGCGTGAGCGGCACGACGTCCTGCACGCTCGCCGTCGCGAACACGACGGTGACGTTCATCGCCCGAGTCCGTGGACGCTTTCGGCGCGGCGCACGAAAGCGTCGATGAACGTGTTGGCGATGTGGCCGAAGACCGGCCCGACGACGCGCTCGAGGACCGGCGTCCGGAATTCCCAAGCAAGCTCGAACTGGACCTTGCACGCGGCAGGCGCGAGCGCGACGAAGCGCCACTCGCCGTGCAACCTCCTGAACGGGCCGTCCTTGAGCGTGACGACGATCGAATGCGGCGCGCGGTTGGCGTTCTCCGTCGTGAAGTGCGCCTTGACGCCGTGGTAGTCGATATCGAGCCGCGCGGTCTTGCCCCCGTCGTGCCTCTCGAGCACGCGCGCGCCGGCGCACCAGGGCAGGAAGCGCGGATACTGCTCGACGTCGTCGACGAGGTCGAACATCGCTTCGGCGCCGAACGGCACGAGCACCGACTTGCGCACGCTGGCCATGGGTGGGTTGTAAGATGACGGCTCGCAGGAAACGTCCCGGCCGCGAACGCCGCGGGCCCGCGCCGCCATGAGCATCGTCGACAACAAAAAAGCCTATCACGACTATTTTGTCGAGGAGAAATTCGAGGCGGGACTCGCGCTCGAGGGCTGGGAGGTGAAGGCGATCCGTGCCGGCCGCGCGCAGCTCAAGGAAGCCTACGTCATCGTCAAGGAGCGGCGAGATCGTGCTGATCGGCGCGCACGTCACGCCGCTGACGACGGCGTCGACCCACGTGCGCGCAGACCCGACGCGCACGCGCAAGCTCCTGCTCCACAAGAGCGAGATCCACCGGCTCGTGGGTCAGGTCGAGCGCGCCGGCTACACGCTCGTGCCGCTCAACCTGCACTACAGCCGTGGGCGCGTAAAGCTCGATGTCGGGCTCGCGAAGGGCAAGAAGCAGTACGACAAGCGCGCGACGATCAAGGAGCGCGAATGGAACCGCGAGCAGCAGCGGCTGCTACGCAACCGGACCGGCGCCGCGCGGACGGCGCGTGCGCGGTGAGCGCGGCGCTCGGCATTCGGGCCGCGGCCGAGGCGGACGTGCCTGCGATCACGGCGATCTACGCCGACGCCGTGCAGACGGGAACCGCGTCGTGGGAGCTTGCGCCACCCGACGAAGCGACGATGCGCGAGCGCATGCGCTCGATCCTGGGCGGGGGCCATCCGTATCTCGTCGCCGTCGACGGGGGCTCCATCGCGGGCTACGCCTACGCAAGCGCGTTCCGCCCGCGCACGGGTTATCGGCACACGGTCGAGGACTCGATCTACGTCGCACGCGCAGCGCGCGGGCGCGGCGTCGGCAATGCGCTCCTGGGAGCGTTGATCGATGCGTGCGCAAAGGCCGGGTACCGGCAGATGGTCGCGGTGATCGGCGGGCGCGACGAGCTGCCGTCGATCCGGCTCCATGCGGCCCATGGATTCGTCGATGTGGGCACGCTCCCCGCCATCGGTCGCAAATTCGGGCGCTGGCTCGACTGCGTCCACATGCAGCGAGCGCTGGGCGAGGGGGCTACGACGGCGCCGACAGGCGAATGAGGGAGCGAAGGCGATGAGCGATCCGTTGCGCGACGTCGATCCGCCGCTCGGCGCCGACCATCCGTTCGTCCGCGACCTGGCGCCGAATCCGGCCAATCGCGTCGCGCTCACACCGGTCTCGTTCCTCGAGCGCAGCGCGCTCATCTGGCCCGACAAGATCGCGATCCGGCACGGCCGGCTCGCGTATGCCTACCGCGAGTTCGAGGCTCGCTGTCGCCGGCTTGCGTCCGCACTCCGCCTGCGTGGCGTACGCCGCGGCGACACGGTCGCGGTGATGGCACCCAACGTGCCCGCGATGCTCGAGGCGCATTACGCGGTGCCGGCGCTGGGCGCGGTGCTCAACGCGCTCAACTTCCGGCAGGATGCGGCGACGATCGCGTTCTGCCTCGACCACGGCGAAGCGAAGGTATTGCTGACCGATGCCGAGTTCGCGCCGACGGTCAAGGCGGCGCTCGGTCGGACGCAGCGCGAGATCGTGGTCGTCGATATCGACGATCCGGAAGGTCCCGTCGGGGAACGCCTGGGCAAGCTCACTTATGAAGCGCTGCTGGCCGAAGGCGACCCCGCGTTTGCCTGGCCTGGCCCGCACGACGAGTGGGATTCGCTCGCGCTCCTCTACACGTCGGGTACGACCGGCGATCCGAAGGGCGTGGTCTACCACCACCGCGGGGCGTATCTGAACGCGCTCGGCAACGCGCTGGCCTTCGGGCTCTCGCCTTCGTCCGTGTACCTGTGGACGCTGCCGATGTTCCACTGCAACGGCTGGACCTACACATGGGCGGTCACCGCGGCCGGCGGCACGCATGTCTGCCTGCGGCGCGTCGATCCGGTGCTTATCTTCCCCGCGATCCGCGAGCACAGCGTTACGCATCTCTGCGGCGCGCCGATCGTGCTCAACATGCTGGTGCACGCGCCGGATGCGGTGAAGATCGAGTTCGACCACGTCGTCGACGTCGCCACCGGAGGCGCGGCGCCGCCGTCGGCCGTGATCGAAGCAATGGAAAAGATGGGGTTCCGCGTGACCCATCTCTACGGCCTCACCGAGTCCTACGGCCCGGCCACGTTATGCGAGCCGCAGCCCCACTGGCCGATCGCTGCATCGGTCCGAGCGTGCGCGGCTCATGGCGCGGCAGGGCGTGCCGATGCCCACGCTGGCGGGGCTCACGGTCGCCGAGCCGGCAACGAACGTCCCGGTGCCGCGGACGGCACGACTCTCGGCGAAGTCATGCTCCGCGGCAACACGGTGATGAAGGGCTATCTCGAAAATGCGACGGCGAGCGCTGCCGCGTTTGCCGAGGGCTGGTTCCACACCGGCGATCTCGCAGTGCGGCATCCCGATGGCTACGTCGAGATCAAGGATCGGGCGAAGGACATCATCATTTCGGGCGGCGAGAACGTCAGCTCGCTCGAGATCGAGGAATGCCTTTACCGGCATCCGCAGGTGATGGAGGCGGCCGTCGTCGCGAAACCGGATCCGAAGTGGGGCGAGACGCCATGCGCGTTCGTGACACTCAAGCCCGGCGCGACCGGAGTGAGCGAAGCCGACATCGTCGCCTGGTGCCGCGAGCATCTCGCGCACTTCAAAGCGCCGCGCGCCGTGGTGTTCGGACCGCTGCCGAAGACGTCGACCGGGAAGGTGCAGAAGTTCGTGCTTCGCGAGCGAGTGAGGGACGCGGGCGAGCGATAGCGAGCCAAGGCCCGAAGGGCGCGTCGCCGAGCGACCGAGAGCGCCCGACCATCGGACAGCTCATTCTTCACGGGCAGTGCGGAGGGCGCGCGCACGACAGGCCGCGCGTCGCCCCCAGGGCCTAGCCGGACGTACTCTGATCCGCCAGCACTGCGCGCGCCGCCGCAACACCGCTGCGGGTCGCGGCTTCCAGCGTCGCGGGCAGCTCGCGGTCCGTGTAGTCGCCCGCGAGATAGAGGCCGGGCGCGATTCGACCGGCGGCGGGTCGCACGGCTGCTGGCGTACACGCGTACGTCGCGCGACGCTCGGCGATCACGCGCGACCACACCGGCAGCGGCCATTCCCCGGCGAGACGGCGGAGCTGCGCGTCGGCATCGGCGGCGAGCGAGGCCTGGTCCTGAGCGTCGTGCGGGCCGCTCGTGCTGATCACGACGGCCACGAGTCCGCGGACGCCCGCCGGCGGAGCAGCGCCGACGGCGCGGCTGCGATCGAACACCCACTGCCCTGGCGCGTCGTCGAGGCGGAGAATCGGCTGGGGCAGCGCAATCGGCTCGGCGTAGCCGAGATAGATCGTCGTGATGGATTCCCACGCGAGCGCCGCGACCTGCGTGAGCGCATCGCGCCACGCGTCGTCCACCTGCGCGCCTGCGCCGAGGGTCGACGCGAGCTGATGGGGCGCGACAGCAACGACCGCCGCATCGAAGGTCTCGCGCGCGCTTCCCACCACCTCGAGCACGATGCCATCGCCGCTGCGCACGACGCCGCGGACGGCGGCGCCGGTCCTCACCGTGCCGCCGTGGCGCGTGACAAGGCGCGCCGCCGGTTCGGGAAAGAGCGAGGTCAGATCGCTCGCGGGCACCAGAAAATCGCTGTCGTCGGCCTTGCCATCGAGCGCGAGGCGCAAGACGTTCGCGAACACCTGCGCCGAGGCGGACTCGGGCGGCGTGTTGAGTGCCGAGATGCACAAGGGTTCCCATACCGACGCGAGCGCGTGCAGCGGCGTGCCCGCGAACCATTGGGCCACGGTCTGGCCGGGGGCCACGTGAAAGCCTGAGCGCGCGAGGCGGCGGAAATCACGAATCAGCGCCAAGCGGTCCGGCAACGTCAATCCGCGCGCGGCGGCAATCGCGGCTGCCAGATGCAGCGGCGCGGGGAGGGCGCGGGCACGCAGCGTCACGCCGCCCTTCGCTCCGCCTCCGAAGGGCTGCAGCGTGAGCGGCAGCCGGTGGAAGAGCGTGGGTGCGCGCCCGGTCGGGTGTACACGCTCGATGAGCCCCAGCGTGCGGCGGTAGGCGCCGATCAGCAGATGTTGGCCGTTGTCGAGCGTGAGACCGTCGACTGCGACGCCGCGGGCGCGCCCGCCGAGCACACGCGCCTGCTCGACGAGGGAGACGCGGACGCCGCGCTTCGCAAGCACGACGGCGCATGCGCAACCGGCCCAGCCGGCGCCGATCACGGCGACATGCGGTGCGCCCGTCGTGGTCATCGCGAACCGACTCTTACTTCGCGCGCCGCGCGGTCCGCCACGCGATCCAGAGCTTGCGCAGGGGCGTCAGCGCGACGCGATGATCGAGGACCGCGTAACCGTCGCGGACGATCTCGTCCACGAGCGCGCGGTAGATGCCGGCCATGATCAATCCCGCCCGTTGCGCCCGGCGATCCTCGGGCGGAAGCGCGCCTTGGGCACGTTCGTACCACGAACGCGCACGCTCCACCTCATCGGCCATCAGCGCGCGGAACGCGGGGCCGCCCTGGCGCTTCAGGATCGACGTGGCAGTCACGCCGTGGCGATCGAGATCTGCCTGCGGCAGGTAGATGCGGCCGCGCCGCGCGTCCTCGCCGACGTCGCGGACGATATTCGTGAGCTGGAACGCGATGCCGAGGTCGCGTGCGTATTGCCGCGTTCCTGGATTCGTGTAACCGAAGATCTCGGCGGACATGAGGCCGACGACGCCCGCGACCTTGTGACAGTAGACCTCGAGGTCGGCGAAGTCGAGGTAGCGGTTGCGCTCGAGGTCCATGGCCATGCCGTCAATCACTGCCTGGAAGTGCGCTTCCGGCAGCGCATAGGCCGCGACGACCGGCTTGAGTGCAAGCGCCACCGGATGCCGCGGCGAACCAAGGAACGCGGCGTGGATTTCGCCACGCCACCACGCGAGCTTGGCGCTTGCCACACCGGCGTCGCTCGCTTCGTCGACGGCGTCATCGACTTCGCGGCAGAACGCGTAGAGCGCGATGATGGCCCTTCGCCGCGGCGGCGGCAGGAACATGAAGCTGTAGTAGAAGCTCGACCCGCTCGCTGCGGCCTTCTGCTGGCAGTACTCGTCAGGCGTCATGGCCGGGCCCCGCTCATCGAAGCCGAGCGATGCCGCCGCTGCGGAGCGAGGGCCTGGCAGGCGACCCGTGCCCAGTCGGTCGCGGAAAGGCGCGGCCGGTGCCGGAAGACGTCGCCGCCTACCGCATCGATGCGGTCGAGAATCCGGTGGCCACCGGCGAGGACGCCGGCGAGCTCGAGGCCCGGGCGCCAGGGGAGGGCGCGCACGAGAGGCCGTCCCGACTCCAGGAGCGAGCGCGTGCGCGCCGTCTCGAAGGCCATCAGCGCGCGCCACGCATCGTCGCAGCGCGCTTCGGCGATCTGCGCCTCGGCGACTCCGAACCGCGCGAGATCCTCCTGCGGCAGGTAGACGCGACCCTTTTTCCAGTCGAGCGCGACGTCCTGCCAGAAATTCGCGAGCTGCAGCGCGGTGCAGATCGCATCGCTCCACGCAAGCTCAGCCGGACCTGCACGGCGATACAGATGCAGGAGCAAGCAACCGATCGGATTGGCCGAGCGCCCGCAGTAGTCGAGGAGCGCGGCCTCGTTGGCATAGCGATGCGTGAGGACGTCCTGGCGGAAAGCGGACAGGAGATCGCGGAAAGGTGTGATGGGCAGCCCATGCTGCGTGATCGCGACAGCGAGCGCAGCGAAGGGTGCGTCCTGCGGCGGCCGCCCGGCGGCGACGGCGTCGAGCGCGCGTTCGAAGCGATCGAGATCGGCGAGGCGCGCTGCCGGCGGAGCGTCGCCTTCGTCCGCGATGTCGTCTGCGGCGCGCGCGAACCGGTAGATCGCGAGGACGGCATCCCGTTGCGCGCGCGGCAGCAGGAACGACGCCACGGGAAAGTTTTCGTAGTGAGCGGCGGACACCGGGTGAGGAACGACTCGAGCGACGTTGGCCCAACGGGAGGACGCGAGCGCATCCCCGTCTTTGGCGGACGGTCCCGCATCAGCTATAATCGCATGTTCTGCGAATGCCGCTGCCGGGATTCGTTGCCGCACGCCGGAACGGCGAAAGCGTGGCCGCGCGAAGGGTGCCGCCGGTTGCGATTCCCGCGCGTGAGCACGCCGGAAACGCCGCGGGCCTTGGGGACGCGAAAGTGGCGGAATCGGTAGACGCACCGGCCTTAGGAGCCGGCGGGGCAGCCCGTGGGGGTTCGAGTCCCCCCTTTCGCACCAGCTTCTGATATCGGCAAGGATTCGACGCGCATGGAACCCGTATTGGAGACGATCGGCCAGCTCGAGCGGCGGCTCAACTTGTCCGTCCCTCTCGCGGACGTCGAGAGCGAAGTCGCGAAGCGACTCGCACGGCTCGCCCGCAACGTGAAGGTGCCGGGGTTCCGGCCGGGCAAGGTGCCGATGAAGATGGTCGCACAGCAGTACGGCCCGCAGGTCCGCACCGAAGTCATCACCGACAAGGTGCAGGCGGGCTTCGCCGACGCGATGAAGAACCAGAACGTGCGCGTCGCAGGGTATCCGCGCATCGAGCCCAGGACCGACGCCGCGGCGGCGGATCAGCTCGAGTTCTCGGCGGTCTTCGAAGTCTATCCCGATATCCGGCTGGGCGACCTGTCGACGGTCACGATAGAACGTCCGATGGCCGAGGTCGGGCCGGAAGATGTCCAGCACACGATCGAGGTCCTCCGCAAGCAGCGGACCCGCTATGAGCCGGTCACGCGAGCGGCGGAAGCGGGGGACCGCGTGATCGTCGACTTCACCGGGAAGATCGACGGTGTCGAGTTTCCCGGTGGCCAGGCGAAGGAGTTCCCGATCGTGCTGGGCGAAGGAAAGATGCTGCCCGAGTTCGACGCGGCCGTGACCGGAATGAGCGCTGGGGAGACGAAGGCCTTCGCCCTCACGTTTCCCGCTGACTATCACGGCAAGGAAGTCGCGGGCCGTGCCGCGGAGTTCGACCTCACCGTGAAATCGGTGACCAAGCCCGTGTTGCCACCGGTCGATGAAGAATTCGCCAAGGCGTTCGGCATCGCGAGCGGCAGCATTGATGAGCTGCAGGCCGAGATCACCGCGAATCTCAAGCTCGAGCTCAAACGCAAGATCGAGGGCCGGCTCAGGGAGCAGGCGCTCGCGGCGATTCGCAGCAAGGCGGAGCTCGTGCTGCCGCGCTCGTTGGTCGAGATCGAAGCGCAGAACATGGCAGGAAGGATGGCCGAGCAGCTCCGACAGCAGGGCATGAAGCCCGAGGACGTGAAGCTGACGCCCGAGATGTTCCGTGCCGGCGCCGAGGAACGCGTCGCGCTCGGCCTCGTGCTGGCCGAGGTCGTCCGCGCCCACGGGCTCGCGGCGAAGCCCGACCAGGTGAAGACTATCGTCAAGGAAGCGGCGCAAACCTACGAACAACCCGAAGCCGTCGTCCGCTGGCACTACGAGAAGCCGGAGCGATTGAACGAATTCGAGGCGCAGGCGGTCGAGCACAATGTGGTCGAGTGGGTACTGGCGCGGGCGAAGGTGGTGGACCAGCCGACGACGTTCGCCGATGTGATGGGGCCGCCGCCGCAGTGACGACGGTCGCGTGCGCCAGATAGCTGTAGCCGACATCGGGCCGGCCTTGGAAGCCGCCCGTGCGTCCCCAACTGCCCTACGACTGTCGCGGCGATCCGCACGCGCCGCGGCGAGTCCCCTACAATGGCGAGTGCCAGTGACGAAACCGAGCGAAACCGAGCAAATGAGGCCGATATGACGGAACCGATAGGCCTGGGCCTGATCCCGATGGTGATCGAGCAGAGCGGACGCGGCGAGCGCGCGTACGACATCTACTCGCGGCTATTGAAGGAGCGCGTGGTGTTTCTCGTCGGGCCGGTCGACGAGGGGACAGCCAACCTCGTCGTCGCGCAAATGCTGTTTCTCGAGTCGGAAAACCCCGACAAGGACATCCACTTCTACATCAACTCGCCCGGCGGGTCGATCGCCGCGGGCATGGCGATCTACGACACCATGGAGTTCATCAAGCCCGACGTCTCGACGTTGTGCGTGGGGATGGCGGCGTCGATGAGCGCGTTCCTGCTCGCCGCCGGCGCGAAGGGCAAGCGCTTCGCGCTGCCGAACTCGACGGTGATGATCCACCAGCCGCTGGGCGGCTTCCAGGGGCAGGCCTCGGACATCGCGATCCACGCGAAGTACATCCTGGCGCTTCGGGAGCGGCTGAACCGCCTGATGGCGCAGCACACCGGCAGGTCGGTCGAGGAGGTCGCCCGTGACACCGACCGTGACAATTTCCTCACCGCCGACGAGGCCCTGAAGTACGGTATGGTGGACAAGGTCTTGCAGAACCGGGTGCAGGCCGGGTAAAGTCGATCCGCCCCTTGGCGCTCCAGGGGCTTGATTGACAAAGGATTCAGGCAAACTCGATGGCCGACAAATCGACCGGCGACAAGCTCCTGTATTGCTCGTTCTGTGGCAAGAGCCAGCACGAGGTCAGGAAACTGATCGCCGGCCCCTCGGTGTTCATCTGCGACGAGTGCATCGAGCTCTGCAACGACATCATCCGCGAGGAGGGCGCGACCGCCGATTCCTCGCGCAGCGACAAGAACAAGCTGCCGACTCCGCATGAGATCCGGCAGATCCTGGACCAGTACGTCATCGGCCAGGATCTCGCGAAGAAGATCCTCTCGGTCGCCGTCTACAACCACTATAAGCGCCTCGAGACCGGCACGAAGGACGACGAGGTCGAGCTCGCCAAGTCGAACATCCTGCTGATCGGGCCGACGGGCTCGGGCAAGACGCTGCTCGCGCAGACGCTGGCGCGCCTTCTGGACGTCCCGTTCGTGATTGCCGATGCGACGACGCTGACCGAGGCCGGCTATGTCGGCGAGGACGTCGAGAACATCATCCAGAAGCTCCTGCAGAAGTGCGACTACGACATCGAGAAGGCGCAGCGGGGAATCGTCTACATCGACGAGATCGACAAGATCTCCCGCAAGAGCGACAACCCGTCGATCACGCGCGACGTCTCGGGTGAAGGCGTCCAGCAGGCGCTGCTCAAGTTGATCGAAGGCACGATCGCCTCGGTGCCGCCGCAGGGCGGCCGCAAGCATCCGAACCAGGAGTTCGTCCAGGTCGACACGACCAACATCCTGTTCGTCTGCGGCGGCGCGTTCGACGGCCTCGAGAAGATCGTCCGCCATCGCACGGCGAAGACCGGTATCGGCTTCGGCGCCGAGGTGTCGAGCCCGGACGACCGCAAGGACATCAGCCTCCTCCTGCGCGACGCCGAGCCCGAGGACCTGATCAAGTTCGGGCTGATTCCCGAGTTCGTCGGCCGCTTGCCGGTCGTGGCGACGCTCGAGGAGCTCGACGAAGCCGCGCTGATCCAGATCCTGGTCGAGCCCAAGAACGCGCTGATCAAGCAGTACCAGAAGATGTTCCGCATGGAGGGCGTCGAGCTCGAGATCCGCGAAGGCGCGCTGCGAGCCATTGCGAGCAAGGCGCTTGCCCGCAAGACCGGTGCGCGCGGCCTGCGCTCGATCCTGGAGCAGGTGCTCCTGGACGTCATGTACGACCTGCCGTCGCACAACAACCTCGCGCGCGTCGTCGTCGACGAAGCGACCATCGCGAACGACGGCGAGCCGCTGCTCATGTTTGCGGAACCGCCGAAGGTCGCCTCGGCTCACAGCTAGCCGTTGAAGGCGTCGGCGAAAGACCCCCGGACGAGCGGGGGATGTTGCGCAATAACCCCTTGATGCGTCGCAAGAATGCGCCGTTGGGCCGCCGTTGCTTGACACGGTCGGCCGGCGGCCCCATGTTCGTCACGAGAACTCCCACCCCGAGGTAGGCATGGCCACTGAATCGCCCTCCGCCATCGACATGAGCTCGCTTCCGCTCCTGCCGCTGCGCGACGTCGTCGTCTTCCCCCATATGGTGATCCCGCTGTTCGTCGGGCGCCCGAAGTCGATCAAGGCACTCGACGTTGCGATGGACACCGGCAAGCACATCCTCCTCGTCGCCCAGAAGTCGGCGGCGAAGGACGACCCCGGCGCCGAGGACCTCTACAAGATCGGCACCGTCGCGACGGTGCTGCAGATGTTGAAGCTGCCCGACGGGACGGTGAAGGTGCTGGTCGAGGGTGCGCAGCGTGCGCGGCTCGACCGCGTCGTCGACGAAGGCGACTACCTGTCGGCCGAGGGCACCGCGATCGCGGGCGAGGGCGGCCAGCCCCACGAGGTCGAAGCGATGCGTCGCGCGCTGCTCGCGCAGTTCGACCAGTATGTGAAGCTCAACAAGAAGATTCCCCCCGAGATCCTGACGTCGATGGCCGGCATCGACGACGGCGGCCGGCTGGCCGACGCGATCGCCGCGCATCTTCCGCTCAAGCTCGAGCAGAAGCAGGAAGTGCTCGAGATGGGCGACGTCGGCAAGCGCCTCGAGCACCTTCTGGGCCAGCTCGAAGGCGAGGTCGACATCCTCCAGGTCGAGAAGCGCATCCGCGGCCGCGTGAAGCGGCAGATGGAGAAGAGCCAGCGCGAGTACTACCTGAACGAGCAGGTCAAAGCGATCCAGAAGGAGCTCGGAGAGGGCGACGAGAACGCCGACCTGGACGAGATGGAGAAGCGCATCAAGTCCGCCCGGATGTCGAAGGAGGCCGAGGGCAAGGCGTTGGCCGAGTTCAAGAAGCTCAAGACGATGTCGCCGATGTCCGCCGAAGCGACGGTCGTGCGCAACTACATCGACACGCTGCTCGGCCTGCCGTGGCGCAAGAAGAGCAAGATCAGCAAGGACTTGGCCGCCGCGGTGAAGACTCTCGACGCCGACCACTACGGCCTCGAGAAGGTCAAGGAGCGGATCGTCGAGTACCTCGCCGTCCAGCAGCGCGTCGACAAGCTCAAGGGCCCGATCCTCTGCCTCGTGGGGCCGCCCGGCGTCGGCAAGACGTCGCTGGGCCAGTCGATCGCGAAGGCGACCAACCGCAAGTTCGTCCGGATGAGCCTGGGCGGCGTGCGCGACGAGGCGGAGATCCGCGGCCATCGGCGTACCTACATCGGCTCCATGCCGGGCAAGATCCTGCAGAACATGTCGAAGATCGGCGTCCGCAATCCGCTGTTCCTCTTCGACGAAGTCGACAAGATGGGAATGGACTTCCGCGGCGATCCGTCGTCGGCGCTCCTCGAAGTGCTGGACCCCGAGCAGAACTCGACGTTCGTTGACCACTACGTCGAGGTCGAGTACGACCTGTCCGACGTGATGTTCGTCGCCACCGCGAATACGATGAACATCCCCGCGCCGCTGCTCGACCGGATGGAGGTCATTCGTCTCTCGGGCTACACCGAGGACGAGAAGATCGCGATCGCGAAACAGTACCTGTTGCCGAAGCAGATCAAGAGCAACGGACTCAAGGAGAGCGAGATCAAGGTGGCCGAGAGTGCGTTGCGCGACATCGTGCGCTACTACACGCGCGAGGCCGGCGTGCGCAATCTCGAGCGCGACGTGAGCAAGATCTGCCGCAAGGTCGTGAAGGCGTTGCTCCTGCGCAAGAGCGAGGGCAAGACGCGCACGGCGAAGGGCCCCCTCGAGGTCACCTCGAAGAACCTCGACAAATACCTGGGCGTGCGCCGCTTCACGTTCGGCCTGGCCGAGAAGAAAAACCAGGTCGGCCAGGTGACCGGCCTCGCCTGGACCGAGGTGGGCGGCGACCTCTTGACCGTCGAGGCCGTCGCGCTGCCAGGCAAGGGCAAGACGACGACCACAGGCAAGCTGGGCGACGTCATGAACGAATCGATCGCGGCCGCGATCTCGGTCGTGCGCCACCGCTCGAAGGCGCTCGGCATCGCCGCGGACTTCTACCAGAAGACCGACCTCCACATTCACTTGCCGGAGGGCGCGACGCCCAAGGACGGGCCATCGGCGGGCGGGGCGATCGTGACGGCGATCGTGTCGATCCTGGCCGGCATTCCGGTGCGCGCGGACGTCGCGATGACCGGCGAGATCACGCTGCGCGGCGAAGTGCTGCCGATCGGCGGGCTCAAGGAGAAGCTGCTCGCGGCGGGCCGCGGCGGCATCAAGACGGTGCTGATCCCCGAGGAGAACGTCAAGGACCTGACGGAGATTCCCGACGAGATCAAGAACCGCCTCGAGATCCGGCCGGTACGGTGGATCGAGCAGGTGCTGGAAGCCGCGCTCGAGCGGCAGCCGACACCGCTCGAAGAGCCGACGGCCGAGACGCCGGCCGTGCAGGCGCCCGTTCCGCCCGACGACGCGCCTGCAGTGATCAAGCATTGACGGCACGGGGACGCGCTCTGCGCGCACCCGACGCGAGGTTCCGGTGAACAAGTCCGATCTCATCGACGCGATCGCGCGTCACGCCGACATCTCGAAGGCGGCCGCGGGCCGCGCGCTCGATGCGCTCACCTCGGCCATCACCGGCACGCTCGCGAAAGGCGGCAGCGTGACACTCGTCGATTTCGGCTCGTTCTACGTGGGCCAGCGCAACGCGCGCCAGGGGCGCAACCCGCAGACGGGCGCCGCGGTGCCGATCCCCGCTGCGAAGGTGCCGAAGTTCCGCGCTGGCAAAGCCCTCAAGGATGCAGTAAACTAATCGGCTGATTCCATCACGCCTGCCGGAGCCTCCGCACCCGGCCGGGCGCGGGTGCTTAGCTCAGCCGGTAGAGCGTCGCCCTTACAAGGCGAATGTCGGCGGTTCGATCCCGTCAGCACCCACCATGCGCAGCGCGCGGACCGGTTCGGGAGTGGTAGTTCAGTTGGTTAGAATACCGGCCTGTCACGCCGGGGGTCGCGGGTTCGAGTCCCGTCCACTCCGCCAGTTGCAGACAAAGGGCGAACGCGAGTTCGCCCTTTTTGATTAGCGAGTCTTCGTCCATGTTCGACGCCGTCGCCAAGCACAAGCGGATCGCCCAGATCATCCTCGGGCTGATTACATTGCCGTTCGCGTTCTTCGGCGTGGACTACTACTTCCGCCGTGGCGACTCGATGGGCGAGGTCGCGACGTTCGACGGCGGCCGCGTGACGGAGGCCGAGTTCGCGAACGCGCTGCGCGACCAGCAGGAGATGTTGCGGCGGACGCAGCGCAGCGTCGACCCGGCGCTCTTCGACAACCCCGAGGTGCGCTATAGCATTCTCCAGAACGTTATCCGTGACCGGATGATCGAGAAGAAAGGCCGCGATCTGCATTTTGCCGTGTCGAACGAGCAGATGTTCGAGCGGATCGCCACCGACCCGCGCTTCCAGGAAGAGGGCAAGTTCTCGCTCGACAAGTTCAAGCTCCTGCTCGCGCAGGCCGGTATTCCCGAGGCTGCCTACGAGGACAGCGTCCGCCAGCAGCTGCTCTCGGAGAAGATGATCGAGCCGATCTCGACCGGCGGCATCGTCGCCAAGGCCGCGGGCGAGGGGTTCGTCACGCTGCTCGAGCAGCAGCGCGAGGTCGCGGTCGCTGCGATCGACATCGCACCCTTCGTCAAGGACGTGAAGATCGACGATGCCGCGCTCAAGGCGTACTACGACGCGAATACCGTCGCGTTCCGGACACCCGAGGAGGCGAAGTTCGAGTACGTCGTGCTCACCCCGGACGCACTGGCGGCGGACGCGACGGTGACGCCCGACGAAGTGAAGGCGCAGTACAACGCCCAGATCAAGCAGTACACGCGCGAAGAGGAGCGGCAGGCATCGCACATCCTGGTCGCGGTCAAACCCGACGCGTCGGACGCGGACAAGGCCGCGGCCAAGAAGAAAGCCGAGGATCTGGCCGCCCGGGCGAAGGCGAATCCCGCGAAGTTCGCCGAGCTCGCGAAGCAGTACTCGGACGATCCGGGCTCGGCAGCCCAGGGCGGCGACCTCGGCAGCAATCCGCACGGCACGATGGTGAAGGCGTTCGACGACGCGGTGTTCGCGATGAAGCCCGGCGAGATCACTGGTCCGGTGCAGACCGATTTCGGATATCACATCATCAAGCTGACCGGCGTCACGCCGGCGCGTACGTTGTCGCTCGACGAGGCGAAGGGGCCGATCGAAGCCGACCTCAAGCGCCAGAAGGTGACGCAGAAGTTCGCGGGTGCCGCCGACCAGTTCCAGAATCTGGTTTACGAGCAGGCGGATTCGCTGGCGGGCGTGGCCAAGGCGCTCGGGCTCCAGGCGAAGACGACCGATTGGGCGACCCGCGCCGACGCGCAGAAGCTCGCTTTCGGCAACGCGAAGTTCGTCCAGGCGCTGTTCGCGCCGGAGTCCTTGTCGGCGAAGCGCAACACCGAGGCGATCGAAGTGGGTCCGAACACGCTGATGGCGGGCCGCATCGTCGAGTACAAGCCCGCTGCGCCGCGACCGTTCGACGACGTGAAGGACGAGATCCGTCGCCAGCTCGTCGCCCGCGAAGCGAGCGCGCTGGCCGAGAAGGAAGGTCGCGCGAAGCTCGCGCTGCTCGAACAGGGCAAGAGCGACAAGGAAGCAGGCGTGACGTTCGGGAAACCGGTCAGCGTGCTCCGCAATCAGATGCAGCCCGGGTTCTCACCGGATGCGCTGACTCGGGTGTTCCGCGTCGACGCGGCGAAGCTGCCGCAGTACGTCGGGGCGACCAACGAGCGCGGCGGCTACTCGATCTATCGCGTGCAGAAGGCGATGATGCCGCCGACCGCGGCCGATCCGTCGAAGCTCGTCGCTGCGCGCAGCCGCATCGGCGAGCTGCAGAGCCGCGAGCTGTTCGATGCGTATGTCTCGGCGCTGAAGGCAAAGGCGGACCTGCGGATCAATCAGGCGAATCTGGAGAAGAAATAGCAGGAAGCTGGGCATGTGAAAACGGCGGCCGCGGCCGCCGTTTTTCTTTGGTGGCGCAGCCAGGCGCTCAGCCAGAGCAACGCTCCCGGATCTGCTGCTCGAGGCGGCCGCGTGCCTCGCGCCGCGCGATGTCGTCGATCAGGACCTGCTGGCCGTTTTCGTCGATGCGGCCGATGGGCTCGTCCGACTGGTAGATGCGCAGCCGCGCCCGGGCGTCGGTGCAGTCCTGCTGCAGCTGCAGCTGCTCAGTGCGCGTCTTGGCGGCCTTCTTCTGGTCGTCGGCGCGCTGCGTCTGCTGCTTCTTCAAATCGGCTTCCTGGTTCGCGAGGTCGCGCACGGCCGACGGATTGGCGGCTGGCGGCGGCGCTCCCACGACCTCGGACTTGACGTTCCCCGGCGGCGGTTGGTCTGAATAGGTCACATGTCCGCTCGCATCGACCCACTTATAGAGCACTGCGCCCGCCTGCGTTGCGCCCAGCGCCAATCCCGCGCAGATCGCAGCGAATGCAATGTGTCCTGCCGCACGGCGGCGCAGGGGTCGCAGGAGGGTCATGGATCGACGGTTCTTTTTATGACAATGGCAAGGTAATCCCAATGCCTCGCCCCGTCAAACCGCCATCCGACCGAAGGCCGGCCGGAGCCCGCCGGCTGTCGGATCGGCGCAACGGACGCCTCGGCCTCCGCTCAGTCATGGCCTTTTCGCATTAGCAAGTTGCCGGCCTCGCGCGCTGATTTGCAATGCCTCGCATCCTCGAGCTGCTACGCGCCCTGGGGCGCCCGCTCGCCGCTCACCTCGCGGGTATAATTCGTCTTTGCGCACAGGAGAAAACCCATGCGTGTCGTCCGGAAGGCGCTGACGTTCGACGACGTCCTTCTCGTCCCGGCGCATTCCCAGGTCGTTCCCCGCGACGTCAGCCTCAAAACCCGCCTCACCGCCTCCGTCGCGCTCAACATTCCGGTCGTGTCCGCTGCGATGGACACCGTGACGGAGTCGCGGCTCGCGATTGCGCTCGCGCAGGAAGGCGGCCTCGGCATCATCCACAAGAACATGCCAGCGACGCGCCAGGCGGCCGAGGTCGCAAAGGTGAAGCGCTTCGAGAGCGGCGTCGTCAAGGACCCGCTGACGGTGCCTCCGACGATGGCCGTGGGCGAGGTGATGGCGCTGAAGCGCGCGCATCGGTTCTCCGGATTGCCGGTCGTCGAGGGCAGGAAGGTGGTTGGCATCGTCACCAATCGCGACCTGCGGTTCGAAACGAACCTCGACCAGCCGGTCAGCGCGATCATGACCCGGGGCGACAAGCTCGTCACCGTGCCCGAAGGCGCCGATCTGGAGCGGGCGAAGGAGCTCATGCACCGGCACCGCCTCGAGCGGGTGCTCGTCGTGAATCGCGAGGGCGAGCTCAAGGGACTCGTGACGGTCAAGGACATCCTGAAGTCGACCGAGCATCCGCTCGCGTGCAAGGACGAGCACGGCCGGCTGCGCGTGGGCGCGGCGATCGGTGTAGCGGCCGACAATGAGGAGCGCGTCGAAGCGCTGGTGGCTTCCGGCGTCGACGTCATCGTCGTCGACACGGCGCATGGCCATTCGCAGGGGGTGCTCGACCGCGTGAAGTGGGTGAAGCACCGCTATCCGCAGGTCCAGGTGATCGGTGGCAACGTGGCGACTGCCGCGGGTGCCAAGGCCCTCGTCGATCACGGTGTCGACGGCGTCAAAGTGGGCATCGGTCCGGGCTCGATCTGCACGACGCGGATCGTTGCCGGGGTGGGGGTGCCGCAGATCTCGGCGCTCCAGAACGCGATCGAAGGCGTGGGCAAGCTCGGCATCCCGGTCGTGGCCGACGGCGGCATCCGCTACTCGGGCGATATCGCGAAGGCGCTCGCCGCCGGCGCGTCCGCCGTCATGCTCGGAAGCCTGTTCGCGGGTACCGAGGAATCGCCGGGCGACATCGAGCTCTTCCAGGGCCGCTCCTACAAGAGCTATCGCGGCATGGGATCGCTCGGCGCCATGCAACAGGGCAGCTCGGATCGCTACTTCCAGGAGCTCGAGGCCGAGGGCGACGCCGAGAAGCTCGTGCCGGAGGGCATCGAAGGACGTGTGCCGTTCAAGGGACCGCTCGTCAACGTGATTCACCAGCTGATGGGTGGCGTGCGCGCCGCGATGGGCTACTGCGGATGCGAGACGATCGCCGAGCTGGGCTCGCGCGCCGAGTTCGTGGAAATCACGTCCGCCGGGATCCGCGAGTCGCATGTCCACGACGTGCAGATCGTGAAGGAAGCCCCCAACTACCGCGTCGAGTGACGCGCTCCACCACGGGGCCGGCGCGAGCCGGCCTCTTGATTTCAAGGCAACGCGAGGCATGGCGCCATCCACGCATTCGAAGATCCTGATCCTCGACTTCGGCGCGCAGTACACGCAGCTGATCGCGCGTCGCTTGCGCGAGACCAGCGTCTACTGCGAAATTCATCCGTTCGACGTCGACGCGGATTTCATCCGGGCGTTCGCGCCGAAGGGGATCGTGCTCTCGGGCGGTCCGGAGAGCGTCACCGAAGGCGACACACCGCGGGCGCCCGATGTCGTCTGGACGCTGGGAGTGCCCGTGCTCGGCATCTGTTACGGAATGCAGATGATGGCGGCGCAGCTGGGTGGCGCGGTCGAGCCGGGATCGGTGCGGGAATTCGGCTACGCGGAGGTCCGTGCACGCGGACACACGGGCCTGCTGCGCGATCTCCAGGACCGGGCGAACTCAGAGGGTCACGGGCTCCTCGATGTCTGGATGAGCCATGGCGACAAGGTCACCGCGCTGCCGCCGGGGTTCGTGCTCGCCGGCTCCTCTTCCGCCTGCGCGATCGCCGCGATGGCGGACGAGGCGCGTCGCTTCTATGGCGTGCAATTCCACCCCGAGGTCACGCACACGAAGCAGGGCGCCGCGATCCTCGCCCGCTTCGCGCACGACATCTGCGGCTGCGGCTACGACTGGAACATGGCCGATTACGAGGGCGAGGCGATCGCCCAGATCCGTGCGCAGGTCGGCGCCGACGAGGTGATTCTCGGGCTCTCGGGCGGCGTCGATTCGTCGGTCGCAGCCGCGCTGATCCACAAGGCGATCGGCGCGCAGCTGACCTGCGTTTTCGTCGATCACGGACTCCTGCGGCAGAACGAGGCCGAGCAGGTGATGGACACGTTCGCCCGCAATCTGGGGGTGCGCGTCGTCCACATCGATGCGTCCGACGAGATGTACGCGGCGCTCAAGGGCGTCGACGATCCCGAGCGGAAGCGCCGGATCATCGGCAAGCTCTTCGTCGACGTGTTCCAGCGCGAAGCGGCGAAGCTGCCGAAGGTGAAGTGGCTGGCCCAGGGCACGATCTATCCCGACGTGATCGAATCGGCCGGAGCGAAGACGAACAAAGCGCACACGATCAAGTCGCATCACAACGTCGGCGGCCTGCCGGACACGCTGCATCTCAAGCTGCTCGAGCCGTTGCGCGAGCTCTTCAAGGACGAGGTGCGGGCGCTCGGGCTCGCGCTGGGGCTGCCGCGCGAGATGGTCTATCGGCACCCGTTCCCGGGTCCCGGACTGGGCGTGCGCATCCTGGGCGCCGTCACCCGCGAGCATGCCGCGCTCCTTCGCCGCGCCGATGCGATCTTCATCGACGAGTTGCGGCAGACCCGGGACGCGAGCGGCAAGAGCTGGTACGAGCTGACGGCACAGGCGTTCGCCGTGTTCCTGCCGGTGCGCTCGGTCGGCGTCATGGGCGACGGACGCACGTACGAGCACGTGGTGGCGCTGCGCGCCGTGCAAACCACCGACTTCATGACGGCGCACGCCGCGCCGCTGCCGCACGAGCTCTTGGCCAGGGTGTCGAACCGGATCATCAACGAAGTCCGAGGGATCAACCGCGTCACGCTCGACATCTCGTCGAAGCCGCCGGCGACGATCGAGTGGGAATGACTGCGAGTCCTTCCGGGACTATGGGGCGCAGCCCGCGTTGACCGAGCCGGGCGACGGCCGCTGGGCCGATGCCTGCGGATGCGGCGGACGGTGGTGGAAGGGTTGTTTGGGCTGCCTTGGCAGAGCAACATTAGCCCGCGCGGCCCTCGTCCCTTTACCCGTGCATCGTTAGATGGGTTGCCGCGAGGCGGAGCCTGCGTTCGGGGGGCCGAAGCGCGATATGGGACGGCTCGCTCGTGGAGAGCGCCAAATTGCTAGGAGCCGGCAACACAATGCCGCCGGTTTCATCGTCCAGGGCAACCATCGTAATCCGAGGCATAGACCAGTTGACCGCCCCGAAGATCGTGGCGAACGCGACATCACTCGCGTCGCGGCCCGTCGCTATCCGCACCAATCCCGTCGTCAGCGCAATTCCGGTTGGATCGAAAATGTACCAGCGGCCCGACAGGTAGACCTCGACATACGCATGAAAATCCATGGGCCCCAACGCCGGGTCCGCGCCGTAATCGATGCTGGTCGCATACCGCGCGGGAATGTTGAGGGCACGGCACACGGCAATCATCAGATGCGCAAAATCGCGGCATACGCCGACTCGGTCGGTGTAAGTATCGGTGGCGCAATGGAAGGAGGTTGTGATGCCAGGCTGGAAGCGTGTGCGATCGCGCACCCAACGGGCTATTGCTTGCACCCGCTCGTAGCCTGGCGTCAAGCCGCCGAATTCCTGCATCGCGATCTGATAGAAGCGGTCGGAAGCGCAGTAACGGCTGGGACGCAGATATTGCATGACCTCCAGCGGCGTTTCTGCAATGGGGAGTTCGCGCAGGTCATCCGGCTGCGCAAAGTAGTGATCGATGTCGACTACTGCCGAGTATCGTATTCTCAACGGCCCGGCCTCGAGGTGCAGACGCGCGTGCCGATTGTCGAGTAGGGGCGACGTCTCAACGGTTGCCGCGACGGCGGGAGAGATGTCCAGGCGTTCACGCAACACCTGTTGCTGCGGGGTATGCGCAGCATGGATAATGAAATCGAAACTGGTCGGCTGCACGACCCCGTATTCGAGCTCGACAGAAAAATCCAATCTGATCATTTCCCAATTCTCCCGAACGCACTTAAACGACGGGGGAGGATATTCCAGCTGTCGTGTTATTGCTGTCGGGGCTTGGCACGTGGTCACGTAGGACGATCGCACTCTTCGCTCCTTCGCTTCGATAGCGTGGGCCGAGATCATTGCCCTGTTTCGTTTGCCTTGGCCTTAGAATTGCTCTCATGAACCCTCTCGATCGAATCAAAACGCTGGCACCGCGCCAGCATGTGTCGCTCGGCGTGATGGCCTCGACGAACCCCGGCGACTTTGCGCTTCTCCTGGGATGCGCGGGGTGCGCCTTCGCGCCGGGCGAAACCTACAGCGAGCGCGACGTGAACGAGCGGCTCCGGGCATGGCTTGCCGGCGCCGGCGCGATGCTTTCCACCGATCACGTCGAGCTTCGGCGCTGGCTCGTGGACAACGGCGTCCTGGTGCGCGACGGCTACGGCCGCGCCTATGTCCTGGGTGCGCCGCGGGAGGAGATCGCGAGCGCGATGCGCGAGCTTGCGGGCCACGACGTCACGTCGCTCGTCAGGGACGCGCGCGAGCAGGACATGGCGCGACGGGCGGAGCGCAAGGCGCGCTGGCAGAGCCGCAAGCCGGAATCTCGTGGCTGACGACGCCGTCCACGTGGCAGCGGCGGCGGAGCTTCGCGCGCGTCACGGCGAGTTGGTCGCTCTCCTCGCCGACGCGGTCGCGGGCGGCGCGTCGGTCGGCTTCGTTCTCCCGCATGCTCCGGTCGAATACGACCAGCATTGGGACGAGGTCGCAGCGGCGGTCGAGGGCGGCCGCAGCGCTGTGCTCGTCTGCGAGCGCGCGGGCCGTATCGTCGGCACCGTTCAGCTGACACCGTGCGCACGTCCCAACGGCCGTCACCGCGCAGAGGTGCAGAAGCTCGTCGTGCTCCGCTCGGCGCGCGAGGCGGGCATTGGCGGCGCCCTCATGCGCGAGGTCGAGGCGCTCGCTGTGCGCCGGGGCCACCGCTCGCTGCTGCTCGACACCCGCGGCGACAGCGTCGCGGAACGGCTCTACCAGCGTCTCGGCTGGCATGCATTCGGCACAGTCCCCGACTACGCGTGCGACCCCGACGGCACGCCCGCATCGTGCACGTTCTTCTACAAGCCGTGTGGTGGGAGCGGGCCATGACGACGCAGGACGAGGCCTTCATGGCGCAGGCGCTCATCCTCGCGCGCGCTGCGCGCGAGCGCGGTGAAGTGCCGGTGGGTGCGGTCGTGGTCCGCGCGGGTGTTGTCGTCGGCCGAGGCGGCAATGCGCCGATCGCGGCCAGTGATCCGACCGCGCACGCCGAGATCACCGCGTTGCGCCAGGCCGGGCAGGCGGCGGGTAACTACAGGCTTCCTGGATGCTCGCTCTACGTGACGATCGAGCCGTGCGCGATGTGCGCGGGCGCGATCCTCCACGCGCGAATCGCGCGCCTCGTGTTCGGTGCGCGTGACCCCAAAACGGGCGCTTGCGGTTCGGTGGTCGATCTCTTCGCGGACCCACGCCTCAACCACCACGCTACCGCGGTGGGCGGCGTGCTCGCCGACGAATGCGGTAAGCTCCTCGCGGACTTCTTCGCGGCGCGCCGTGCGAGCCGACGGACGTGACAGAGCGCACCTACGGCATCGGCCTCTACGCCCCGGCCGGCTTTGCGACCGAGCCGGCCGCGATCGAGCGCGCCACGACGCGGCTGCGTGCACAAGGCCATCGCGTCGTGGTGGATCCGACGTGCACGGCGCGCTGGCAGCGCTTTTCGGCGCCCGACGACGAGCGCCTCGCCGCCGTCAATCGGATGGCGACGGATCCCGAGGTCGAGCTCGCGATCACCGTCCGTGGCGGCTACGGGTGGTCGCGGCTTCTCGACCGGCTCGACTTCCGAGCGCTTGCGGCTGCGCGCAAGCGGTGGATGGGCCATAGCGACTTCACCGCGTTCCAGCTCGCGGCGCTCGCCCACGCCGGCATGAAAACGTTCTCCGGGCCGATGGCGGCGTACGACTTCGGCGCCGAGACGCCCTCGGCGTTCACGCTCGAGCACTGCTGGCAGCTCCTGGGCAGCGACCGCTGCGAGGTCGAATGCGCGCTCGACGGTCCCGACTTCGCGGGCGAAGGGACGCTCTGGGGCGGCAACCTCGCGATGGTTGCGCACCTCGTCGGAACCGTGCACTTCCCGCGCGTGGACGGCGGCGTCCTGTTCCTCGAAGACGTGGGCGAGCATCCGTATCGCGTCGAGCGGATGCTCTACCAGCTCCATCTCGCCGGCGTGCTCGCGCGCCAGCGCGCAGTGCTCCTCGGCACGTTCAACGGCTACACGCTCACCGACAACGACAACGGCTACGACGCGGCGACGATGGTCGCGCACGCGCGATCCCGCTTCAACGCACGCATCTACACGGGCCTGCCCTTCGGGCACGTTCCCGAGAAGCTGACGCTGCCGGTCGGCGGGCGCTGCACGCTCGAAGTGAAGGGCGGACGGGGCCGAATCGCGTTCAGCGATTACGCGCGCTGAGGCGATCGGCGCCGGGCGAGCGCGAAGCCGAAGCTTTTCTCGCCGATCGATCGACCTGCAGAGTCGAATGTGCGCTCGACAAAGTGCGCGTCGCCGTCGTGGCCGATCGTGACGATGGTCGAGGAGCGCGTGCCGTAACCCACGTCTTCGCCGACGATGAACGGCGAGGACAGGCGCCGCTCCCACTCGAGCGAGACGCCCGTCCTTGGCAGCTCCGCATCCGGCGTACGCGTCCGGTCGGCGAGCACCGCGAACAGTGCATCGACGTCATCGGCATCGCGGGCGCACCACGCGTCGAGCGCGGCTTTCGTTCGCGCGACCTTGGGCCACGGCGCGTCGAGGATCGCGTTCGAGATCCCATGGACGCCCGGCGTCAATGCCCGCGCGGCCGGCGCCCGGTTGGAGCCCCACGCCGCCGACGTCGTATCGCCGACCAGAAGGTTGAAGCCGTTGTAGGCCTGCGCATCGCCGACGATCGCGCCGATGCACGCGAGCGGAGTCGCTGTCTCGACGAGCGCGCGCGTGACGAGCGCGCCGCGCGACGGCGCGCCCGGATTGCGTCGATCGGGCTCGCGGACATTGGTGATGAGCGCCCAGCGACCCGCGCGGGTGACACCGAGCCACGTGCCGCCGGCTTCGAGATCGCGGCCGGCGAGGACGCCTTCGTCCCACCAGCCCGCAGGCGCCGCGGGTCGCGCGTGATGCTCATCGCGATTGGCGGCGATGACGACGGCGAATCGCGGATGCGCGTCCTGCGCGAGCAGCGCGAGGCACATCGCGCGTTTTCAGCTCGGGGCGCCGACTCGGCCGCGCGGGGCCGGGGGCGCCGGAATCGCGTACGGCAGCGGCAGCGCCGTGAGCGCTGCTCCGTCCGGCGTGTCCAGGTGCAACTGACCTGCGTCGGTCGCGGCAAGCTGGACCACGGCTAGGAGATCGCTCCCGCCCCCCGGTGCCGGCGCGGCGTTGACGACGACACCGCACGGCTGATCGCCGAACGGGGGACCGAAGACGCGCGCGCCCGCAAGAGGGGGATCGCCGGCGACGTGGAAGGCCCGGAGCCGTTCCTTGAGGCGTCCCAGATGCTGGGTGCGAGCGATGATCTCCTGGCCGGTGTAGCACCCCTTTCGGAAGTCGAGGCCGCCCAGCAGATCCAAGTTGGCGGCTTGGGCGATCAGCTGGTCCGACAGCGGCGCGGTCACGACCGGCACGCCTGCCCGCACGGTGAGCCATTGCCAGACGGCGTAGGGCGCGCGGACGGCTGTGCGCAGGATCGGCGCGAGGCCTGCCGCGTCGGCGAGCAGCACGTAGCGTGGCCCGGGCAGCGCGACGACGGCTCCGCGGTCCGTTCGCACGACGGTCATGGGCGCCGCGCGTACACCCCATGCGTCGCGCAAGACATCGGCGGCACGCGGTCCGCCGAGGCCGAACCGCGGTGTCGCGGCCGACGCGTCCTCGAGCGCGACTTTCGAGCGGAGCACGTACATCGCGAGCCGCTTCCGCGTCGAGACGGCGATGTCGTCTGCGACCAGCGCGCGGAAGCCGGCCCCTTCGCGCCAGAGCACGAGGTTGGCCAGCATCCGTCCCTTGGGCGAGTTGAAGCTCGCATAGCGCGCCTCGGCAGGGGGCAACGTCTCCACATCGCAGGACAGCTGGCCCTGGAGGAAAGTGTCGGCGTCGGCACCCGAGATCGCCAGGACCGCGAGGGGCGACAGATCGCAGACGACGGCGGCATCCCGGGCGGCCTCGAGGGCCTCGGGAAGGGGGCGTTCCGCCGTATCGGAGGGGACCATGATGGTGGGGCGCTCGGGGCGCCGCTGCCTCGCCCAGAGCAAAAATCCGTGCTAAAATTGAATGTTAGCTTGATCTGCCGCTTGGCCTTCCGTTTTTCAACCCCGGGTCCCGGGGTGGCGGGAAGCCGGGCAAATTCGCAGACCCGCGCACCTCAGGGTGCCCGAACGGCCGTTCCGGTGCAAACCGCCGGCCGCTCGAGCCGATATGCGGGTCGTGGTCCAACCCTGTCAGGAGTCATTGATGTCCGTCACGATGCGCCAGATGCTGGAGGCCGGGGTCCACTTCGGTCACCAGACGCGGTACTGGAACCCGAAGATGGCCGAGTACATCTTCGGCCACCGCAACAAGATTCACATCGTCAACCTGGAAAAGACGATGCAGCTCTACCAGGAGGCGATGAAGTTCATCCGCCAGCTCGCCTCGAACAAGGGCACGATCCTGTTCGTCGGCACCAAGCGCCAGGCCCGCGACATCGTCGCCGAGGAAGCGCGGCGCTGCGGCATGCCCTACGTCGACTCCCGCTGGCTCGGCGGGATGCTCACGAACTTCAAGACGGTCAAGGCGTCGGTCAAGCGGTTGAAGGACCTCGAGGCGATGCGCGACGACGGCACGTTCGAGAAGATGAACAAGCGCGAGGCGTTGACGCTCCAGCGCGAGATGGACAAGCTCAACAAGAGCCTGGGCGGCATCAAGGACATGGGCGGCTTGCCGGACACGCTGTTCGTGATCGACGTCGGCTACCACAAGATCGCGGTGTCGGAAGCGATGAAGCTCGGCATCCCCATCGTTGCCGTCGTCGACACCAACCATTCGCCGCTGGGCATCGCGCACGTGATTCCCGGCAATGACGACTCGAGCCGGGCGATCCGCCTCTATGCGCGCGGTGCCGCCGATGCCGTGCTCGAAGGCAAGAGCCTCGTGATCCAGGAGATCGTGCAGGCGGGCGACGAGTTCGTCGAGGTGTCCGAGCCCGCGGCCTGACGCGACTTCGGGGAAAGGGGGCGCCGGCCCCCTTTTTTTGAAGTGCGCGACCCGGCGCGAAAATGCGGGCCGGACAAGGCGAACCTGCGGCGAGGACGAGGGCTCCGAGGACAACGAAACACGAGGTACGACATGGCGGAAATCTCCGCAAGCATGGTGATGGACCTGCGCCAGCGCACCGGGCTGGGCATGATGGAATGCAAGAAGGCGCTGGCCGAGTGCGGGGGCGACATGGCGAAGGCCGAGGATCTGCTGCGCGTCAAGAGCGGCGCCAAGGCGAGCAAGGCGGCGGGGCGGATCGCCGCCGAGGGCGTGATCGGGCTCTTCGTCGCGCCCGACGCGAAGGTCGGCGCGCTTGTCGAAGTCAACTGCGAAACCGATTTCGTTGCGAAGAACGACGAGTTCCGCGCGTTCGCCGCGGAAATCGCGCAACTCGCTGCGCAGCATGCGCCCGCCGACATTGCGGCGCTGTCGGCGCAGAAGCTCGCCTCGGGCGAGACAATCGAGGACCGGCGCGTCGCGCTCGTCCAGAAGATCGGCGAGAACATGACGGTCCGCCGGTTCGTTCGCCGCGAGGCGCAGGGCAAGCTCGCCTCGTACGTCCACGGCATGAAGATCGGGGTGCTGGTCGACGTCGAAGGCGGCGCGGCTCCGCTCGGCAAGGACCTCGCGATGCACATCGCGGCGTCGAAGCCGATGGCGGTCGCGCGCGACGGCGTGCCCGCGGATGTGATCGAGCACGAGCGCAAGATCAAGACGGCGCAGGCCGCCGAGTCCGGCAAGCCCGCGAACATCGTCGAGAAAATGGTCGAGGGTGGGGTGGCCAAGTTCATCGCCGAAGTGACGCTGCAGGGCCAGCCCTTCGTGAAGGGCGATGGCAAGCAGACCGTCGGCGATCTCCTGAAGGCGCAAGGCGCGACGGTGCACGGCTTCGATCTGTACGTCGTCGGCGAAGGGCTCGAGAAGAAGAAGGACGATTTCGCGGCCGAGGTCGCGGCGATGGCGAAGGCCTAGGAAAACTTCTGATGGGACAGGGGTCTGACAGCAAGCGCTGCGCGCGCCGGTCGACCCCTTCTTTGCACTAGAAGCTGAATCGAGGAGCGCTCGCATGAATTCGCCCGCTGCCGTCGCGCCGATCGCCACCGTCGCCGCCGCCCCGGCGCCGTTGAGTGCGCCTGCGTACAAGCGCGTCCTGCTCAAGCTGTCCGGCGAGGCGCTGATGGGCGCCGACGCGTACGGGATCAACCGCGAAGTGATCGACCGGATCGTCGCCGAGATCGCCGAGGTCACCCGACTGGGCGTCGAGGTCGCGATCGTCATCGGCGGGGGCAACATATTCCGCGGCGTCGCGCCTGGCGCCGCCGGCATGGACCGCGCGACGGCCGACTACATGGGGATGCTCGCGACGCTCATGAACGCCCTCGCACTGCAGGATGCGCTGCGACGCGCCGGCGTGGAGTCGCGCGTGCAGTCGGCACTGCGCACGGACCAGGTCGCCGAGCCGTATATCCGCGGCAAGGCGCTGCGCTACCTCGAGGAGCGCAAGGTCGTGATCTTCGCGGCCGGCACCGGCAACCCGTTCTTCACGACCGACACCGCCGCCGCGCTGCGCGGCCGCGAAATGGGCGTCGATATCGTGCTCAAGGCGACCAAGGTCGACGGCGTCTACACCGCCGACCCGAAGAAGGATCCCGCCGCCAAGCGTTACACCGAGCTCACGTTCGATGAAGCGATCATCAAAAACCTGAGGGTGATGGACGCGACCGCGCTCGCGCTCTGCCGCGACCAGAACATGCTGCTCAAGGTGTTCTCGATCTCCGTCCCCGGCGCATTGAAGCGCGTCGTCCAGGGCAGCGACGAGGGGACGCTCGTGCATTGCTGAGAGCCGGCGCGAGGCGCCGCAACGCAGGGAGCTGACATGATCGCCGACATCAAGAAGACCGCCGAGCAGAAGATGGCAAAGACGGTCGAGACGCTCAAGCACGACTTGACCAAGGTGCGCACGGGTCGGGCGCACACGGGCCTGCTCGACCACATCCAGGTCGATTACTACGGCGCGCCGATGCCGATCAACCAGTGCGCGAACGTCACGCTCGCCGACGCGCGGACCATCGCGGTGCAACCGTGGGAGAAGAAGATGGTGCCGGTGATCGAGAAGGCGATCCGCGATTCCGACCTCGGCCTCAACCCCGCGACGAGCGGCGACGTGATCCGCGTCCCGATGCCCGCGCTGACCGAGGAGCGTCGCCGCGACCTGATCAAGGTCGTCCGGCACGAAGCCGAGAATGCGCGCATCGCGGTGCGCAATGTCCGCCGCGACGCGAACGAGCATCTGAAAAAACTGCTCAAGGACCACGCGGTCGCGGAGGACGACGAGCGCCACGCGCAGAGCGACGTGCAGAAGCTCACCGACCGTTTCATCGCCGAGATCGACAAGGTGCTCGCGGCGAAGGAAACGGACCTAATGGCCGTTTGACCTTCGGGGCTGCCGTCGCGAACGCGGCGCAGGCAGCACCGGGTCCATCCACACTGTGTTCACGTCCTCTACAAAAGAAGTACCGTTGACCGACGCTGTGCCGCGGCATGTGGCGATCATCATGGATGGCAACGGCCGCTGGGCGCGGCGCCGCCGGCTGCCGCGCGTCGCCGGCCATCGCCGCGGCGGCGAAGCGGTGCGGGGGATCGTCCGCGCCTGCGTCGAGCGCGGGGTGGGCTATCTCACGCTGTTCGCGTTCTCGAGCGAGAACTGGCGCCGTCCCGAGGAAGAGGTCTCGATACTGATGGACCTGTTCGTGCGCGCGCTCGAGCAGGAGGTCGTGAAGCTCGACGAGAACGGCATCCGGTTCAAGGTCGTCGGCGATCTGACTCCGTTCGACCGTCGCATTCGCGAGCTGATCGCGGAAGGGGAGGCGCTGACCGCGGACAACGCGCGCCTCACGCTGACGATCGCAGCGAATTATGGCGGACGCTGGGACGTCGCGCAGGCAGCGCGCCGGTATTTCACCGCGCATCCCGACGCCATCGGCAACGGCACGTTCACGCCGGAGGCGATCGAGCCGTTCCTCGCGATGTCCTACGCACCGGAGCCGGACCTTTTCATCCGGACGGGCGGCGAGCAGCGCGTGTCGAACTTCCTGCTCTGGCAGCTCGCCTACACCGAACTCTATTTCACGCCGCTGCTGTGGCCCGACTTCGACGCCGCGGCGCTCGACGCCGCGATCGCATGGTATTCGCAGCGCGAGCGGCGCTTCGGCCGGACGAGCGAGCAGGTGGCTGCGGCGCAGGGCGTGTGACGCCGGCTGCGGCGCCCCGCGGTGTCCTGGCAGCGAGCGCGATGCTGTCGACGCGAATCGCCACCGCGCTCGTCCTGATCCCGCTCGTGCTGGCGGCGCTGTTCGCGCTGCCGCCCCTGGGCTGGGCCGTCGTCGCCCTTGTCTTTGTCGCGATCGGCGCCGTCGAGTGGGCGCGCCTCGCCGGCTGCGACACCCGGCGCGCCGCGCTGTTCGCCGCCGTGGTCGTTGCAAGCGGCGCGCTTCTCGTCGCCGTTCCTGCTGCCGAATTCGGCGCCCGCGGCTGGCCATCCGCCGTCCTGTTCGCCATGTGCGGCAGCGCACTCGCGTTCTGGCTTGCCGTAGCGCCTGGGTGGCTGCGAGCAAACGCGCGGCCGGCGTCGGGGCTTGGGCTGTGCGCGATCGGACTCGTCGTGCTCATCGGCGCATGGGCCGCCGTCGTCCAGCTGCAGGCACGCTCGCCGTGGCTCGTGCTCGCCGCGCTCGCCATCGTTTGGGTCGCTGATACGGCGGCCTATTTCGCCGGGCGTGCGCTCGGCCGGCGCAAGCTCGCGCCCGCGATCAGTCCCGGCAAGACTTGGGAAGGTGCTTATGGCGGGCTCGCTGCAGTCGCCGTCTACGCGCTCGCGCTGGTTCCGCTTGCGGCACGTGCCGGCTATGCGGGCAGCTTCTCCATCGCTGCCGCCGCTGCCTGGGTCGCGCTTGCGCTGGCGATCGCGATTCTCTCGATCGAAGGCGATCTCGTGGAATCATTGCTGAAGCGCCATGCAGGTGTGAAGGACAGCGGTCATTTGCTGCCCGGGCACGGCGGTGTTCTCGATCGCATCGATGCGCTGCTGTCGGCGATGCCGGCCGCAGCGCTGCTCGCCGAGTACTTCCTCGCATGAAGACGCATCGGGTGAGCCTGCTCGGCGCGACGGGCTCCATTGGGGCGTCGACGCTCGACGTGATCGCGCGCCATCCGGAGCGCTTCGAGGTCGTCGGGCTCGCTGCGAACCGCGATGTGGACAAGCTGGCGACTCTCTGCCGCCGGCATCGGCCGCGCGTCGCCGCAATGCGCGATCCCGATGCGGCGCTCGCGCTCGAGCGCGTGCTTCGCGATTCCGGACTGCCTACCGAAGTCGTCGTGGGCGAGGCCGGACTTTGTGCCGTTGCCGCGCTGGCCGAGGCGGATACGGTGCTGGCGGCCATCGTGGGCGCGGCGGGGCTCGCGCCGACGCTCGCGGCAGCCCGTGCCGGCAAGCGGATCCTGCTTGCCAACAAGGAAGCCCTCGTCATGGGCGGCGCGTCGTTCATGGCGGCGGTGGCCGAAGGTGGGGCAACCCTCCTGCCGATCGACAGTGAGCACAACGCGATCTTCCAGTGCCTGCCGCCGGGCCGGGCGCGCGATCCGGCCGTCGCGGGCGTTCGCCGTATTCTCCTTACGGGATCGGGGGGGCCCTTCCGCACGCGGCCGATTTCCGAGCTCGCGCAGGTCACGCCGGACGAGGCATGCGCGCACCCGAACTGGGTCATGGGGCGAAAGATCAGCGTCGACTCGGCGACGATGATGAACAAGGGCCTCGAGGTGATCGAGGCGCACTGGCTGTTTTGCGCACCCCGCGAAGTGATCGAGGTCGTGATCCATCCGGAGAGCGTCATCCATTCACTGGTCGAGTACGTTGACGGTAGCGTGCTCGCCCAGCTTGGCCATCCCGACATGCGTACCCCGATCGCCCACGCGCTCGCGTTTCCGGAACGTGTCGACGCCGGCGTGCGGCCCCTCGACCTCGCGCGCCACGGCGCGCTCACGTTCGAGACGCCGGATTACACGCGCTTCCCGTGCCTCCGCCTCGCTTACGACGCGCTCGCGGTCGGGGGGACTGCGCCCGCAGTGCTGAACGCGGCGAACGAAGTGGCCGTCGCGGCATTCCTCGACGGCCGGGCGCGCTACACCGACATCGCGCCCGCCTGCGCCGAAGCGCTCGCCCGACTGCCGGCCCGCTCCGTGGTCTCGCTGGATGATGCGCTCGCGGCCGACGCCGAAGCGCGCGCGGTCGCGCGGAACTGGCTGTCGCTCCCCGTATCGATCCCGGCTCCCGTTTCCTGATGGACATTCTGCAGAAGCTTCTGGCCTTCCTGGTCGTGTTGGGCGTGCTTGTCGTGTTCCACGAGCTCGGCCATTTCTGGGTCGCGCGCGCGCTCGGCGTCAAGGTGCTCCGGTTCTCGGTGGGCTTCGGGCGCGTCATCTGGTCGCGGCGCTTCGGACCCGACCGCACGGAATGGGCGTTGTCGGCGATTCCGCTCGGCGGCTATGTGAAGATGGCCGACGAGCGCGAAGGTGACGTGGCTCCCGAGGACCTTCCACGCGCTTTCAACCGGCAGAGCGTCGGCCGGCGCATCGCGATCGTCGCCGCAGGACCGATCGCGAACCTCGTGCTCGCCGTGCTGCTCTTCGCCGCGACATTCGTTGCCGGCATTCCCGGCCAGCGCGCGCTCCTTGCCGCGCCCGCGGAGGGCACGCCGGCGGCGGAGGCGGGCGTCCGCGATGGCGACCTCGTGACAGCAGTCGACGATGCGCCGGTCAAGAGCTGGCAGGACCTGCGCTGGCGACTGCTGCGGCTGTCGGGGCGCGCGGAAGCGACGCTGACCGTCGAGCGGCCCGACGGCTCGACTGCGACGCGCACGGTGCCGCTGCCTGCGCTCGGCGCCGCCGACTGGGAAGGCAACTTCATGCCCGTCCTGGGCCTCACCGCCGATCTCGGCGCTCCCGTCATCGATCAGGTCATCGCAGGCAAGCCTGCCGATCGCGCGGGACTCAAGGCGGGCGACCGCATCGTCGCGATCGACGGCGTTCCCGTGAAATCGCCCGCCGAGGCAGCGAATCGCACCAACGCGAAACCCGGAACTCCGGTCACGTTCCGGATCGCGCGGGACGGCGGCGAGTTCGATGCAACGCTCACCACTGACGCCGTCGAGCAGGGAGGACATACCGTCGGCGTCGCTGGCGTGCGCCTCAAGGTCGATCCGGCGAGCGCGGCACGTCTCGCGCTAACGGTCCGCTACGGCGTCCTCGAGGCGCTCGAGCAGGGAGCGCGCAAGACGTGGGAGCTCTCGGCGTTCACGCTCAAGATGCTGGGCCGCGTCGTCACCGGCGACGCATCACTCAAGAACATCAGCGGGCCGCTCACACTCGCCGACTTCGCGGGACAGTCGGCGCAGGCGGGCGCGCTCGTTTTCATCGGCTATCTCGCGCTCATCAGCATCAGTCTCGGCGTGCTGAATCTGTTGCCCATTCCGCTTCTGGATGGGGGGCATTTGCTGTATTATTTCGCCGAATTGCTGAAGGGCAGTCCCGTTTCCGATCGCGCCTTCGAGGTCGGCCAGCGCATCGGCATGGCGGTGCTGGCGGTATTGATGGCGCTGGCACTTTTCAATGACCTCACCCGTTTGTTCTGAGGGCGCAGCGCGCCGCGCCGGGCGCCTCCGCATCCTTCCCCCACTCATCGTCGCACTGTTTGCCGGGCTGGTTCCGCCGCCGGCGCAAGCGTTCGAGCCCTTCATCGTCAAGGACATCCGCGTCGAAGGCGTGCAGCGGACCGAGGCGGGCACCGTCTTCTCGTATCTGCCGATCAAAGTCGGTGAGCGCGTCGACGATGCGAAGGCCGCCGACGCGGTGAAGGCGCTGTTCGCTACAGGTTTCTTTCGCGACGTGCGCCTCGAGGCGGACAACGGCGTTCTGCTCGTGGTCGTCCAGGAGCGTCCGACGATCAGCAAGGTCGACATCACGGGCAACAAGGAGTTCGATACCGACACTTTGAAGAAGGCGCTGAAGGACATCGGGCTCTCCGAAGCGAAGATCTTCGACCGCTCGGCACTCGATCGCGCCGAGCAGGAGATGAAGCGGCAGTACATCACGCGCGGCAGGTATGCCGCGCAGGTGACGACGACCGTGACGCCGCAGGAGCGCAACCGCGTCGCCGTCAACTTCAACGTGGTCGAGGGCGACTCGGCGAAGATCGCGCGGATCAACATCGTCGGCAACAAGGCGTTCACCGAGAAGCAGCTGTTGGACGAGATGCAGCTGCAAACG
Source organism: uncultured beta proteobacterium (assembly GCA_963773195.1). Taxonomy (GTDB): domain Bacteria; phylum Pseudomonadota; class Gammaproteobacteria; order Burkholderiales; family Casimicrobiaceae; genus CAIWHR01. The sequence goes on from CAVZAE010000007.1 coordinate 90,013, forward strand.
CCGGGCTGGATGACGTGGTACACGAAGAACGACCAGTACTCGAAGCAGAAATTGAGCGCCGACCTCGAGCAGGTGCGAAGCTTCTACCAGAACCGCGGCTATCTCGAGTTCAACATCGAATCGACGCAGGTCTCGATCACGCCGGACAAGGAAGACATCTACATCACGGTCAACATCACCGAAGGGGAGCCGTTCCGCATCTCCGACATCCGCCTCGCCGGCGACCTGCCCGTCGCCGAGGCCGAGCTCGAGCGTCTCGTCACGGTGCGGCCGGGCCAGATCTACTCGCGCGAGAGGCTGCAGGCGACGGCCAAGAGCATGAGCGACCGACTGGGCGCCGAGGGTTACGCGTTCGCCAACGTCAACATCGTTCCGGAGATCGATCGCGACAAGCACGAGGCGTCGTTCACGATCTACATCGACCCGGGGCGCCGCGTCTACGTGCGCAAGATCAACATCGCCGGCAACGCACGGACCCGCGACGAAGTGATCCGGCGCGAGATACGGCAACTCGAGAGCGCCTGGTATGACGGCGCGCGAATCGATCGCTCGAAGGTCCGGGTCAAGCGGCTCGGTTACTTCGACGACGTCAACATCGAGACGCCGCCGGTGCCGGGCACGACCGACCAGGCCGACGTCGAGGTCACCGTCACCGAGAAGGCGACCGGCAGCCTGCAGGCGGGCGTGGGCTACTCGAGCGCGGATGGCCTCGTGATTTCCGGGTCGGTATCGCAGCAGAACATCTTCGGCAGCGGCAACGCGCTGGCTCTGGCGGTCAATACGAGCAAGATCAACCGGACGGTCTCGCTTGCCTTCACCGAGCCCTACTGGACCGTCGACGGCATCTCCCGAACGCTCGAGGGCTACTACCGGACCACCGATGCCACGTCGCTCGCGGTCTCGCAATACGCGTCGAAGACCTACGGCGCGGCCGTCGCGTACGGCGTGCCGATCAGCGAGACCGACTCCATCAACTTCGGCTTCCGCTACGAGCACACGGACCTGACGCTGTTCGACAACAGCCCGCCGATCTATTTCGACTACGTGCGCCAGTTCGGGCCGACGACGAACGCCTTCATCCTCTCGGCGGGCTGGTCGCGTGACACCCGCGACGACATCATCTATCCTACGAAGGGCACGCTGCAGAGCGCGCTGGGCGAATGGGGCCTGCCTCCGGGTGATCTTTCCTATTACAAGCTCAACTACCTGGTCCAGAACTTCTGGCCGATCTACAGTGACTTCGTCTTGATGCTGCGCGGCGATGTGGGCTACGGCGACGGGTACGGCGGCAAGCCGCTGCCTTTCTTCAAGGCGTTCTACGCGGGGGGCGTCGGCTCAGTGCGCGGCTATGACACGGCATCGCTGGGGCCGAAAGACATTTTTGGCAACGCAACCGGCGGCAAGCGCAAGATCGTCGGCAATGCCGAGCTCTTCTACCCGATCCTCAAGGGCGACAAATCGGTGCGCGCCAGCGTGTTTTTCGACGCGGGGCAGATCTACGTCAACGGCAATATCGAGCCGCTCTACGAATCGTTCCGCTACTCGGCGGGCGTCGGCCTCGCCTGGAATTCGCCGGTGGGTCCGCTCAAATTCAGCTACGGCGTCCCGCTCAACGATCAGCCAGGCGACAAGATCCAGCACTTCCAGTTCCAGGTTGGTACCGTGTTCTAGCGGTCCGCCGCATGTGGAGAATTCCGTGAATCGCACCGCCCGCAGTCTCCTCGCCGTAATCAGCGCGGTCGCGTCGTTTGCCGCGGCGACGGCGGCGACGGCGCAGGCCGCCGACTACAAGATCGGCTTCGTCAACACCGAACGGCTGTTCCGCGACGCGGCGCCGGCGAAGCGCGCGCAGCAGAAGCTGGAGAAGGAGTTCGCCGCGCGCGACGCGGAGATCCAGAAGATGGCAAAGCAGGTGCGCGACCTGCAGGCTCTGCTCGAAAAGGACGGCGTCACAATGGCCGAAGCCGAGAGGCGCAACCGCGAGCGCGATCTCGCGAACATGTCGCGCGACCTTCAGCGCTCGCAGCGCGAATTCCGCGAGGACCTGAACCTCCGCCGCAACGAAGAACTTTCGAGCGTGCAGGAACGCGCGAACAAGGTGATTCTGCAGATCGCCGACGCCGAGAAGTTCGACCTGATCATCCAGGATCCGGTCGTCTACGCGAGCCCGAGGATCGACATCACCGACAAGGTGATCAAGGCGCTCGCCGACAAGTAGGCTGGCCGCGCCTCCGGGTCGTGGGCTCCCTCCATGCTCCTGTCCGAACTTGCTGCGCGTACCGGCGCAACCCTGGCCGGCGACGGCGCGATCGATATCGTGCGTGTCGCGACGCTCGAGTCCGGCGGCCCAGGCACGATTGCATTCCTGGCCAACCCGAAGTACCGCGGCCAGCTTGCGTCCACGCGCGCCGCGGCGGTCATCGTCGACGCTGCGGCGGCGGCCCACACCGCGCTCCCGCGGCTGGTTTCCGCCAATCCCTATGCGACGTTCGCCAAGGTCGCGACGATCCTGTATCCGGTCGAGCCGGTGCAGGGGGGCGTACACCCGAGCGCGGTCGTCGGCGCCGGCGCGCGGATCGCAGCGTCGGCGTCGATCGGCCCCAACGCCGTGGTAGGCGCCGGCGCGACCGTCGGCGAGCGCGCCCGGATCGGCGCGCTCTGCGCGATCGGTGATGACGCGTCGATCGGCGACGATACATTCCTGCACGCCCGCGTCACCGTCGCTGCCCAATGCGTCATCGGACCGCGCACAATCCTCCATAGCGGCGCGGTGATCGGCGCCGACGGCTTCGGCGTCGCCGAGGAGGGCGGACGCTGGCTCAAGATCCCGCAGGTCGGACGGGTCGTCGTCGGGGCAGACGTCGAGATCGGCGCCAACACGACGGTCGATCGCGGGGCGATCGACGATACGGTGATCGAGGACGACGTCAAGCTCGACAACCAGATCCAGATTGGCCACAACTGCCGGATTGGCGCACACACGGCGATCGCCGGGTGCACCGGCATTTCGGGCAGTACGCGGATCGGCCGCAACTGCCGAATCGGCGGCGCGGCGATGATCGCCGGGCACTTGTCAATTGCCGATGGCACGGTGATCGGCGCCGGCACCGGCGTGATGAAGACAATCGACGAGCCCGGGATCTACAGCAGCGTGTTTCCCATGCTGCCTTACACCGAGTGGAAGCACGTCGCGGTGGAGCTCCGCCGTCTGCGCTCGCTGGTCGAGCGTGTAAAGTCGCTCGAGCGCGGGAAAGGCGAGGACGGCGCATGACGGCGACCGACGAAGGCGGGATGGACATCCTCGAGATCATGCGATACCTGCCGCATCGCTACCCGATGCTGCTGCTCGATCGCGTCACATCGTTCATTCCGGGTACTTCGATCCGCGGCATCAAGAACGTCACGATGAACGAGCCCTTCTTCCAGGGGCACTTCCCCGGGTTTCCGGTGATGCCGGGGGTGCTGATCATCGAGGCGCTGGCGCAGCTCTCGTCGATTCTCGCGTGGCGAACCGCCGGTCGCATGCCGGGCGACGGGACGCTGCTGTTCTTCGCGGCCATCGACGGCGCGCGCTTCCGCAAACGCGTTCTGCCGGGAGACCAGCTGCGACTCGAAGCGGATCTGATTCGCCAGGTGCGCGACGTGGGCAAGCACGCGGTGCGCGCGCTCGTCGACGGCGAAGTCGTCGCCGAAGCCGAGCTGATGGCGGCGCTACGCAATCCCGCCGACGCCGCGAAGGGCAGCTGACATGTCGCGGATCCATCCGGCCGCGCTGGTCGATCCGGCGGCGGAGCTCGCTGCCGACGTCGAGGTGGGCGCGTTCTCGGTCGTGGGTCCGCACGTCAGGGTCGGCACAGGCACGGTGATTGGCCCGCACGCCGTGGTGACGGGGCATACGACGATCGGTGCGCGCAATCGGATCTTCCAGTTCAGCTCGATCGGCGAGATCCCCCAGGACCGCAAGTACGGCGGCGAGCCGACCATGACCGTCATTGGTGACGGGAACGTGATCCGCGAGTACGTGTCGATCCACGCTGGGACAGCCCTGGATCGCGGGACGACGACGATCGGCAACGGCAACCTGGTGCTGGCCTACGTCCATATCGCCCACGACTGTCTGATCGGCGACAACACGACATTCTCGAACAGTTCGCAACTTGCGGGACACGTGGTCGTAGGTGACTGCGCAGTGCTCGGCGGGGTCACCGCGGTACATCAATTCGTTCGTATTGGCGCGCACGCGTTCGTCGGCGGCGGCTCGATCTTGTTACAGGACCTTCCGCCGTATGTCATGGTCAGGGGCTATCCCGCGGCACCGCACGGCGTCAACAGCGAAGGGCTGCGCCGGCGCGGGTTCTCCGACGACGACATCGTCGCGGTCCGCCGCGCCTACAAAACGCTCTACCGCGAGGGCCTCTCGCTCGAGGATGCCAAGGCGGCGCTGACAGAAGCCGCGGCGACCTCGCCCGTGCTTGCGCCGCTGGTGGAGTTCCTCGCCGTGCCCGGCCGCGGCATCGCCCGCTGACGCGTCTATGCGCGACGCCCCCGTTCCCTCCGGGGCCATCACGATCGGAATCGTCGCCGGCGAAGCGTCCGGCGATGCGATCGCGGCGATGCTGATCGAGGCCGTGCGCACCCGGCTGCCGCACGCGCGTTTCGTCGGGGTCGCAGGTCCGAAGATGGAGGCGGCGGGTTGCGAGGTCTGGCATCCGCTGGAGACGCTGGCGGTCACAGGCGTGACCGAGGTGGTCGCCCGGCTTCCCGAGATCCTGGCCCTGCGGCGGGACATTGCGCGGCGGATGGTCGCCGAACGTGTGCCGCTGTTCGTCGGTGTCGACGCGCCCGACTTCAATCTGGGTCTCGAGCGCAAGCTCAAGCGCCGTGGCCTGCGGACCATGCATTTCGTGAGCCCGGCGGTGTGGGCCTGGCGACGCGGTCGCGTGGCGAAGATCGGCCGCTCGGTGGATCGGGTCCTGGTACTGTACCCTTTCGAGCCACCGATCTACGAGGCCGAAGGGGTTCCGGTCACGTTCGTTGGACATCCGCTCGCGCAGGAGGCCGCGACGCTCGCCTCGCGGCGGGAAGCGCGTGAGCAGCTGAAACTCGGCATCGCGCAACCGGTTTTTGCGCTCCTGCCCGGCAGCCGCACAAACGAGCTTGAACGGCACGGCGAGCTCCTGCTGGACACGGCGGCGGCGCTGCTTGCGGCGCGGCCCGACGCGCGATTTCTCGTTCCCCTCGCGACACGAGCTACGCGCGACCAGTTCGATGCCGCGCGCTATCGCAATGGCCACGACAAGCTTCCGCTCACGCTGCTCTACGGGCACGCGACCGACGCGCTGCGCGCCGCGGACGTCGCGATCGTCGCCTCGGGGACGGCGACGCTCGAAGCGGCGCTCGCCCGCTGCCCGCACGTGATCTTCTACCGGTTGAGCGCCATGACCGCCGGCATCGTCCGCCGGAGGCTTCTGATCCCTTATGTCGGCCTTCCCAATGTGCTGGCGGGACGCTTCATCGTCCCGGAACTGCTGCAAGACGAGGCCACGGTCGAGAATCTCGCGCAAGCGGCGCAGAACCTCTACGATGACACCGTGACGCGCCGGCGACTCGAGGCCCAGTTCGCGGCTTTCGCGCAATCGCTGTCCGCCGATACCGGCGGGCTCGCCGCGGAAGCGATCGCGGGCGAGCTGCGTGCGGCCGGAGTGGTCCGCTGATATGCTGCTGCGCCTGATTGCGGGTATCGACGAAGCGGGCCGAGGGCCGCTGGCCGGGCCCGTGTTCGCCGCCGCCGTGATCCTCGATCCTGAGCGACCGGTCGACGGCCTGCGCGATTCGAAGTTGCTGACGCCAGCCATGCGCGACCGGCTGGCCGCCGAGATTCGCGGACGCGCACTCGCCTGGGCCGTCGCGGAGGCGGCGGTTGCCGAAATCGACGAGCTCAACATCCTGCACGCGACCATGGTGGCGATGGCGCGCGCGGTCGCCGGCCTCGCCGTCGCGCCGCAGGAGGCGTGGATCGACGGCAACCGCTGCCCGCACTTGCCGTGCGCGACGCGCGCGATCGTCGGCGGCGATCGCGATGTCGCGGCGATCGCGGCAGCGTCCATTCTCGCGAAGACCGCGCGCGACGCGGTGCTCGTCGAGCTCGACGCACGCTATCCGCTCTACGGCTTTGCGCAGAACAAGGGCTACAGCACCAAGGAACACCTGGCAGCGCTCGCCAAGCACGGCCCGTGTCCTGCGCATCGCCGGAGCTTCGCCCCGGTGCGGCAGCCGTCGTTCGACTTCTAGCGCTCGCTGCGGCATTTGGTGGCGCGAGCGGCGAGCTCGCGATCGGTGGTACGATTGACACCTGGCCCGCATGCGCGTTCACGCCTGGCACGGGCCGTTCGCCAGAGCTCCCGATGATTCACTGCGTGCTGCACGATCCCCGCGACTCGGTGGCGGTTGTCGTCGTCGAAGGTGTCGCCGCCGGCGCGACGCTCACGGGCCTGATCCTCGACGAGGATCGCACGATCACCCTTCCGTGCGTCCAGGATATTCCGCTCGGCCACAAGGTCGCGCTGAAGGACCTGGCCGTCGGCGACACGGTGATCAAATACGGCATCGATATCGGCAAAGTGGTGAAGCCGATCCGGCGCGGCGAGCATGCGCACGTCCACAACATCAAGACCAAGCGGTGGTGAGGCTCGATTGGCATTTCTTTCTGTACGAACTCGCTGCAACGCGAGGCTGCAACCCGCTGGAGCGTCGCCACGGCGACGCTCAACGGCCCGCACCCTCGCGAGCGACTCCGTGATCCGCCAACGTTTCTGAAGGCGTCTTCCGCATGCAAACTTCGTTTCAAGGCTACCGTCGCGAGAACGGCCGCGTCGGGGTCCGCAACCACGTCATCGTGCTGCCGGTCGACGACCTGTCGAACGCAGCGTGCGAGGCCGTTGCGCACAACGTGAAGGGTGTGCTCGCGATTCCTCATCCGTATGGCCGGCTTCAGTTCGGCGCCGACCTCGACCTCCACTTTCGCACGCTGATCGGTACCGGCGCCAACCCGAACGTCGCCGCCGTCGTCGTGATCGGCATCGAAGAGCAGTGGACGAAGAAGGTGGTCGACGGGATCGCCGCGACCGGAAAGCCGGTGGTGGGCTTCGGCATCGAGCTCCATGGCGATCACGACACGATCATGCGTGCGTCCAGGGCCGCGCGGGAGTTCGTCCAGGCCGCGAGCGAGAAGCAGCGCGAGCGCTGCGACCTGAAGGAGCTCTGGGTGTCGACCAAGTGCGGTGAGTCCGACACCACGTCCGGATGCGGCGCCAACCCCACGGTCGGCGATGCGTTCGACAAGCTCTATGCCGCCGGTTGCACACTCGTTTTCGGCGAGACGACCGAGCTCACGGGCGGCGAGCAGATCGTGGCGGCGCGCTGCCGCGACGACAAGGTTCGCGCCGAGTTCCAGAAGATGTTCGACCGCTATCAGCAGGTGATCGAGCGGCACAAGACGAGCGACCTGTCCGATTCGCAACCGACCAAGGGCAACATCGCAGGCGGCCTGACGACGATCGAGGAGAAGGCGCTCGGCAACATCCAGAAGATCGGCAAGAAGTGCCTGATCGACGGTGTCCTCGACAAGGCCGAGGTCCCGAGGGGCTCGGGACTCTGGTTCATGGATAGCTCGTCGGCAGCGGCCGAGATGGTGACGCTGTGCGCGGCGGCCGGGTTCGTCGTCCACTTCTTCCCGACGGGACAGGGCAACGTCATCGGCAACCCCGTCCTGCCCGTCATCAAGATCTGCGCGAATCCCCGGACGGTGCGCACGATGCACGAGCACGTCGACGTCGACACTTCGGGTCTCCTGCAGCGCGAGATCACGATGAGCGATGCCGGCGACCGCCTGCTCGAGATGATGATGCGGACGGCGAATGGCCGTCTCACGGCCGCCGAAGCGCTCGGCCACCGCGAGTTCGTGCTGACGCGGCTGTACGAAAGCGCATAGGTTCAGGTCGATGGACGGCGACGCCGCCACGCTCCTGCCCGACATTGCGGCGATCCGTGCGGCACAGGCGCGCATCGCGCCCCACGTGCACCGCACGCCGGTCCTGACCTGCGCCGCGCTCGACGAGGAGACCGGGGCCCGGCTCTTCTTCAAGTGCGAGAACTTCCAGAAGGTCGGCGCATTCAAGGCCCGCGGAGCGACGAACGCCGTGCTTTCGCTGGCGGCGGACGCCGCACGGCATGGTGTCGTCACGCATTCGTCGGGCAATCACGGCGCGGCACTGGCGTTCGCGGCGGCAAGACGCGGCATTCCCGCCTACGTCGTGATGCCCGAGAATTCGGCGCAGGTGAAGCTCGCGAATGTCCGCCGCTACGGCGCGACCGTGCGGCTATGCGTGTCGACACTCGCTGCACGCGAGACCGCGTGCGCGGAAGTCATGGCGTCGACCGGCGCAACGCTTGTGCATCCGTTCGACGATCCGAACGTCATCGCCGGACAGGGCACCGCGGCGCTCGAGCTGCTGGCGCAAGTTCCCGACCTCGATTCGATCGTCGCACCCGTCGGCGGCGGTGGCCTCATGTCCGGCACCGCCATCGCGGCGAAGGCGGTCCGGCCCGGCATCGCAGTGTACGGCGCCGAGCCGGTGAACGCCGACGACGCCGCGCGGAGCCTGGCTTCCGGGCGCGTGGAACCGGCGGCGCAAGCCATGACGATCGCCGACGGCCTCCGGACGACGCTTGCGCCGCGCACGCTCGCCGCACTGCGCGCGCACGTCGCCGCGATCGGGCTTGCGACCGAGGAAGGCATGATGCGCGCGATGCGGATGATCTGGGAACGGATGAAAGTGCTGGTCGAGCCATCGTCCGCGGTGCCGCTCGCATGCCTGCTCGAGGGAACGCTCGACCTCCGCGGCCGCCGGGTCGGCGTCATCGTGAGCGGCGGCAACGTCGATCTCGACCATTTGCCCTGGCAGTCATGACGCTGCGTCGCGTCGTCATCGCCGAGTTCATGGACGAGGCGGCGGTGGCAGTGCTCGCAGCCGGGCACGACACGCTCTACGATGCGAGCCTCGTCGAGCGGGAAGCCGACCTGCGCGCCGCATGCGCTGATGCCGAAGCGCTCGTCGTCCGCAACCGCACGCAAGTGAACCGCGCGCTCCTCGCTGGCGCGTCGAAGCTCCGTGTCGTCGGACGGCTCGGCGTGGGCCTCGACAACATCGACGTCGCCGCGTGCGCCGAACGTGGCATCGTCGTGATTCCCGCCACGGGCGCCAACGCGCTCGCCGTGGCGGAATACGTGATTGCGGCCGCGCTCCAGCTCGTCCGCGGTGTGTACGCTTCCACTGCAGAGGTCGCAACAGGACAATGGCCGCGAGGGCGTCTGTCGAACGGGCGCGAAATCGCGGGCAAGACGCTCGGCGTTGTCGGCTTCGGCGACATCGGCCGGCGTGTGACGCGTCTCGCGCGTGCCCTCGGCATGCGGACCGTCGCGTACGATCCGGCGCTGGCAGCGACCGACCCGGCCTGGGCGGAGAACGGCGCCGCTTGCGTCGCACTCGGCGAGCTGCTCGCGACCGCGGACATCGTCACGTTGCACATTCCGCTCGCGCCGACGACGCGGCATCTGATCGACGCCGCACGGCTCGCGTCGATGAAGCCGGACGCCGTCCTCATCAACACGGCTCGCGGCGGTGTCGTCGACGAGGCGGCGCTGGCGGCGGCGCTTCGAGCGGGTCGTCTCGGCGGCGCGGCGCTCGATGTGTTCGAGCGCGAGCCGCTTGCGGCGGAGTCCGCCCTCGACGGATGTCCCAACCTCGTGCTCACCCCGCACATTGCCGGCCTTACCCGCGAATCCAACGCTCGCGTCTCGGCACTTGTCGCCGACCGCGTGGCGGCGGCGCTCGCCGCAGCCTGACGCGCGATGCCACGGATTGCGCTCGCCGATCTCGAGGCGCTTGCCGTGCGAGCCCTGGAGCGCGCGGGCGCGAACCCGACGATGGCGGCGACTACTGCGCGTGCGCTCGTCCACGCGGACGCGGAGGGGCTCCCCTCGCACGGGGTCTCGCGGCTCACGCAGTATGCGACGCACCTTGGCAACGGCCGGGCGGACGGCCACGCGCAGCCGGAGGTCATCCATGCGAAGGGGAGCGCATTGCTCGTCGATGCGCATTGCGGTCTCGCGTTTCCCGCATGCGCGCTCGCCGTCGACGAAGCGATTCGGCGTGCACGGGAGCACGGCGTCGCGTTCGCGGGCGTCACGAACAGTCATCATTTCGGCGTCGCGGCGTACCACCTGCTGCCCGTCGCGGCAGAGGGCATGGTGGGTCTCGCGTTCGGCAACTCGCCGGCGGCGATGGCTGTGGCCGGCGGCAAGCGACCGCTGCTCGGCACCAATCCGATCGCCGCGATCTTTCCGCGACGCGAGGGCCTGCCGCTCGTCGTCGACCTGTCATTGTCCGAAGTCGCGCGCGGGAAGCTGATGATCGCGGCGAAGGAGGGCCGCGGCATTCCATCGGGTTGGGCCCTCGACCGTGACGGACGGCCGACCACCGACCCCAAGGCCGGTCTCGAGGGAACGATGCTGCCGGCGGGCGGCACGAAAGGCGCCATGCTGGCGCTCGTCGTCGAGCTGCTTGTAACGGCACTCACCGGCGCGGCGATCGGCTTCGAGGCGTCGTCGTTTTTCGTCGATGAGGGCAACCGGCCGCGACTCGGCCAGGCGTTTCTGGTGATCGACCCCGAGGCGCTCGGCGGTCGCGCGATGTATCTCGAGCGGATCGAAACGCTCTTGGCCGAGGCCGCGAAAGACTCCGGTGTGCGCGTCCCCGGCGCCCGTCGAGCCGCGCTCGCCACGCGGGCTGCGGCGGAGGGCGTCGATGTGCCGCAGGCGCTCTTCGACGATCTCAGTCGGCGCGCGGGGGAGGCCTGATGACCCATCGGCCCACCGCGCTTCTGCTCAACGCGGCGCACGCGCTCGATCACATGGCGCTCCTCGTGTTCGCCACGGCGGTCGGCGCGATCGCGGCCGATTTCGGCATGGCGCAATGGGAGGACTTGATGCCCTATGGCGTCGGGGCGTTCGCGCTGTTCGGCCTCGGGTCGCTGCCGGCCGGACGGCTGGGCGATCACTGGGGGCGCCGGCGGATGATGCTCGTGTTCTTCTTCGGCATGGGCGCCTCGATGCTGCTCGTCGCGGCGACGAACGGTCCGTGGCAGCTCGCCATCGCGCTGACGCTGATGGGGATGTTTTCAGCGATTTACCACCCGGTCGGGATCCCGCTGCTGCTGCGTGGAGCCCCTCGCCCCGGGCTCACGATCGGCATCAACGGCCTCGCCGGCAACCTGGGTGTCGCGCTCGCTGCGGTGGTTACCGGCGTGGTCGTCAAGTACGCCGGCTGGCGCGCAGCCTTCGTGGTACCCGCGCTGCTCGCGTTCGCGACGGGCATTGCGTTCGCACGGGTTGCGCCGGACGAGCCGTTGCCGCCGGCACGGCGCGCGGCCACGCAGGAGGAGATTCCGTCCGGCCTGCTCGCGCATATCTTCGGTGTGATCACGGTCGCTTCGGTCGCCTCGGGCCTCGTGTTCAACTTCACGACCAACGGCAATGGCGAGCTCCTGCGCGAGCGGATGGCCTCGATCACCGTCGATCCGGCGATGCTTGGCGCGCTGCTTGCGCTTGTCTATGTCGCCGGCGCATTCGCGCAGGTCGCCGTCGGCTCGCTGCTCGATCGGGTGCCGGTGAAGCGCCTGTATCTTGGCATCGTCGCCTGTCAGGTGCCGCTGTTCGCGCTGGCGTCGATAGCGCGGGGCTGGAGTCTCTACGCGCTGATGATCGCGTTCATGATCGCAGTCTTCGGTGCGATCCCATTCACCGACGCGCTGATTGTCCGCTACGTCGATGACCGGATGCGGTCGCGCGTGTCCGGCATGCGCTTGACCGTAGCGTTCGGCGTGAGCTCGCTCGCCGTGTGGGCACTGGGCCCGGTCGTCAAAGCCGCGGGGTTCGGCGCGCTGCTGATCGCGATGGCGGTGATCGCCGTTGCGGCCTGCGTCGCCGTAGCGCTCTTGCCGACGCGCTCGTCACCGGGGGAGACGCCGCGGATCAGCGACGGCGACCGGCGGCCAGCGCCTCGCGCAGCGCGTTGAACACGCCTGGTGCTGCGGCGATCACTTCGGTCGCGCGCAAAAAATCCGTGCCGCCGGCAAAATCGCCGACGCGACCGCCGGCTTCCTTGATCAGGAGCGCACCGGGCGCCACGTCCCACGGCTTCAGCGTCGTGACCCAGAAGCCGTCGAGCCGGCCCGCGGCGACGTACGCGAGGTCGAGCGCCGCGGACCCCGCGCGCCGCACGCCGCCCGCGCGACCGAGCATCGTACCCAGCAGTGGCAGGAAGTCGTGCATGACGGTGCTTTTGCGCCCCGGAAACACCGTAGCCAGCAGCGCCTGCTCGAGCGCCGTGCAGCTCGATACACGAATCGGCGTGCCATTGAGCTGCGCCCCCTTGCCGCGGATCGCGGTGTAGAGCTCGTCGCGAACCGGGTCGAGCACCGCGGCGTGCGTGATCTCCGTGCCGTGCGCAAGCGCGATCGACACGCCGAAATAGGGGTAACCGTGGGCGAAGTTCTCGCTGCCGTCGATGGGATCGACGATCCACTTGAAGCCCGCACCATCGCGTGCGCCTTCGATGTGGCCCGACTCCTCGCCCAGGATCGCGTGCTCGGGGAATGCGGCGCGGATGGTCGCGACGATCGAGTTCTCCGCTTCGTTGTCGGCGGCGGTGACGATGTCCGCGTGTTCCTTCGCATGCGCGGGCAGCCGCTTCAGGTCGCGCGCCGCGTCGACGATGACCGAGCCCGCACGGCGGGCGGCGCGTACGGCGACGGCGAGGACGGGATCGTTGATCACGGTGGGAGGGCAGCGGCGCGCCGCCATTCTACCTGTGCCGTCATCCCACTTTCATCCGCAGCATCATCCCGCCGTCCTCGTGCTCGAGATTGTGGCAATGGAACACCCAGGTCTGCGGGCTTGGGAACGGATGCCGGAAGTCGATGGCAATGCGCACCGATTCGCCGGGCCAGACGAGCACGGTGTCCTTCCAGCCGAGATCCGTCGCGAGGCGGCCCTTCGCATCGAGCGCGAGCGGTGCGAGCTGATCGGGGCTCGTTTCCCGCTCGAGCACGCGGAACTGGAAGCCATGGAGATGCATCGCGTGCGGCATGCTCGTGTGATAGTTGCGCAAGAGCCAGACCTCGGAGGCATCGCGCGGGACCTCGATCGGCGTCTCGTCCATCGCAAACACGCGATCGTTGATGCGCCAGCGGCCCTTCGCGAAGCCCAGGCGGAATGCGCGCTCCTGCGCCGCAGGATCGGCGCGCGCCTCGGGCAGCGTGGACAGCGAGGCGGGGATCGTTGTGCGCGCACTGATCCGCTCGCGCACGTGGAGCGTGAGCAGGCGGCGCGGAGCGCCTTCGGGCCATGGAGTCGCAGCCGGGCCTTTTGCGGGACGCGCGACCGGAGGTGCGCCGTGGGTGTGGGACTGCGCATGCGCATCTCCCGCCGGTGAGCTCGCCTCCGGCTTCGCGCCCGCGGATCCGGGCGCCTCGAAGTGCATCGGATCGAACGCGCGCGACTCCAGCACGACGGCGTCGCCCAGCCGCGATTGCGAGAGGTCGAGCAGGACGTCGATGCGCTCGGCGGAAGAGAGGAAACATTCCTGGCAGCGCACAGGCGCGGCGAGCAGTCCGCCGTCGGTGCCGACGAGCATGAACGGAATGGGCGTCCCGGCCGCGTCGGCGAAGCCCAGGCGATAGGTCCGCGCATTCGATGCGTTGAGGATCCGGAAGCGGTACACGCGCGTCGCGACGTCGAACTGCACGGCGGCGCCGCCGTTGACCGTCGCGATGTCACCGAGAAAGCCGTGGTGCGCATCATCGGCCGTCGCTGCGTAGGCCGCGCCGGGCCGGCGATCCTGCAGTACGAGTGGAATGTCGGTACGGCCCCAGACGAGACCGAGCGCCGTGCGCAGCGCGCGGTCGTCGGCATCGTCGACGACCAGCATCCCGAACAGGCCGCGATAGGTCTGGCCCGCGGTGAGACCGTGCGGATGCGGGTGGTACCAGTAGAGGCCCGAGCGCGCGCGCACGACGAAGTCGTACGCATAGCGGCCTGCCGGCGGTACGAGCGTCATGCCGGCGCCATCGTTCGCCGTGTCGACGTTGAGCCCGTGCCAGTGGACGATCGTGGGTTCGTCGAGCGTGTTCGCCAGCACGAGCCGCGCGCGCTGCCCCGATTCGAATGCCAGGGTCGGATTGCGATAGCTCCGTCCGCGATGGCGGGCCGCAAACGCGGCGGGCCACGGCGTGTCGATCGTCGCGCTTGGCGCCGTCGTGAGCGCGATCAGCGCATCGTCGGACACAAGACGTCCGAGCCAGCCGTCCTCGCCAGGCACGAGGAGGCGCGCGCCCTCGGGGGGTCCGCACCAGTCGGCGGTGGGTGCGGCGACGGGGTCGGACAAGGCGCGCGGGGCGAATGTGGCACAGCCCAGCGCGGCGGCCTGCAGCAGCAGGGCGCGGCGGCGGGGAGAGCGGATCAGCATGCGGGACGGGGCCGGAGACGAGCGGACCATCCCGACTCTAGCGGTTCCCGCCTCCGCGGTCGAGCCGGTATTGGATGCCTACCCAGATGCCGAATGCGGGCATCGGCGACTGGAACGGCTCGGGACCGGCCAGGGTTGCGTCGAAGGTATTGCCCGGGCCGCGGAAAAAGTTGGAGCCGAGGATCCCGAAGTTCTGCGACCTGCGTGTTGAACAGATTGTCGATGCGGGCGAAAAGCTGCCAGTCGCGGGCGAGCTGCCAGCTCGTGTCCATTGCCACCACTGCATAGCCGGGAACCTTGCCGCCGGGATCGGCGTTGTTCTCGTTGCCGCGCGCGTATTGCCAGCTTACGGCGGCGACCGAGACGCCGAGCGCGAACGGCCCCTGCGACCAGTCTCCACGCAGCCGGAATGTGTCGGCCGGCAATCCCGGCAGGCGGTTGCCGGGCGAAACGACGATGTTGCCGTCGTCATCGGCAGTCGTGTTGTTGGGGCTGTTCTCGACGAAGCCGGTCTCGAACGTCGCCAGGAGGTGGCTGTATTTCGCAACGAACCGGAACGCGCCGACGGTCGTGCCGGCCGTGAGCTCGATACCCTGGCGGCGCGTGTCGCCGACGTTGCGGAAGTAGCCCGAGTTGACCGCGCCGCCGCCGGCGCTGACGAACTGGATGTCGTCGGTCAGGTCGGTGCGGTAGAGCGCGGCGCTGTAGAACGTGCCAGGACTGGGGCGGCCGCGCACGCCCAGCTCGTAGGTCGTGGCTTTCACGGGCGCGAGCGGCGGATCGGCGACGAAGATGTTGGGCAGCGTGCATGGTGCATTCGGGTCCGCGCAGGTGAGCTCGACGGGCGAAGGCACGCGCATACCCTGGCTCACGCCGCCGAAGACGTTCGTGCCCCCCTCACTGGTCCACGTCGCACCGGCCGCGGGATTGAAGCGGCGATAGGTGCTGGTGCCATCGATCGCGGGTGCCTCGCCGCTCTCGTCCCGCGTGGCGACCCGTGCCCAGTTGTAGCGGCCGGACAGCACGAGGCTCCATGCGCGCGACAGCGCGATCGTGTCGGTGACATAAGCACCGGCGTAGCGGTTGGTCGTTTTCACCGCCGTTCCCGGCGAGAACGGGCCCACACCGACGGTGTCGCGGTCGTCGGCGAAGGTCGCCGGCTGCGAGCTCTGATCGAAATCGGTGATGCCGTCGTCGAACGAGAGCCCGGCGATCAGCTGATGTTGGGTCTCCCACCACTCACGCCGGACGCGTGCCCTGCAGCGAGCCGCCCCACGACTGTGTGGTCGAGCTGGTGTCCACGTTGGCCGCCTCGAACGGGTCGTCGGGGGGCGCGAAATTGTCGTTGACGTTGCTGTTGACGCCACCCGTCTTGTACCGCCGATAGTAGGCATTGGCCTCGAGGAGCGTATCGGCGTCGAAGGAATGCTGTGCATTGCCGTTGACGAAGACGAGCCGGTTGTCCGTGGTGTCGGGCCACGTGTATGCCTGGCGCGGGTTGACCAGCATCGAGAGGGGCAGCGCCTGGGTGCCCTCGAGATAGTTGTCGGCGAGACTGACGGCGAGGTTGGCCTGGTCCTGGTCGCTCCGGCCGTCGACTCGCGTGTAGAGGCGCCGGATGCGTGTGCTCGAGTGGTCGCGCCAGCCGTCGTCGTCGATCGATTCGAAAGCGGCGTAGGCGGCGAGGCCGCCGTCGTGGTAGCCGCCGTCCGCGGACACCTCGACCCGCCCGAACGAGCCGGCGGAGACCGACGCGTCAAGGCCGGAGTAACGGAAGCCGTCCTTCATGTGGATCGTCAGCGCGCCGCCGAGTGTGTTGAGGCCGAAGATCGGGTTCGATCCGGGCAGGAGCTGCATCGACGCGACCGCGTTCTTCGGCAGCAGGTCCCAGTTCACGACATCGGCGAAGGCCTCGTTGATCCGCACGCCGTCCTGGAATACGGATAGACCCTGCGGCGTGCCGAGCAGGGCGGAAGCGGTGAAGCCGCGAAAGCTCACGTCGGGCTGAAAGAAATTGCCCGTCGGCGAACCGAGAGACGTGCTGTTCGCATTGAAGTTGAGGAACTCCGCGACGCCGCCCGTGCGCTGCCGCGCGAGCTCCGACGCGCCGAACGACTGGACGTTCGACGGCACTTGTTCGACCGGCGTCCCGAGGCCCGGAAGCGGCGCGACCCCGATCACTTCGATCGGCGGGATCCGCACGGGCTCCTGCGCCGCCGCGGGGGCGGCCAGCACACAAGCCGCCATCAGGACGGGCACGGCGACAAGTGGACGCGAGCTTGCGCGCATAGCCTCTCCCTTCCGACTTGACTTATATTGCGGATCGCCGGCAGGTCCGCGGTGACGAGAGCTTCGCATCGGAACGGGCGGGCCTGCCGCGCGGGCCTTCCCGCCATCACCCGGGAAGGATTCCCGAGCGGGGCGGCCGCAAGCAGGATCGTGGGCAAAGGAGTCGCGATGGCCGACAAGACCTATCCTGATCGAATGTCCGCACGCCGCGACCTCGTTGTGCTGGTCGTCGCCGCGGGTCTGTTCGCCGTGCTCAGCGTTCACTGGGAGCTGGCTGAAAAGCTGACGGCGTGGACCCGGCCCTACGAGTCCTGGCAGCTCGACGAGCTGCCCGGCCTGCTCCTGTTCATCGTCGGCGGCCTTGCGTGGTATGCGTGGCGCCGTGCCCGCGAGAGCCGTCGGCTGTTGCGCGAACTTGCCGTGGGTCAAGCGCGGCTCGCCGCTGCCATCGAGGAGAACAGGAAGCTTGCGAACGCTGCCGTTCGCGCGCAGGAAGACGAGCGCCGGCATCTTGCGCGGGAACTGCACGACGAGCTTGGCCAGTACATCAACGCGATCAAGGTCGACGCAGTGTGGTTGCGCGGTCTCGGCGTGCGCGCGCCCAAGGTCCGCGAGGCCGCGACGTCGATCGTCGCGATGGTCGATCATCTCGAGGGCGTCGTGCGCGACCTCGTCCGGCGGTTGCGGCCGCCGGGACTGGACGAGCTTGGGCTCGCAGCAGCGCTCGAGCATTGCATCGACGAATGGCGCCGCCGTCTCCCCGACGTTGCGTTCGATGTCGCAGTGGACGACGCAATCTCCGGTCTCGACGAGGCGACTTCGATCACGCTCTACCGGATCGCGCAGGAGGGGCTCACCAATCTCGCGCGGCACGCGCGCGCGACAAGGGTCGCGATCGAGCTCGGGCGCCGGCAGCGCACGCCAGGCGGGCCGCCGGAGATCGTGCTGACGATGCGCGACGACGGCGTCGGTGCCGTCGCAGGCGCTGCGGTCGCCGGCCTTGGCCTCATCGGCATGCGGGAGCGGGTCGAGGCGCTCGCCGGGCGCTTCGAGGTCTTGCGCTCCGGTGCGCGCGGATTCGGGTTCGTCGCGTGCGTTCCCTTGCGCGGTGCGAGCACCGTATGACAGCCGCACTCCGTGTGCTTCTGGTCGACGATCACGCCGTCGTGCGCGAAGGCTACCGGCGTCTGCTCGAACGCGCGTCGGACCTGGTCGTCGCGGGCGAGGCGGCGTCCGCCGCCGAGGCTTACCAGGCGTTCTGCAAGCTCGCGCCGGCGGTCGTTGTGATGGATCTTTCGCTGCCCGATGCGAGTGGAATCGAGGCGACGCGACGGCTCCTGGCGCGCGATGCCGGCGCGCGAGTGCTCGCGTTCAGCATTCACGACGAGCCCATCTACGCGGAGCGGGCGTTCCTGGCCGGTGCCGCGGGCTACGTCACGAAGGCGAGCGCGCCCGAGGTGCTGGTCGAAGCGGTGCGCGCCGTCGCGCGCGGAGAGTCGTTCCTGTCGACCGACATTGCGCAGACACTTGCGCTCAGACGGCTGCAACGTCGCGATCCCGATCTCGCGTGTCTCTCGGCGCGCGAGTTCGAGATCGTGCGGCTGCTCGCGCTCGGTCACACAGTGCGCGCGATCGCGGAGCAGTTGTGCCTGAGCGCCAAGACGGTTTCGAACCACCAGTCGGCGATCCGCCGCAAACTGGGGGCGTCGACGCCGGCGCAGCTCGTCAGGATCGCCGTACGCAACGGCCTCGTGCCCGCGGACTGACACACCCGGGCGTCCCGCTCAACGGATCGCGACACCCCAGGGCAGCTCGCCGACGGGCACCTCGGCGATCTTCTGGTTCGAATCGGTGTCGACCACGGCCACCGCGTTCGAGCGCCCGCAGGCGACGTAGAGCTTCTTGCCGTCGGGCGTCAGCGCCATGTTCCATGGCCGCTTGCCGACGGGGATCGTCGCCACGATCGTGTTCGTCGCGGTGTCGATCACCTGCACCGTGCCTTCGCCGCCGGAACTCACGAACACCCGCTTGCCGTCGGGATGGACGACGACGCCGTTCGAGCGCTTGCCCGCCTTGATCCGCGCGATCACGTCCTGAGTCTTCGTATCGAAGACATTGATCGTGTCGGCGTTCTCGGCAGCGACGTAGGCGCGGCTGCCGTCCGGCAGGAAGCCGATGCCGCGCGGGCGGTCGCCGACCTTGACCGACTTCACGACTTCGCCTTTCGCGACGTCGACGATATCGACCGAGTCCGCTTCTTCGGCGCTCGCGTAGAGCCACTTGCCGTCGGGACTCCATACGGCGTGCTCGGGATTCTTGCCGCGCATCTTGATGCTCTTCACGATGGCGAGCGAAGCGGTGTCGACGATCAGCACCTGGTTGTTCTCCTCGATCGCCGCGGCGATGAACCGGCCATCGGGCGATACGTAGATGGCCTCGGGCGAGTCGCCGAGCTTCGCGCGGGCGACCTCGGCCCGCTTCGCGGTATCGACGACGATGAGCGAGTTCGTCGTCTGGTCCGACAGGAAGAGGCGCGCGCCGTCCGGTGACAATGCTATCCCGCGCGGCCGCTCACCGATCTTGATCGTCGCGACAACCTTGTCGGTCGAAGTGTCGATCACCGATACCGACGCCGAGCCTTCGTTCGACGCGTACGCAAACGGGGCAGCCGCCGCGGCGTGCGGGAGTGCGGCGCCGAGCGCCGCCGCGAGCAGAAAAAACGAGGTGTAGCGCATCGAGTCAGGGTGACACGTACAGCGCTTGCTAGGCGCGGAAGAGACGCTCCTTTATGCTACACGACTTTTCGCGCGCCGAACCCTCCATGAATACGCGTTTGCACCGCTCCACACGATCGCTCGCCGCATGCGTCGCGCGCGTCGTCGCGGCCGCGACCACAGGCACAGCCTCGGAGCTCGCCGTCGCGCAAGCGGACGAGCGTCCGCTACCACGGCTCGACCCCATTGTCGTCACGGCTACGCGCAGCGAAGAGCGGGCGTTCGACCTTCCGCTCGCGATCGACACCGTCGACCGCGACCGGATCCAGAACGGGCAACTGCAGGTGAACCTGTCCGAGTCGCTCGCGGGCATTCCGGGCATATCGATCCAGAATCGATGGAACTATGCCCAGGATCTGCAGGTCTCTGTCCGCGGGTTCGGCGCGCGCGCGAACTTCGGCGTGCGCGGCGTTCGCCTCTACCAGGACTACATTCCGGCGACGATGCCCGACGGCCAGGGGCAGACCGGGAGCTTCAGCCTCGTCTCCGCGCAGCGCATCGAGGTGCTGCGCGGCCCGTTTTCATCGCTGTACGGCAACGCTTCGGGCGGAGTGATCTCGGTGTTCACGGAGGACGGCCCGACGCCCGCCATTGCCGGTGGCCAAGTGATCGGCGGCAGCTACGACACCTGGAACCTGATCGCGAAGGCCGGAGGGCAGTCCGGCACGCTCAACTATCTCATCGCGGCCAACTACTTCACGACGGACGGCTACCGCGATCACAGCGAGGCGTCGCGCCAGATCGGCAACGCGAAGCTCCGCCTCGATCCGTCGCCCGACACGTCGATCACAGTCGTGCTGAACGCGCTCTACCAGCCGGAAGCGCAGGACCCGCTCGGCCTCACCCGGGCGCAATGGGAGGCGAACCCGAGGCAGGCCGACCCCGCAGCGGTGCTCTTCGACACGCGCAAGACCGTCAACCAGCGACAGGCCGGTGCGACGGTCCTGCAGCGCATCTCCGACACCAGCGAAATCCGGGTGACGGGCTACACCGGCACGCGCTCGGTGCGACAGTTCCTGGCACTCCCGGGCACGGGTGCGACGTCGTCGGGCGGCGTGAGCGACATCGATCGCGGCTTCGGCGGCGTCGACGGCCGCTGGATCGCGCACTTCGTCCTGGGCGACCGTCCGGGCACGTTCACGCTCGGCGGCAACTACGAAACGCAGCAGGACCAGCGCAAGGGCTTCGTCAACAACAACGGCGACCTCGGTGACCTCCGGCGCGACGAAACGGACAGCGTGTACAACGGCGACGGCTACGCGCAACTCGAGCTCGCCCCGTGGGACGCGGTGTCGATCCTGGCGGGCTACCGGTACAGCAGCGTCCACTTCAGGACCGACGACCATTACATCGTGCCCGGGAACCCGGACGACAGCGGGGAGCGGAACTACAGCCACGGC
Source organism: uncultured beta proteobacterium (assembly GCA_963773195.1). GTDB lineage: Bacteria > Pseudomonadota > Gammaproteobacteria > Burkholderiales > Casimicrobiaceae > CAIWHR01. The sequence goes on from CAVZAE010000007.1 coordinate 111,061, forward strand.
AGCCCCGTCGTGGGTGCGGTGTGGCACGCGACGGAGCGACTGAACCTGTACGCCAACTACGGTCAGGGCTTCGAGACGCCGACGTTCATCGAGCTCGCCTATCGTCCGGTGGGCTCCGGCCTCAATCTCGCGCTGCAGCCGTCGGTGAGCAACTCGGCCGAGGCCGGAATGAAGGCGCTGATCGGCCGGGCGCAGCGGGTCAATCTCGCCGTCTTCGACGTGAAGACGACGAACGAGATCATCATCGACACGGCGACCGGCGGTCGCACTACGTACAAGAACGCGACCAAGACGGAACGCAAGGGCGTCGAGGCGGCGTGGCAGGGCGACCTGGGCTACGGGTTCGCCGGCTACGCGTCGTACACTTACCTGTCCGCCAAGTTCACCGAGCAGGCGACGACAGGCCTTCCGCCGCAGATCGTGCCCGCGGGTGCGCGGCTGCCGGGCGTGCCCGGAAACAGCGCGTACGGAGAGCTGTCCTGGTCTTATCCGCAGGCGTGGGGTCTCAACGCTGCGGCCGAGGTCCAGTATGCGGGAAGGATCTATGTCAACGAACGCAACACCGACTTCGCGCCGCCGTGGACCATCGCGAACTTGCGCGTGGGCTTCGAGCAGCGACTGGGACCGTGGATCTTCCGCGAGTTCGCTCGACTCAACAACCTCGCGAACGTGAACTACGTGGGGACCGTCATCGTCGGTGACACCAACGGCCGCTACTTCGAGCCGTCGGCGACGCGCAACTTCCTTCTGGGCGTGAGCGCCTATGCCACCTTCTGACACCGCCGGGCGCTACACGCGTTTCGCCATCGCCATGCACTGGTTGCTCGCGGCACTCGTGGTGCTGCAGGTGGCGTGGGGCTTCTGGATGATCGGCATCCCGAAGCAGCCGCCCGGGGTGCGCGCCGATGCGTTCAACCTGCACAAATCGATCGGGATGACGATCTTCGCCCTGATGGCGATCCGGCTCGCCTGGCGCGCCGCGCATCCGCCGCCACCGCTGCCGCCGATGACCGCGTGGCAGGTGCAGCTCTCACGCTTTACGCACGCGCTCCTCTACGTTGCGCTCCTGCTCCAGCCGCTGGTCGGCTACCTCGGCTCGGAAGTGAGCGGGTATCCCGTCAAGTACTTCGGTGTCGTGCTCCCGAGCTGGGCGGGCAAGCATCCCGAGCTCAAGGACTTCCTGAGCAGCGTGCACCTCGTCACCGCGTGGACGATCGTCGTGCTGGTCGTGCTGCACGTCGCGGGCGCCGTCAAGCACGCGCTCATCGATCGTGATCGTCTGCTCGCGCGGATGGGGGTAGGGCGCGCGTAGGGATGAGCTCGCGTACACCCAGATTGACAAAGGCTCGGACGCAGGAGAAAATCCCTTGTCCATGACAGGAGTATAAAAATGCTCAAGTTACGCGCTGTAGCTGGCTTTTTGGTTTCCGTGGCGCTTGCGTTTTCCGCCGGGGCCCAGACCGGCGATACCATGAAAAGTACGGCGCCGGGAAAGGGCCTCATCGTGCAGTCGACGAAGCTGACGGCGACGATCACCGCCATCGACAAGGCGAAGCGCGACGTCACCCTGAAAGGCCCGCAGGGCAACGAAATGACAGTCACCGCCGGGCCGCAAGTGAAGAACTTCGACGCCCTCAAGGTCGGTGATCGGGTGAACATCGAATACTCCCAGGCGCTGATGCTCGAACTGAAGAAGGGCGCCGGGATGGCGGTTACCAAGAACGAGGAGAAGGAAGCCGCGGGCGCGGCGCCGGGTCAGCAGCCCATGGGCGTCATGGGCCGTAAGGTCACCGTGGTCGCGGATGTTGTCGACGTGGACCGCGGCCTTCAGACCGTCACACTCAAAGGACCCGAGCGCACGGTCGAGATCAGGATGGTGGATCCGGAACAGTTGAAACGGATCAAGAAGGGCGACCAGGTCATGGCGACCTATACGCAGGCGATGGCGGTCGCAGTCGAACCCGCGAAGTAGTTCGTCGCCTCCACGCAAGGCAGCTCATCGAGGGCCCGGCGCGAGCCGGGCCCTCGCTTTGTCAATAGCTCCGCGCGTAGCGCGGCCCTAGACCTTCTCGAGCACCGCGACGACGTCGGCGTGGCCGTTCTCGCGCGCCATGTCGAGCGCCGTCTTGCCGCGATTGTCCTTGAGGTTGGGCTTCGCGCCGCGTGCGAGCAGCGCCTTGACCGTCTCGGCCTTGCCGCTGCCAGCCGCCCACATGAGCGCGGTCAGGTCGTTGCGGTAGACGGTGTTCGGATCGACGCCGTGCGCAATGAAAAGAAGCACGATTTCGGTGCGGCCTTCGCCGGCGGCGTAAGTCATCGCGTTTTTTTCGACTTGGTCCTTCGCGTCCAGCCTGGCGCCCTTGGCCAGCAGCAGCTCAACGATCTCCTTGTGCCCGCCATAGGCGGCCGCCATCAGCGGCGTGACCCCGTTGACCGCCGCGAGGTTCACGTCGGTGCCGGCCTCGAGCATGGTCCGCGCCAGCGTCACGTTGCCCTGCTTGAGCGCGATCAGGAGCGCCGTTTCTCCCAACCGGTTGCGCGCGTTGGGCGAAGCGCCGCCTTCGAGCGCCCGGCTGACCGCCGGGGCATCCGCGTTGCGCGCGGCGACGAGAAGCTGGGCACTGACCGACAGGTCGCTGTCGGCGGCGGCCGCGGCCGACGATGCGAGCGAGAGCGCGACCACGGCAAGACAGGCGACAGCGATACGGGACATCCGGGACTCCGTCAGACACGAACAGGATATTGCGGCGCACAAACCCCCTCGCCGCGGTCCGAACGCCGGGAAAGCCTTGCCAGTATTCGGGCAAAAAGACTATAACGCACGCTGAGCCTCGCGGCTTCACCGATGGACGTCGGCGGAAGTCCTTGGGAACGACAACATGAACGGAGGGCGCATGAGATACAGGGGAACTCTGGCGGGTATCGCCGCCACCGCGGCGGTGGCGCTTGCGGTGGCGGGCGGCGCGAGCGCGCAGGAAGTCGCGAACACTGCGACGACGACTGCGAAAGCGATGACGTCGAGCCCGAACATCTCGCAGGCAGCGCTCGACGGCGCGGCCGGCGATGCGAAGAACTGGATCCACTCCAACGGCAACTACGACAACAGCCGCTTTTATCCCGGCAGCCAGGTCAACGCCGGCAATGTCGGCAAGCTCAAGCCGGCGTTCGTGTTCCAGACAGCGGTCCTCGAGTCGATGGAAACCGCGCCGATCGTTGTCGACGGCGTGATGTTCCTCACGACGTCGTTCAACCACGTCTATGCGATCGACGCGGCGACGGGCGAGGAGTACTGGCATTACAAGCACAAGCTCGGCCCGATCGTCACCGTCTGCTGCGGCAACAACAATCGCGGCGTCGCGATCGCGGGCGGGCGGCTGTACATGGGGACGATCGACGCGAAGCTCGTCGCGCTCGACGCGAAGACCGGCCGGCTCCTCTGGGATAAGCAGATCGCCGATCCCGAGAAGGGCTACTCGGAGACGATGGCGCCCGTGGTCGTCGACGACAAGGTGCTGATCGGCACCAACGGTGGTGAGTACGGTGTCCGCGGCTTCGTCAAGGCGTACAACGCCGACAATGGCGACCTGCTGTGGACGTTCTACACGATTCCCGAGCGCGGCCAGGAGGGTGTCTGGGCGGTCAACGACGCCACGGGCAAGGACATGCACCGCGACATCGCGGCCGAGAAGAAGTTGCTGCAGGAGAAGGGCGGCGAGTTCTACCAGCAGCTGGGCGGTGGCGTGTGGATGACGCCGGCGGTCGACCGCAAGACGAAGACCGTGTTCTTCGTCGTCGGCAATCCGTCGCCGGACCTGTACGGTGCGATCCGGCCGGGCGACAACCTGTACACCGACTCGATCGTCGCGATCGACCTCGACAAGGGCACGTACAAATGGCACTTCCAGTACATCGCGCACGACGTGTGGGATCTGGATGCCGTGAGCGCGCCGGTCCTCACGCAGGCGAAGGACAAGGACGGCCGGATGGTCGACGTCGTGATTCACGGCGGCAAGACCGGCCACATCTACGTGCACGAGCGCAACACCGGCAAGCTGATCCGCTTCTCGGAAGCGATGATCCCGCAGGAAAACATGTGGGTGCTGCCGACCAAGACCGGGGCGCGGATGCTGCCTGGCGCGAACGGCGGTGTCGAATGGTCGCCGCTGGCGATCAATCCGAAGACGCGGATGGCGTACGCGGCGAACCTGCACCAGCCGATGACCTACCACGTCGAGGAAGTGCCCTATCCGGGCGGCAAACTCTGGCTGGGCGGCGCGTTCAAGACGATCCCGACCGAAGAGCAGTGGGGCCGGCTCGTCGCCGTCAACTTGGATACGGGCAAGGTCGCGTGGGGCGTGAAGACGCCGCAGCCGCTGATCGGCGGCGTGCTCGCGACCGCGGGCGACGTTGTCTTCAACGGCGAAGCGAACGGCTGGTTCAAGGCCTTCGATGCCAAGACCGGCAAGGAGCTCTGGAAGTACAACTGTGGCGCGGGCGTCAACGCGCCGGCCGTGTCGTATATGGTCGGCGGGAAGCAGTACGTGGCCGTCGCAGCCGGCGGCAACAACCAGATCGACGCGAAGCGCGGCAACAGCGTGTTCGTCTTCGCGCTGCCCTGATCCGCCACGTTTCGTACAGCGCGGCCACCCCCGATCGTGTGGGGTGGCCGTTTTTATGACCCACGTAGAATGACCCGATGATCCTCCGTCACTTCCGCGGCGCCGCCGCGGCGCTCGCCGCTTCGCTCGTTCTGTCCTTGCGGGCTGCGCCTGGATTCGCGCAGTCGCCGCCGGCAAAGCCGCCGCAAGCCGAGATCTGCGACGCCTGCCACGGGCCGAACGGCAACGCGGTCATCCCTCAGAATCCAAGTCTCGCCGGCCAGACCTGGCGCTACATCTACATCGAGCTCAAGGACTTCAGCGAAGGCCGGCGCACGGATCCGGTCATGACCCCGATCTCCAAGGTGCTGTCCCGCGACGAGATGATCGCGCTCGGTAACTGGTACGCGGCACAGAAGCCCGCGACAAACCAGTTCAAGGCGGATTCCGCCAACGTCGATGCGGGGCGCAAGGTCTCGGACACCGTGCTTTGCCCCATGTGCCACGGGGGTGGGTTCGTCGGCCAGAACGAGGTTCCACGGGTCGCCGGCCAGAATCCCGAGTACATCCGCAAGCAGCTGCAGGACTTCAAGGCCAAGCGGCGCACCAACGACGCCGGCAACATGACGAGCGTCGCGCACACGCTGTCCGACGCTGACATCGAGAACCTGTCGCAGTACATCGCGAATCTGAATTGATCCCGGATTGAAGTCGCGCCGGACGGGGATTATGATGGTTCTCCCTCCGCCGCGAGAGCGTCAGCCGTCGCGGCAAATCCCATTGTAGGAGGCACGATGCCCGTCACGCTTTCCCTCACCGTCAATGGCAAGAACGTCGACGCGGAGGTCGATCCGCGCACGCTCCTGGTCGAGTATCTCCGCAACGACCTGGGCCTCACTGGGACGCACGTTGGCTGCGACACGGGCCAGTGCGGCGCGTGCACGGTCCATCTCGACGGCAATGCCATCAAGGCGTGCACGATTCTCGCCGCGCAGGCGAATGGCGCGAAGGTCGTGACGATCGAAGGGCTCGCCGAAGCGGACGGCACGATGCATCCGATGCAGGCGGCGTTCAAGGAGTGCCACGGCTTGCAATGCGGCTTTTGCACGCCGGGAATGGTCATGAGCGCGATCGACCTCGTCAATCGCCACCCGAAGGCGTCGGAGCAGACGATCCGCGAGGAGCTCGAGGGCAACCTCTGCCGCTGCACCGGCTATCACAACGTCGTCAAGGCGGTGCAGCAGGGCGCCGCCGCGATGGGCAAGTAGGAGGCCGCGATGGGTGCCACCGAACAAGGCGTCATCGGCACGTCGGTCCGCCGCAAGGAGGACTACCGCTTCCTGACCGGATCCGGACAGTTCACGGACGACGTCAATCCCCCCAATCATGTTCACGCCTATTTCCTCCGCTCGCCGCACGCGCACGCCAAGATCAAGCGGATCGATACGGGCAAGGCCAAGGCAGCGCCCGGTGTCCTCGCCGTCTACACGGGCGAGGACCTGACCGGCGTCAACGGGCTGCCGTGCGGGTGGCTCATCACGGGCACCGACGGCAAGCCAATGAACGAGCCGCCGCACCCGGTGCTCGCGCAGGGCAAGGTGCGTTACGTTGGCGATCCGGTCGCGCTGGTCATTGCGGAGACTCCGAACCAGGCGAAAGACGCGGCGGAGCTCGTCAACGTCGACTACGAAGTGCTGCCCGCGGTCGTCAACGTCGTCGACGCGCTCAAATCCGGAGCACCGCAGCTCCACGACGGCGCACCCGGGAACCGCTGCTACACATGGGCGCTCGGCGACAAGGCGGCCGTCGACGCCGCGTTCGCCAAAGCCGCGCATGTCACCAAGCTCGACATCGTCAACAACCGGCTGATCCCCAACGCGATCGAACCGCGCGCGGCCGTGGCGTCCTATCATCGCGGCGATGACAGCTACACGCTGCACGTGACGAGCCAGAATCCGCACGTCGAGCGCCTGCTGATGACGGCATTCGTGCTGGGGCTGCCGGAGCACAAGGTCCGCGTCATCGCTCCCGACGTCGGCGGCGGCTTCGGCTCGAAGATCTACCTGTATCCCGAAGAGACGGCGATGGTGTGGGCGTCGAAGCGCGTCAATCGCCCGATCAAGTGGGCGGCGGAGCGCAGCGAAAGCTTCCTCGCCGACGCGCACGGGCGCGACCACGTCACGCACGCCGAGCTCGCGCTCGACAAGGACGGCAAGTTCCTCGCGATGCGCGTGCACACGACGGCCGCGATGGGTGCGTATCTCTCGACGTTCGCCTCCTGCATCCCGACGATCCTCTATGCGACCCTCCTCGCGGGCCAGTACACGACGCCGGTGATCTATGCCGAGGTGACGGCGGTCTTCACGAACACCGCGCCCGTCGATGCCTACCGCGGTGCGGGCAGGCCGGAAGCGACGTACGTCGTCGAGCGGCTCGTCTACCAGGCGGGCGTCGACCTTGGCATCGCGCAGGATGAGATCCGGCGCCGCAACTTCATTCGCAACTTCCCCTACCAGACCCCGGTTGCGCTGGTTTACGACACCGGCGGCTACGACGCTACGCTCGATGGCGCAATGAAGACCGCCGACGTCGCGGGCTTCGCGACGCGCAAGGCCGAAGCGGCGAAGCGCGGCAAGCTCCGGGGCATCGGCTACGCGTCGTACATCGAAGCCTGCGGCATTGCGCCGTCGAACGTCGCCGGTGCCCTGGGGGCGCGCGCGGGCCTGTTCGAAGCGGGCGAAGTCCGCGTGCACCCAACAGGCACCGTCACGGTGTTCACGGGCTCACACAGCCACGGCCAGGGTCACGAGACGACGTTCGCGCAGGTCGTCGCGGGCCGGCTTGGCATACCGGTCGAAAACGTCGACGTCGTCCACGGCGATACCGGGCGCGTGCTGTTCGGAATGGGCACCTACGGGTCACGCTCGCTCTCCGTCGGCGGCACGGCGATCGTCAAGGCGCTCGACAAGATCGTCGCCAAGGGCAGGAAGATCGCCGCGCACCTGCTCGAGGCGGCGGAGGCGGACATCGAATTCAAGGACGGGAAGTTCACCGTCGCCGGCACCGACAGGAGCAAGGCGTTCGGTGAAGTGGCGCTCGCCGCGTACGTGCCGCACAACTATCCGCTCGACAAGCTGGAACCGGGCCTCAATGAGACCGCGTTCTACGACCCGACGAACTTCACGTTCCCGGCCGGCACGCACATCTGCGAGGTCGAGATCGATCCCGATACCGGCACGACGCAGATCGTCGACTTCACCGCGTGCGACGACTTCGGCAACATCATCAACCCGATGATCGTCGAGGGGCAGGTCCATGGCGGGGTCGCGCAAGGTATCGGGCAGGCGATGCTGGAGAACTGCGTCTACGACAAGGACAGCGGGCAGCTGCTGACGGGCAGCTACATGGACTACGCGATGCCGCGCGCCGACGACGTGCCGTCGTTCAAGGTCGAGACGCGGGTCACGCCGTGCACGCACAATCCGCTCGGCGCGAAAGGATGCGGCGAAGCGGGGGCGATCGGCGCGCCGGCAGCCTTCATGAACGCTGTCCATGACGCGCTCGCCGCCGCAGGCGTCAAGTATCTCGACATGCCGGCCACGCCGCATCGCGTGTGGCAAGCGCTCCGCGCAGCGAAGTAAGGAGTGCTGACGCACCCACGCGACGATCTGAATCGAGACTTACGGAGGCACCATACCATGTACGCATTCGAACTGACGCGCGCGAAGTCTATCGCCGAGGCCGCCGCTGCGCTCGCCAAGTCCGGCGGCCGCGCGCTCGCGGGCGGACAGAGCCTCGTCGGCGCGATGAAGCTCCGGCTGGCGCAGCCGGGAACGCTCGTCGATCTGTCGGGTATTGCCGAGCTCAAGGGCATCAAGAAGGAGGGGGAGGCGATCGTCATCGGCGCGATGACCCGTCACGCCGAGGTTGCCATGTCGTCGACGGTCAAGAGTGCGATTCCGGCTCTGTGCGCGCTTGCGCAGGGCATCGGCGATCGCCAGGTACGCAACATGGGGACGATCGGCGGCTCGATCGCGAACAACGATCCCGCGGCGGACTGGCCCGCGGCCGTGCTCGGCCTCGGCGCGACGGTACAAACCAACAAACGCAGGATCGCCGCCGACGATTTCTTCAAGGGGCTGTATGAGACAGCGCTCGCGACGGACGAGATCGTCACGGCCTTGAGCTTCCCCATCCCGAAGAAGGCGGGTTACGCGAAATTCCCGAATCCGGCTTCGCGCTTCGCACTCGTCGGCGTCTTCGTCGCACAGACCGCAGGTGGTGTGCGAGTCGCGGTGACCGGTGCCGCATCATCGGTGTTCCGTTCCCAGCCGCTGGAAGATGCGCTGGGGAAGAGCTTCAGTGCCGATGCCGCCAAGGCGGTCAAGATCGAAGCGAAGGGGCTCAATGGCGATTTGCACGGCTCGCCCGAATACCGCGCGCATCTGGTCGCGGTCATGGCCGCTCGGGCGGTTACGGCCGCCGGCTAGCGACGCCGCGTTTGCTATGCTGTCGGGGGGGTAAGGAGCCTCTGAGCAGGTCGCGCGCGTTTGCGACGACGCAGTTTCGGGATGGGCTGCGCGAAGCGGCGAGCGACGCGTGCCTGGTGCACACGAGCGAAGCCGCGCCAATGCAGACCACCCGAAACACGTTGTCCCTTCGGGCTGCTGCCAAATGCGGCGCCTGCTTTGCCGCGCTCCTTGGCTCGTAGGCTAAACTACGGCCGTCGTCGCGCGGCTCGCACTCATCCGCATTTGGCCGTGCAGCGCAATCGCGTGGGACCTGTTCAGAGGCTCCACGGTCCCGCCCGATTTTTTACCCTCGTTTGCCACAGATGACCGCCTCGCCGCCCGCCACCGTCGATGCCGTTCTCGCCCTTCTGGACGGCCAGGACTATGTTGCCGAGCGACGGCTCGCGACGAGCGTCTTCCTCGCGCTTCGGATGGGACGCCCGCTCTTCCTCGAAGGCGAGGCGGGCGTCGGGAAGACGGAGATTGCAAAGGTGCTGGCCACGGGCCTCGGTCGGAAGCTGATCCGGCTGCAGTGCTACGAAGGGCTCGACATCGCGTCGGCGGTGTACGAGTGGAATTACCCGCGCCAGATGATCGAGATCCGCCTCGCCGAATCGGCGGGCAAGGTTGACCGCGCGGCGCTGACGCACGACATCTTCGCGCCGCAGTTCCTGTTGAAGCGCCCGCTACTCGAAGCGCTCGCGCCCGACGACGGTATCGCGCCGGTGCTGCTGATCGACGAGCTCGATCGCACCGACGAGCCGTTCGAGGCCTATCTGCTCGAAGTGCTCGCCGAATACCAGGTGACGATCCCCGAGCTCGGACCCATACGGGCGAAGACGCCACCCGTCGTGGTCGTCACGTCGAACCGCACGCGCGAGATCCACGACGCGATCAAACGCCGCTGCTTATACCACTGGGTCGGCTATCCGGATGCGCTGACCGAGCTCGCGATCGTCCGCCGCAAATGCCCGCGCGCGGCCGAGTCGCTGGCGCGCTCGATCGTCGCGTTCACCCAACAGCTGCGCACGATGGACCTGTTCAAGGCGCCCGGCATCGCGGAGACGCTCGACTGGGCCGAGGCGCTGGTCGCGCTCGATCGCGTGGCGCTCGACCCGCAGACGGTTGCCGACACGGCCGGCGTGCTGCTCAAGTATCAGGATGACGTGGGCGCGCTCACGCCGGATGTCGCGGCGCGGCTCGTCCGCGAAGCTCAGATCGTCGGGATGCGACTGTGACGCCGGAGCCAGGCATTGCGACGTCGCAACTCGCGGGGGCGGTCCCGCTCGCGCCCAAGGGCCGCCTCGCGGAAAACGTCGTCCATTTCGTCCGCGTGCTCCGCGCGGCGGGCTTGCCGGTCGGACCGGCTCGGACACTCGCCGCGCTCGAGGCGGTCGACGCCGTCGGTCTCGCGAACCGCGAAGACTTCCGGGCGGCGCTCGGGGCCGTGCTGGTCTCGCGCCATGAGCAGCTGCCGGTGTTCGAGCAGGCGTTCGATCTCTTCTGGCGCAATCCCAAGCTGCTCGAGAAATTGATTGCGTCGCTGCTGCCGACGGTATTCGGCCGCCGTGGCGAGGCGGCGCCGGAGCCGGAACTGCCGGCGCGCATCGCGCAGGCGATGCTGCCGCCCGCGGCACTCGACCTCCCGCGGGAGGATGACGATGAGGTCCTGCTCGACGCGGCGTTCACGATGTCGCCGCGCGAAATCCTGCAGCGCAAGGATTTCGAGACGATGACGGCGGAGGAGCTCTCGGCGGTGCGCGGGATGCTGCGCAACCTCCGGCTGCCGCTGCCCGAGCTGCCGACGCGGCGGACGACGCCCGCCTCGCGCGGCCATCGCGTCGACCTGCGGGCGACGATGCGGCGGGCCACCGGCGCGGCGGGTCGGCTCGCACCGCTCGCGTGGCGCAAGCGCGTGCACCGCACGCCGCCGCTTGTCGTCCTCTGCGACATTTCCGGATCGATGGACCGCTACGCGCGAATGCTGCTGCATTTCCTGCACGCGATCACCAACGACCGCGACCGCGTCCACGTGCTCCTGTTCGGCACGCGGCTCACCAACATCACGCGGCATCTCAAGCATCGCGACGTCGATGTCGCGCTTGCGCGAGTGGCAAGCGTGGTGGCCGACTGGGCAGGCGGCACGCGCATCGGCAGCTGCCTCGATGAATTCAACCGGCGCTGGTCGCGTCGATTGCTCGGTCAGAATGCTGTCGTCCTGTTGATCAGCGACGGCCTCGACGCCGAAGGGGGCCCGGGACTTGCCGCGCAGACCGAGCGCCTCGCGAAGTCGTGCCGTCGGCTGGTGTGGCTCAATCCGCTCTTGCGCTACGAAGGCTTCGAAGCGCGCCCGGCGGGCATCAAGGCGATGCTGCCGTTCGTCGATGATTTCCTGCCCATCCACAACCTTGACAGCCTCGAAGGGCTGGCCGCTGCGCTCGATCGCGCGCCCACGCGGGGGCGTCGGGCCATGGTCCGCGATCGCCGCTTACCGGGAGACGTTCGATGGAGATGACGAGCACTCGCGTCGTGCCCGCGCCCGTGGAGACGGTCTGGGCCGCGCTCAATGACCCGGTGATGCTCACGAACTGCATCCCGGGCTGCGAGGCCCTACTGCCGGACGGCGAGAACGCATACACGATCTCGCTGGCGGCGCGAGTCGGACCCGTCTCCGCGAATTTCTCGGGGCGACTCCAGCTGTCCGACCTGGACCCGCCGCGGAGCTACACACTGTCCTTTGACGGGCAGGGCGGGGCGGCCGGCTTCGCCAACGGCAATGCCAAAGTAGCGCTGGCACCCGCGGAGAACGGGGCGGCGACGTCGTTGTCGTATACGGTGAACGCGCAGGTGGGCGGCAAGATCGCGCAGATCGGCTCGCGCCTCGTCGACGGTGCCGCACAGAAGCTCGCGGATGATTTCTTCCGCCGGTTCTCGGACGCCGTTGCGGCCAAGGTCGGGGCCGTGCCCGTGGCCGCCGGGGTGTCGGGCGCTGCTTCGACGGCACCGCGCCGCCGCTGGGTCCGCATCATTGCCCTGGCCCTGATGGCGGCGCTGATCGCCTACCTGATGCTGAGGATGCGAAGATAGCGGCCGACGGCGGCGCCTGCGCCGCGCGGCCCGGGAGTGGACTCATGGACAGCGTCGACCTCGAGGTATTGAAGCGTTGCGCCGACTGGCTGGATGCCGGCCGCCGCGTGCTGCTCGTCACCGTCGTCAAGACCTGGGGCAGCTCGCCGCGCCCGCCCGGCGCCATGCTTGCGGTGCGCGACGACGGGCTCGTCGAGGGCTCGGTCTCGGGCGGCTGCATCGAGGATGACATCGTCGGCAAGGTGCGCGCCGACGGCATGACAGCCTCGCGCTGCGATTCGGTCACCTACGGCGTGACCGCTGACGAAGCGCGCCGCTTCGGACTACCCTGCGGGGGCACGATCCAGCTCGTGCTCGAGCCGCTGACCCCGGCCTCGGGCATCCGTGCGCTGCTCGAGGCCGTCGAGGGCGGGCAGCTGGTCTCGCGCCGGCTCGAGCTCGCGAGCGGCCGCGCGACGCTCGGCTCCGCCGCCGTCAACGACGGCCTTGCGTTCGACGGCAACGTGCTCACGACCATCCACGGCCCGCGCTACCGGATGCTCGTGATCGGCGCCTCGCAGCTGTCGAAATACCTGGCGACGATGGCGCAGGGGCTCGACTACCAGGTGACCGTCTGCGATCCGCGCGCCGAGTACGAGGGCACGTGGGACGTCGACGGTGTGCCACTTGTGACCACGATGCCGGACGACACCGTCCTCGCGATGAACCTCGATGAGCGATGCGCGGTCATCGCGCTCACGCACGACCCCAAGCTCGACGACATGGCGCTCATGGAGGCGCTCAAGTCGAAGGCGTTCTATGTTGGCGCGCTGGGCTCGCGCGCGAACAACGCCAAGCGCCGCGAGCGGCTCATCGACCTCGATCTGACCGAGGCCGAGATCGCGCGCCTGCACGGGCCGATCGGCCTTTACATCGGCAGCCGGACGCCGCCCGAGATCGCGGTGTCGATTCTGGCTGAGATTACCGCAGTCAAGAACGGCGTAACGCTGCCTGACCTGGCGACGATCGCCGTCGCGAAGGAGAAAGTCGCGCCGTCGGTTGCCTGCGAGACGGCGCCGATCTGAGTCAGGCCGGCGTGGCTTGTCGCAGGTGACCCCGTAGCACTCGCAGCAATTCGGATGGCTCGATGGGCTTGCGGACAAGCGCCGCAATGCCGGCGCGCTCGATCTCCTCCGCCGTGATTCCCGCCTCGTAACCCGTATAGAGGACGACCGGCAGCCCCGGGCGCGAGCCGTGCAGCTCGCGGGCGAGTTCGAGCCCCGTCATGAGCGGCATCGTCTGATCCGTGATGACGAGGTCGAACCCCTGACCCGTGACCAATGCATCGAGCATTTCGCGCCCATTGGCAAAGGTCGTTGGGGTCAGGCCCCACTGGCCCAGCAGATCGGCCATGAAACACGTGACCGACATCTCATCGTCGACCACGGCGACGCGCCCCGCCAGCGCCGCGCGGGGGAAGGCACCGCGCGCGGCGAAAGCAGGGGGCGGCAGGGCAGCGCCGTCCACTGGCAGCGCGGGCAGGAGCACGCGGAACACCGAGCCGCGGCCGGTTGCGCTCTCCACGACGATGTGGCCGCGATGCTCGTGCACAATGCCATGCACGGTCGCGAGGCCCATGCCGCTGCCCTTGCCGACCTCCTTGGTCGAATAGAACGGCTCGAACATACGCTCCTGTACGTGTGGAGGTATGCCGCTGCCGTCGTCCGTGACGGCGAGCTCAACCATGTCCCCTTCGACGTTGGCGCGGCAGCTCGCGCACACGGCCGATACCGCGTGCGCGTGGCGGACGGCAATGCCTACCTGGCCGGTCGAGTGCACCGCGTCGCGGGCGTTGATCGCGAGGTTCATCAGCACCTGCTCGAGCTGGACCGGGTCGAGAAGAGCGGGAGGCGCATCTTCGTCAAGATCGGTGTGGAGGCCCACGGTCGACGGAAACGATGACCGGAGGAACTTGACCGACTCGCGGACGAGCGGAGCCAGCACCAGCGGCCGCGGTTCGCCGCGGCGGCCGCGGCTGAACGTCAGCATCTGCTGGATCAGGTCGCGGGCGCGGCCGCACGACAGGCCCGCCTGCTCGAGATAGGCAGCGAGCTTGGCGTCGCGGCCGGCCGAGCGCTCGGCGGCGAGTGTGACGTAGCCCACGATGGTCGTCAGCAGGTTGTTGAAGTCGTGCGCGATGCCGCCCGTCAGGTGGCCGATGGCCTCCATCTTCTGCGCCTGGCGGAGCTGTGCCTCGAGGCGGGCGCGATCACGCTCGACGTGGCGGCGCTCGGTCAGGTCGCGGATCATCACGAGTACATGCGGCTCGCCGCGATGCTGGATGGGAATCGTGCGCACCTCGACGGGAAAACGTTCACCGCTGCGCCGGACCGTCTCGAGCTCCTCCAGGCAGCGTTCACCCGCGAGCGTGCGCGCTAGAAGCTCGTGTCGCCGTTCTTCGTTATCCGCGGGCAGTTCGCGCAGCGCGCCGAACAGGATCTCGTCCCGGGTGAAGCCGAACATCCGCTCGTAGGCGGGATTCACGTCGACCCGCTGGCAACGCGAATTCCACAGCACGAGCGCGTCGGCCGCGCCGTTGAACATCGCGCGATACTGCTCTTCGCTCGCGCGTAGGGCGTCCTCGGCGGAGCGGCTCGCCGTGATGTCGCGGATGTACGCCAGGATGCGGCGATGGCCGGCGATCGTCGCGCGTTTGAGGCGCACCTCGTGCCACATCAGGCGACCGTCGCGATGGCGGGCGCGCCATTCGAAGCGCACCGGCGGGCCGGCCTTGGCGGTCTCGATCCACTGGCTCGCTTCAACGTCGGTATAGGGCGGCTCGTTCGAGCTCAACTCGCCGACCCGCATCTGGCGAAGCTCCTCGACCGAATAGCCGAAGGCGTCCGCGGCCGTCGGGCTCGCGTCAAGTATCGCGCCCGTTGTCCAATCGTGGACGAAGATCGGGTCTTCGCTCGCTTCGAAGATCGCGCGGTAGCTGGCCTCCGACGTGCGCAGCGCCGCCTCCGAGCGCGCGCGCTCGATCTCGGCCACGGCCCGGATCGCGAAGATCTTGAGCATGGCCTCGGCGAGCGCCGGATCGCGCATCGGCGCGCGATCCATGGCTGCGATCAGCCCGAGCGGGCGCCCGGCCGAGTCGTTGAGCGGGAGCGCGGCGTAGCTGTCCATCCCTTTCGCGGAGAACAGCGTTCCACGCGGGAACTCGGGATTCACGCCCGCGCCCACGAAGCGGAACTCGCGGCCGGCCACCGCGCGGCACGGCGAGCCCTCGAGCTCGTACTCGAAGGCGTTGAGCGCCTTCCCATCAAGGCGCGCGGCGAGCGTACGCATTCGGGTTCGCCCGTCGTCGGCGAAGACGGAGATCATCGCGACGTCGACGTCGAGGACCTCCGCCAGGTAGCGGACGAGCTCGCCGAACACCTGCTCGCCCTCGGCGCTCGACACCGCCAGCGCTGCTCCACGCAAGGCCTCCTCGCCGCGCTTGCGGTCGGTGATGTCCGTGGCGATGCCGCATACCGCGAACGCCTGCCCGGCCGCGTCGAGCAGCGGGAACTTGTGCGAAAGATAGGTCCGCCTCCCCTGCGGCGTCTCGATCTGTTCCTCGAAATCAAGCGCCCGCCGCTCGTCGACGACGCGCTGATCATTGCGCCGGAAATCGGCCGCGGCCGCCGGAAAGATCTCGTCGTCGGAGCGGCCGACGATGGCGGCGACCGGCACGCCCTTGAGGCGCTCGAATTCGCGGTTGACGAAGACGTAGCGCCCGCCCAGATCCTTGACGAAGACGGCTGCCGACGTGTGGTCGATGACCTGCTGCAGCTGCGCTTGCACGTCGAGCGCGAAAGACGACGGCGGGAATGCGGAAGCGGTCGTCATCGGTGCGGAGCGCGCCAGGCGGTCATGGCGGCGAGTCTAGCCCCTGCAGCCTTTCCCGGCGCAACTGTTACCTGGCGGTTACACGGCAACATGCCGGTTACACAGCCGCCGGCGCCGGCACGAACAAGTAGCCTTCGCCCCGGACCGTGCGGATCGTTTGCGGCCGTTCGGGGTCGGGCTCGACCTTGCGCCGGACGCGCGCGATGCGGATGTCGATGGAGCGATCGAATGGCTCCCATTCGCGATTGCGCGTGAGCGTCAGGAGCCGCTCCCGGCTCAGCACCTGGTTCGGATGGGCAATGAAGGTCTTGAGCAGGTCGTACTCCATGCTCGTCAGCGGCACCTCGCTGCCGTCTGCCGCGAACAGCCGGTGCGACGCGAGGTCGATCTTGCAGCGGCCCACGGGGACGCGCGACGTCTCCTTTGCGCTCACGGTGGCGCCGGTTGCGGCGGGGTTCGCCTGCATCCGCCTGAGCACGCTCTTGACGCGCGCGCGAAGCTCGCGCAGGTCGAAAGGCTTGGTGACGTAGTCGTCGGCACCGACTTCGAGTCCGGCAATGCGATCGGCAACGCCGGTCGCGCCTGTCACCATGATGATGCCGACGTCGAAGCGTTCGCGCAGGAAGCGGGCGAGGCTCAGACCGTCTTCACCCGGCAGATTCACGTCGAGCAGCACGACGTCCGGCAGGTTGCGCTCGATCGCCTCGCGCATCGCCGTGCCGCGGTCCACGCCCGCGACTTCGTAGCCGTGAGTGCCCAGGTATTCCGCGAGCATCTCACGCACCGACGTGTCGTCCTCGACGATCAGCAGGCGGCCGTTGCTTGACATGAAGTTTATCGGCGGGCGACGGTTCGGAGACTGACCAGTATAGCGCCCGGCGTCGCCGATACAAACGAAACAAATCCGTTTGGGAATGACGTAGCGCAGTTACGTGTTGCGGGCAGACTGCGCCCGTGTCACGACGCGCCTCGAGATGTGCGTCGGCCCATCGATCAGGACCGAGGAGAGAACTCATGCAAGTTGCTGCCCCGACCGCGGAAACGAAGCGGTATGCGAAGACGGTTGAAGTATCGAAGCGGATACGCTGGGATATCGATCGCGACGTGATCAAGGGTCGCGAGTTCGACTTCACGAAGAAGTTTCTGCCCGACGGGCTGTCGAAGGCCGCGAGCTTCGGGTTCCTGTCGGCGGCCGAGCTGCGCATCCTGTCGCAGATTCAGGGGCGCACCTACGCCAACATGTTCGGGTTGGTTGAACGTTTCATCGGCGCGAAGATGCTCGAGGTCAGCCGCGGGCACTGGCTCGGCGACCAGGTGGCGCTGGAGGCGCTGGTGCGCTTTACCGACGAGGAGCTCAAGCACCAGGAGCTGTTCCGTCGCATCGAGAACATGATTGCCGCGGGAATGCCGCCCGGTTATCAGTTTCCGTTCCAGCCGAACGAGGTGGCGACGCTCGTCCTCGGCAAGTCGACGTGGTCGGTGCTGGCGCTGACCTGCATGATCGAGCTGTTTACGCAGGCACATTACCGCTCGAGCATCGAGCCCGATTCCGACCTGTCTCCATTGTGGAAGGACGTCTTCCTCCACCATTGGAAGGAGGAGTCGCAACACGCGATCGTGGACGAGCTCGAGTGGAAGCGCGAAGACGCGAAGCTTACGGGCGAAGCAAGGGACGCCGCGGTCGACGACCTGATCGCGCTGGCAGGAGCCGTGGACGGGATACTGCAGGCGCAGGCCGCCGCGGATACGCACTACTTCGTCGAGATTTGCGGACGGCCGGTGACGCCGGAGAACGTCGAGAAGATCCGGGCGGGGATGCTTGCCGCCTATCGTTGGCAGTACATCGTCTCCGGTGTACAGGACCCGCGTTTCGCCGGCGTGCTGGGTGAGCTCATTACGCCCGAGCAGGGCGCGCGGATTGGCAACGCGCTGGCCCCGATCCTCGGTTGACGATCGAGCGACGAAGCGAGAATCGAACCATGGCCATCAGCTGTCCTGTCGGCTTCGACGTCGACCGCCTGCGCGAACAGGTGCTCGCGACGTACGAGCGCGTCGCGCGCGATCCCTACGGCGAATTCCATTTTCACCGCGGCGCGCGCTACGCCGCCGAGTACCTGCAATACGATGCCGCCGAGCTCGCGCGGCTTCCCGAGGAGAGCACGGCGCGTTTCGCCGGCGTGGGCAATCCGTTGCGCATCGGTCCCGTGCATGCGGGAGAGACGGTGCTCGACCACGCATGTGGCGGCGGCATGGACGTGCTACTGGCGGCACGCCGCGTCGGACCTGACGGATTCGTCATCGGCGTCGACATGACGCCGGGGATGCGTGCCGCCGCGAGCCGGGCCGCCGACCAGGCGGGATTCCGCTCGATCGTGGACATCCGTGAAGGCTACCTCGAGCGGCTGCCCGTGCACGACGAGAGTGTCGACGTCGTCCTGTCGAACGGCGTCGTCAACCTGTCGCCGAACAAGGCGCAGGTGTTCCGCGAGATTCATCGCGTGCTACGCCCCGGCGGTCGCCTCTACCTCGCCGATGTCGTGGTGCAGCGGGAGCTCAAGGATGAAGTGCGTAACGATCCCGATCTGTGGGCCGCCTGTATCGCGGGCGCGCTGCCGGAGCCCGAGCTCTCGGAGCTCGCGCTCGCCACGGGACTGCGTGCGCCCATGATCGTCGAGCGCTTCGACTGCTTTCGCAATACCTCCGCGGCAGCCAAAGTGTCGCAAGACCTGCTCGTCCATGCCGTCAACTTTCTGGCCGTCAAGCCGGCGGCCTAGAAACCCATCCAGGAGACAGACCATGCCATCGATTTACCAGGGCGACCGTGGCGCCGGGCCCGAACCTACGGTGATATGCCTGCACGCGAGCGGCGGCTCGGGCGCGCAGTGGAAGGCGCTTGCCGACAAGTTGCGGCACGACTTCCAGGTGCTGACGCCGGACCTCCACGGCCATGGCAGCGCACCATCGTGGCTGGGCATGCCCGCCGACATCGTGGCTGCCGACACTGCGCGCATCTCGCGTCTCGCAGCGCAGGTCGAGGGTCGCGTCCACCTCGTCGGACACTCCTATGGCGGGGCCATTGCGCTGCGTGTGGCGCGGCATCGGCCGCGCAGCGTGGAGAGCGTCGTCGTCTATGAGCCGGTGACCCTGCGTCTGCTCTTCGACTACAACCGCAAGCATCGCGCGGCGGCCGAAGTTGCCGAAGTGGCGAGCGACATCGGCCGTGCGCTCAGCGGCGGCGATTACGAGCGTGCCGCGCGGCGTTTCGTCGATTATTGGTCCGGCGCGGGGCAGTGGGCGGGCCTCTCGCCCGAACGGCAGGTGGCGATGGCTCTCCGGATGCCGGTGATCCAGGCGCAATTCACATCGCTGTTTCACGACAGCGTTCGCCGCGCCGGCTATGCCAGCGTGAGCATGCCCGTCCTGTACTTGGCCGGGCGCGACACGCGCGCCTCGACGCGGCGCATTGCCGAGCTCCTGACGTACACGCTGCCGGACGTCGAGCTCGAAACGCTCGACGGCATGGGGCACCTCGGGCCGGTTACGCACGCCGAGCCGATCGCGCAACGCATCGCCGACTTCGTCCGGCGGCAGACGGCACCGCGACTCCCGGACCGCAAAGCGGCGTAAGGGGTTCGCGTTGCGGCCGCTCGCGCCGCTAATGGAAGTCTCTGGAGTGCGTTTCCAGCGCGCCGAGCATCGGGGAGAGGTCGACCAGCCGCCCGGCCTGCACGTGGACGACCTCGCCCTCGCGCTCGATGTTGCCGTAGACCGCGAGGAGCTTCGAGCCCAATAGCTCGCGGCGCTGGCGATCGCCCAGGTCGCGCCAGACGATCACGTTGGTCGCGCCCGTCTCGTCCTCGATCGTCACGAACACGACACCGCTCGCGGTGTCGGGCCGCTGCCGGCCAATGACGATACCGGCGGTGCGAACGATGCGGCCGTGCGGCGCTTCCCGGATCTCCGCTGCGGTCAGCAGGCGTCGCTTGCGGAGGCGCTCACGCAGGAGCGCGAGCGGATGCCGGCGCAGCGTGAGCGACAGCGTCCGGTAGTCGGCGACGATGTCCTGGCCCTCGGTGGGCGGCGGCAGCTCCGGAGCGGCCTCCGCGAACGTGCCGCCTGCGAGCAACGGCGGCAGCTGCTCGACGCCGGCGACGTCCCACACCGCGCCGTGGCGATGGCCGGCGAGCGCACGCAGCGCGTCCGCGTCGGCGAGGCTGGTGAGATCGCGTCGATCGAGCGCTGCGCGGTGCGCCAAGTCCGCGACGTCGGCGAACGCGCGCGCGCTTCTCGCGGCGACAAGCCGTTGCCCGCCGGCTTCGCTCAGGCCGGCGACCATCCGCAAGCCGAGCCGCAGCGTGGGACCGTCGCCCTCGAGCGTGCAGTCCCAGTCGCTCACCGTCGCATCGGGTGGCAGCACGACGACGCCATGCCGCCGCGCGTCCTGCACGAGTTGCGATGGCGCGTAGAAGCCCATCGGCAGCGAGTTCAGGAGCGAGCCGGTGAACGCGGCGGGGTGGTAGCGCTTGAGCCACGCGGAGGTGTAGACGAGCAGCGCGAACGACGCCGAGTGCGATTCGGGGAAGCCGTATTCGCCGAAGCCCAGGATCTGCTGGTAGATCTGTCGCGCGAAGGCCTCGCTGTAGCCCGCGTTCGGCCATGCCGTCGACCAGCCGCTGCTCGAACTTCTCGAGCCCGCCCTTCCGCCGCCACGCCGCCATCGAGCGGCGCAGATGGTCGGCTTCCCCCGGCGAGAATCCGGCCGCGACGATCGCGAGCTGCATCACCTGCTCCTGGAAGATCGGCACGCCGAGCGTGCGCTCGAGCACGCTCTTCACGGCATCGCTCGGGTAGGTGACAGGCTCCTTGCCCTGCCGCCGCTTGAGATACGGATGCACCATGCCGCCCTGGATCGGGCCCGGGCGCACGATCGCGACCTCGATCACGAGATCGTAGAAGCACGCAGGTCGCAGGCGCGGCAGCATCGACTGCTGCGCCCGCGATTCGATCTGGAACACGCCGATCGTGTCGGCGTGCTGGCACATCGCGTAGACCTCGGGGTCCTCGGCGGGGATGTCCTGCATCTCGAGCGGGCGGCCGCGTCCGCACGAGATCATCTCGAGGCAGCGGCGGATCGCCGAGAGCATGCCGAGCGCCAGGCAGTCGACCTTGAGGAGGCCCATCGCATCGAGGTCGTCTTTGTCCCACTGGATCACCGTGCGATCGGGCATCGCCGCGTTTTCGACGCCGACCATCCGCTCGAGCAGATCGCGGGCGATGACGAAACCGCCGACGTGCTGCGACAGATGGCGCGGGAAGCCCATGAGCTCGTCGGTCAGCGCGATCAGCCGCTCGATCACCGGGCTGTCGGGCGCGAAGCCCGCTTCGCGGATGCGCTGGGCGGCGACCTCGCGGCCATCCCACCACGCGAACACCGACGCCAAGCGGTCGACCTGTGCCAAGTCGAGGCCCGAGCGCCTTGCCGACGTCGCGCACGGCGCTGCGCGGCCGGTAGGTGATGAGCGTGGCCGCCAGCGCTGCCCGGTCGCGGCCATATTTCTTGTAGACGTACTGCATCACTTCCTCGCGCCGCTGGTGCTCGAAGTCGACGTCGATGTCGGGCGGCTCGTTGCGCTCGCGGCTGATGAAGCGTTCGAACAGCATGCTCATCCGCGACGGATCGACTTCGGTGATCCCGAGCGCGTAGCAGACGGCCGAGTTCGCCGCGGAGCCGCGGCCCTGGCAGAGGATCTTTTCCTGGCGCGCGAATGCGACGATGTCGTGGACGGTGAGGAAATAGGGCTCGTAGCGAAGCTCGGCGACGAGGGCGAGCTCGTGCTCGATCAGCTCGCGGACGTCGGGCGGCACGCCGGCAGGGAAGCGCCGCGCGAGCCCCGCCTCGGTCAGCTTGCGCAAGTGCGAGGCCGGCGTCTCGCCCGGCGGCACGATTTCCTCCGGGTACTCGTAGCGCAACTCGTCGAGCGAGAAGCGACAGCGCTCCGCGATCGCGACGGTCTCGGCGAGCAGCGCCGGCGGATAGATCGTCGCGAGCCGCGCCCGCGAGCGCAGGTGCCGCTCGCCGTTGGCGAAGAGCGCGAGGCCGCAGTCGGCGATCGGTTGCTTGAGCCGGATCGCGGTGACCGTGTCCTGCAGCGCGCGCCGCGCGCGGACGTGCATGTGGACATCGCCCGCGGCAACCTGGGACAGCCCGCTCGCCTGCGCGAGCTCCGCGCAACGTGCGAGCCGGGCGCGATCGCCGGCACGAGCGAAGAGCTCGACTGCGATCCACGCGCGCTCCGGGAACGTGGCGGCGATCCAATGTGCGGTCGTGAGCGCGTCGGCATCGGGCGCGTCGCGCTTGCGCGGCGAGATCTCGGGCGGCACCCACAGCGCGAGCAGGCCCGCGGCGAACGCGGCGACGTCGTCGCGCTCGAGCGCGTAGGTGCCCTTCTTCGCCTGCCGCCGCCCGCGCGTGATGAGCTGCGTCAGGTTGCCGTAGCTCGCGCGATCGGTCGCGAGCAGCACGATCTCGACGCCGTCGCCGAGCGTGAACTCGCTGCCGATCACCAGTGGCAGGCCGGCGTCCTTGGCCGCGAGATGCGCGCGGACGGCGCCCGCGACCGAGCATTCGTCGGTGACGGCGAGCGCCGCGTAACCGAGCGCTTGCGCGCGCTCGACCAGCTCTTCGGGATGCGACGCGCCACGCAGAAACGAAAAGTTCGAAAGGCAGTGCAGCTCGGCGTAGGCGGGGAGCATGGCGCGACCATAGCAACCGTATAAATATACGGTATTCGATCTCCTGGTGCCAGCCTCGCGCTTTGTCTCGTCGAATCAATGATCTGCGGAAGACGCCCGAGGCCGAGCGGCGAGACGCGGTAAGATGCCGCCCTTTCCCGGCGGCTTCCCCGGCCGCTCCCGACCTCCATTTCGAATGCCCGCGATGCCCACGATCGCTTTCGACCGTTTCTACCGCTACGCTGAACTCACCGCACTTCTTCAGGCCTTCGTTGCCGAATATCCGAAGCTCGTCGCGCTCGAATCGATCGGCAAGAGCTACGAAGGTCGTGACATCTGGGTCGCCACTCTGACCAACACCGCGACGGGCCCCGCTGCGGACAAGCCTGCGTTCTGGGTCGACGGCAATATCCACGCGACCGAGGTCGCCGCGTCGGCCGCGACACTCTACTTCCTGAACTGGCTCGTCACGCAATACGGCAAGGACGTCGACGTGACGCGCGCGCTCGACACGCGGGCGTTCTACCTTTGTCCGCGGATCAATCCGGACGGCGCCGAATGGGCGCTCGCCGACAAGCCGAAATGGATCCGCTCGAGCACGCGGCCGTACCCGTACGACGAGGAGGAGATCGAAGGCCTGACCGTCGAGGACCTCGATGGCGACGGGCGGATCCTGCAGATGCGCATCCCCGATCCCAACGGTTTGTGGAAGGATCATCCGCAACAGCCGGGGCTCATGATCCGGCGCGATCCCATCGAGACGGGCGGCACGTACTACCGGATCCTGCCCGAAGGCACGGTCGAAGACTGGGACGGCTACACGTTGCGGATGAAGAAGGCGAAGCAGGGACTGGACCTCAACCGTAACTTTCCCGCGAGCTGGCGCCAGGAATTCGAGCAGCTTGGCGCCGGGCCGTTCCCGGCGTCGGAGCCGGAGATCCGAGCTGTCGTTTCGTTCATCACGTCGCACCCGAACGTGACGGGAGCGACATCGTTCCACACGTGGAGCGGCGTCCTGCTGCGCCCCTTCGAGCATTCGCCCGACGACGAGATGCACGCCGAGGACCTGTGGTTCTACAAGAAGACGGGCGAGAAGGGCCATGAGCTCACCGGCTATCCGGCCATCTCCGTCTATCACGAGTTCCGCTATCACCCGAAGTCGGTGATCGCCGGCACCTTCGACTGGCTCTACGAGCACCTCGGGATGTACACGTGGGTGGTCGAGATCTGGAGCCCGATGCGCGAAGCCGGCATCGAGAAATACCTCTACATCGACTGGTTCCGTGAGCACTCGATCGACGACGACCTCAAGCTTTACGCGTGGAATCGCGACAAGCTGGGCGGTGCCGCGCACGCGGGGTGGAAGCCGTTCGACCATCCGCAGTTGGGCAAGATCGAGCTCGGTGGCTGGAATCGCTTCCACGCCTTCTCGAACCCGCCGGCGCAATTCCTCGAGCGCGAGCTCGCGCGCTTTCCGAAGTGGATGCTATGGCAGGCGCTGACGTCGCCGAAGATGGAGCTGGTGACGGCCGAGTGCGACGCGCTCTCGGCCGACAGCTGGCGCGTGCGTCTTGTCGTGCAGAACACGGGCTGGCTGCCGAGCTACGTGTCGAAGCGCGCGCTCGAGCGCAAAGTGGTTCGCGGCGTCATCGCCGAGATCGCGCTGCCTCCCGGCGCGAAGCTCATGTCCGGCAAGCGGCGCGAGCACCTGGGCCAGCTCGAGGGCAAGGCGTACAAGCACACGGGCGTCTCGTTCTGGCCCGACTACAACATCACCGACGACCGCATCAAGGTCGAATGGGTGGTGCAGGCGAAGAGGGGCGAGAAGATCGACGTCATTGCGCGGCACGAGAAAGCGGGCGTTGTGCGAGCGAGCGTGACGCTGGGCTGAGATCGGGGGGAAGCGATGACGAAGGTCCGCGTTGCCACCGTCGTCCTCGCCGGGGCGGCCTTCGTCCTCCTCGCGAGCTGCGCGACGCCTCCCGGTGCAGCGTACCGGGCTCGACAAGATCCAGCACATCCTCGTCATCTACGCCGAGAACCGGAGTTTCGATCACCTGTATGGGCTGTTCCCGGGCGCGGACGGTCTCGCGAACGCGACGCCCGAGCAGTACACGCAGGTCGACTACGACGGCAAGCCGCTGGCGCACCTGCCGCCCGTGTGGAAGCTCGACGGCGGGCCGGACCCCGCGTTTCCGCAGGACCTGCCGAACCGGCCGTTCCGGATCGACGCGCCGCCGATCAACATGCCGCTGTCGGTGCGCACGCGCGACCTGATCCACAAGGTCTATCCGCAGCAGGAGCAGATCAACGGCGGATTGAACAACCGGTTCGCCGAGGTATCGGACGCGGGCGGCCTCGTCATGGGCTACTACGACGGCTCGGCGCTGCCGCTGTGGAAGTGGGCGCGCGAGTACACGCTCGCCGATCACTTCTTCATGGGGGCATTCGGCGACTCGTACATCAATCACTTCTGGCTCGTCTGCGCGTGCACGCCGCGCGAGCCCAATCCACCGGCGAATCTCGTCGCGCAGCTCGACGATCGCGGCTGGCTCAAGCGGCGGCCGACGTCGCCGCCGTCGGCGCTGACGGGGCCGGCGCAGTTCGTCCCCGGCGAGTTCACCGCCGACGGCTATTCGCTGTCGACCCATCAGCCGCCGTACCAGCCTTCGCGCGTGCCGCCTGCACCCGGCGGCGACCCGCGCTTCGCCGACCCGACCAAGCAGGTGCTGCCGCCGCAGACGCAGAAGACCATCGGCGACACGCTGTCGGCCAAGGGCATCTCGTGGGCGTGGTACAGCGGCGCGTGGGCCGCGGCCGAGAAGGACGGGATGCAGCCCGCGAGCGCGAAGCGAATGGTCATCGCCAATAACGAGCCCGGTGCCCCGTACTTCGTCACGCACCACCAGCCGTTCAACTATTTCGCGCGCTTCGCGCCGGGGACGGCCGATCGCGCGCTCCACCTCAAGGACTACGACGATCTCGTTGCCGGCATCGATCGCGGCGACCTGCCGGCCGTCTCGTTCTACAAGCCGCAGGGCAGCCTGAACGAGCATCCCGGCAACACCGACGTGATTTCCGGCGACCAGCACATCTCGGAATTGCTCTCGCGCCTCAAGGCGAGCCCGCTATGGGCGTCGACCGTCGTCATCATCACGTACGACGAGAACGGCGGCTGGTGGGACCACGTCGCACCCCCGCGCGGCGACCGCTGGGGACCGGGTTCGCGCATTCCGGCGATCGTCGTCTCGCCGTTGGCGAAGAAGGGCTTCGTCGATCACACCTATTACGACACGACGTCGATCATCAAGCTCGTCACGCTGCGCTTCGGGCTCGAGCCGCTCGCGGGCGCGCGTCCGGGTGCGGGCGACCTGACCGCCGCGCTCGACCTCGCGCCGTGAACCCTTCCGGGCGAGGGTGACGCGTGGTGGATCCGGCAAAGCGCGGGCTCGCAGCGATTCCCCGCAGCGTCTGGGTGCTGGGCATTGTCAGCCTTTGCATGGATGTCTCCTCGGAGCTCATCCATTCCCTCCTGCCGCTCTATCTCGCGCTGGGCCTCGGCGCGAGCGCGCTGACGATCGGCATCATCGAGGGGATCGCCGAGGCGACGGCGCTGATCGTCAAGGTGTTCTCGGGTGTGCTGTCGGACCTGTTCCGGCGACGGAAGCCGCTCGTGGTGCTGGGATACGGTCTCGCTGCGGTCACCAAGCTCGTGTTTCCGCTCGCGCCGTCGCTGGGCTGGGTCGTCGGGGCACGCTTCGCCGACCGCGTCGGCAAGGGTATTCGCGGCGCGCCGCGCGATGCGCTCATTGCCGACCTCACGCCCGATGCCGTCCGCGGCGCGAGCTTCGGATTGCGACAGGCGCTCGACACCGTCGGCGCGGTCGCGGGTCCGCTGCTCGCGATCGCGGCGATGGCGGCGTTCGCCGGCCAGTTCAAGGCGGCATTCTGGGTTGCGATCGTGCCGGCGTTCCTTGCGGTCGCGCTGCTGGTGGGCGGGGTCGACGAACCGGACCGAGCGAGCGCGAACGGGCAAGGTCACCGGTTGCAATTCGCCGACGTGAAGCGCCTGGGGCGCACGTATTCGATGGTCGTGGCGATCGCGGCGGTGCTGACGCTCGCGCGCTTCTCGGAGGCATTTCTCGTGCTGCGCGCGAACGACGTGGGCCTCGCGCCCGGCCAGGCGCCGTGGGTGATGGTCGCGATGTCGGTCGTCTACGCGCTATCCGCCTACCCGGCGGGCGCGGCCGCGGACCGCGGCCACGGGCCGCGTTTGCTGTCGGCCGGGATGGTTGCGCTGATCGCCGCGGACGTCGTGCTCGCGCGGGCGTCGGGTCCGGCCGCCGTCATGATCGGCGCCGGCCTCTGGGGTCTCCACATGGGCCTGACCCAGGGGCTGCTCGCGGCGCTCGTCGCGGGTGCCGCGCCCGCGGACCTGCGCGGTACCGCTTTCGGCGTCTTCAACCTGATCTGCGGCATTGCGCTGCTCATCGCGAGTGCCCTTGCCGGATGGTTGTGGACGGTCGTCGGTCCGGCGTCGACGTTCTTCGCGGGGGCCGCGTTCACGGTGATCGCGTGGGTCGCATTCATGGGCTACGGCCGAAAGGCCGCGGCACTGCCGGGGACATAGTCCGCTCGCGCCACAAACGGCTGTAAGCTCAGGCGTCGTGCCGCGACCCATCCGCATGCCCACCTCCCCCAAGCCCGGTTCCGTTCCGCGCGGCGAGCTTTATTACCGCCACACGCTGCCCGTGCGCGTGATGCACTGGGTCAACGTCGTCGCGCTCACGATACTGCTCATGAGCGGGCTCAATATCTTCGACGCCCATTCGGCGCTGTACTGGGGCAAGTCGTCGTACACGGGGCAGCCGCCGCTGCTCGCCATCGGCGCGCGCATGAAGCCCGATGGCAGCATGCAGGGCGTGACGCGCGTGCTCGGCAAGGAATTCGACACGACGGGCTGGCTCGGCGTGGCACCTGGCCCCGACGGCGAGCCAGGTCTGCGCTCGTTCCCGTGGTGGGCGACGATTCCCGACTATCGCTGGCTGTCGATGGCGCGCTCGTGGCATTTCTTCTTCGCGTGGATCCTCGTGCTCAACGGTCTCGCGTACCTTGCGTGGTCGATCGGTAGCGGTCATCTTTCGCGCGATCTCGCGCCCGATCAGACGGAGCTGCGCTCGATCCCGCAATCGATCGTCGATCACCTTCGACTGCGTCATCCAACCGGGGCTGCGGCAAAGCGATACAACGTGCTGCAAAAGCTCGCCTATCTGGGCGTCATCTTCGCCGTCGTGCCACTGTTGATCCTCATGGGCCTTGCGATGTCGCCGCGGGCGGATACGATCTGGTCGGGCTGGGTCGATCTTTTCGGCGGCCGCCAGTCGGCCCGCACGATTCATTTCATCGCCGCTTGGATTCTCTTCGCCTTCGTGGTGATCCACGTTGCCGAGGCCGCCCTCAGTGGCCTGTGGAACCATCTGCGCTCGATGATCACCGGGCGCTATCGCGTCCCTCCGGAGGCCTCGCGTGAGACGCGCTGACGCGCTGCGCCGGCAGTTTCTCGCGCGCGCGGCCGCGCTGGCCGCGTTGCCCCTCGCCGCGTGCCAGCGGCTGTCGCAGAGCGAATGGTTCCCCAAGGTGCTGGGCGCCGGGGAGAGCGCAAGCAGCGCCGCGCTGCGCTTGGTCGCGGGACGCAAAGCCATGGCGCAGGAATTCTCTCCAGCGGACCTCTCGCCATCGTTCCGCAGCAACGGTACGGCGGAGCCGGCGAGCGACGCGTATAGCGCGCTCGCGGCCGGCGGATTCGCGCAGTACCGGCTTACGGTCGACGGACTGGTCGAGCGGCCGCTGCAGCTCTCCCTCGATGAGCTCCGCGCGCTGCCGTCGCGCACGCAAATCACGCGGCACGACTGCGTCGAAGGATGGAGCGCGATCGGGAAGTGGAAAGGCGCGCGCCTGGCCGCGCTGCTCGACGCCGTGAAACCGCGGCCCGAGGCGCGCTATGTCGTATTCCATTGTGCCGACCCGATGGCCGACGACGGCACCGATTTCTACTATGAGAGCATCGACTTCGACGACGCCTATCACGCGCAGACGATCCTGGCCTATGAGCTCAACGATGCGCGGCTGCCGGTCGCGAATGGCGCGCCGCTGCGGCTGCGCGTCGAGCGGCAGCTCGGATACAAGCACGCGAAGTACGTGATGCGCGCTGAGATCGTCGCGAGCTACGCCCAAATCGCCGGCGGCCAAGGCGGCTACTGGGAAGATCGCGGCTACCAGTGGTTTGCCGGGATCTGATAGGGCTGGTGTGCGGCTGGTTGTCGCTGCGATCTACGAATAAGAAAAACCGCGTGCGGCGGCACGCGAGGGCCGAACCCGGGCCCCGCCGTGCTTCAGGTGTTCAGGCGCACGGCGGGGCCCGGGTTCGGCCCTCGGACTGGCCGGGATGCGATCTCCGCGCTAGATCTGCCCGCCGTCGAAGCTGCCGCCCATGTGAGTCGGCACGGTCCCGACGACCAGGTTGCCGGTGATCCGGCTCGTCCCGAATGTGAGCGTCGCCCCGCTGAACCCGGTCGCATTGAAGGCGATGTCGGTGTCCGAGAAGCGCAGCATCGACGTCCCGGCCGTGAGCAGGGCGACGCCGTTGCTGCTGATCATGCTCCGGTTGACGTTGACCGTCGTCGCGCCGACGCTCGAGGTCGATTCGATGCCGGAGCTGAGATTGTTCGAGCTCGTGCTGTTGTTGATCATCACGCGCGGGCCGTTGTTGAACGTCATCCCAGTGCCGTTACCCGCCGAGGTGACGCGATCCAACGCGACGTCGATCCGCGCCGATCCGGACGAGGGCGACACGCCGATGCCGTCGCCGCCGTTGTTGCGCAGGATCGTGTTGGTGACGTTGAGCCGGCCGTCGACGTTGCGCTCATCGCTGATCCCGCGCTGCACGAAATCGGTGGCCAGCACATCCTCGATGAACACCATCTGCGCTTGCACGATGCGGATGCCGTTCAGGCCGCTCCGCGTGCCCCCGCCGGTCCCGTTGAGGTTCAGATTGCGAATGCGCACGGTCTGCAGCGGGTCGCTGGGATTGCCCGGGGCGATGCTGATCACGATCGCGTTGGTGCCGCTCGCGAGGATGCTCGCGTAGACCTCGTGGCAGTCGATCGTGATCGACTTCGTGATTGTCACAGCGCCGAAGCCGCCCGGGATCGAGGCAGTTGATCTCGCCGTTGATGGCCGTCTTGCTGATGGCGCCGGCGAACGTCTTGCAGGGTGCGGTGCGGCTGCACGGGTTGGCGTCGTCGCCGACGCCCGAGACCCACGTGCGCGTGGCTTGCGCCTGCGCCGCGGTGGAGGTCAGGACGACCACCGCAAGCATGGCGATTGTGGACGACAAAAGGGTCGTTCTCATTTCTATGTCTCCCAGGAGGTTAGACGGCTGAAGCGGCGCCGAATTCTGCGGTTGCGCGAGCGACGATAGCATCGCGATGACGACGATGGACCGCCCTCGCATCGGGCGGCGACGCGCTCTTGTCGGATCAAAAATACAACGCGTTGTAGTGAACGAATATCGACGCGGCCTCCGCGCCGTCAGATCTGATCGATAGGCTGGGGGGTGGCCGCAAGCGTCGACTCGTGCTTGCTCGCATCCCCGCGCTTCCCGCGCGTGGGGCCCGGGCTCGCGGCTCGTGCCGCTAGGCGAAGATGCCTTGCATGAACCACTCGCCGTCGTCGACACCGTAGCGGTGATCGCGGTAGATCCAGACGAGCTCGCCGCGCGGCGTCTCGGCGACGAAGTAGTCGCGGCGCACGTCGGCGCCGTCCCACCAGCCCGATTCGATCCGCTCGGGGCCGTCGCGCAGCACCCAGGGTTGCGCTTCGACGAGTTCCCCAAGCGGCGCCGGCTCCGATAAGAGCCAGAGGGGGCGCGGCGGAAAAGGATCGGATGCGACGTTGGCATGCGGCGACCGCGAGGCAGCGGTGAACCGAGCCTCGAGTCGCGTCCCCCATTCGCTCGCACGTTCGGGCCGATGCTCGGCGCGCGGCACGACGAGCGTCACGGCGTCGTCGCCCAGCCGCGCACGCAGCCGGTCGACGAGCGGCACCGTCACCGCCGGCTCGTCGCCGGGCAGGAGACCGAGGTTGCGGCCGGCGAGCGGCGCCGTGAGTCCGCTCGTGAGCGCCACTGCTTCCACCACGGCCGGCAGCTCGATGCGCGCAAGCCGCTCGCGCAGCACGGTGATCAGGTGCGCGGGCTCGCGCGACGGCGCGGCGAGCGCGACGCGGACAGCCGTTGCGGGAATGCCGGTCTTCACGCCGACATAGCGCTCGTGCGCGAGCGAAAGCGCGAGCTCGAGGACGCCCAGACCGCGTCCGGTGAGCCAGCCCGCGAGCTCGTGGACGAGGCGGTTCGCCGCGAACGCGAGTGCCTCGACGTCGGCGACGGGCGCCGGCAGTTCGAGCCTGCCCTCGTAGCGCGGCGGCGGCACGAACGGCAGGCGCGGATCGGGAACGAGCCCGCGCGCGCGATCGAGCGTGGCGACGAAATCGGCGCCCATGCGCCGCGCCAGCGCATCGCGCGGGAGCGCGCACGCCTGCCCGAACGTCGTCACGCCGGCGGCGGCGAGCGTCGCGACGGCCTCCGGCGCGAGATCGAGATGGGCGAGCGGCAGCGGTGCGAGCGCTGCGAGCAGCGCGCGCGGCCCGCCGTCGCCGTTGCGGAGTGAGCGACCGGCGGTCGCTCGCTCCGCGGATTCGTCGCGCGCGAACGCGAGCGCAGCGAGCGGTGTGGGCGCGAGCGCGAGCCGCGTCGCGTAGCCGAGCTCGCGCGCGCCGCGCGCGAGCTCGGCAGCGAGCCGCGATAGACCGCCGAAGAGCCGCAAGCTGCCGCCGATCTCGGCCAGCACTGCGTCGGGCGGCGCAAGTGATACGGCTGGCGTGAACTGCGTGGCCCACGCGGCGACGCGTGCGAGCGCCGCCGCTTCGAGCTCCGGATCGCGATCGCGGAGCGCGATGTCGGGCGCGAGTGCGAGCGTGGCCGAGACGAGCTGCCCGGGCACGACAGCTGCGGCGTCGGCGGCGGCGTTGGCGACGACGACGCGCGGGTAGTGCCCGCCGGTCGTGACAGCGAACGCGCGCGCAGCGTCGGCAGGCCCGAGCGCGCGCGTGAACACGTCGAGCGACAGCGACGGCAGCCGCAGGCAGGCCCACAGCATGCGACGACCGCTATGACCAGATCTTCTGCTCGGACAGCCCGATCTCCGCAAGCTCCGCGGCGCGCAGATGCGCTTCGTTCGCGCAGAAGAATTCGTCAAGCTGCGGTGGCTTGACGGACGTGCCGGCAAGCATCGCGTGCGCCTGGCCGCGATGGTGGATCTGGTGCTGGAAGAGATGCGCTAAAAGCCGCGGCGCGGGCTCCTGCATTATCCCGACGCGACGCGGCACCGCGATCGGTTTGGCGAGATCGGCATCGGTCAGTGCGGCGCACGCGGCGATGAGCCGGCGATCGACGTCATGTTGCGCGGCGGAGAGCGCGGCGCAGGTGTCGAACGGCTCCTCGGGCTCGAAGAACAGGCCGGACTCGAGGTTCGGCGGCTGGCCGCGGACGCTGCGCTCGATCGCGTCGACGTAATACCAGTCGACGGTCAGGTTGTGGTTGAGCGTCGCCTTGAGCGACGGGAAGAAGCTCGTGCGCGTTGCGACGAAATCGTCCTGCGAGAGCCGGCTGCATGCCGCCAGCAATCGATGGTTCGACCACGCGTTGTTGCACGCCATTGTGTAGAAGTGATGGGCGAGGGGAGAGGATGGCATCGGATTAGGGCCTGTTCACATCTGGTGGACGGAGGGGTCGATCAGCACGGGTCGAGCGAGCTCGCCGCCGCGGCGCTTCAGCACCCGCACCGCGAGCCGGCGTTCGTGCGGCGCGAGTGCCAACCGCAGCGGCGCGGCCGTCGCGATCGCGTGCTGACCGGGGCGTCGCCACAAGACGCCCCAGGTACGGCCTTCGCGCGCGGCGACCGCGAGTCGGCGCAACACGCGTTCGTCGCGCGCGCCAAGCCACGCGAACGCGGCGCCGCATTCGGGGGCGCGCAGCGCCTGCTCGTACGCCCAGAGCTCGTCGGCGCTGCTCCGGCAGCGGACGATCAGGAGCCGCGCGAGATCGAGCCCCGCGGCCGCGAGTGCGGGCGCGTAAGGCACGTGCGGCGGCGCGATCCAGACGATGTCGCGACGCGCCGCCTGCAGGCGCGCGAGCGCAGGTAGCGTGAGCCGGATCTCGCCGATGCCTTCGCGTGCGAGCAGCACCTCGGTCAGAGCGCCGGCCGGCCAGCCGCGACCCGGGAGCACGGCGTCGAGCTCCGGGAAACCCGAAGGCATGGCCGCCGGCTCGGGCGCGCATTCGCCGCCACGCCAGATCGCGGGATGCGCGAGCACGGCGGCGAGCGCGGCGTTGGCCATGCGTCAATCCGCGGCGGTTTCCATCGCCTTGACGCGGCGCGCGATCTCGTCGGGCGAGACGTCCTCGACGTGCGTGGCGAGGTACCAGTGGTAGCCGAACGGGTCCTCGATGCCGCCGGTGCGATCGCCGTAGAACTGGTTCGCAACCGGCCGCGTGATCTTGGCGCCCGCGGCAACCGCCTGCGCGACGCGCGCGTCGACGTCCTCGACGTAGACCATGAGCGAGATCGGCGAGCCGCCGATCGTGCGCAGGCTTTTCTGACCCTGCTCGGGAGATTCGTCGGCGAGCATCACCGGCGAGTCGCCGATCTTGATCTCGGCGTGGCCGATCCTGCCACCAGGCGCGGGGAAGCGCATCAGCTCGACCGCGCCTAGCGCTTTCTTGTAGAACTCGAGCGCGCGCGCGGCGTCGTCCATGATCAGGTACGGCGTGACGGAATGGTAGCCCTCGGGAATGGGTTTCACGGCCATGGGTGTCTCCTTGGGGAAAAATGGAACCGGGGGACAGACGCGGTCTGTCCCCCTTTCTTGCTACGGCCAGTGCTGCGCGAAGACCGCTGCGACTTTCGGATGCGCTTCGATGCGCAGGAGCGTCTCGTGGAACGCGGGCCGCGCCTGCTCAAGGTGCTTGCGCGAGCCCGACCACTTCGATACGACGGCGGCGAGAATGTCGAGCGCGCCTAGTTGCGTGCCGCCGAGATACGGGCGAGCCGGAAAAAGATCGGCGAAGATCTCCCAGTGCCGATGCAGTCGCGCACGGGCGCCGGCGCGGATGCGGTCCTTCAGTGCGTCGTCGTCATCGGCGCCGACGCACCAGCGCTCGGGATAATCGATGATGCTGATGGCCGAGTAGCAGTTCGCCGGAATGAACACGAGGCCGCGGAGCGCCTGCGCGCGAGCGGAAGCGTCCCGCGGGAGCAAGCCGGCGTCGGCATGGACGTTGCCCAGGTGGATCAGGATGGCCGCACTTTCGGACAGCACGCTGCCGTCCTCGAGCACGAGCGTCGGAATCTGCCCGAGCGGGTTCACCTTCAGGAGCTCGACGTACGCTTCGTTCGTTTCCCACGACGCGGTCTCGACGATCTGGTACGGCGCGCCGACGACTTCCAGCGCGACCTGCGTCGACGCCGAGCCCGAGCCCTTCTTGCCGTAGAGCGTGTACATGTCCTCTCCCCGCGGTATGCCTATTCGCCTTCCCAGTAGCCGACGGCCAGGTTCTCGCGACCGACGAAGCGGAACATCTGCGGCTTGCTGTCCGCACTCCGGGGAATTCGGCCAGCACGCCGAACTTGCCGGTATCGGGATACTCGGCGATCTCCGGCGACAGCTTCGTGCTGATCGCGAGGTATCGCAATTCGATCGTGCCGGTGTTGACGATCTGGTGCGCGGTCTCCTTGTCTCCCGGCGGGCAGGCGATCACGTCACCCGGACGAATCGGGTAGGAGGCCTCGCCGATCCGGATTTCGCCCGTGCCTTCGACGACGAAGAACATTTCCTCGTTGATGCGGTGATTGTGGAACGGGAATGCGCGCTTGCCGGGCGGCACGGCGGTCAGGTTGTAGCCGAGCTTTTGCGCGCCCAGGCGCGGAGCGATTAAGCCCATGCGCGCGTCGTAGCGCACGGCCGCGGGGCCGGTGGCGGCGAAGGTGGCAGGGCGCGGTTGCAGCTCGACGTCGGCGAGATTGAGGATGGGGTGGGGCATGGGGACCTCCGTGGCGAGAATGCGATTCGAAACAGCCGGACGAAGTGAACCGGACACCGCGCCGACCGGGGAGCGGCGCGGACGTCCGGTAAAGTCTCAGTCAGGAACGATTGTCGAGCTGCAGCAGAAGCGAGAGTCGGTCGTTGCGCGCGACGTCTTCCCACGGCCGGTTGGTCACCGCACCTTCGAGCGCCCACAGCAGATTGAGCGACGCACGTGGATCGTGCGAGCGGACGCGTCGGTAGGCTTCGACCGCGCCCAGCCGGCGCAACGTCTCGATCGACGTGATGCCCGACGCCGCGAGCATCCGTTTCGATACCGGGCCGAGGTCGCCGAGCGATGCGGGTGTGCGGGCGGCTTGGCCTTGCCGTTTGCGGCGCTTCGCCTTCCTTGGCGGGGGTGACGCGACGCGCGCCGCGCGCTGCGCGAGGGTGCGCTTGCGCTCCGCCGTGTACTTCCACCACGGCCGCGCAGGCGCGCCGTCCATGAAGCGCACGGCCGCGATGAACGTGTCGAGCACGCACGGATCGTGACGCTGGCCGGTGATGCGATTGAATTCGTCGTAGAGCGCGTAGGGAAAATCGGGAGGCCGGCAAGCTCGCGGGGTGTGCGGATGCCGAGCCGCACGAAATCGGCGGCGATCGCGGGCCCGACGTTCGGCAGATCCTCGAGCATGGTCACGTCGACGCGGCGCGGTTTGCTTTTCATGGTTTCACCAGCCCTTTCCGCCGCGGATCAAGCCCACCGCGACACCTTCGATCGCAAAGCCCTTCTGCGGGTCGATCGCGATCGGCGCGAAATCGGGATTCTCCGCCACGAGCAGCACTTCACGCCCGCGGCGTTTCAATCGTTTGACCGGTGACTTCGTCGCCGAGTCGCGCGACGACGACCTGACCCGAGCGCGCGTCGGCAGTCCGATGGACGGCCAGGAGGTCGCCGTCGACGATGCCGGCATCGCGCATCGACGGACCGCGCACCCGCAAGAGATAGTCAGCGCGCGGCGCGAAGAGCCCGGGATCGATCCGGTAGCGTGCCTCGACGTTCTCGACGGCTAAGACTGGGCTGCCTGCCGCCACGCGACCGACGAGAGGCAGCGTGCCTTGGATGGACATTCCGGGGTAATCCTTGAGCCGCAGGCCCCGGGAGGCGCCGGGCAGGAGCTCGAGCGCGCCTTTCCGGGCGAGCGCCTGGAGGTGATCCTCGGCCGAGCTGGCCGTGGAAAAACCCAGGCCCGCGGCGATCTCGGCCCGCGTGGGTGGCATGCCGTTGGCTTCGAGGTGTCCGCGGATCCAGTCGAGGATCTGCTGCTGCCGGGGCGTGAGCCGTGGCGGGCTTTCCGGCAGATCGGCGGGAACTCGCCGCAGGTGAGCGAAGGGGCGGCGGGCGCGGGGAGCCATGGGATGGAAGTAATTAACCGTATAAATATTCGGTACCATGATTATAGACGGTTCGACACCTCCGTCAAGGGGCGGCGCCAGGCCCCGCGCGGCCGGCATGAGAAAATTCAGCCACTGCTTCGACCCGCATCGCCGTGACCAATATCCTCGTCGGCGTCTTCGCCATCACCTTATGTCTCGTGAACGCGCTCGTCTGGACGTTCATCTCGGAGATGCCGATGATGGGCATCGCCTGGATCGGCGCGGCCATGGGATGCTTCTGGCTGCAGAAGTGGTCGAAGTTCTAGTAGCGACGCGAGCCGGGGAGCAGGGGCCCCAAGCGCGCTTGGGGATGCGACCCCAGGCGAGTCGGCGCAGGCGGCCGACAGCACGGTGCAGCTATATCAAACACGGCAGTGCGGAGGCCGCGGCGCGAGCGGCTGGACCCAGGAGATCCCAATGGACGAGGAAGCGCTGAACCAGAGTATCCGCCAGTTCCTGAAGCGCGTTGGCGTGCAATCGCAGCGCGAGATCGAGCACGCGATTGGCCGGGCGCAGGCGGACGGTTCGCTCGGCGCCGGCCCATTCCCGGCGCGGATGACGCTCGAGGTCGGCGCCCTCAAGGTGCGCGTGGAGTTCGACGGCGAGATTCGCATCCAGCCGTAGGCGGCCGGGGGACCATGTCCTCCACGATGCGAGCGATGGTCTGCGAGGGCCCGAGGCGGCCGCTTTCGGCGCGCACGCTCGCGCGTCCCGAGCCCGGCCCCGGCCAAGTCCGGGTCGACGTCGCGGCCTGTGGCGTCTGTCGCACCGATCTTCATCTGATCGACGGCGAACTGCCCGACCCGAAGCTGCCGGTGATCCCGGGCCACGAGATTGTCGGGCGGGTCGCCGCGCTCGGGCCCGGCGTCAGCGCGCCGGCAATCGGGACCCGCGTCGGCGTACCGTGGCTCGGCGCCACGTGCGGCCGGTGCGACTACTGCACGTCGGGCCACGAGAACTTGTGCGCGGAGGCCCGGTTCACCGGCTACCAGATCGACGGGGGCTACGCGGACTGCGCGATCGCCGACGCGCGCTACGTGCTGCCGCTGCCCGATCGCTACGACGATCTGCACGCGGCACCGCTCTTGTGCGCCGGGTTGATCGGATATCGTGCCTACGCCATGGCGGGGGAGGCCCGCACGCTGGGCCTGTACGGATTCGGCGCAGCGGCGCACCTGATCGCCCAGCTCGCGCGGGTGCAGGGGCGGACCGTGTTCGCGTTCACGCGTTCCGGCGACAGCGACGCCCAGCGGTTTGCGCGTGCGCTCGGGGTGGCGTGGGCGGGCGGCAGCGACGAAACGCCGCCGCGGCCCCTCGATGCGGCGCTGATCTTCGCGCCCGCGGGTGGCCTCGTGCCCGCGGCGCTGGCGGCCACGGTGCGCGGCGGCGCGGTCATCTGCGCCGGCATCCACATGAGCGACATCCCGTCCTTTCCCTACCGGCTCCTGTGGGGCGAACGCAGTGTCCGCTCGGTCGCCAATCTCACGCGCGCCGATGGCGTGGCGTTTCTCGCCGTCGCCGCCCAAGTGCCCCTCGAAGTCCACGTCGAGCCCTTTCCGCTATCGCGGGCGAACGACGCCTTGACCCGCCTGCGCGCAGGGACGGTGTCGGGCGCCGCCGTATTGACGCCGGGAAGCTGAGGGCGTCGAATAGACGTCCCCTCCGATCGCCTTCCGGCCGATCCCGCGGCCGCGCGATTCATTCACTGAAGGAGCGTTGACCATGGCTGCAAAAGCGACCCGATCGACCGCGCGCAAGCCGGCGCGGAGGAAGACAAGAGCGCGTGCCGCGCCCGCGCCGAAGGCGGCGTCCGCCGCACCGAAGATAACGGACATGTTCACGATGCCGGATCCGACGCAGCTCGCGAAGTACGCGAAGACGCTGACTCCGCAGCAGGCGTTCGACATGTACCGCGCGAACGCGAAGCTCGCGCTCGAAGTGATCGAAAACGCGCTCGAGAGCACGGCGAAGGTCCGCAAGCTGCAATACGAAGGCGAGGAGCGCGCGCGGTCGATGCAGCGGAAAACGGCGCGGGGCGCGGCCGAGGCGGAAGACGTGCCATCGCTGATGGCGGTGGGTCAGAGCGCGGCGCAGGAGGCGGTCGAGCAATCGATCGCGTACTGGGGCCAGATGTTCGAGCTGATCGTCGAGATGCAGAAGCGGCTGTTCTCGCTCATGGAAAGCAAAGCCGCCGGGCTGCCGGGCGCAAAGGAGGCACAGGCCGCGATGGCGATGCTGCCCGATCTGACCAAGATGCAGAATGTCGTCTCGGCCATGCAGGGCTTGATGTCGTCGAGCACCGGCGCGTTCGAGCAAATGCAGAAGGTGATGGGGGACGTGGCGCGCATGTCCGGCTTGCGGCGTTAACAGTTGCCGGGGAATTTTGCACTAGAATAGACTGTTAACCCGACGCTCGCCCGGCGGGACCGGGAGGAACCCCTTCACGGGTTGCCGGTCAATTCCCGCTGCGGGCGACTACATCCGCTCAAACCGAATAAGGAGACTGTAATGGAAGGATTTACAAAGCTAACGCTTGCGGCAGCGGTGACATTGGCGATGGCCGGCGCGGCGTACGCCGCCGACATGAAGGTGAACCTGACCGGCGACCAGGAAGTGCCGCCCGTCACTACACAGGCGAAGGGCACCGGCACCGTCGTGATCGGCGACGACGGCGCGGTCTCGGGCGTCGTCACGACGGCGGGCGTCGCGGGAACGGCCGCGCACATCCATCAGGCCGCCGCCGGCAAGAACGGACCGGTGATCGTGCCGATGGTGAAGAGCGGCGACACCGGCTGGACGTTCCCGCCCGGCGCGAAGCTCACTCCGGACCAGATGAACGCGCTCAAGGCGGGCGACCTCTACGTCAATGTCCATAGCGCCGCCAACCCGGGCGGCGAGATCCGCGGGCAGCTCAAGTAACGAACGTTGCGTTGTCGAGTCGGGGTCGGGCGCGTGCCCGACCCCGATTTTTTTGGCCGGTCGCGTATGATGTTCAAGCCGCCAAGAATGCGACCAACGGGAGGGTGTCTGTCGCAAGCGCGCTTCATCGCCTTGGCTATCGCGATGCAGGCGATCGCCGGTCTGGCGCTCGGGCTACCGGGTCATCTGTCGTCGGACTCCGTGGTGCAGCTGTACGAGGCCCGGACGCTGCAATTCATATCGTTTCAACCGCCCAGCATGTCGCTGCTGCTGCGGATCTTCGATTCGTGGTTTCCGGGCGCAGCCCTCTTCGTTGTCGCCGATCAGCTCCTGCTTACGGCGTCGTTCCTGCTCGTGTTTCTGAGACGCGATATACGACTACGGACTCCGGCTGTACTTTTCGCGCTCGTTGCCGTCGCCAATCCGGTCCTGCTCGCCTACACGGGCATTGTCTGGAAAGACGTGCTGATGGCACATCTTGTCGCGTTCGGCTACGCCTGTCTGTACACGGCGAGGGCTAGAGCTGACCTTGGTCGCGCCGTATTCGTGTTTGCCGCCCTCGCGTGCCTCGCGCTGGGTGCCTCGCTGCGCCAGCACGCGCTGATCCTTGCGATTCCAGGAGCCGTCTACGCCGCCTTCATCGTTGCGCAAGGCCGCGGACTCCGGTGGAGCTTGGGGATAGCCTTTTCCGCGACGGTGATTGGGACGACTATCGCGATCGTCGCGTACGCGGATGCTGTGGGAGTAGGGGAGACGATCCCGAGAACGGCAACGGGATTGCGCAGCCTTGCCTATTTCGACTTGGCGGGCATTGCCGCAAACGGCGGATCGATTCCGGATCCCGCGATCGCCGCCCAGGTCAATGCAACCCAAGTCCCGTCGTACACCCCGCTGCGCAATGATCCGCTGCCCGTGCCCGCCGCGGGCTCGCCTTTGTGGCGCGTCGAGACGAGCGATTTGCTACGTGTCTGGACCCGGGCGGCCGCAGAGTCACCGCAAGCTTATCTCGCACATCGCGCCGCGCACTTCTGGTCGCTGGTGTGGCAGTCCGGCACGGCGCCTCTGTGTGGTGCGATTCATACCGGGATCGTGCCAAGCGTCTATGTTCCCTCGCTCGGCCGCGACATCGTTCCCGAACTCGGTTTGCATGGCCGTGATGACAGGCGCGACCGACTCATCGCCTGGTTCTTATCCCGGTTTACGAGTACGCCACTGTTCAACCATGTGTTCTGGTTGATCACGATGGCGGTGGCAGGCGGGATCCTGCTCCGGAAGGATGGAGGCGCTCCGCTGGTGCTGCTGGCAATTAGCGCATTTGTGTTCGCGTTGGGCTACAGCGTGATCGGCATCTCATGCGAGTTTCGGTACCTGTACGTCTTGCCCGTCACCGCCTCGATCCTTGTCTTTGCCGCGGCCCTCGCGCCACACCGTCCCTAACCTTCAGGCCGCGCCGATCCGGCGCCGGAATGGCTCGGACGATTGGTTCGCCGCGCCGCACGCTTCTGCCGGCGCAACGCCACCTTTTGCGGACGTCGTTATCGCGGCATTGACCGGATCGAGACGGGTCCTGCGGCGAGCTTGATCCGTTCGCCGGTATCGACCAGCTTGCCGTCGCGAATCGCGTAGACGGCAATAGCGCGCTCGACGTCGAATTGAACGAGGACGAGTTTGCTATCCTGGCTGAACACGACGCCCTGTGCCGCCTCTCCTCCGGGAAGCTCGTTCACCTTGGTCGCCCCGTTGTCCTGGATCGAATACAGCGCGACCTTGCCCAGCTTGTTTCGACCGGGATCATTCGCGAGCAGATTGGAGCCGGCCATCGACGATACGGCAATCCAGTTGCCGTCCGGCGAGATGGCCACGCCCTCCGGCGTCGCGGCCACGGAGACCTGCTGCGCGGCGCGGAAGGGACGCTTCCGCACGTCGACGAGCGTGACGACGTCGGCGTCGTCCACGGTTCGGCTGATGCCGGTATTGCCGATCACCGCGTAGCGCCCGTCGCTCGACACATCGACCGCGTACGGGTTGACGCCCGTCGCAATCCTCTCCTTCGTATCGGCAACCGTCGTGCCGTCGATGGCGAGCACCGCGGCGCCGTTCTCATCGCGCAGGGCGACGATCGCCGACTTGCCGTCGGGCGTGAACGATATCCCCGAAAGTCGCTTTTCGCCGATCTTGACCTGGTTGAGCAGCCGCAGGTTCTTGCCTTCGATCGCGACCACCTTGACGGTTCCATCATGTCCCGCCGCCAGCAGCAGCGTGCCGGCGCGATTGATGGACAAGCCGTTCGTGTGCGCCCCGACGTCGACCTTGGCCGTGAGTCGGGGCGGCGTCGCTTCGAGGTCGACGACTTGCAGGAAGTTGTCGAAGAGTTCCTTCTTGCCGTCGTAGTCGTAACGGGTCGGCGCGGCGACGATGGCGAGCTTGCCATCCGGTGTGATCGCAACCGCCTGCGGCGGGCCTTGAACCGTGTGCTCGAGCCCCTCCACCGTCGCCTTGACGACCGGCGGAAACTGCGAAGCATCGAGCACCACGAGGCTGTCGGGCGGCGCAGGCTGCGGATACGTGGCCCGACCGTCAACACGGACGAACTTGCCGTCCTGGGCCGAGACGATCAGGTCGGCGGCTTGTGCCGCCGAGCCGATCGCGACACTACAGAACAGCGCGAAGCAGAAACCTTGAATCCGGCGCATGTCTTCCCCTTTTAGGCGATCGAGTGGCCTCGAATGGCGGCGCTCAAGATCAACCCGCCCATCCTGCCACAAACCTGCCAATGCGGCCTTGAACTGTTCGATCTCACCGCCGACGGTCACGGTGAGTGCCGTCCGGCCCTGACCAGCGATTTGAGCAAGGCGGCGATGGTCGAAGCGTGAGATCCGAATTTCACGTTACTCAAAGGGCGAGCTTGCGAAGCCCATGTCGCTGGTTCATGGGCATCGGAGCTATGTACCTAGAGTAGTTGCCATTTGACGATCCCGGCCACTATGACGGGTACCGCGAAAATGAGCAGAAAAATGGGCAGCTCTTCGGCCAGTGAATAACCCGCTCGAGTAACCCCCAGCCACATGTTCGCTGCCGCGACGACGAACCAAACGGCAACGAACACGACCGTCGCAACGCGTGCGGAGCTTGGAAACTGCCCGGCGAACAGTCGGCCGAGAAGCAGGAAACCTCCCATCAGCATCAGGCCGGCGAACAAGAACATAGCAGTGCGCATGATGCAAACCAGCTCCTGTTCGATGCAGGCGCCTGACGTGCGGCTAGGCGTCGATCTCGGCCCGGGTGAGCGAGTAGTGGAAGCCGAATGTGGCGCTCGTGATGCCCGTTGCTCCTCGACTCGGCAATCCGCCTGCGGCACACAATTCCATCGCGCAGCCAGCGACTGCCTTGCCGTCGTAGCCCATGACGATGAGCGCCGAGTCAATGCCACGATCTGCGCCCCGGATGCTCTGCTCGTGCGTCATTGGTGCCGCTTCCGCCTGCTGCAGGAGATGCGCACTGCCCAGACCGGCCATCCGAGAAGCCCCGGGAAGAACCTCTGTCAGCAGCCAGCGTTGCAGCTCCTGGGCACTTGCCTCCTCTGGAGTAAAGCGGATGAGAGCCGCGATCTCGCCTTGTCCATAACCGAAACTGCCGAGCACCGCACAAAGACCTCGGGTCATTCCGCTGTAGTACGGCATGATCCTTGTCGTCCAGGACGTCGGGTTGTTCAGCCTTGCCAAATAGGATTCGGACGCGAGCGTCTGCAAGCTCTCCACCTCGTAGAGCACCATATACCTGGGCGTTCCTTCCATGGCCACCCATCTCGTGCCTCGACGGAACCCCGGGATCGACAGCCGCTCGGGAAGGTGCTCATGCGTATGCCATCGGTCGTGTTCGGGGATGACCTCGGCATCCACGTCAAAAGACAGAAGCATTGCCGCCGGACCGAGGAGGGGCATTAAGTTTGCAAGCGTCCGTTCAGACGGTGCGTCGCCCACTGCGCCACTTGGTGGCATGCGGCAGCACGAACATGTATGACCCAGTGAGCCAGAGGAGGGCGAGGGGGAGCAGCGGCGCGTAGGTCACCCAAGGCGGCGGCATTCCACCTCCCTGCGCCAGGGCGACGAAGTTGGCGATGACGGTCAACGTAAAGGCGATGGCCAGCCATCGGTGGATCTGCCGAACCCACATTTTCCAGTTCATCGAGTCTCTCTTGTGAAGACACCTCAGCGGCGTGCCTCGATCATCTTCCACCCGTTCCCCGACGGGTCGCGGAAGCCGGCGTCCACGGTGCCGAAACGGTCGACGGGCTCCTGCGTGAACTCCACTCCGTCGGCGCGCATCCGGTCGTAGGCGGCGCGGCAGTCGTCCACGACCAGCACGAGCGGGGGCATCGCGCCCTTAGCCACGATCGCGCGCAGCGTCTGCGCCGTCGCCGCGTCGAGCACCGGCGGCCCCGGCTTGAACAGGCCGAGCTGGAACGACGGCTGGTCCGGATGCTGCACGGTGAGCCAGCGATAGTCACCGTTGCGCACGTCCGTGTGGACGCGGAACCCGAGCTTCTCGACGTAGAACGCGAGCGCTTCGTCCTGATCTCGCACGTACAGGCCGACCACTTCGACACCCTGGTTCATTGGGACCTCCGTTTGTTCGGGTCCATTTATACCGCCCGCCACGCGGCGTCGCTTCTCCGAAACTGCGATGGTGAGGTCGGGCCGGTGCGCGGCGCTGAGGAGGCAGGCGGGCACGCGGCCGAGCTCATGCGCCGCGGCTCGTGCGCGCGCCCGGATCGCGCCGGGGCTCTCGCCGGTGACGTCGCGGAAGGTGCGCCCGAACGTGCCCAGGCTCCCCCAGCCCGTATGGAACGCGATCTCGGTGATGGACAGGTCGGTGTCGCGGAGCAGCGCGGTCGCCCGCTCGACGCGCCGCGTGAGCAGGTACCGGTGCGGCGGAACGCCGAAGGCCTGCTTGAACGATCGCGCGAAATGGGCCTCGGAGACGCCGCTCACGCTCGCGAGGCGCCGGACGGGCCATTCTTCGTGCGAGGCGCCGTCCATCCGGTCCTTTGCGCGCAGCAGTCGGCGCAACAGCTTGGGATCCTGGCTCGTATGACCTCCGATATCAAGGTCCTGTGTCTTGCGGCGGATTCGGTGTCACGCTCGACTTGCTCATTCGCTTATCGTCTTGCACGAGCCGAAGTCGCTTCTTGCATTGACGCGGCCCTTCGCGCGCAGGATCATGTCTCCGGTCGCTG
The DNA here is from genome assembly GCA_963773195.1 of uncultured beta proteobacterium. GTDB lineage: Bacteria > Pseudomonadota > Gammaproteobacteria > Burkholderiales > Casimicrobiaceae > CAIWHR01. The sequence continues at coordinate 155,589 of CAVZAE010000007.1, forward strand.
CAAATGAGGCCATCGCTCGGGAGAGAGAAATGATCAAAGTGAGTGTGATGTACCCGAATACGCCGGGTGCACGGTTCAACCACGACTACTACCGCGACACGCACATGCCACTTGTCAAAGCGCGAATGGGTGACAGGTGCAAGTACTACACGATCGACAAGGGTCTTGCCGGCGGGGCTCCAGGCGCACCGGCCGCCTATGTTGGCATGTGTCACATCTTCTGTGAATCGGTCGCAGACTTCGAAACGGGATTCTCGCCTCACGCGGAGGAGATCCTCGGCGATATTCCAAACTATACCGACCTTTCGCCCGTCATCCAGATCAGCGAAGTGGTGGTCGGGTGATCGCAGTCCGGCAGTAGTCGACCGACTCTTCGCACCCGCCAAGCAGCGTTGCCGGAGCGAGGAACGCAAGTGGCATGCGCATGCAGCTTGCCTAGGCCTCGTGGTCGTCGACAGCCTTACTGGGGACAGCGGCGCTGCTTTGCCGAAAGCGAGGCAGCGAATCCTTGATCTCGAACCAAGGAAGTTGGTCCTGCGTCCATACGTGATCGTCGGGGCGTACACGTTGTGGCTCATCGAGACTGCCCAATGCCACTTGCACCCGGTTTCCGAGCACTTCTTCGTGCATGGTGAGCGTGCTGCCGCACGTCATGCAAAAGCCGCGCTCGGCATATTTCGATGATCGATATCGTTTCGGTTGACCTCTGACCCACTTGAAGGACTCGACCGGGAAGTGGACAAAAGCCAGCGCCGGTGCCCCGGAATGTTTGCGACACATCGAGCAGTGACAAATGACGACACGAAGAGGCGCTGCAGTGGCGAGATAGCGTACCGCGCCACAGAGACAACCGCCTTCAAATGCGACGATATCGACCAACGTTGCCTCCGGGGGGTCAGGCGCCTACGTGTGGCTGACTCTGACTTCCCTCCGAAAAGTGCGGAATTGTTGAGTCTGACGCCGCCCACGAAACCCTCTGCGAATGCCAGATCTCTCGGCTGGGCGGGAAGCGCTGCGGTTCGTCGAGTGTCGCCGTCGTGAGTTCGATCGTGCTCGGGTCGTCCGCGTGTTGATAGGCGAGGGGTGTGCCGCACGTGGCGCAGAAGCTCCTGACGACCGGGGCCGACGACCGGAACTCGGTGAGCCGTCCACTCAACAGCGTGTACTGGCTGACGGCCACCACGAACCAGCCCACTGACGGTGCACCGCTTGCGAGCCGACAAGCTCGACAGAAACAGAGGCTGCTCGAGCGCGGGACGCCAGTGATTCGATAGCGAACCGTGCCACACAGACAGCCGCCTTCGCAAACGACGTTTCGCATAACTGCAGACTCAAAGGCGCCTAACTATCGGAGCCGGCATTCTGACGAGTCCTAAGCTCCTCGATGACCCGAAGCCGCGAAACGACGAGTTCGTCGATGGAGGGGAGGTGCGATCCCCGGGGCATCAGCAGCCCTGCGCAGCAATGCGACGGCAATGGTCAAGCGCGGCGCTGATCAGGTTGTGGCTGGCCTCGGCGGTCCGGAACGCCGAGTGGGCAGACAGCGTCACGTTGGACAGGGACGTTAGCACGTGCCCGGTCGGCAGCGGCTCGACGGCAAATACGTCCAGACCGGCGTGCCGCAGATGGCCCGAGCGCAACGCGTCGACCATCGCGTCCTCGTCCACGAGCGCGCCGCGCGCAGTGTTGATCAGGATCGCGCCCGGCCGCATGACCGCGATGCGCTCGCGAGAGAGGAAGTTCCTGGTATCTTCGTTCAACAGCAGGTGTATCGACAGCACGTCACTCTCTGCGAGTAGCCGGCCGAGCTCGACGAACTGCACACCCGGAACGGTCTTCGGGCTGCGATTCCAGGCCAGCACCTTCATGCCCATGCCTAAAGTGAGTCGAGCGACCTCCGCTGCTATCCCGCCGAAACCGAGCAAGCCAATGGTGCGACCGGTTAGCTGAAGCGAGTCGGAGCGCACCCAGTTGCCGGCGCGTATTTCGCGGTCCATCCTCGCGAATCCACGCGCGGCAGTCCACATCAGCGCCACCGCACATTCGGCGACCGCCGTGTCGCCATAGCCTTTGATCGTATGTACCGCGATGCCGAGCTCGCCCAGTTGTTCGGGATTCATGTAGCTGCGCGCACCGGTGCCGAGGAAGACGACGTGCTTCAGGCCCGTGCATTGGCGCGCGACCGGGGTAGGGAACTGCGTATGGTCGATGACGGCGATCTCGGCACCCGCAAGCGTCAGGGGGATCGCCTCGCTGCGAATGTCGGGTTGCCGGTTGATCGTGAACGGCACGTCGATTGTCCCGAGCAGCTTCTGGGCTACGTCGCCAAGTGCCGGGTTGGCATCCACGAACACCGCGCGAAGTGTCGAGCGCCGTGTCAAAGGGGTTTGTGGCGTGGTGACCGAACCGGGCTAGGCGTGAGCCCGTAGCACGTAGCTCACGCCAACAGCGCATACATAGAGCCCGACTCCGAAAACGGTGTGCGCCATAAGACTTCGCAGCCTCGCCTGCATTGGCCGGGGCGATTTTGACGCAGCAATGCCGAGTCCGAACGAAGGCTGCATGATGAAGTAGGGCACCAGGACGCTACCAATGCCAAAGAGCAGGGCTGGCAACAACGTGGGTCGCGCAAGCCAGCTACCCGAGACCAAGGCGACGAGGACGAGCGCGTATGCGGTACCAATGACGTAGTGGGCTATCCAACCCACTGCGCACTCGGAACGCTTCTGCGCAGCGGCGGCGATGCTGGGGTGCACGAACGTGCCTTCTGGCATGTGGCGAAGCCAGCGCCCGACGAGACAATAGTTGGCCAGCGGAACGCTGAACGCGCGATTCAGCAGCAGACCCCAAACGTCCATGAAGAGGGTTGCCCCAAGGCCAACGGCAACGGCGCCCAAGAAGTAGGTAACTCCAGTGGTCACCTGCGGTTGAACTTGCTCGCGCCAGCATTGGCCCGGTCGAGATCAGTGGCAACTTGACCGCGCGCCCGTTCATACACGATCTCGCGCCCCATCGCATTGCCAACGTAGGCCATCCCGTTTCGGGTGGGCGTCAGTCGACACCTGACGCTGTGCACACCTTCGCCTAGCACGATCTCGATCACATCGACACGCTTACTCAGGACGACAACGTCCAGGGTTTGCCCGGTTGTGGTTACCCGGACCGCAATTTTTTCGTCGTTCATACAAGTCCATTCGCCTTGAGTCAGATCGGACGGTGGGATGCGATTTTACGCCGGGCCGGTTGCGCGGCTATTCATTGCGCTCGGCAGACACCTCTGACCAGCCGGACTTGGCCTTCCTCGAGACTGCGTCGCGCGTTCCCGACCTTTTGTGCGAGATTGTCGACGAACACCGCCAACCCCAGTTGTCCCGGTACCGCGGGCATCGCGTTCGCGACGGTCCTGCTCAAATGGACATCGCTGGCATCCTCTATGAGTTCAGTGACAAATCCACTCTCGCCTAGAATCGATCGCATCTCTTGCGCGGAGATAAGAAAGCTATCGGTCGGGTCGGTGGCCCAGGGAAGAGGAAAGTAGGACGGCCCCACCTTTCCGGTGGCCATCTCCTGGAAGGCGTATCGGCCACCCGGTTTGAGGACCCGATAGATCTCGCCATAGAGCGTACGCTTATCCGCGATGTTCATGCCGACGTTTTGCATCCAGACGACCTCGAACGAAGCATCGGGAAAGGGCAGGTCGAGAGCGCTGCCCTCATGCACGTCGACGCGGTCGTCAAGACCGGTGAGGCGATTCAGCAGTGCTGCGCCGACGCAGTAATCCGGCGACATTTCGAGGCAGTCGACGCGGCAACCGAGCGCCGAAGCGAGCAGTCGGGCGGGACCGCCGAGTCCGGCTCCAATGTCGAGAACGCGATCTTCGGCCCGAATCTGCGCCAGCTCCAGCAACTCGCGTGAAGCGCGAAGTCCGCCCGTGTGGAAATGATCGAGCGCTCCCAGCGCCTCCGGCGACACGCGTTGCTCTGGGTTCAGCCCGGCCGCGCGGACTGCCGTCAGAATTCGTGCCTCGATGTCGCGGGCCGAATAGTGTGCTTCCAGACCAGACATGAACGATGTCCCCCGGTGACTATCTTACGAGACGCTCGGCTCCCACTCGTCGAATGAGGGCACCTCGCTTCCGTAGGCAAGCCAAGGCACTTCACTCGAGACCCAGATATGCGCCCGTGGCGCTTGTTTTGGATCGTCGTCGAGCGTGGCGACGCGAAGGGCGATGGTTTCGCTGCCGCTTCGGTGCGCGATGAGTGGGCTTCCGCAGTTACCGCAGAAATAGCGGCGCTTGCCGGGAGAAGATTCGTACGAGTTGAGGAGATCTTCGCCTTGCAGCCACTTGAACTCCGACCGTTTCACCGATGCTGAAGTATTGAAGGCTGCCGCATGGGCTTTGCGGCACGTGTTGCATGAGCAATGCCTGGGCGCCGAGCTAAGGCGCTCCACGTTGTAGACGATGCGACCGCAAAGGCAGCTACCGCGCATGGATGGCCTCCTGCCTCATTGTAGGACAAATCCCCGGCGGTTCGAGCGCACTGCCTGATATACCACCGCAGCTCGCCATCGCTAGACTTTAACGTCGGCGGCAGTTCCCGAGCCGGACGGTATGGCCCTTTCACGCTATCCAAGGTATGCATTGATCGCCGCCGCTTTGGTCGCGGCGCTGGCACTCGCGATCGCATTGTTCCCTTGGCACGTCCTGCGTGGGCCGCTCGCGAGCTATGCGAGCTATCGGCTGCAGCGCGACGTCACGATCGGCGATCTTGACGTCGCCCTCGGCCGGATCACTCGCGTACAGCTTGACGACGTGGCGATCGGAAACGCCGCTTGGTCCTCCGACCCGCGCATGGCGCAGGCGTCGCGCATGGTGCTGTTCTTCAGCGTCGGGGCGCTATTGAAGGCGGAGCCCGACTACATGCAACTCGCCGAGCCTGACGTGTTGCTCGAAAGGAACGCCGAAGGCGCTGCGAACTGGCGTTTCGATGTCGACGGCACTCCGCTGTGGCCGGCAGTCACCGCGATCGACATCGACCGCGGCATCGTCCGCTATCGCGATCCCGCGCTTCGCGCCGACCTCCGCGTGAGTCTGCAAACGCAGGCAACCGAAGGCGAGCCGTCCTCGCTGCGCTTTAGCGGTCGCGGCAAGTTGCGCGGCGAGGCCGTGGAATTGGAAGGACGAAGCCAGGGCCTGGTTGCGCTGCGGCGCGTCGGCGATCCGTACCTCCTGGTCGTCGACGCGCGGTCGGGCCGGACGGCGGTCAAGTTCGACGGTACGATCGTTCCGGGTGATCCTGAGAACGTGCGAGGGACGCTGCAGGTGCGGGGTCCCGATCTGTCGCTGCTCTATCCGATCGTACCCGCGCCGCTCCCCTGGACGCCCGCGTACAGCCTCACGGGCGAGCTCGCGCACGCCAAGGGTGCGTGGACGTTCCGGCGTTTCAAGGGGGTCGTCGGCGATAGTGATCTTTCGGGCGACGTCGAGATCAACGTGTCGACCCCGCGCGCCAAGACGACCGCCGATCTCGCGTCGGCGCGATTCAACTACAAGGATCTCGGTGGCTTCGTCGGGCTGCCTCCGGGCGAGCCGCTCTCGCATCTGCAGACGGCCGAGCAGCAGGAGGCACAGCGGCGCGCCGTCTCGTCACGCGTTCTGCCGCAAAAGCCGTTCGACATAGCGAAGCTTCGCGAGTATGACGCCGACGTGAGGTTTCACGGCACCAGCGTCAAGTGGGGCGACGTGCCCATGGACAACCTCGTCGCGCATCTCACGCTTCAGGATGGCGTGCTGCACTTCGATCCTCTCGACTTTGGTATCGCCGATGGGCACGTCGTCAGCAACGTCGTGATGGACGTCAATCACCGACCCACACAAGCGCAGGGCCAGGTCCAGGCGCGTAACGTCGAGCTCAAGCGGATCTTTCCCCGACTGGGAGCGCCGCAGGGCTCCGCTGGACGCATCGGTGGACGCGCGCGTTTCCGAACCGAGGGCGACAGTGTTGCTCAACTGTTCGCAGCCATGGACGGCGAGGCCGCGGTGTCCATGCGAGGCGGCGAGACCAGCACGCTCGCGCTCGTCATGACGAATCTCGACCTCGCCCGCGCCGCCACGCTGCTGCTCAAGGGCGACGAGACTGCCGAAATAAGCTGCGCTGTCGCGGCGTTGCACGCGAACGCGGGCGTCGTGCAGCCCGATCTGCTCGTAATCGATTCAACGGCGGAGGTGATTACCGGCGAGGGGACGGTCAACTTCCGGGAAGAGCGCTACGACCTGCGGCTCAAGGGCGATTCAAAGCGAGCGAGCCTGCTGGCGCTCCGTGGTCCGATCGTCATCGGCGGCACCTTCAAGACACCCACCGTCGGGCCCGCTCTCGGTCCGCTCGCGGCGCGCGTGGGCGCGTCCGTGGGCTTGGGCGCGCTGGCACCGCCATTGGCGATCCTGCCTCTTATCGATCTCGGCGACGCCGCCGATGTCGATTGCAGAGCGGTGGATGAGGAAGCTCGTGTTCGGACCGGCACCACCGAGCGCATCGTCCGCGGACCGGGAGCCCCATCGGGCGCCAAATCCCCACGCAAAAAGCCGAGTTGAGAAAAGGCCACAGCCTCTATTTGGCGCGCGGGTCAAGCCGCAGAAACCCGACGAAGGCGCCCAGGGATGCCAGGAGGCAAACGACGACCCCGAAGTGATAGAGGTGATAAGTCGCGCCTCCCAGTCCTCCGAAGAGTGACCAGACGAGTATCGCCGCGGTCAGAAACATCGTCACCGACCCAACGACCCAGAGTGTCCCGCTCCGGGAAGTCTTGCCCGAGTGCTCCAGGAGCATATGTCGTCGAAGGAAGTGCACGGCGCTTGTGACTTGAAACAAGGCCAGAAGCGCAACTGCCACGGACCATGATGTGGCGCCAAAATCTCGTGCGAGGGACGGCAGCAGCGAAAAACCGAGCGCGCCCAGACTGTATTGCACGAGCATCCAGAAGCCGAGTCGGAATCGCGGCGCCCATTCATACAGATGCCCACCCCTCAGCGCTGCGAGGATGCTGGTGAGTGCCGCGAGCGTTATTGCGACAACGGCGATGGTGTCAAGCTCGATGAAATGGTCCACGTGCCTCCCAGCATTTTTGTAATTGAGGTTCCGCAACATACAGTGCGAAGGCTCCCAGCGTCATCTCGCTGACTATTGGCAGTCCGACCATGCGATGCGTTACCGGTCGACGTTGAACCACACTGCCCAGCCCAAGAATCCGAACAAGCCAACAACAGAGGACAGCACGAACCAGATAGGTTCACGGAAGACCAGGAAGGCGATGCCCAGACCAATGGCAGCCACAGTCGGCAACCAGGCGAAGTACGACAGACCCACTATGTCGAGCAAGTCACGAATACGCTCAACGCGCCTTTCGCCTGCTACTTCACTCGTCGCGCGATTCGAGCTGCTACCTTTCGGCCATGCTCGCTGAGCACTTCATCAATGACGCTCCAAGGTCGTGCTGATTCGACGGCGTTCGTTTCCGTCAAGCCGGCTGCGACGATCAACGCTTTCCACAGGGTCCACGCGCGGCCGCGAGCCCAGGTGCCGGCGTCGAGCGGAAGCATGGCACGAAACGTTGCACGGCTTTCGCCGCCGAATAGGGTCCACGCGATAGACAAATCGCTCGCGGGGTCGCCAACCCCCGCCATTCCGAAATCGATGATAGCGCTCAAGCGGCCGTCGCATATCAAGAGATTTCCGGCGCTGACGTCGCCGTGGAGCCACACCGGGGGATGGCCCCAGCTAGATTCGAGGCCCATCTCCCAGACTTCGGTGGCTGCTTGAGTATCGAGCTTGGCGTTGAGAACGGCGATCGCTTGCCTTGTTGCAGCGTCATAGGTCATGAGCGAGCCACCGCGATGGAAGTTGTGAGGACCAGGCCGTGGTCCATCCATCGTGTCGATGCGTTGTAGGGCGATGAGGAATTCGGCGAGGTCAGTCGCAAAGTCGTTCAGATCGCCTATGCGCTCGGGCGCGGCGGTTTCTCCCTCGATCCATCGGTAGACGGACCACTTCCAAGGATAGCCTTCCGCCGCCTCTCCCATCGCCAGAGGCATCGGAATCTGAAGAGGAAGCAGCGGCGCAAGTTTCGGGAGCCACCGATGTTCCTTTTCAACCTGAGCCGCGTAGGCGGCTGCTCGTGGCAGGCGGACGATCATGTTCTCGCCCAGGCGGAAGGTTCTGTTGTCCCAACCGGCTGTCTCGACCGGCTCGATAGATAGCCGCCTCCATTGAGGGAACTGAGCCGCCACGAGACGACTTGCGAGCGCCTCGTCTAACACGGGTGCCATATGGATCTTGAGGCCAACGAACTAACGTAAACGGCGGTCCGCGCGAAGCGCCGCCGACTGGGTGTCAATGCTGACCGAGCGATCAGGGCACAGGCCGAATGTCATAGTGCGCAAACGCTCGTGCAACTTTCTGTTCCGCATCGAAGTGAAAAACCTCGGCTGCAAGGCGACCACGGGCGCCTTTGTAGTAGAGGGTAACGCTATTGGCGCCAACCAGGACGGAGATCAAATCGAAGTGCAGATCGGGAAAGGCGCTAAGCGCCTTTCGCCAGTACGCTTCGACAGCAGGCTTGCCGATGAGCGTACCCGATGGCTCACCCGCCAAAGCGACGATGTAAGGCGACGACATTTCGAAGCCATCTGCATAGTGCGACAACACCTTTTCCAGATCGTGGGCGTTCCAGGCGGCTACCCACTCCGTGGCGAAGTGTTGGGCGAACGCGCTGTCCATCGTGAATCACGACCGGAAGCTACTTCCGACCCAATCCTGGACGCCAGTAGCCGACGATCTCCGCAAGCGAGACCCAGTGGCTCGTCTCAACTCCGAACTTCGCCGACACTTCGCAGTCACGGTCGACCCAGGCCTGGCCGCGCCCGTGTTGAAGCTGGAAACGCGCATACGCTCGGGCTTGCGCGACTTGTCGCGGGTGATCTCCTCGATCACTGCCACATGATCGGGCCACAGGGTCAAAACGACAACATCTCCAACTTGCAACTCCTCAGGTCGAATGTTGTCACGCCAGTTGCTTCGGGGAGGCGGCCGCGAGCCGGTTTTTCTGTTCGACATAGTCTCGCGAGTACCCCTTCTTCGCAATCCACGAGACGCATCGGATCACGGGATCGCTCTCTGTTTGGGCATGCACCGGCGTTGGAACCGGAACCAGCATTCCCGCAGAAACGAGGATCGGAAGTGCGAGTCGCATGCAAGTCGGCGTCATGTGACAGGCCGCATAGCTCGAAGCGGGGCGGCTAGAACCAGAGGTCTCGAATACATCGTCCGTCCCGTGGCAGGTCCTCCCATTTGTCCAATCCGTCGAAGTGGTCGATCGGAAGGTGAGCGATGGGTTCTGGTTCCGTCAGGCGCAGGTTCACCGCAACGCGGCGGCGGCCTCCCTTGTTCGGCTCCAATGCGCGCCAGTAGGCGACACAGCCGCACTCGGGACAGAAGTGAAACCCGAGTGAGTCTCCGCGAACGTAGACCTTGGTTGTGCCCGAGATGCGAATGCCTTCGCCCTCGTAATCGTATGCCCAGAGCACGCCATAGCGGCGACACGCCGTGCAGTTGCATGCGGTCGCCGACTCGGGCATCCCGTCGAATTGCCATTGAACGGATCCACAATGACATGAACCCCGGAGCATCGTAGGTTCTCGCTTGACGTTGGCAATGGAGGCAGAGGAAAAAGCTGCAGCGAGTGCTTGGATATTGCGAGGCCCAACTAAAAGCAGGGAACCTGAGTGATGGGCAACGCAAAATCAATGGAGCCAATCCGAAGCTATGGTCCTGGAAGCGCGGCATCCCCCGTAGTGTGCCTCCGCCGGTCGTAGAGAGGCAATGCGGGCGGACGGAGGGTTGCGTACCCGGGCCAAGGCGCATGCCCTCAGCCTGCCTTCATCTCATCGGTCGGCTGCAATATTACCGAACCGGGCATATCCTTTCTCCCGGCGACGACTCTACGGGGACCAAGTGCAACCACTGACAATGCTCGTCGAAACCAGACGCGGCAGGCGACTGCCGCTGCCCGCGCGGCTCGGCGCGACTGTACGGCGACCTGCGCTTGCCCCCGGCGACTCAGCCTTGGGTCTTCAGCAACTTCGTCACCACCCTGGACGGCGTCGTTTCGCTCAACATCAAGGGACACGCCAGCGGCGGGGACATTAGCGGATTCAACGCGCAGGACCGCATGGTCATGGGCCTGTTGCGCGCCGTAGCCGACGCCATCGTCATCGGATCGGGCACGTTGCGCGCCGACCGTCGACAGGTCTGGACAGCGGCCGCCATTTTTCCCGCCTTGTCCGGCGAATATGCACGCTTGCGCGCCGCGCTAGGGAGGCCCGCCGTACCTCTCAACGTGGTCGTCAGCGGCAGCGGTGACCTCGATCTGCGCCTTCCGATATTCGCGTCCGGCAAGGTACCCGTCTTGATCTGCACAACGCCAGCCGGCGCAAAGCATCTGCGACGACAACGGGTGTTCTCGGCGGTTGAGATCCGCACGATTCGTGGCCGAACTGGTGCGATATCCGCACGCGCCATCCTCGCCGCTGCCTGCGATGCAAGCGGTGGCCAACGCATCCTGGTCGAAGGCGGTCCTCGATTGCTGGGCGACTTTTACGCAGAGGGCCTGGTCGACGACCAGTTCCTGACGCTCGCACCGCAAATCGCCGGTCGCGAGACCGGCGACCAACGCCTAAGTCTTGTGATGGGCCAACTGTTCGCTCCCGAGGGCAGCTTGTGGGGGCGCCTTGTCGACGCGCGGCGCGGCAGCAGTCACCTGTTTCTGCGCTATTCGTTCGCCCGGTCGCCGGCGCGCGGATCGCGAGCGCACACAGAGCGCAGGGACTAAGCCGGGTGGGGCGCCATGTCTTCCGACCTTGCCTTACAAAAATGGGACGCCAGGCCCGATAGCTAAGGCCTCAAGTCTTCCCACGTTTCACGACTGATGAGCCAACTTCCATCAGGCTGTCGTTCGAACACGATGAGCCAACGTTCGCGGGTTGTCGCGATCGCGCCTTTCGCTTTGTCTGTTTCTGTGCACGTCTCAACGCGTCACGCGAGCGCCATTGCGCCGATCTCCCGCAACGCCTCAACCCAGCAAGCTAGCCGACGCATCTGTATCGGATCACCGCTGCTGATTGATGACGCGCCAGGCAACCGAACGCTCTGGTTCACGGCCGCATATTCGCGTCCAAAAACGCGAACACATCCTGCTCCCATGTGGAGAGACCGAGATAGACGAAGTCGTGGCCCTCGGCGGGGGTGTTGCCGACGGCAGCGTAGATCTTGACACGGTTCGGCTTCCCGAGGCGCGTCATCTCCGCGGCCATCTCGTTGCCTGGCGCCACCGAGAAGTCGTTCGCGGCGTGAATGAAGAACACTGGCGCGCTCGTGCGGCCGACAGCAGCAAGAAGCCGAGTCCGCAGCTCGGGCGAGGCTTCCCAGCTCCCAGCAGCAGCGCCAAAGACGATGGCGGCCCTCACTCCAATGTCTTGCTCGGATCGGAGGCCGGCCCGCTGCCATGATTGAACAGGACAGCGGGGAACGGTCCGCGTCCGCTAGGACGCCAAAGCAGGCCGCGCAGCGTGAGCGCGCTGCTCTGCACCAGCACCGTGTCGGGCGTACCGAGCGCCTGACCTACGGCCGGAGCCGGAAGGCCCGACGCGAGTCCGATCGCCAGTATGAGCACTTGGAAGCGCACTGTTAGATGCCCTAAAGGACCTGCCGGCCTAACGAACGAAGGTAACCGGCCGCCCGGCGGGGCGCCGTCGGATGCCGAAGCGACTTCCTTGTATTGCGATCGACCAAGGTCTAGACTTTGTAGTGTTCAGGTCGCTCGCGTCCCGCGCGTGCGGCCATCTCGCTTCGCGCCGAACAAGTCGTTGGCGTTGGCTGGCGCGCTCGCGTATCGGGCACTCCGAACAATACGTCGAAAAGGAGGAAGTCATGGACCATTCGCAACTCCGCCGCACGTTGATTTCCGCCGCGGTGCTTGCAGCGATCGTGACGATCGGCGCGCCCACCCGCGCTGCGGACGTCACCCCTCAGCGCCTGCTCGACGCCGACAAGAATCCCGCCGACTGGCTCACCTATCACGGTAGCTACAAGTCGTGGCACTACAGCGGGCTCGACCAGATCAACGCGAGCAACGTCAAGAACCTGAAGGTCGCCTGGACGCACGTCACGCCCAAATCGACGCGCGGCCTGCAATCCTTCCCGTTGGTCGCCGACGGCGTGCTCTATTACAGCGGGTCGCACAACCAGATCTTCGCGCTCGACGGCGCGACGGGCGATCTGATCTGGGCCTACAAGCAGAAGCTCAACGAGGACCTGGTCGCCAAGCAGACGCACTCGCCCTACAACCGCGGCATTGCGATGGGCTCAGGCAACATCTACATGGGCACGCTTGACGGCAAGCTCGTCGCGGTCGACATGAAGACGGGCAAGCTCAACTGGGAGACTAAGCTCATCGAGTCCGAGAAGCTGACCGTCGGTTTCACCGGTGCACCGCTGCTCGTCAAGGACAAGGTGATCATCGGTTCGCAGGGCGGCGAATGGCCGTACCGCGGTCCGATCTTCGGGGTCGATGCCAGCACCGGCAAGCTCGCATGGACCTTCTTCACGGTCGGCGGCAACGACGAGAACGATCCCGCGCGCAAGACCTGGGGCGGCGATTCCATGAAGACCGGTGGCGGCGGCGGCTGGATGGCCGGCGGCTACGACCCGAAGTCGAACACAGTCTACTGGGGCACGGCCAATCCCGCTCCGCTGTACGACTGGGGCGGTGCGGACTGGAAGACCGCCGGTGCGCGCCCGGGGGACAATCTCTACACGACCTCGGTACTGGCGCTCGATCCCGACACCGGCAAGCTCAAGAGCTATCACCAGGAGCTGCCGCACGACGCGTGGGACTTCGACAGTGCGGTCGGCGAGTTCGTGATGCTCGAGCGCGACGGCAAGGAATACATCGTGCACCCGAACAAGGGCGGCTTCGTGTTCGTCTACGACCGCAATCTGAAGGTGCAGAACGTGTGGCAGGGTGTGCAGAACATCAACTTCGTGAAGGGGATCGATCCGAAGACCGGCGAGCTCATCGGCCGGCGCGACATGGCCGAAGGCAAGCACCAGGCGCTTTGCCCGTACATCGCCGGCGGCTACAGCTGGAACGCGGGCTCGTACAACCCCGGCACCGGGCTGTACTACAAGGTGGGCAACGAGTGGTGCATGGATCTCGAGGTCATCAAGACCACGCCGATCCTCGAACCGATGGCGCAACTCAACATCGGCTCGAATTTCACCGTCAACAAGACCACGCCGGACGGCGGCAAGGCGCGCGGCCACGTGAATGCGCATGACCCGCTCACCGGGAAAGTGAAGTGGTCCGTCGAATACGCTCAGCCGCCGCTTGCGAGCCTGCTGTCGACCAAGGGCAATCTGCTGTTCGTTCCGGACGCGCGCGGCTGGCTGCACGCGCTCGACGCGCGCACCGGCAAGGAACTCTGGTCGCACAACGACGGTCAGGGCCACAATGGCGGCATCATCAGCTACATGGCGAAGGGCAAGCAGTACGTCGCGGTGGCGACCGGTTGGGGCGGCTTGGCAGGTGACGACTACAAGGTCCTCTGGGGCGAGCCGTGGACCAGCATGCCTACCGACCAGGGTGCGCTGGTCGTGTTCGGCCTGTAGTGCCTTGGGTCTTCGAATGGGCGGGCGGGGAGCGGCGCTCCTCGCCTGTCGTATTTGGGATCTCGATGCGGCAAGACTGGCTCGCGGCATTCGCGTTCATCTCGGTCATCGCGTGGGCAACGGCGAGCGCGAGTGCACAGACGAACGGCCCGATGTCCTCGGGCAACAAACCGGCCGCACCGGCGGACGCCGCGCCAGAGAAGCCTGCCGCGGTCGACGACAAGGGCCAAATGGACGTTCGCAAACTGTTCGCCGGCACCTGCGGCTGGTGCCACAGCGACGGCGGGCGCGCGCCCGGCAAAGGCCCCCAGCTGATGGGCACGACACTGACCGACGCAGAGATCGCCAACCGCATCAGGAACGGCAAGACGGGCGCCATGCCGGCGTTCGGGAACGCCTTCTCTGCCGATGAGATCCAGGCGATCATCCGTTACATTCGCGACCTGAAGCCTGACGGCGCGCCCAGTTGAACGCCCGCGCCTGCTCGCTCGTGCGTGCACTCGCAGCGGCCGCGCTGGTCGCGGCATCGATGCTTCTACCCGCGTCCGCGTGGGCGCGCACGCTCGCCGAAGTCCAGGCGCGCGGGGTCCTCTCGATGTGCGCGAATCCCGATGCGCTTCCCTATGCGAGCAACCGGTCCGACACACCCGGGTTCCAGATCGACATCGGCCGTGCGCTCGCCGCCGCGCTCGGTGTCCCGCTTCAGGTCGACTGGATTGTCGCCCGGATGCGCGCCGGTCTGGCCGATTGTGACCTTCTGCTCGACACCATCGCCGACCCCGACGTCCAGCGCGGGCCGCTCAAGCTTTCGCACGTCTACCAGAAGAGCGGCGTTGCGCTCGGGCTAAGGCCGGGAAGCGACGCGGTGCGCGGCTTCAAGGATCTCTCGCCCGGGCAGCGCGTCGGCGTGATGGTCGGGTCGGTGGCGAGCGTTGTGCTCGGTAAGCGCGGGCTGCACACTGTGCCGTACGCGTTCGAGTCCGAGATGGTCGAGGACCTGGCGAAAGGAACGCTCGACGCCGGCGCGGTATCGCCGGCGAGCATCGCCTGGTACATCCGCGTCCATCCGGATGCGGGCTTGCGCTACGTGCATGCCTACGACAGCGAGCCCGAGCTGCGCTGGGCGCTCGCCGTCGGCTTGCGCCGCAGCGACGACGCGCTGGTCACCGCCGTCAACGCCGCGCTCGATGGGTTGATCGCCGACGGAACGCTCGAACGGATCTACGCCCGCTACGGCGTCGATTACCGCCGCCCGTGACGTACAACGAATTAGCTAGCCGGTCCGGCTGAGCGATTCGATTAGGCCGCATCAAGTACACGCGAGAAGCTACTTCAGCAGCGTCAACGCACGATCTCGAACGCGGCGCGAAAATGCGACACCGTTTCGAAAGATGTCTTCAGCCTTTTTCTCCTTTGCGGTGTCGCCCTGCGCATCGTTGTACGACTGGAGGAATGAGGCAAATATCAATTTGATCCTCGATTCAAAGGCTTCCTGGATGCATTGGCTTTCGTTCATGCGCTCAAGTCTCCCTAGTGCGTGCGGAATCTGCAACGGTACGCGTGAATGGGGCGGCCTAACGCATCAAGGTAACCGGCCGCCAGGCGGGGGCGGCCCCGCCCGCCGGTTTGGAATCAACCAAACCGTTATGGCGTGCGACGTTGCTCGAGAAGCGAATTCGTGCGCTGGACTTCCACAATGAGCTGACGAAGCAACGGCTTGGTGCCGATTAGTGCAAGCGGCAAGACGATCCATGCAATAGCGAGAATGACGCCGAAGACAAAGACGACGAGCCAGACTATTCCACCGAATGCAAATGGTTCCATCGCGGCCCTTCCCAAAGTTATAGTCGACATCGCTATTGTGCTACCGCTCGTCGATCTTGGCGCCTAACGGAGCTAGCTAACCGGCGGGCCGCGTCGACGCGCGAGCTCGACCGGCGAAACGCCATGATGATTCTCTGCTCTAGGATCCTGGAGCAGCTGATTAGGACCGGTCCGCGACCCTGAGCGGACTCGAGGTGGCTTCGCTTCGCATTCGGTTGAGCACCGACGGCGGTCATCGACGGGCCACCTCGGCGGCCCATGCCTTCGTGGCCTGACATGTTTCCATCGCCCGCTTGTAGGCTTCGCGTCCGCTGGTGCGGGCCACATAGGCCTGCTCTGCCTCGCCGAGGGCGACGCTGCCCCCTCTTTGGGCCAACTCCAGGGCGTAGGTCACCGAAATGTCGGCAGCCGTGAATGCATCACCCGCAAGATAGGGCGAGCGCGCGAGCTGCCGGGTCACCAGCCCCAGCCGGCTCTCGAATACTTCCAGCGCCTTGCGGGCGCCCCAGTTCTGCCGCTCGGCCTCGGGCGCGAGATTGCGGCTGACGACAACGAAGTAAATGGAGGCGGCGAGGCCGGCTTCGCCAAGGTGAAGGAACTGTTGGTACGCGGGGAAAGCGGGATCGTGCGGGTCCGGCGCAAGCGGCGTCGGTCCGTAGCGGGCCATCAGGTACTCCATGATCGCGATCGACTCGACCATCGTGACGTCGCCGTCCCGGATCGCCGGGATGAAGCCGGCGGGGTTGATGGCCAGAAACTCCGCGTCATTCTCGACGCCGGCCAGCAGGTCCACCGGCCTCAGCTGGTACGCGAGCCCCATCTCCTCCAGCAGCCAGACGACCCGGAACCCCCTCCCTTCGCCGAAAACGGTGATCATGTCCGCGATTCCCTTGTGTGTGCTCAATGATGGCAAAGGCGATGAATGGCGCACTCATTCGCACTTGTGGGTTCTGACGGAACCAAGTTAACCGGCCCGCCGCCGGCGGCGTTCCGAGAAACAAGGCTCGTACCGGTGGGTCCGGTTAAACGCGTGGTTAGGCGTCACACGCGCTTTAGTGGGGAAGCCGCGCCTTGAGTACATCGGCCTTTTCGAAGCTTGGCGGATGCGTAAACAATCCGGCAAACTCGCTTGACAATTTTGGACCACCTGCCGCGAGCAAAGCATCCCTGTCTTTCTCACTTGCAAATGCCGCGAAAGCACCGTAGGTCGTTGGCCCGATGCGAAACGCAATCCACATCGTGGTGGATGGCTGTCCCTCAACAATCGCCAACCCACTATCAAAGAACCGCTGGATGTGAGCTTCGTTTCCTGGCTTTGCCTCAAATCTAGCAAGAACTGCAACAGTAACCATCTGTGCTCCTCCGCTTCCCATCCCGGCAGTAAGGCGATGTCGCGATTTCGGTTCGAAATGCGGACCGATGACCCCTAACGAACGAAGGTAACCGGCGACCCGCCGCGCCGGCGACGCCGCGCACGCGGGACATCCGCCTTGGCCGAGAGGCTAGGCGTCATGACGGGGCCCAAGCCCTGATTGACGAGCTATACGTGCACCCACGCGCAAATCTGATAGTGCCCAGTGATTACACTAGACAAAGCCTGAGCTTCAGTGCTCAGTCGCTCGGCGAGAGTCTCGAGTCCAACTTCTTCGGCGGTCGCGACGCCTAGCCGCTCCATTTCGGGCATGAGGACTCCGATGAGGTCAGCGAACATTCGAAGCCATGGCGTAATTGCCGCTCCGCCACCAATTGGCGCTTCAAGACGCATGGTAGGAGGTGATAGCCCAGCACCGACGAAAGTTGCGTACAGCTTGGATCCCATTCGCGACTCAGTGCCATGCAAGCGCAGCGTTTCGGCGCCCCACTGGCAGCACCGCTCGAATGTCGGCGCTTCCGGAAATGATCTGAGTCCACTCCAGTCGATCTCATGAAACGCAACCAGGCCCCCTGGGCTTACGAGCGCTGAGAGATGCCGCAGCATGATCGTCGGATCACGTTGAAACTGCAGCACGTATCGACCAATCACCGCATCAAAAGGCCGATCGAATGCCATTGTTGCGGGATCACCTGCGGTGAAGGTTACGTTCGTCAGTGATTTAGCCTTCGAGCGCTCCCGAGCAATCTGAAGTACGGCCGGAGCCCGATCAACGCCGACGACTTCGCCACTGGCGCCGACAATGTCGGCGGCGAGAAACGCGACGTCGCCTGCGCCACTGCCAACGTCAAGGACTCGCATCCCGGGCACAAGTCCAGCCTCCCGAAGGAAGCGTTGTGTGATGGGATCGACGCGTTGGGCTTGTGCCTTGAGCCGTTCAACCTCGCGATCAGAATGGCCCAATATGTATGGGCGTGGCGGAGGGATATTGTGGCTATTTTGGCTCATGACTCGACGTCTCGATCTCCACGGCTCACCGTGCCCAAGTTTGCTCAATGATCCCGAATGATGACGCCTAACGAAACAAGCTAACCGGTCCGGCTGAGCGAATGATTGGGCGACATTGCTTCAGCCCTTGGACTTCCGACTGATTGAAAGGCCAGCCGCCTTCACGCCGGCCTCCGCACACGCCGTGTCATCTTCTGGCGCCTCGCCTGAAACGCCAACGGCGCCGACGTACTGGCCTTCCGACGAGTAAATGGGAATGCCGCCCGCGACTGTAACGACGTGTGGCGCATTGGCGAAGCCAGGCGTCTGCTTTGCAGCTGCCGCCATGTCCGCCGTGGAGAAGTGCCAGCTTGCCACCGCTTCAGCCTTCTGCAGCGCGAATTCGGTGACGCCAGGCTGGTTACCGTCCATGCGCAGGAGAGCAACGGGATGCCCGCCATCGTCGTAGACTGCGATTGCATGGCTCTGCCCCTTGCCTTTGGCGTGAGCCACGCATCCGTTGATGATCTGCGAGGCAACATCTGCCGTGATGCTCGGCGAGGCAGCAATGCTCACAGCTGGCGCCAAGACGAAAACAGCCATCAGTCTTCGAAGCATTGCGTCCTCCGCTTTAGGTTGCCTATGTCGCCCAACGTTCGACGTAAGAGGCGGCCGCAAGTGGGCGAAGCCCACTTGTGGACGTGCCCTTGACGGAGGGGTTAGGTGCATGCGGGCTTATGGGATGTGCTCGGCGTCCGGCGGAGGAACGACCCAGCTGTGCATTCGAGTCTCGTAGACGGAGACGAGCGGCGGCGGAAAGCTTGGATCTGCAAATGCCCCAACAGGGATTGCAAGGTACTCCTCCAATCCCTCCGGCTCATAGTAGACAGTTGATCCGCAGGTCGGGCAAAAGTGGAACCTGACGTGAGAGCCTTCGTCACCAACGCGGACGTACTCAGACGAAACACCGGAGAGCGAGACATCTTCGCGACGAAACCTGGCTTGCTGCCCGAAGACGCTGCCAGTTCGGCGTTGACAGGCCAGGCAGTGACAAATCGAGATGCGTACGGGCTCACCGGTGACTTTGGCAGTGAGCTGACCACAAATGCAAGAGGCAAAGCGGTCCGCCATGGAGGCCTTTCTCAGGCACCTAACGACCTAAGGTAACCGGCGGCCCGCTACGCGCGCGAAAGCCGCGCACGCAGCGGTCCGAGTTGACCGAGCGGTTAGGCCTGCGACGCATGCCCCTTAAGGCAGCTTGGCTGCGAGAACATCGACCTTCTCGATGGCAGGAGGTTTGGCGAAGAGCTCGGAAGCCTTCGCCATCAGCGCTGCCGCGACCTTGCCCGAGAGGTGAGCTTGGCGACCGGCCTCGTCCGGGAAGGCATCAAAAATCCCGAATGTCGATGGACCAAGGCGGATCCCGAACCAAGCGGTGGTTTCGGGCTCGTCTTGGGCTAGCGGCAAACCGCCGCGGAGGAAACTCTCGACTTCGGTCTCTTTACCGGGTTTTGCTTCCAAGCGAACCAGCAGAGCTACTGTGACCATAATGAGTCCTCCAAGTACGCGTGGTTAGGCCGCGGATGGTGACCATGGCGAAATGCTGCACCGAAGCGGTGGCACGCGCAACCGCCGTCAAGGATAGGGCGTTCCATCCTTGCGAGTGAAACGCCCATCGATATTTGAACTCATCATGTCGATATCAGAGCATGTAGTGAGGTCGTTCGGGTTGCGGGAGCCAACTTCAAGATATGCAGCCAGCGCCGATGACCTATTCTGCAAGTGGTGACCGTTGCCAGTACCCTTGGGAAAGACAGCGCACTCACCTGCAAGGAGGACTGTTTCCGCTTTGTCTTCGACGAGTGTTAGTTCGCCCTCAAGCACATACACGAACTCGTCTTCGTCGCTGTGCCAGTGGCGCTGGCTGGACCAACCGCCAGGAGGCAGGGTCATCAGGTTGACGCCAAAGTCCTGAAGGCCGCCTGCATCGCCAAGTCGGCGGCGCGTTCGTTCGGCACATGGTTCATTGAACGGAGCTGGGTAGCCGGTGCCCTTGCGGACGGGAACCGTGCTCAGTTCGATCTTGGGCATTTGCTTTTTGCTCCGTGTTCGTGAAGAAAGGGGAATCGTGCGGCCCAACGAACGAAGGTAACCAGCCGCCCGGCGTGGCCGAAGGCCCGCCGGTGGCGGTCGGTGTTGACCGAGGGGTTAGGCCCCACCCTTGCCTCGCCGAGTGTTTGGGCCATGTGGGGCTGAGAGACGCACGGGCCTGACTGTCGGCGCAGCCCTCACAACTGTGCCGAGCAGCGACTTCGGCGCTTTGTATTGCCAAGCCGCCAGCAGCAGTGACTTGACAGCCGCTGGCCGAGCAGCTGCGAGAGTGACTCGGATGCCCGCCACCTTGCCACCCCAGAGAAGCTTCTCGGCGAACTCGGGATACATGGCGAGAGCTTGCTCACGCACTTCCTCGCTCGGGAACAAGTGAAGGTGAGTCCCGCTGGGCGGTACTGTGGCAAAGATCTTGCCGCGCACGCGGAAGGAGGACAGCTCGTGGTGCGGCTGCTCCGTGACTTCGCCAAGGCTCATGGCGTAGCTCCAGGCTTCGGAAAGCTCCATAGGATCGCTGCGAAGGCAATGTGATGGTTGTGTGGGGCCTAACGCTCCGGTTCAGCGGCGGGCCGCGCAGCGGACCGTCCGCTGCAACCGGTTGTTAGGCCGTCTTTACTCACGCACGTAACGCAAGTGTGTAGCGGCTGAACTATCAAGTACCTTGTCAATTCGAAACTGCGGAACCGGTTCGCGTAGGTTCTCGAAGAGGCGTCTCCCACCGCCGAACAGCACTGGCGCCAGGGCGATTTCCAGTTCGTCGATGACACCGAGGTTCAGGTACTGCTGGATCGCGTCCGCGCCGCCCGCGATGCGAATATCGCGATTCCCCGCAGACTCCCGAGCCTGCTCGAGGGCGCGTTCAGGTCCGTCGTTGACGAAGTAGAACGTCGTCCCGCCCGGGCGGACCCAAGGTTCGCGCTTCTCGTGGGTAAGAACGTATACCGGAGTGTGAAACGGAGCCTCCTCTGGCCAAGCGCGCTCGCCGACGTCGAACATTCGCTTGCCCATGATGTTGGCGCCGATGCGCTCCGTGGTGTTACGAAGCATGTCATTGACCGGACCGGTCTCGCCCCCTGGTCCGAGCTTGAGGTTCTCGCGGAAGTACTGCTGATTAAGGATCCAGCCCATGAGCGCACCCCACTTGGCACCCCAGTTTTTATACTCAGGCTTCTCCCAATTCTCCAGAGTCATCCCTTCCGGTGCCATGTAGCCGTCAAGACTAAGCCCGATGTTCACGAATACTTTGCTCATGATTCCCTCTCACTACTTTGGATGTCGGCCTAACGTGCGCCTTCCTCATCAAGAAGCGACGCAGTCAGGCGACTATCGCAAGTCGCCAGTTCTCCACTGACCACAATGTGCAGATTGCTGAGGGCATGATCCGTGGCGCCATACTTGCCAACCCGCGCATGTAGCCAATCAGCAACGCCGCGCCCCCCTTGCAGCACCTCGGGCTCGAAGTTGTACCGCGACTGCGCGTCCTCCGAGAAGCAAGAGGCAATGCCGTCCCAGTCTTTCGCGTCAAGGAAGTTGAGGTAGTCCTCTATGGTCTCCCGAATGGCAACCTTGTCTAGAGCAGCGTGAGCCGTTGACATGCTTTTACCTCCGTTTCAACGTACGTCCCAAATTCCAGCGCCGCGCGAAGACTACTGATGGAGCACTCCGCATGACGCTGTGGCGCCCTAACGTTTGAGCTGAGCGGCCGTCGGCGGGAAGTGCCCCGCCCGTGGAGGCCCGCTCGAGCGAAGGGTTAGGCGTCGCAGGAAGTCGCGTTCGGCCTCACGGCTTATAGGCAATGACCTCGATCTCAACCTTGGTGCCGACCATGTTTTTCGCCTGTATTGTCGAGCGCGTCGGCTTATTTCCAGGGAAGAACTCGCTGTAAACGCGATTGAACTCACCGAAATCGCGTGCGTCGTCGAGCCAGACCATGGTCTTCACGACGTCGTCGAGCGTGCAACCGGCCAATGCAAGTGCGCGAGCGACATTTTTCATCGTCTGGCGCGTGTGAGCTTCAACGTCCCCTGCGATGACAATTCCGTCTTCGTTCCTGGCTACTTGGCCGCCCACAAATACAAAGCCGCCGGCCTTGGTCGCCAGCGAGCGCGGCAGTGTTCGTGTGCCCGGATTGCTCTCTTCAAAGAACTCAATCGTCAATGTTGGTCTCCTTTGGCGAGGGACACATAGGGATGATCATCGTGTACGGCGCGCCCGGCATTTTCTCTGACGGCTAACGAATGCAAGCTAAGGGGCGACCCGGTGCGGTGGCGAAGCCCCGCGCACCCGGGGAGTCCCCTTGAGCGCCGGGTTAGGCGTTAGATGGTTGGGGGGAGACGGCATGCCGTGGCGCAAAGATAGGCGTCGCAAGGCGAAGACATCGTCGGGACGACGCGCCATTAGTCGAGCCGGTCGTGGAGGTGAAGCGCGAGCAGGAACACGCCAACCAAAAAGACGCCATAACCAAGCCACCCACCCGGAAACCTGCTCATATCTGCAAGAAGCGCAAAGATCAATCCGCCGAGAACGGTAGTAATGACCGCGTAACGCAATTTGGGCGACACGTTGACCTTTGCATCCCATCCAACGGCTAACGAACGCAGGTAACCGGCCGCCGGGCGCGGCCGAAGGCCCGCACGCGGCGGTCCGTGTTGACCGAGAGGTTAGGCATTGGTTACCAATGCGAACACCACGACGGGCAGGAGCAGCATTAGCAGCGCGATGCCGAGACAACCGCTAGGCGCTTTTGCGCTAGCTGAGTAAGCAGGGCCCGATGCGGGTCCTGGTTCGTTGCGTCCGGTATTTCCGTGAGGTGTTGCGGCACGCGCGCCGGCTGTTGGGATTTGGGGCGGTTGCGCGTTGCGCCATTTCTCGTGGCATGCGTCACAGAAGACGCGACGACTTCCCCTCTCCCATGCCGCGACAGTGCGCTTAGTGTGGTTGAACTGACCCGAACACCCTGCACAGGTGAAGTACATGTTGGTAGGCCCACGAAATGCTGTCGATTTCGTGGCCGACGAGCCACCGGTCCTCCGCAGCCAAACGACGAGGCCAAGAATCAGGGCGACAATCGCGAGCGCCCAAACCACGAGTTCAACGGTGGGGTGCATGGCCAATGCCTAACGAAACTAGCTAACCGGCGGACCGTTGCGTGGCCGAAGGCCCGCATACGGGACGTCCGTGTTGAGCGACGGGTTAGGGCGCGGCGGTTTTGCAAGGGCGAGCAGCACGGCCGCCAAACCGAACGCCACCGCGAGCCCGGCAAGTGCGCCGAGCATTGGCCAGAGAATAACGTGGATGGACGAGAGGCCGTATGGCAACGAGGGTTGGATGACAAGGACGGCGATGATGACGCACGTAAGTGAAAGGATAACTGCGGTGAATAGGGCGCTCCAACGAGCGCCTTTCTTGCCGCGGAACAGAGCGTAGCTTTGATATAGCACAGCCCACGAAAAAAGCGCCATGAGCCAAGTGCCAAGATGGACGCCATTTTCCAACGTGAGCGAGACGCCCCACGCGAGATAGGCCAACCCTGCGATTGCAAATATCAACGCCGCGATTCGCACGATTGCCGCGCCCTAACGAACCAAGCTAACCGGCGCCGAGCGGACGGCGCGCCAGCGCCGCCGGCGAGGCGTCCGGTTGAGCGAGAGGTTAGGCAGCACTGCAGTGTGAACTTCGAGAACTAGACAGCAAACATGGCCAGGTAGGCCATTCCGAGTATGCCGCGATAACCTCTGAAGTAAGCATTGTGTTGAGTCTCCATCTTCGTTCGAACCGTCGGTGCGTCCGGATGATTGGCGGGGTGGCTTGCGAGCCATCTGGCGTAGCGAGCCGTGTATCCTGACTCGAATGCATCCCATTCACCAAGAGTTGCCTGATGAACTTGCACTACTGCGAACCCGCTGTCGCGTGCGATATCGAGCAGATCGGGTAAGAAGACATACTCATCGGGGCGACCTGCCAGCGGAGCGATGGCTTCTGGCGTCGGGGTGCCAGTCCAGATTGCCTCACCGTATATCGCAGGAGAGCCAGATTTCAGGATCGCTCTGACTTCCCCTAGGGCACTGCGATAGTCGAGCTGCATTTTGGCCTCAACTGGTGGACCCCATATCTGACTCGCCCCTATGCAAACTGCCGCACCCAATGATGCCGGGAGATGGTCTCGCGCGTCGCCGGCTATCAAAGTAATCCGGTCATCGATTCCTCGCTCGCAGGCTAGGGCCAGCGCGTGCGTTATCAAGCTCTCCTGCAGGTCTATGCCTACACCTCTTGCGTTCGGCGCGACCTGAAGAATCCGTATCAAAAATTCCGCCCATCCACAGCCGACGTCTATCACTGTGCCGATGAGGTTCGCAGAAACGAAGTCGATTAGTTTGGCAGCGCGCTCTTCAGAAAGCGGAGCCATGAACGTGAGGTCGAGGTGAAATGGAGTAACGTCGGGCTGCATGCGTCTAGTCGATGTCCCGGGTGCGCGGGTCTGTT
This sequence comes from uncultured beta proteobacterium, assembly GCA_963773195.1. Lineage (GTDB taxonomy): Bacteria > Pseudomonadota > Gammaproteobacteria > Burkholderiales > Casimicrobiaceae > CAIWHR01. The sequence goes on from CAVZAE010000007.1 coordinate 180,084, forward strand.
GTGGCCTAACGAATCAAGGTAACCGGCGCCGAGCGGGCGGCGCGCCAGCGCCGCCGGCGAGGCGTCCGGTTGAGCGAGAGGTTAGGCGGCACAGTCGCCAATGCAAACCATTAATTAATCACCTCTTCGGCCCGCAGCAATAGCGACTGCGGCATAGTCAGTGCGAGCGCCTTCGCAGTTTTAAGATTGATGGTCAGCTCGAACTTGGAGGGCTGCTCGACCGGGAGGTCGGCGGGCTTCGCTCCACGGAGAATCTTGTCGACGTAGGTTGCGGCCCGCCGGTAGAGATCCTCCAGTTTCGGCCCGTAACTCATCAGAAGTCCAGCTTCGGCGTACTGGTTCGCGTTGGAGATTGTCGGCAACCGATGCTTGATCGCCGATTCCGCAATCGATTCCTTAAGCAAGTAGGTCAACGGGCTGACGACGACCAGGATGGCTCCGACCCGCTTGCTGCTCATCATGGAGAAGGCGCCGTCCAGGTCGCCCGGGCTCTGAATGTCGGCGACCTCGAGCGCTATGTCGAGTTTTCGCGACGCTGCGTCGAGCTCTGCGAATTCGACGTGGGTCTTTACTTGCCCGAGGACCCCTACCTTTGAGAGCTTGGGGACGACCTCCTTCAAGAAAGTGAGGTACTTGCTCCAGAGCTCGCGGCTCGCGTCGGCGCTCAAGCCCGTGACATTGCCACCGGGCCGCGCCAGGCTCGTGATGAACCCGGCTTGGACGGGGTCCGCCGTAAAGACCATGACAATAGGTATCGTCAAAGTTGCCTTGCGGGCGGCCGCGACGTGAATGCTGGAACCGGTGACGATCACGTCCACCTGCAGGCGCACCAGTTCAGCGGCAATCTGTGGCAGGCGATCCATGTGACCGTCCGCGTACCGGCGCTCGAAGACGACGTTGCGTCCTTCGACGTAGCCGAGATCGCGCAGGCCTTCGTTGAACGCGCCGAATAGCGACGCCACGGATTCGCCAGTCGCGCCCAAGAAAAAGCCGATCCGGTACACCTTGACAGGTTGCGCCTGAACGACAGACCGCGCGATGACAAGGCTGCCCGCGAAAGCGCCAACGAAACGCCGCCGATCCATCCCCAGTCCCTCCCTAACATCCGAAAATACCACGCCGTCCACGCGAGCGTTCCCAGTACGCGTCGGCGTACATCTGTTTTCTTGTCGAGCTGCCCCGTGCCCGACAGTATTCGAGTGCCGCCTAACGAAACAAGCTAACCGGCGGCCCGCTGCGTCGGGCGTCAGCCCACGCATGCGGGATGTCCGCGTTGAGCGACAGGTTAGGCATCATCATGCGGCAAGACGCGTGACCCGAAGCTGCTTGCGCGATTGCTCGGCATGCCACAGATCAAATTGGGATTGCTGATTGAGCCAACTTTCCGCGCTGGTATCAAACGCAATCGACAGCCGAATAGCCATTTCCGGGCTAATGCCCGCGCGGCCGTTCAAAATCGAGGAAAGAGTCTTGCGACTAACCCCCAGCGCGGCAGCAGCATCAGTAACGCTGAGCCCCAGCGGCTCAAGACACAACGACTTGAGAATTTCGCCGGGGTGAGGAGGATTGTGCATACGCATGGCAGTTTCTTTCAGTGATAGTCCTCGTAATCGACTACTTCGGCGTCGGCGCCAACGAACTTGAAGGTGATGCGCCAGTTGCCGCTAACCCAAACGGCCCATATACCTTTTCGCGCCCCCTTGAGCTGATGAAGTCGAAGACCGGGAAGCCCCATATCTTCGGGCTTAGACGCGGCGCTTAGGCGACCCAAGATCAAACGCAATCGCTCTGCGTGTTGGGCTTGAATACCGGACTTGGACCCAGTCTCAAAGAACCTGGCCAAGCCCTTGTGCTTAAAGCTTCGGATCACGAAGCATAGTGTAACCTATAACGTAACGGGTTGCAAGATGCCTAACGGACCAAGGTAACCGGCGACCCAGTGCAGGCGCGAAGCGCCGCACGTGGGGCGTCCGTGTTGACCGACGGTTTAGCCCTCTGGTCCGATGGCAAGCCAGTACTTGCAGAGATTTTCATTCCAGAACTCCGAGTAGCTGATCGATTCAAGCACGCCACCGGCCCGCTCAATAACCCTGCGAGAAGCCACATTGTCCTCCGAGGTGCACAACAGGACGCTATTGATGCCAAGGCGGTACGCTTCCTCCAACGCAACTCGCAAAGCAACATGCCCGTGGCCGCGGCCGCGATAAGACGGAGCGACGTCAAACCCTATGTGGCCTGCCTCACGCTGCAGAAACGGCGTATCTATCCGGTGGCGAAGGCGAGTTACGCCGGCAACAGAGCTATCGGCTGCAATTAGCCACCGATGCGTGCAAGGAACCCAGCCCTCGCGAAGGTTGGATCCTGCCTCCTCATCAAGCAAAGTTCGGACGTACTTGGGGAAGTCGGCGCGCGCTGGCGCGTAGAACTCCGTGTTATGCGGATCACGTTGATCGAAGTCGTCGAGCATCGCCAAGAACTGTGAGCGAAAGTCCGGCGATGGCGAAATTGCGTGGACGGCCACAATTGGAGACTAACGAACCAAGGTAACCGGCGACCCGCTGCGCAGGCGAAGCCGCGCACGCGGGGCGTCCGTGTTGACCGCCGGCTTAGGCCCCATGCTTTGTCCCCAGGCGAAGCAGCTCGTCAACGACCTCACCGACCGAACTACTTTCAAACCGACTCCAATTCACCGAACCATAGGGTAGTCCGAAGTGGTCGGCCAAATGATCGAGCGCGGCGAGCACCGCAAGATCATCGATTGCACAGGAGTCGTGATCCCAGGCGGCGAGGACGAATGGGTCAGCTGGGAGGAAGATCGCATTGGGCCAATCAGCGGCATCCCGGAGCGCACGGGCTAATGACCGCGCCAATTCGAGCCGTGCCCCGGAGTTGCCCCATTCAGTCCAGCAATCCGCCGTTCGAAAGGCCAGTTGATCGCAAAGATCACGATACACGCGCGCCTGCGCGCCGATGAGTGGCACGCCGAGCAGGAAGCTGCGGCCGATGACCTTGGGCCATTCGCCTGGATACTGGAGAGGAACACTAGCCATGAATCGACTTGGGGCCTAACACTGAAGATGACCGGCACCCGGCCTCTCTGAAGTTTCAAACTCTATTACCACGGACCGCGGCCGGGTGTCCGGTCGATCTGGTTGTTATGCAGCTCGCCTTAATGTCAAAGCATTTCCTGCCAAATGATCCGGACTCCGTACCAGATGAAAACCAATCCAAAGAGTACGTCGAGCAAGAATTGAAAGCGATAGAGTGATTTTCGCAACGTTGGGTTCCCCAGAAAGAAGATAAGCGGAATCCACCAGGAGGTATTCCCAACGAAGAAGACCGCAGCGACCGTCCACGGCGACTGCGCGAGCATCTCCGTGGTTACGAACTGCGGGAAAAAGCTCAAGAAGAACAAACTCACTTTTGGATTAAAAAGATTGTTGAAGAGACCGCGCTGAACTGCTGCACGTGCAGTGAGCGTATCGAGCAGTGCGGTGTCAGGTCTGGCCGAGTTCTCGTGAAAGCGAGTCAACAGGTTTCGAACACCCAAATAAATTAGGTACGAGGCTCCCAGAAAACGGATCGCCAGATACAGCGAGGCAGACTGCCGGATTGCAATCGAAATGCCGAAGATTGCGAAGGAGATATGCAGGCTTAAACTTATGCGATTGCCCAATAGGGTCGCGTAGCCTAAGCGACAACCGCCCGAAAGAGTATTCCGGAGAATGAGAAAGAAATCCGGTCCCGGCGAAGCAGCTAAAGCAAAGCCGAGCCAGAAAAGTTGGATCATTTATCCTTGGTCGGAGCGAGAATCAGAGGTTCGTCAAACCACGGGTTACTTTCGAGCGGCATAACGAACGAAGGTAACCGGCGACGCGCCGCGCGGGCGAAGCCCCGCACGCGGGGCGTCCGTGTTGACCGACAGGTTAGGCAGCGCCGTCATCGCACTGCGCGGCCTTCTGTTCGAGATAAGGAATCCAGTGCGCGAGATCGGAACTCGGACCGACAGCTCGGATGAAAGAGAGCGCATCTACGATGTCTCCGCGGCTGGCGCCGGACATCTTCAGTTGGGTCGCAAGCTCCTCGACTAACACAGTTGCGCAGGAAAGGACCGAACCTTCGGCGGGGCCGGAACGTACGACACTTGGGTGAGACAGTATCGCGAGCACCTCGCGGGCCACTTTCAGCGCATCCGCGTTCTTTCCAGCGTCTCGAAGCTTGGTTGCACGGCCGAATCGCGCACTGGCTCGCAAGGCGAGAAAGTAGCTTCGCGTGGCGCGCTTCATGTGCTGCCTAGCGGAACCAAGTTAACCGGCGCGCCGCTGCCGATGCACGCCAGGCAATCTACGCCGAGCCAAGCATCCCGGTCAAACCGAAGTGACCGGTGGTCTATGGTGCCCAGGGCCGGACTCGAACCGGCACGACCTTACGGTCCAGGCATTTTAAGTGCCTTGTGTCTACCAGTTTCACCACCCGGGCCTCCGCGATTGTAACCGGGACGCCCGATCGATCAGCACATTCGCCCCGATCGCCAGCGTGAACAGCACGAGCAGCAGCGCATACATCTTCGGCATGTCGAACAGGCTGTACGCCTGGATCACGAGATAGCCGAGCCCGCGGTTCGAGAGCTTCGTCTCGGCAAGCAGTGTGCCGATGATCGCGACGCCAAGACCCAGCCGTACGCCATTGACGATCGGCTCGCGCATCGCCGGCAGGTAGATCTGCGTGACCATCTGCCAGGTCGACGCGCGAAAGCTCTGGCCGACCCGGATCAGCACGGGCTCGATCGCGCGCATGCCGGCGGCGACGCTGATCGCGAGCGGAAAGAAGCATGAGATCGCGCCCATCGCGATCTTCGAGCCCGAGCCGACGCCGAACCACATGATCATCACCGGGAAGAAGATGATCTTGGGCGTCGGGCCCAGGTAGAGCAGCAGCGACTCGAACGCGCGCGACAGGAAGCGGTTCGCGCCCAGTGCGATGCCGACGGCAACGCCCGTGAGCCCGCCGATGACCATCGCCGCCGCAATCTCGAGGATCGTCACACTCAGGTTCGCGTAGAAATCGGGCGCAGCGAGCAAGCGCCCGAGGGCCGAACCGATCGCCCGCAGCGACGGCACGACGTCGCGAAACAGCAGCCCGGAAGCAGACAGCGACTCCCAGGCCGCGAGGATCGCGACGACGATCGCGACGCGCATCGCCCAGGCGCGCGGGCTCACGCGTGCGGCCGTAGCCATCGTTCGAGGCGTCCAGTGACGTCGAAGAACACGATCGAGGCCAGGATCACGAACAGGATCGCGCCGTACGTGCCGGGAAGGTCGTAGCGCTCGGCGAGCTCGTTGATCAGCTGGCCGAGCCCGCCCAAGTTGATCAGGAACTCGACGCCGACGATGTTGATCATCGCGAACACGAGGCCCAGGCGCAGGCCGACGAAGATCGCGGGCAGCGCGGCGGGGAGCAGGATCGTGCGGAACTCCTGCGCCGCCGTGAGCTTGAAACTGCGCCCGACGTCGAGCAGCACCTTGCGAGTCCCAGTGAGGCCCTCGACCGTCTTCAGGATCACCGGTGCAAGGCCGGCGGCGAACCCGATCATCACGATGGTGGTGGCGCTGCGGCCAAAAATGACGAGGAAGAGCGGATACATGAGCACGATCGGCGCGGCGGCCAGCGCTCCGACCCACGTGAGCGTAGCCTCGCGGAGAAGCCGGAAACGATAGAGCAGGGCGCCGGCGAGGATGCCGGCGATGGCGATGAGCAGGCTCGCGAACAGCACCTCGCGCGCGGTGAGCCAGAAGCGCGACAGCACGTGCTCCTCGACGACGATGCGCGGGATGGCGGCCAGAATCTGTGAAGGCAGCGGCACGATGAATGGATTGATGACGCCGATGCGGATCAGGAGCTCGACCAGCGCGATCACGGCAAGCATCGTCACCACGCCGAAGGTTCGCGCTGCGGCGGGCGTCCGGCGCCACGCAACCCGCGTCATGAGGGTCCACCGGCCGCACGGACGCGCGACTCGTCATCGGCGATGCCGCGGCTCGCCTCCTCGCGCAGGTCTTGCCAGATCTCGGCGACGTAGCGGCCGAATGCGTCGCTCGAAACCACTTCGGAATCGCGCGGGCGTGGCAGGTCGATCGTGACCACGCGCTTCATGCGTCCCGGCCGGTAGGTCATCACGAGCACGCGGTCGGAGAGCTGCACCGCCTCCGTCAGGTTGTGGGTGATGAGGAGCGTCGTCTGGCGGAGCGCCTGCTGGATCTGCAGCACCTTGTCGCCCAGGAGCAGGCGCGTCTGCTCGTCGAGCGCGGCGAACGGCTCGTCCATGAGCAGGATCCGCGGCTCCGAGGCGAGCGTTCGGGCAATCGCCACCCGCTGCCGCATGCCGCCCGAGAGCTCGGCGGGATAGCGTCGCTCGAAGCCCGAGAGCCCGACCAGATCGATGAAGTGGCGCGCGCGCTCGAGGCGCTCGGCTTTCGGCTGGCCCGCGAGCTCCAGCGGGAACGCGACGTTGTCCTGTACGGTGCGCCAGGGAAACGTCGACTCCTCCTGGAACACCATGCCGATCGCCGGATGGGTGCCCTTGACGACACTACCTTCGACGGTGACGCTGCCTTCGTAGTCGCCGGCCAGTCCGCCTACGATGTTGAACAGTGTGGACTTGCCGCAGCCCGAGGGCCCGATGATCGATACGAACTCGCCGCTTTCGACGGCGAAGGAAACGTCATCGACGGCTGTCAGCGGGCCCTCGTCCGTGGCAAATCGCTTGGTGATGCCGCGGACGTCGAGCAGCGCCATCGGCGTCAGCGTGGCGGGATCTGAATCAGCTCGGCCAACTGCTCCTTCGTAAGCGGCGCCGCGGTGAACTTGAGCGTGACCGCGTCCTGCACGATCGTGTCGAGGCCGACAATGCGATCAGGGTCGATCGCCGCCTTCGGGAAGAACTCGTCGCGCGTGCGCTTCGCCATGTCGACAGAGATGCCGACGAAATCGGCGTAGGTCTTGAGCGCCGCCGGGTCGTTCGAGTACATCCAGTCGACGGTCTCGCGGTACGCCTTCATGTAGCGGTCGAGCACCGCCTTGCGGTTCTGCAGCGTCGCGAGGTTGGTGATCAGCAGGCGGACGGTCTGTCCCTTGAACACCGCGGCATCGTTGCCGCTCGCGATGATCCGGATCTTGCCTTCGTCGAGTTGCTGGAGCCCGAAGGGCGGCGCCGACCAGCCGACGTCGATCTGCCCCGACATCACCTGCGTGAGCGTCGACGAGGGGCTGCCCGTCGCCGTCGGCTTTGCCTTCAGGTCGTACTGCTTCATGAAGGCGGTGACGATGCCGTGCGTCGAGCTGCCGTTGGTCGAATAGGCGATCGTCTTGTCGTCGGTTTCCTTGAGCGACTTGATCGGCGAGCTCGCCGGGACGTACCAGTACAGGTCCGACGCGCCGGTAGTCTCGGCGCCGATGATGCGGACCGGCGCGCCCTTCGAAAAGGACGACAGCGCCCCCATGACGCCCACGGCGATGCCGACATCGACGCTGCCCGACAGCACCGCCTGCTGCGTCTCGCCGCTGCCCTGCGTCCAGAGGATCTCGAGGACGAGCCCGTGCTTCTTGAAGATGCCGGCGCGCTGGCCCACTTCGCTCACGCTCGTGTCCCAGTTGCCGCGCTGGCCGGCGGCGATCTTGAGCGTGTCCTGCGCGAGCGCGGTCCCGCTCATTGCGGCCAGCGCCAGGCAAGCGGTGGCGACGCGGATCTTGAGCCAGCGATCCATCGGCTTCTCCTCCAGGGCGCCGGCGTGGCGGCGCGCGTGTTGTCGTTTCCGCCTGTGCAGGCGGCCCTCGGTGCGCGGAGTTTCGACGACTCGCGCGGGTGGCGTCAATCCCGCTGGGCTACGGGGCGCCGGCGCGCTCGCGCTCCAGCTCCTCGGGCGAGACGTTCAGGGCTTTCCAGTCGGTCGACTTGGGCACGATGCCTTCGAACGACGCGAGCTTCGCGTGCGGAATCCGATCCGGTCCGGCCCCGATCGCCGGACCGCCGTCGCGGACCGTGCGCGCGGCCTCGACCATGATGCGGCGGAAGTGGGCGATGGCGACGTCGGTGACGCCGAGACGCTCCCGCGAGCGGTCGGCGATCGGGCCCATCGTCTCCCACATCGCGATGTCCTGATTGGGGATGCCGACGATGCCGGTGAAGCTGCCCGCCTTCATCGCCGCGCGGTCCTGCAGGTAGTCGTTATCCATCGTGCGGATGCGGCGGAAGCGATGGTCGAGGTCGACGCCGACGCGCGCTCCGCAGAACTCGCGCCACGCTTCCTGGTCGATGCCTTCGCCTTCGCTCCAGGCGATGAAATAGAACATCGTGTGCGTGTCGTCCTGCGGGATGTTGAGGATCGACAGGTTGTAGCGGTTATTGGGCGGGATCAGCACGGTGAACGGCGCGACGAACAGCGTGATCCGCAGGTAGTCGTGCGTATCGGCGCTCCTGTTCGGGCGGCGATTCGCGACGTAGCGGAAGCCGAAGCTCGTTCGCTGCACGGCGAGCCGCGGCGCCTTGTCGCTCGACGGCCGCTGCCATTGGTCGTCGGTCGCGCCGGCGCCGCCGACCGGGGCCGGCACCATGTCGGTCGAGTGCAACGTCGAGCTGTGCGCCGAGTCGATCGCGCCTTCGAGCACCTGCGCCCAGTTGCAGTCGACGGCGATCTTGACGACGCTCGTATGGATATCGGGCGAGGGCGCCCATGGCGGCGTGTCGAACGGCGCGGGCGTCGCCGGATCGCCCATCCACACCCAGACGAAGCCGCCGGACTCGCGCGATGGATAGGCCCGATGCTGCAGTCGGGCCTCGGAGCCGGCGCCGGGAGGCTCGGACGGACGATCGACGACGCGTCCCGTCACATCCATCTTCCAGCCGTGGTAGAGGCAGCGCAGACCGCATTCCTCGTTGCGGGCGAGCGCGAGCGAAGCGCGGCGGTGCGGGCAGTGGAGATCGAGCACGCCGAGCTTGCCGCGGGTATCGCGGAACGCGACGAGGTCGTCGCCCAGAAGGCGGATCGCCGCGGGCTTGCCGTCCGGCTCGGCGACTTCCTCGGACAGGCAGGCTGGGATCCAGTGCGCACGCATGAGGCGACCCATCGGCGCATCGCCTTCGACCCGGCACATGAGATCGTTGTCTGCGGCGGAGAGCATCGCGTGTGGCCACGCCCGGCGTCGCCGTTGCGCCGCGCCAGCGCCGGGCATATGCTTAGATATCTAAACATCTTGACGATACGCGCTTCGATGGACGATGTCGAGCACCGCGGCAGCGCAGAGCACACGGCACGGCGATGACCGAGCGTCGCCTGCGCATCGGCGTGGCCGGGCTCGGACGGGCATTCACGCTGACGCTGCCGAGCTTCGTCGTCGATCCGCGAATCCGGCTCGTCGCGGCGACCGATCCGCGCGCCGACGCAACCGAACGTTTCGCTGCCGAGTATGGCGCCCGCGCGCATGACACCGTCGAGGCGCTGTGCGCGGATCCGGACGTCGAGGCTGTCTACATCGCAACGCCGCACGAACTGCACGCGGCGCACGTGCTGCTCGCGGCGGAGCACGGCAAGCACGTCCTGGTCGAGAAGCCGATGGCGATCACGGCGGACGAGTGTCGCGCGATTGTCGCCGCGGTGGACCGGGCCGGCGTGGTCCTGGTGGTCGGGCCGAGCCACAGCTTCGATCGGCCGATCGCGCGCGCAAGAGAGATCATCGACGCCGGCGACTGCGGGGCCGTGCGGATGATCCACGCGCAGTACTTCACCGACTTCGCGTACCGCGTGCGACGGCCTGAGGAGCTCGACGCCGCGCGCGGCGGCGGCGTCCTGCTAAGCCAGGGCGCGCACCAGATCGACATCGTGCGCCTGCTGGGCGGCGGCATGGCCACGTCGGTGCGCGCGTTCACGGGCGACTGGGATCCCGCGCGGCCGCCCGAGGGCGCGTACGCAGCGCTGATCGCGTTCGAGGGCGGCGCGTTCGCGTCGCTCACCTACAGCGGCTACGGCCGCTTCGACGGCGATACGCTTTGCGGCGACATCTCCGAGCTCGGCGCGCGCAATGATCCGCGCGACTATGGCATCGCGAGGCGCAGGCTCGCGCAAGTGCCCACGCACGCCGGCGAAGCCGCAGCGAAGGCCGCTCGTGGCTTCGGAGGCTCCGCAGCGGCTGCGCCGAACGTCGCCGCGTACGAGCACTTCGGGTTCGTGCTCGTCTGTTGCGATAAGGCCGACCTGCGGCCCACGCCCGAAGGCGTGACGGTCTATCGCGACGACGCTGTCGCGTTCGAGGCACTGCCGCCGCCGCGGGTGACGCGCGGGGCCGTCATCGATGAGATGTGGAACGCCATCGTCCACGGTCGGCCGCCGCTCCATGATGCGCGTTGGGGCGCGGCCACGATCGAGGCATGCCTCGCACTGCGCACGTCGGCGCGCGAGGGCCGCGATGTCGCGCTGCGCGAGCAGGTGCGGGTGCGCGCATGAAGGCGCGGACGCTCCCGACAGTGGAAACGGAGACCCAGCGCTTCCTGCGGCGGTGGCAGGAGGGCCAGCCCCGCGATCGCCTGGCGCACCTCGTCAAGGACACGGCGCGGGCGTTCGACCGCGCACTGCAGGCGCGCCTCGCGGCCCACGAGGTGTCGATCGGCCATTGGTCGTTCCTGCGCGTGCTGTGGAAGACCGATGGCCTGACGCAGCGCGAGCTCGCGCGCGAGGCGGGCGTGATGGATTCCACGGTCTTCGTTGCGCTCCGGGCGATGGCCGAGCGCGGCTATATCGTCCGCCGGACTGTCGCGGGCGACCGGCGCAAGAAGGGCGTGTTCCTGACCGCGCGGGGCAGGGCGCTCGAGCGCAAGCTCGTGCCGCTCGCCGTCGCCGTCAACGCGATCGCCGTCCGCGGAATCGCGCCCAGGCAGGTCGCGGCGACGCGCGAGACGCTGATCGCCCTCCTTGCCAATCTCGCCGCCGACGAGGCGCGGAAGGAAGGCTGACCATGTCGCGCCTGCGTCTCACGCTGGCCTGCTGGAACTACGACCGCACGCGCGCGCTGGCCGACGGTAGCGTGCGTCCCGAAGGGATCGACCTCGAGTATCTCGGGCTCGACGTCGAGGAGACGTTCTTCCGCATGCTGCGGCACCGCGAATTCGATGCGGCTGAGATGTCGCTCTCGTCCTACACGGTGACGCTGGGCCGCGACAATCCGGCGTTCATCGCGATCCCGGTCTTCCCGTCGCGGCTCTTCCGTCATTCATGCATCTTCGTTTCGGCGAAGAGCGGAATCCGCGACCCGCGTGAGCTCGCCGGCCGGCGCGTCGGCGTGCCCGAGTACCAGATGACGGCACCAGTCTGGATCCGCGGCATCCTGCAGGACGAGTACGGCGTGGGCCCGGCGAGCGTCCAGTATTTCACCGGCGGCGTCGAGGAGCCGGGGCGCAGCGAGAAGATCGCGCTCGATCTGCCGCCGGCGATCCGCATCGCCCCGATCGGCCCCACGCAGACGCTGGCGCAAATGCTCGCCGACGGCGAGATCGATGCGCTCTACACCGCGCGCACGCCGTCGACGTTCGCGACGCGGCCAGGCACGGTGACGCGGCTGTTCGAGGACTACGTCGCAGCCGAGCGCGACTATTTCCGCCGGACGAAGATCTTCCCGATCATGCACACGGTGGTGATCCGGCGGGATGTCTATCGCGCGAACCCGTGGATCGCGCAATCGCTCTACAAGGCGTTCGTCGCGGCGAAGCGCCGCGCGCAGGCCGATCTCCAGACGACGCACGCCCTCGCGTCGATGCTGCCGTGGCAGGTCGCGCACGTCGAGGAGGCCCGGCGCGAGCTGGGCGACGACTGGTGGCCGTACGGCCTTGCCGCGAACCGCGCGGTGCTGGACACGTTCCTGCGCTATCACCACGAGCAGGGATTGTCGAAGCGGCGGCTCGCGCCCGAAGACCTGTTCGCGCCCGAAACTCTCGAGGCGTTTCGCATCTAGGCGAAGCTAGCGGCGCGCTTCGAGCTCGCTCTCGTGCCAGCGGGCAAGGGCCGCGCGCGACGCCCACACTGTCGCAGAGAACAGCGCGACGCCCGCCGCTGCGATCAGCACCAGCGCTGCGAAGAGCCGCGGGATGTTGAGCTGGATGCCGGACAGCAGGATCTGGTAGGCGAGCCCCGCGCCCGAGCCACCGGTGCCGGCGACGAATTCGGCGACGACGGCACCGATCAGCGCGAGCCCACTCGCGATCCGCAGGCCACCGAAGAAGTAGGGCAGTGCGCTTGGAACCCGCAGTCGCCAGAGCACCTGCGCGCGTGTCGCCCGGCACAGGCGGAACAGGTCGAGTAGCCCCGGGTCGACGCTGCGCAAGCCGAGCGTCGTGTTGGAAATGATCGGGAAGATCGCGACGACGACGGCGCAGACGACCAGCGCGACACGCGTGTCGTGAACCCAGATGATGATGAGCGGCGCGATCGCGACGATCGGGGTTACCTGCAGCAGCACGGCGTAGGGAAAGAGGCTCATCTCGATCCACCGGCTCTGGACGAACAGCAGCGCGACGAGGACACCGACCACGACGGCGATCGCGAGCGCCGTCAGCGCGACGCCGAGCGTGACGGCGAGCGATGCGAACAGCAAGCCGCGGTCGTTGACGAGCGTCCGGCCCACGGCCAGCGGCGACGGTACGAGGTAGGGCGGGATGTCGTAGGCGACGACAAGTCCCTGCCACGCGGCGAGCGCGACGAGGGCGACCAGCGCGGGCGCGGCGAAGCGCAGCACGCGCACCGTCGCCTGCGAGCGCTCCAGGATCATCGCACCGCCTCCGCGGCGGCGCCCGCGGCGGCGACGCATTCCGACAGGCGGCGGCAGTAGGCCGCGAATTCGGTCGACAGCCGGAACTCGTCGGTTCGCGGATAGGGCGCGTCGATCGCGATGTCTTCAAGAATCCGGCCCGGCCGGGCGCCCATCACCGCGACGCGCGTCGACAGGAATACCGCTTCGACGATGCTGTGGGTGACGAACACGACGGTGAGGCCACGGGCCCGCCAGAGTGCGAGCAGCTCGTCGTCGAGCCGCTGTCGGGTGAACTCGTCGAGCGCGCCGAACGGCTCATCCATCAGCAGCACGTCCGGCGCCGTGACCAGCGCTCGCGCAAGCGAGGCTCGCATCTGCATGCCGCCCGAGAGCTCGCGCGGAAACTGCCGCGCAAAGCCTGCGAGTCCGACGAGATCGAGCGCGGCGGCGACGTCGCGATCGGCTCCCGCGCGCGAGGCCGGCGCGAGATCGAGCGGCAGCCGGACGTTCGCGTCGACGCGCGCCCACGGCATGAGTGTGGGCGTCTGGAACACCATTGCTAGACGCCGTCCGGGACCGCCGGTCGCCGCGAAATCTCCGTCCCACCAGCGGAGCTCGCCTGTGTCCGGCGCGAGCAGTCCCGCCATCAGATGGAGGAGCGTCGTTTTGCCGCAGCCCGAGGGACCGAGCAGCGAGACGAACTCGCCGCGGCGGACCGTGAGGTCGATGGGCGCCAGCGCCTGCGTCCCGGTTGCGTACGTCTTGCGCGCGCCCGCGACCTCGAGCACGGGAGGGTCGGCGCCGGCCATCGCGCGGCTCAGGGCAGGACTTTCACGTCCTTCACGATCGACAGCGTATGCGCCTGCCCGTAGTCGATGCCGGGCTTGGTGAGCCCGGCTTCGCGCAGGAAGTCGAGCGTACGTGCCCAGCGTGCATCGCTCATCGTCAAGAGTCCCTGCGTCGCGGCGTCGCCGCCGGCCACGAGCGCGTACTCCTTCATCTTGCGATGGCCATAAGCGAGCAGGTCGTCGCTCATCTCCGGATTGGCCTGCTTGATGAGCGCATTGCCGGGCGCCGGATTGGCGAGATAGCTCTTCCAGCCTTCCGCGGACGCGCGAACGAAGCGCGTCAACGCGTCGCGGCGCTTGTCGAGCGCAGCGCGCGTGACGACGAGTGCCTCGGCGTAGGGCGGATAGCCCAGGTCCGCAAGCAGGAACACGACGGGCTTGACCCCGCCTTTCTCGATCGAGAAAGGCTCGGACGTGGCGAAGCCCTGTTGCGACAGCGCCGGGTCGGCGAGGAACGGCTGGACGGAGAAGCCGTAGGGACGCTTCTGGTTGTCGCTGAAGCCGTAGCGCTGGCGGAGCCATGGCCAGAACGTCGTGTTGCTCGCGGCGCCGATGGCGATCGGCTTGCCCTTGAGCTCCTCGAGGCGCGCGACGCCGGGATGCGCGATGATCACCGCCGGATTCTTCTGGAACGTTGCGGCGATGGCCGTGACCGGGACGCCCTGCTCGACGGCCGAGATCACCTGCAGCGCGTCGCCCATGACGACGTCGAGCTGGCCGGCGGCCAAGAGCTGCAGGCCGTTGACCTGCGGACCGCCCATCTTGATCGTGACGTCGAGCCCGTGTTTCTTGTAGATGCCCTCGGCCACCGCCTGGTAGAAGCCGCCGTGCTCGGCTTCGGCCAGCCAGTCGGTGGCGAATACGATGCGCTCCGGCGCCTGCGCGAAGACGGCGGACGAAGCGAACAGAACGGCCAGCGCGAGGCTGGCAAGCACTCGATTCATGAAGTCTCTCGTTTGCGACGAACGAAGGGGGCGACCAGCAGCCATCCGGGGGACGCGTGGATCCGCTCGAGCTCGTGCAGCCGGTCGAACGCGAGCGCCTCCGCGTGCTTGAGTCCCGCGCGCAGGTTGTCGATCTCGGTCCGCAGCGATGCCTTGTCCTCGTCGTTCTGGGCGACGATCGCATCGGCATGCGCCAGCGCGCGCCTGAGCTCGGCGATCGCGACCTCGCGCTCCTTCGCCAGAGCCTCCACTTCCGCAAGCCGCGTGAGCAGCTGGCGACGCTCCTCGGCGTGCTCGGCCATCACGCACGCTGGCTCGTCGCCACCCTGCGCGAGACGTGCCGCGTCGATGGCGGTGCGCAGCGGCGCCACCGGATCCGCGTTGACGAACGCGCCGACGCGCTCGAGGTAATCGGGATGAACAGCGAGCAGCGCGGCGAGTGCCGACTTTGAGCGTTCGTCGCGCTCATCCGCGAAGCTCACGGCGCCCTCGTGGAAGATGAACACGTCGCAGGCGAGCACGTTATGCCAGCCTGCGGCCGCGGCACGCAAACAGAAATCGTTCTCCTCGCCGTAGCCGCGGCCGAAGCGCTCGGCGTCGAACAGCCCGATCTGTTGGAGGCAGGCGCGACGCACGTATAGGCACGAGCCCACGCCGGTCGGAAGATCGATCTGCTTGTCGGCGTTGATGGTGGCGAACAGTCGGTCCAGTGCCGCGAGGCCGAGCGTGCCCGGAACGCCGCCCATCCAGCCTGGGTGGGGATACGAGCAGATCGTCGCATTGTTCGAGAACGGCGTGATCGTCCCGATTTTGGCGTCGCGCTCGGCGCAGCGATGCAGGCGATCGAGCCAGTCATGGGCGACCTCGGTATCGCTGTTGAGCAGCACGACGTGGCGATCCGGGTGCAGCGTCATCCCGCGGTTCACCGAGTGCACGAAACCGAGGTTGCGCTCGTTGCGCAGGAGCGTGATGCGGCGGGCCGCTGCCAGCTCGTCGAGGTCGTGCGCGATCGCCGGATCGGGGGTCGCATCGTCGACGACGACGATCTCGAACGGCGTCTGCGGTCCACCGGCGAGCAGGCTCGCGAGGCAGCGCGTCGTCGCGGCACGGCCGGAATGGACGGGAACGATGACGTCGATCACGATGGCCGTCGCTTCAACGGGGTCGAGGCAGCCGGCGCGCAACACCGCGCCAGCCCTCGCGCTGCACCATTCGGTAGACGCGGCCACGCAGCGACTTGCCGCCGTGCGGCGCCAGCATCAGCAGCGATAGACGCATCATCGTGCCGGCCGAGACCCGCGGCTGCAGCGACGGCGGCTTCGCGATCGAGCGGCCATCGAACAGCTCGGGGAAGCGAAGCCGACCTTCGGTCTCGCACCAATCCAGGAAGGTTGCGCCGTCGGAAGTCGCGTCGTAGGGATCCGGGTAGGCCGTCTGCAAGTCACGGTGCTCGCGATAGAGCCACCGGTGCGCGGGCGCAATGGGCGTGCCGTTGGAATAACGGCCGAACGCCCACGGCCACTGGCTCACCGGGTCGTGCTCGGCGACCTCGATCTCGTGCGCGTACCATGCGATGAGCCGGGCAACGGGCGGGCTGGTCGTCGCGTTCTTGACCGCCATGATCTCGTGCGCGCCGCTGTCGAACCCGGTGAAGTGGTAGAAGCCGAGCGGGAGGCCGTCGACCTCGAACCCGGACTCGAAATCGCCCGTCATCCGCCGCGTCGTCAGGTTCCAGGTCGCCACATTGTGGCGCGGCGACTTGACGATCGCGACGCCGTCGAAGAAGACGGGTGCGAAGTTGATCCACTTCTGGTCGGTGAAGAGGCCGTTCGGAATGTCGGCGCGGCAGAGGAGGCGGGTCCGCTCGCTCCACCAGTCGGCGAAGCGCCGTCCCTCGTGCGTCTTCGCAACACCGATGAAGCCCAGGTTGAAGACGCCGTGCTTGAGGCTCGCGACCTCGTTGTCGAGAATCGCCTCGAGATCGTGCTCGGGCACGGTCTGGTGCGGCGTCAGCGCGAGATTCGCCGTTTCCAGCGTCGCGAGGATGTCGTCGACGCGCGAGAACAGCACGATGTCGGGATCGAAGTAGAGGACGTTCCGGCACTCGGGCAGGTCGAGCAGCCGCCGCAGCGCGAACGGCTTGATCGCGGTCGCGAGCTCGACGATGCTGTGCTGGAAAGTCCACCGCCGCGAATCGGGGATGCCGAGGTCGCCGATCCCGAGGATCGAATCGAACGGTTCGCTTGCAAGATCGAGCCACGCGGGACGCTCGTCGGCGAGCGCGACGTGGATCACGGCCTCGGGATGATGCCGTCGCAGCGAGCGACAGAGGATCCGCACCTTCGGCAGGTAGTTGACCGCGGCGCAGGTGAAGACGTGCAGGGCGCTAGGCATGCTCGTCAAGCCGGTGCCGTCTCGCGCGCCGCGAGCTCGTCGTGAAGGGCGACCATCGCCCCGAGCGCCGCAGAGGCGTCGACGGTGCCGCAGAGGCGCCCGAGGCTG
The DNA here is from genome assembly GCA_963773195.1 of uncultured beta proteobacterium. Classification (GTDB taxonomy): domain Bacteria; phylum Pseudomonadota; class Gammaproteobacteria; order Burkholderiales; family Casimicrobiaceae; genus CAIWHR01. The sequence goes on from CAVZAE010000007.1 coordinate 197,170, forward strand.
TAATCGCGCAGTCGCTCGGCAGGCGCCCCCAGGTCGAAGGCGACGACCGGCATTCGCAGCAGCATCATCTCGTCGACCACGTACGAGAACGTCTCCGGGCAGATCGAGGGAAAGAGGATCATGTTGATGTGCTGCGCCTCGATCAGTGCGACGAGGTTGTCGCGCTGGTAGGGGCCCGTCACGTGAAGCCGCGGCGAGTCGATGGCGAGGTCGAGCGTGCCGATGACGACGATGCGCGCGTCGGAATGCTCGCGCTCGATCTTCGCGAGTACGTCGCGCACGACGAAGGCGCCCTTCTGCGGACTGATGTTGCCGATGACGCCGATCGTCAGGGGGTCGGCGTGGCGCACTGCCGGTGGGCGCTCGGGCTGGTAGTCGAGTGTGTGCGGGACGATCGTGATGCGCGCGGGATCGAGTTTCGGATACGCACGGAGCAGGAGAGCGCGCGTCGAGGTCGAAAAGCAGCGCAGCTCGTCCGCCGCCGCCAGGAAGCGCCCCCACGAGGCGCGCCACAGCGGGATGGTCGTGGGCGGCGACAGCGTCACATAGCTCGCACGGTGCCGCGGCAGGCAGCGCGCGCAGACGGAGAGGTCGGGAATCCCGCAATAGCGACCGTCGGCGTCGAGCAGCACGAAGGACGGACAAACGGAGAAGTAGTCGTGCGCGGTGACGACGAGCCGGGTTGCGGGATGCTCGCTGCGCAAGCGAGCGATCCACTCCGCGAACAGCAGCGGCTCGTCGAACGACACCGGACTGTTGACGAACAGCTCCGCGATCGGGATGCGCTCGAACAGCGTTTCGAGCACGAGGAACGTCGACAGGCGGAACGTGCGTTCCTCGGTGCCGGCCGCGTGGAGGGTGACGCGGTAGTCGAGCGTCGGCAGGTTGTAGGTGCAGGCGAGCACGGCGCCGGCCTCCACGCGCTCGGCGATCTGCGAGCGGCGGTAGTGGTTGGCGCCGCCGCCCATGTTGTGATCGAAGAGCAGCGTGACCCGGCGCCCGTGCAGCAGCGGTACGAGCGTCGCCGAGGCGTCGAGATCGTCGAGTGAAGGTGCCGAGTAGTTCTGGGCGCGAACGCGGCGAGCGATGCCGCGGAAATCGCCTTGCCGCACGCGGCGCCATACGGCATCGGCGAGCCAGCGCAGCTCGCGCCACCTGCGCACGTCCGATCGGTCGGCTGCGAGCGACCCGGTGATATCGATGGCGTGGGAGCCGCCAGCGCTGTAAGCGAGTTCGAGCGAAAGCCTGCGAATCGGCGGCCGGCCCGCGTAGCCCGTCACCACGAATCCCGATGCGCGTGCATGCGGCAGGTCCGGATGCGCGCGCTCCACGTCGTCGCGCGCCATGCCGAAGCTCGCCGGCAGGACACGCTCCCAGCCGTCGCCGGTGACGCGAAGCGCGACTTCCGCGATCGCGCGCAGAGGATCCACGACCCAGCCCCAGCCGAAGATACGCGTGCCACGCGTTTCGAGGCGGTCGATCCCATAATGCAGGTCCGGGCCGGAAGTGGGCATCTCAGAGGCGAAGGGAAGCGGGACCGGCGATGAGTCCGGGTCCGGGGCGGGCGGCCGACGGCCGGCGTGGCGACATGCCCGGCGGATTCTACTCTGTGCCGAGCGACGTGCAAGGCGGAGCGCGATCGTCGTCGCCGCGATCGTCGTCGCATCAATCCACTTTCTGCAGTCCCGCGCCGTTCGTCGACGACGCGGGCACGCCGCTCACCTGACGTTCGCCACCCACTGCGGCGGCCAGTTGCAGTAGGCCGATTCGCGGTTGCGGCCGTAGGCCTGGATGCGCTCCATCATCGAGCGGACGGGCCGGCGCATCGGATCGCCGTAGCTCGCGAGCGAGTTCAGTACGGCGCGGCAGCTCAGTTCGAGATCGCGGGTCACGGCGACGGCCACATACAGCGCATTGCGCGCGTCGTCCTCGCGCCCGACGAGCGCGCTCGCGATGGCGAACGTCGTCCAGTCGTCGGGGCGCGCGGCGCGGAGCTGCGTGCCGCGGAGCGCCATCGCGTGCAGCGCCACCTGGCGCGCCGTCTCCGGCTGCGGCGGGGAGAGCTTGAGGTAGACGAATGCGAGGTTGCCGGCGATGTCCGGATCGGAAGGGTTGGCGCCGAAGGCGCGAAGCTGCAATCCGAACACGTCGTTGATGTCGCGATGCTCGTGGTAGGCCCGCCGCGCCGCGTCGTCGAACTGGCGCGCGACGCCGGGCACGACGCTGGCTCCGGACGGCGGGACGAAGCGCGCTGTCCACTCGCGTCGCGCGGCGTCCGCGATGGCGTGCTCCTCGGCGGGCATCCAGGCGGTCGCGGCGATCGTCATTACGCGGCTCGCATCGGCCTCGGCCAGAGCCGCGCTCCGCACGACGGACTCGCCGAGCGCGCGCTTGGCCTGCACCACGTATTCGGCGTAGGGCACGACGGGATAACGCGCAGGCGCTTCGGCCCATACGGCAACGGGTGGCGGCATTCGCGGCGCCGGCTGCGAGGAGGGTGGCGGGGCCGGAGGAGGTACGGCAGGCGGGGGCGCAGGTGATGGGGCGGGCGCCGCTTCGGTCGGAGGCAGCGTCGCCGCGGCTGCCGGGGTTGCGATCTCCCATGAGATGCCGGAAGCGGGAGGCGGCGGCGTCTGGGCGCGTGCCAACCCCTCAGGCGCGGCGCGCACCGCCGGTCGCGACTCGTCGCGGGGTGGGGCGCTTGCCACGACGGTAGGTCCCGGCCGCGGCGCAACGCTCGGTGGAGAAGCCGCGACGACCGCTGCGCGATCCTCGATCGGAGCGGCCTTCCCGTCGCGCCGTCCCAGTTGGAAGAGCGAACCCAGGAACGAGGAGAGCGTCGTGGCGTTCGACGGCCGCGATTCCGGGCGCGGGCGTGCGGGGGGCGGTGGGCTCGCCTGGACGCGCGACTGCGGTGGATTGGCCGCCGCGGGCGAAGACGATGGCGTCGCAGGGGCCTCGGTCCGCGGGGGCTCGCTCGTCGCGTGCGCGACAACAGAGGGCGATTCGGTACGCGGCGGTTCGGCCGGAACGTTGGCGACCGCCGCGACCGGCTTCTCGGGCGCGACCGCTACGGCAGCCGACACTGACGGCGAAGCGCTTTCCGGCACCGGTGACGGGCGCGCACTGCGACCGGCGTTGGCGGCCGCGAGCTGAGCATGACCCGAGGTTGTCGGCTTCGACACACCCGCGCGCGCGACCCGTTCGCTGCCCGTGTTCGTGCTTCCGCCGCGCGGCTTCGCCGCCGCGACCGTCGGCGCGCGCGACGGAGGACTCGTGGCGCGGCCTCCGGTGCGCGGCTTTGCCGCCGTGACCGTAGACGGGCGCGATGGCGGGGGCGCGGCATGGCCTCCGCTGCGCGGCGCCGCAAGCGCACGTGCCGAAGCACGCGACGCGGGCCGCGACGAGGGGAGCGGTGCCGGCGCGATGTTCGCGCGCTCGTCGGTGGCTGTCTGATGCTCGTCCGGCGCTGACGGAGTCGCCACGTCGTCGCGCGCCACGGATTCGTTGCCAGCAGATCCGCCTGCGGCGTCGGGGCCCGGTTGATCGTGCGTCACGTCGTCCGTCGCGGCCGGCTCGGGCGGGCCGATCGATTCCGGCGCGGGAAGCGGGGTTTGCTGCGCCGCGGGCTCGCTCGGTCCGAGCGGCGGTTTGGGCGCCAGGTCCCACGCCGGCGCCGATGCCACCAGGCGATCCCAGTGCGTCCTGGCGAGATCGAGCATCGAGCGTGCGCCCGCGACGAGCGCATCGCCGCGGCCGTCGAGCGCCCACCACGACGCGACTCCGATGATCAGTCCGACGGCGACCAGCGCGGCTGCCGTCATCGCCGTGCGCGCTGCGTGGGGCTTGGGCGGCGCGGCGCGCAGTGCCGTGCGGGTAGTGAGGTGGACCTCGTCGATGTCGCGCGTCGAGACGATGATGCGCATCGACGGCGCAAGGCGCGTGAGCGGCGTGATCGGCGACGCCGGAAGCGGCGCGACACTCGCGTGGCGTGCGAGCGTCCAGCCTCGATCGAGCGAGGCGCGCAGCCCCGGGTCGGACACCCGGGCGCCCGTCATGGCGATGAATTCGCGGTGGGGTCGATGCTGCGGCGCCGCGCGATCGTGCGCTTCGCGGATGCCGAGCAGCAGCCGCTTCGCATCGTCGTAGCGCTCGAGGGTCCAGCCCGCCGCCGCCTCGGCGGCGTCGACCACGCCCTCGTCGGGCAGGTAGCGCTTGAGCATCGCGCCCAGGCTGTAGAGGTCGCAGCGCCAGTCGAGCTCGCGCGTCGGTCCGAGGTCGCCCTGGCGGCCGGCCTCGAGCGCCTGCAGCAGGCGCGGGGACTGGTAGTCGTAGTCCTTCTGCCATCCGATCGGCAGTGCGTTCGGAAGGCTTTCACGGGCGACGAGCGAAAACGCGAAGTCGATCAGCGCGAGCCGATCGAACATCGGATACAGATGCAACTCCGGTGCCTCCGGATCGAAATGCGCGGGCTCCACGGGTACGCAGACGTTGTCGCCCTTGATGTCGAGGTGGATGAGCTCGAGCGCATGGACCTGATCGAGTGCGATGAGGCAGTAATGCGCGAGCGCCCACCAGTGGGCACAGTCCTCGAAGACATGGCGGCGCAGACGGCCGTCGCGCGTGACCGGCAGGATCGTCGCCCACTGGTCGACGGTCGCGCCCGCGTCGTAGGTTTGCACAAGGGGCATGCCGCCCATCGCGCCGCGATCGAACTGCACGACCTCGGGCACGCAGCCAATGCCGTGGCCGACCAGTCGTGCGAGGATCCGCCATTCGCGCTCGGTCCATTGTCCGAAGTCGCCGTCGGGCGTCTTGAGGAAGCACTTCGTGTAACGCCGGCGCTCGCCGCGACCGGCCGCTTCGCGGAACACTTCCACGTGGTCGCCGGTGGCCATCTTCAGCCGGCCGCGACCGAACACGCGATCGATCTGCTCGGGGGTCATTGCACGGGCTCCGTTGGGGGGCTGGATTCGAGCGTGGGCGTCCCGACCCACCAGCGTTGCGCATCCGTGCGCAGCGCGAGCAGCGCGAGCGAGGCCAGCACGACGAGAATTCCCGCGAAGGCGAAGCGCGAAAGGCGCCGGGACGAGCGCCGGCTTCGCTGAACGATCAGCACCGTCGCGTCGTCGTGGCTGCCGAACGTCCGCGCGAGCTTCACGAGGTGCAGACAGCGAAGCGTGAGAGGCACGGCCTCGTGCACGACGCGACGCAGCACGTCGGGCTCGACGTGCTTGTGGATGCCGTCGCTGCAGAGCGCAAGCGTCTCGCCTGGCCGAAGGTCGACGGCGACTATGTTGGGCGCGGTGACGGCGCCGTTGCCGACCATGCGCGCGGGATCGTCGGGCGAGCTGCCCGGCGGCGGCTCTTCACCCAGATTCCGGTAAGTGTCGTCGCGCGTGAGAAGCTCCGGAGGGCGGTCGGACGCCGCGGCGAGCTTGTAGACGCGGCAATCGCCGACCCATGCCACCAGCCATTTCGAGAGGCGCGGGCTCGTGGCCGCGCAAACGGCGACCGTGGCCGCCCCGGTCTTCGTGCCGTAGCGGGCAATGCTGCGCGCGACGTCGCGATCGGCGTCGAGCAGCGCTGCGCGGATCGCCGGCGCGTCGATCGGCGATCGCTCGAGCGCGCCGTGGAGCCGCAAGACCAGCTCGCGGCTTGCGAGGGCCGCCATCGCGCCGCCACCCACGCCGTCCGCGATGACGAAAAGCGGCGCCGTTCCGGGCAGCGCGCTGCTGCTGTCCTCGTTCACGGGATGCCGTGTGCCGCGGCCCGAGGCGACGGCGACGTCGAGGCGCGACCAGCGCGTCGCGAATTCCGCGGCGTGCGTGTACGTCGCGGGTTCGTTGTGCGCGGTGCGCTGCCGCGGGAGCGCGGGTTCGCGCGGCGTGAGGACGCTCATCGTGAATTGACTCTCGCGGACGACACGGCGGCGGACGGCTTCGTCAACGTGAGCGAGCATTCCGGTTCCCGCTCGTTGCCTCGGCCGAGGAGCATCGTCTGGCCGACTTTCCAGCGAAAGCGCGCACCTGCGGCGTGTCGCGTGCCCTCGACGATCACACCGTTGTCGCCGTGTACGACGACCTGCGCGCCCGTCGCGTCCGCCTCGACGATGTCGACGTGGTGGCCCGACACGCTCTCATGCGCCCAGTCGATCACGAGCGTCTGGCTGCGCGAGCGGCCCACGCGGAACGGCGCGAGGCCCTCGTTGAGCTCAATCGTCCGCGCGCCGGATGCCATGCGCACCGCCAGTGCGAGCGCGCCCGACGCGCGCGGAGAGGCGATCGGCGTGACCGGCGTCACGCGCGCCGCAATCGCTGCGGGCGATCGGACCGTCGCGGCACCCGGGGGGCGAAGCACGAGGCGCGGATACTGTCTCGCATCGCCGCGTGCCGACGCCGTGAGCACGATGCAGGCGCCAGGGGGCACTTCGAGCACCGCGCGATCGCTCGGCGTGCTCACGCGCACGCGCGTCTGCGCGGTGTCGGCCGCCGGTTCGACCCGAATCCCGTTGGTCGAGCCGGAATCGATCGTCCACCATGCGCCGTGCTCCATCCACAGTTCGCAGTGGCGGCGACTCGCGTAGACGCCCTCCACCGGGATGTCGCACGTCGCGTCTTTGCCGACGATGTAATGGCGACCCGGCACCGCGGTGAGCGTCACCCGCCGGGCCCCCTTCGCGTCCTCGACTTCGAGTGCGAGCTCGCCGCCAGCGAGCGGCGTCGGCGGCGTATCGGCCAGGCGCGAAGGCGCCGCGCCGGAGGTCGCACGTGCATCGTGCGCCGACCACCGGCCGACGAGCGTGACGTCGTAAGCGCGCTTGCCCGCCGCGGGCTCCGCATCGCGAAGCTCGCTCATCAGGTCTTCGAACCCGTCGTCGGTCGGCGCCTCGGGCCCCGGCTCGCGGCCTGCGTTGAGGCCGGCGAACTGCGACAGATCGATCGCGCTCGCGTTGGGCAGCCGGGCAATGACCTCCTTGGCGAGATATTGCTTGATCTGCTCCGGCGCGAACTCGCGACAGAACCGTTCGAGCAGTCGGCGCGCATCGTCCGCGCCCGTGCTGTCGACGTGGATTGACGTGAGCACGTAGCGATCACGCTCGGCGATCGCGAGATGCCGCCGCAGATGATTGGCGACAAAGTCCTCGAGTTCGTCGCGCATCGCCTTCACGAGCGAGCCGTATTGACCGAGATGCTCGAAGCTTGGCGCGACCATGCTCTCGCGTCCGCCCGCGGGACGCAGCGTCGGCTCGCGGTCGGCATTCCCGGCGACGCTGGCGAAGTGTGTCGCGTGGCGCGCCGGGAGGTCCGCGCGCGTGACGACCCGATTCATCTTGCCGACGATCCATGTCTTGAAGGGCATGCTTCAGCTCCTGTAGGCAATCACCATGACGAGCAGGGGGCCCGCGGTCTTGAGATAGTGGAGTCGTGGCGCTGCCGGCAGTCCGTAGCGCCGCGCGAGTCGTTCGAGAAACGCACCCCATGCTGGCTGGATCCGGTCACCGGCGGCGACGCGCTTCCGCAACGCCGGTAGCGAGACGTCGATCCCGACCACCACGCGCGAGACATCGCCAATCTGGACGATGGCACGGCGCAGCGTGTCCTCGGCGTCGGCCAAGCATGTCGCCAAGGTCCCATCGAAGCTCCAGAAGAGTGGAGTGCCGGGGCGGTCCCGCGTCGCCCTTGCGTCGCGTGGCGTCGGGTGGATGGCGGTGAGCGTCACTTCGAGTCTCCCGCGAGGAATCCGGTGTGCCGCGCGGCGATTTGGAGCGCGATCTCGGCCGCCGGGTTGGGTCCGTGGTCACCCGCGCCGTGAATGCGCCCCGTGTCGGCCACCCAGTTGCGCTCGGTGAGCACGCCGATCGCCTTCGACCAGCGCGAGCTCGCCGGATCCATTCGATAGGCGGCGACATACCATTTGTACGGGCGCAGCGCGCCGCAGGCGGCTTCTTCCTTGCGCGTTCTCGTGCCCGGCTTCGCGCACAGGCGTGAGAGCTCGTCGAGCGAGACGTCGTCGTTCGGGAAAGTTGGCGTGCCCGTCTTGCCGGCGATCCAGTCGATGTCGCGGCAGGTCCGCGGATCGAAGAGCTGCTCGCAGGCCAGACGCGCGGTGCCCCCGCGATGGCTGTACGACAGCGCGTTGAGGATGAGGGTCGCCGCATCGGATGAAAGGAGGCCCGGCTCGGGTGGGGCGCCCGTGCCCGACGGCGCAAGCTCGAGGCGACTCCGGTCGTCCACGCCGGCGCGGCGCACGCCATCGACCAGGTGCGGCGCGTGCACGGGCTCGTCGTTGGCGGCGGCCGCGAGCGCCGCCATCATTCCTGCGACGCCCAGCGCGCTCGAGCGCGCGTTGCCCTGGCCCCAGCCTTCGGCGACGACGTCGACCACGATCCGGGCGCGGCACTTCTCCCAGTCGTCGCGGCTCGGGCGAACGCCGTCGGCACCGGACGCGCAGGCGCGCACTTTCGCGGGGTCGAGCTCGACCGCACGCCGCAGGCGGATCGGGCCGCCGGGCTTGTCGCCCACGGGCTCGACCATGAGGCGCCCGAACGGAACCAACGTCGCGAATCGCGCGAAGCGAGGGTCGGATTCTTCGTCGCCGGCGCCGCCGAAGAGCAGGTCGCGCTTGCCGCAATCCTCGCGCGCTTCCGCACAGCGCGCGTTCCAGCCGAAGGCGCGCGCCGCCTGCTGGATCTCCCATGGGCGGCGGCAATGAGCGAAGCCGGTGTCGGCGCAGAACATGCGATCGAGGAAGCGTGCGGAGTCCGAGCGCATGAGCTGCCCGCGCAGGCTGTCCGGCGACGGCCAGTCGGTGCGCTGCCAGTCGGCGCGCTCGCTCGCGAGCCAACGCGGGCCGACGTCGGGATCGGACAGAAATGCCGCGGCCATGATCGGCTTGATCACCGAAGCGGGCATCGCGTCGTGGAACACCGCGGGATTGAGGAGCGCGTCGGGCCGGTAGCGGATCGGATAAGGAAGACGCTTGTCGCAATCGGCGTTCCGGCCCGGGCCGTCGTACTCCTCGCGCGTACAAGGCGAGAGCGAGCCCGCGAGCGCCTCGATGCGTCCCGTCGGGACGTCGATAATCGCGACCGCGGCCATGCGCACGACCGCGTGCTCGAGCATCCGGTGCCCGATCGGCTGCGCCTGATCCTCTTTGCGCGCGACGCCGGCGGCCGCGCAAACGTCCTGCCGGCCGGTGTAACAGGCGGCGATCGTCTGCGCGATCGCCTGCACGTCGGGATCGATGGTCAGGTCGACCGAAAAGCCGACGTCGACCGGCGTCCCGTCGAGAAGAATACGGTTTACGCCGAGCGAGGAATTCGTTGCCGCATCGCTGCCGACGAAGCCGCCCGCCGCATACACGCCGTGGAGCGCGCTCGCGGGCCGCTGCAGGGGGTCGAGCGATTGCAGCATCGCGTGCAGCGAGGGAGGCACCTTCCACCGCTCGTCCCCGATGGGCAGCGCGAAGTCGGGTTCGCCGACGATGGCTCGCGGCGCTCCGTCGGTGATCGCGGCCATGGCGCCGCGCAGCTCGGGCTGCGGACAGATGCGCTCTGCGATGCCGTGCGACGCGGCGACGAAGTAGCCGGGCGAGGCTCCCGCGCCGCCCAGGTAGACGCACCCCGGGATTCCGGCCCACGGATTCGGGCGCGCGAGCAGGCGATCCGACACCTCGACGAACTGATCCGCGCGCCAGCGTGCAATCGTCGCCGGAACCGCGGTGCCGCGCCACGCGAGTGCATCGAGCATTCGCGCGTCGGCGCGCACGAGCATGGTCACCGCGCTCGCGACATCCGCGCACTGCACGACGAAGCGGTGTCCCGGGTATTCCGGCGCCTCGACCGGCGTGCGCAACGCGGCGGTCACTGCTTCGGTCCAGCGGTGGACGTCGAACGCGATGGGGTCGCTCACGCGCCGGTTGGCGCCGGTGCTGAAGCGTGCGAGCGCCGCGTCGAGCTGGCCGAGCTCGGCGGCGATGCGCTCCGCCGGCGTACGGCCCGCGACGGCGGGCTTCGCGAGTGCCCGCCGCAAGCGATCGAGCGCACCGCCCGCGCCATCCCATTCGCGGCGGCAGGCGGGAATCTCGGCGACGAGCGCCTGCGCCGTCGGCGCTTCGCGCGATGCGGAATCGCGCCGGACGATCGCGTGCTCGAAGGTCTTGAGCGCCGCGATGTGGCGAACGCTCAAATGACGATCCGGGACGGCGGGCTGCGAAGCGGCCTCGAGCGGTCGCAGCCAGCCGACCGCGAGCAACACGACGAGCAGCACGGGGACGACCGCGAGGCTCGCGGCGATCGCGAACTCGAGCAGGGTGAACGTGCGGCGCGGCGTCATCCGCGTCCCCGCGCCGGCACGTTGACGTTGAGGCAGAGCGCGAGCAGCGCGACATTGACGAGGAGCGAGGTCATCCCGAAGCTCACGAACGGGAACGTCACGCCGGTCAGCGGAATCACCGCGAGGTTGCCGGCGACCGTCACCGCGAGCTGGCAAAGGGCGAGCACGACCCACGTCACCGCCAGCCAGCTCAGGAAGCCCTGCTCATCGTTCACGAGGCGCGCGGATCCTGCGACGAGACGCGGTTCGCCCGGCGTGATGCGGCCGTGCTGCCGGATCAGCCGGTGCAGCCAGATTGCGCAGCCGAGCGTCACCGTCCATGCCGCGGTCCAGCCGAACGCGCCGACGAGCGCCGTGAACGTGTAATCGCTGTGAACCTGGGCGGGAACACCGGCGCAGCCGACGGCGCCGGCGTAGCCGCACCACGGCACGTGACCCAGTCCGAAGCCGGCCGGCGGCGCAACCTGCTGGAACCAGGTGACGATCGCGAGCTGGTCGTTGGCGGAGGCGAGCGGCGCAGCGAGATTCTCGAGGCGGCCGGCCGTGGTGGCGTCGACCGAGCCCGTCTCGAAGAGCGCGACCGTCACGAGCACGATCCATCCGACGAACACCGCCATCGCGAGAACGTGAGCCGTGTAGGACGTTCCGTAGCGCTGATGCATCCACATCGCGACCGACGCGGCGAGGAACGCACCGGCGCCGTAGCCGGCAATCAGGAGCGGTCCCATGTCGTGTGTCATGATCATCGCGCCGATCAGGACGAGGACGACGAACGCGAGCGGGAGGACGTAGCGGACGAAGGACGAGAACGATCCGCCGCTTCGCGCGAGCCGCTCGGCGAGCGGCGTTCCGCGCAGGAAGAAGAACCACGCGGCGCCCAGCATCAGCCAGAGGCGTCCGATCTCCGAGGTGACTTGGCGGAGGTTCGCGAGCAATGCAAACGCGGCGACGAGCATCGCCGTCGCGGCGATAGCGAGCGTGGCGGCGCCAAGCGTGCCCGTGCTCCGGCCGATGCGATTCGCGGCGCCGTCGATCACCGAGAGCATCCACGCGAGCAGGCGTCCGAGCGGCTGCCGCAGGAAGACGAGTACGCTCAGGAGCAGCATCGCAAGCCACAGATGCCCCTGGTGGTAGAGCGCGAGGTAGCGGTTGACGAAGCTCGCATTCGCCGACAGGTCCAAGAGCACGAGCCAGCCGACGCCGGTCAGCGCGACGAAGCCCGGGTAGCCCACGCGCGACGACGGTGCCTGCGTGCTCAGGCGGAGCGGCTTGCGCAGCGCGGGAATGGCGAGCAGGACTACGACGGCCGCCGCCAGAAGCCAGCCCACGAAAGGTGCGGGCGGCGTCAGCAGCGACACGCCCTCGCGGCCCGGCACGAAGGCGCGCTCGGCCGCGTGCGGCCATGGAACGCGGCCGGCCCATGCCGCCACCGCCCAGACGGCGAGCGCCAGGGCGACGCCGGGGGTCGCCGAACGCGTGTGCCGGCTCAGGGTCAGGAACGCGAGGCCGAGGAGCATCGCCCCGGCCCATTGCCACCCCGCGCTGCGCAGGAGCTCGCGCATCGCTTCGTTCTTCGCGCCGTTCGTCGTCGCCTGGTGCGCGTCGGCCATCAGCAGCGACGTCCTCGCGAGCGCCTCGGGTAGCCCGAGCGTGCCGCACGTGCGCGGCGCGAGGCGGTTGGCGGCGGGCAGCGCCGCCTGCCGCGCCAGCACGCCCACGGCCGGATGCCCATCGAGCGCAGCGCCGAGCAACAGCAATGCGTTCGCGGCCCGGGGCGCGTCGGCCCTGTCGGAACGGTCGTGCGGGGTGGTGCGGAAGGCCGCCGCGATCGAGGCGGACGCGCAGCGAAGCGGCGTCGGGCCACCGCCGGCGAAATCGATCGCATAGCGCTGCGCGAAGGTCCGCGCGTGCTCGTCGATCGCGCTGATCGCGTCGCGGAACGCCGGCGAGTCCGACGCGCCATCGCGCTGCCGCGAATGCAGCTCCGCGAGTCGGGCTTGGTCCTGGCGAACCGATCCCATGAACGCGGCACTCGCGCGCGCACTGGCGTCGACGAGCGATGCGGCGGATTGTTCGATCGGTGCGTCGCTCGAGCGCACCGCGAGGGCGGGACAGACACGCTCGCGTATCGACGCATCCGCGAGCGGCCCCACCGAGCGACATGCGCCGGGGAGCACCGGGCGGGGCAAGCCCGTCACCGCCGCGGGATCGTCGGCGAAGCGTCCGCCGCGGCCGACGTCATCCGCGGCGACGATGCCGAACAAAGGCAACAGCGCCGCGATCGCGATCAGTGTGAACAACGCCTCGAACACGGCGGGCCATGCGATCCCGGCCTCGACCGCGCGACTGCCTGCGACAGGAGTGATGCTCAGTGCCAACCGCGCTCCTACGCGTGCGACAAGGTGCGGCGGTCGGCCCATCCGCGCGAGATGCGCGATCACGCTCGCAGCGCCGCATGTGTTCTCGCTCGCGGGAAATACTACATCGAACGTCCCTCCGTCATGCAGCGAAATCGCACCGCGTCACGGCGTCGCGGCCGATCTTCTTCTCGAGTCGATCCGATCGATACCGATGCGCATCGAACGACAAACCTTTCAATAACGAACGAGGTTTGCCGCTCGTTGACATCGGAGCTATGCCCTGATGGTCGTGGGGCCTTGTCGCGGGGCAGGGCCCAACGCCGGCCCATGGTAAGCTCGCCCCCCGCCCGGCCCCGCAGGGCCTTACCCGATGAGATTCGGCCACCACGACCTCGACGCGCAATCGCGGCGCGATCTCTGGCGCGCGATCCTGACCGTCGCCGTGGTGGTCGCAGCGATTGTCGCCGTCTCGGTGCATTTCCTGCAGCCGGCGCCGCCGCGGCAGATCGTGTTCGCGTCGGGCGCCGAATACGGGCTGTATCACCAACTGGCGCTGCGCTATCGCGATATCCTGGCGCGCGACGGCGTCCGCGTCGTGGAGCGGATGACGAGCGGAGCGGTCGAGAACCTCGATCTGCTGCGCGATCCGAAGTCCGGCGTCGACGTGGCGCTGATGCAGGGCGGGATCGCAGCGCCGGCGGACAACGAGCAGATCGTGATGATCGCGACGCTCTACTACGAGCCGCTCTGGGTGTTCCATCGCACGGCGACCAAGATCGATCAGCTCAACGATCTCGTGGGCAGGCGGCTCGCCGTGGGCACCGCGGGCAGCGGTACCCAGGCCTTCGCGGTAGCGATGCTCGAGGCGAACGGCATCACTGGCGCCAACGCGAAGCTTCAGACGATAGGCGGCGACGATGCGCTCAAGGCGCTTCGCGCGGGCGACGTCGACGTCGTCTTCTTCGTCGGAGGAGCGGGATCACCCTTGATCGATCAGATGCTTCGCGATCCAGCGCTCGAACTCGCTCCATTCATTCGTGCCGAGGCCTATGCACGCAGGTTCCCGTATGTCTCGCGCCTTATGCTGCCCGCCGGAATGATCGACCTCGCCCTGAACATCCCCGACCACGATATCCCCATTATCGGGACCAAGGCGATGCTCGTCGCGCGCGCGGACCTGCATCCGGCGCTGATCAACCTGTTGTTCGACGCAGCACGCGAGATTCACGGCGGCCAGAGCGACTTCGAAGCGGCCAGCGAGTTTCCCGGCACGACGCAGGTCGACCTCGCCGTTTCGAGCGTTGCGGACCGGCACAGGCGCTTCGGACCGAGCCCCCTCTACCGCTACCTGCCGTTCTGGGTCGCGACCGTCGTCGAGCGGACGATCATCCTTGTCGTGCCGTTGCTGGTACTGCTGGTCCCGTTGATGAATTTCCTGCCGCAGTTCCTGCGCTGGCGGGTGCGCTCGCGCATCTACCGCTACTACGGCGAGCTCGCGCTGCTCGAGCGCGACATCCGGACGCACGCCAGTCCGCTACCGCTCGACAAGTGGCGCCGCGACCTCGATCGGATCGAGGAGGCGGCGGCGCAGATTCGCGCGCCGCCGAGCTACGGCAGCGAGGCGTACACGCTGCGCGAGCACGTCGGGATCGTCCGCCGCGCCGTCGAGGCGCGGGCGAGCGCGGCGGACGGCTAGGCGGGGGGGACCGGCCGCGGCGGCGGTCCGTCGTACGCGGGTACGTAGCGGCGGGGGATCGGCCCCTTGTTGCGACCGCCCTGCTGCGTCTGCTCCCACGCGTGCGCAAGGATGCCGACCGAACGCGACAGGCAGAAGAGGCCGCGTGCGAGCGGTGGCGGGAACTCCAGCTCCGCGTAGATCACCGCGGTCGCGCCGTCGATGTTCATCGGGATGCGGCGACCCTTCTCGCGCTCGAGCGCGGCCTCGATCGCCCGGCCGATGCGCGCGAACTTGCCGGAAACGACGCCGGCGGCGGCTGCCTCATCGACCAGCTCGAGGAGCCGCGGCGAACGCGGATCGAGCGGGTGGAAGCGGTGGCCGTAGCCGGGAATGATCTTGCCGTGCGCGACGACGAACGCGGCGAGACCGGCCTCGACCGCGGCGGTCTCGGACTGGCCGCTGTCGATGCGCTTCTGGATGTCGAGGAACAGCTCCACCGACTGCTCGCCCGCGCCGCCGTGGATGTCGCCCAGCACATTGACCGCGGAGCCCATCGCGTTGTTGAGCCCGACGCCGCACGTCGCCGCCATGCGCGCGATGGCGATGCTCGGCGCCTGCGGCCCGTGATCGACGCCGGCCATCAGCGCGGCGTCGAGCAGCGCCGCCTGCGCCGCGGTCGGCAGCTCGCCGCGCGTCATGAGCCAGATCATCTGCGGAAACGTCACGCGCCCGATCAGGTCCTCGATCGCGTAGCCGCGAAAACGGATGATGCCGGGCTGCATGTCGATGATCGACGTGCGCCACCAGTCGCGCATCTCCGCGACGGGATCGGGCGGGGTCTTGCCGGTCATCGTGTACCTTCCTTTCTCTTGGCGGGCGATCTTCGGCGCGATTATGGAACAATACGCGCCGCCGCATTGGCGGCTCCCGCATGCTCAAAGTCAAAATCGAGGCGAGCCTGCGCGTCGGGCGCGACGCGCTCTATCCCGTGCCGCCGGAGCTGCTCGCGCTGCTGCGCTCGATCCGCAAGCACGGCTCGCTCGTGCAGGCCATTCGCGACGTCGGCATTTCGTACCGGCACGCGTGGGGCCTGCTCGGTCGGTGGGAGGCCATTACCGGCCACAAGCTCGCGGAGCTGACGCGTGGCCAGGGGACGGGGCTCACGCCGTTCGGCGCGCGCTTTGCCGGCGTGTCCGACTGGCTCGAGCCGCGCATCGGCACGCAGTTCGACGGGCTCGGCGCAGAGCTCGGCCGCTTTCTCGAGCTGCCCGCCGAGACGCGCAAGCAGCGCGTCCACGTGCATGCGAGCCACGACATCGCGTTGTTCAAGCTCAAGGAGCGACTCGACCGCCATCTCGCGGTCGACCTGCGGGCCGAGGGCAGCCTGAACAGCCTCGACAGCCTCGCCCGCGGCGATTGCGACATCGCCGGTTTCCACATGCCGGACCCGCCAGGACTGCTGGGGCCGCTGCTCGAGGAGTTCCGCGTCCGGCTCAATGCGCGCGAATACTACGTCGCATGGCTCCTGTCGCGCTACCAGGGACTCATGGTGGCGAAGGGCGCCGCCCGCCGCGTCCGGCGGCTCAAGGACCTCGCACGGCTCGACCTCACGTTCGTCAACCGCGAGCGCGGTTCGGGCACGCGGCTCCTCTTCGACGCGCTCCTCGCGCGGGAGGATCTCGCGACCTCGGCCATCCGGGGCTACGAGCACGAGGAGTTCACGCACATGGCGACGGCCGCCACGGTGCGCGCCGGCATGGCCGACGCGGCCTTCGGCCTCGAGGCGGCAGCGCGGGCGCACGGGCTTGCGTTCGTCCGCCTCGTCACCGAGCGCTACTACCTGGCCTGTCGGCGCAACCGTCCGGCGCGGATCGCCGTCGATACGATGGTCGCGGCCGCCCAGAGCAGCGCCTTCGCGCGCGTCGTATCGCGCATCGGCGGCTACGAGCTCAAAGGCGCCGGATCGCGTGTGCCACTCGCCGACATCTTCGCCACGCGCGACCGCGCTTGACCCGCATATGCAAACGCGTGCATAAGCAGCCGCGTCCGCGTCTAGTAAAATGCGCCGTCGATTCCGACAGACCATGCAACTCGAGGAGACTCGCAATGAAGACCAGCGCCCGCAACAGCTTTGCCGGTACCGTGAAGGACATGATCATGGGGCCGGTTTCGACTGAAGTGACGATCGCGGTCGCGCCCAACATCGAGATCGTCTCCGTGATCAGCACCCGGTCGGCCGAAGGCCTCGGGCTTGCCGTCGGCAAGCGCGCGCACGCGTTGATCAAGGCGAGCAACGTCATCGTAGCCATCGACTGACCGGGTCGAGCGGAGACTCGCGTCAGCGCGTGCTCCGCAGCAGGCTTCGGAGTTCCCGCGCGACCGCGGCGTCGACCTGACGCTCGATGGCGCGGTAGCGGCGGCAGAGCTCGATACCGGTTGGTGTGAGCTGCGCGCCGCCGCCTTTCTTTCCGCCGGCCGCCGCTGTTACCGCAGCGTGGACGAGCGAACGATTCGTCTCGTCGACGAGCAGCCACGCGCGACGATAGGACATGCCGAGTTGCCGGGCCGCGGCCGTGATCGAGCCTGTCGCCTCGATCGCTTCGAGCAGCGCGATCTTGCCAGGCCCGATCGCGATCTCGCCCTCGTGCGCGCGATCGCGGATGTGAAAGCGGAGGGTGGGTCTCACGGCGTGATCGGTATCAGGCGTAGCCGACGCTGCTCTGGTCGAACGACACCGCCTTCACCAGCGCAAAGAGCTCCTGCCCCACGTGCACGTTCAATTCGCGCAACGAACGGCGGGTGATGCGGGCGGTCACGGAGGCGGCACCGACAGCGATACGGACGTCGACGGTCGCCCGGGCCTCGCCCTGGATCGACGTCGCCCGTCCGGGCAAGACGTTCAGAATGCTGATGCCCGCCGGCGGCTGCAAGGCGAGCGAGACGTCGCGGGCGCGAATGGTCGCGCGCACCCGATCGCCGATCGCGCCGCGAAGCAGCGGCACGAATAGCCGACCGCCGTCGAACCCGAGTGTCGTCAGCTGCTCGGCGGCATCGTGGCCGACGATGCGGGTTTCGATCAACGATGTGGCTTCATCGCCACCGGTGGCCGGTCCCAGGTCGGCGCGCTCGAGCACCGCGTCCGCAGGGCCGGCGGCCAGGCATTTGCCGTCGGCGAGAAGCACGATCGTGTCGGCAAGTCGCATGATCTCGGGCACCGAGTGGCTTACGTAGACGATCGGGATATGGAGCTCGTCACGCAGCCGCTCGATGTACGCGAGGATTTCGGATTTGCGCGCGCCGTCGAGGGCGGCCAGCGGCTCGTCGAGCAGCATGATCCGGGGCTGCGCGAGCAGCGCCCGGCCGATCGCGACGCGCTGCTTCTCGCCGCCCGACAGCGCGCGCGTCTTCCGCGTCAGCAGTGGCCCAAGCCCGAGGAGGTCGACGACCCGGTCCTGGTCAATGAAGCGCTCGGCCGCAGGCCGCAGCCGCTGGCCATAGAGCAGGTTCGCCCTCACGTCGAGATGCGGGAAGAGGAGCGCGTCCTGGAAAACGTAGGCAATCCGGCGCGCCTCCGGCGGCACGTCGATGCCCTGCATCGCGTCGAACAGCGTCGTGCCGTTGACGCGGATGTGCCCGCGCTGCGGCGTCGCAATGCCGGCAATCGCGTTGATGACACTGGTCTTGCCCGCGCCCGATCGGCCGAAGAGGCCGACGATGGGTGCTTCCGCGCGGAACGCCACCGCGAGGCGGAAGCCGCCGAGCTGCTGCTCGATATCAATGTCGATCATCGACCTGGGCTCGCTCGGCCCTGCGCGTGAGCCACTCCGACGTCGCGAGCGCAACGATCGACAGGACGACCGCGATGAGGCTCAGCCGCAGCGCCCCCGCATCGCCGCCCGGCACCTGGGTGTAGGTGTAGATCGCGAGCGGTAGCGTCTGGGTCTGGCCCGGAATGTTCGAGACGAACGTGATTGTCGCGCCGAACTCACCCAGTCCGCGCGCGAACGACAGAAGTGTGCCTGTGATGATTCCCGGCAGCGCAAGGGGCAGCGTGATCGACGCGAAGACCCACGCGCGCGAGCCGCCGAGCGTGCGGGCCGCGACCTCGAGCCGCTGGTCGATGCCCGCGATCGAGAGGCGGATCGCGCGAACCATCAGTGGAAAGCCCATGATCGCGGAGGCCAGCGCTGCGCCGGTCCAGCGGAACGCGAAGACGATGCCGAACCACTGGTCGAGGACGGCGCCGACGGGACCGTGCTTGCCGAACAGAACGAGGAGGGCGAAGCCGACGACGACCGGCGGCAGCACGAGCGGCAGGTGGATGATCGCGTCGAACAGCGTCTTGCCGGGAAAAGTGAAGCGCGCGAGCATGTAGGCGATGAGGATCGCCAAGGGTAGACTGAATACGACGCTCGTGACCGCGACCCGCAGGCTCAGCAGGATGATGCCGAGCTCGTCGGGTGTGAGTAGCGTCATCGGCTATTGCGCGACGAGAGCGAAGCCGTACTTCTCCCAGGCCGCCCGCGCGGCTTCCGAGCGCAGATAGTCGAGCAGCGGCTTGGCGGCGGGCGATTTGCTCGTGGCGATGATGGCGATCGGATAGACGATCGGGGGATGGGTGTCGGCGGGAAAGGTATCGACAATCTTCACGCCCTTGTCCGCCAGCGCGTCGGTCCGGTAGACGATGCCGAACGGCGCTTCGCCGCGCGAGACGAGGGCGAGTGCGGCGCGCACGGTGTCGGCGCGAGCGACCTGCTTCTCTACCGCCGACCACACCCGCAGTTTCTCGAGTGCACTCCTTCCGTATTTGCCAGCCGGGACGCTATCCGGGTTCGCCATCGCGAGTTTTTCGTTGCCGAGTGCGGCCGCGAGCCCGAAATTTGGGCCGATTTTCAGCGTAGACGCGCTCGAGGCGGGCGCGACAAGGACGAGCGTGTTGCGTAGGAGATTTGCGCGCGTGCCCGGAGCAAGCAGCTTGCGCTGGTCGAGGTAGTCCATCCACTCGAGGTCGGCCGAGATGAAGAGATCCGCAGGTGCGCCCGCCTCGATTTGCTTCGCCAGCGCGTTGCTGCCGCCGTAGGAAACGATAGTCTTGTTGCTGCTGGCGGCATCGAAGCTCCTGGCCTGCTCGTCCATCGCTTCCTTGAGGCTGGCCGCCGCGAAGACAGTGATGTCAGCACCAACGGCGAGCGGCGATGCGACAAGTAGGCCGATGAGCAGAGGCGCGACGATCGCGCGAAGCGGGCGCATGGTCTTTCCGGGAGGAAAAAGGCGAGGCTTGGTAATATACCGTCAAATATAACGATGGCCAATCGTCGGGCGCCGTGCCCAGTGTCGACCGGTCGGGGGTCGAGCCGCGTCCCAAGCTAGAATGGGGCGCAAAGGTAGGGATGCCAGGTCAGGAAATGCATCGCGAAGGGACACCGACCCGGGACGTGCGAATGCACGGTTTCCGGGAACGCAGCGAAGTCAACGTCGCATTGGCGTGGATCGACGCGCACGCGCAACGCTTGCACGACGAAATCGTCGGGCTGGATGCTGCCGCCGGTCGGGTGCTCGCAATCGATGTGATCGCACCCGTGGACGTCCCCGGCTTCGATCGCGCCGCGATGGACGGGTACGCCCTCAGCGGTGCCGCGACTGCCGGCGCCACCGAATACAACCCGCTCGCCTTTCGCGTGGTCGGCCAGGCGCTGCCCGCGCAGCCGTTCTCCGGTGCGATCCCTGCCGATGCGGCGATCCGGATCATGACAGGGGCGCCTGTGCCCGAGGGTGTCGACGCAGTGATCCCCGCCGAGTACGCGACCGAAAGCGGAGGCGCCATCGCCGTGACGCGGCCGGTCGCGCCCGGGCAGCACGTCGGCCATCGCGGCGAGGACCTACGGCACGGGGCGCCCGCGCTGCAAGCGGGTCGCCGGCTGCGCGCGCAGGACGTCGGGCTGGTGGCGTCGCTGGGCCTGGCGGAAGTCAAGGTCATCCGGCAACCGCGCGTCCGGATTCTCGTCACCGGCAACGAAGTGAAGGCGCCCGGATCGCCGAAGGGGCCGTATCAGATTTACGACGCCAATTCCTACATGCTGCGCGGGCTGGTCGAACGCGACGGCGGGTTGCTCGAAAAGCATCGGCAACTGAGCGACGATCCGCAGGCGATTCGCGCGGCGCTTGTCGCGCCTGGAGCCGACGTCATCCTCGTCTCCGGTGGTTCCAGCGTCGGCAGCGAGGACCATGCGCCGCGGCTCCTCGCTGAGCTCGGCGAGCTCGCGATTCACGGGATTGCGATGCGGCCGTCGAGCCCCGCAGGGTTCGGCCGCATCGACGACGCGGTCGTCTTCCTGCTTCCGGGGAATCCCGTTTCCTGCCTGTGTGCCTACGACTTCTTTGCTGGCCGTGCGCTGCGCCTGCTCGGTGGCAGGTCACCCGACTGGCCGCACCGCCGGTTCCTCGGGGCGGTCGGCCGCAAGATCGTGTCGGCGATCGGGCGCGTCGATTATTGCCGCGTGCGCATCGTCGACGGCAGCGTGGAGCCGATCGCGTTGAGTGGCGCGTCGATTCTGTCGTCGACGACACGCGCCGATGGTTTCGTGATCGTGCCCTCCGAGAGCGAAGGCTACGGCCCGGGCACCGAGGTCGACGTGTACCTCTACGACTAGCGCGCCCATGGCCACCCAACCTCATTCGCCACGCACGCCGTCCGACGCCGGCCAGACGCAGTTCCTCGACGTCGTCACGCGCGACGAAGCGACGGCGCGCTTTCGCAAGCATCTCATCCTCGCGCCGCTCGGCCGCGAGACAGTGACGCTTGATGACGCCCTTGGCCGCATCCTCGCAGAGGATGTTGTCTCGATGGTCGATGTGCCCGGCTTCGACCGCTCGAACGTCGACGGCTATGCGGTGCTCGCGAAGGATACGTTCGGTGCGATGGAGGAAACCTCGCGCGAAGTTCGACTGAACGCCGAGACGCTCGCGCCGGGCATCGTGCCGACCACCGCAGTCGAGCCGGGCATTGCCACCACCATCGCCACCGGCGGCATGCTGCCGCGCGGCGCCGACGCGGTCGTGATGGTCGAGAACACCGATCAGGACGACGCAGACGGCACGCCGCGCCTCGAGATCAAGCGCCCGGTCACAGCGGGTGAAAACGTGAGCTACGCCGGGACCGATATCGCGCGCGGCGAGACGGTGTTGCGCGCGGGCCAGCCGCTCACGTCGCGGGAGATCGGCGTCCTCGCCGCGATCGGGGCCCGCGATATCGCTGTCTACCGCAAGCCGCGCGTTGCGATCTTCTCGACCGGCAACGAGATCGTCGCGCCGGGCAAACCCCTGCGAGCCGGCGCCGTCTACGACTCCAACGCGGCGATCATCGGCGCGGCGGTCGAGGAGCTGGGCGGGACGCCTGTTCATTTGGGCGTGATTCCGGACGACGAAGCAGCGCTTGCGGCGGCCCTCGCCAGGGGCCTCGAGTGCGATGTCGTCGTGTTCTCGGGCGGAACCTCGAAGGGCGCGGGCGACCTGTCGTATCGCGCGCTGCACGCACTGCGCAATCCGGGCGTCGTCGCGCACGGCGTTGCGCTCAAGCCGGGCAAGCCCATCTGCCTCGCCGTCACGAACGGCAAGCCTGTCGTCGTGCTGCCCGGGTTCCCGACGTCGGCGATCTTCACGTTCCACGAATTCCTGGCGCCGGTGCTGCGCGCGTTCGCGGGCCTGCCGGCGGAGCGGCAGCAAAGCATCACCGCAACGCTGCCGATGCGCGTGAACTCGGAGCGGGGACGCACCGAGTATCTGCTCGTCGGTCTCGTGCAGGGCCCACACGGCCCGATGGCCTATCCGATGGGCAAGGGCTCGGGCTCGGTGACGACGTTCAGCGGCGCCGACGGCTTCATCACGATCGACCAGCACACGGAAATCCTCGATGCCGGCGATACGGTCTCGGTGCAATTACTCGGGCAGCGCCTCGAGCCGGCGGACCTCGTGATCATCGGCAGCCATTGTGTCGGCCTGGACCTCCTGATCGGCAAATTGATCCGTCAGGGTGTGCGCACCAAGGCGCTCTAC
The DNA here is from genome assembly GCA_963773195.1 of uncultured beta proteobacterium. Taxonomy (GTDB): domain Bacteria; phylum Pseudomonadota; class Gammaproteobacteria; order Burkholderiales; family Casimicrobiaceae; genus CAIWHR01. The sequence continues at coordinate 219,597 of CAVZAE010000007.1, forward strand.
GTCGGCAGCATGGGTGGACTCGCCGCCGCCAAGCGCGGCGAGTGCGATATCGCCGGCGTGCACTTGCTCGACCCCGCCACCGGCGAGTACAACAGGCCGCTGCTGACCGATTCGCTGGCGCTCGTCCGCGGCTACGGTCGCATGCAAGGCATCGTGTTCCGGCCGGACGACGCGCGCTTTGCCGGCAAGACGAAGGACGAAGCGCTTCGAGGTGCGCTGGCCGATCCCACTTGCGTGATGGTCAACCGCAACGCCGGCAGCGGCACCCGGATCATCGTCGATCAATTGCTCGGACAGCGCCGCCCTCCCGGCTACGGCGTGCAGACCAAATCGCACAACGCCGTGGCGGCCGCCGTCGCGCAGGCGCGCGCCGACTGGGGCGTTGCGATCGACACCGTGGCCCGGCAATACGGCCTGGGTTTCATTGCGCTCCAGGAGGAGCAGTACGACTTCATCGTGCAGAAGGCGCATCTCGCGCGTGCACCGGTGCGCGCGTTCAGCGCGTTGCTCGAGGATCCTAAGACGCGGGCTGAACTCGCCGCACTTGGATTCCGATTGTCGTCCTCGCCGCCGCCTACCCTTGCTGGGTGAGGTCCCACGCGCGTTTCAGGTCCGCGACCAGGAAGTCGTAGAGCTCCGCGCGTGACGTTTCGTCGGGAGCGCGCAGCACCGCGGACGGGTGATACGTTGCGACGACCTGCGCGCCGCTCCCATGGGTGAGCGTCTGCGCTCTCGCGACGCCGACCGCCACTCTACGGCCGAGCACCGCGCGCAGCGCCGTGGCGCCAAGGGCGACGATGATTCGAGGGCGCATCGCGGCGATCTCGCGGTCGAGCCAATCGAGGCATGCCGCGATCTGCTGCTGGGTCGGGGTCTTGTGGATGCGGCGTGTGCCGCGCGGCTCCCAGCTGAAGTGCTTGACCGCATTCGTGAGAAAAACGTCGTTGGGGGCGAGGCCGGCTTCGGCGATCGCGCCACGCAACAGGCGTCCGGCAGGGCCGACGAACGGCTGGCCCTGGCGATCCTCTTCATCGCCGGGCTGTTCGCCGACGAGCATCAACCGCGCCCGACGTCCGCCCTGGCCAGGAACGCCCTGCGTGGCTCGCTTCCATAGCTCGCAACGCCGACACGCGTCGAGGTCGGCCTTCGGGGGCAGGGAGGCGGCCATCCAAACCTTGCCTTTTCGATGCAAGCGAAATGCGAATCGGGGAGTGCAAGCATCGTGCCGTCATTGATTCGCAACGCTTAGTCGCGGCGAGAAGCGCGGGCGCCTGCACAAATTTCCGGCAGGGATTACAGCTCCTACGAGAGGCGCGGTAGACTGGACCGGCGCCGTTCAAGACCGCGATCAAGCGATCGCCAGGAGGCCCGAATGGACCGTTTTCTTCCTGATATACCCCAGCGATTCGCCATCAATCACTTGAACGAAAGCGAGTTCAGGATGGGCGGGCTGCGGGACTATTCGGCGTATCGCGACCTGGGCGTCGCGGCGGCGACCCAGGGGCTTGTCCATGCCCATGTGATCCGGATGATTGCGCCGTTCCGCCCCGAGCTCAGCGAGCGACATCACCACAACGTGCAGTTGCAGCTGGTCTATTGCCTGCGCGGTTGGTTCGAGACCGACTTCGAGGGCGTCGGGCCGCAGCGTCTGGTGGCGGGGTCATGCTGGGTCCAGCCATCCGGCATCCGGCACACGGTGGTCGGCTGGTCGGACGATTGCGAACTTCTCGAAATCGTCGTGCCGGCCGAGCATGAGACGATCAGCGACGCCTGATCGCGCGCACAAAAAAGAGCGACCCAGCGGGCCATGAAACCCGGGGGGTCGCAAGAGCGCGAGGCCTGGAGGAAACCCCCGCAAGTTCTCCAGTCTGGCAGGCGAACCTGACGGGAAGCTTGCGACGGTAATCGGGGCGTGCCACTAATCGCATACGATGAAGGCGATCGCTGGCTCGATAGGATTCCCTTCCGCGCAAACGAAAACCCCGCCACGGGCGGGGTCGGTGTGTGGCCTGTTGAGAGCGGCTAAGCTCGTGCCGCACGGGTTCGGCGAGACCGAAGCCGATTCGCTAACCCCACCAACCACAAGGCCATCAAGCCGACAGCCAACAGCGCGTACGTGCCGGGCTCCGGTATCGGTATCGGCTTGGGACCTTTTGTAACAGAACATCCCCAAGGAGTTGGCTCAGGGCCGCCCATACGCTGCGTCACGCAGAGTTCTGGCGGCGAAGCCCGCGTCTTGTCCGTAGGCGCGATCCGGCCCGGTCCAGGCGGCGGAGTAGCGATCGAGGTCTCGCCCGTCGTGTCCGCGGAAGTATCCGCGACCACCGGCGCCCCGTTGGAGTTGTGCAACGAACTCTTCGGCTGGTGGTGGTGAAATCCCAGCGCGTTGGGCTTCTCTCGTGACGGCATGGGAGTGGCCACCGCGGCACCCGCGGCCAACAGGACCACCAGCATGATGTATTTCTTCATTGCTGCCCTCGGCATTATAAGGTGCGGAAGCAAGTCACATGCCGTGCGCAATTCATGTTACAACACAATGACTTGGACATTCAACCCCTCGTTCGGCAGGCTATAGTGTAAGTCGCGTCGACGCTAGCTTCCCTTATTAGAGGGAGCGACGGTCAGCAACGGAGCGTCAGCGCAGCCAGGCGTCACAAACCAAGCTCCGACAGCCCCGGATGGTTGTCGGGCCGCCTTCCGAGTGCCCAGTGATACTTACGATCCACAGCAGCAATTGGGAGATCGTTAATGCTTGCGATCCGGCGCCGCATGAACCCCTGATCATCGAATTCCCAGTTCTCGTTGCCGTACGCACGGAACCAGCTGCCAGAGTCGTCGTGCCATTCGTAAGCAAAACGGACAGCGATGCGATTGCCCTGGCAAGCCCAGAGTTCCTTGATCAACCGATAGTCGAGCTCCTTTGCCCATTTGCGGACCAAGAACTGCTGGATGGCCTCGCGCCCGGTGAAGAATTCCGCCCGATTGCGCCAGACGCTGTCGGGCGTATAGGCCATCGACACTCGCTTCGGGTCCCGCGTGTTCCAAGCGTCTTCGGCCAAGCGAACCTTTTGCGTTGCGGTTGCGGTGTCGAACGGGGGAAAGGGCGGGCGGGGTTGTTCGATCGTTGACATGGCGGAGTCTCCTTTAACGGTGACGGGCCCGAAAAGCGTGTCAGTGCCAGGGGTTGGCGCGCAGCCATCCCATCCAATTATTGGCGGCCGTCAGGCGCACGGCCTCGGGCACGAGCGCTGCAAGTACCTGCTCGTAACTGGCCCGGTCGGAAGTCGCCGCGGAGGCCCTTAGGCTGTCTGGATCGATGTCCAGCACGAACGCCAACGGCTGTACCCCCGCTGGATACCGCACGTACACCGCACCGTAGCCGGTGTCGAGCCGAACCATAGCGCCATTCCCCGGCGAAAACACGCGAGTGATGCCCACTGCTTGCAGCTGCTGGACATAGGGTTGGGCCATCTGGGCAAGCTCCGGCTGTTCGGCCATAGGCGGTGGTGCAGTGGATGCACAGGCGCAGAGCAGGAGGAGCGGGAGCGTTTTGGCGAGCATGGTCGAGTGTAGACAGCACTTCATCACTCTTCGTTTTACAGCTTGCTAGCGAAAGGATTGCGGAACCGCGGCGTTCGTCTCTTCGTGTGATTGGCTTCGGCGCCTACGCTTAACGCAAACCGCCGTCGCCGCACTTGTGGCGCCTATCCGAGATCCGGCGGCAGGATACAATGCCGCGGACGCATCGCCGACTCCCAGGAGCAACCGCATGGGCCAACTGCGCCACCCGCTGCGAGTTCTCACCGGCACGATCCTGATCGCGTTCGCGGTCATCCTCCTGGTCGTTCCCGCAACGGGCATCCCGCAATCCGACGCGAAGAAGGACGCAAGCCCTCCGTTCAACGACAACATCGACGACCCGGCCGAATGGGGCAAGGCGTTCCCGAAGCACTACGAGCTCTACAAGAAGTCGGAAGACATGCAGCGCACCAAGCACGGCGGCAGTGAAGCCGTGCCGCACACGCCGACCCAGGCCGACCCGCGTTCGGTCGTTTCGCGCTCAAAGAGCGACGAGGACAAGGGCCTCAAGGCCATCTGGCAGGGCTATGCCTTCTCCGAAGACTTCCGCGAAGAGCGCGGCCACGCCTACATGCTCGAGGACCAGCGGTTCACGAAGCGCCAGGTGGTCGTGAAGCAGCCGGGCGCATGCGTGAACTGCCACGCGTCGATGTACCTTGCCTACAAGAAGGCAGGCAACGGCGACATCACCAAGGGCTTCGAGAAGATCAACGCGATGCCCTACGCGGAGGCGACAAAGCTCGTGAGCCATCCGGTCGCCTGCATCGACTGCCATGATGGCAACACACTCGCGCTGCGAGTCACCCGCCCTGCGTTCATCGAGGGCATGCGCGCCTACAAGGCATCGCAGGGCGTGAAGGACTACGACGTGAACAAGCAGGCCTCCACCGCCGAAATGCGCGCCTACGTGTGCGGGCAGTGCCACGTCGAGTACTACTTCAAGGGCCCCGAGAAGCGTCTCGTCTATCCTTGGGCGAAGGGCCTCAAGGTCGAGGAGATCACCGCCTACTACGACGAGATCGGCTTCCGTGACTGGACCCACAAGGATACCGGTGCCCCCGCGCTCAAGGCACAGCATCCCGAGTTCGAGACGTGGAACCAGGGTCCGCATGCGCGCGCCGGCGTTACCTGCGTCGATTGCCACATGCCGTCGATTTCCCCTTCGTTCACCGATCACTGGGTGCGCAGCCCCGTGCTCAACGTCAAGGCTGCATGCGTCGGCTGCCACAAGAAGCATGACGAGAAGGTCACCGCGGAGGACCTGGAGGCTCGCGTCTACCAGATCCAGGACCGCCACTGGGCGCTGCGCGAGAAGGCAATGGCGGCGGTGGTCGCGCTGATCGACGACCTGAAGGCGGCGAAGGCCGCGGGACGCAAGGATGCCGATCTGCTCGCCGCCCGCTATCTACAGCGGCGCTCGCAGTTTTACCTGGACTTCGTCGAGGCGGAAAATTCCACGGGCTTCCACGCGCCGCAGGAGGCTGCGCGCATCCTGGGCGAGTCGATCGACTTCGCGCGCCAGGGCCAGATCGCGCTGCGTGACCCGAGCTTCAAGCCCACCGTGCCGGTGGTCGACATTCCACCACCACCGCCGGCGAAGCCCTGAGACGCGATGGCCGGAAATCCACAACCGGATGGAACGCGCGGCCATCCGGGCCTGCTGACGCGCGGCTGGCGGTGGCTGCGCAGCCCGAGTGCTCGCTGGTCGGTGCTGGCGCTCGTCGCTCTCGGGTTCGTGATTGGCGCCATCGCGATCATCGGCACTCAAGTGATGGTCCATGTCACGGGCACCGATGAATTCTGCGGAGGGGCGTGCCACTCGATGCAATGGGTCGCTGCGGAGCACCGCCAGAGCATCCATGGCACGAACCGCACCGGCGTAGGCGCGACGTGCCACGACTGCCACATCCCAAGGGAGTACCCGGAACTCCTCTGGTACAAGGCGGTGGCGGGCACCAAGGACGTCATCGGGGAGATCCGCGGCATCATCTCCACGGAGGAGAAGTTCAACAAGGAGCGGATGCACATGGCCGGCGAAGTGTGGGCGGAATACAAGGCCAACGATTCGCGCGCGTGCCGTGGCTGCCACCAGTTCTCCAAGGAAGTGCTCGCTAAGCAGCAGGAAATGGTGCGCCCGATACACGCGCCGGTGCTCGAGGGCAAGGCGACCTGCATCGACTGCCACAAAGGGGTCGGGCATGCGGCGCCCTGAGTAATCCGGACGCCCGTTCGGGCTGAGGCCGGACGACCTCATCCGGATGAGGAACGCACGATGCCGAGAGACGTGCGATCGTATGTGATCATCATGGTCGGCCTCGTTCTCGCTGGTTGTGGCGGGGGCGGCGGCGGTGGAAGCGGCAGCACAACCGCACCATCGGAAAATCAGGTCGACGTTGCCGTTGCGGGACTTCCCGCCGGTGTAGCGGCTGCAATCACGATCACGGATCTGACCGGCAAGCCCGTGAGCAGCCTTACGACCGCGGGCCAGATATTCATAGCCGGCCCCGGCACTTTCAATGTAAGCGCCGATCCGGTCGTCGCCGCGTCTGCAACCTATGTGGCAACGGTCGCCCCGGCTACGTTCGACGTGTCCGCTCCGCCGAGTATCACGATGGTGACGGTGACCTACGCGCTCGCCCCCCCCTGAAACTCCAGTTCGCCGCTGTCGCGTCCGGGTTCGCGTCGCCGACTTTCCTGGCGTCGCCGCCGGGAGGAACGGACATCTATGTCGTCGAACAGCCAGGACGGATCCGGAAACTGGTGAATGGCCAGCCGCAGGCGCCGGCGCTCGACATTTCGGCTCGTGTGAGCTCAGGGGGCGAGCGCGGCATGTTGTCGCTGGCGTTCGACCCCCAGTTCGCCACCAACGGCAACGTATTCGTCTATTTCACGGATTCCAATGGCGACATTGCCATCGAACGATTCACCTTTCCCGTGACGGGCGGGGCAGGGCCCCCCCTTGGAACCGAGTCGACGGCAGTCCGGGTTCTTACCATCCCCCATCGCGCTTTTGCAAATCACAACGGCGGGCAATTGCAGTTCGGCCTCGATGGCATGCTATACGTCGGAACGGGTGACGGCGGAGGCGCGGGCGACGCGCTCGGAAGCGGCCAGAATCTCGACACGCTATTGGGCAAGATCCTTCGTATCGATGTGAGTTCGTTGCCCTACAAAATACCTCTCGACAACCCGTTCGCAGGCCAGCCCGGCAAGCGCCCGGAGATCTGGGCGTTCGGGGTCCGAAATCCATGGCGTTTCTCTTTCGACACTGCGACACGAAGTCTTTACATTGCCGATGTTGGACAGGGCAACCGCGAGGAAGTGGACGTCGTCGCGGCCAGTGCGGCCGGGCTCAACTACGGCTGGAATCTCTGGGAAGGCACCCTTTGCTATCCGTCCGGCACGTCGTGCAATCCGGCGGGCATCACAATGCCGCTCATCGACTACGACCACGGTGACGGTTGCTCCATCACGGGCGGGTACGTCTATCGTGGCTCCGCGCTTCCGGAAGTCACCGGCCGCTATTTCTACTCCGACTTCTGCAACAGCTGGCTGCGAGGTTTCCTGGTCACGGACGGAGTCGCGACCGAGCGAACCGACTGGGGCGTCACCCCGGTGGGCAACATCCAATCCTTCGGCGTCGATTCAAGGAAGGAACTTTACGTACTGACATCCGCCGGCGGCGTTTATCGCCTTGCCCGGCAGTAGGCCCTCGCCGCTGTTCATCGGGATGGGGAGGGAGCAGCGATATTCGGGGCACTGGCGCTTAGTTAGGCGACAGCGGCGTCATCGGATCGCCGTCGCCAGTGACGTTGCCGCCGTTGTCGGCGACCACTGTGCGGTCGATCGCCAGGCTCGGATTGGTCGACGACGTTGCACCACTGGTCGCGATAATCCCCGTTGCGCACGCCCCGACGAGGCTGTCGACGATGGTCGAGCGCACGATGTCCTGGAACAGCAGGGCGTGCCCGGTGCAGTTCTGAACGCGCAGCCGCGTAATCTGGACGCGCGTGCCGAACGCGGCCGAGTTCTGCGCGACGAAATTGATGCCGTTGGCGACGTTTCGCACGACCGAGTCGGAGATGAACACGTCGACCGCAACGGTCGGGTTCACCCTCGATGCCTTGCGACGGGAAGCCATTGACCACGACGTCGTCGACGTGCACCGAGGCGGCGCTGAACACGACGATTCCCCGCGCGCCGCCGGCGCCGTTGATCGTGAGGCCGAAATGCACGCGTTCCCTGCAGCGGTTGGCCGAGAAGCCGTGGGAGTCCTGAGCGCAGATGGGCTGTCCATCGAGGGAACCGGTGCCGATACGCAAATGCCGCCCGCGACCTTCAAATGGAAATTCACCCGCAGCCCCTGATGCCCGGAAAGTGCGAGAGCCCCGGTTCCAAGAAATCAGGCGGCCGTTAGGAGTTAGCGTCATACTACGCGTCATGATCTAACTACTCGGCCGGGGCCCGAGCCTTGGCCCGCTCAGGTTACGACGACGACGATACTATTCACCTTCGCGAACTACGTCGCGTACCGGCTGCGGGTGTTTCGCTGATGGCTGCATCGCGGTTGCGCATTCGAGTCTTCGTCGCTGCACTCGCGGTGCTTGCGGCGCTCGCCGGTGCGTGGCCATCCGCGCACGCGCAGCCAGTCGCCACGGAGCTGGCCGGCCCCGCGCTTCTCGCCGCGCTGCGGGGCGGTGGATACGTCCTCTTCTTCCGGCACGCGGCAACCGATTTCGGCCAGAACGACGACAAAATGTCGGGATACGAGGACTGCTCGACGCAACGCAACCTGACGGACAAGGGCCGCGCCGAAGCCCGCGCAATTGGCGCCGACCTGCGCGCGCTCGCGATCCCCGTGGGCGACGTGCTCGCAAGCCCGTTCTGTCGGACGAGGGAGACCGCCGAGCTCATCTTCGGCCGCGTCACGGTGAGCGCGGCGGTACGCGGCGGCCCTGCACAGCCCGACTCACCTGAGCGTTACGCGGCACTGCGCGAGCTCCTCGCGGAGCCCGTCCCCCGCGGCACCAATCTCGCCATTGTGAGCCACGGCAACCCGTATCGCGCGGTCGTCGGTGGGCCCTACCTGGCGGAAGGTGAAGCGGCTGTAATTGAGCCGCAAGGCGCGGCAGGCTTCCGCGTGGTCGCGCGCGTGCGACCGGACGCGTGGCGCGGGCTCGAGGGAGCCCCCAAATGAAGTCGTTCACGCGCGCCGTAAGCGCGAACGCTCCGCCGCTTTCCGGCAAATTGAGATATAAGGGCGTCCGTCTGGACTGACCGAGGCTGCCAGTCAACAGGGGCCGGCTTCGACCCTTAGCGGACGTCCACGGGAATGCGGCGAGCGCGCTTCTCCGATCGTCGAATCGCAGGCTGGGACCGCGTGGGTTCGGGCGCTCGTTATTTGCGCCTTATGCTTCCGCGATGCGCAAGTCGAAGATGCAATCTTCAACCGCGACGCGCCGCCTCGATGGCGGCGATGTCGATCTTTTTCATCGTCATCATCGCCTCGAACGCGCGCTTGGCGACAGCGGGATCGGGATCGGTGATCGCTTTCGTCAGGGCGATCGGCGTAATCTGCCAGGACAATCCCCATTTGTCCTTGCACCAGCCGCACGCGCTCTCCTGGCCGCCGTTGCCGACGATCGCGTTCCAGTAGCGATCCGTTTCGGCCTGGTCAGCGGTTGCGACCTGAAACGAGAACGCTTCGCTGTGCTTGAACGCAGGTCCGCCGTTGAGCCCGAGGCACGGAATGCCCATCACCGTAAACTCGACGGTCAACACGTCCCCTTTCTTCCCCGACGGAAAATCGCCGGGTGCGCGATGCACCGCGCCGACGGACGAATCGGGAAAGGTCTTGGCGTAAAACCGCGCCGCCTCCTCGGCGTCGCCGATCGTACCAAAGGCAAATCGTGTTCTTTGCTGGACTTCACCATGTCACTTCTCAATCGCGAAGAGCCACCCGAGGTCGACCAGATTCGTAGCGTTCCGGCGCGGCTTCACCATGCTTCGCATCGGCGAGATAACTCGATGTAGATCGCATGGCGATGGCTATTCCCGTACGCTAGGCCAGATAAGCTAACCTCGTCAACCCTAAGTGGTTGACGGCTAGCGACCCGCTGCAGGCGCCGCCCACGCGGCCGGCGTCGGACCGTGGGATGGCTTCACCCGGTACGTGATCTTCGGTTCCGGCCGTCCACGCTGGGGCGACTTTGGTGGGGCCGCGGCGGACGGCGACTCGATCTGGATCGCCTCCGAGTATGTCGCGCAGACCTGTACGTATACGACATACCTGGCGGATCCAACCTGCGGCGGGACGCGCGGAGCGCTGGGCAACTGGTCGACGCGCATCAGCAAAGTGACGCCGTAGTCGTCATGCGCCGCATAGCATGGAAGGCCGGGCCGAAATCGGGCCCGGCCTTTCCCTGGCGCGCAGGACGCGAACGGGATCTCGCGCGGGCGGTGAGCCGGGCGTTGGCGCTCATCGATGCGACGACCAAGCGCCGTTAGGCCCTTGCCGGCGGATGTGGCGCCCGCATAGAGCGTGAGCGAGCCGTCGGCGTTGTATTGCAGCGTCTTGTTCTTCGGGCGTCGAGCCCTGCTACTTGATAACCAACTCCTGCATGACTTTGTTCCCGATAATCTCGCGCACATCGCCGCGCTTGGTCATTATTTGCACCTGCTTGTCTTCCGAACCAATGATCTTGGCCGCGATGGCGTCGTATTTCGCCGACAGACCGTCGAGGGCCGCCCAGTTCTTGTATTCATCGAGGATCATCACGTCCCAGTCGTCATGCCCCATCGAGTTACCAGTCAGAATGTGGCTCGAGATTACCAGTCCTTGCTTCTTGGCTTCCTCGTCGATCTTCTTGCGCTGCGGCAGGAGATCGCGCATGTAGACATCGAACATGCCGGGTTTCACGCGAATGAATGTTACCGCCCAGACAGTGCCCTCTGCATAGGGCTTGTCCTGCGCAACCGCTGTCATCGGCGCCGCCATACCCCCGCACAGCATTGTCACAGCGACTAACCGCAGCACGGCGTTGGTCGTATTTGTCATGTTTTCCTCTCGGATGAGTTTGCAGTCGGTCACGTGCGCCGGCGTCAGTGCAATGGATACCCGTCGCATGGCGACCCGGCAGTACTGTGCCAGAAAACGTGGTGTGTGGGTTTGCAATCGCGTGCTACGTCCGTGCTGAAATCACTCGGTGGCGCGCAATAGTCCTAGTAGGTGCTCCTTCCACAATGCCGCCAACGTGTGCGAGCCGTGTCCACGTGTGTCGGGTCCGAGCGGGATCACCACCATGCTGCCCTTGGGCACGCGCCGGATCTCGCGCTCCAGGATGCCCAGCTCCGGTGGGTTGATCAGGTCGTCGGCACTGTTCACCGCCAGCAGCGGCGCCTGGATCTTCTCCAGGTCCGGCCCGGGGTCGTAGTCGCCAGAGGCTTCGATCTGGTAGAGCATGTCGTTGGCATCGGCGTTGCGCTCGCCGTTGGCGATTGCCGTGTCGATCGCCGCATCGGCCGCCGCGATCGTGGGCATCTGCTGCTGCCGCAGCGGCGGATTGCTGGACATGAACATCAACATCTCGCTCGCCGTGGCCAGGCTGGGCGGCTGCTTCGTGTAGTTGCCACCTTGCCAGGCCGGGTCGCGCCGGATCGCGTCGATGATCACGCGACGCCAGATGCGGTTGCGGCCGCTGATCTGGGTGGGCAGGCTGGCCAGCGGCATCAGCGCGTCCATGAAGTCCGGGTAGCGCTCACCCCACAGCCAAGTGTGCATGCCGCCCATCGAGGTGCCCATGACCAAGCGCAGATGGTTCACGTTCAGCCCCTCGGCCAGCAGCAGGTGTTGGGCACGCACCATGTCCTCATAGCCGTAGCGCGGGAAACCGGCGCGCAGTCCGTCGCTCGGCTTGGACGAGCGACCGTGGCCGATGCCGTCGGGCAGGATCAGGTAGAAGCGGCTCGCGTCGAGCACGCCGCCGTCACCGAAGAGTTCGCCGGCGAATTCGGGCCGGATGAATTGACCGCCCGTGCCGCCGGTGCCGTGCAGGATCAGCACCGCATTGAGCACTTGACCTTGCGCGTCGCGCTGCGGCGTGCCCAGCGTGCGGTAGTGCAGCTTCAGTTCCGGCAAGACCTCGCCGCTAGCGAAGTGGAAGTTCTTCGCGACGTAGTCGCCTTCGATGGGTGGCGGGTAGTCAGCGGCACAGGCCTGGCCCAAGCAGAGCCCCAGAGCCAGCAAGGCGGCTGAAAAGGTGCTTCAGCATGCGGCGGCCTCTCCGTAGGCGGTGCATTGGATGCAGCCTACCCGCTTGCCGCGACAGCGCCAAGACGCCGGGATGCGCCTCATGGGCAGACGCTGGCGGGGGTCCTTAACCGTACGATTGGCACCGGCCTCGGCACGGTCGGGCGAGGGTGCCCGGTCGGCTGTCCCAATGTGTCGCGCGGAACAATGGCTATTTCAGGCGCTCGGTACATTCGAGCGCCTGCTTGGCGCAATTGCGCGCCCGGCACGAATGAAGGGACATGGCCGGAAGCAGCCCGTCACTAACGACCGCTTGCGACCCTGACCAGCCGTTGAGCCGTACAAGAACCCGACGTTCAACCGCGATCAACTCAAGGTGTTCAGCTATTGAATCACCTCGTCCGCGCGCAGCAGCATCTCCTTCGGAACCGTGATTCCGAGCGCCTTGGCAGTCTTGAGGTTGATGACCAGTTCGAACTTGGTGGGCTGTTCGATGGGTAGTTCGCCCGGCTTCGCACCGTGCAGGATCTTATCGACATAAATGGCGGCGCGCCGGAACTGCTCGGTAATGCTCGGCGCGTAGGCCACGAGCCCACCGGCACGCACAAACTCCCCGAACTCGTACACGGCCGGGATTCGATTGGCAGCCGCCAGCCTGACGATCTCGTTGCGGTTCTGGAGAGTCAGGGGATCGGTGACAACGAAGAGCGCGTTTGCGCGCTCCTTGCGCATCACAGCGAAAGCAGCAACGATGCCATCGAGGTCACGCACTTCAATGACCAAAGGGGCAATGCCGAAGGCGCCCGCCGCCGCAATCGCCTGTGTACGGCGCTCCTCAATCGCCGCGTTCGGATTCCAGAGGATGGCCATGCGCCTGGCGGCGGGATCGAGTTCGGTGAGCGCCTGAACCGTCTTGCCGACGAGGCCGTCGCCGGCGGCGCGCGCGAGCCCGGTGAGATTTCCCTCTGGCCGCGCAAGACTGCTTGCCAAACCGCTGCCAACAGGATCGGGGACACCAACAAAGACCACAGGAATCGAGGATGTCGCCTTCTTCGCCTCCACGGCGCCCAGAGTTGATGAGACAACGATGACGTCTGGGCGTGTTTTGATCACGTCCGCGAGACCGCGGCGAAAGCCCTCGACCTGTCCCTCTGCCCAGCGGGCGTCAACGGCGATGTTGTTGCCCGGTAAGTAGCCTAGTTCGCGCAGGCCGTCCATGAAGGCATCCATGAAATGCTGGTTGGCGGAAGCCGCGCCGGCTTCGACAAAGCCGATACGGTAAATGGTATGCGGCTGTTGCGTTCTTCCTACGCCCGCGGCGATGAGTAAGCCAAGCCCGACAGCAGTCGTGAATGTCCGCCGATCCATCACCGATTACCTCGTTAACCTATGTCAGTCCGACGATACTACGCCTCACGAAGGTCAACGACTCTATTACCGCTCGTGGCCTGCCATTGCCGGTCACCGGCTGCTTTAGGGGATGAGGGCGCTATGACTGGTTGTGGCCGAGATGCGATCGCGTTCCGAATTGTTGGGCGTCTGATTACTGCTTGGTCGAACTCCATTTGTGTCGACGATCACAGGCATCGATAGGATCCAACATCTTGGCGGCCGATTCGTAGCCGACAATTTTCGAGCGCAGCGCGCGGTACAGGTCGCTGTCGTTCGATCTGCAGGCCACATCGGCGAATTTGCCGAGAATGTGCAAACTGGACGGATATAAACGGACTAAGTCTTCATATCCAGCCCTGAGCTTCTTCCAGACAGGGGGCCGCCCAGCGTGAATGTCAAACGGAATTCCCTCGTGATAATCCACGAACCAGTACACGCGGGCGTACATCCCCATTCCTTCAAAGCTTCTCGTCAGCTTCGCCGCTTCATCCGCGAACGTTTCGTACGCTGCGCGAGAGCCACCCCACTTAGGTTCATACCGCCTCGCCATAGCAAGGTAGATTGGGTGGTACTCAGGGTACCTGCGTACTGCCTCGAAGAAGACAGGTCTGAGTTGGCGGTCCGACGCAGACAGGTCGATTAGAACGCCAATAATCAACGCGTACGGCGCCGCGCACCCGGAGTCCGATGCTTGCAACTTAGTCAAAATCGCCTTGGCTTTGGTCAGTCGTTCGCGGTAGAGCTCCCAGCCCTCCTTGGACACGTCCTTGGCGTAACCTTCCCCCCTAGCGTTCCAAGCGTAAGCGCGCCAGTAGATGGCTTCAGCGTATAAGGCGGCTCCGGAGTCGGGGCGAGACTGCTGCCAAGCTTTGAGGTCATCGAGGTGTTTGGTCCACGTATTCCATGCCGTAAACAGGTCATACATACCTTTCCCGAATTGCGCTAGCTTCCACGTGCCATCGGGAAAGCGATCAGTTCCCTTGCACCATTGGCCGTAGAGGCTGTCGAGAGTCTTGAAGTCCTTGGCATGAAACGCGTTGTGAAGTGGTACCTGCGTTTCAGCAAAAGCCAGGTCCGAATCAGGACACGGAACTTGCTTTTGGAGTTCCAGATTCGTACATACGACCATGGGCGGCGCCGCAACAGGTGGTGCCGAAACGCCGATTGGCCCTTGAGCTGCAACCCCGATCAGAAACGCAGCGATGGCGAGAAACGTTCGCGAGGCAAGACGACAGCACTGCCCGGAAGCTCGGTTCGAAGTATGCATCCTTTAGTTGCGGATTTTGGACGCCAATTCGGGTTATGAGTACGGTAGCGAAGATTGGTCGCGCTTCTGTCGTGCCAACGACCTCGAGGCAAGCATGAGCCGGCGCGGTAACTGCTGGGATAAGGCAGTGGCCCAATCCTTCTTTAGCAGTCTGAAGAAAGAGCTCGTGCGCAAACGCATCTACAAAACCCGCGAGCTCGCCCGGGCCGACATCTTCGACTACATCGAGGTCTTCTACAATCGCACCCGCCGCCACAGCCACTTGGGCGGCGTCAGTCCCGAAGCCTTCGAGCAGGCCTCGGCGTGAGGCGCCCGAGTGTCCACGATACCGTGGGAAGTCGACGAACGACTGCTATCGACTGCGGGCTCACCGGTCGACGCAACACCATCCATCCTTCCAGACAGGGGGTTGAAGCCTAGGGCCTTCCTGCGACGCAGCTTAGCGACGATCCGAGGTTGTACGAACACGAGTGAGAGTGACCAGGAAACACCACTACTTGCGATTAGTGCCGATTTGACAAGCACTTGCTGTTGCGTCTCTGAAACCCGTCATGTGTTGCGCTGACCCGTGGAATCCACAACCCGGAGCAGGCGTACAAGCTTGCGGAAAGCGGTCGTTGCGTTACTACAAATTGCCCGGACTCTGTTGACTGGTCACGTATCCTCTCTTTCCCCAAGCGCGTATTCGACGGCCTGTTCGAGAGTCATCGTGCGGCCCTCCTTCCAAGCTTGGTCGAAGGCGGCGTCATCGTCGATCGCGGCCCGGGCGGCGGCGAGCTGACTGTCGTAGCGAGACCGTTCACTTGGCGGCAGTGGGCACCCGATCTCCTCGCGCAGCCGCTCCGCGCCACCCCACAAGCGGGCCGCCTGGACCCGCCTTGCCAGGGCCAATGCGACGTAGGCAAGCCCTTCCAGCGACATCGCGATGCCCCACCGATCGCGCAAGTCCCAAAAGATCGCAAGGCTTTCTTGGATCAGCGCGCGTGCGCCCGCATAGTCGCCCTGTTGGTAGGCAACCCGTCCCAAGTTGCTCAACGGCGAGGCCATGGCCTGTCGGTTACCCAGATCCCGGAATACCTTCAGGCTCTCGCCGTAGAGCGCCCTTGCGGCCGGGTAGTCGCCGTCGTGCAGGACAACCAGGCCCAGGTTGTTCAGCGCTGCACCGATGCCCCACTGATCACCCAGTTCGCGCCGTAGCGCCAAGCTTTCTTCATACAGCGCCTTGGCAGTTGCATTGTCATTCTGCTCCCGCGCCACAATTCCCAGGTTGCTGAGCGAGCTTGCAATTCCTGGCCGGTCGCCCAGGCCTCGCTGGATTACCAAGGCCTTTTCGTGAAGTGCCCTTGCGGCCGCATGATCGCCCTGCCGCCGCACCAGCATGCCGGCTCCGTCGAGCGCCTTCGCCCGGGCTGCAGCAGTCGGCTCGTCCGGCAGGGGAGCGAGGAGAATCCTCGAGAGCCAAGCGCGACCTTCGCCCAGATAGCCGCGCACATACCAAAACCGCCAGATCGCGCCCGCGAGCCGTAGCCCAGCCACGGCATCTCCCCCAGGGGTGGAAGTCCACGCCAACACTGAGCGCAGGTTGTCGTGTTCCGTCTCCAGCCGGTCGAGCCATGCCTTTTGGTCCGTCGCTGTCAGGTGGGGCTCTGCTTCTTCGGCCATCCCGAGGAAGTGCGTTAGGTGCCGCCCCTGCCAGCGCGCTTCCTCGCCACTTTCGAGCAGCCGCTCGCGCGCATATTGACGCACCGTTTCCAGCATCCGGAAGCGGGTCGCGTCGTCGCGCTCCTCGGCAACCACCAGGCTTTTGTCGGCCAGAAAGGTGAGGAGATCCAGGATCGCCACCTTTTCGACCGGCTGACCCACACAGACCTGCTCGGCTACGTCCAGCGTCCAGCCGCCCGCGAAGACAGCCAGGCGGCAGAACAGCGCCTGCTCGGTAGCATTCAACAGGTCGTAACTCCAGTCGAGAAGCGCGCGTAGCGTCTGCTGCCGCGGCAGCGCCGTGCGTGAGCCCCCGGTCAGGAGCTGGAATCGGTGATCCAGCTTGCCGTTGATCTCGTCGATGGTAAGGGAGCGCACTCTTGCTGCCGCCAACTCGATGGCCAGCGGAATCCCATCCAGCCGCCGACAAATGGAGGCGAGCGCGGCGGCATTCTGATCAGTGACCTGAAAACCGGAGCGGGCGAGCAGGGCCCGGTCATTGAACAGCTGCACCGCCTCGAAGGGCGTGACGGAGGCGGGCGTGTGTGCCTGTTTCGGATCGGGCAGCGACAGCGAAGGTACCCGGTACGTCTTCTCGCCCCCAATGCCGAGCGCCTCCCGGCTGCTCGCGAGAATCGTCACGTCCGGGCATCGATGCAGAAGCGCATCGGCCAGCCGCGCGCAGCCGTCGAGCAGGTGCTCGCAGTTGTCGAGCACCAGCAGCAGCCGCTTGTCCTTGAGGTGGTCGGTGAGCGTCTGGCCGATTGTCATGCCCGGCTCTTCCTTCAGGCTGAGCACCGTAGCCACCGTCTGTGGCACGAGACCAGGATCGGACAGTGATGCGAGCTCTACCAACCAGGCGCCATCCGGAAAGCGCTCGAGGGAGTCAGCAGCAACCTGCAGGCACAGTCGCGTCTTGCCACAGCCACCGGAGCCAGTGAGCGTCAAGAGGCGATACCCGGCCAGCAACCGCCGCAATTCCGCCAGCTGCTCCTCGCGCCCGATGAAGCTCGTCAGCTGCTGCGTCAGGTTGTTCGGTGTAGCCTCCAGCGAGCGCAGCGCCGGAAACGCCTGCCGCAATTGCGAGTGCACGACTTGATAGACGTGTTCAGGTGTCGACAGGTCCTTGAGGCGGACCATACCGAGATCGCGCAGCGAAATCGCGGCCGGCAGAATCTCGCGCACGCCATCGACGACTGCCTGCGACAGTAACACTTGTCCACCGTGCGCCGCAGCCATGATCCGCGCAGCACGGTTAACTGGGGTGCCGAAGTAATCGTTATCACGCCGCTCGACCACCCCCGCGTGCAGGCCGCAACGTGCCCGCAGCAGTACACCATAGGTGGCCGCCGGATCGGCGAGCGCCTGTTGCAAGTCCACCGTCGCAGCGAGCGCGTCCAAGGCATCGTCGAACGCGGCGTGGACACCGTCGCCGGTCATCTTCACCACGGTGCCGCGATGACCCTCGATCGCCTTGCGCGCAAGCATGTCGTGGGCTGCCAGCGCTGGCTTCATCCGCTCGGGCTCCTGCTCCCACAGGCGGATGCTGCCTTCGATGTCGGTGAACAAGAACGTCACCGTGCCAGTCGCCAGTGGAGTGTTGGCGCAATCCGGCTGTGACATGGAAGGAATCGTCGAGGTCAGGCCTAACGGAAGCCCATTCTGCGGATCGCTGCCGGATTCCGCAACAATGGGCAGGCGCCCCCGGCTGAGGTCGCCACGGTCATTCCATATCGTACAGGCCCTAACTGCAATGCCGCCACCTCGAGTGGCCGCATCGTGGGGGCAGACACTACGCCCGATTGTGCCGTTGGCAGCCTTCGTCAGCGATCGCAATCGACCCGGAGCAGTCGTAGGCACCGGTGCCAAAGCGGACGATTAGTCGCCCCTCCGCGTGACGTATAGTGCTGAACTGTCACGCGCCCCTACGAATTCGGTTTAGCCCCTTGAGTGACGGCGGCGAAGAAGGCGCCGTTACCGATCTACTTATCGATAGGAGTAACAAATGAATAGGCGAAAGAGCTGGTTTTGGGCAGTTGCCAAGTCCCTCGTGATCGCATCGGGTCTCTTGATGGTGACAACTCCGGGATACGCAACGGAGAACGCACAGGAACGCCGCGATGCGCGAGACACCAAACAGGATAGTAAGCAGGATGCGCGGAAGGAGAAGGTCGACTGCAAGGCAGCGAACCAAAAGAATAATTCCCAATGCCGTCAGGATAAGCGCGACACCAAGCAGAGTGGCCGCCAAGAGTCACGTGACGTCAGAACGGGAGAAGCGCCAAAGAACTAATTTCCGGAAGTGCGGATTTCAGCTACCGGGCGAGAACGCGAATAAGTTGGGCAGACCCATTCGAAAGCGTACTTCGTCAAGGCGCTGCGCGTTGCGCATGGCGATAGGAATGTCGAACTCCCAGAGATCGCATGGCGGCGCGGCGACGCCGGACACGGCGAGGATGGCGTTCGTCGCCCGCCGCGCCGCCTCGTTCGCCGCCTCCATCGTGGCAAGGTCGGTGTGGGTACGTACGTAGTCGGCGGCCAGGAACAGGTTGCCGATCTCGGTATACGCTTCGGGCCGCGCGGCCAGCGATCCGACATGATTGATGAGCAACGGCTCGAGGTTCGTTACGGTTCCTGGATTGGGGAGCTGTATGTCCGGATCGAGGAACCAGGCGAGCAGATTGCCGTCTTCGAGCTGCGCACGGCCTGGTGCATTGAGCGCGGCCTTGAGCTGGGCCCAGACTTCGTTCTTGATCTCCTCGCGTGATGTAGCGGCTGTTGCCGGCTTCCCGTTGAGAGTCCCGGACGCGGTCCAGTTCGAGATGTCGACCGAGAGAATTCCGCCTACGCGTCCGTTGCCGTACTCTGAGAGATCGTAGCCGCGCCAGAATTGACGCTGCGAGATCGACGTGAGCGCCCAGTTCGAGTCGAGGTAGATCGCGTGCCCGTCGGTGAGCGGCTCGTCGGTTTCGAGATAGAACTGGATGCCGTTCATCCATTCCGTGCGAAGCTCGCCGAGCCGCGCAAGCGACGGTGCCGCTCGGATCAGCTCGGGCGTGACCAGTCCTTGCATGATCTCCACCGGCAGTGCCGCGACATGGAAATCCGCGGTCACCTCTTCGACGTGTCCGTTGCGCTCGACCGAGACACTGCGAATCCGATCGCCCGTCAGGTTGAACGCGCGCACGGTCGCGCTCGGAACGAGCGTCACGCCCAGGTGTTCGGTCAAGTGCTTTCGCCATGGATCGATCCACACGTCGTTCGTCGGCCCGTTTAGCAGGCGATCGAACACCCGCCCGGGTACGAGGATGCCGTAAAAGAGCTGCAGCAGGATGCGACCCACGGTACGCGTGCTGCTCTCCTCGGCGCGCATGGCGACGAGCGAACGGGTCAGCCCCTGCCCGAGGTATTTGCGATAGTTCTCGGATCGAGTATCCGCTTCGATGAAGTCCCAGAAGGCGATCTGTTCGTAGTCCCGCTCGTAGCGCTCCTCGCAACTTGTCGCAAGCGCCAGCAGTCGCGTGACGAAGTACAGCACCTCGTGATGCGGAATGTCGAGATTGTCGAACAGGGCCAGAAAGGCAGTCCGGAAATCGTCGAGCGTCTCGGGAAATCGAGCGACCCAGACCGGATCGAGCTTGCCTTCGCGCGCAAGCAGGATCCGCGTCGCCTGCACGAGATTGTCACGACAGTTGCCGCCGTGTACTCCGAACGGGATTCGACTCATGGTGTCGGTGACATGCTTGTAGAACCCCGGGAAGAAGCGGAAACCGTGCTCTCCCGGCAGGTCCTTGCGCCCACCGATTCCGCTGCCGACGACGGAAAGGCTGCGCGCCTTGCCGCCAAAGGCGGAATTGCGCTCGTACACCGTTACCGCAAACCCGCGTTCGGCGAGCTCATGTGCCGCGCTGAGTCCACCTACACCGCCGCCGAGGACCGCTACCGAATGCTTTGCCGGCATGGCTGCGCCCTTCCGCGTTCAGAAGTGTCGATGATAGTCAAGGTAACCGAAGCATGGTCGTTCCGCAAACGCGCTGCCGGGGACTTCGACGTTCGTGCGTTCCGCTTTCGTACGTCCGAGCGCGGACGCTAGAGCACGTTGAACGCGGTTCCGATCGCTCGCCGGCAACGCGCGCAGAGCGACGCGACGGGGCCGGTCGTCTGCGACGCACCGAGGCGCGGTGGGGGCCGTTGACGTCTCCGGGGGGGCCGGCGTAGATTGGGCGGGCGGTGCCAAGCAAGGGGAAGCCCATGCGAATCCGCCGGGTCTCACGCGCCACGCTTTCGTTGTTGTTCCCGTTGGCGTTCCTTTGCGCGTCCACGGGCGCGCAGACGATCGACCCGTTCTACTCAGGCAGCTACTCGCTTACGAATCTGCCTATCGCCGGCGTGCCGATCCACTACGGAGGGCTGATCTTCAAGGCCGGCGATCCGAACGCGCTGATCATCGGCGGCGCATCGACCGAAGCCTCGGGGCGATTCTACGAAGTGCCCGTCGTTCGAGAAGCGGGAAACCACATCGTCGCGTTCGGCACGCCCGTCCTGCGTGGATTCGGCGCCAACAACGACGGCGGCATCGCCTACGGTCCCGGCGGCGTCCTGTTCTATTCGCAATACGGATCGAACGCGGTGGCGCAAGTGAAACCGGGCTCCAACGCGGACGACAAAGTGGTTGCGCTCGGACCGCTCGGCATCGCGTACTCCACCGGCGCGCTGAACTTCGTGCCGACCGGCCACAACGGCGCCGGCCAGCTCAAGGTATCGAGCTGGGACGGCGGACAGTTCTATACGGTGACACACGCCGCCGACGGCAGCGGCACGTACAATCTCACCGGCGCAACACAGGTGGCGACCCTCGGCGGCGGACCCGAGGGTTTCGCCTACGTCCCGCTTGGCTCGCCGCTGTTCGGAAGCCAGAGCATGCTCGTCACGGAGTATTCGGCCGGGAACGTGGCGGCGTACACGATCGACGCGAACGGCAATCCGGAGACCGGATCGCGACGGACATTCATCGCGGGACTGGACGGCGCCGAAGGTGCCGCGATCGATCCGCTGACCGGCGACTTCCTGTTCTCGACGTGCGGCTGCGGCGGCGCCACCAACCGCGTCGTCGCTGTTCGGGGCTTCACACCCCCCGGAACGGCGCCAGCTGTCGAGCTGAACCAGCACGGCCTGACCGGATCGTGGTACGAGCCGGCGACAAATGGACAGGGGTTTCAAATCGAAGTGTTTCCCGACCTGGCTGCTGCCGGAACGGGTTCCGTTCAGGTGAGCTGGTTCACCTTCGACACCGTCGCCGGTGGAGCGAATCGCCAGCGCTGGTACACCCTCAGCGGCAACGTAGTGAGCGGACAGCCTAATGCTTCGCTGACGATCTATCAGAACACCGGCGGCAATTTCAATGCTCCGCCGATCACGAATGGTATTCCGGTCGGGACGGCGACGCTGAGCTTCGCGTCGTGTACCAGCGGTCAATTGTCCTACAATTTCACCGACGGTTCGGGCCGCACGGGAACCATACCGTTGACGCGCATCGCGCAGAATGTGACGTGCTCCACGACGAGCGCGCGTCCTACCAATGCAGATTTCACTTTTTCGAGCAATTGGTACAACTCCGCGACATCGGGCCAGGGATTCGTTGTCGAGGTCAACCCGCTCAACGGCTCGGTCTTCGTTCCTTGGTACACCTACGCGCCCGCCGGCGCGAGCGCCGGGGCGGCCGGACAGCGCTGGTACACGGCGTCGGGCATATTCGCGCCCGGCTCGCGTTCGATTCCGATGGATATTTTCGAAACCATCGGGGGGGTGTTCGACGATCCGACGGGCCCTGCCCCGACCAGCACCAAGGTGGGAACCGGAACCATCGCCTTCCAGAGTTGTTCGACCGCGACGTTCAATTTCAACTTCACCGGCGGAAGCTCCAGCCGCAGCTCCGGAACCATTGCCCTCACACGAATCGGTCCCGCACCACCCGGCTGCGAATTCTGAAATCCGACGGGGCAAGTTGATAGGGCACCGACCCGCCGCCCGCCGGCGGCCCCGCCCTGGGAGGGCTCAAATGCTTCGTTGCAACCTAGCGATCGCGTTTGTCCTGTCTGTCGTAACTTCCGCGGGTGCCATGGCGACTGCCCAGAGGACGTTCGTCGCGTCGTACAGGTCGCCCGCCAATACCGTGTTCAATTGCTCGATTACGAAGCCATGCCGCGCGTTCGGCGAGGCCATCGGCGCCACGAACGACGGCGGCGAGGTGATCGTGCTCGACTCGGCCGGTTATGGCGTGGTCTCGATCAACCGATCGGTGTCGATTATCGCCGCGCCGGGTGTCTACGCGGGCATCAGCGTGCTCGGCTCGAGCAACGGCATCTACATCAATTCGGGCGACGTGACATTGCGTGGACTCACGATCAATGGGCAAACTACGTCGAGCCTATCCGGGGTCTTCGTGTTCGACGGAGGCATCGTCAACATCGAGAGTTGTGAGATCTCGGACATGGGCTCTTGGGGAGTCGAGATCGCGCCTTTGACCGGCAAGCCGACGGTCAATATCTCGAACAGCATCATTCGCCATAACCTTAGTGGCGGAATCGCCGTCACCCAGGGCGACAGCACGCGGCTCTCGATAGCGGGCGCGGTCGTTTCCGGCGGGCAATTCGGCGTGTGGGTGGCGGCTGGGTCCGTGCTTGCGCGGGACACCGTGACCTCGCAGAACCTTGTGGAGGGATTCTCTCTCCACATCCCACGAGGACATCGGGGGTTTTTTACATGCGAGCGCTGCACCAGTATCGGCAATGGCGAAGGATTCACGGTTGACGGGAGCGGCATATCCACGACCGACGCTATCATGACAATCAGCCAGTCGCTCGCGAGCCAGAGTGGCCAAAGCGGTATTGAGGCTATCGCTGGAAACGATCGTCCTTATGGAAAGTACATCGACGCTGAGTAGGCTTTGTGGGCTCCGCACGCAGCTAGGCGGCCTCATCGAATCCGCGGGCAACAATCTCGTGCGGCAGAACGGCCAAGGGCCCGCGTGCGGCGACGTGAACAATGTCGGCACGATCTGAAAGGGATGGCAAATTCCGCCGCCGGCCGCTTCGTCAACGACTGCTTCCCGGAAAATGGAAATGTGAGAGCAATCGTCTGGAAGTGGCCGATAGCGGCCCGTCACAAACGAGCGCTATCGACCCGAGGCGGTCATTCGGGATGCACTTCAACTCATGTTCCAGCCGTAGTTACTGCGCCGCCGGTGCTCGGAAACTAGCGGACCAGGAAGTACGCAGCAACATTGCGAACACCAGCACATGGGTCCATAGCAAGAGAGGAACGGCTACAGTCGGGATAAACCAGGCAGCACCGAGCGACGCCGGCTCGATGCCTACGCCGAGCGTGCCTTGGTAGAACGCGAACAACAGGTCTGAAAACCCCCACACGCTGAATGCCCAAATCGCGATGCGCGAATAGCGGCTTGTCCCCGATCATCAAAGCCACCCACGCCAACGCCATTGCAACGAGATCGCCGTACGCCGCGGGCACAGCGAACGCCGCCTGCAGATTTGGACCGACGACGCCCGGCACGATGAAGGCCAAACCTATATACCGGAACAAGTGTAGATGCAGAATGGGCCGTACCGCGACGTGAAGGGGGAGGTCGCGCATGCGCGGCCAGACATAGGTAAGACAAACTGCAGCCCACGCGAGCAGGCCGAAGGTAACGCTCGCGGCAAAGGGGAGTAGCGTGGCAAGGTTTCTGGTGGATTCCATACAAGACTCCAAATAAAACGTCCTTGTGACCAGTGAGTGACGCGCAACCTGGCGCAACCACGCTGCGCATGACTTGCGCCAGGCCAATACCCTCCCGCTGCAACGCAGCGAGGGCCGCAACTTGCAAAGCGCAAGTGCACACTTGCATTATGCAAGTCTTTCGGATAAAGTCAAGCCATGGAAAGCAAAGACCTGCTCGCCGACGGCCATCGCTCAGGAGCGTCATTGCCACGCGCTAGGCAGGGAGCCGCCCGCCCACGAAACAAGGCGAGCCGGGCTCAAAGCGAGAACCGTCGCTCGGTTTGCCCGGTCGCATGCACCTTGGACCTTTTGGGCGACAAGTGGACCCTGCTGATAGTTCGGGACTTGATGAGCGGCAAGTCGCACTTCAAGGAGTTTCTCGCGTCACCGGAGAGAATCGCGACCAACATCCTTGCCGAGCGTCTCGCCCGGCTTGCTTCCAATGGCCTTATCGAACGCTACCCGTCCAACGATATTGCCGGGAGAGAGGCGTATCGATTGACCGAGAAGGGACGTTCGCTCCGTGCGCTAATGGCCCGGATCAAGGCCTGGGGACTAGATCATATTGACGGAACCGATGCACGGCTGCAGATGGTCAGCTGACTGGCCTGCAGAGTAGGAGGCTCGCAGGAAAACTCAGTAGCCAACCCAATTCAAGTTTGCATCAACGTGTGACCGCTATTGGCTCGATTCCGACCTGGCACGAGGCCAAAGTTTCGAAGAATAGTTGACAAAGGCAACTAATCGGTTGATATTGTCATCAATCTATGTTGCGATCCCTTGCGGGGGACAGTCGTTGATACTTTCCGCCCCGGACACTCGCATCGAAGCGGTCCGCCGCTTCAATCGGTTCTATACGCGGCGGATCGGGGTGCTGCGTCCACGCCTCTACGGCAGCAAGCACTCGCTCGCCGAGGTGCGGGTCCTCTACGAGCTGGCGCATGCGGGCGCCAATCCGACAGCATCAGAGCTGCAAATCGCCCTGGATCTGGATGCAGGTTACCTATCTCGCATCCTGCGCGGGTTTGAGGCAAAGAGGCTGATCCGAAGGGCGCGCTCGGACACGGACGCACGCCGGCTTCATCTCAAGCTCACCGCCGCGGGGCGCGAGGCGTTCGCGCCGCTCGACCGTGCGTCGCACGACGAAATCGCTGCGCTGCTTGCGCGAGTTCCCGCCGACGGGCAACGCCGCGTGATCGCTGCCATGGGCACGATTCGGTCGTTACTCGACGACGCGTCAGCGCTCCCGACGCCGTACCTGCTGCGGACACACCGGCCTGGCGATATCGGATGGGTGATCGCCCGCCATGGCGCGCTCTACGCAGAGGAGTACGGCTGGGATGCGACGTTCGAGGCGCTGGTCGCCGAAATCGCCGCAAGGTTCCTCAGGCGTTTCGATCCCGCTCGCGAAGCCTGCTGGATCGCCGAACGCGACGGAGACAACGTCGGCTCGGTGTTCCTAGTGCAACGCTCCCGCTACGTAGCACAGCTTCGGCTGTTGCTCGTCGAGCCGTCGGCGCGCGGTTCCGGCATTGGCCGGCGCCTCGTCGGCGAATGCATCGAATTCGCGCGGCGCGCCGGCTATCGCAAGGTGATGCTTTGGACCAATGCCGGGCTCGACGCCGCGCGCCATCTCTACGAAGACGCCGGCTTCAGGCTTGTGCGCGAAGAAACCCACCGGAGCTTCGGCAAGGACCTGGTCGGGCAGACGTTCGAGCTCGCGCTACGTTGACGAGCCCCTGCGCGGCTGCAGGTCTGCTCTTGGGGGACAAGGCGCTATGGCCGCTGTTGGCCGATAGCGGCGTGTCATCGACGACCGCTTCTTGAAACTGCAGCATGAGGCGGCAATGCACGGTGATAGCGGTCGCGCTCGCTTCCGATCCGAATCCCGCGATCGTCAGACGCTGGCACGGCCGCGCTCGGAGGACTATGCTCTCCCTCGTCGCCATCGGCGGCATCCAAGGGGAGATATCAAATGTCGCGTCGCGTCTCTGCGATTGGGTCGGTCGCGTTCGGCCTGTTCCTGCTGATCGGTATGCGCGCCGCTCGGGCGCAGGAGGAACTGTTCGTCGCAAACACCGCCGCCAATTCCATCCTGGTCTACGGCCGCTTGGCCACCGGGGACTCGGCGCCGATCCGGACGATTTCCGGGGCGGCCACGGGCTTGAATGGCCCCAGCACCCTGGTCGTGGACAAGGTCCATGGCGAGCTGCTCGTGACGAATCAGGGCAACAATTCCGTCACGGTTTATAGCCTGACGGCCGGCGGCAACGCTGCCCCCATCCGCACCATCTCCGGGCCGGCCACCGGATTGAATGGTCCTCAATTTCTCGCGCTAACGACGAGCCTGCCAACCAACACGTTTTTGAGCAAGCTCGGTTTTTATCGCCCCAGCACCAGCACGTTCTATCTGTACGACGAGAACCATTTCAACCTAGTGAGCGGGGGGCCCATTCCGTTCGGCGGTTTCAACATAGATCTTCCGGTGGTCGGCGATTGGGACGCCGACGGCTATACCACCATAGGAGTCTATCGCCCCAGCATCAACGCGTTCTACCTGCGCAATACGAATAGCGTGGGTGACCCGGTCGACATCGCATTCAACTTGGGCGCACCGGGCGATCTTCCAGTGGTCGGCGACTGGGACGGAAACGGTACCACGACGGGTGGCGTCTATCGCCCCAGCAACAACACGTTCTACTTGAGCAATGACAACGTGAGCGTCGCCGTCATCGTACCCTTCGGCGCACCGGGCGATCTTCCGGTGGTCGGCGACTGGGACGGGAACCTCAGCACTACGATCGGAGTTTATCGGCCCAGCACCAACACGTTCTACCTGCGCAACAGCAATAGCGTGGGCCCGGTCGACATCACAGTCCCCTTTGGCGCACCGGGCGACCTGCCGGTGGTCGGCGACTGGGACGGAAACGGAACCACGACGGTGGGTCTCTATCGGCCCAGCAACAACAAGTTCTACTTGAGCAATGACAATTCTAGTGTCTCTGTGCGCATTGTTCTTCCCTCGATGACTCCCACCGACCTGCCGTTGGTTGGCCACTGGTAATTCGCATCGCGCATTTTTGGCGGATACAGAACTTCAATTCGCCGGCAGAGGCAATCGCTGCCGCAGGCCTATTTGCTTCGTGTCAACGACGCCAGCGGACCGCCAGGTAGCACGACATCGGTGCACAGTCATCGCGGCTCTGAAGCGTTCTTCGTACTCACCGGAGAACAAAGTATTCGCGGTGCGCAAGGAACTGTGCGCGTGAAGGCCGGGCAAGCTGAAGCGGGCCAAGCGGCATCCGACGCCATGCAGGTATCCAGCAGCGGGACTGTTAGCAACGACTGCCGTGACGCTAAACAGACGTCTTCTCTATCGTCGAGGCGTGGCGTCCGAGATGCGTCCGACTCCGAATGTCGAGTAGCTAGTGCGGCTTGACGTCGACGTACGGCAGGACCGAGTACAAGAACGGATGCGCCTTGTGACCGAGCACCCACGGTTGCAGGACGACGATGCGGCGTTGATACACGCCGAGCACCCACGCCGTATCCGCTTCCACCTGCCGGCTCATCGCGATGAAAAGACGATTGCGCTCGGGGCCGTCGGACAGCGCCTCGGCCTGTCGATACAGGCGATCGTACGCTTCGGATCGATAGCAGCCCGGATTGCTTTCGTTGCTGTTCGGTCCGTACAGCAGCTGCATGAAGTTTTCGCCGTCGGGATAGTCGGCGAACCAGCTCCAGCTAAACAGCATCATCGTGCAGGCGGTGGATCGCTTGGCGGTTTCGGCGCCCGTCAGCACTTCCATGCGGATGCGCAATCCGATTTTCTGCATCGACTTCTGCCAGAGCAGGTCTTCGTCCCGAGCCGTGCCGCCTGTGTATGAGTTGCGTACGAGCTCGAGCGGCTTGCCGTCGGGCAGCGTGCGAAAACCGTCCGCGCCGCGCTTGTATCCGAAGCGATCGAGAAGCTGGTTCGCGAGCTCAGGATCGTAAGCGTTGCCAGTGCGGTAAGCCGGGTCGTGTCCGGCCACGCCCGGCGGGATGGGCATCTGCGCACGCTCGGCGTTGTCATGGAACACCACATGAACGAGATCATCGCCGTTGTACGCCAGGGCGATCGCACGCCTCAACGCGAGCTTCTCTGGTGAAAATCCCCCAACGATCGGGTCGCGAAAATTGAAAGCCGTGTAGCTGACGACCGGCGGCGGGGCGCGATAGATCGAAATCCCCTTGGCCCCCAGATCGGGCGCCAGCTTGTCGCCGATCAGCGCTGTGGCCTGGAATCGCGGCAGCAGGTTCACCACATCGAGGTCGCCTCGAAGGAAGGTGAGCCAGTACGTCGTGTCCTCCTCGATGACCGACAGCTCGATGTGTCCGATTTGCGGCATGCGCTTGCCGCGCATCTGCGCCACGATTTCCGCGTCGCGGGGATCGGATCCGGGCGCGAAGTCCCACACGAAGCCGCGATAGTCCGGGTTGGCGTCGAGCACGGCCCGGGTGCCGGGGGTCCAGCTGCTGAGCAGGTAGGGGCCCGTGCCGACGGGATGCCGGCCGACATCGATGCCGTACGCTTCTACGGCCTCCCGCGCTACGATGCCGGTGGCCGTGTGCGCAAGGAGATATCCGAACCGATAGTCCGGTGCGATCAGCCGGAACTGGACTGTGTAACGGTCGAGCGCTTCGATGCCGGGAATCCGGGCGTCGTAGTCAAGTTTGCCGTTTTTTGCCGCGCGCGCCAGGTCGTCCAGCCCTACCAGCTTGTTCCGCATCATGAACTGATAGGGCGAGCGCTGCGCCGGGTCCATGAAGCGCATGAACGTATATACGACGTCCTGCGCTGTCAGCTCACGACGCGCGCCCTTGAACGCCGGGTCTGATGCAAACGTGATGCCCTTGCGAAGCTTGACCGTCCACGTCTTTCCGTCGTCCGAGATCGCGGGCATCGTTTCCGCGGCCATGGGAACAAGCTTGGCTGGCCTCGCGAGATAGTCATAAGTGAGAAGCCGATCAAAAATCAGCTCGACGACTGCTGCAGCCGAGGTGTTGGTCGGCCCCGACGGATCGAAGCCAGGCGCGTCCTCAGGCAAGATGCCATGCCAGCGCTTATTGGGGTCCGCCGCATGTGTAATCGTGGCGGCAATAAGCAGTGCGACGAGTATCAGTCGTTTAATCAAAAGTCTCTCGGTGGTACGCCAGCCGGGCAGGGCGAATGGTCCATTCTAGGCCTGTTTTCGGAAACCCTTTCCCTGTGTTTGGGTTCGGCTGATGTCCGCAACTGGCCGATAGCAGTTCTGCGGCCAAAGTCTGCCGACTCGCGCAGCGCAGCACCACCGGATGGCTGACCCTGCCCGGTCAGGCACGTTCCGTGAATAGTCGCCTTGTTCCATTTCCCCGCTCGGCGCAGCCTAATAAACGGGGAAACGGAGTGTCTTGCCGCAACCCCGGGGTGAGGGCATATGGTGCTCGGGCCCAACAGCTTCGCTTTCACCGTTAAGTCGCCGCATCGCCGTCTGCGGCTGCTCGCGAGTTGCTTTGAGCACGTTGGGGTGGGAGTTCCGGGATCAGCAACGTCAACCCTTTGGAGAATCCTATGGTCGACATCCGGCTTGTCCGCGCTTTCGTTGGGGCCGCGAGCCTCGTAGCCACTATGGCAACTGCCGCCCCAACGATGCAGCGGGCGTGGGTTTCCGGCGCGGGTGCGGACACTCCGACGTGCGGTCCTGTAGCAACGCCATGCCGCACGTTCCAATACATGCACGACAATATCGTCGTCAACGGCGGATCGATCTTCGTGAAGGACTCGGCGGGTTACGGTCCGATCGCCATCTCGAAATCCATTTCGATCATCAACGACGGTGCCGCCATGGCGGCGATTTTCGCTGCCAGCGGCAACGCGATTAGCGTCGCTGGATCAGGCGCAGTGGTCCTGAAGGGGCTGACGTTGGACGGTGGGGGCTCCGCCACTAATGGTGTCGCTTTCACCTCGAACAGCGGCTCGCTGACGATGGCCAACTGCACTGTGCGGGGTTTCGCCAGCAATGGCGTTTCTGTGGTCCCTTTACACGACGGCAACATTGCGATCGCCGACTCTCTGATCACGGGTAACGCCGGCGCAGGCGTGTATACGTTCGGCGACAGCTCCGGGCAGCTGACGCTTACGCTGAGCCGGGACAAGATCGTTAACAATGGGTTCACCACCATGGGCTATGGTGTCAGGCTCACGGGGGGCACCGCCGCGTTTCAGTTCTCGACCATTGAATCGACGGTGATTGGCGAAAACGGCATCGGTCTTAGCGTCGAGGCGAGCGGAGTAAATATTGTCTCCGGGGCGCTGTTCGACAGCAAGATTCTGGGGAGCAGCAACACGTCCATCAACGTGACTTCGGGAGCGACCGTGTGGCTCGAGAAGACAAGCGTTCAATCGTCCTTCAATGGCATTACAAACAACGGGTCGATCGTTAGCTTCGGCGATAACGCGATTCTCGACAGCGTCACCGGCAGTCCGATCACAAAGACGTCTTTGCAATGACGTTTCATGCGACAGGATTTTGCATCAGCGGTGAGGGAAGCTGATGGCCGCGAAATCCAAGCGCTCCGCCGGCATCGTCGTGCTGCGACGCGTCGCGATGGGTTGGCAAACGCTTCTACTCCGCGCGTTTCGCAACTGGGACTTCCCCAAGGGTCTCATCGCTCCGGGCGAGGACCCATTGGCCGCGGCGCTTCGCGAGGCGCGCGAGGAGACAGGACTCACCGACTTGACGTTGATCTGGGGCCACGCCTTTCGCGAGACTGAGCCTTATGCCGGTGGGAAGATCGTGCGCTTTTACATGGCTGAAACAGGCAACGAGCGCATTGAATTGCCGGTAAGTCTCGAGCTCGGCCGTCCAGAGCATCACGAATGGCGCTGGGTGAGCTTCGACCAGGCGCGCGAGCTCCTCGCCCCGCGACTGCGGTCTATTGTCGACTGGGCGGAATCGGTCGTGCGGCGTGACGCGGAGCCCTCGAATGTAAGGCCCTAATTCGACCGTAAGAGCCATGGCCGCTCGGCTTATTTCCCCCGATGGTGAGGAGCTGCGGCGTTACCCACGCACGGCGTTGCTAACACCGGTCCGCACATCTACTCGGACTTGCGCCGCTCGACCCAGTCGTTCACTACGCGGCGCAACACGGCAAGCGGCAGCGCGCCGTGCGTCAGCACCTCGTTGTGGAACTGCTTGAGATCAAAACGCGGCCCCAAAGCCACGCGCGCCTTCTCCCGCAGTGCCAGGATCTCGAGCATACCGGCCTTGTATGACAAAGCCTGGCCCGGATCGACGAAGTAGCGCTCGACCTCGGCTTCCACGTCGGGCTCGGACATTCCGGTGTTGTCCACCATGTAGGCGATCGCTTGCTCGCGCGTCCATCGTTCCGAGTGAATGCCGGTGTCCACGACAAGCCGTACCGATCGCATCATCTCGTCTCGTAACCGGCCCAGATTGTCCAACGGGTCCTTCTCGAAGCCCAATTCCCACGCGAGGCGCTCGGCGTACAGCGCCCACCCTTCGGCATAGGCGGTGAAACCGAGTATGCGACGGAAGAAGGGCAGGTCGACAAGCTCTTGCGCAATCTCAATCTGGAAATGATGACCCGGAATGCCCTCGTGATAAGCCAGCGTGGCCATCGCAAACTTCGGCGTGTCCACGGTATTACGCATGTTGGCGTAGAACACACCCGG
Source organism: uncultured beta proteobacterium (assembly GCA_963773195.1). GTDB lineage: Bacteria > Pseudomonadota > Gammaproteobacteria > Burkholderiales > Casimicrobiaceae > CAIWHR01. Next base: position 251,280 of record CAVZAE010000007.1, read on the forward strand.
CCGCGCCCCATCAAGGGAACCCGGCTGGTAGTACGCGGCGGGCGCCGTGGCTTGGGCAAACTCGGGCACCGGCTTGACTTCTATGCCCAGCCTCGGCCGAACATCGAATGCGTCGTTCAATCCTTTGTTCATTTCATCGAGGAGGACCCTGTAGCGCATCAACATTGCCTGCTTGCCCTCAGCAGTATTCGGATATAGCTGGCCGGGATCGGCGGCTAGTTGCCGAACACGCATGCCTATGGTGCCTTCGTGCAATCCAAAGGACTGGAGGATCACGGCCATCTCGGCGGCGACGCGCGCGACCTCCGCCAGTCCCAAATTGTGGTATTCCTGCGGTGACATGTCGGTCGTCGTATGCAGGCGCACGCACCATGCGTAATACGCGTCGCCATCGGGCAGATGCCAGGCCCCATGGTTGCCCTGGGCCTTGGGCAAGAGCGCCGACATGTAACCGATCAGCTTCCGGTACGCCGGCAGTACGCTGCCGCGGATCGCACCGTCCACGTCCGCGAGCAGGCGTTCGCGCGTGGCCGCATCCATGCGATCCGGCGGGATTTTGTCGAGTTTGTCCTTGAAGGTCGTGTACAGCGGGTTCTCCTTCGGCGCCTTGGCGATGAAGCCGCGCATCTGTATCAGCACCTTCTCCACCGTGAACTGCGGCGGGATGACGCCCATGGTCTCGCGCAGCTTCAAGCTCTCGATCACCTGGTCGAATTTGCGCGGAAACTTGTCCAGCCGCGCAATGTAATCGCGCGCCTCACCGACGTCGGTGACCTGGTGCACCTGGGTCATGAAGTTGGGCAGATCGCTTTGCATGCCAAACAGCTGGTTGACCGGAAAGTCGTGGTGGCGCCATACATCGCCCTCCACCTGGAGGCGGAGGTAATACTCCATCGTGTCGTATGACAGTTGCGCTTCGCGGTCGCGCGCCGAATGGTCATACCGCCGCAGCGTCGAGTAGGCATCCCGCTGTCTATCGGCGGCCCTTTGGTCCGCTGCCGGCGAGGCATCGTCCAGATCGCTGCCGTAGAAGTCGAGCCAGCGCGGCAGAATGCGCAAGGACGACAGCATTTCTGGACTGTCAATAGCAGCCTTGGCGAATGCGCTAGCGTAAAACCAATCAATGCGAAGGGGTTTGGAGTACCAGATGTTGATGAACAGCGCACCCGCGAGCAGCACGAGTCCCGTCAAACCCAGGCCCAGCCACTTCAAGGCACGTTTCATGATCGAAGTCTCGAGTCGGGCCCAAGCTGGGCCGCTTGCGGAGAGTGGGATGCGGCAAGCGCACCGAGCAGCAGAAGAATGGGAACGCGGATAAGGCGAGACCGCAGCATTGACATGAGGACCTCCCTGATCCTGATGGAACGCCAAAAGGCCCCATCGTCCTCATTGCGCGGGCGGCAGGGGGGTGGCTATTCGACGCCGACTACCGCCCGTTTGCAACCCCCTCGCGCGAGATCGTCCACCGGCTATCGACTGGCCGGCACACGCCTCTGCCCAGGCACGAGAATCTATATCAGTGCACGAGTGGCGAGTATCCCGGCGCAACGACTACGCCACCACCGCCTATAGACCCGAGTCCCGGCGGCGTTCGCCGCGATCACTCCTCCGCCGCCCTGCGGCACGGTCGCGACGATGTTGTTGCTCGCGGTATCGATGACCGAGACGTCGTACGGGGAGCTACTCGAAACGTAGGCGAACGGGGTCGCGACAGAGAGGGCGGGCGCGAACAGAAGGCTTGCCAGCCAGCAACGGTTCGGTCGGATACGCGAATGCGCGGACATTGCCCCCTCCCTTCAAGCTGGCGGTCTGTGCCGGGCCGTAACCGCGGCGATGGTGAGTGCCACGCCGGCCGAATATGCAAAATCGCTGGAATTCGTTGATTTCCCCTCCTTGATCTGTCGTGTAGTTCTGGTATCCGCGTCGCAGCCGCGCTAGCGCAGCGGGAATGTTGTCAGCACTGGCTCAAAGTTGGCATTGCCGCGAAGCACGTTGTTCCCCGCCGATTCGATCACCCCGGTGCCGGGAACAATGTTGATGCCATACGCATTGTTTGCGATGCTCGTGTAGGCAACCCGCGTCGCCGAACCCAGGGTACCGGTCACGATCCCGGTGACGTTGCTCACGATGCGGCTGCCGCTGATCTGCAGCAGCGTCGTGCCGGCGACGTCGCTCGGATAGATCGCCTGGTTGTTTCCGGCAATCTCGCAATCGTCGACGTTCACGGTCGCGGTTTGGCCGGCGGCCGGATTGGACGTGATTCCGCGACCGCTGTTGTTGGCGACGACCGAGTGCGATAGCGTTGCCGCCGTGTTGTTGCCCACATTCAGTCCATTGCCGTTGTTCGCGACCTCGATGTCGGTGAAGGTTGCGCTGATCTGCATCGTTTCCGTCCCGCTGTCGACAGCGTTGAGCGCGATTCCCGTAGAGTTGTTGCTGAATACGCTGCGACGGACGTGCAGCTGCAAGACGTCCGCAGGGCCCGCATAAAGGCCTGACGCGACGGTGAAGCCCGCGACATGGACGTCCTCGATACGCACGACGCCGGCGCCGGTGATGTAGATGCCGCGGCCGGTCGACCCTTGGTTGTTGATCGTAAGCCCGCGCAGCACGACGGTATCGGTGACGGCTGTGGCGATCGTGACACCGTGGCCGGAGGACACCGAGATGCCGGCGTAAACCCCGGGCGCCGCGATGATGGAAACAGATTTCGCGATCGCTACCGGACCATAGCCGCCCGACTCGAGCACGAGGATCTCGCCCAATGCGCCCGTCGCCGTGATAGCGGCAGCGAAGGTGCGACACGGCGCCGCGATCGAGCATGCCGGATTGTCGACACCGGACGTCGATACGAACGATCTTTGACCGGCGGCGATAGCTGCGCCGAATCCGACCGCGGCGTTGATCGACAGGACGACGGCGAGGGCGGTCGCATGGCGAAGTGGCGGATTCATGATGATTCCCCTGCGGCCCGAGGACGGGAAGACCGCGGCGCGGGCCAAGCGCCGCGAGTCAGATTCGAGTCAGCAGGGTTACCGAGCGCATAGTGCCTTTCCCACTGAACGCGACACTCAGATACTACTCCACGCTTGCGGGGCTGCACCCACGAGCCCAGTGGCACAGGGACTAGTTGAATGCTCTCGGGCAATTTGGGCGGCGACGCCGACTGTCTGGTTCTGGCCGAAAACGGACTTCCTGCCGCGCGTCGACGCCGGCCCGTCGCAGGCTCGTCAAGTCCACACAGGCAGTAAGCGGTACACTGAAGGCAAGAGGAGGAGGTACAGATGCTCAGGTTTCTAGCTCAGGCGGCCATGACGCTCTTGGCAAACGCACTTGCACTGATGGCGGCAGCAATACTTCTAACGGGATTTACCATCAATGGCTCGGCGTTTGTAGTTGCGGTTGGTATTTTTACCGCGTCGACGGTGATTCTGGAGCCATTGATTACCAAAATGGCTCGTCAATACGCGCCGTACCTGCTGGGCGGTATCGCGCTTGTAACAACGTTCGTTGGCCTGTTTGTGACCACGCTCGTAACGGATGGCCTGAGTATCACTAGTATTGCCACCTGGTTTATGGCCACCCTTATTATTTGGCTGGCCACCGTCGTTGCCAGCCTTGTCTTACCGCGTTTTCTATTTAAGGAAGTGTTGGGTGATGGCAGTAAAGCCAAGAAGTAGCTCATCTGCAATGCCCAGCCGACGTTAGGGCGACCGTCTGGACCTGGCCGTACTCGGTCTACTCGTCGACGGTCGCAGTTCGACCGAAGCGGTCATTCGCGGTAATTGCGGAATCCTGACGCTGCAACTATAGTCCGCCAAGATTCAGTCTCGGGCGAGGGGAGCGGATGCGAGGAGATCGTAATGTCGGCGAACGTGCAGTATTAGTATCGCGACATTTCACATTGGCGTTGACGCGAGCTGCCGCGAGCCTCCTTCATGCGCTACTGGTAGCCCTCGCGTTGTTCTTGGCGCTAGGACCCGAGGGCGTGGGGGCGGCCAGTTTCGCGGATCCCGCGAAGATCCTGCGGGTCTCGATGGATGGCGAGGAGGCTGGCTTTGATCCCCAAGCAGTGGGCGACACTTATTCTTTCACTGTAATCGGTGCCATTTTCGAGGCGCTTTACCAGTACGATTACTACGGTGGCGCGCGCATCGTCGCCAGGACCGCTGCGGGCCCACCGGAGATTTCCGACGACGGGCGGCGATGGACTATCCGACTCAAGCATGGAATCCGCTTCAGCGACGATGCTGCCTTCAAAGGTCGCGGGCGCGAGTTGACCGCGCAGGACTACATCTACGCGTGGAAGCGTTTGCTCGACCCGCGCGTGCGCTCACCCAATGCCGAAATCCTCGCCGACCGATTGTTGGGCGCACATGCCGCGATCGAGAAAGCGCGGCAGAGCGACCACTTCGATTACGACGCCGACCTCGCAGGACTGCGAGCACGAGACCGCTACACAATCGAGATCACGCTTGTCGAGCCCGACTACACTCTGTTCCCGTATCTGACAGGTGTCGCGTTGTCAGCGGTCGCACGGGAGGTCGTTGAAGCGTACGGCGACTCCAGCGGCCGGGTGATGGAACATCCCGTAGGCACTGGACCGTATCGTCTCGCTGAATGGCGGCGTGGCCAGAAGGTTGTGCTTGCCGCGAATCCGGACTATCGCGAGGAGTATTTTCCCGAACCGCAGTCGGGAGGCGATGCAGCAAGCCTGGCGCTGGCGAAGTCCATGGCCGGCAAGCGCTTGCCGCAGATCGGTCGTATCGAGCTGTCGATCATCGAGCCTCCGCAACCGCAGCTGCTGGCTTTCGCCAGTGGTGCGCTCGATATTCTCGACTTGCCTTTCGAGCTTGCCCCGAAAGTGATCGATGCCTCGGGGCGCTTGCTATCCCCGTACGCCGCTCAAGGCATCGACGTGCAGCGCGTCACGGATCTCTACGTCGGCTATCTGTATTTCAATATGGACGATGCAGTGGTCGGTGGCGACGCTCCCGAGCGCCTCGCTCTGCGACGGGCGGTGCTGATGGCCTACGATGTCGCGCAAGAGATCCAGGTCGTGCGCAACGGACAGGGGCGACCGGCCACGCAGCCGATCCCGCCGGACGTGGATGGTCACGTTGCCGGGCTCGACATTCGCCCACCTTACGATCCGCCGGCGGCGCGGGCTCTCCTGGAGAAGTTCGATTATCGCGATCGCGACGGCGACGGCTGGCGAGAGCAGCCCGACGGACGCCCGCTGACGCTCAGGATTGGCACCACGCCGGAGGATCGCGAGCGTGACGATCTCTTCCGCAAGAACATGCAGGCGATTGGCGTGCGCGTGGAGTTCGTCAACCGTAAATGGGCGGACCTGCTCAAGATGGCGCGGGAGGGGCAGTTGCAGGTGTGGATGGTTGGCAACTTCGCCACAACGGGCGATGCGATGATGCTCGCGCTCTACGGACCGAATGCCGGGCAAAACAACCTCGCGCGCTTTCGCAACGCCGAGTTCGACGAGTTGTATCGACAAAGCAAGCGCGCCCGTACCGATGACGAGCGAGCGCGCCTGTACGAGCGCATGTCGCGCATTGTCGGAATGAGGAATCCGTGGGGTTTACGGATTTACGCGATCCGGACCTCCCTCGCGCGCCCCTGGGTGCATGGATACCGACGCAATCCGCATTTTCTCCAGGTGTGGCGTTTCCTCGACATCGACACTGCCGCGCAGAAATCCTTCGCCGCGCGCTAGCGGCAATAGGGTTGACGTGATGTCCGCTTCTGGCCGGTAGCGGTCGGTCATCGACGACAGCTTCCGACCCACAATTGACACTCCATCGTTCTGTTTCCCTTCCCAGAAGCCGTCATTGGCCCGGCACTTGGTAGCCTGTGCGTCGGGCTTCTTCATGAGAAACCGATGCTTTACGACCCGGCACGCCACGAAGCGCTGCAGCCCCTGGCCTGGAACGAAGGTCTGGCCCGGGAAACCATACGTCGAATCGTCCGCGACGCGGAAGATCGGTTCTCGGCGGATCGCTACTGGCCGCTCCACCCACGCGACGTGGAAGGCGACCAAGACCCAGATCATGTTGCCACCACGCTGTACTTCGGCGCCTGCGGCGTCATCTGGGCATTGCACTACCTGCAAGCGGTGGGCGCTGCAAGTCTTTCGCGCAGCTATCTCGACGACCTTGATCGCCTGTTGACCAGCAACCGGGCTTGGCTGAACTCAGTCGGGAGCCAGGACTTCGCCTCGTTCCTGATGGGCGACACGCCCATCGAGCTGCTGGCCCATGGTGACCAGGCCGACGCCGGGCGTGCGGACCGCCTAGCCGCGCTGGTCGCCGGCAACCTCGAGAACCCGACCCGCGAGTTGATGTGGGGCTCGCCTGGCACCCTGCTGGCGGCGCTATTCTTGCACGAGCGCACCGGTGAAGCACGCTGGGCAGACCTGTTCAGGCAGACGGCGGCCAAGCTCTGGTCGCAGCTGTTGTGGTCGCCCGAACACGGCTGCCATTACTGGACCCAGGACCTGTATGGCGTGCAGTCCACCTACCTCGATGCCGTTCACGGTTTCGTGGCCACGGCATCGCCGCTGATCCGCGGACGCCACCTGTTGCGCGACGGGACCTGGACGGCTTGGCGGGCCTGCATCGCCACCACCATCACACGCACAGCCGTGTGGGATGGCGATCAAGTCAGCTGGCCGACGCACCTGGTACGGCCAGGCGATCGTGCATCGCGGCCCCTGATGCAGTTCTGCCACGGGGCTCCGGGTTTCGTCATCTGCCTGGGCGACTTTCCCGGCGTCGAACTGGACGACCTGCTGTTGGCGGCGGGCCGCGCCGTATGGGCCGCAGGTCCGTTGGCCAAGGGTTCGAACCTCTGCCACGGTACCGGCGGCAACGGCTACGCGTTCCTGAAGCTGTACCAGCGCACGCGAGACCCGCTTTGGCTGGACCGTGCCCGCGCCTTTGCCATGCACGGAATCTCGCAGACCGAGGAGGACGCCGCACGGCACGGCCATATGCGGTATTCCCTGTGGACCGGCGACCCCGGTTTTGCGATCTACCTTTGGGATTGCGTGCGGGGCAAAGGTATCTTCCCGACGCTGGATGTCTTCTACGCGTGAAAGGCCGAAGTCCGTGGTGACGCAGCACGTTGCCGTGCGAAACGCGACCGACACCAGGCGGTCAGCGCAACTCAAGGCGGGACTCGCGAACTCGGCCCGGTGATGCAGTTGCGCAGATAGGTAGCCAGAACCAAAGCGGCCCTTGGCCATCGGCCGGTTGTGGCCGTTAGCAGTCTGTCGTCAGCGACCGCTGCGACCCTGACCGGCCGTTCGATCGTCCCCTGAGCGAACGTTCAAAAAAATCACGTCCAAGCTGTTGTCGACCGCGATGTAGAATCCGGCGCGAGTTGTCTGGATCGGCGGTGCAGCGTAAAGTCGACGCCCCCCCGGCGCGCACGAGTCGTGCCCGCTCAGTGGATTGGAGAACGATATGGCTTATGCAATCGTGCATCACTTCTCGGGCGGTACGAAAGAGCAATACGAGGCGGTACTCGCCGCGGTGCATTCGGCACGCAATGTTCTCCCCAAGGGTCAGGTTTTTCACGCGGCCGGCCCATCCACCGGAGGCTGGACGATCGTGGCGATCCACGAGTCCAAGGAAAGTTGGGAGCTGTTCCGCGACGGCACCCTGCGTCCGGCGTTAGACAAGGGCATTAGGGGCGGCTTCATCTCCTCGCCCCAGGAAACCGCGTTCGAGGTCTACAACCTGCAAAGGTAATCCTCATGCAAGCGTCGCTTGGCGACAGCCGCGCGCCGCCCGACGAAGCGATGTGCTCGAATGGCCACTTCGGGAAGGCGGGCGCTACGACCCGTCTTGGTCGTAAGCAGCCTGACGCCAGCGACCGCTTTCGACCCACCATCAAGCTCGCGACTTGAACTAATTAGCGGGGCTCCAGAAGCGCATCCCAGTCAGGGTTACCACCATGGCAAACATAACATTTCTCGGGACGGGTCTGCTAGGCAGTGCATTCGCAGAGGCTGCCGTCAAGCGAGGTGATACGGTCACTGCATGGAATCGTTCACCGGACAAAGTACTGGCTCTCGCCCAGTTCGGCGTCAACTCGGCCGCGACACCGAGCGAAGCGGTTCGAGGCGCATCGAGAGTGCACCTTGTGCTCAAAGATGACGCGGTAGTTGAAGAGGTGATTTCAAACGCACGCATCGGGCTCTCCCCAGAGACGATCCTGATTGATCACAGCACGACGTTGCCGACACAGACCGCCGAACGAGCACAACGTCTCAACGCCGAAGGCTTGAAGTACCTGCACTGCCCCGTCTTCATGGGACCGGCAGCAGCTCGAAATGCACAGGGTTCAATGATGGTCGCAGGACCTTCGGCTCTGTTTGAAGATGTGAAGGCGGCGCTTGCCAAGATGACGGGACGCCTCGAATACATGGGCGAACGCCCCGATATCGCTGCTGTCAACAAATTGTTTGGGAACGCGATGATCATTGGAATCGCGGCGGTGACGGCGGACATTCTCACTATGGCCCAAGCAAGCGGCGTTGCCGCGGAGGATGCCATCAAGTTGCTTGGCCTTCTCGATTTGAACGCAATGGTTGCAGGACGTGGCGGGAACATGGCAAAAGGCAATTTCGCCGCGAGTTTTGAGCTGGCGATGGCACGCAAAGACGTGCGACTGATGCTTGAGACCGCTGGCGATCGACCGATGGCAGTACTTCCTGCGGTCGCAGCCCGGATGGATCGGCTCATTGCACTAGGGCTTGGCGCCAAGGATGCGAGTGTGATGGCAATCGACGCGGTGCGCTGAGATTGACTTCTTGCGATCTTGCCCGAATGACTGTCGGGGCAAGCTTCAACGACGGCGATCGCCTGTCGTCGGGTGACCGGTCTCGACCCTGAGCGGCCATAGCGGAATCTGAAAGCAGACGCCCGATGTACCAAGCTAACCGGCGCGCCGCGCCAACCCTTGTCAAGCAATGGCAGGAGCCCGGCGCGTCCGGTTGACCGCCGGGTTGGGCGTCAATTGCCTGAGCAGACTCGTCCTGGTTAAACAGCGGTGATGAAATGAGCACGCATCTTCCCCGTGATCGGCCCGGCGCCGAACCGGGATAATAGAGCCTTGGTCACCGCATCCGTCGCTTCACCAAGACGGTTGGGATCGCGCTCTTCGATTTCGCTGCGCAGCGGTGACCCTTGGCAATAACCGATCGCGAGATCGCGCGCCGACGGCGCAACACTCTGCCGGTTCACGGTTTCGACCGCGATCTTGTCAAATCCAGCCTGTGCCAACTCATCGCGGATCAAGTCGGTGTCGAAATAGCCGTATGGCATTCGCGCCAGTAGATCGGGCGGGTTGTTCGGGAACAGGCGAGCCACGGTCTCGCACACAACCCGGCAGAATTCATTGTTCTCGATCCGGTCCCAGACATCGAAGACGAAACGGCCGCCCGGCTTCAGCACCCGCCGCGCTTCGCGATAGCCGGCCACCCTGTCGCGAAAGAACATGACGCCGAATTGGCAAAGGACCGCATCGAACGCCGCGTCGTCGAACGGCAGCGCCAGCGCGTCGGCGTGTCTCCAGCTGATCCGGGCAAGACCTGGTTGCGCTGCTGCGAAATCGAGCATTGCCTGATTTATGTCGCTCGCGATTATCGACACCGTTTCGGGGAGCACGCGAGCGAGCACGCGGGTGACGATGCCGGTCCCCGCGGCGATTTCGAGCAGATTGCCCGCGCGGAGATCAGCCAGGCAATCAGCGAGGTCGCGCGCAAACGGCTCAAAGAAGACCGGACCTCGATAGCGGTCGTAAAGCGCCGGTACCGAGCCCGAATATAATCGCGCCGGGTCTTCCATCGCAGCTCCAGCCCTCTACTCCCACTCGCACGTCCGCTTTGCGCCAATTCCGGAGTTTAGCCGGTTCGTCCGCTTCTGGCCGGAAGCGGCCGTCGACTAACGTCGGCAACCGACCCACTCCGGCCCGTCGGGCTTCCGGCAAGCAGCCGTTTGATGGCGGCGAAGGGGACGTTCCTCCGGCCCCCCCAACCCGTAGCCAAGTCAACAGAGTGCTGGCATCACTCGCCGTCCGGCGACTGGCGCTTTGCACTTTGCGCCAAGTCGACGAATGCCGCGTGCGCCGTTCCGATGGTGTTGCTCGAATTGGTAATGGGGACCTGCCATTTGTGCTGGGGTTTCGAGTGGGCTGTTAAAACCACTGATTTCCGATTTTGCGCAAAGCTGACCGTCGCCGGCGGTGAAGCGGCCGTTCATTTTCGTCGGTCACTAAAACGTAGGGTACTGCACAGATGCGCTGGAGTTCTTTCCTTGCAGCAAGCGACCGATCGTGTAACATGCGCGCTGCGCGCGGATGCTGATGTATCAGCGAGCAACCGCGACGACGCGCATCGAGATTCGCCGACGAACGATCGGCGACGAGACGACATCAACTTTACGGGGGTCTGACAATGGCAGCAAAGCGTTTTAAGCGGCTCTGCGCCGCGCTGGCAGTAATGCCATGGCCGCGGCGGCGTTCGCCGCACCCGGGTGTCCTGCACTCGAGCAGTTCCTGATCGGCAAAGCGGTCGCAGTGATGTGTTTTCACAGCGAGGACTGCGCACCAATAATTCGCTGACGACGCCAGCGAACAATTCCATCACTACGTTCGCGGACGGAACGACGCTGCCGGGGGTGTCGGTCCTTGGATTGCCGCCCAACTTCGGCTCCTTCACGCCCGTCACCGACCGGGCGGTGATCTCGACCGGTCCGACACCGTCATTGGGACCTGTTCCCGGCATCCAGGTCGAAGGCTGGTTTGCTGACGACCCGACGAACCAGGCGCGTTTCGTCCTGCGCTTTCCGGACGACTGGAACGGCAAGCTCGTCGTCGCCGGAGCTTCCGGCACGCGCAGCGAATACAACGGCGACTTTGCGTGGAGCGACTATGTGCTGCCCAGGGGTTACGCCTACGCTTCCCAGAACAAGGGCGTGCTGAACTTCTACGCCGTCAATTTCGGTTCGGTCGATCAGCCGGTCTCCGATCCGCACTCGTGCCGCGTCAATCCCGGTGCGCTGGGCGGCATTCTTCGGCTGCTGTGGGTGCATTTCTACGACGTCGACCCGCCGAAGCCGTTCACGCAATGGACACAGTACATGCTGCAGACGGCACAGCTTGCGCAAGGCGCGCTGAAGGCGAACTACAACGCATTCGCGCGCCGTACCTACGCGGTTGGTACCTCGAATGGCGGATATCAGGTGCGTCGTGCGATGGAAGAGGCGCCGAATCTGTTCGACGGCGGCGTCGATTGGGAGGGCACATACGTCGATCCGACGAACAACATCCTGATCGATCTCCCGGTAGGGGTGAAGAATTACCCGAGCTACGCCGCGTCGAACTTTGATCCCGACAGCACAGCGGCGCAAAACATCATCGCGGCCGGATTCCCGCCGGACATCGTCCACCGCGACGCTGCAGGCGTCGAGACGGCCTCGCTCTGGGGAAATTATTACAACGATTTCTGGGAAGCCACCGTGTGCCAGTGGCAGCTGCGCTTCGACCCGACGTACGCAACGTATACGTCGGGAGTGGGCAATTACGACTATCTGTCCCGTATGACGCCCGCAATTTTCCACGCCGTCGACGCCGTGACACCGACGGGCAAGATCAAGAAGCCGCTGATCACCGTGGCGGGAACGATGGATGCGCTGCTGCCGATCAAGCATCAGGCACGCGCGTACGAGAACGCCGTCGACGCATCGCGCAAGGGCAACAATGAAGAGCGCAGCGCCCAGTATCGGCTGTACGAAGTACAGAACGGCAACCATATCGAGTCGTACGTCACGCCGTTCCCCGAGCTCGTCCTGATCCAGCCGCACGCGCAACGGGCGTTCGACCTGCTCGTCAAGCATGTCGAGACCAATGCGCCGCTGCCTCCGAGCCAATGCGTTCCGAAGGGTGGCGCGATCTCTGCCACGCCGGCGCAACCCGGCAACTGCGCGCTATTGCTCGCACCGTAGCGAGAGCGCTGCCGAACCGCGCGCATCGCGCATGCCAAGACGATTGCGCGCGGTAAAATGACACGGCCGCCGTCATTTGGCGGCCGTGTCATTTGTGTGCAAAGGCTGCCGTGTCGTTTCAAATAGCCGCGCATCCACTACTTGGGTTTGCTGGAGACGGCTGCTAACAGGAAATCGTCGCTGCGACCGTGAGCGGCCGAAGTTGGCCGATAGCAGACTGTCACCAACGACCGCATCGACCCAAAGCAGACGGTCGCTCCCCTTGTTTGTTGGGGGTGCGGGGATGCAAACAGACCCGTTGCGGAGGGATGCAACCAGGCCCGGCTACTCTTTGGAGACAGCACGCGTCGAACCAGGGGCATGCGCGCTGAGGGTTCGGTACTGCAGCGGGACGCTGATCTCCCCCGTATCGTGTTGACGGCCGCGCATTCCACAGACGCCGAGGTCAAGGAGATTGGCATTCTGTTCATAGTGGGCGAAGGCTTTCCAGCCGCGAGGAACTCGGGCGTCATCTCGATCGCTTTGCCGCAGCCGCTGCAGATGCGAATCCTCGCCTGCAGTTTCGGTATCGACTGATAGGTCGCGCGCTGGCAGTCCGGGCACCAGATCGGCAGCGTGTCGGGTTGGCGGTTTCATCTTCAGGCCTGCTGTCAATTCTCCAGCGATACCGCGTCGGCCCGCCCTAGCCGGCGGGCTGTCGAGTCGCGGAAGCCAGCCGGGTTCCGAAAACCCGGCTCACTTCCGCACCCCGACGATCTGCCGATTCTGCGCGAAATCTACCAACCGAGCAGGCTTACGCGCAGGCGATTACCGGCCGCACAACTCACTCATTTGCATGCATCCCGCAGTAATGCTTGATGTCGATGTGGCTTACAACTTGTTCGGCATGCTGTAAACATCTTGCATGAAATCAAGTGGTTGTAGCATTGGAACCCGATTTGCTTGGGTGCACAAATCGTCATCTACTAGGACGACCTGCATAAAAGAAGGGGGCGGCAATGTGTAAGACGATGGGATTGATATTGACTTGCCTGATGCTGGCTTGTGGAGCCGCGCACGCCAACTTGCTGATCTTCCATGTCTCGGGGCAATTCGCCAATCCCGTCGGAACGACCTTCGACGGCACATTCGCAGCAGACAGCGGCGAGATCGATCCGGCCAGCATCGACATTGATGTGTTTACTCCATCCGACCCAATTCACCCAATCAATTTCTATCATCTTTTCGAGGTAAGTGAACTAAATAATGTCGTGACGCTTCAGATCACGAATGGCGTGGGCACCAATCTCGGCTTTCAACTCGCTTTCGTTGGATCGCTAATCGGTGGGGACGGCCCAATTATTTTCACGATGACTTATATCGTCCCGGTGAGCATCGGCGGCGTCTTCCCAACGGGTTGTGGTACGGTCGGCCTCCCCGCTTGTTTTGCGTCAGGCGCTACTGGCAGCGTTACGGTTCCCGAACCCGCCACGCTCGCGCTGCTCGGCCTCGGTCTCGCCGGTCTTGCTGCATCTCGTCGCCGCAAGGTGGGTTGATCGCACGGCATAAAAATGCGACAGGACCCGTCGCTTCGAGAAGTGCTCCGAAAGTGCGGTGGGCGCGGAGGCAACCGCATGGAAACCGTCATAGCGAATGGCGCTCGACACGGAACCATGCAGGTCACTATCGCACGATTGATTACGAAGCCGAGTGTCAGCGGGCAATTGCCACTTTCATGATGAAGCGCGGCAAGCGTTACGACGTCGTGTAGTCGCACGCTCGGCCGCCGGTTCAACTCCGACCGCTGGCGCGACAACCGGGCACGGGGCAAAGATGAACCACTATGGCATCAGCGCGATCCACTGGAACGCGAACCTCGGCGAGGTCGATGAAGTGCTGTTGCACAAATTCGTGCGGAACGAGCGCCAAGGTACGTTTGTTCTCCAGCATGGCGAGCGAACTCTGTGCTCTGATGTTGTACGTCTTATTCGTGGCGGGGACATGGTTTGGATAGTGCAGGCCGTCGGCGGGGACAGCTACAAGAACACGGACCACGTCGGCATCAACGTCAAACGTAGCCAGCAAGCGTACCTCTATAGTTGCACGAAGGACGGGACACCCACCACCGCTTTGACCGACCTGCCGCGTTACCAGAAGCCGGGCGATGCGCCACCTGGGCCGCTCGGCGTCGGTCGCCGGCCAGCGGATAGGGTCGCTCCTCCTAGGCGGTAGGCCGCCGGTTCAACTCTGGCCACCGGCGAGATCAAAGACGAAATAAGCAGTGACCGATTCCGCGTCAACATGGCACGGGCCCGATTCGGCGGGGCTTGCTATTTGTGGCTCATACCGCGCCGTCAATTAACACACGCAGTAAGCGGAGCATCGCTCGGAACTCGCGCCGCTCGGCAATCGCCGCCTTCGTGTAACGTCCATGCGTCGGCTTATGCCCGGCCTTCTGCCGCGCATCCGGCAGCGAGCCTTGGCATAACGCGGTTAGATGGGTCTCGAGCGCCATCGAGCGACCGCTGTCCGTGACTTCGCTGTACGGCCGCTCTTGGCCGGTCAGCGACCTTCGTCCGACCGGCTCACTCCGACCCTTCTCCGCCGTATGCCCGATAACGCCAACCGTCCGCTTGGCCGCGGTGAAGTAAACCGCTCGCGTGGTAGGGGGCTGCGATCAGTCGTCGGTGGGTGATTGGACAGAGGTTCTGTGGGGAGGCGGCTCGGGCGCGTCGAAGGCCGAACTCGAGGCCCGGCACAATTTTCATAAGTCCTCCTCTGCGCGACAATTGGGCTTGATCCGCTTTCCACTGCGTCGAAGAACGGGGCGGAAATGTCAAACTCACGCAAGCGCATCCTCTTCGCTGTCGGCGGAGTGCTCGGTGTTCTTGTGCTCATCGGGTTGGTAGTGCTTCTGGTTCTCGGAGTGAATGCCAAGCGCCAGGTGCAGACCCTCGTCTCCGACGCCCTCGGAATGGAAGTCAGCGTTGCTGGCCGACTGGGCGTCGGGTTCTTTCCGAGCTTCCACGTTTCGATGGAAGATGTGCAGATCCGCAACGATGGCTCGGAGGTCGCGTCGGCAGCGCAAGCCAGCCTTGGGATCGAACTCTTTCCGCTGCTACACAGCGAAGTCCGGATGGACAGCATCGAGTTGAAGCACGTCAGAATGACGGTTGAGCGGCAACGCGACGGAAAGTTCAACTTCGAAACGCAGTCGAAGCTCAAGAGGACAGTTCAGTTCGCCGACGCAACGAAAGTATCCCTGGCGGACGTAACGCTCCTCTATACGGATCGACAATCCGGGAAAGGCTTCGAGGCAGACTCCTGCGATCTGGACGTGAGCCACATGCAGCGCTCGGAGCAGAAGAGCGCGACGCCCGCGAGTAGCCTTTCCTTCACGGCGGTGCTCGCCTGCGAGACCATCCGTACAAGCGATCTCGTCATGTCCGATGTGAAATTGTCGATCGGCGCGAAGGAGGGAGTTTTCGATCTCAATCCGATCACGATGCACGTCTTTAGCGGACTAGGGACAGGCAATATACGGGCCGATTTTTCCGGCTCCGTCCCCGAGTACCATGTCCACTACTCGCTGTCGACGTTCCGCCTCGCGGAGTCCTTCAGGACCTTATCGCAAAGGACTGTGGGGGATGGGCCGATGGACTTCTCCGCGGACCTCTCGATGAAAGGAGTGACCAGGGATGCGATGGTGCGGTCGGCCGGGGGAGACGTTTCCCTTCGTGGCCACGATCTCACACTGGAAATCGGCGATATCGACAAGGAGCTCGCGCGCTATCAGTCCAGCCAAAACTTCAACTTGGTCGATGTGGGTGCCCTATTCTTCGCCGGGCCCCTCGGTCTGGCAGTCACGAAGGGATTCAACTTTGCGGCTATTTTTCAGAATTCAGCTGGCAGCAGCGCGATTCGCACGCTCGTCTCCGAGTGGCGCGTTGAGCGCGGCGTCGCGCAGGCTAAGGATGTAGCCATGGCGACGAAAGAGAATCGGGTCGCCCTGAAGGGAGGGTTGGATTTCGTCAATGGACGCTTCAAGGAAGTGACGGTAGCGGTGATCGACGCACAGGGGTGCCCCACGGCGCAGGAGAAAATTCGCGGCCCATTCGACAAACCGGAAGTGGAAAAGCCCAGCGTCGCGACATCGCTTGCCGGGCCGGCACTCAGGCTGCTGAGGCAAGCCAAAGGCCTTCTTGGCGGGAAGTGCGATGTGTTTTACGCCGGCTCGGTAGCACCGCCGCATTAGCGTCGCGGCGAGAGCGCTCGACCTCCTCGGCGGAACGGCGCCTCGAGTGGGCGAGTGACTGCTTCGAGGGGTTGCCTGGAGGACCGCTTGTGGCCGAGAGTGAAGTTACCCACGAACGGTGGACAGTCCGATCAGGCGGTGGTTGATTCCTCGAACGCTAGCGGAGCCACGTAGTTGATGGTGGAGTGGCGGCGCTGGCGGTTGTAGAAGACTTCCATGTAGTCGAACAGGCTGGTGCGTGCTTGGTCCCTGCTCTTGTAGTCGCAGTGCATTACAAGCTCTGTCTTCAGGGAGTGGAAGAAGCTTTCCATCGGCGCGTTGACGCTCCTATGTCAATTGGGCCGACGAACGGTATCCGCCAAGTCGGCTAAGATCAGCGGATAGAGTTCGCGCACGATGTAGCGCTTTAGGCATCGCTGGATTTCCTTCGTCGACCGACCTTCAGCAGTGCGGCGGGCAACATAGGCACGGGTCCGCGGGTCGCTGCGCATACGCACCATCGAGATCGTCCACAGCGCGTTGTTCGCCGCGCGATCACCACCACGGGATCGTGAGGGCGATGTCGCGCATCTCTTCCCGGAGGATGCCTCCAAGGGGCTCACGCCGCACAAAGCGGCCAGGGCTGCTTCGCTGCGCAGCCGATCGGCATTGTCACCCGCAGTTACCAACAACGTGGCGGCTGTTTGCGGGCCGACGCCGAATTGTGCAAGAAGTCGGTGGCCTACGCGTTTGGTGGAGCTGGTTCTAGACGCAGCGTCCAGCTCGCGCAGCTCTTTCGCCAAGCTCAACCACCGTCCGCAAGCAGACGCAACGTGTCGGCGAATGCCTTGAGTAGTGGCGTGTCGCCCAGCGACTGAAGTCGCGCGCATCGAGCGATACGAGTGTTCCGGTTTGATGGGCTCCGAGCATGACGCGGATCTCCTCCGGGGCGGTCACCAAGAGGGCGCGCAATTGATTTATGGCTTGCGTTTTTGCCTTCACCGCACTACGCCGCGCCATGGTGACCGCGCGCATGGCTTCCACGGGACGCCGGCGCCTCGTCTTCGGGATCGCATTGGCGTCCCCGGCGAGGCTACCGCACTCCGTCTCGGCATCGGTGGGGATCGCTCTTTCTTGCCTGCGCAGCCTTCGGCGCGGACGCGATCCTGGACGATTGATCTTCGAGCACCTTTACGCCGCGCTTCTTGCATGTGCCGAGCCAGCCCCGCGCCGTAGGTGCCGGTTACCTCGACAACGCCGAGCGCGGCTGAGTCGACCGCAACGAGTCCGCCCATTCGACCAATTGTTCATATCCACGGGCGGTCGTTGGAAACGAATGTGTCGCGACGATGCGACCGACTACGTCGATCACGACCGCCACATGCATGTCGAGATGCGTATCAACACCGAGAATGACTCTCGTGCCCTTCCGTGGGGAGGCTCATGCAGTTCTCTTGAATGCGTGGCCAAGCGTTGCCAACCCCCAATCGCAGGGACAGGGACACTCACGATGCCCAGAACAAAGCTCCTATCAGGTCACCGAGCCGATGGGCGCCTGGCAATGCCAAGGAAGGTCTTCCGGACCCCATCCTGACAGGTCAACGCAAAGGCACTGAGCCAATCCCAGCACGAGTCAGACTGGGCCGTACGTTCAAGCTAATCTTTAGGCTGAGTGTCCCAGCAATTTCCCTTGCGGCTGATCCTCTGTCGAATGCCGTGCTTCCGGATGAGGTCCAGGTATATCGAGGTTGCGTAGGTTGAGCCTGAGATCGGAGTGCACGACTCGGAACCCCACGTCTGGAAATTGCCATAGCGAGCGCGTCAGTAGCCAACTGGCCTCCCAGCGTATGGCTCATGGCCCACCCACAATCGCCCGGGAGTACACATCCAGAACCGCTGCCAGGTATAGCCAGCCCTCGCGTGTTGGGATGTAGGTCACATCGCTAAGCCAGCAAGCATTGGGCCGCTCGGCTTTAAAGCACCGCCTGACTAAGTTGGGCAAGATCTCCT